>CAWIUB010000012.1:0-58028 GCA_963839175.1 uncultured Actinomycetota bacterium
GTCTGAGCCGACGGGTTGGCGATGTTGGTCAGCTGGCTGAAGCTCAGCCCGCCGTCCGTGCTCAGCGCCACCGGCACGGTGGTGCCCACGTTGTACAGGTAGGTGAGGAACAGGTTGCTGAAGCCATCGAACGACAGGCTCGGGTCACAACACGCGGCCCCCAGGTTGTCGTTGTCCGCGATCAGCCGAGTGGCCCAGGTCGCACCGCCGGCGAAGCTCACCGCCGCGAACAGCCCGGCGGCCGGCACCACCACGTTAGAGACAATGACGATGTTGTTCGGGTTGGTGGGGTTGACCGCGACGGCCTCCTCGGACTCATTCGTGGCCCGCTGGCTGACATCGACGTTGGCCGGCGTGGCCGCCGCGGCGCCCGGCGAGCTGACCGCGCCAAGAACCAGCACGGCAACGACGGCCACAGCCGGCGAGACTGCCCGCATGATGATCTTCCCCAGCGTGGTACGCAGGGCCCCATCATGGCCTCGCGGGCTGCCGACCGGAAGCCCCGACATGGGCCTGTCACCGGCGTGCGCCGGCGGAACCAGGACCGGCGTTCCCCGGCCAGGCCAGCAAAATGACCCGCTTCGACGAAATCGTCCGGCATAGCGTGCTGATCAACACCGACCCGTCCCAGTCGCGGAAGGTACCGAGTGCACCGCCTATTCGGTGTGCTGGCCCGTCGACCGGGTGCGAGGTGATGACGGGATACTCGGGCGTGCGGATCTCGCGTGGCTTCCGCGGGCGGCGCTGACCGTCTGGCCGGTCACGAACCGCGCTGGCAGCAGGCCACCGGGCAGGCGGGCGGTGATGAGGCCGGGTGTCCGGCCGGGTCCACGTTCACGCAGGAACCCGCCGAGGCCCTCCGCAGCCGTGACCCGGTCACCGACATCGAACCCTGCCCGGCGAGCAGGTGCCAGGCCAGATCCCGGCCGGTGTCCTGGGATTCAGACGTCGGTGCCGCCGCCGCGCGGCCACCGTGGTCGCCGGGCGGGGGTGAGCGCCGGAACGGCGACAAGACTGCAGGCGAGCACCAGCGCGCAGCCCACCACGGCCAGCGTGATCCCAACTCCGCTGTCCGCGGCGAGACCCGACAGCAGGAGACCCAACCCGCCCAGCATCCCGAGCGTCGAAAACGCCAGCAGTCTCCGCGTCGTGAGCCATCTGCGGCGCCCGCGCAGCCCGGGCCGGGCGGGTGGCCCGGCGGGCTCATGCCAGGCGCGTTCCAGTTCCTCCAGCTGACGCTTCTCATGCTCAGACAGCGGCAACCCGACCTCCCGGCCAGAACATTCGCCGTGGCCCAGGCCAGCCCTGCACCTGGCCAGTCGGCTCACCGACAGCCTACGGCGGGACCCCTGTCCGGTCGTCGTCGAGGCGCTGTCTGATCGATGAGGTGGTGGTCGGTGCGCACACGCACCAGGGGTGAACAGGCTTCCGGCCAGGTCACTTATGCAGCCGATCTGAGGCGCCAGCCCACGGCAGGCGGATCCTTCTGTGCAGTCGTCAATTTCGTTCGGTCGAGCGGGCTGCGCGAGGTCCAATTCGACCGGGTGAGCCAGATCAGTGATCTCCTGCGCGGCCAAACGTTGTTGGGGGTGTAGGCGGTCAGGTCTCGTCGTCGATGGGTAAGCCTGATTCGAGGAAGGCGAGTGCGTCGTCGATCGAGACGAGTACGTCGATGTGGGGGTGTTCGGCCCAGGTGCTCATTTGCGAGATCATCACGCCGATGAGCGCTCCTGCGAAGGCGCGGACTTCGGGGTTGTCGGCTTTGCGGCGGGTGCGCTCGGCGGTCAGTTCGGCGACGAGATGGATGGTGTCCGTCAGCTGAATGAGTGATGCCGCCCGGAGTTCGGGTATCTGCCAGGCCATCACGCTGCGTTCGCGAAGGTCGGCGAGTTCTTCGGGCAGCAGCGTCTTGGACACGGATCGGATCGCTTGTCGCATCGCTTGCACGATGCCGACGTCGGCGGGTTGGGCCCGGAAGGCCGCCGCGATGAGCGGGTCGAACTCGTCGCTGAGTACGACGTCTTCCTTGGCCGGGAAATAGCGGAAGAAGGTGCTCTCCGAGACCTCAGCTGCGTCGCAGATCTGCTCGACGGTTGTCGCTGCATAACCCTGTTTGCGGATCAGGGCGAGCGCCTCGTGCTGGATCGTTGCGCGGGTCTTTGCCTTCTTGCGTTCACGCAGTCCGGGTTTCGAGCGGTCAACCGACAGCGACATGGTCGGCCTCCGCGTCCCCTGCGGCCTGTTGTGCCGGTTGCGGCTCGGCATTGCGTGCGGGCAGGAAGATCAGCGCGAGTAGCACCCCGGTCAGGGCGATGCTGGCGGATGCGACGAGCGCGATGTCCATGCCGTGGGTGAATGCGGTGCGTACCGAGTCGAGCAGCGTGGTCGACCCGCTCTGCTGCGCCGTCTCGACGCCGACGAACACGCTGCCCTTGACCTGCCCGGTAGCGGATGCCGACAGGCCGGCGAGGTCCAGGTGCGACCGGTAGGACGAGCTGAGCAGACTGCCGAGCACCGCGGCGCCGAACGGGCCGCCGATCTTGTTCAGCGCCTGCATCACCGCGGCGCCGACACCGCTTCGTGACTCGGGGGCCTCGACCAGCGCGGCCGACGACGCCGTGGCCATGGCCAGGCCCATGCCGGCACCGAGGACCGCCATCCACATCGCGATGAACGCGTCGCTCGAACCGACGCCGGTGGCTGCGCCGAGCGCCAGCCCACCGCCGAGCAGGGCGAATCCGAATGCTACGACGATTTTTGCACCGACGAGGCGGGCGAGGTTGTCCGCGGGCACGGCGCCCAGGATCAGCCCGCCGACCATCGGCAGCAGGCGCAGGCCCGAGCCCATCGCATCCGCGCCGCGAACGGCCTGGAAGTACTGCGGCATCGTGAACAGCACGCCGATCATCGCCAGTACCCCGAGGGCCTGCAGGATCACACCCCAGGTGTAGGAGCGCGAGCCGAACAGCGACAGATCGACCAGCGGTCGGCCGGTGCCTCGACGGTCGACCAGGCGCTCCCAGCTGAAGAACGCGACCGTGACGGCCACGCCGCCGACGATCAGAGCAATCGCGCCCGGGGGGCCCCAGCCATGTTGGCCCGCCTCGATCAGGCCGTAGGTCACGCCGACCAAGCCCGCCGTGGACGCCAGCATCCCGACAGGGTCCAAGTCCGGACGCCGCGCAGCCCGTGACTCGGGGATCAGCCCCATCGTTGCCACAATGCCGATCACCACCACCGGGACGTTGATCAGGAACACCCATCCCCACCAATAGCGCGTCAGCAGCCAACCGCCGAGAATCGGCCCGATCGGTAATGCCACGAAGTTGGCCGCAGCCCAGACCCCGACCGCCTTCGGACGCTCCTCCTTGCTGAACAGAACCGTCAGTGCCGACAACGCCATGACGATGACACCCGCCCCGGCCACGCCGAGCAACACCCGGGCCGCGATGAATTCACCCACCGATGTCGAGTAGGCGCAGACCGCCGAACCGAGACCGAACAGCGCGAGCGAGCCCACCATCACCCGTCGGCGGCCAACGCGGTCACCGAGCAAGCCGGCCGGCAGCATCGCGGCCGCGAGCACCAGCAGATACGCCGACTGGAACCACTGCAGATCGGACTCGGAGGCACGCAGGCTCCCGGCCAGGGTCGGCAGCGCGACGCTGAGGATCGTGCCGTCGAGACTGACCGCGAGGACGGCCAGGCTCAACGCGCCGAGCGCCCACCACCTGCGGTTTCCCGACGTGTTCATGACGGATACCTTCTTTCGAGGGTCACCTCCAAATCTTAGCCGTCCAGGCACGCCGACGCGATGAGCGAGGCGATGGCCGACGACACGGAGCGCGCTCGCAATCTGCACACAGCAAGGTGTCCCCCCGGCGTATCCTTTGCCATCGTCATTCGACCGGGGTCTTCGTCGTGAGTTTTGGCGACAGACCCGACCCGGCGGCCAGGTCGGCGCACTGATCGGAACTCGTCGTACCAGAGTCCTTATGCAGCGGCTCCGATGTGCGGTGGCTGTGTCGCCGTGGCCGGCACGACCGATCACATAGACGAATGGGTGGGGACGCGCGTCGCGGTGGATACTGCGGTGCGTGCCGTTCACCACCAGTCTGCCCCGCTGAGGTTTGTGTGTGTGCGGTGGGTGGAAGCGCAGGCCCGTATCGGGCAGCGGCCGGTCGCGCGAGCGGCGACTGGGCGGCTGATGGTGGTGCTCGCCGAGGCTGGGTGGCCGGGCGGCCGCGACGGCGCCGATCGGTGGGGCTCACACGCCGTGCGGCGACCTGGCGGATCCGGTCGGGCTTGGCGGGCTGGGCTGCCGCCGGCCAGGCTGCTGGTGCCCCGGGCGCGGCAGGTGGTGCCGCGGCGGATCGATGAGAAGTGGTGGCTGAGGCCTGGGCAGGCGGCGCGAATGGCGGCGCCCGGGATGATCTACGTGCCATCCTCCGGCGGCGGGGTGCCCGGCGAATTCTTCCACCGCGCCCACGGCACAGCGCCCGGGACGAAGGGCGGGTACTCGATGTGCCATGCCAGCTGGCGACCGAGCTCAAGCGGGGCGGGCGCGCGGCGCCGGTGCGCTACTACGCGTTACCTGCATCGGCCTCACTTGCGGCAGCCTTGATGTCTTCGGCGGCCGCCTTGTCGATGGCCTTCTCGACGATGGCGTCTGCCTTGGCGAGTGCCTTGCGGATCTCGACGGCGCCGGGGTCGGAGACGAGAGCCAGGATCCCGGAATGTCCGGGTGCGATCGCGTCCTGCAGTTCCGCGGCGAGTTCGCTGCGGTGGTGCAGTTCGCGGGCCTTGCCGGTGGCGGCGCCGGCCCCGCCGAGCACGAGGGCGCTGCCGATGATGGACGGTGGGAAGATGACGCCGAGGACGACGCCGCCGACGATGCCCCACTTGAGGCCGTGGCGGGTGCTGTGGTCGGTGGCCTTTTGGATCTCCAACTTGCCATCGGCTTCGCGCTTGACGACGATGACGCCTTCGATCTCGATCGTCTTGCCGTCCTCGACGGACTTGAGCGCCTCGTAGGCTTGCCAGGCGGTGTCGGTGTCGGCGAAGTCGGCAACGAACAGTGTGTACGCACCGTCGCTGACAACGGCACCTCCGGCGATGGCCGCAGACTCGGCTGTGGTGCTTTGCTCTTCTGACATCGGTCTCTCCTGACCATTGTTCGGATGGGCCCAACCGCATCGCGGCCTTTCGCCACACTCTCGGGCGGCTGGCGGTCGTTCTCGAAGGTGGGTCAGCCACGGTCGCGACCCCGTGCCACGACCCTACGGGTCACAGCTGGGGTCACGCTAGGGAGGACCGGAACACCCCTCCGGCAAAACGCAGTCTCACCAACACGGTCGATGCGGGAGATGGAAGGCCGGAACACCGGCCTCCCTAGGCCCGGAGTCCGCGGCCTTCGTGAGCGGCAAGGGCAGGATCGAACTGCAACCTATCGCTTACGAGACCGTCCATAACCGACGTCCGGCGGGCCATTGAGGTCGAACACCACCCGGTCATATCACTCGTGCTGGCCGGCGCGCGCCAGGTAGAGCGGGGCGGGCGTCATCGCCGTGCATCCATCCCGCGAACGGGTGCCCCAGCAGGTGATCTCTGGAATCCGCAGGGTCCGTCGCGAGTCGCGCGGCCACCCGACTTCGAACATCCCCGGCTTCCTCTGGCCGGGTCCAGATCGCCTCGATCGCCCATGGCGCCGGGTCGGGTGCGGCCCAACCGCCGAGAATAGCTAGGGCGACGCCGCACCGCGAGGATCTTCATTGACCGGAGGTCACATGACAGATATGGAGTACCAATGACGACGATCCCCGCCTCGCATCGCGACCTTCTCGATGCCGAGGTCGCCACTCTGGCGACTCTCGGTGACAACGGATGGCCGCAGCTGTCCGAGCTGTGGTTCCTCGCCGAGGACGAGACGGTCCGGCTGTCGCTCAACACCACTCGGCAGAAGGTCAAGAACCTCCGACGTCGACCGACGTGCAGCCTGCTCATCCTGGATCTGGCGAATCCGCATCGGTACCTCGAAATCCGTGGTGACGCCGAATCGAGCCCGACGTCGATTACGCCTTCGCCGACCAGCTCGCAGTCAAATACGGGGCGAACCTGCGGGACATGGACGGCCCGGGTGAGTCGCGCATGGTCGTGACTTTGCGGCCGCAGCGGGTCCGGACATGGGGGTAGCGGGCCGCGGGATCGCCGCTGTGGTGTTCGACCTCGATGGCGTGCTCATCGACTCGGAACCGGTTTGGGAGTTGGTCCGTCACGGGTTGGTCGACGAACGGGGCGGCCGTTGGCCGGTGGACGCGCAGACCCGGCTGATGGGCATGAGCACGGCCGAATGGGCACGCTACCTCAGCGAGGAGCTCGGTGTGGACCTGCCGCCCGAGCGGGTCGCTACCGTCGTCATCGATCGGGTGGCCGCCTGCTTCGGCGAGCGGCTGCCTGTGCTGACCGGCGCGGACGGCGCGCTCCGACGACTCGCCGCGCGGTGGCGCCTGGCACTGGCGAGCTCATCGCCGCGACGGCTCATCGACACGGTCCTGGCCGCGGCGGGCTGGGACGCGCTGTTCGAGGCCACCGTCTCGACCGACGAGGTGGCCTCAGGAAAACCCGCGCCCGACGTCTACCGGGCAGTGGCCGGTCGGCTCGGGTTGCCACCCTCGGCCTGCGTCGCGGTCGAGGATTCGAGTAACGGGTTGCGGTCCGCGGCCTCGGCGGGGCTGCGGGTAGTCGCCGTCCCACGGCGGCGGTATCCCGCGGCGCCCGACGCGCTGGAGCGTGCGGCACTGGTATTGACGAACCTCGACGACCTCACCGTCGCCGCCGTCGAAGAGGTCGAATGATCGGCAATCGACCGGGCCACGTTGGCCGCGCTGGTGACGGCGACCCGGGCGCGATCGTCGTCGGCGTCGACATCGGCACGACAAGCGCGAAGTCCGTTGCCTACGACGTCGGCGGTCGTGTAGTGGCTTCGCACGCGGTGGCGTATCCGTTGCGCGAACCACGCCCGGGGTACGCCGAGCAGGACCCACGGGAGATCCTGACCGCCGTCCTCCAGACCATCGCGAGCGTCGCTGCGCGATGCGGCGGTCAAGTCGGGGCCCTATCATTCAGCTCGGCGATGCACGGTCTCATCGGGCTGGATTCGCACGGCTCCCCATCGACCTCTGTCGTGACGTGGGCCGACCAGCGCGCCAGCGTGCAAGCCGAACGAATGCGCGCCGCCCCGGCCGGGTTGGCCTTGCACCGGCGAACGGGAACTCCGCTGCACCCCATGGCGCCGCTGCCCAAGCTGGTGTGGTTCCGCGAAGAGCAACCCGAGCTCACGGCGCAAGTACGGTACTGGGTAGGTATCAAGGACTACGTGCTGCTGGAACTTCTGGGCGTGCTGGTCACCGACCATTCGCTTGCCTCGGGCACCGGACTAATGGACATCCATCGGCTGCAGTGGGATCCCGAAGGCCTGCAGCTTGCTGGGATCAGCGCGGATCAACTACCTGAACTCCTCCCGACGACCACGGTGCTGCCCGGCCTGCTGGCAAGCGCGGCCGAAGCCGTGCACCTTCCGACCACGACTCCTGTCATCGTCGGTGCGGGCGATGGTCCGTTGGCCAATCTGGGTCTGGGCGCGGTCCGTCCCGGCGTGGCGGCCTGCTCAATCGGCACCAGCGGGGCGCTGCGTGTCATGGTCGAGCGCCCCAACGTCGACGAGCAGGGACGCAGTTTCTGCTACGCCCTGACTGAGCAACGCTGGGTCGTCGGCGGTGCCGTCAACAACGGCGGCCTCGTGCTGGATTGGTGCGGTGACGCGCTCGCCCCAGAGCTGGACAAGGGGCGTGAGGACGAATTGCTGCGTCAGGCAGGCAGGGTGCCGCCAGGGTCCGGCGGCTTGATCATGCTGCCCTACCTGCAAAGCGAACGCGCCCCGCACTGGAGCTCGTTCCCCTCAGGAGCCTACATCGGGCTGACTCGTGAGCACCGGCGCGGGCACCTGATGCGCGCAGCGCTCGAAGGCGTGTGCCAGCAACTCGCCCTCGTGCTCGAGTCGGTACGCGCCGCGGGCAACGACGTTAGGGAAATCCGCGCGACAGGCGGCTTCGCCCGCAGCGCCCTGTGGCGACAGATGCTCGCGGACGTCCTCGGAATGCCGATCGGCTTCCCCGCCGGGCACGAGGGCTCGAGTCTTGGCGCCGCCCTGCTCGGCATGGAGGCGCTCGGGCTCGTCGCCTCGATCGATGTGGCAGCCGACATGGTCCACATCGAAGAAACCGTCGTCCCCGACCACGCCGCCCGGCAGACCTATGCCGATCTACGGCCTACGTTCGACAGCCTTTACGACGCGCTGGTCCCCGCCTTCCTCGCCCTGCGAGGAATGAGACCGCGCCTGCCACTCGAATACACTCCTTGACGGGGCCCGCCGCTCGTACTCAGCTCGCCTGCTGGACGAATTGCTCGCACTGATCGAGGACAATCGCGATGACGTCCGCGTCGGCGCCGAGGGCAGGGTCGAGCCTGCCGACGATACGCGGGACGGCGGCGCTTAGCGGGCCCGCGGCTAGGGGCACGATCTCGTCGGCCCGCGCGTCGTTGACCGGCGCGCCGAGGCCGCGCAGGTGGCAGATCCACGCCGCCAGTACGCGCGTGGCGCCGGCGGGCAACCGGCCCACCGCCAGTTCGGCGCGCAGGACGGGCAGGATGCGGATCGGGAGCTTCTGCGAGCCGTCTGCGGCGATGCGCTCCAGCCGGTCGTGCATCCGCGCGTTGGCGAAGCGCTCCAGCAGCACGGCGCGGTAGGTGGCGACGTCTGCGGCCGGCTGGTCCAGGTGCGGTGACGCCACCGCCCACCATTCCTCCAACCAGGACCGGCATGTCTCGTCGGCCACCGCCTGGGCGACGGTCGCGTGACCCCTGCTCGACCCGCCGTAGGCCAGCAGCGAATGCGCACCGTTGAGCAGCCACAGTTTGCGGTGCTCGTACTGCGTCACGTCGTCGGTGAACGTTGCGCCGGCGTTCTCCCAGGCCGGCCGTCCGGCGGGGAAGGCGCCGCTGAGCACCCATTCGTGAAACGGCTCGCTGACGACCGGGCAGCGGTCGTCGAACCCGGTGCTCTCGAGCACTGTGCGGACGTCCTCCGGCGCCGCGCGGGGGGTGATCCGGTCGACCACAGTGGTCACGACGGCCACCCACTCCCGGAGCCACCCGGCCAGATCGGCGTCGACGAGTTGGGCCAGGTCGTGCACGACCCGCTCCACCAGCGCGCCGTTGCCCGGCGTGTTGTCGCAGGGCACGAGCGCGAGCGCGCCCGCGTCGGCCCTCCGCCGGGCCGCAATCCCAGCGACCAGACGCGCCGGAGCAGTGTGAACCAGCCGCCTTGGATCGTCGCGCAACGTCTCGACGTCGGCCTGGATCTCCGGGCGACCGACGTCCAGACCGCCGTCGGTGCCACGCAGGTACCCGGCTTCGGTCACGGTGATCGTGACCGCGGACAGCTCAGGAGCCTCGAAGTAGCGCAGCCACGCATCGTGGTCGGCCGCCGGGTGGGCCCGCGAGAGGCTGCTCAGCAGCTCGAACCGGTCTCCGTCGCTCGCGCGGGACACGAGCGTGTAAAGCCCCTCCTGCTCGTTCAGCACGTCGACCAGGGGCGCGCGGCTCCTCCCGGTGAAGGCGGCAATCCCCCAGTCCGCGGCGTCCGGGGCGCGCTCGGTGTAGCAGCACTGGTGGGCACGGAAGAAATTGCCGAGCCCCAGGTGGACCACCCGCACGGGCGCGGCGGCGCGCCCCTGCCCGGCGGTTCGCGACAGCCGTGCGGCGCTCACAGCGTGACTCGGCCTCCGGGCGTTCGACGTCGGGGCATCAGCACCGACCCGGCGCAGTCATAATCGCATGGTGGCTCGCCGGCTGGCCGAGGTAGATCCGCAGGTGGGATGTGACATGGTCGAGATGACGGCTTCGACCACGGGAGTAGCGCAGATCGGCGGACCGCACGACGTGCTCACCGAGGATGAGATCCAGGCGTTCGTGCACGCCGAGCTCGAGACCGCGCAGCTGGACGGGCGCAGCGTGTGCGTGCTGGTGCCAGACGGCACGCGCAGCTGCCCGCTGCCGCTGCTGGTATCGGCGATCCACGACGCGCTACACCGACGCGTCAGCCGCCTGACGGTGCTCGTCGCACTCGGCACCCACGCCGCGATGAGTGAGCAGGCGCTCGCCGCGCACCTCGGCTACGCCGCGGGCGCGTTGGCCGCCCGCTATCCGTCGACCACCGTGCTCAACCACGCCTGGTGGGATCGCTCGACGTTCGCGGACGTCGGAACCATCAGTGCCGATCGCATCGCCGAGCTGTCTGGCGGCCTGTTGCACCACACCGCCGATGTGCGCGTCAACCGCGAGGTGGTCGAGCACGACGTCACGCTCATCGTCAGTCCGGTGTTCCCGCACGAGGTCGTGGGCTTCTCCGGCGGCAACAAGTACCTCTTCCCCGGCGTCGCGGGCCGGGAGCTCATCGACCTGTCGCATTGGCTCGGCGCGCTGATCACCAGCGCGGAGATCATCGGCACCCGCGGCGTCACCCCGGTCCGCGCGCTCATCGACGAGGCCGCGTCGATGGTCCCCGGCGAACGGCTCGCGCTGTGCGTGGTCACCAAGTCCCGCACGCAGGACCTGCACGCGATGACGTTCGCTGACTCGTCAGCGGCGTGGGCGGCGGCAGCGGACGTGTCGGCCGAAACGCACATTCGCTACCTCGACGCCCCGGTGCGCCGGATCCTGTCGCTGATCCCCACCAAGTACGAGGACATGTGGACCGGCGCCAAAGGCTTCTACAAGGTAGAGCCCATCGTGGCCGACGGCGGCCAGGTCGTGCTGTACGCCCCGCACATCCGCGAGATCGCCGCGACGCACCCGGCGATCGAGCAGATCGGATATCACTGCCGGGACTACTTCACAAAGCAGTGGGACCGCTTCAAGGACCTGCACTGGGGCGACCTCGCTCACTCCACACACCTGCGTGGCGCCGGAACCTACGACGAGGTCAACGGTGAACGCGACCGGGTCACGGTCACCCTCGCCACCGGCATCCCGGAGGATGTCACCCGCGCGATCAACCTCGACTACCTCGACCCGGCGAAGGTCGACCCCGCCGCGTGGGCGGCCGAACCGGACACCCTCGTCGTGCCGGAGGCCGGTGAGGACCTTTACCGTCTGCGGTGAACCAGCGCAGGTCAGCATCTCCCGGCGAACTCCCCGCACCGGCTGGCCCGTGCCGCGGGCACCGCCGGTACCGTCACCCCGTGACGCTCGACCCCGGTGACCTGTTCGCACCGCTTCGCCGCAAGCCCGCGACGGCGGGGATCTTCAGCGACTTCGACGGGACGCTTTCGCCCATCGTCCGAGACCCCGCGATGGCCGAACCGGTGGCGGGGATCCCCGAGCTGCTCGAGGAGTTGGCCCGGCGCTACAGCGTCGTGGCCGTCGTCTCGGGTCGCCCCGTCGCCTTCCTCGCGACGCACCTACCCACGTCGATTCTGCTGGCTGGGCTGTACGGCCTGGAGGTGCAACGCCGCGGCGAGCGTCAGATCGACCGCGAAGCCGAGCGCTGGCGCGCGGTCGTCAGCGCCGCGGCCGTGCGCCTGCAGGCGGCGGCGCTACCCGGTGTGCTGGTCGAGCCGAAGGGGCTCTCAGTCACCTGCCACTACCGGACCAACCCAGCCCTCCAGGCGCAAGTGACGGCCTTGGCCCAGGAGGTGGCAACAGCGACCGGGCTCGTGGCCCGCGCCGGCCGCAAGTCGGTGGAATTGCTGCCGCCCATTCACACGGACAAAGGCACCGTCCTCCGGAAATGGGCCACGTCCCTCGATTCCCTCTGCTACCTGGGCGACGACCTCGGCGATATGGCGGCGTTCCGGGCCCTCGACGACCTGGCCGCCCAGGGAATCGCCACCGTACGGGTCGCGGTGCGCAGCGACGAGGCACCGGCGGAGCTACTACAGGCCGCGGACGTGGCCGTCGACGCGCCCGAGGGCGCCGCCGCGTTGCTGCGGACTCTGCTGTAGGCCCCTGACACCCTGGCCGGCGGGAGTGGACGGTAAGCACATTGGCTGCGAAGAATGGTCGTTTGGCGGCCAAGACGCAGCTGAGGTGACCGAGATGACCAGCGCGCTGGAGCGACTCCTCACCGGCGACATCTTGCAGGCCGCCAACGCGGTGGGCCGGCTGCTCGAAGGAGCAGCACCGCTAGGCGTCGCCTTCTCCGGGGGTGTCGACTCCTCGGTCCTGCTCGCCTTGGCCGTGCGGGCACTCGGCGCCGAAAACGTCGTCGCCATCCTCGGCGTCTCGCCGAGTCTCGCCTCGGACGACCGTCTCGCAGCACACGAGGTCGCCGCTTTCGTGGGCGCCCGCATCGTCGAGGTACAGACCCAGGAAGCGGACAACCCGGCCTACCGGGCCAACGGGCCCGACCGCTGCTTCCACTGCAAACACGAGCTGTTCACCCGCATCGCCGACGAGGTGGTCGACACCTACGGCCTCTCGGCCCTGGCCTACGGCGAGAATGCCGATGACACGATGCGGCCCGATCGGCCCGGGTCCCGCGCCGCAAGCAACCACGAGGTCTTGCGACCGCTTGCCGAGGCAGGACTGGGCAAGACCGCGGTGCGGGCGATCGCCAAGGCACTGCAGCTCCCCAGCGCCGACAAGCCCGCCGCGCCCTGCCTGGCCTCCCGCATCCCCCACTTCCAGGAGGTCACCGGGGCGAAGCTCGGGCAGATCCAGGCGGCCGAGGAGGCTCTGCGGGCCTTGGGCTTCGCCGAGTCGAGAGTGCGTCACCACGGCGAGGTGGCCCGCATCGAACTGGCTGCCGACGACCTCGTGCGGGCCGTCTCGGCCGGGACGCGGGAGCAGATCCACGCCGCCGTAACCGCCGCCGGCTTCCGCTACGTCGCCATCGATGTGCTCGGCATCCAGTCCGGCGCGTTCACGTTGTCAGTGCTGACAGGCACGCATGACTGAGCGCTGGCAACCCGACGAGGCAATGGCCGCGTTCATCGAGCTGGATCACGACCGCACGCGGCGTCGCGGCTACCCGGAGGCGGTGTACTGCGAGGGTAAGGCACCCGAACAAGTGAGCGCTGTCGCCCGCGCAGTCAAAAGATCCGGTACGACGGCGCTGTTCACCCGAGCAGATCCCGCGCACGCCAAGGCAATCCTGCTGGTCCTGCCGGACGCCCGCTACGACGAAGACGCGCACCTGCTCGCGTGGCCGCCCGAGCCGCCAGCGCCGCGCGGTGGGCCGGTGCTGGTGGTTGCGGCGGGGACCTCCGACCTCGGCGTCGCCCGAGAGGCGCAGCTGACCGCCGAGTACCTTGGCCGCCCGACCGATCTCATCGTTGACGTCGGTGTCGCCGGGCTGCATCGCATCCTGGCCCGGCTTGACCAGTTGAGGTCGGCCCGTGTCATCGTCGTGGTCGCGGGGATGGACGGTGCGCTGCCCGGTCTGGTTGCCGGCTTGGTCTCCGCGCCGGTGATTGCCGTGCCGACGTCCGTCGGCTACGGCGCTGCGCTGCTGGGCCTGGCGCCGCTGCTGACCATGCTGAACTCGTGTGCCCCCGGGGTGGCCGTAGTCAACATCGACAACGGTTACGGCGCCGGGTATCTGGCCGCTCAGATCGCGGCCCCGACCTAAGCCTGCGGGACTCGCGTTCCCGGTACCAAGCCCTCCCGCACCGCGGCGGCGATGGCCTCCTTGAGTACCCGCCGGACCGGGATGGATCGCACCGCGGCGACCTGCGCAGCATCGTCGAATTCCGGTGTCGCATGGACGATCTCACCGCCACGATGCGCAACCTTGATGCGAACCCGACCACCCGTGACCGGCAACGGAACCCAGAGCCGATCAAGCGAGGTCCTGGTGACGGCGAGTTCACGCACCCCATTCGTAGTGGTGAGCTCGAAGATCAGCCGCCGCAGCACATCACGCGCGCCGACGGAGGTGAGCACGGCCAGCGTATGAGCCGGGCGCCCCTTCTTCATCACGATCGGGACTAGCCAAGCGTCAGCCGCGCCGGCTTCGAGCAATGACGCCAGGACGGTTGGCCACACCCGCGGGTCCAGGTCGTCGACGTTGGTCTCCAGCACCGACAAGACCGACCGGTCGTCCGGTTCTGTCGGAAGATCGGTTCGGTCGCCGAGGACGACCCGCACGACGTTCGGATGCCCGGGGACGTCCCTGGTGCCGGCCCCTATGCCGACCGTGCGCACCGACATGGCAGGCAAATCGCCGGACTCGTCAGACAGCGCGGTGAGCAGCGCCATGCCGGTCGGAGTAGCCAGCTCTCCCTCGCCACCGGACAGCACGCGGCAGCCCGATGACAGCTCCAGCACCGCCGGCACGGGCACCGGAAGCTCACCATCTACCACCGTGACCCGGCCAGAGCCCAGCGCAACAGCGCTGCAGGACATGGCGGTAATCCCCAGGTAGTCGAGCGCGGCGCAGACTCCGACGACGTCCGCGATCGAATCCCAGCCCCCGGCCTCGTGGAAATGCACGTCGTCGACCGAAACCCCGTGCACTCGTGCTTCCGCCTCGGCGAGCCGCCGGAACACGCGCTGGGCCCGGTCCCGCACCTGCACCGCGAGATCCGACCGGTCGAGCAAGGCCCGGATGTCGCGCCAGCTGCGACGCGCCTGATTCTCCGCTACACACGTCACGTCCACCTTGGTGGCGCGCAGGCCGGCCCGCCGGACCTCGGTGGCGGTCAACTCGATCGACCCAGGGGTCACGGCGTTCACGGCGGCCAGCAGCGTGGCGAGCGGCGCACCGGCATCGACGAACGCGGCCAGCAACATGTCGCCGGCTACACCAGCCGTCGCATCGACCCAGACGTGCCTGCTCGCATCGGCCGGCGCCATGCGACAACCGTAGATGCACCGCCTCGACCACGGCTTCGCTGAGTGGTAGCCCGGGCACGTTTCGTGGTTCCCAGGGCACCGGATACGCTGTTGCGGTCCGCGGGGGACCGGCTGAGTGAGGGAGCGAACCCGTGACGACCACACAACCGTCCACGATCTACGAGCGACTGGGTGCTGAGGGCGGCATCCGCCAGGCGGTCGATGACTTCTACGAGCGAGTCGTCGGCGACGCCGACCTGGCACCGTACTTCGAGGGCATCGACATGAAGACGTTGCGACGTCATCAGGTCGAGATGCTGTCTGCCGCCACTGGTGGGCCGAATCAGTACACCGGACGCGACATGGCGACCGCCCATGCGGGCCTCGGCATCACCGACGAGCACTTCGACCGGGTGGTTGGGCATCTCGTCGCAACATTGCAGGGGCTCGGTGTGGACGACGCGACCATCGGACAGGTCGGCGCGGCGTTGACGCCGCTACGCGCCGACATCGTCACCGCCTGAAGGATTTCCTCGTGGGAGAGCTGGATAGCGCTGCGCTGAAGGACAACTTCGCTGCCGTGGCCGCGCACGGTGGCGATGACGTGGCGTTGTTCTTCTACAGCTATCTGTTCGTCTTGCATCCGGAGACCCGGGCGATGTTTCCGCCGGCGATGATTCGTCAACGCGACCGTCTAGTGGGTGCGCTCGGGCACATCGTGTCCCACGTGGACCAGGCCGACGAGCTCGTTCCGTTCTTGCAGGACCTGGGCCGCGACCATCGCAAATTCGGCACGGTCGCCGACCACTACCCAGCGGTTGGCCAGGCACTCATCGCGACCCTGCGCCACTTCTCCGGGCCGGACTGGACCGACAAGCTCGAGGAGGACTGGGCCGCCGCGTACGGCGTCGTCGCCGAGGCCATGTCCGCCGCCGCGGAAGAAGCCGCTCGCGGTGCGCCGCCGTTCTGGGACGGCGAAGTCGTCGCGATCGAGCGACGCACCTTCGACATCGCGGTTCTCACCGTGCGCACCGCCGAACCGTTGCCCTACCGCGCCGGGCAATCGGTCGCGGTCGAGGCCACAGATCTGCGCCCCAGGGAGTGGCGGTGGTACTCGCCGGCGTCGCCACCGAACGGGACACAGTTCGACATCCACGTCCGGCTCATCGACGGCGGCCCGGTGTCCAGCGCTCTCGTGCACTCCGCGCAGGTCGGGACGCGGCTGCGGCTGGGGCCGCCTATCGGCCAGCTCGTGCTGGACGACCAATCCGAGCGTCCTCTGCTGCTGATCGGTGGCGGCACCGGTCTGGCCCCGCTCAAGGCCCTCATCGCACAGGTCGCCACTGACGGTGGGCGGCCTACCCACCTGTTCTTCGGTGTGCGTACGGTCCGTGAGATCTACGACGCGCCGTCCCTGGACCGGCTGGCCAGCGCCAACCCGTGGTTGACCGTGGTGACCGCGATCTCGGACGATGACGGGTGGGAGGGCGAGCGGGGCCTGGTGGGTGAGGTGGCGGTGGCCCACGGCGACTGGTCGGGTCACGACGTCTACATCTGCGGTTCCCCGGCGATGGTGGAGGCCACCGTCAAGCTCGTCGTCGACCACGGGGTGCCGGAGAACCACATCCGATTCGACGAGTTCGGTCAGAGCTGACCCGGCCACAGGAGGAGATCGCTGATGACGGGGTTGACGTTCGGTGGCGAGAACGGACGGCTCACCGCAGCCGACCTTCAGGCGGTCACCTTCCACGAGACCAGGGGCCTCGGCAAGGGGTACGACGAGGACGAGGTCGATGCCTTCATCGATCGCTGCTCCGAGCAGGTTCAGGCGCTGGCCAACAGGATCCGGGAACTCGAGGAGGAGAACACGAAGCTGGCCGATCCGCAGCGCCGCGACGAGAACATCGTCCTGCAGTCGGTGAGCATCCTCACCACCGCGCAGCAGACCGCGGACACCACCGTCAAGAACGCTGACGAGTACAGCGGGCGGATCATGTCCGAGGCGCGGTCGATGTACGAGGAGGCCCGTCAGCGGGCGAAGATCATCGTCGACGAGGCGCATCGGCTGGCGTCCGAGGCTTCCGAAACGGCGGCCTTGCGGCACGATGAACTGGAACGGCAAACGGTGTATCTGCGAGTTCTTCGCGACTCCACACAGGTTCAGGTCGAGCAGTTTCTGAAAGGCCTGCTCGACCACGTCACCACCGAGTATGGCCGGGCAGATCCGGCGGCTGCTCAGGCGGCCACGCGACCCACGACACACGCCGCGCAGAACGTGGCTGACTCAATGAGCTAGTGGCCGAGCAGGTCGCGGCGCGTCGCTTTCGGGATACCCTGCCGCGATGAAGTTCCTTGTGCTGTGGCGTATGGAGCTGTCACTGCTCTCGCGCGAGATGGCGCAGGCGGTCGGCCGGATGGCGGACTACGCAGCTGCCCTCGAAGCGGACGGCAAGGTGCTGGAGCGCTACCACGTGGTCGGCGCCCACGGCGGCGCGTGGATCTACCAAGTCGAGTCGCACGAGGAGTTCGAGCGGCTGCTCGCGCGCAGCCCGGTCTTCAACTTCGCCATGTACCAGATTTACCCCCTGGCCGAGATGGGTATCGTTCAGTCGTCCTGACCGGATCCGAGAATCCGTGATTGACGGAGTCCCTGTCCTGGCACGACGATGGGTACCCCGGCGAGGTGGGCGATATGGGTGTTGGCATGGGGGACGGCTGGCGAGCTCGGCAACTGCTCATCACTCAGCGGCTCCGGCAGCGCCGTGAGGATCTCGGCTTCACCCAAAAGCAGGTCGTGACGCGCCTCGCTCGCTGCGGAGTGCACACGACCAACCGGGCCTTGTCCAGCCTCGAACACGGTGCTGGGGTCGACGTCGCCAAGCTGCCGGATCTCGCATCGGCGCTCGACTGCACGGTTACTTATCTCCTCGGCCTCACCGACGATCCACACCGCTGGGAGCCCGATCAGCGGCCCGCTGGCCGCGCCCGGCCGCGCCGCGCCGCGCCCGCCGCCCCGCCTGATCCAGGTCCGTCATCGCTGATCATCGGCCTCGACCTGCCCGAGCGCACGCTCCGCCTCGGGATCGACCGCGCCGCGAGCGGCCACTGACCGCATCCGGAAGGCAGCCACAGATGATCGTGCGAGCAGCGTGGATCCTCCCCATCGTCACCGCGCTGGCGGTCGTCATCGCGGGCTGCAACAGCTGGGCGGAGTCCGGCTCGTCGTCGATGACGCTTTACACCTGCGCGAGCGCCAACGTGGAGCAGACCCTGGTTACGGCGTTCGAGAAGGCGCACGACGCAGCGAAGGTGAACGTCTTCCGTGCGCCGACCGGACAGCTGAATGCGCGGGTCGCCGCGGATGCCCGCGCCGGAGGCCTGCAGGCCGACGTCATCTGGGCCTGCGATCCGCTGACGATGCACGGATACGACAGTCAGGGGTTGCTGCGGGAGTGGAGTCCGCCGAACGCATCCGGCATCCCGAGCGCCTATCGCACGCCGCACTTCACCGGCATCGACCTGCTGTACATGGTCCTGGTTGTGCACAAGGGCGGGTCTGAGCCGACCAGCTGGGCGGACCTCGTCAAGCCCGAATACCGCGGTAAGGTTGCACTTCCGAGCCCGAGCTTCGCAGCCTCGGCACTGGGACTGCTCGGCTACTTCGCCTCGACCCCCGGCTACGGCGTGGACTACTACAAGCGGCTCAAGAGCAACGGGGCGGTGCAGCTCAACGCCCCGGCCGACACGCTGACGGGAGTCGAACAGGGCAGGTATACCGCAGGCTTCACGCTCGCGAATGCGGCTTACGCCGACCAGCGCAAAGGCTCGCCGATCGAGGTCATCTGGCCGCAGCCTGGGGCGGTCGCCATCTACGCCCCGATCGGCGTGACGACCAAGAAGCAGCTTTCCCCGCTGGCCGAGCAGTTCGCGTCGTACGCCGCCAGTACCACCGGTCAGAAGTCGATGGCGGCGCAGGGCACCTACGTGACGATCGCGGGCCTCGGCGGGCCGCCGATTCCCGCTGGTAGTCCGGTGGTCTCGCCCGACTGGCCGGCGCTGTTCGGCGGCTACAAGTCGGTGCTCGCCAGCTACAGAGCGATCTTCGGCGGCTGATGCGATGCGTGGCCACAAGCTCATCCGCGTGCGCCCGGGCGAGCAAGCGCTTGGCGCGGTCACGCTGCTCGCGATCGTCGGACTGGTCGCCGTGCCGCTGTCCCGGCTCGTCTGGGTGGTGGTTCGCGAGGGCGGCTCGCCGGTCACCCGGGTGCTGCACGTCCCGGGCTTCGCGGCGGCGGCGGCCCATTCCCTGGAGCTGGCGCTGATTGTCCCGGTGCTCGCCGTCCCGCTCGGAACAGCAGTGGCGTTGCTGCTGCGCCGGACCGATGTGCCATGCCGCGGTCTGCTCCGTGTGGTCGTGCTATTGCCGCTGCTGATCCCGCAGTTCGTCCTCGGCTACAGCTGGACGCAGGCGTACGGGCGGGCCGGGTTCACCGACCACCTGGTGGGATTCACCTGGACCGGACTGAACGGCCCGGCCGGAATCGTCGTCGTGCTGGTCGTCGACGCCGTGCCGCTGAGCTACCTGCTGACCACGGCTGGATTGGCTGTTCGCGCGCAGCCGCAGCTGGAAAATGCGGCTCGGATCAGTGGGGCCGGAGGGTGGACCGCGGTGCGCACCGTGACCTTGCCGCTGCTGCGCCCGGTACTCGCGGCCGAGTTCGTCCTCATCTTCGTCGTGGCACTGGAGAGTTTCGCCGCGCCGCAGGTGCTCGGTGCACCTGCGGGATACGCGACGTTGACGACCCGGCTCTACGCAGACCTCGCGTTCGGGAGCGATCCTGGCGCGTTTCTCGACGCGGTCACGCTGGCGCTTACTCTCGTCCTGATCGCGGCTGTGCTTCTGATACCGGCCGACCTCGTCCTGGCTCCGCAACTGCGCTCCCGCCGCACCGCACGGCCGGCCGGCCCGGCGATGCCAGGCCCGCGTCGCACCGGTGCGGGGGTAGGTGCCGCGCTACTGGGCCTGTACGCCCTGCTGGCCGTCTTGCTGCCGACCGCCGCATTGGTCGCTGCGGCACTGACCCGCGCGATCGGGCTGCCGCCGACGCCGGCAAACTGGACTATCGACAACTTCCGGGTCGCCCTGGATGCACCGACGCGCGAAGCCCTGACACACAGCCTGCAGCTCGCGGTGCTGGCCGCACTGCTGCTCATGCTGATGGGCGCCATCCTGACAACACTCGAACGGCACCGATCGGGTCGGGTCCTCGGCACGCTCATCGTGCTGGCGTTCGCGGTGCCGGGCTCGGCCCTTGCCGTCGGCCTGCTCATCGCCTACGAGCGCCGCCTCGGCGGCACGCTGACGTTGATCTTGCTCGCGTACCTCGCCAAGTTCTGGGCGCTCGCGCATCGGACGATTTCCGGCGCGGTCGATCGGCTGCCGGCCGGTGAGTGGCAGGCAGCACGCGTCAGCGGCGCGGGGCCCGTCGTGGCGGTGCGGACGGTATGGCTGCCCGCGCTGGCGCCCGCACTCGTCGGTGCCTGGGTGCTCGTCTTCGTCTCGTCCCTGCACGAGCTGACCATGTCAAGCCTGCTGTATTCGCAGGGCAGCGAGACGTTCGCGGTCGCCGTGCTGAACAGTCAGGAACTCGGCGACACAGCATCGACTGCCGCCCTGTCCGTGACGCTGACGGCGATACTGCTCGCCATCGCGGGGGCGGGCTGGCTGCTGCTGCGGTCGAGCCTCCGCCTGACGCGGCTGGAGGCGGACCATGCCCGCTGACGGGATCTCCGCGGGCGGCCACACCCTGCGTTGCGAGGGACTGGGGGTCAACTATTCCGGTGTCCCGGCGATCGACGGCGTGGACATGACGGTCGGCCGCGGGGAGATCGTCGCCCTGCTCGGCGCATCCGGCTCGGGCAAATCCAGTCTCCTGCATGCCATCGCCGGCATCGTGCACCTGTCGGCTGGTGAGATCTGGCTGGCCGGCCGTCGCGTGGCTACGGCGCGCCACAGCACCCCGCCGGAGCGACGTGACGTCGGCCTGGTGTTCCAGGACTTCGCGCTGTGGCCGCATCTGAACGCGCTCGACACGGTCGCATACCCGCTCCGCCGGGCCAGGCGCAGCCAGCGGGATGCGCGGGCGGCCGCCCGGACGCTGCTCGATCGCCTCGACATCGGCGACCTCGCCGGTCGCCGCCCGGCGCAGCTGTCCGGCGGGCAGCAGCAACGCGTCGGCCTCGCTCGTGCGCTCGCGCGTGACCCGCAGCTCTTCCTGCTGGACGAGCCGACTGCCCATCTGGACACACACCTGCGGGCAGCGTTCCAGGAGTCGGTTCGCGACCGGCAGGCCGAGACGGGTGCCGCAGTGCTCTACGCGACACACGACGCCGGCGAGGCGCTCGCCCTCGCCGACCGGGTCGCGCTGATCGTCGACGGCCGGTTGCTCCAGATCGCGTCGCCTGAGGTCGTGTACGGCGAGCCGGCGAGTGTCGCGACCGGTGTGCTGACCGGCGCCTGCACAGTGCTGTCCGCATGGGTCGGCCCCTTCTCGTCGAGAAAGCTGTCGATCGACCTGGGCGACGGGCCGGTTGCGGTGCCCGGGGGCGGTGCGGTCGGTCGGGACGTGCAGCCGCGCCGGGTGTTGCTGCGTCCGGACTGGGTTGGCGCCGATGGGCCGCTGCGCGGGCGGGTTATCGCACGCGGATTCCGCGGCCCGCACACCGACTACCGCCTGGACACGGCGGGCGGGCCGGTTGCGCTGCAGCTGCCCGGCTTGCCGCAGTATGCCGTAGGGGACGCAATCGCGTGGGGCATTCGGCATGCCTGGGTGCTGCCCGACGACGAGCCGGACGCCCGGCCCGGCGATGCCACGGCAGCGCAGGAGCTCAGCCCAGCGCAGTGATCGCGGCCGGATGGTCAAGGCGATCGTTGACCAGGTCCAGATGCAGGCGGGTGTAGTGCCGCAACCCAGCGAGCTGCCGCAGGGTGAGCCGGTCGCACACCCACTCCCAGTGCATCGACACACAGTCGCCGACGGCGAATTCGGGGACCAGCCCGACGCCGTTCAGCGTGCGCTCGACGGTCTCGAGCCGCGGCTGGCCGAGGAACAACCGGCCGTGCTCGAACAGCAGCGGCTGCGACTCGACGCCGAGCTGATCGGGCAGCACCTGGCGCACCTGCCCCCACCGGACCCGGCAGCGGTCGAGAACCATCAGCGCCTGCTCGTGGCGGCGGTCGTCGCCGAGCAGGCCGACCCACGGGTAGACGCAGAACACGTGGTAGCTGTGATGCGGCATGCCACCCGCGACAACCGCCTCGGCGAGGTTGGTGAACTGCCGGCCGGTGAGCAGCCGGAACCGGTCGTCCATGGAGGCGCCGAGTGGACCGGCGCCGACCAGGTCGAGCAACCGGTTGCCGACCCAGTACGCCTCGACCACCCGCCGATCGAGTGGGTCGGGCACTCCGGTGGCGGACGCGATCAGCTCAAGGTATGGCCATGCTCCGGCGAACTGGCGTGTCAGGTGACGCAGGCCCGCGTCGACAGTGGCGCTGGCGCCGTACTCGAACAGGCTCTGCGAGTCCGCGGGACCACAGGCGCCGCGGTGGTTCGGTGGGAAGGCGTACCGCACGAACATGATTGGCCCGGGCACCGCGTCCGGGGCGGCGGCGCCGGTTCGTGGTTGTTCCTGCAGCCCGCTGACCGTCACGACGGCCAACCGGTCGCGTCGTCGTCCTGGAACACCGCGAGCGCGTCGCGTGCCTCCTCGGCGGTCATCCGCTCGAGTGCGAACCCGCTGTGGATCAGGACGTGGTCGCCGGGTGCGAGCGGGCCGTCCAGGAACAGCACGTTGATCTCGCGGATGACACCGGCCACGTCGACCTGCGCCAGGTCGGCGCCCGGCGCGATGTCGACGATCCGACCGGGGATGCCGAGGCACATGTCGCTCCGCCCTCTCAGCGGCCACACCTGCTGCACGATATCGATATCGATGCGCAGCCGAGCCTACTGCCGACTATCGCGGTTCCTCCCGCCGCCGTTTCGACAGCTGGGTGTGCAGCCAGTCGCACCACTCGTCCACCCCGGCGCAGGTGCGGGCGCTGACCTCGATCGTCGTGGCGTCGGGATTAACGGCCCGCAGGTTGGCGCGGAAGGCGCCGAGGTCGAAGTCCAGATGCGGCAGCAGGTCTATCTTGTTGATGAGCACGAGGTCGACGGACCGGAACATGACCGGGTACTTGAGCGGCTTGTCCTCGCCCTCGGTGATCGCGTAGACCATCGCCCGGGCGTGTTCGCCGATGTCGAACTCGGCGGGGCAAACCAAGTTGCCGACGTTCTCGATCAGCACGAGGTCGAGCTCGGCGAGCGGGAGACGGGGGAGCGCGGAACGCACCATTGGTGCGTCGAGGTGGCACTCGCCGCCGAATCCGTTGCCTGTGTTGACGAGGGTGATCGCCGCGCCGAAGCCGGCCAGCCGGTCCGCGTCCAGGCTCGTTTCGATGTCGCCCTCGACCACGCCGATGCGCACTGACCCGGTCAGCCGGCGCAACGTCTCGACCAGCAGCGTCGTCTTGCCCGCGCCGGGGGAGGACATCAGGTTGATCGCGCACACCCCATTTACTGCGAAGTCGGCGCGGTTTTGCGAGGCGGTGCGGTCGTTCTCGCCGAAGATGCGCTCGAGGACCTCGATGCGCTCGCTGCCGGTTTGGTAGCCGGAATGATCAGCGAGGTCGTGGTGCTGCTCGTGCGCGTGCACCGTCCCGTCCTCATGTCGATGGAAGCGGCCCACAGCGCTCACACTTTCGCAAGGTCGAGCGCGGTGATCAGGAATTCCTCGCCGGACACGACCGATACGTTGACGCTGTCACAGGCGCTGCAGACGACGACCGGGAAGTCGCCGATGTCGGTGGTCTGCCCACAGTCACGGCACGCGACGCGTGCGGGCACGATCTCGACCTCGAGTACTGACCCGCCGAGCTCGGTGTCGGCGGCCGCGAGTGACCAGCAGTACTCGAGGGTGTCCGGCACGACCTGCCGAAGCTGCCCGATCCGCACGTGGATCGCCTCGACTGGGCGCTGCGCGGCATGCCGCGTGACGATGTTGGCGATCGATCCGCAGATCGAGAGCTCGTGCACGGCTGTCCTCGCTCACTCCAGTATCTGCGAGTTCGCAGACCGTACCGCGCGCTCCCGCGCTGTTCGCAAGGTTTCCGGGCGAGGAGCCGCCTGATGCCCACGGGGGAAGGCAGAGGCGGCTCCTCTTAATGATGACTCTACGCTGTCAACCCAATACCTCAAGCTGATGTGAGCTGTGAATCGTCCGCACGAATTGGCAAATCCCTTCGAGTGTGCCAGGCTGCTGGACGGTCTGGCGTCACGCTCCGTGTCTGCAGAGACGGGGGTCCGCAGAGCCGGTGGGCGGCCAGCGCAAGTGTGAACCGACAGCGTGGAACGGCCGTGCCAGAAATGGTGCGGCCGCTGCACGCTAACCGCGCAGTCGTCCTGCGCTACGCCAGGCGAAGTCGCTCGGCGGGCTGCTGGGTTAGCTCGGCGATCAACTCAAAGTCCTTGTCGACGTGAAGCAAGCAGAGCCCGGCGAGCTCAGCGATCGCCGCGATCATCAGGTCCGGGACGGACGGCGCTCGATGGTGGCCTCGCCCTGCCAACAGTTCTTGGACTTCAACGGCTCTGGCCTCAATCCTCGGTGTCGCGTTCTCAACCGGCATCGCTGAGACGGGCGGCCTGCGCAGCCTTGCGCGAAGATCATCAGCCGACCTCGCAGAAAACCCGACTTCCAGGATTGTGACCGTAGCGACACGCACAAGTCCCCGATGAATGCGCGAGATCCAATCGGAGGCGTCAGGGCTTTCACTCAGCCGGATAAGCGCGGACTTGTCGATGAGCCAACAGTGTGCTTCGACGGCGCGAGTCACTTCCAGGCCTGCTGCATGACCTCGGGGTCGGTCAGATCACTGAAGGTGTCGGCGAACCACCGCAGGTCGTCCATGCTGACCGTGGTCGTCGAGCGCCGCGCATCCTGGACGAGCTTTCGACGCAGATATTCGTTCCGGGACAGACCGAGCCTCGCGGCATGTGAGTCAATGGCGCCGAGGACGTCGTCCGGAACGTCGCGGATCAGGACATCGGACATCGGGCACCTCCATCGCGATATCTGATGCTATCACCGTGTCGGAGTTGCACCGAGTCACTGCACTGCAGCCTGGCTGAGACGCACGGCGGATCCGCAGGCCATCGAACGCCACCGTGCAGATGCTGTCCGCAAGACGGTCCGGATCGGTCGGGCCGCCGGGGCGGTACCACTCGGCGATCGAGTTCACCATGCCGAACAGCAGCCGCGCGGTCGCAGCCGGGTCGATGTCCGGCCGGATATCGCCGTCGCCTTCGGCCTCTTTGACCAGGTCAGCCACCAGCCGGTCGAAGTGCCGCCGCCGCTGCAGCGCCCGGCGCTCCACCTCGGTGTTCCCGCGAATTCGCAGCAGCAGGGTGACGTACGGCAGCCGCTCGACGAGCACCTGCACGCTCGCGCGCACCAGGTGCTCCAGGCGGGCGATGGCCGGCTCGTCGAGCGAGCGGGTCTGCGCCGCAACCGCGAACAAGCCGTCGAGTGCTCGGTCCACCGCGCGGCGCAGCAGCTCCTGCTTGCTGTCGACATGGTGGTAGATGGCCGACTTGGTGACGCCGAGGCGCCGGGCGAGGTCCTCCATGCTCGTGCCGTCGTAGCCGCGTTCATTGAAGACCTCGACTGCAACGGTGAGCAGGGACTCTGCGTCGTAGCCGGGTCGGCCCCGGCCACGCGTCGAGCCCGTCACTGATTCGCCAGCTGCTGGCTGTGCCCGCGGAACTCGGCGACCACATCCGTGCCGCGTCGAACAGTGACGTCGTAGACGCCGCGTCGTCCGTAGCGGGTGCGCAACACCGCCTCGGCCAGCAGCTCGTCGCCGAGCCGGGCCGCCGAGACGAAGGTGATCTCGGCGCTGGCCGCGACGGTAGCCGGGCCGGCGCTGTTGCATGCACACGCGAATGCGGTGTCGGCCAGCGCGAAGACGATTCCCCCATGTGCGATGGCGTGCCCGTTGACCATGTCCGGTCGCACTCGCAGCCGGGCGACGGCGCGGTTGTCGTCTGCCTCGACGAGCTCGATGCCGAGTGCGGCCGACGCTCGGTCGGCCGCCAGCATGGCCTGCACACTGTCTGGTCTCTCAACCACGCACCGAATATACTGAATGATCGGTCAGTAATACAGGAGGCGTGATGGTGACCGCACGACTCGATCTGCAAACGCACTTCGACGACGCGATGGAGCACAACCATCGCATCGAGCCGCGTGACTGGATGCCGGACGGATACCGCCAGACGCTGATCCGGCAGATTGCGCAGCACGCGCACTCCGAGATCATCGGCATGCAGCCGGAGGGCCAGTGGATCACTCGCGCACCGTCCCTGCGGCGTAAGGCGATTCTGCTGGCCAAGGTGCAGGACGAGGCCGGGCACGGCATGTACCTCTACTCGGCGACCGAGACGCTCGGGGCCGATCGGGCCGACCTCACCCAGCGCCTCCTGGATGGCAAGCAGAAGTACTCGTCGATCTTCAACTACCCGACCTTGACCTACGCCGATGTTGGTGTGATCGGATGGCTGGTCGACGGTGCGGCGATCTGCAACCAGGTGCCGCTATGCCGCAGCTCCTACGGGCCGTACGCGCGGGCGATGATCCGCATCTGCAAAGAGGAGTCCTTCCACCAGCGGCAGGGTTACGAGCTGCTCATGACCATGATGCGCGGCACCGCCACTCAGCGGGAGATGGTGCAGGACGCGACGGATCGGTGGTGGTGGCCGTCGCTGATGATGTTCGGTCCGCCGGACGCGAACTCGCCGAACACCGTGCAGTCCATGGCGTGGGGCATCAAGCGGCACACCAACGACGAGCTGCGCCAGCGCTTCGTCGACATGACCGTGCCGCAGGCCGAGGCGCTCAGGGTGACATTGCCGGACCCGGAGCTGCGATGGAACGACGGCCGCGGCCACTACGACTTCGGTTCCGTCGACTGGGACGAGTTCAAGCGCGTGGTGTCCGGGAACGGTCCATGCAACGCAGAGCGAATCGCCAACCGCCGCAAGGCACACGACGACGGAGCATGGGTGCGCGAGGCCGCCCTCGCGTACGCGGCCAAGACTGCGTCCACTCCGACTTGTTCGACCGGGGGCGCGCCATGACACGCGCACGGTCGAACAAGTCGGAGTACGGAGAGTCGGAGTACGGGAAGGCGGAATGGCCACTGTTCGAGGTGTTCCTGCGGGGCAAGCGCGGGCTGAACCACGTGCACGTTGGTTCCTTGCATGCGTCCGACGCGACGATGGCGCTGCGGCACGCCCGCGATCTCTACACCCGGCGAAACGAGGGCGTAAGCATCTGGGTCGTGAATACCGCCGATATCACGGCTTCGAGTCCGGACGAGAAGGATCCGTTCTTCGCGCCGAGCGGGGACAAGGTCTATCGGCATCCGACCTTCTACGCCATCCCCGACAACGTGCCGCACATGTGATGGGCTTCGACAACGCCTACGAGGCGATCATCGAGGACAATGACGAACTGCGGTGGGCGTTCGGCACCGGCTTCGACGACCCGCTCAGCGGCATCGACGCCGTGCCGCCCGATGGTGTCGACGGCGATGATCTCGCCGCGTACTGCCTGATGCTCGGCGACGACGCCCTGGTCATGTCGCATCGGCTGCAGGAGTGGGTGGCGCGCGCACCGGAGCTGGAGGAGGAGACCGCGCTGGCCAACATCGGGCTCGACCTGCTCGGCCAGGCCCGCCTGCTGCTCACCCGAGCCGGCCAGGTCGATGGCAGCGGACGCAGCGAGGACGACTACGCGTTCGGCCGCGATGTTGCCCAGTTCCGCAACGTCCGGCTCGTCGAGGGCTCGGACGCCGACTTCGGCACGCTGACGGTGCGGCTGCTCGTCTTCGCCGCGTGGCGGCTGGCGTTGCTCGACCGGCTGCGTGGCTTTCGCGACCAGATGCTGGCGGCGATCGCCGAAAAGGGCGTCAAGGAACTGACCTACCACCGCGACTACGCCGCGCAGTGGGTCGTCCGGCTGGGCGACGGCACACCCCTGTCGCATGAGCGCGCGCAGGGCGGTGTCGACGCCGTCGAGTCGTTCGTCGCCGAGCTGTTCGAGCCGACCGACGTGGAGCGCCGGCTGGCCGCGGACGGGGTAGCGGTCGACCCGGCAGCCCTGCGAGGCGAGGTCGAGGGCGTGCTGCACCAGGTACTGGCCACGGCGACGCTGCACCGGCCCGCGCACATCACCTCAGATCGCTCCGGACGCGACGGGCCCCGTACCGAGGCGATGACCGCGCTCGTGGCCGAACTGCAGAGCGTGGCCCGCGCACACCCGGGAGCGACGTGGTGACTGACCTTGCGCAGCTCGTCGCCGACGTGCCCGATCCCGAGCTCCCGGTGGTGACGATCGGCGACCTGGGGATCTTGCGTGGGGTCGAGGTCGGCGATGGCCGGGTGCGCGTGACGATCACCCCGACCTACTCGGGCTGCCCGGCCTTGTCACAGATCGCTCACGACGTCGGGCTGCGCCTGAAACGCAGCGGCTGCCAGGACGTCGAAGTGCGCACGGTGCTGACCCCGCCATGGACCACCGACTGGATCACCGACGCGGGACGGCGCAAGCTCGCCGCCGCGGGTGTCGCGCCGCCGCTCCCGGCACCGGCGCGTTCGGGGCCCGTGCCGATCACCCTCGGCCCGACCGCTCGCGTGGTGCGCTGCCCCCGCTGCGGTTCGGCGGCGACCGAGCTGCGTTCCGCATTCGGCGCGACGGCCTGCAAGGCGCTGTACCGGTGCCGTGCGTGCGCCGAGCCGTTCGAGTACGTCAAGGAGATATGAGCGTGACGAGCGTGCTGCGCCGCTCCGAGTTCCGGCGGCTGACCGTTGCACAAAAAGACCAGCTCTGCGAAGACGCCGTCGCGATCACCTTCGACGTGCCGGCGGACGTCGCGCCGGAATTCCACTTCCGGGCAGGGCAATGGCTGACCGTTCGGCGATTCATAGACGGACGCGACGAGCGGCGCAGCTACTCGATCTGTGCGCCAGAAGGGGCGCCCGCCCGCATCGGAGTGCGCGAGGTGCCCGACGGCGCGGTCTCCAGCTGGCTGGTGCACGACATTGGGCCCGGCGACCAGATCGAGGTCCAGCCGCCGTCCGGAACGTTCACCGCCGACCTGACGCAGCCGGGCCACCAGGTGCTGATCGCCGCCGGGTCCGGAATCACGCCGGTGCTCTCGATCGCCGCCTGCGTGCTGCGCAATCCGTTGTCCCGGGTCACTCTGCTGTACGGCAACCGGCGCACCGACTCGGTGATGTTCGCCGACGAGCTGGCCGACCTGAAGGATGCGCACCCCACCCGGCTGCAGCTCGTTCACGTGCTGTCCCGCGAGTCGCAGGAGGTCGAGCTGTTCAACGGCCGGCTGGATGCGGCCCGGCTGGCCGCCCTGGTCCCGGTGTGTTGCGGTGACCCACGCACGGTCGAGCACTGGTGGCTCTGCGGCCCATACGGCATGACCATCGACGCGATCACCTTGCTGCGCAATCTCGGCGTCGACCCGGCACGAATACACCGCGAACTGTTCTACGTCGAGGACACGCCCCCCGAGCAAGCTCAGCACATCGACGCATCGCCGATCGGCGCGGCACAGGTGACTGTCGTGCTCGACGGCCGGTCGACAACCACCGCGGTCGGCCGCGACACCCCGATTCTCGACGGCGCCCAGGGGGTTCGGCCCGATCTGCCCTTCGCCTGCAAGGGCGGTGTGTGCGGTACCTGCCGGGCCAAGGTCGTCTGCGGCGAGGTCCGGATGCGCCGCAACTTCGCGCTCGAGGACAACGAAATCGACGAGGGCTACGTCCTCACCTGCCAATCGATTCCGGTGTCGGACGAGATCACCGTCGACTACGACGCCTGACCCGCCCTATCGTCGTTCCATGAGAGCCGTCAGCTACGCGAGCGGCTCCTCAGAACTACCCCTGCTCGGTGAGACGATCGGCGACAACTTCGACCGGACGGTAGCGGCGTACAGCGATCGTGACGCGCTGGTCGACTGCCCCACCGGTCGACTTACGGCGAGCTGGCTCGCGACGTCGACCTGCTCGCCCTCGGCCTGCTCGCGTCCGGGGCCGACAAAGGCGACCGGGTGGGTATCTGGGCCCCGAACGTGCCGGAGTGGACGCAGGTCCAGTACGCCACGGCGATGAACGGGGCCATTCTCGTCAACATCAACCCGGCATATCGGGTGCATGAACTCGAGTACGTCCTTACCCAGTCCGGCGTGCGGGCGCTGGTGGCGGTGCCGCAATTCAAGGCGTCCGATGACGCGGCGATGATCGTCGAGGTCCGGCCAAGGTGCCTGAACGACCCGGACTTCGCGTCGTTCGACCTGTCGAGCCTGCGCACGGGCATCATGGCAGACTCGCCGTGCCCGGTGGAGGTGATGAAGCAGGTCATCGACCGGATGGGCATGCCCGACGTGACGATCTGCTATGGCATGACCGAGACGTCGCCCGCGTCGTGGCAGACGCGCGTCGACGACACACTCGACCAGCGCACGGCAACCGTCGGCCGGGTGCACCCGCACCTCGAGATGGGCGAACGGTCCGTCGAGCTGCTCGGCCTGCGCTAATCAGCTCGGCGGCCGTGCTGCGAGGTCCGCGCACTGCCGGTCACGTTCCCACTCGGCGTTGATGCGCGCGGCGTCGGCACCGGTCGCCGGAACAGGTACCCCGGCGTCGTCCAGGTGGGCGGGCGCGAAGCTTGCCGCCGTTACCTTTGATCCGCTGAACGTCAGCGTCAGCACGCCGTTGTCGTCCTGCTCGTTGCCGAACGAGCGCCACCACAGGTAGTTGGACAGCCCATAGGCGACGTATGCGCCGTCTGGGCGCCAGCCGGCGCCCTGCAACAGGTGAGCGTGCGTACCGACGACCGCGCTGGCGCCGGCGGCCACCAGGGTCTGCTGCAAGCTCCGCTGGTCGGCGTTCGGGCAGCTGGTGTACTCGGTGCCCCAGTGGATGTAGACGACCACCAGGTACCCGGCGGCCTTGGCCGCACGCACCCCTTGCACCAGCTCATTGGAGTAGGCGTTCGCGATGCCCGCGGAATTCGGACCAGCGGTGAAGTGGGCGAGTGTCTCGTCCAGCACCTGGCTGGCCGCAAGCACGGCGATACGCACGCCGTTGACGGTCGTCGTGTAGGGCGCGTAGGCCTGGCTGGCATTGGCCCCGATTCCGACGACCGGGAAGCGTGACGCGGCGATCGCCGTGAGCGTCTGTTGCAGGCCAGCCGCACCGTAGTCGGCGCCGTGGTTGTTGGCCATCGTCGCGATGTCGACGCCCGCGGCCCGCAGCGCGGTCAGCGCGCTCGGCGGCGCCTGGAAGGTGAACGATTTGATCTCCGGCCGCCCGCCCATGGCGATCGCCGTCTCGAGGTTGACCATGGCCAGGTCGGCCTTGCTCAACTGTGCGGTGGCCACGCCAAAGGTGGTCGACGGGCCCTGGGCGAGCCGGGCGGCGGTGCGTTCGGCGAAGTTGACGTCCCCCGCGAATGCGAAGGTGAACCGGCCGGATGGCCGAGCCGGGGTGGTCGGCGGCGACGGCTGGGTGGTCGCTGACGCTGGTGTCCGGCTCGCTGCCGTCGGCGGTACGGCGCCGGGTGTTCCGTGCGAGGTGACGATTTGCGCGCACGCGGCGAGTGTGCACGCCGCGACGGCGGAGGCTGCAACGAGCGGGCGGCGCGGCTTCATGGCGGGACTATCGGACCACATCCGGTTCTGTGCCGGACAGTGGGTGCCAGACTGACGTCATGGCGGAGCCGCTGACCACCGACCGCAACGTCCTGGGCGGTGAACTGGAAGTCTGTGGCACCGACCCGGTGACTGGCTTCTACCGTGACGGCTGCTGCGCCACCGGACCGGAGGACCTCGGCAGCCATACCGTCTGCGCGGTCGTCACCACCGAATTCCTTGCCCACCAACGGGAGGTCGGCAATGATCTGATCAGCCCGCGCCCGGAGTACCAGTTCGCGGGGCTGCATCCCGGCGACCGATGGTGCGTCGTCGCGGCGCGTTGGCTGCAGGCCTACCACGCAGGTGTCGCCGCCCCGGTGGTGCTCGCGGCGACGCATGAGCGCACGCTCGACATCGTCCCGTTCGAGGCGCTGCGTGAGCACGCTGTCGACGTCCCGGCCGATCCCAGCTCGCTCGGATAAGTCTTCGGACCGCTCTGCGTACCCCACTAGCATCGACTGGTCTGGTTCGTCCGAGCGAGGAGTTCTCGTGTCCGCCATCTCGTCCGCTGTGCGCGCATCGAGGGTGAAGGTGGCGGCGGGTACGACGGCAGCCGACGCGCTGCGTGAAGCGAAGGCAGACGAGGGCGTCGTGGTCGTTCGAGACTCCGACGGCACTTTGCGCGACCTCGCCTGGTCGCCGGACGTGGACGCCGAGGTCGAACCGGTCGCCGTCGACTCGGCTGACGGGCTGGCCGTGCTGCGCCATTCGACGGCGCACGTCATGGCGCAGGCGGTGCAGGAGCTCTTCCCGGGCACCCGGCTCGGCATCGGCCCGCCGATCGAGAACGGCTTCTACTACGACTTCCTGCCCGATCGTCCGTTCACGCCTGAGGATCTGGCATCGATCGAAAAGAAGATCGCCGAGATCGTGAAGGCTGGGCAGCGGTTCGCCCGCCGGCCGATCACGGATGATGAAGCCCGTTTCGAGCTGCGTGACGAGCCCTTCAAGCTGGAGCTCGTCGGACTGAAGGGTGCCGCGACCGACGAGGCCAGCGTGGAGGTCGGCGCCGGCGGTCTCACCATGTACGACAACCTCGACGCCCGCACTGGCGAACGGGTCTGGACCGACCTGTGCCGCGGCCCGCATCTGCCGACGACTCGCCGGATTCCCGCGTTCAAGTTGATGCGCTCCGCGGCGGCGTACTGGCGGGGCAGCGAGCAGAACCCGCAGCTGCAACGAATCTACGGCACAGCCTGGGCGACTCGGGACGACCTCAAGGCGTATCTGCAGCAGCTTGACGAGGCGGCGAAACGCGATCACCGCAAGCTCGGCGCCGAGCTCGACCTGTTCAGCTTCCCGGACGAGATCGGCTCCGGGCTTGCCGTCTTCCACCCAAAGGGGGGCGTGCTGCGCAAGGAGATGGAGGGATATTCGCGGCGGCGGCACGAAGAGGCCGGGTACGAGTTCGTCTACTCGCCGCATATCACCAAGTCGCACCTGTTCGAGATCTCGGGACACCTGCAATGGTTCGCCGAGGGCATGTACCCGCCGATGCACGTCGATGCCGAGTACGGCCCGGGCGGCGAGCTGCGCAAGCCGGGGCAGGACTACTACCTCAAGCCGATGAACTGCCCATTTCACTGCCTGATCTTCCGCTCGCGCGGACGCTCCTATCGCGAGCTACCGTTGCGGCTGTTCGAGTTCGGCACGGTCTACCGGTACGAGAAGTCCGGTGTCGTCCACGGCCTTACCCGGGTTCGTGGCCTGACAATGGACGACGCGCACATCTACTGCACCCGGGAGCAGATGCGCGACGAGCTAGCGTCGCTGCTCACCTTCGTGCTTGACCTGTTGCGCGACTACGGGCTCGACGACTTCTACCTCGAGCTGTCGACCAAGGACCCCGATAAGAACGTCGGCACTGACGAGGATTGGCAGGTGGCCACGGACACGCTCGCGGAAGTGGCGACCGCCTCGGGTCTGGAACTCGTCCCCGATCCGGGTGGCGCGGCGTTCTACGGGCCGAAGATCTCCGTCCAGGCGCGTGACGCGATCGGCCGCACCTGGCAGATGTCGACGATCCAGCTGGATTTCAACATGCCGGAGCGGTTCGAGCTGGAGTACCAGGGTGCCGATGGCGAACGGCATCGTCCGGTGATGATCCACCGCGCACTCTTCGGATCGATCGAACGTTTCGTGGGCGTGCTCACCGAGCACTACGCGGGCGCATTCCCGGCCTGGCTGTCGCCCGTGCAGGTCGTCGCGATTCCGGTTACGGACGCGCAGGTGGACTATCTGCAAGCCGTCGCCGGCCGGCTGCGTGACGAGGGCGTGCGCGCCGAGGTCGGCGACTCGGCCGACCGCATGCAGAAGAAGATCCGCACCGCGCAGCGCGCCAAGGTGCCGTTCATGCTCATCGCGGGCGCCACGGATGTCGAGGCGAACGCCGTCTCGTTTCGTTATCGCGATGGTGAGCAGCGCAACGGGGTCGACATCGAGCAGGCGGTCGGCGAGATCACCGACTTCATCGCCCGCCGCGTCAACGCCTCGCCTACGGCCGCCGACTTCTCGTGACCGTGTACCCCGCCGGCCCTCTCACTGCGCTCCGGCGGTGTGTTCCCACCCCTCGAAATCGCTGCACGATTTCGCGGGGACCCCGGCGCTCGAAGGCCGGCTCATGACCGGGCCCGAGCTGCGCCCCGCCAGCGACTACGCCGGCGAGGCTGACAACTTCGGCCGGCTGTGGACGCCGCACCGATTGGCCTACATCCAGGGGGCGGGAAAGCCTGGCCATGCCGACGAGGGCGGCGAGTGCCCGTTCTGCCGAGCGCCGAAACTCTCCGACGAGGACGGTCTCATCGTCGCGCGCAGCACCCTGGCGTATGCCGTGCTGAATCTCTACCCGTACAACGCCGGGCATTTGATGACGGTGCCGTACCGGCATGTCGCCGACTACGTCGACCTCACGCCCGACGAGGTGGTTGAGGTCGCCGCGCTGACCCGCGCCGCGATCCGCACGCTGCGTGCGGTGTCCGGGCCGCACGGGTTCAACATCGGGATGAATCAGGGAACGGTGGCCGGGGCCGGCATCGCCGCGCACCTGCACCAGCACGTCGTGCCGCGGTGGGGTGGCGACACCAACTTCGTGCCGATCGTGGCGCACACCCGAGTGCTGCCACAGCTGCTGTCCGACACCCGCCGCCTGATCGCCGGGGCATGGTCATGACCGTGCTGCACCTGCGCGGGGTATTCCTGCCGGACGAGGTCGAACGTGACGCCTGGATCGTTGACGGACGCTTGACCTTCGAGCGCTACGCCGGCGATGCGCAGACCCTCGCGTCCGGCGGCTGGGTGCTGCCGGGGTTCATCGACGCACACTGCCATGTCGGCCTTTCGCCGCACGGGCCCGTACCGGACGCCGAGGGCCAGGCAGCGCAGGCACTGGCAGATCGGGACGCCGGGGCGCTGCTGCTGCGCGATGCCGGGTCGCCCGTCGACAACACCAGCGTGCAGCGCCGCGCCGACCTGCCCAGGCTGATCCGCGCCGGGCGGCACATCGCCCGCCCGCACCGCTACGTCCGGCATCTGGGCGTCGAGGTGGAGCCGGATGAGCTGGTTGCCGAGATCGAGCGGCAGGCGAAGCGCGGGGACGGCTGGGTCAAGCTGGCCGCAGACTGGATCGACCGCTCGGTTGGCGACATTGCTCCCGTCTGGCCGGACCACGTGCTCGACGACGCCATCGGGCGCGCCCACGAGCTGGGTGTGCGGGTGGCTGCGCACGTCTTCGGCGAGGACGCGCTGCCCGGCCTGATCGCAGCTGGGCTCGACTCGATCGAGCATGGAACGGGGCTGACCGGCGACTTGCTCGACGAGGTGGCACGCAAGCAGATCGCCGTCGTCCCCACCCTGATCAACATCGACAACTTTCCGACGTTCGCGAAGCACGGTGAGCAGAAGTTCCCCAGATACGCGGCGCACATGCGCGACCTCTACGCCAGCTCACGTGCCCGCGTGCGGGCGGCATGGGAGGCCGGCGTGCCGCTGTACACGGGCACGGATGCGGGAGGAACACTGCTGCACGGTCTGATTCGCGCCGAGATCCGCGCGCTGGCTGAGGCCGGGATTCCCGCGCGAGAGGTGATCGCCCAGGCCTCCTGGAAGGGACGGGACTGGCTCGGCCTGCCGGGGCTGGACGAGGGCGCTCCCGCCGATATCGTCGTCTTCGCCGGCGACCCCCGCGCCGACCTTGGCACGATCGATGCGCCGCGACGGATCGTGCTGCGTGGTGCGGTCGTCGGCTGAGTACATCAGTCCGGCAGACCGTTTGCGGCGATCACCCGCCGGTACCAGTGCGCCGACTGCTTCCAGCGGCGTTCGAGGGTCGTGAGGTCGACGTGCACGATGCCGAATCGCTTGGAGAAGCCCCAGGCCCACTCGAAGTTGTCCATCAGCGACCAGACGAAGTAGCCGCGCACATCGACGCCGGCGCGGATCGCGTCGTTGACCGCGATGAGGTGCCGGCGCAGGTAGTCCACCCGCAGCGGGTCGGCCACCTCGCCGGTGCCGTCGACCTCGTCGTCGAACGCCGCTCCGTTCTCGGTGATCAACAAGGGCAGACCCGGATAGTCGCGGTGCAGGCGCAGCAGAAGTTCGGTGAGGCCGGCCGGTTCGATCCGCCAGCCCATCGCAGTGTGCGGACCGTCCTGCGGCAGCGCGTACGCGAGGTCGGTACCCGGCCACGGCGTCGGCCGCCTTGCGCTCTGCGGGTCGTTTACCCAGCCGTGGGTCGCTTGCGCGGCGACCTGCGGGGTCGCTGCAGTGACCAAGGCGGGGGAGTAGTAGTTGACGCCGAGCAGATCGAGCGGAGCCCCGATGCTCGCCAGGTCGCCGTCACGCACGAAGCCCCAGTCAGTGATCGCACGGGTGTCGTCGATGATGTCCGCGGGATAGCTGCCGCCCAGCAGCGGGTCGAGGAAGATCCGGTTCGCCATGCCGTCGACGTGGCGCACCGCGTCGCGGTCCGCGGCGGACTCCGACGCGCCATGCACGACCGCCAGGTTGAGCGTGATCGAGACATGCGCCGACGAGGGCAGCGCCGATCGCAGCGCGTACACCGCCCGCCCGTGCCCGAGGAGCAGGTGGTGCGCCGCGGCGAGCGCGGTCGCGTTGTCCGTGACGCCGGGGGCGTGCACACCGCTGGCGTGGCCGAGAAATGCTGCACACCAGGGCTCGTTCAGTGTGGTGAACGTCGCGACCCGGTCGCCGAGCACGGCGCCCACGACGTGGGCGTACTCGGCGAAACGCTCGGCGGTGTCGCGCCTCGCCCAGCCTCCGGCGTCTTGCAGCGCTTGCGGCAGATCCCAGTGGTACAGCGTCACGACTGGCGCGATGTGCCGCGCGAGCAACCGGTCGACCAGCCGCGAGTAGAAGTCGACCCCCGCTCGGTTCACCGCGCCCGACCCGGTCGGCAAGATGCGCGGCCAGGAGATAGAGAAGCGGTAGGCATCCACGCCGAGGTCGGCCATGATGGCGACGTCCTCGGCGTAGCGGTGATAATGGTCAACGGCCAGGTCGGCGACGTCACCGTTGCGGATCTTGCCGGGGGTGTGGCTGAACGTGTCCCAGATGGACGGGCCGCGCCGGTCCTCGGCGACCGCGCCCTCGATCTGGTATGCGGCGGTCGCAGTACCCCATACGAAGCCCGGGGGGAATGCCACTCCGGGTGAATCCTTCGTCGCGGCAGCAACGTCGACAGTGGAGATCTCGGTGCCGGTCATCCCTTGACTGCTCCTTGCACGAGCCTGGCGAGAGTGTAGAGCTCGTCTTGGAAGGGACCGTCGATTAACGTGAGGTAGACGTACGGACAATCGCTCTTGCCACGGCGATGACGAGCGAGTAGACATTGCGCTACGCCGATCCGAAAGGTGAGGCGGGATCGGATGAAGAGCCAGTTCGGCCCGGCGGGGAAACCCGACCAGGAACTGCGGGTGACGACGCAGCGGAATGGTCCCGACTCCGTGAAGGTTTGGAAGCGTCACGTGCCCGAACCGACCGTGGGCCCCTCGAACTCATACTTCGAGGGGCCCACACCTTTGTACCCGCCAGAAGGCGCATCGCCGGGTAGGCGCGCGCAATGCTGTGGCGCCCGCCACAGGCCCGCCCCCCGTTCCGCATCGGCGGGCGCGGTCGGGTCGACGAGCGCGACATGGCAGAATGCCGGACTGAGTACCGGCGGTACCGGTCAGCGTGTGGCCCCTCTCACCACCGCTGGCCAGTCCATCCGGACATGGCTCGGCTGAGTTCCCCCACAGTCGTGCCGTGTCCATTCCTGCAACCTCTGGAGCACCCTTCTCGTGGCAACCAAGATCAAGCTCATGCGTCTGGGCAAGATGCGCGAGCCGCACTACCGCATCGTCGTGGCCGATGCGCGGACGAAGCGCGACGGCCGGTCGATCGAGACGATCGGCGAGTACCACCCCAAGAACGATCCATCCGTGATCAAGGTCGATCCCGAACGTGCGGCCTACTGGCTCGGCGTCGGCGCCCAGCCGACCGAGGCTGTCGCAGCGATTCTGCGTGCCACCGGCGATTGGCAGAAGTTCAAAGGTGAGCCCGCACCCGATCCGCTCAAGATCGCAGCGGCCAAGCCCGACAAGCGCGAGCGCTTCACCGCGGCGCTGGCCGAGACGTCCGGTGAGCCAGCGACCGAGGCGACCACGCCAAGGAAGCGGGCCGCGAAGAAGGTGGCCGGACCCGAGGAGACAGCGCCGATTGCAGAACAGCCGACCACCGAGGCAACGGCGCCGCAGCCGACAGCCCAGGTAACGGCCGAGCTGGCCGGCGAGCAGACGGACAGCTGACGTGCTCGAGGAGGCCCTCGAGCACCTGGTGCGCGGCATCGTGGACCATCCCGACGACGTCCGCGTGGACCTGGTCAACAATCGGCGCGGTCACCGGCTCGAGGTCCGCGTGCATCCCGACGACCTCGGCCGGGTGATCGGGCGTAACGGCCGGACCGCCAAGGCGCTGCGTCAGGTCGTGACCGGAGTGGGCGGCAAGGGGATCCGGGTCGACGTCGTCGACGTCGACCGGCGTTAACGGATCGCCCTCGCTCTAGGTTGCTGAGCGGATCATGATCGTGACGTGGACACAGATCGCGCCCCCGAACTGATCGTGATCGGCAGGATCGGCCCCGCTCATGGAGTGCGCGGGGCGGTCTTCGTCGTGCCCTTGACGGACGACCCTGACGAGCGATTCGCCGCCGGAACCGTGCTGCGTACCGATCCGGCCGACGTCGGGCCGCTGACCATCGCGTCCTCGCGGCTGCACAGCGGACGCCTGGTCGTGCAGTTCGCTGGCGTTACCGCCCGGGCGGGCGCCCAGGCTCTGCGCGGCACGCAGCTCATGATCCGGGCGGCCGACCGCCGCCCACTCGAGGATCCCGATGAGTTCTACGACACCGAGCTGATCGGGCTGCGCGCCTCGACGCCGGACGGCCGTGAGCTCGGCCCGGTGCGCGATGTCTTCCACGCACCAGCCACCGACTACCTGATCCTCGATGTGGACGGTCGGGAGCGGCTCGTCCCGTTCGTCGCCGCGATCGTGCCGACCGTGGACCTGGCCGCCGGCACGGTCCTGATCGACCCGCCCGAGGGGCTGTTCGACCTGTGAATGAGTTGACGCTCGACGTCGTCACGATCTTTCCGGAGTACCTGGCCCCGCTGCGCCAGTCCCTGCTTGGCAAGGCGATCGCCCGCGGCCAGGTGACGATGAGGGTGCACGACCTGCGCGACTTCACGGACGACCCGCACCGCACCGTCGACGACACCCCGTACGGCGGCGGTCCCGGCATGGTGATGCTGCCTGAGCCGTGGGGGCGGGTGCTGGACCAGATCTCCCCACCCGACGCCTTGGTCCAGCCCCGGCTCGTCGTGCCGACGCCCGCGGGGCGGCCGTTCACCCAGACGGTGGCGACGCAGTTGGCCGGAGAACCATGGCTGGTCTTCGCATGCGGCCGTTACGAGGGCATCGACGCTCGGGTAGCCGACTACGCCGCGAGCCGGATGCGGGTGGACGAGATCAGCCTGGGCGACTATGTGCTGGCCGGCGGGGAGGTCGCGGTGCTGGTCATCGTCGAAACGGTCACCCGGCTGCTGCCGGGTGTCCTGGGCAACGTCGACTCGGCGGCCGACGACTCGTTCGGCGAGCGCACCGCGGGACTGCTCGAAGCGCCCGCGTACACCAGGCCGCCGACCTGGCGTGGCCTGGACGTCCCGCCGGTGCTGCTGTCCGGCCATCACGGCGAGATTGCCCGGTGGCGGGCCGAGCAGTCCCGGTTGCGCACCGCGCAACGGCGTCCGGATCTGCTCTGATCGGGCTGGTGCCCGGTTTCGAGTTGCCGGGCGCGCTATGGCACCATTGACGGGTTGCCCGGGCGCCATCGAGTGTCCGGGAACGGCCCTCCGTGCGAATCCTGCAGCGATGGTGCGCTGCGCGGCGCTCGGGCCCGGGGTCGCGAGAGTCGAATTGCCGAAGGAAGCGAAGCTGCCATGAACACCCTCGACAGCCTGGACGCCGCGTCCCTGCGCGACGACGTTCCCGACTTTCGCGCGGGAGACACCCTCAAGGTGCACGTGCGCGTCGTCGAGGGCGCCCGGTCGCGCATCCAGGTCTTCCAAGGCGTCGTCATCCGCCGCCAGGGCGCCGGCTCCCGCGAGACCTTCACGGTCCGCAAGGTGAGCTTCGGCGTCGGCGTCGAGCGCACGTTCCCGGTGCACACCCCGGTCATCAACAAGATCGAGGTCGTCACGCGAGGGGACGTGCGCCGGGCCAAGCTGTACTACCTGCGTGACCTGCGCGGCAAGGCAGCCAAGATCAAGGAGAAGCGCGAGACCGTCGCCCGCTGACCACCGGCGACGATATAGGCATGGGCGCCGAGCGCGAACATTTCCCCCGCGATCCCGAGTTGGAGTCCGACAGCTCGGCGCACGACGGCGAGCTGGCCGAATCGATCGCCCTCGGCGACGCCGGTCTCACCCCGGCCGAACCGGCACCGGGCACCACCCCGCCGTCGCCTCCCGCACCCTCGCCTCCCGCACCCTCGCCTCCCGCCGACCGGGCGGATGAACCGCGCCGACCGGCGAAGGCGAAGAAGAAGAAGAAGAAGACACCCTGGTGGGAGCTGCCGGTACTGGTTGCCGTCGCCATCGCCGTAGCGGTGTTGATCAAGACGTTCCTGGTGCAGCCGTTCTTCATTCCATCCGAGTCGATGGAGCGGACGCTGCACGGATGCGCCGGCTGTTCGGGCGACCGGATCATCGTCAACAAGCCGATCTACCACCTGCGTGACCCACACCCTGGCGACATCGTCGTCTTCCGCGCCCCGACCGAGCAGTGGTTCAACGAACCGCTGCCGTCGCAGCCCAGCAACCCGATCCTGAAAGGACTACGGTGGTTTGGGCAGCTGGTGGGCTTCGTGCCGCCGGACGAGCACGACCTCGTCAAACGGGTCATCGCGACCGGCGGGCAGACGATCAAGTGCTGCGACGCGAACGGCGACATCCAGATCAGCAACAGCGGGCCGTCCGGGCCGTGGCGGTCGCTATCGGAGCCGTATGTCTCCTCGCAGCTCACCGGCGCGGCCGCGACCTTCGGGCCGGTCACTGTGCCCACCGGCCGGCTGTGGGTGATGGGGGACAACCGCGCCCATTCCGAGGACTCACGGTGGCACTACCTGAACGACTACAAGGGCGACGCCGTCGACAGCACCGTCCCCAACGGCCGGGTGGTCGGCAAGGCCGTTCTCATCGCCTGGCCACCGTCTCGGTGGCGCACGCTCGGCACGCCCGCGACCTTCAAGGCGGCCAGCGCCCTGGGTGCCGCTAGTACGGTCACCGGTTCGGCGGCCGCGCTCGTGCTGCCGGTGTTCTTCATCCGCCGGCGTCGCCGGCGACGCCACACCTCATGACGGTCACCCGCGTCGGCGCCCGGGTCCTGCTGGTGGACGAGCACGCCCGCGTGCTGCTGATCCAGGAGCGGATCGAAGGCCCGTCGGGCCTGCACTGGCTGACGCCGGGTGGGGGTGTCGAGCCCGGCGAGAACCTGGCCGTCGCGGCCGCTCGCGAGGTTTTCGAAGAGACCGGCATCGGGGTCGAGCTGCCGCCCGACGCGCCGGTCGTGCACCGCCAGCGGCGGGTATGGACCTGGCAGGGCGTGACGTACGAGCAGCTCGACCACTTCTTCCTCGCGGCCGTCGCAAGCGCCACAGCGATTACCCCGGCGCTGCTGACCCCGATGGAGCAGGAGACGCTCATCGGCCATCGGTGGTGGTCGGCCGACGAAGTGCGGGAAAGCGCCGACACGTTCGAGCCACCGGATCTGGCACAGATTCTCGGGGCCTTCTGCCTGTTCCCGGACACCCACGCGTAACGTCAGCTGGGTCATGACGTCACGGTCCGCTTCGCCCGGGCTGCCGTTGCGGCCGCCACGGCTGCTGGTGCGCCGCGACGCTGGGCTCGGGTCCTACGAGACGGCGCTCGGGCGGGCTGGATTCGGCCGGGTCGCCGGTGTGGACGAGGCGGGTCGCGGCGCCTGCGCCGGGCCGCTGGTGGTCGCGGCATGCGTCCTCCCGCCAGGCCAGCGCGGGCAGCTCGAGGACCTGGCTGACTCGAAACTTCTGACGCCTTCGACCCGGGCACGGCTGTATGCGCAGATCGTCCGAATCGCTATGGCCTACTCGATCGTCGTGCTGCCGGCCGACGAGATCGACGCGTATGGGCTGCACGTCGCGAACGTCGCCGGCATGCGCCGGGCAATCGCGGCCCTGGATCCCGCGCCCAACTACGCGCTGACGGACGGCTTCCCCGTTGCGGGGCTGGGTATCCCGTCCATCGCGGTTTGGAAGGGCGACGCGGTGGTCGCTTGTATCGCCGCCGCCTCGATCCTGGCCAAGGTCACCCGCGACCGGCTGATGACCGAGCTGCACGAACGCTTCCCCGACTACGACTTCGCTACCCATAAGGGCTATGTCACCCCCGAGCATTCGGTCGCGCTGCACGCCTTCGGGCCGTGCCCGGAGCACCGGGCGTCCTACGTGAACGTCCGGCGGGCGGCCGTGGTCTATGGATCGGCGCCGATGCGGGACAATGACGAGGGCATGGAGTCACCGATAAGGCCCGCGAGGCGATGGGGGCGGGAGATCGCGTGAACGAGCGCACCGAGCGAGGACGGGTATGAGCGAGCGAGCACCGCACGCGGCGGATAGCCGCCGCAGGAGGCACGGAGCGGAGCGAGCGGCCGATGAGCGCTTGCGCGAAGAGGTGGACGGATGAGCGCCGAGGACCTGGAGAACTACGAGACCGAGATGGAGCTGCAGCTCTATCGCGAGTACAAGGACATCGTCGCTCAATTCAGCTACGTCGTGGAAACCGAGCGTCGCTTCTACCTGACGAATGACGTCGACCTCAAGCCACGCAGCGCTGACGGCGAGGTGTACTTCGAGCTGACGATGCGCGACGCCTGGGTGTGGGACATGTACCGTCCGGCTCGCTTCGTCAAGACGGTTCGGGTGCTGACGTTTAAGGACGTCAACATCGAGGAGCTCGACAAGCCCGAGCTGGAGCTGCCCGACGGCAAAGGCGGCTTCGGCGGCTGAGCGCATTCGCGCTCGTGTCAAATCGGTCGTCCACAGAACCCGGCCTCGTCCACAGCCTGGCCTGAGCCCCACCAGGCAAGTCCGATATCCGACAGGCTCGGTGCCATGCGAGCCAAGGACGCCGTTGGCCAGTACGGCGAGCAGGTAGCCGCCCGGTATCTGGCCGACTCGGGCCTGATTGTGCTGGCGCGCAATTGGCGCTGCCGCGACGGCGAGCTCGATATCGTGGCCCGCGAGGGCGACGTTCTGGTCTTCTGCGAGGTCAAGACACGGTCGTCACTCGCGTTCGGCGATCCGGCCGAGGCGGTGGCCGGCCGTAAGGCGGCGCAACTGCGGGCGCTGGCGCTGTGCTGGCTCGCCGAGCAGCGCGCCCTGGCAGCGCCGTCGTTCTGGCCCGAGCTGCGGTTCGACGTGGTGAGCGTGGTGCGTCAGCGCATTGGCGCGGCGACCGTGCGGCATGTGCGGGCGGCGTTCTAAGTGACAATCGCCCGCACGCTCGGCATCGCTCTGCGCGGGGTAAGCGGCGATGTGGTCGAGGTCGAGGCGGATCTGTCAGCCGGCTTGCCGGGCTTGTCCTTCACCGGACTCGCCGACGTGTCCGTCGTCGAGGCCCGCGATCGCATCCGCGCGGCTGTGCTCAATTCGGGTGCACCGTGGCCGAACCGCCGGATCACCGTGGCGTTGCTGCCCGCGGACGTCCGTAAAGTGGGCTCGCGGTTCGATCTCGCCATGGCGCTGGCGGTACTTGCAGCTGCCGGTGAGATTCCCGGCGAGTCGATCGCCGAGGCGGTGTGGATCGCCGAGCTGGGGCTTGATGGTCGGCTGCGTCCGGTCCGCGGCGTGCTACCCGCAGTCCTGGCGACCCGACGATCCGGGGTCCGTCGAGTGATCGTCGCTGCGGCCAACCAGGCAGAGGCGGCCGTTGTCAGCGGGGTCGATGTGCGCGCGGCGACGGACCTTGCCCAGGTGCTGGGCTGGCTGCGCGGCGAATTGCCGATGCCCCCACCGGCGGCATCGGCCCCGGCCGGCACGCCGGAACCAGACGGGCTCGACCTGGCCGACGTCGCGGGCCAGGGCACGGCGAAGCGGGCGCTGGAGATCGCCGCGGCAGGCGGCCACCATCTGCAGCTGCTCGGACCACCGGGGGCCGGCAAGACCATGCTGGCCGAACGCTTACCCGGGCTGCTCCCCGCCCTGGACGAAGCCGCCGCCCTCGAGGTCACCGCGGTGCACTCGGTCGCCGGCGTCTTGCCCGTGCACGCTCAGCTGCTGCGCCGCGCACCATTTCAGGCACCGCATCACACCGCGTCGGTGGCTGCGCTGATCGGTGGCGGCTCCGGCCTGGCAAGCCCGGGAGCCATCTCCCTGGCGCATCACGGAGTGCTGTTCCTAGACGAGTCGACTGAGGTAAAGTACAACCGTGCCTCTGGCGGATGGATACGTCGAGCAAGTAGTCCTCAATCCGGATACTGGTGAGGAGAAGCGCTTCCTGCGACGTCCGGGGAAGCCCGTCCGATCGGTGTCCTATCCCGCGTTCCGCTCGTACGACGGAGTGGTTCTGTTGCCAGGGACGAAGCCGATCTGGCTATATCTGCGCTTGTCGAAATACCACAAGGATCGCCAGGACGCGATCGAGCGACAACGCATCGACCTGACCCGCAGGCTGGCAGCGGACGGCCGTTGGACGATCATGGGCGAGTACGTCGACAATGACTCCGCGAGCGCGTCGGCCGGCCGCAGCAGGAGAGGGTGGCGCGCGCTGAACGGCGATATAGACGCCGGGACCGTGACAGCAGTGGCCTTCTGGAAGCTGGACCGCACGAATCGGATCGCCGCGCGATGTATTGAGTGGATCGGGCATTGCCAGAGCCGGAATGTGGAGTTGGTGTCGCATCAGGACGCCTCTGAGGAGCTGAACACGGCGACAGCAGGGGCAAAGCTAGTGACAGGCATCAAGGCGCTGCTGGCCGAGGTCGAGACCGACACGATGAGCGAGCGGCAGCGCGCCGCGAAGGCTCATGCTGCGGAGGCGGGGTTCCATCATGGCGGCACTAGGCCTTTCGGGTGGGTGCCAGGCCCGCGGGAGGTGGATGAACTGGGTCGCTCGGGTGTCCGGTTGACGCCGCACCCAGTGGAGTTTCCCGCGTTGCAGGATGCGGTGTCGATGGTCCTAGCGGGCTCTAGCCTTATGACGGTGTCGCGGCACTGGCGGGATCGCTACGGGATCACAACTGCGGCCGGCGCACCCATGTATGAGGAGAGCGTCCGACGGGCCCTGATCTCGCCGCGGATAATCGGCTATCGGATGCGAAAGGTGCCCGAGCACCAGCGCGGGATCAAGGTCAACCTGCTGGACTACATCGCCCGCGACGCAGCTGGGGAGCCGGTGATGAGCCAGCAGCCGGTGTGTGACCGGCTGACGTGGATGCGTCTCCAACGCGTGCTGCAAGCGGGTTCGACGTCGAAAACTCGTCAACCGTGGGGCTCGCACGAATGGCTCTTGACAGGGCTGCTGTATTGCGTTTGCCGGAACCGACTCTATGGATTTCACAAGACATATCGACGGGTTGACGGCGGCAAGGTCACCACTTACGTGTACCGCTGCACCGCCAACCGGGTAAAGGGTGCCGGGGCCTGCACCGCTGGATGCAGCCTTCCGGCGGCCGGAGCTGAGGCGTACGTCCAGGGATGGCTGTTCGCTTACCTGACGGACGACCGGCTCGCCAGGGCTCGCGCCGAACACGCCAGCATGGTCCGGCATACTCCGCAGAGCCAGATCATCTCGGATCTCGACGAGGCCCGCGCAGAGCGGGACATACTGATCGCGCAACAGGGGACCGGCGCATACAAGGGTGCGATGGTCGGCGTGTTGGTCGGTCTGATCACAGATGTGCAGCGGCGCATCGACAGCCTAGAGACGCGGCTCGACGGCTTGGTGCTCGACGATGTCCCCGTCTCCTCACACGACGACCTACTTCTGAAGTGGGCCCGTCTCGGGTGCGGGGAGAAGCGCCGACTGCTCGGCCGGGTTATCGAGCGGATCGATGTCGTGCCGGGCCGGCTGTCGGTCGCCGAGCGACTCACGCTCACCTCGCGCCTTTGATTCGGACGATGCCCTCGCCGGCCTCCAGGATCTGTACCACCTCTCTGGCCACCTCGTCAGGTAGAGGCCCTTCGTCGGCCGCCTTCCGGCCGCGATCCCACCCGGCCAGGTAATCTGTCTCACTCTCGGGCGGGATGAACTCCGGGACCACACTCGTGCAGGTCTCTGGTGGTATCGGTCCGATGCGGAACGTCGCACGGGACCGTAGAGATTCGATAGCAGACTGCGGGCCGACCTCGTTTAAGTGAGGCGTGATTCGTTGTGTCTGCCATGCACGGGTTGGCCTGGACATGTTGACGTCGGGTCCTACGGCTGGATCCAATACTGCGGGTCTCGCGAGCCGCAGCGGACTCTGCCGTCGGATACATGGTCGAGATGATCGAGTTCCTCGTCGTCAGGCGGACAGGCAAGCGCGTCGCGGGTGACTCGGCGGCGCTCGGCGGTCCGCAATGCCCGGGCAGACGCTGAGCAGCAGCGGGTCGTCTCCTGCGCCGTGCTCCCGCCCAGCCTGCGGCAGGGTCGCCTGGATTCCGGCGGTGCCTCCGGATGGGCTAGGAGTGCTGACCTGCTCCGTTGGTTCTCGTTCACGGCGTCCTCCGAGGCATAGCTAGCCGGACATTGCTCCCTGCGCTGCCGGCACTCGCCCGGATCGCTCTGGTCACTGCACAGTGCCCGACGTTCCACATCTACGCTGGCTCGCTGATTCGTCCCGGGAGCGCTGTTCGGCCCTTCATAGAGAACACGCAAGAAACTGGGCCCGTTACTGCCACTTCCGCCGAAGAAAGGTCGGGAGATGTGAAGTCACTGCTACTCGCCATGGTCACGAATCGATAAAGAGACAGATAATCGCCCTGAAGTCGGCTACCGGCAGCTTCAAGATCAGGAGCGCGATCTCACAGGCGACCCGCGCGCGGGATCGGGTGTGGTTACAGCGGCGTGGCAGTTCGTTCACTTCGTGAGGGGCTTGGTCTTGAGAGGGATCGTGCGTCCATCGCGTTGGTGGGGCGGATAGTCAGTATCCGCGCCGGGGCGTTGTGCCAGAAAAATGCGAGCGCCTCACAGGCGTGCCAACTGGCCAACGGGGAGTCGCGTGGGTCTACTTTTTTGGAGTCGTCGCTGTGGCGGGCGCCGTATGCACTGCCCGCGTTTAGCGGGCTGTCTACCCCATCGCATCGTGGGGCGGCAATCCGACGGGTCAAGCTGGCACGGCCGTGCCGGGCCACAGGTCAACCGGTGCGGGACCGCTCGGGGCCCTTGCCAGAGCGTCGCAGGGCGGTCACTATACGCAGTGATGTCGCACTGTGTAGGCAAACCGTCACAACGTTGGTGTAGTCCTGAAGCGCCAAGAGGAGGCGCCGCAGACTCGTCCAATCGAACTATTGGCCGGGCGCGCAGCGGACGGGCTGGGTCAAGCAGACAGAGGCCGCGGTTGCGGACGCGACGGATGGCAGGGCTGCGGCGACGTACACGGGCAGCGGGGCGGGAGGTTGCCATGCCACGAATGTGCACACCATTGCACCGGCGTGGTCCCGACGGGGACACAGTGGCCGCTGGCGCCCGCGCGCGGAGCCGGGTGCGTCTGGCAGCGCTGGGCCTTGTGGTGGCTTCTGCTCTGACGGTCGCCGCGTGCGGTAGCAGCGGCGTTCACGCGAAGTCCGTGAAGCCGGCACCATCAGGCTCATCGCGCACTGCCTCACCGACCACTGCGGATCCAAGCGCCTCAGTGCGGCCGTCCACGCATCCGCCGTCATCTCGGGTTCCGCCATCGATCCCCACGCCGACGGTGGTGCCGGCCGCGCAGGTTGCGGTCGATCGGTACATGCAGATGTACGTCTTGCTGTTCGCGATCGGTCGTGATCCTGCGCATGCTGATCTGTCGAAGCTGAACCAGTACCTGACGGGTCAGGCGTTGCGCGACACGGTCAGTGGATTCGTGGCGATGAAGCAGAGCGGGCTCGCCTACCGCGGAGGTTTACCCGATCCGCGGCTGAAGGTCGTCAGTGCCTATCCCGGTGAGTCCGTCGTGCTGTCGAGCTGCCCGACGAACTCCGCGACCGATCCGCTCGAGGAGTACGTCGTGGCTACCGGCAAAGCCCTTCCGGCCAAGACGACGCCCCCGCTGCCGCCATACAAGCGCGCGGTGATCATGCAGCAGGTCGGCGGGCAGTGGAAGGAGTCGACGATTGCCGTGGACGGGAGCAAGACGTGCACGGCTGACACCCGCACGGCGGTCGGCGCCTGGCCGCAGCCCTGGTCGGCGTGCTCGCCGTACTGTTGTGGATTTTCGTCAGCGCATCGGTTGCGCGCGCCGCGGCTGACGGTGGTGGATGCAATACCAATTTCGATCCCACCTGCTCTGTCTCCGTCGTCAGCCCAGGTACCGGCGGCGGACCGGCGGCCGGAGGCACTGGCCCTGGCGGCGGTGGCGGCCCGGACGGTGTGTCGGATGGCGTGTGTCATAACACTGATCCGACGCAGGGCTGCACACCGTGCCCGCCGGGTGATGCTGCGGCGTGCACGGCGTGGCAGCACAATCTGATGTGTTCGGAGCAGAACCCGCTGGTGTTCAATCCGGCAGCTCCGCACGGTGCGGCGGAGTGGCAGGCGTTCTTGCAGGCGATCGGCTGCGCGGGCGTTCCGTACACGCCGCCGAATCCGGCGGTGTTGGCGCAGCAGGCGTTGGCGACGATCCGGTTCCCGCATCCGTCGGGGCACCGGTCGCCGAGCGAGTCGCTGTTGTGGCAGTAGGTACTGCGTTCACCTACGTCAATCTGCCGACGTTCTATTGGACCGAACCGGGCACGTGGGTGACGTTGCGTGCGACGGCGTCGTTGCGGGGTGTGTCGGCGACGGTGACGGCGACGCCGGTGTCGTTGACGTACTCGCGGGGGATGGCGGTAGTGCCGTCTGCCCGGGTCCGGGTCGGCCGTGGGAGATCTCGGATGGGAACGGGCCGCCGACGGACGGGGCGTGCGCGTATGAGTATGCGCGGGTGACTCCGGCGCCGATCACGGCGACGGAGACGATTGATCTGGCGGATCACGTGGGTGGGGACGGGGGTCGCTGCGGGGCAGTTGGACGCGGTGTCGACGTCGACGTCGGGGCAGCTGAGGGTGTTGCAGGTGCAGACGATGAACCGGTGACGGCGCCCGCGAGGCGCGGTCGGCGGACCGATAGGGGAGGGGTGGTTGCGTGACGGAGACGGTGTCGGCGCCGGTGTCGGCGGATGGGCATGGGCCCGGCGTTGCGGTCTCGCCCGGGTGTGCCGGTGCCGACGCGGCAGCGGCGGCCGGCGTATATCGCGTTGCTGGTGTTGCTGGTGGTCGGTTTGGCCGCGACGGGCGCGTACTGGTACAGCAAGGCCGGCGCGAAGTCCCCGGTGGTTGTCGTGACGCAGCGCGTCCCGGCGGGGCATGTGATCACCCGATCGGACCTGTCGACGGTGGAGGTGGCCGGTTCGGTGGCGGCGATCGACGGGCGGTATCTGGACGAGCTGGTGGGCCGGACGGCGACGGTGGATCTGCTGCCGGGCACGTTGCTGCAGCAGTCGATGGAGACCACGGCCGGCCGCGTTGCCGCCCGGCAGGGTCCGCGTCGGGGTGGCGGTGAAGCCGGGGCAGCTGCCGGCGGAGGGTGTGTCGCCGGGCGGGAAGGTGGCGGTGTTGCAGGTGCCCGCGAAAGACACCGTGTCGACGGCCGCCGGGGCGTCGTCAGTCGGGCTCCTCGGCGACGGTGCTGACGCCGGCGGCGACGGTGTTCGGTGCGGCCGCGGATCCGTCGCAGCCGGGCGGCACGGTGGTGACGTTGCTCGTGCCGACGGTCGGCGATGAGTGCGGTGGCGGCGGCGAGCAGTCAGGGCCTGGTGGCGTTGGTGGGGGTGTCGCCGTGATCGCGGCGCGGCCGGAGTGGCTGAGTGCTGCGGGGGTCGGCCGGTGATCGTGGCGGTCTGCGCGGATAAGGGTTCGCCGGGCGCGACGACGGCGGCGCTGGCGCTGGCGACGGTGTGGCCGGGCGCGCGGGTGCTGCTGGAGGCGGACCCGGCCGGCGGGGACCTGGCGCTGTGGCTGCGGGACCCGGCGGGGGAGCCGTTGCAGCCGCGCCGCTCGGTGCTGGATCTGGCGGCGGATGCCCGGGTAGAGCTGCCGGCCGGAGGGGGTGGCGGCGTACGCGGAGGCGTCGAGCCTTGGCGTGCCGGTGGTGAAGAGCCGCCCGGCGGCGGAGGAGATGGCGCCGGCGGCGTCGTTGTGGCCGCGGGTGGCGGAGCGGGCGCAGGAGTGGCCGGGGGCGGTCATCGCGGACCTGGGTCGGGTGCAGCGCGGGCATGCCGCGTTCCCGCTGGCCGCGGCGGCGTCGGTGGTGTTGCTGGTGACCCGAATGACTGCGGGCAGCTTGTATCGGCTGCGGGCGCAGGCGGCGGATCTGGCGGCGAGCCTGGGGCAGGGGCCGGCCGGCCGCAGCCCGGTCGCCGTGCTGCCTGTCGCGCCGGATCACCATCGCAAACGGCCGCGGCGGAGGTCCGCCAGGTGCTGGATTCGAGGCGGCGACCACGGCGGTACCGGTGGCCGGGTGTCTGGCGGAGGACTGCCCGCGGTGTCGCGCTGCTGCTCGCCGGCGACTTGGGCCGGCGGCTGGACAGCGCCCCGCTGATGCGGTCGGCGCGCGAGGTGGCCGCGACGGTGGAGGCCTGGGCGCGGCCTGAGGGTGAGTTACCGCTGGCGTCTTCGCCTCGGCTGCCGCCGCGGCGGCAGGCACCGGATCTGTCGGACGCCAGAGGGAGCGGGCATGACGACTGTGCGGTGCTCGATTACCAGCTGGTGCGGCGGCTGCAGGGCGAGGTCGCCGATCTGCAGATGGCGGACCGGCGCAGCTGTCGGCCGCGCGGCGAGCCGGAGCGCGCAACGCCGATGAGCAGCAGCGGCGCCCAGCGTTCATCAAGCAGGTGGTCGGCCGGCACATGCAGGCAGCGGCTGGCTGCGGGAAGGAGCTGCCCGCCGCCGGAGTTCGACACCCGGCTGCGGGCGGCGGTGTTCGCGGCGATCTACGGCGCCGGGGAGCTGCAGGAGCTGCTGGAGGACCCGGACGGTGGAGAACATCGACATCAACGGCTGCGACGAGGTGTGGGTGACCTACGCGGGCGGCGGCAAGATGCGGTGGCGCGCCGATCGCGGCCACCAACGAGCGACCTGGTCAGCATCGTGCAGAACCTGGGCTGCGTATGCCGGGATGAACGCCCGCCCGTTCACCCCGGCGACCCCGGAGCTGGACGTGCGGCTGCAGGACGGGTCGCGGCTGTCGGCGGTGATGGTCGGCGACCGAGGCGCCGTCGGTGTGTATCCGCCGCAACCGGTACCCGCAGATGTTCCTGCGCCCGGACCTGGCCTCGCCGGCCGCGAGCTGGCGGAGAGCCGCTGCCGGACCTGGTCAGCCTGGGCACGGTCAGCGAGGAGCTGGCGGACTTCCTGTACGCCGCGGTGCGGGCCCGCTGCAACGTGGTCATCGGCGGCGCGACCGACGCCGGGAAGACCACCCTGCTCCGCGCGTTGATCAACTGCTGCGACCCGCATGGAGCGGCTGATCACCGTGGAACGGGCGCTGGAGCTGGGTCTGGGCCGGCACCCGGAGCTGCACGCGGACGTGCGGGAGATGGAGGAGGTGCTGCCCGACGCCGAAGGCCGCGGCGGGATGAGCATCGCGGCGCTGGTGCGCCGCACGCGGCGGCATGAACCCGGGCCGGGTCATCGTCGGCGAGGTGCTGGGTCCGGAGGTCGTCGAGATGCTGTCTGCGATGGCCCAAGGCAACGATGGATCACTGTCGACGATCCATGCCCGCGATGCCGAGGAGGTGTTCAACCGGATCGCCACCTACGCCGAGCAGTACGAGGGCCTCGAATTCGAGGTGGCGCACTCGCTGATCGCCGGCGCGATCGACTTCGTGGTGTTCGTGGAGAAGAACCCGCTGCTGGGCGGCCGCCGCGTGCGTCACGCGAGGTGCTGGAGGTCAGCGGGTTCACCGACGGCCGCGTCGCCCGCAGTCCGATCTTCGTCCCGTCCCCGATCGACGGGCGGGCGGTGCGCGCCGAGGAGACGGCGATCAGCAGCGACCGGGCGCGCCGGTTGGGCGCGACCGGCTGGCGGGACCGGATCGCGCAGTGGAGCGTGCCCACGCCGGACCGGCGGTGGTGACCGATGCCTGACCTGTCACGTGCTCATCGCCGCGTTGCTGGCGGCGGCGTTCGCCGCCGCGGTGGTGTGTTTGGCGGTGGCGGTGCGGGGTACGGTGGTCGACCCGACCCGGCCGCCGAGCCGAGCGCGGCAGTGGATCGACCAGCAGCATCTGTCGCAGTGGACGTTGCTGCGCGCTGGCCGCCGGGGTGCTTGCCGGCCTGGCGGTGTATTCGGCGACGCGGTGGCCGGTTGCGGCCGCCGGGGTCACGGCCGCGGCGGTGTTCTGGCCGGCGCTGACCGGCGGGTCGAAGGCCGAGCAGCGGCAGATCAACCGTCTGGAGGCGGTGGTGACGTGGACGGAGGCGTTGCGGGACACGGTGACACCCAGCAACGGGTTGGAGCACGCCATCCCGGCCACCGCCGAGAACGCGGCGCCGGCGATCCGGCCGGCCATGCTGCGGCTGGCCGGGCAGCTGCGGACCCGGGTGCCGCTGGAGGATGCCTTGCCGGATCTGGCCGCGCAGCTGGACCACGACGCTGATCTGATCATCGCCGCGTTGCTGAACAATGTGCGCCGCCGCGGCGACGGGCTGGCCCAGGTGTTGACCGGGTTGGCGGTGGCCGGCCGGGAGGAGCTGGATCAGCGGCGGCAGATCTTCGCCGGCCGGGCCGCCGACAGGCGCGCGGTCCGGCTGATGCTGCTGCTCGTGGTGATCATGGCGGTGTTCCTGCTGCTGGTGGGCGGCGCCTACACCGACCCGTACCGCACGGTGACCGGGCAGCTGGTACTCGTCATCGTGCTGGGACTGTTCGGTGCCGCGTTCTTGTGGATTCGGCGGCTGGCAGCCAGCCGCCCCGCCCGGCCGTTCCTGCCCACGAGCGCGGAGGGGCTGGGCGCGGTGGACGCGGCGGTGGTGGCGGCGCTGACCGCGGGCGGTCATCCCGCGGGACGCCCCGCGGTCGAGTGGGAGCCCGCGCCGTGATCGTGCTGACGCTGATCGGCGCCGCGCTCGGCGCGGTGATCTTCGGGCTGGTGGTGCTGCTGGTGCCGCCACGGCGCAGCGCGTTGACGGAGCTGGGGCGCTTCGACGCGTTGCAGCGCGCCGGCAGCTTTGCGGTTGACGTCGCTGCCGGGTCAGACGCTCAGTCCGGGGAGGTGCGGCTCGGCGCGTGGGCCGCCGGGCAGTTCACCCGGCACGGCATCCGGTTCGCCGGTCTACGGGCGGACCTGATGCTCACCGGCCGCGGTTTCGACGCGTTCATCGGCCGCAAGATTCTGCTCGGCGCCGGCACGTTCCTGGCCGGTATCCTGCTCGGCGGGTACTTGCAGTACGGCCTGGGCTTCAGCTTCCCGCCGGGGAGCACGGTGCTGGCCGCGGCGGTGCTCGGTGTTGCGTTCTTCTTCACCCCCGACGGTGATGTCCGCAAAGAGGCCCGGCGCCGCCGCGCGCAGTTCACCGAGGACCTGTCGGTGTTCCTTGAGCTGGTGGCGTTGGAGATGGCCGGGTACGCGGCGCCGGAAGCGGCGGTGCCGCAGGCCGCGTCCCGCGGCGGCACCTGGTCGATGATGCTGGTCCGCGACACGTTGCTGCGCGCCCGGCTGTCCGGCCAGGACAGCTGGGACGCCCTCGGCCAACTCGGCCAGCGCATCGGGGTCAAGGACTTGCAGGATCTCGCCGCGCTGATCAAAAACGTCTCCGACGACGGGGCGCAGGTTCGCCAGACGCTGTCCGCACGGGCGGCGTCGATGCGCCGAGCCCGGCTCGCCGCCGAACAAGGCCGCGCCGATGAACGCACCCAGTCGATGCGCCTCGCGCAGCTGCTGATCGCCGCCGGCTTCGCGCTGTTCCTGCTCTACCCGGCCATCGTCTCCATCAAAGTCTGACCGGTGGCAGGGAACCCATGAAGGGAGGGCACGTGGCCGACCACCACACAGCAGCCGACCAGAACCGTCCATTCGAGCGGCGGGGCCGGTGGGACGGTTACCTCACGACCGACCAGCTCGTGGCGTGCATCGTGGCGCTCGTCGTCGTGGGATTGCTGCTCGTCTGGCTACTACTGCGCATTGTGTGATCACTCGCCGACCAAGGAGGACCGTCATGATCCCTGAGTTCACCGTCCTGCTCGCGTGGGTTCGCGCCCGCCTCAACCTGGTCCGAGAGGAGGGCGACGACGCCGGGTTCAGCACCCTGGAATGGATGGGCATCGCGGTCGGCGTGGTCGCGGTCGCGATCGCCGTGACGCTGATCTACAAGGCGAAAGCCAACAACGGCGCCGCACACCTGCAGACGCCGTAGGAATGCCGAGCGTTCGAGTGCGCAGCGCACGGCGCGCCCGGCGACACCACGCGAAACTGCGCCACCCGGACTCCGGCTTCGCCACGCTGGAGGCCGTCGTCGTGCTGCCGGTCCTCCTGCTGTTCACCATGCTGGTCATCCAGTTCGTGCTGTTGTGGCACGGGCGCAACGTCGCCCAGGCCGCGGCCCGGGACGCATTGCGGGTCGCGCGGGGTTACCAGGCGACCGCTGGAGAAGGGGAAGCCGCGGGCCAGCAGTACATCCAGGCCGTCGCGGCGCACATCCTGCCCGGCGCCCAGGTCCAGGTGTCCCGCTCGGCGACCACCGTCACGGTGACCGTCACCGCCCCGGTCGAATCGGCCCTGCCGCTGGCGCACTGGCACGTCACCAGCACCGCCACCGGCAGCACCGAGCAGTTCGTCGCACCATGACCACAATCCAGCTCAGGCGTCGTCGCCGGTGGCCGAGCGGCGACGGGGGCTTCGCGGCGTTGGAGCTGGCGTTCGTGCTTCCGGTGCTGGTGCTGCTGATTCTGCTGGTGGTCGGGCTGGGTCGAATCACGCACGGCCGGCAACTGGTCGCGCAGGCGGCCGCGGCCGCGGCACGGGCCGCGTCGTTGAGCAGCTCGCCGGCAACGGCCGATGCCGCCGCCCGGCAGGAGGCGAACGACACCCTGGCGCAGGCCGGGATCAGTTGCCGATCGTTCACCACCAGCGTGGACACCGGCGCGTTCTATCCCGGCGGCCAGGTGTCGGTCACCGTGCGGTGTACCGCGGACTTGTCGCAGGTGATGGTCGTCGGGTTCCCCGGTGCGTTGACCATGACGGCGACCTCGGTGTCCCCGTTGGAGAAGCTGCGGCAGTATGCCGGGGGTGGGTCATGATCCGGCTGCGGCTCGGCCATCGCCGGATTCTGCGCTGGGTCGCTCGGATTCCCAGGACGGCGGCGGACGACGGCGGCTGGGTGGCGCTGTGGCTGGCCGCCACCATCCTCGGGCTGATGGCCTTCGCTGGACTGCTGGTGGACGGCGGCAACCAGATCGCCGCGCGGGAACGCGCCGCGGACGTGGCCCAGCAGGCCGCGCGGGCCGGCGCGGACGCGTTGAGCCCGGTCGCGCTGCACACCGAGCTGCCGGGATCGTTGACGGCCGACCCCGCCGCAGCGGCCGCCGCCGCGGACCGGGTGTTGTCCGTGGGCGGGGTGTCGGGCACCGTGGCGGTACAGGGGCAGGTGGTCACGGTGCATGTCACGGTTCATCAGCGCACCAAGGTGCTGTCGGCGATCGGACTCACTGAGCTGTCCGGCAGCGCGACGGCCTCGGCGACGCCGCTGGCCGGCACGACAAGGGTCGGGGCGTGAGCGTGATGCGCACGATTCGAGCGCTGGCGGCGTGGGCGGTGCTGGCCGCGGTCATCGCCGGTGTCCCGGCGCTGTTGTCCGCGACAATCGGGAACCCGCTTGGCGTGTGGCCGGCGCTGCGCGCCGGCGACATCACCGACCAGGTGTGGATCGCGGTGCTGGCGGTCATCGTCTGGGTCGCCTGGGCCCAGTTCACCGTCTCGGTGGCGGTCGAGGTGGTCGCGGTCGCCCGCCGTGCCCCGGTGCGCCGGGTGCCGCTGGTGTTTCCGGCGCAGCAGCAGTTTGCCCGGGCGCTGATCGTTGCGGCGTTGCTGTGGGGGACCGCGGCGGGCATGGTGGGTGCCGCGCCCTCGGTGCACGCCCGCCCGGTCGCCAGCCTGGCCGTGCCGCCGCGGCTGCCGGCCGCCCCGGTCGCGGTGATCGGACCCGCCGCCGGCGGGCGGTCCGGCGCACCCTACGGCGACGGCCCGTGCTGCCCCGGCTAGTCCGACATGGGTGTACCGGGTTCCCGCCGACGGCAGCGGGCCCGACACCTACTGGGACATGGCCGAGGCCTGGTGCGGCGGCGGGCAGCACTGGCCCACCCTGTGGCATCTCAACCAGGGCCGGCAGCAACCCGACGGGTCCGTGCTGACCAGCCCGGGCCTGCTCAGACCTGGCTGGACCGTCCTCATCCCCGGCCGCGCCCCTGCCGACGCGACACCCGTGTCCACGACCGAGCACGAGGTGGAGGTCACGGTCGGGGCAGGTGACACGCTGTCCGGGGACGCCGCGGCGCACGGCGTAGCCGATTGGCAGCCCAGCTGGCAGGCGAACAAGGACCGGGTCGAACCCGGCGGGGCACGGTTCACCGATCCGAACCTGATCCTGCCCGGCTGGAAGCTGGACATCGTCGTGCCAGGACCGGTCGCCGCCGACCCGGCTAACACCATCCCACCCACCGGCCACCCGGCACCGCCCGAGCACAGACCACCCACGCCGCCCCGAGCGGCTCCGGCCAGGCAGCAGCCGGCCACTCGCCCGCCCGCGCCATCCCACCCGACCAACGCGCCGGCAGTGGGCACGGCTGCGACCCCCACGGTGGCGGCGCAGCGCGGCAGCGTGGCGCCAGCCGCGCGGCGGCAGACCAGGACGGACCAGGCCTCGGAGTTGCCCATGGTGGCGTTCAAGGCCGGCGCCGGGGTGCTGCTGGCCGGAGTATCGGTGGCCGCGTTGATCCGCTACCGACGGCGCGGCTTCCGGTGGCGCCACCCGGGCCGCACGATCAGCGCGACCCCGCCAGAGCAGGTACGCGTAGAGCGGACGCTGCTGGCCGCGGCCGAAACCAGTATGGCCTACGTGAGGTGGCTGGATGAGGCACTGCGCAGCCTGGCGCAGGCGTTGCGCCAGCGTGCCCGGGGGCGCAGCTGCCCGACGTGATCGCCGCCTGCCTGAGCGCCGAGTCCCTCGACCTGATCCTGACCGGCCCGGCCGCGCAGGACGCCCCGCCGCCGTGGACGGTGAGCGAGGACGGCCTGCGATGGTCGGTGCGCCGCGAGGATCGGCTGCCGTATGACCCGGCCCGGCGCGAATTCCACTTCGCGCCGTTCCCCACCCTGGCCTCGGTCGGATACACCGCGGCCGGGGAGCAGTGGCTGCTGGATCTGGAGCGGATCGCCGCGCTGTCGCTGGCCGGGGACGCGGACCGCTGCCTCAACCTGGCCCGGTTCCTCGCCGCGGAGTTGGCGCACAACCCGTGGTCGG
>CAWIUB010000013.1:0-184826 GCA_963839175.1 uncultured Actinomycetota bacterium
GTCGGTGCTGTTCCTGTACGGGTTCCTGCGCATCCAGCAGAACTTCGGCCCCCGTACGACGTGCCGAAGATGTGGACCACCAGGCGTGGAAACGCGGCGAGTTTCGTGACCAACACCAACTGGCAGTCGTACTCGGGTGAGAACGCGCTGGGCTACGTCGTGCAGATGGCGGGCCTGGCGGTGCAGAACTTCGTGTCGGCGGCGGTGGGTATCGCGGTGGCGATCGCGCTGGTGCGCGGCTTTGCCCGCCACCGCAGGACCGGCTGGGCAACTTCTGGGTCGACCTGACCCGGATCTGCCTGCGCATCCTGCTGCCGATCTCGTCGTGTTCGCGATCGTGTTCGTCGGCGCGGGGATGATCGAGAACTTCCACCACTACCAGACGATCCACACGATCGCCGGTGGGACCCAGACCACGGGGGCCCGGGGGCCAGCCAAGAGGCGATCAAGGAACTCGGCACCAACGGCGGCGGCACCTTCAACGCGAACTCCTCGCTCCCGTTCGAGAACCCCACGCCGTGGACGAACTGGCTGGAGATCTTCCTGCTCTGTGCATCTCGTTCTCGCTGCCGCGCACGTTCGGCAAGATCGTCGGTGACAAGCGGCAGGGTTACGCGATCGCCGCCGTGATGGCGTCGTTGCGATCCTGATCGTCGGCCTCGATCCTCGCTTCTCAGAGGGCGCACCACGGCACGGTGCCGACCGCGGTGGGCGCGGCGACGGAGGGCACGGAGACCAGGTTCGGTGTGCCGGACTCGGCGGTGTTCGCCACGGCGACGACGCTGACGTCGACCGGCGCGGTGGACAGCTTCCACGACTCGTACACCAGCCTCGGCGGCGGCACGCTCCTGCTGAACATGATGCTCGGGGAGGTCGCGCCCGGCGGAACCGGTTCCGGCCTCTACGGGATGTTGGTCCTCGCGGTGATCACGGTGTTCGTGGCCGGGCTGATGGTCGGGCGAACACCCGAGTACCTCGGCAAGAAGCTCGGGGGCCGGGAGGTGAAGTTCGCGTCGCTGTACCTGCTGACAACGCCGCGATCGTGCTCGTCGGAACCGCGCTCGCGATGGCGTTCCCGGTCAGCGGGCCGGGATGCTGAATAGCGGCGCGCACGGATTCTCCGAAGTGCTGTACGCGTTCACCTCGGCGGGGAACAACAACGGCAGCGCGTTCGCCGGCATCTCCGTGAACACGGCCTGGTACGACACGGCGCTCGGCCTGGCCATGCTGTTCGGCCGGTTCCTGCCGATGGTGTTCGTGCTGGGCCTGGCCGGGTCGCTGGCCCGGCAGAAGCCGACGCCCGCGTCGGAGGGCACGTTGCCGACGCACCGGCTGCTGTTCGTCGGCATGTTGACCGGCGTCACGTTGATCGTGGTCGCGCTGACCTACTTCCCGGCACTGGCACTCGGTCCGCTCGCGGAGGGGCTGCACTGATGACCGCCATGCTCAAGACCCGACCGGGCAGCCGTATCGGCCGGTGAGCCCGCACCGGGTGCAGGCCGGGCTGCTGGACCCGCGGATGCTGTGGACCTCGTTGCCGGACGCGCTGCGCAAGCTGGACCCGGCGACACTGTACAAGAACCCGGTGATGTTCATCGTCGAGGTCGGCGCGGTATTCACGACGGTGATCGCCGCGGTCCAACCGAGCGTGTTCGCCTGGCTGATCGTCGTGTGGCTGTGGCTCACCGTGCTGTTCGCCAACCTGGCCGAGGCGGTGGCGGAGGGGCGCGGCAAGGCGCAGGCCGATGCGCTGCGGCGGGCGAAGACCGACACGATCGCCCGCCGCCTGGTCGATCCGGACGAGTTCACCGGTGCGGTGGAGTCGGTGCCGGCGCCGCTGCTGCGGCAGGGTGACCGGGTGGTGTGCGAGGCGGGCGACGTCATCCCGGGCGACGGCGACGTGATCGACGGCATCGCGAGCGTGGACGAGAGCGCGATCACCGGGGAGAGCGCGCCGGTGATCCGGGAGAGCGGCGGGGACCGCAGTTCGGTGACCGGCGGTACCCGGGTGCTGTCGGACCGGATCGTCGTCCAGATCACCCAGCAGCCGGGGGAGAGCTTCATCGACCGGATGATCGCGCTGGTCGAGGGCGCGCGTCGGCAGAAGACCCCGAACGAGATCGCGTTGAACATCCTGCTGGCCTCGTTGACGATCATCTTTCTGCTCGCCACGGTGACCCTGCAGCCGCTGGCCATCTTCGCCAAGGCCAACCAGTCGGGTATCCCCAACACCGCGGCGTTGGACGCCAACGGCATCACCGGCATCGTGATGGTGTCGCTGCTGGTCTGCCTGATCCCGACGACGATCGGCGCGTTGCTGTCGGCGATCGGCATCGCGGGCATGGATCGGCTGGTGCAGCGCAACGTGCTCGCCATGAGTGGCCGGGCGGTCGAGGCGGCGGGCGACGTCGACACGCTGCTGCTCGACAAGACCGGCACAATCACCCTGGGCAACCGGGAGGCGACCGACTTCATGCCGGTCGGCGACACGCTGATCGATGATCTCGCGAGCGCGGCGCAGCTGTCGTCGCTGGCTGACGAGACGCCGGAGGGGCGCTCGGTGGTGGTGCTGGCCAAGACCCGCTACGGGCTGCGCGAGCGTGCCACCGGGGAGTTGACGCACGCCACGTTCGTGGCGTTTACCGCGCAGACCCGGATGAGCGGCGTGGACCTTTCCGCGGTCGACGGCCTCCCCGCCCGGCAGGTCCGCAAGGGCGCCGCCGGCGCGGTGACCGCCTGGGTACGCGAGAACGGCGGGACCGTCCCCGCGCGCACTGCAGAACTGGTCGACGGGATCAGCGCCGGCGGTGGGACGCCCCTGGTGGTCGCCGAGCGGGTCGACGGCGGCCCACCGACCGTGCTCGGTGTCATCCACCTCAAGGACATCGTGAAGGAGGGCATGTCCCAGCGGTTCGACGAGCTGCGTCGGATGGGCATCCGCACCGTGATGATCACCGGCGACAATCCCCTGACCGCACGGGCGATCGCGACGAGGCCGGGGTAGACGACTTCCTCGCCGAGGCGAAGCCCGAGGACAAGATGGCGCTGATCAAGCGTGAGCAGCAGGGCGGCAAGCTGGTCGCGATGACCGGCGACGGCACCAACGACGCGCCGGCGCTTGCTCAGGCGGACGTCGGCGTGGCGATGAACACCGGCACGTCGGCGGCGAAGGAGGCCGGCAACATGGTCGACCTCGACTCCGACCCGACCAAGCTGATCGAGATCGTCGAGATTGGCAAGCAGCTGCTGATCACCCGTGGCGCGCTCACCACGTTCTCCATCGCCAACGACGTAGCGAAGTACTTCGCGATCATCCCGGCGATGTTCGCCGCCGTGTACCCGGGGTTGGACAAGCTGAACATCATGCGGCTGCACTCGCCCGAGTCGGCGATCCTGTCGGCGGTGATCTTCAACGCGCTGATCATCGTCGCGCTGATCCCGTTGGCGTTGCGCGGCGTGCGTTACCGGCCGTCGAGCGCCACCGCCATGCTGCGCCGCAACATCTGGATCTACGGCCTGGGCGGCATCGTGTTGCCGTTCCTCGGTATCAAGCTCATCGACGTGATCATCCAATTCCTCCCCGGGATCCGGTGACCCGCATGCGTGCTTTTGCCAATCTGCTGCGCCAGCTCAGCGCGTCGCTGCGCATGCTGCTCGTCCTGACCGTGATCGTCGGCGTGGGCTACCCGCTGCTGATCACCGGCATCGCCCAGATCCCCGGCCTGAAGAGCCGCGCCGACGGGTCGCAGATCAGCCAGGCGGGCAAGGTCGTCGGCTCGAAGATCATCGGCCAGTCGTTCACCGACGACAAGGGCAACGCGCTCGTGCAGTACTTCCAGTCCCGGCCGTCCGCGGCCGGCGACGGGTATGACCCGACCGCGTCAAGCGCCAGCAACCTCGGTCCCGAGTCGATCGTCGACACGCTGCCCAACCCGGCCGACAAGACCGACACCGGGAAACAGAGCCTGCTCACCCAGGTGTGCTCGCGCAGCCTGGCCATCGGACAGCTGGAAGGCGTCGACGGCGCCCGCCCGTTCTGCACCCCGGACGGGGTCGGCGCGGTGCTGGCGGTGTTCTGGTCCGGTCCCGGCTACCACGGCACCATCACCCGGGTGGTCAGCATCAACCAGACCGCGCCCGCCAAGCCGTTCCTCACCAGCTACCACGGCGTCCCCGTCGAGCTCGCCAAGTTCGGCGAGGACTACAGCAAGGGTCAGATCGTGCCCATCCGCGGCGACGCGCCCACCCACCCGCTGGTTCCCGCCGATGCGGTCACCGCGTCCGGCTCGGGCCTGGATCCGGAGATCAGCCCGGCGTACGCGCGGCTGCAGGAGCCTCGCGTGGCGAAGGCCCGCGGTATCACCGTCGGACAGGTCGCGGCGCTGGTCAGCAAGTACCAGGCTGGCCGTGATCTCGGCTTCCTCGGTGAGCCGCGGGTGAACGTCCTGCAGCTGAACTTGGCGCTGGACGCGCGGTACCCGTACACGAAGTAGCGTCGGGGACGGGAGGCGGCCATGGCGGATCGCGGCACGCTACGCGTGTATCTCGGCGCGGCGCCCGGGGTGGGCAAGACGTACGCGATGCTCGACGAAGGGCACCGGCGGGCATCGCGTGGTACCGATGTCGTGGTGGCGTTCGTCGAGACTCACGATCGGGTGCATACCGCGGAGCGGATCAGCGGGCTCGAGGTCGTCCCACGCCGTGAGATCACCTACCGCGGCGCAAGGTTCGGTGAGATGGATCTGCAGGCCGTACTGGACCGGCATCCCCAGGTGGCGCTGGTCGACGAGCTGGCGCACACGAACGTGCCCGGTTCGCAGCACCCGAAGCGGTGGCAGGACATCGAGCGGCTGCTCGAGGCGGGGATCACCGTGATCAGCACCGTGAACATCCAGCACCTCGAGTCGCTGAACGACGTGGTCCAGGCCATCACCGGTGTCCCGCAGCGGGAGACCGTTCCTGACTCCGTGGTGCGTGCGGCCGAGCAGGTCGAGCTGGTCGACATGACCCCCGAGGCGCTGCGGCGACGGATGGCACACGGCAACATCTACGCACCCGAAAAGGTCGACGCGGCACTGTCCAACTACTTCCGCCCGGGCAACCTGACCGCGCTGCGTGAGCTGGCCCTGCTGTGGCTGGCCGACAGCGTCGAGGAGGGGCTGCAGCGCTATCGCGAGCAGCACGGCATCGCGGCCACCTGGGAGACCCGCGAACGCGTCGTCGTCGCGCTCACCGGCGGCCCGGAGGGTGACGTCCTGGTCCGGCGGGCCGCCCGGATCGCCGCCCGAGCCACCGGCGGGGAGCTGCTGGCCGTGCACATCGCGCGCAGCGACGGGCTGGCCGGGTCGAGCGTCGCGGCGCTGGACCAGCAGCGGCTGCTCGTCGAGTCGCTGGGCGGCAGCTACCACTCGGTGATCGGCGACGACGTCGCCGAGTCGGTGCTCGAGTTCGCCCGCGCCAAGAACGCCACCCAGATCGTCATCGGCGCGAGCCGTCGCAATGCGGTGGTCGCCGCACTCACCGGCCCGGGCACCGGGATGACGATCACTCGCCGGTCCGGGTCGATCGACGTGCATGTCGTCACCCACGAGTACGTGGGCAAGGGGCGCGTGCTGCCGAGGATCGCGGGCGGCGTCACGCGCCGCCGTCAGCTGCTCGGCCTGATCGTTGCGGCGCTGCTGATCTCGATCCTGGTCCCGATCTGCGCGGCGACCCGATCCAGCCTTGCGCTCGGGAGCGATCTGTTGCTGTTCCTGCTCGTCGTGGTCATCGTCAGCCTGCTCGGCGGGTTCTGGCCGGCGCTGATCACCGCGGTCGCGGCAAGCTTGGTCCTGAATTGGTACTTCGTCCCGCCGCTGCACCAGTGGACGATTGCGAAGCCTGAGAACGTTCTTGCGCTGATCGTGTTCGTGGTGATAGCGGTGTTGGTCTCGCGGGTGGTCGACCTGTCCGCGCGGCGCAGCTCGGAGGCGGCCCGGTCCAACGCCGAGGCCGAGACGCTGTTGACACTGGCCGGCAGCGTGTTGCGCGGGGAGCAGGCGCTGCCCGCGCTGTTGCAGCGCGTGCAAGAGACCTTCGCGGTACGCAGCGTCGCCTTGCTGCGCCGGGAGAGCGTCGCGCCGGCCAGCAGCGGCGTGGGCGGGCTGCGGGGCACGTGGACGCGCGTGGAGAGTGTCGGCGCCGATCCGTGTCTACGGCCGGAGGACGGCGAGAGCGAGGCGCCCGTCGGCGACGATCTGATTCTGGTGCTCGGCGGCCGGGTGCTCGGGGCCGAGGATCAGCGAGTACTCACGGCGTTCGCCGCTCACGTCGCCGTCGCGTTCGAGCAGCGGCGCCTCGCCGAAGCCGCGGACGCGGCGGCCTCAGTCGCCGAGGTCGACCGGCTGCGGACCGCGCTGCTCAACGCCGTCAGCCACGACCTGCGCACCCCGATCGCGTCGGCCAAGGCCGCGGTGTCGAGCCTGCGTAGCCCGGACGTCGAGTGGAGCGAAGCCGACCGCCGGGAGCTGCTCGCGAGCGCGGACGGCGCACTGGACCGGCTCACCGCTCTGGTTACCAACTTGCTCGACTTGTCGCGGCTGCAGGCAGGGGTGCTCTCGGTGTCGGCACGACCGGTCGGGCTCGACGACGTGGCCGGCCGCGCGCTGGACCAGGTACGGCACGACGACCCGGGCCGGACGGTCGACGTGGAGATACCGGAGACGCTGCCCGCGGTGCTCGCTGACCCGGGCTTGCTCGAACGGGTGGTGGCGAATCTCGTCGAAAATGCGCTGCGCTATGCCCCACAGGGGCAAGGGGTGCGGGTCGCTGGAAGCACGCACGGCGACGTCGTCGAGCTGCGCGTCATCGACGGCGGGCCGGGAATTGCCTCCGCGGACCGGGAGGCGGTGTTCGCGCCGTTCCAGCGCCGAGACGACCACGTCACGAGCAACGGTGGCGGCGTCGGACTGGGCCTGGCCATTGCCCGGGGATTCGTCGAGGCGATGCGCGGGTCGATCACGCTCGACGACACGCCCGGTGGCGGGCTGACGGCCACCGTCTCGCTTCCGGTCGCACGTTGAGGGCAGCGCCCGTTCGCTCACCGCGAAATGCACTCGTAACCGATGGCTGCCGGGCATGTCACGGCCATCTGGCAGGTTGCTACTTGGGAATGGACGTACCCGACGACGATCGAGGAAGGGGTGCCGTGCCCACCACACTGATTTCCCGTCCGCTCGTCGCCATTGACCGGTGTGACCGCTGCGGTGCCCAGGCCTATGTCCGGGTCACCATGGAATCCGGCTCACAGCTGTTCTTCTGCGCGCACCACGCGCGACAGTACGAGCCCCGGCTGCGGGAACTGTCGGCCAGTATCCAGGACGAGACGAACAGGTTGGCCGAAACGCCGCCAACCGCGGATCTGGACGAACGCTGAGCTGGTTCAGGGCCTCGGCAGCAGTCCGGCGTTAAGCCAGGCGCATCGACCCGAAAGCATGAGCCCTGTCGATTTCCTGAAGATCGAACTCAGTCGAGGTGTTCGGCGGCTGCGCCGCCTCCGACCTCTCCCTCGCTCGGCACAAATGCGCAAGCAAGCTCGCGCATCCGGCCTCGCTCAGTCGAGGTAGTCACGCAGGACTTGCGACCGTGACGGATGGCGCAGCTTCGACATGGTCTTCGACTCGATCTGGCGGATGCGTTCGCGAGTGACTCCGTAGACCTGGCCGATCTCGTCCAGGGTGCGCGGCTGGCCGTCGGTGAGCCCGAACCGCAGCTTGACCACGCCCGCCTCCCGCTCGGACAGGGTCTGCAGCACTGACTGCAGCTGGTCCTGCAGCAGCGTGAACGACACCGCGTCGACCGCAACCACGGCCTCACTGTCTTCGATGAAGTCTCCGAGCTGGCTGTCGCCCTCGTCACCGATCGTCTGGTCCAGCGAAATCGGCTCGCGGGCGTACTGCTGGATCTCCAGCACCTTGTCCGGCGTGATGTCCATCTCTTTGGCGAGCTCCTCGGGCGTCGGCTCGCGGCCGAGGTCCTGGAGCAGCTCGCGCTGGATGCGGCCGAGCTTGTTGATGACCTCGACCATGTGCACCGGGATGCGGATCGTGCGGGCCTGATCGGCCATCGCCCGGGTGATGGCTTGCCGGATCCACCAGGTGGCGTAGGTCGAGAACTTGTAACCCTTCGTGTAGTCGAACTTCTCGACTGCCCGGATCAGGCCCAGGTTGCCTTCCTGTATCAGGTCGAGGAAGGCCATGCCGCGGCCGGTGTAACGCTTGGCCAGCGATACCACCAGCCGCAGGTTGGCCTCGAGCAAGTGGTTCTTGGCGCGCTCTCCGTCCCGCACGATCCAGCGCAGATCCCGTCGCGCCTGAATGGCCAGCTTCTCACCCGATTCCTCGAGCTGGCGCAGCCGCTCAGCGCCGTAAAGGCCCGCCTCGATGCGTTTGGCGAGGTCCACCTCTTCCTCGGCGTTCAGCAGGGCGACTTTGCCGATCTGCTTGAGGTAGGCGCGTACCGAATCGGCCGAGGCGGTCATCTCGGCGTCTTTGCGCGCCTGGCGAAGGGCCTCGGACTCCTCCTCTTCGTCCCAGGTGAACTCAGCGGAATCGGCGTCGTCGTCGACTTCGGCGTCGATCTCGACCTCGACCGCTTCGACGACCGCACTGAGGGCTGGGTCGTCGTCTGCCACGATCTGGACCAGGGGCTCCTCGACCGGACCTTCGGCCTTGACCGACGTTGCGACCTTGGCGGTTGGTGTCTTGACGGGAGGCTCCGAACGCTTGCCGTGCGCCGGCGTTCTCGCCGAAGGCTTGGCTGCGGGCTTCGTGGCCACCTTACCGGCCGCGGCGGCTGGCTTCGCCGGCTTCGCGACGGCCTTGACGGTCCTGGCGGCGCTCTTCAGCGACGGCTTGGCTGGCGGTGCCTTGGCGGCCGTTTTCGTGGCCGTGGCCGTCACCCGCCGGGTCGCGGTCGCGGCCGCGTGCGTGCGCGCGGAGAGGCTCTCGGAATCAGTCTTGGGTGAAGAACTCGCGGCCACGAACGCCCTTTCGCCACATGTGCCGGACCAGGGGTCCAGTGCACCGGAATCGGTCCGCATACTGCGGAGGAAGAGAGCGGGTCAGCTCGCCGTCTGTGGGTTGGCTCAGTTTCGAGCCCAGATCGTACGCAGCGCCCTGCGCCGTATTGTACTGCGCCGGACCTGCAGCGCGACCCAGACTCGACTCATGCGCCGCGGCGCTCGGCGGCGGCCACCGCCGCTCCGACAATGCCGGCGTTGTTCAGCAGCTGTGCGGGTATCACCGGCGTGTTGAGGTTCAGCAGGGGTACCCACCGGTCGGAGTTCTTGCTGACCCCTCCGCCGACCACGAACAAGTCCGGGCTGAACAGCCTCTCGACATGCGACATGTATGCCTGCACGCGCCCGGACCACTTCTTGTAGGACATCTGGTTCAGGTCCTTGACCGATGCGGCGGCGCGCGTCTCGGCGTCATGCCCGTCGAGTTCGAGGTGCCCGAGCTCTGTGTTGGGCACGAGCGTGCCGTCGACGAGCAGGGCGCTGCCGATGCCGGTGCCGAACGTCAGCAGGATCACAACACCGCGCACACCTTTCGCGGCCCCGAAACGGGCCTCCGCGATGCCCGCGGCATCGGCATCGTTGAGCACGATCACGTCCAGCCCGGTCGCCTTGGTGAATACGGCGTCGACGTCAGTGCCGATCCAACTCGGGTCCACGTTGGCGGCCGACCTCGCGACGCCGTGCTTGATCACCGCCGGGAACGTCGCGCCCACTACGCCTGACCAGCCGGCCCGTGACACCAGTTCCGTCACAATGGTGGCTACCGCATCCGGCGTCGACGGCTGTGGCGTGGCGATGCGCACGCGATCAGTTGCCAGCTCACCGGTCGCCGTGGTGACCACCGCGCCCTTGATCCCCGAGCCACCGATGTCGATGCCGAACGCCTGATCGGGTGTGCCGTTCACGGTGCGAACCCTATCTCGCTGCGGGTGCGCACGTCCTTACCGCGCGTGTGATGGGATCATCGGATGATCGAGCATCGACTCGGGGAGCTCGCCGTCGAGCTCGCGCTCGGTGCTGGCTCGCTGATCCGGTCCCGCCGCGGGGCCGGTTTCGCGGTGCACGCGAAGAGCACCCCCACCGACATGGTCACCGAGGTGGACCGCGCGGTGGAGGCGTGGCTGGTTGCCGAGGTCAACCGGCAGCGGCCGGGCGACGGCGTTCTCGGCGAGGAGGGCGGCGATCACACAGGACGCAGCGGCGTGCGCTGGATCATCGACCCCATCGACGGCACGGTGAACTTCGTGCTCGGGCTGCCGGCGTACTGCGTTTCGGTGGCGGCCGAGGCCGACGGAGTGGTCGTCGCCGCGGCCGTACACAACCCGGTATCCCGAGAGTTATTTCGCGCAGTCCGGGGCGCCGGCTCCTTCCTCGGCGACGAGCAGCTACCTGGTCCGCGTGACGTCCCGGTCGAGCGGGCCGTCGTCGGGACCGGCTTCGGCTATGACCCGGTGCGCCGCGTTCGGCAAGGTGACGTGGCAGCCAGGCTGCTCGGCAGCGTCGCTGACATCCGGCGGATGGGCGCTGCGGCTCTGGACCTGTGCTCGGTCGCAGCGGGCCGGCTGGACGCTTACTACGAGGCCGGGCTCAACGTCTGGGACCGGGCGGGCGGCCTGCTCGTCGCCACCGAGGCTGGGTGCGCGGCCACGGGTCTGCGCGGGAGCCCACCTGGGGACCGGATGACCGCGGTCGCGCACCCGGCGCGGGCGGCGCGATTCTTCGCTCTGCTCGAGCAGTTGGACGCGGACGACGTGGGCTAGCAGCGGGCTAGCAGGGGGCTAGCAGGGGGCTAGCAGTGCCTCGACGCGCTGGCGGCGCCGCTCGTCGTCGGCGTCTGCACCAGGTTGCCAGCTCTGGCGGCAGGCAGCTGGGTGATATGCGTGGCGTTCAGCGCGTGCTTGACGGCCGCAGGCGAGGCCACGGCCTTGAACTGCGCCCCCAGCGACACGACGACCTGCGCATCGGTTCGGGACACCGGCACCATTGTCGCGCCAGGGAAGTAGAAGGAAAGCAGTGTCGCGGCGGCCTTGCCGCTCGGCCCATAGCGCACCTGGGCGACGCCCGCGATCGTCAGGCCGGGGGTGTCGTTGTCGACGACGCCGATGTCGAAGCCGTCCTTCTTCAGCGTCTCACTCGTCGTGCGGGCGAGCCCGTTGCGTGCCGTGGAGTTGAGGACGCTCACGGTGACCGCCGCGGGCTGCGGAACGGCGGCCACCGCCGTGCTCGTCGGGCAGGAGGGTTGAGCCGAGGCCTTGTTATCCTCGCTGGCCCGGTTGATCACCCGCCACCAGACCAATGCTGTCAGTACGGACAGGACGAGCAGGAACGCGAGAGCAGGCAACGGACGCCGGACAGTCGCGCGAGGCACCTGCGTTCCCTCCTATCGGACCGCCGGACGGCAGAGGTCCGAGCGGGCAAATGTGAGGATGAGACTATCCCGATGGTCGGCCGGGAATGCGCAGGCATGCCCGGCCGTTGACGGGGCGGGTGGAGGGTGTACGGTTCCGCGGCCGGGGTTGCTGGACATCTCCCAGCAGCCCGACAGCGCCTCGCAGTGCGGCGAGAAGCGACCCGTATGACGATTTCTTTCATCGGACGGCGCGTCGGGCACAAATCGCGGTACCGATGCGTTAGGACACCCGCACGAGACGAATGATCAACGCGACTAGACATCAGCGGCGAGCCGATCGAGGAGTTGAAGGCCGATGGCCACCGATTATGACGCCCCGCGCCGCGGCGACGTGGACGAACTGAGCGAGGATTCGCTAGAGGAACTGAAGGCCCGGCGGGCGGAGGCCCAATCCGGCTCGATCGATGTTGACGAGACCGAACTCGCGGAGTCTCTGGAACTGCCCGGAGCGGACTTGTCCAGCCTGTCCGGCGAGGAGCTGACGGTGCGAGTGCTGCCGAAGCAGGAGGACGAGTTCACCTGTTCCAGCTGTTTTCTGGTGCATCACCGCAGCCGGCTGGCGCGGGAGAAGAACGGCCAGTACATCTGCCGGGACTGCGCATAGCCGAGAGCAGAGTCCAGGCGTGATCGCCTGGTCAGGAAGTGCCGCGCAGGGTTAGCCCGCCGTCGAGCACTAGTGTCTGACCGGTGATCCAGCTTGCGTCCGCCGAGGCGAGGAATGCCACGGCGGACGCGACGTCTTCAGGGACGCCCAGCCGGCCGAGCGGATAGCCCTTGGCCAGCTCACCTTCGCGGCCCTGGTACAGCGCGGTGGCGAAACGGGTCTTGACGACGGCCGGCGCCACGGCGTTCACCCGGACCGCCGGGCTGAGCTCGTCGGCCAACTGCAGCGTGAGCCCGATGAGCGCGGACTTGCTCACCCCGTAGTACCCGATGCCCGGTGACGGGCGCACCCCGGCGATCGAGGCGATGTTGACGATTGCCCCGGGCTCGGCGACGTTCGCGCCGAGGCCGCGGTGGCGCGCCTCGCGGACCCACGACAACGCTGACAGCACGTTGACGTCCATGATCTTGCGCGCGACGGACTCGGCGAGCTCGGTGAGCGGCCCGTAGGCCGGGTTGATGCCGGTGTTGTTGACGAGGACGTCGAGTCGACCGAACGCCTCGACGGCCGCGTCGAGCGCGGCCCGCCGATGGGCCGGGTCGTCGGCGTGGCCCGCGACACCGATTGCGCGCAACTCTCCGCCTAGTGCACTCACAGCCTCGGCTAGAGGTTCCGGTTTGCGTGCGGTGATGCAGACGCGCGCGCCCTCGTCGACCAGCCGTTGCGCAGTGGCGCGCCCGATGCCGCGACTCGCGCCGGTGATCACTGCGACCTTGCCGTGGAATCGGTCCACGGCGCGAAGAGTATCCGGCGGCGGCTACTGCCCGGTACGTAGCTGCGCGGTGCGCAGCGCGCTCAGCACCCGGTCGGGGTGCCGCGTGCTCACGACCCAGTAGGGCGTCGGGTCGTCTGCGTCGTCGAGCCAAAACTGCACGCCAGGCCCGATCCACGGGCGGATCGACACGAACGCCGCCGGGTCGCCCTCACGTCCGACGACCCGGCGCAGCGTCAGCGGGTCCAGGGCGACCGCCCCGCTGATGTAGCGCAACGGTACGTGGGCGTCACGGATGCGCAGCTCGCCGTCGCGGATACTCAGTTGCGCGCGGCCGAGCGACCACACGATCAGGACCGCCAGCGGCAGCAGCGTGCCGAACGGGATCCAGTCGGTGAGCCTTAGGCCGGCGATATGGAACTCTGCAGCGAGGACGGATGACACGGCGAGCGCGACCAGGTACCACCACCACGGGGTGCGCAATCGCTCGCGGTACCCGGGGTGGGCCGTGGCGCGCTGCGCCGGATCGCTCACGTGCTCAAGGGTAACCTTGCCCGCCGTGACCATCGGCCCGTCGTCCGCGCCCGCCGCGACGGTGACGGTGGCGGTGCGGCGGCTGGACCCCGGTGCGCCGCTTCCGGCCTACGCTCTGGACGGCGACGCGGGAGCGGACGTGATCACCACCGTCGACGCGACCCTCGCTCCCGGTGAGCGGGCCGTGCTGCCAACGGGCATCGCCGTCGCCTTGCCCACCGGATACGCCGCGTTCGTCCACCCGCGGTCGGGCCTTGCTGCCCGCGCTGGCTTGTCGCTCGTGAACGCCCCCGGGACGGTGGACGCTGGCTACCGTGGGGAGATCAAAGTCATCGTCGTCAATCACGACCCGGTCCGGCCGATCGTGCTGCGCCGCGGTGACCGCATTGCGCAGCTGGTCGTGCAGCGCGTCGAGCATGCGCAGTTTGTCGAGGTGGCCGACCTGCCCGACTCGTCGCGCGGGGCGGGCGGCCACGGGTCGACGGGCGGAGCGGGTGTGTTACGCGGCGGTGCGGACGGGGAGGAGCTGTGATGGCGCTGCGTCGCCGAGAGAAGCGCACCGAGCGGTCCAAGATCGACGCCACGCCGCCCTGGGAGACGCGGCACCGCGACGAGCCCGAGACGACCGCCGGGCCGTTCGACGTCCGCGACGCGCCAGGCGATGACCTGCGGCGGGTCGACCTCGGCGCGCTGCGCGTCCCGATCTGGCCCGGGGTTGATGTGCGCCTGGACCTGAACGAGGCGCAGCAGGTGGTATCCGTGACCCTGGCGACGCCAAAGGGTCAGATGCAGCTCGGCGCCTTCGCGGCGCCGCGCAACGAAGGGATCTGGGACGACGTGCGGGCCGAACTGCGCAGCTCGCTCGTTGCCCAGGGCGGCTCGGGCAAGGACCGGGAAGACGGGCCGTTCGGCACCGAGCTGGTCGGGCGGCTCCGCACGGATGCGGGTACCGTGCCGGTGCGGTTCATTGGGGTGGACGGGCCACGGTGGTTCGTCCGCGCGATGCTGAGCGGCCCGGTGGCCACCGATGCTGCCGCGGCGCAGCCGTTCGAGCGGGCGCTGCGCAACCTGGTGGTCGTGCGGGGCTCCGATCCGTTGCCGGTTCGCGAGGCCGTCCCGCTGACCATGCCCAAGGAACTCGGCGCGGAAGAGGCGGACGATTCGCCGAACACCGAAGCCACACCCTCCTGACCTACCCTGTCGGTATGGGATCCCGGCTGGGTCTGCTGCGGCGGCTCACCGCCGACATCGGCGCGCTGGACGCCGTGGAACTCCAGGACGATGTCGCGCAGTGCGCCGCGGTCCCGCTCAGCGAGCTGAAGCGCGGCGACGTGGCCATGGTCACTGGCCGCGTGCGTTCGGTGGTCTACACGCCGCGGGAGACCGTAGCGACGTTCACCGCGGAGTTGTTCGACGGCTCCGCGTCGATCGACCTGGTGTGGCTCGGACGCCGGCGCATCGCAGGCGTCGAGCCCGGCCGGATGATCTTCGTCCGCGGCCGGGTCGGCGAGCACGACGGCCGGCTGGCCATCTACAACCCTCTCTACGAGCTGCGGCCCGGCAGATGAGCGAGCATCGCTTGCGCGCGCAGAACGCGCGGAAGACACGGAGCGGAGCGAATCCAGCGATGAGCGCAGCTGCTGCGAGCCAGGCTATCCGATGAGCCAGCCGTCCGGGCTTCGCGACCAGTACCGGCAGCAGATGCTGGCCAGCATCGGCGGCTGGAGCGGGACTGTCATCGCGGCCATCCCGACGGTGGTGTTCGTCGCGGTCAACGCGACGAGCGGCCTGCGGTGGGCGATCACGACGGCAGTCGGTGCAGCCATCCTGCTGGCCGGCTACCGCCTGGTGCGCCGTCAGCCGGTGCAGCAGGCGCTCGGCGGCCTGTTCGGCGTAGCGATCGCCGCGCTCATCGCCGCGCGCACCGGCGAGGCCCGCGGCTATTTCCTGTTCGGCATCCTCACCAGCTTCGCCTACGGCGCGGGTTTCGCCCTCTCGATCCTGGTGCGCCGTCCCCTCGTCGGGCTGCTGTGGGAGTTCCTCGACCCGACACCTGATACCGCGGGCGAACAGCCGCGGCCGTGGTTCCGCCGTCCGGCTCTGCTGCGCGGCTACCTGCTCGCCACGCTGGGCGGTGCGGTGGTCTTCCTCGCCCGTGGCTTCGTGCAGTGGGCGCTCTACGAGCGGGACGCCACCGGCTGGCTGGCGGTAGCGCGGATCGCCATGGGCTATCCGCTGTTCATCGCTGCGGTGGTGTTCGGTTTCTGGGCGATCCGCCGGGCCCGCAGCGAGCTCGCGTCAGCAGACGCGCCGTCGCGACCCAGTTAGGCACGCGCCTCAGGCGCAGACGGCCTGGCGGATGGCCGGCTCCGACTCCGGCAGCGCTACGAACAGCAGCTCGTCGCCGGGCTCCAGCGGCTCGTCGGGCGTCGGCGCGATGACCCGCGACCCCCGCACGATCGTCACAAGTGCCGCATCCTCGGGCAGAGCGAGGTGTCGCACCGGGCGGCCCGCGCACGGCGCCCCCTCGGGCAGGGTTACCTCGATCAGATTGGCCTGGCCCTGGCGGAAGCTGAACAACCGCACGATGTCGCCCACCTCGACTGCCTCTTCGACGAGGGCGGCCAGTACGCGAGGCGTCGAGACCGCCACGTCGACCCCCCACGCCTCGGTGAACAGCCACTCATTGGCGGGATGGTTGATCCGGGCCACTACGCGGCGCACCGAGAACTCGGTCTTGGCGAGCAGCGAGACGACAAGGTTGACCTTGTCGTCGCCGGTTGCGCCGACCACGACCTCGTACTCGTCGAGCTTGGCGTCCTCGAGGCTTTCCAGCTCGCAGGCGTCGGCCTGCAGCCACTGGGCATCCGGAATGGCGGACGGCTTGACCTTGTCGGGGTCCTTGTCGATGAGCAGGACGCTGTGGTCGTTGTCGATCAGCTCGCGGGCGATGGACCGGCCGACTGCGCCAGCCCCGGCGATGGCGACCTTCATCAGCGTGACCCGTTCGGTGCGCTGTCGGCGAGCTCACGCAGGGTAGCCGTCTGGTCATCAGTCGTCAGGACGTGCAGGACGTCGCCGTCCTGCAGCACCATCGACGGAGTCGGCAAGGTACCCAGGCCGAAGCGGGTGACCAGCGCAATGCGGGTGCCGGTGGCGGCCTCGAACTCGGTCAGCCGCCAGCCGACCCATGCCTCGTCCGGGGTGACCTGCAGCATGGCGACCTGACCGGACGGATCGCGCCACGCCTCGGCGGTAGCGTCGCCGAGCACCGCCTTGAGCAGCCGACCGGCCGTCCATGGCACGGTGGCGATCGTCGGGATGCCGAGCCGCTCGTACACCTCGGCGCGCTTGGGGTCATAGATGCGGGCGATGACCTTCTGCACGCCGAACGTCTCCCGGGAGACTCGCGCCGCGATGATGTTGGAGTTGTCACCGTTGCTGACGGCTGCGAAGGCGGCTGCCTGTTCGATGCCGGCCGCCATCAGCGTCTCGCGATCGAAGCCGACGCCCTCGACCTGTCGGCCGGCGAAATGCTCACCCAGCCGGCGGAAGGCGACCGGGTTCTGGTCGATCACGGCGACGCTGTGTTCCAGCCGCTCCAGGTGGTGCGCGAGCGAGGACCCGACCCGGCCGCACCCCATGATGACGATGTGCACGTGGGCACACCTCCTTCACGCTGACGGACCCGCCGGATTTCACCCGGGCGAGCCAAGCGTAACCGCCGTATTGTGCGGCGGGTGAGCGTTGTCACCCGGGTGGCGAAGCGGCTGATCATCGGCAGCCCGGTCCGCTCGGATCGCGTCGGCCACACGCTGCTTCCCAAACGCCTGGCACTGCCGATCTTCGCCAGCGACGCGTTGTCGAGTGTCGCGTACGCCACGCAGGAGATCCTGCTGGTGCTGACGATCGGCGGTACGGCGTTCCTGTACTTGGCTCCGTGGGTGGCGGCCGCGGTCATCCTGCTGATGACAGTCGTCGTCGCGTCCTACCGGCAGCTGGTGGTCGCCTACCCAACCGGCGGCGGGGACTACGAGGTGGCAAGCCGGAACATCGGCCGATCAGGCTGGAGTGGTGGTGGCGAGCGCCCTGCTCGTCGACTACGTGATGACCGTAGCGGTGTCGGTCTCCGCCGGTGTCGACAACATCATCTCCGCGGCGCCCTCGCTGCACGCATCACGGGTCCCGATGGCGATCGTGTTCGTCGTCGTGCTCGCCGCGGTGAACCTGCGTGGCATTCGGGAGGCGGGTCTGACGTTCGCCGCTCCGACCTATCTATTCGCGACCGGGGTGTTCGTGATGGTCGCAACCGGGCTCTTCCGGACCATTATGGGAGACGCTCCGGTGGCCGAGAGCGCCCACTACGGCGTGCGGGTGCACCCGGGGTACGGCTCGCTGGGCTTGCTCGCGCTCGGCTTCGTCGCGCTGCGTGCGTTCTCGTCGGGCTGCACGGCGCTGACCGGAGTGGAGGCGATCGCCAACGGGGTGCCGGCCCTGCGACCGCCCAAGGCCCGCAACGCCCAGGTCACCCTGCTGATGATGGGGGTGATCGCCACCAGCATGTTCGCGGGCATCACGGCGCTCGCGCTGATCTCGAAGGTGCGTGTCGCCGAGCAAACCTGCGATCTGTCGGGCGTCGCCGACTGCGCGCATGCAGCCGCAGCGCACGGTCATCGCGCAGGTCGCCTCTGCCGTGTTCGGCGGGTCGAGTTCGGTCGGGTTCTTCTACGTCCAGGCGACGACCGCGTTGATCCTGGTGCTCGCCGCGAACACCGCGTTCAACGGCTTCCCGATGCTGGGCGCGATCCTCGCCCAGGACAAGAACCTGCCCCGGCAGCTCTACACGCGTGGTGACCGGCTGGCCTACAGCAACGGCATCCTGATGCTGGCGATCGCCGCCGCGCTGCTCATTTTCATCTACGGCGCGAATGTCACCCGGCTCATTCAGCTCTACATCATCGGGGTGTTCACGTCGTTCACGCTGGGCCAGATCGGCATGGTGCGGCACTGGAACCGGACGCTGCGCACCGAACGCGACTCGGTCGTTCGACGGCGGATCTTCCGGTCGCGGGCCATCAACGCAACCGGAGCGACCATGTCCGGTCTGGTGCTGGTCATCGTCATCGTCACCAAATTCACCAAGGGCGCCTACCTCGTGCTGATCGCCATGCCGATCCTGTACCTGGTCATGCGCGCCATCCACCGGCACTACACCCGGGTCGGCGAGGAGCTGGTCCCGGAAGGGCCGGGCCTGCTGCTTCCCGCGCGCAACCACGTCGTCGTCCTCGTCTCCAAAGTACACAAGCCGACCTTGCGGGCGCTCGCCTACGCGCGCGCCACTCGCCCGGACACACTTACCGCTCTGACGGTGAATGTCGACGACACGGAGACTCGTGCGCTGCTCGCCGAGTGGGAGAAGCACAACCTGCCGGTGAAGCTCACCGTGCTCGAGTCGCCTTTTCGCGAGGTGACGACGCCGGTCGTCGAGTACGTGCGGCAGTTGCGCCGCAACCGGCCGGGGGACGTGGTCACCGTCTTCGTTCCCGAGTACGTCGTCGGGCACTGGTGGGAGCATCTGCTGCACAACCAGTCCGCGTTGCGGCTGAAAACCCGGCTGCGGTTCCAGCCCGGGGTCATGGTCACCAGCGTGCCGTGGCAGCTGGCGTCGTCGCAGCTGCGGGTCGAGTCCGAGGCGCATGCGGACGAACCCGTGCGGTCCCCGGTAGGCATGGTGCACGAACTGCGCGAGACACGCCGAGAGGTGCAGCGAACCGGGGCCAGTCGGGACGACTGACAAGCGCGCAGCAGAACCCGCCATGTCGAATGCGTGGCGCTGTTGCCTCCCTCGGATGCGGACGCCGTAGGCTTTCGGCCTGTGAGTCGACTGCTGGAACGGATCACGTCTCCTGCGGATCTGCGTGCGCTGACCGCCGAGGAGCTTGCCCTGCTCGGCGCCGAGATCCGTGACCTGCTCGTTCAGACCGTGTCGAAAACCGGGGGCCATCTCGGCCCCAACCTGGGTGTCGTGGAGCTGACCATCGCCCTGCACCGGGTGTTCGATTCGCCCACCGAGCCGATCCTGTGGGACGTGGGTCATCAGGCCTACGTCCACAAGATCCTCACCGGGCGGGCCGAACAGATGTCGACGTTGCGCCAAACGGGCGGCATCTCCGGTTACCCAGCGCGTGCCGAAAGCGAGCACGACTGGATCGAGAACTCGCACGCATCCACGGCGCTGTCCTACGCCGACGGCATGGCCAAGGCCTTCGACGTGCGCGGTGAGCGTCGGCCGGTCGTGGCCGTCGTCGGTGACGGGGCGCTCACCGGCGGCATGTGCTGGGAGGCGCTGAACAACATCGCCGGTGCGGACCGTCCGGTGGTGATCGTGATCAACGACAACGGGCGTTCGTATGCGCCAACGATTGGCGGATTCGCCGATCACCTCGCGGGCCTGCGGCTGCGACCTGGGTACGAGCGCATGCTCGACACGGTCAAGGAAAACCTGCCACGGGTCCCGGTGGTCGGCACGCCGTTGTACGAGGCGCTGCACGGCATGAAGCGGGGCGTGAAGGATCTGCTGGCCCCGCAGGGCATGTTCGAAGACCTCGGGCTGAAGTACCTCGGCCCGGTCGACGGCCACGACCGTGCCGCGCTCGAGACCGCCCTCGCCCTCGCCCGCCACTTCGACGGTCCAATCATCGTGCACTGCGTTACTCGCAAGGGCTTCGGCTATGCCCCCGCAGAGAACGACGAAGCCGACCAGATGCACCAGTCGCGGGGCTTCGACCCGCACACCGGGCAGGCCGTCGTCTCGACCGGCAAGCAGTGGACCACTGCGTTCTCCGACGAGATCGTGCGGATCGGTGAGGAGCGCGACGACGTCGTGGCCATCACCGCCGCCATGTGCGAGCCCACTGGGCTGGGCGAGTTCAGGCGCCGCTTCCCGAACCGATTCTTCGACGTGGGCATCGCCGAGCAGCACGCCGTGACCTCCGCAGCGGGCCTCGCGTCGGGTGGGCTGCATCCGGTGGTCGCGGTCTACGCGACGTTCCTCAACCGCGCATTCGACCAGTTACTGCTCGACGTGGCACTCCACCGGCTGCCGGTGACGGTCGTGCTCGACCGGGCCGGCTTGACCGGCGACGACGGCCCCAGCCACAACGGTATGTGGGATCTGGCACTGCTCGGTGTGGTGCCCGGCATCCGGCTCGCCGCGCCGCGTGACGAGGCGACCCTGCGAGCAGCCTTGAGCGAAGCCGTCGACTGGGCCGACGGGCCCACGGTGCTGCGCTTCCCCAAGACGCCGATGGGGGAGCACATCGCCCCGCTGCGGGCGGTCGGTGGCGTCGACGTGCTGGAGGAGCCGGACCCGTCCGGTCCCGTCGACGTGCTGGTCGTCGCAATGGGCGCGCTGGCAGCCGACGCCTTGGAGGCCGCCGCCGCCGCGCGCCGGGCGGGGTTCTCGGTCCGCGTGGTCGACCCGCGCTGGGTGATCCCCGTCGACCCTGCGCTGATCGAGCTGGCCAGCCAAGCCGCGCTCGTCGTCAGCGTGGAGGACGGCGTGGCTGTCGGCGGCGCCGGCTCGCGGCTCAGCCAGGCAGTTCGCGCAGCCGGCGTCGACGTGCCCACACGGGAGATCGGTGTGCCGACCGAGTTCCTCGCACACGGCAAGGTGCCGGAGGTTCGTGCCACCATTGGTCTGACGGCGCACGACATCGGCCGCCGAATCGTCGAATGGGCAGCGCTGGTTCTCGGCACCGACGCAGCAGACACCGTGGAACTGCCCGTGCAGCACAGATCGGATCACAGCGACAGCGAGACATATCGGGGGGACGACTAATGCGCATACTCGTCGTCGAGGACGAGGCTCAGCTGGCCGACGCGGTTGCGCGCGGACTGCGCCGCGAAGGGATGGCCGTCGACGTCGCCTACGACGGTGACGACGGGTACCGCAAGGCGGCGCTGACCCGTTACGACGTCATCGTGCTCGACCGGGACCTGCCCGGCATCTCCGGCGACGACATCTGCCGGCGGCTATCCGAGGAGGGGCTGCTCACCCGGGTCATGATGCTGACAGCGAGCGGAACCGTCGAGGACAAGGTCGCCGGCCTCGCATTGGGCGCCGACGACTACCTGGCCAAGCCGTTCGCGTTCGCTGAGCTTGTGGCACGGGTCCGGGCGCTCGGCCGGCGCACCACCCCGGCAGCGCCGCCGGTGCTCGTCGCGGGCGACATCGAGCTGGACTCCGCGCGGCACACCGTCATGCGGGGTGGCGAGCCGGTAGAGCTGACACGCAAGGAGTTCGGGGTCCTCGAGACGTTGCTCATGGCGCAAGGCGCCGTCGTCAGCAGCGAGGAGCTGCTGGACCGGGTGTGGGACGAGAACGCCGATCCGTTCACCACGACCGTGCGCGTCACGATGATGACGCTGCGCCGCAAGCTGGGCGAACCCCCGATCATCGACACGGTGGTTGGGTCCGGCTACCGCATCGAACCGAGCGACGCGACCGACTCGGAGGTCGAATCGGTCCAGTGAGGCTTTTCCGCCCGACGCTGCGGATCCGGATGGCGCTGCTGTACGGCGGATTGGTCCTGCTCGTCGGCATTTCGCTATTGCTGATCTCCCTGGTCCTGCTGGACCGCTCGGTGCCCCAGTCGCCGATCTACCGCAACCTGCAGGGCACCGTGACGGTGCGTGACTCCACCCGCTCGGTGTATTCCGGCACGGCGGACGGGCTGCTTCGGCAGGCCCGGCAGCAGGCGCGTGACTATCTACTGCACAACGGGCTGATCTATTTCGCGATCATCGTGGTGGTCGCTACCCTGGGCGGCTACCTGTTGGCCAAGTCCGCGTTGCGGCCGATCGCCAAGGTGACGCGGACGGCTCAGCAGCTGTCCACCGAGACCCTGAACCAGCGCATCGCGCTCGGTGGGCCGGACGACGAGCTGCGCGAGCTCGCCGACACGTTCGACGAGATGCTTGCCCGGCTGGACGCCGCGTTCGACAGCCAGCGGCTGTTCGTCGCTAACGCCAGCCACGAACTGCGCACGCCGCTGTCTGTCATCAGCACCGAGCTGGACGTGACCCTCGCCGACCCGGACGCGTCGGCGGACGAGCTGCGCCGGATGGGCGAGGTCGCCAAAGGCGCGACCGAACGAGCACAGCGCCTGGTGGGCTCGCTGCTGACGCTGGCCCGGCTGCAGGCCGGTGTCCGGGGCGAGCTGGAGATCAACGACCCGGTCGATCTCGCCTCGCTCGTGCCGAGCACCATGTCGGCAGTGTCGGCCGAGGCGGCCGACCGGTCGATTTCGATCGAGCACGAGCTCGCCCCAGCCCGCACACTCGGCGATCCGCGGCTGCTGGAGCGGCTGGTCGGCAACCTCGTCGAGAATGCCGTGCGGCACAACGTGCCGTCAGGATGGCTGCGCATCACATCCGGCGAGAGCGCCGACCGTGCCTGGCTGCACGTGGCGAACGGCGGACAGGTCATCCCGCCGGCCGAGGTGGTGTCGCTGTTCGAGGCGTTCCGCCGCGGCGGAACCAGGGTTCGCACGGCCAGCCGAGGCGCCGGGCTGGGCCTGTCGATCGTGCGGCTGATCGTCGACGCGCACCATGGCAAGCTGCAGGCCGCGGCGCCGCCCTTCGGGGGGCTGGCCATCCGCATCGAGCTGCCGAGCCCACCCCAGGTCCGCGAAGCCCGGCGGTTGATGGCGGACGATCGTCACGCCGAACGAGCCAACTCCGTCGCCGCCTCGGCGAACTCGGCTGCCGACGGCGAGTGAGGTCGGCATCGGCCGCGGGTCAGCGAAGCGCGGCGGCGAGCGCAGCGGCGGTCAACTCGATCTGCCACGGGCGTGCGCCGTAGTCGCGCAGGGCGTCGCGCACGGCGCCCTCCTCGGGCGGCTGCGGTGGCTGCCAGGCCAACCGGCGAACCACATCCGAGGCGAGCAGGTTCTGCGCCAGAACATTGTGCTGCGCCGCCAAGGTAGCCACGACGCGTCTGCTGCGCGCAAGGCGGCCCGCGGCATCGGGGTTGCGGTCCTTCCAGCGGGCGGTGGGCGGCAGCGCGTCCGGGGTGTGCCGGGCCAGCGGGAGGTCGGCTTCTGGCAACCCGCGAGCGGCCTCGATGGCGCCGAACCAGCGGGCGAGCTCGCGGCGTTGGCGCGGCCCGCCGAATCCGGGCAGCTTCGCCAGGTCGGCCGGTCCAGCCGGGTTCTGCCGCGCGGCGGCCACGATGGCCGCGTCAGGCAGAATCCGTCCCGGAGCGATGTCACGGCGCGCCGCGAGCCGGTCACGGGAGTACCACAGCTCCCGCACCATGGCCAGCTGGCGCCGGGTCCGCAGGTGGTGGATGCCCGAGGTGCGCCGCCACGGATCCTGCCTGGGCGGGGGAGCGGGCGCGATGCGGACCGCCTCGAACTCCTGGACCGCCCACGGCAACTTTCCGGCTGCGTCCAGTTGGGCAGCTAGGACGTCGCGGAGCGCGCCAAGCAGCTCGACATCCAGGGCGGCGTAGACCAGCCAGTCGTGCGGCAGCGGCCGGGTGCTCCAGTCCGCTGCCGAATGCCCCTTCTCCAGCCGGACGCCGAGGTGCTGCTCGACCATCGTGCCTAGGGCGACTCGCTCCTCGCCGAGCAGGCGTCCGGCGAGCTCGGTGTCGAACAGCCGGGCGGGCGCCAGTTCGACCTCGGCCAGGCAGGGCAGGTCTTGATTGGCAGCATGCAAGATCCACTCGGCGGCGCCGATAGCCTCGTTGACCGACTGCAGGTCGGGCAGCTCGATTGGGTCGATCAGGACGGTGCCGGCGCCCTCGCGGCGTAGCTGTACGAGGTAGGCCCGCTGGCTGTAGCGGTAGCCGGAGGCGCGTTCCGCATCGATCGCCACCGGGCCCGAGCCGCCGGCCAGGCGTTCCACGACCCGGGCGAGTTCGCCCGCGGTCGTGATCGGATCGGGCACCCCGTCCGCGGGCTCGCGGAGCACCGCCACGTCATCGCTCATGGCCGTTCTAGCTTCGCTCGCTCACGAGCCTGGCTTGAGGATCGTCACTCCCTCGGGCGGCAGGCCGGCGGCGGCGCAGAGCAGGTCCAGGAAGGCCAGCAGGTGCGGGCCGATGTCGTCGGTGCGCGCCGTCCACGACCCGCGCAGTTCGAGCGCGACCGACGTGCGGGGGCCGTGCAGGTCGCCGAAGCGGGTCGAGGTGGTCTGGGTGACCGTGCCGCCCGCCGCCGTATGGTCGGCGGCGCGTTCGGTGAGCGCGTCGACGAGCCAGCTCCAGCCGACCGCCGGCAGCAGCGGATCGCCGGCCATCTCGGGTTCCAGATCGGCGGTGGCGAAGGCGACGAGGCGGAGCACACCGTCCCACGCCTCGACCCCGTCCGGGTCGTACAACAGCACCAGCCGCCCGGTGGCGAGCTCATCGCCGTCCGGGCCGTGGACGTCGGCAGACACCGCGTACGTCCAGGGCGCGAGCCGCTGCGGCGGGCGGATCGACTCGAGGCGCACCTCCGGTCGCGCCGTCGCGTGCCGCATACTCTCCACGGCGCGACGGAAGGTGGCGGGCGCAGACTGCGGTACGTCATCGGGAGACCCGTTCGGTGGCGGCGGCTCGGCCATGGGGTCGGCGGAACGGGCGGGGGTCAGGCTCACGGTCGTTGCGCGTCTCCGGCTCAGGCTGCGTGCGGGACGCCGGGCCGCCGGGTGCTGATCACCGGCGGGTCGAGGAACAGGGCCGACCCGCAGCGCGCGCACACTCGATCCGGGCACTGCGCGCCGTGCCCGTCCGGGCAGTCCGGGACCTCGAGCAGCTGGGGTCCACCGCACATCAGGCAGTTGCCGTAGCTCTCGTCAAGCGCGCGCATTGCGGCCTCCTTGACCATTCGTGTTCTCGCCTGCAGGTTTGCACGCTCGCCCGACGGAGTCCCGCAGGCGCGCCGCGTGCGACGATGAACAGTGATGACAACAGGCATCCCTTTGCCGTCGCCGAGGGACTCGCTGCTCGTCCGCGCGGCGACCGGCCATCCGGGGCCGCGTCCGCCGGTGTGGTTCATGCGGCAGGCCGGACGCTCGCTGCCCGAGTACCGGGCGGTGCGCGCGGGCAACACCATGCTGCAAGCCTGCCGTAGCCCGGAGCTGATCACCGAGATCACCCTGCAACCGGTGCGCCGGTACGGCGTGGACGCGGCGATACTGTTCTCCGACATCGTGATCCCCCTGGTGGCCGTCGGGCTCGGCATCGACATCGTCACTGGGGTAGGCCCGGTCATCGACAAGCCGATTCGGACCTGGGGTGACCTGGACCGGCTGCGGCCTCTCGAGCCTGATGACGTCCCGTTCGTGTCCCAGGCCGTCAAGGCACTCGTGACCGAGCTCGGCCCGACGCCGTTGATCGGCTTTGCCGGTGCTCCGTTCACGCTGGCCAGCTACCTGGTCGAGGGCGGCCCGTCTCGTGATCACGCCAGGACGAAGGCGCTGATGCAGGGTGACCCGGGTCTGTGGCACGCGCTGCTCGATCGTCTGGCGGCGATCGCTGGCGGATTCCTGCGGGTCCAGGTCGAGGCTGGGGTCGCCGCGATCCAGCTGTTCGACTCGTGGGCGGGTGCGCTGTCAGCGGCCGACTACGAGCACTTCGTGCTACCGCACAGCACAGCGGTGCTGGCTGGCCTTACGGTCCCACGAATCCATTTCGGGGTCGGGACGGGTGAGCTGCTCGCCCTGATGCGGCAGGCGGGAGCGGACGTCGTGGGCATTGACTGGCGGGTGCCGCTGGATGAAGCGGCCCGCCGGCTCGGTTCCGGCGCCGTGGTGCAGGGCAACCTGGACCCGGCACTGCTGCTCGGCGAGTGGCCAGTGATCGACCGAGAGGTCCGCCGGATCGTGGCGGCCGGGCGCTCGACGGACGGGCACATCTTCAACCTCGGCCACGGGGTGCTGCCCGCGACGGATCCGGACGTGCTGGCCCGGGTAACCGAGTTGGTCCGGTCGCTGTAGTGCGCGTTGTCGTCGTCGGCGGGGGGATCTCGGGGCTCGCGGCCGCCTGGGCCGTTGCCGAACGGGCGCCCGACGCCGAGGTGACCGTGCTCGAAGGATCGTCGGAGGTCGGCGGCAAGCTACGGGTCGCGGAAGTGGCTGGGCAGCCGGTCGACGTCGGGGCGGAGGCGATGCTTGCCCGGCGTCCCGAGGGAGTGTCGCTCGCCCGCGATGCCGGCCTCGCCGGCTCCGTGATCTGGCCGCTGACGACAGCCGCGGGCGTCTATGCGGCCGGCGCCGCGCATCCGCTGCCTGCCAAGACGATGATGGGTATCCCGTCCGAGGTTGGCTCACTGCGCGCGTCCGGCCTCGTCAGCGGTGCGGCGATCGAGGCGGTTGCGGGCGAACCGCGCCGCAAACCGCTCGATCCGCTCGTCGAGGACATGTCCGTGGGCGAGCTGGTGCGATCCCGGCTCGGCGACGAGGTGGTCGATCGCCTCGTCGAGCCGCTGCTGGGCGGGGTCTATGCGGGGCGCGCTGATGAGATCTCGGTGCGGGCCGCACTGCCGGCGTTGGCCGAGTGGCTCCGCGACGGCGGCTCCCTGGTTGACGCTGCGCGCGCCGTGACGGACGCGGGAACCCGTGATCCCTCTGCCGGGTCGGTGTTCGCCGCGCTGGCCGGCGGGGTCGGCCGGCTGCCGCTGGCGCTCGTCTCGTCCGGGCGATTCGCGGTGCGGACCCGGACGATCGTCCGGACTATCGGCCGGACGCCGACCGGCTTCGTGCTGGAGAGCGGGCCGGTGCCGTGGCCGGCGCGCTTCGAGGCCGACGCGGTCGTCGTCGCGGCGCCTGCGGCCAAGGCGACCGAACTACTGCGGGACGTCGCCCCGGTGGCCGCAGCGGAGCTGGCGCAGGTCGAGAGCGCGAGCGTGGCGATCGTTACGCTCGCCTATCGCGACCTGGAGCTGCCGTCGGGCAGCGGGCTGCTCGTTGCGGCGGGGGAGCCGTTCGCGGTCAAGGGGGTCACGCTGACGTCGCAGAAGTGGCCGGGGACGCCCGCGGGCTTGACGCTACTGCGGGCTTCGATCGGACGCGCCGGCGAAACCCGTGATGTGCAGCGGGAGGACGCTGAGCTGGTCGCTCTGGTCCGGCGCGATCTCGCGTCCTTGCTGGGCGTCATTGCCCAACCGATCGATGCGCTCGTCACCCGGTGGGGCGGGGCGTTGCCCCAGTACGCCGTCGGCCACGTCGAGCGGGTGGCGCGCATCCGGGCGGCGGTTGCGCGCGTGCCGCGGCTGGCGGTCTGCGGTGCCACCTACGACGGGGTCGGTGTCCCGGCGTGCATCGCGTCCGCGTGGCTCGCCGTCGAGCAGGTGCTCGGCGCGGGCGATTCATAATGGGACGCATGGTCAAGGCCCGCGAACTCAACGACGTGATCCGCTACACCGCCTGGTCGGTGTTCCGCAGCGTACGTCCCCTGGAGGACGCCGAGCGGCCGTCACTCGCGGACGAGGTCGTCGAGCTGTTCGACCAGTTGGCAGCCAAGGACGTGACCGTGCGCGGCACCTACGACGTGAGCGCGCTGCGCGCAGACGCCGACGTGATGATCTGGTGGCACGCCCCGACGGCCGCAGCCCTGCAGGAGGCGTACGGGCGGTTCCGCCGCACGGGTCTCGGCCGGCATCTCCAGCCGGTCTGGTCGAGCATGGCGCTGCATCGGCCGGCCGAGTTCAACCGCAGCCACGTCCCGGCGTTCCTGGCCGAGGAGGAGCCGCGCGCGTACGTCTGCGTCTACCCGTTCGTGCGGTCCTACGAGTGGTACCTGCTGCCCGAGGCCGACCGCCGAGCGCTGCTCGCGGAGCACGGCCAGCTGGCCCGCGAGTACCCGGACGTGCGTGCCAACACCGTCGCGTCGTTCGCGCTCGGTGACTACGAGTGGCTGCTGGCGTTCGAGGCCGACGAGCTGCATCGCATCGTCGATCTCATGCGGCATCTACGGGCGTCCGAGACGCGCCGGCACGTCCGTGCTGAGGTGCCGTTCTTCACGGGCGCCCGGCGCGGCGTGGCCGATATCGTCAGCGCCCTGCCGTAGCGGGTTCTTCCTCGAAGGTCAGCGAGATCGAGTTAATGCAGTAGCGCAGGTCGGTCGGCGTGCCGTAGCCCTCGCCCTCGAAAACGTGCCCGAGATGGCTGTGGCACGTGGCGCAGAGCACTTCGGTGCGACGCGTACCCATGCTGTTGTCTTCCCGCTCGATGATGCGGTCGCCCGCCAATGGGCTGAAGAAGCTGGGCCAGCCGCAATGCGAGTCGAACTTGGTGTCGCTGCGGAACAGTTCGCTGCCGCACGCTCGGCAGCGGTACACGCCGACTCGCTTGTTGTCGGTGTACTCGCCGACGAACGGACGCTCGGTCCCGGCCTGGCGGAGCACGGCGTACTCGCCGGGCGACAGCTGTGCGCGCCATTCGGCGTCGGTCTTAACGACTTTGGGGGCCTGCTCGGTCTGACTCATGACGTCGACGGTACGCGGCGCGTTACCAGGTGAGGAGCGTCACCAGCCTCGGACGACGCCGAGCACGCCGAACAAGATGCCGACCACGAATCCGATGAGGATCAGCCACACGACGACGCGGGCCGCTCGCCGGCGGGGACCGGTGAGCCGGCTCATCCCGGCACTGAACGCCGCGATGTTCTGCAGTTCGCCGTCGGCGGTGTTGGGGTTGGCGGTGCGGCCCCACGCGAAGTCGGCGTCGGCGTGCCGGCGCGGCTCGTCGTCGTCCCACCGCTCGTCGGTGTGCATCCGCCCAGAGTACGGCCGGTGGTAGTCACGCAACGGTTATCAACCTTTCCATAGGGGTCGTCCGGCCCTGGTTGTGGGCCAGCCACGGGCGAAGTATGTGGAGGTGGGTTTCAGCATGCTGCCGGCGCAGAGGAGGTCACAGTGCTCACGATGAGGCAGGCCGCGTCGGAGGTCCTGGCCAAGAAAAGGGTCGCCGTGACTGGCGTTTCCCGTACCGCAAAGTGGCATGGCAAAGTCCCCGAGCAGGCGTGCGACGTGTCTGGTCGACTGCTGCACCGCTTCGATCGATGGATGTACCGGGGCGGCCGCCCGAACCGGCTCGCGCGGGTGCTCAACCGAATCTCGGCCATTCAGTACTCGGCCGGACTCGGACCACGTAACTGGGTGGCGCTGGAGGTGCCCGGACGGCGTACGGGTCGCATCATCTCGTTCCCATTGGTCGTCGCGAACTACGACCGCCAGGGCTACCTGGTGGCCATGCTCGGCAAGGATACGAACTGGGTCCGCAACGTCCGCGCCGCCGACGGGCGGGCAGTGCTGCGGCACGGTCGCCGCGAAGCCGTGCGCCTCGAGGAAGTCGACGTCAGCGCCAGGGCGCCGATCCTGCGCCGCTACTTGGCCATTGCACCGGGCGCCCGAGCCCACCTCGCGGTCAACCGGCGAGCCTCGCTCGAGGAGTTCGATCGGATCGCCGCGCAGACCCCGGTCTTTCGCATCACGCCCGAGCGGTCGGACAGGCGTGACACCGGCGGGTAGACCCGTCGATCCCGGTGATCGGATCGAGGTCCACAACCGGGGACGCTAGGGCGCTGCTCTGAGATGGCCTACCGTCCAAACCATGGCGTCGTCCTCCGCGGAGGTCCAGGTTGGCCAGCGCACCGTGCGGATCAGCAACCCGGAGCGGGTGTACTTCTCCGCGCGCGGCGAGACGAAGCTGGATCTCGTCAACTACTACCTCAGCGTGGGCGACGGCATCGTGCGGGCGCTGCGAGAGCGTCCGTGCATGTTGCATCGCTATCCGGACGGTGTCGACGGCGAGAAGATCTACCAGAAGCGGCTGCCAAAAGGGGCCCCCGAGTGGATCGAGACGGCCACCGTCCGCTTTCCATCTGGGCGTTCGGCCGACGAGTTGTGCGTGACTGAGTTGGCGAGCGTCGTCTGGGCGGTGCAGATGTCGACGGTCGAGTTCCATCCCTGGCACTCGCGCCGCGCCGAGACCGAACACCCGGACGAGCTGCGCATCGACCTGGACCCGCAGCCCGGCACGAGCCTGGCCGAGGCCAAGCGGGTCGCGGTCGTCGTGCACGAGGTGCTCGATGAGCTCGCCGCTGTCGGCTGGCCGAAGACGTCCGGCTCGCGGGGGATCCACGTCTACGTGCGCATCGAGCCGCTGTTCGGCTTCCGCGAGGTGCGCCGCGCGGCGCTGGCGTTCGCGCGAGAGATCGAGCGCCGCGTGCCTGCCCTCGTGACGACGGCGTGGTGGAAGGAGGAGCGCGGCGAGCAGATCTTCGTCGACTACAACCAGAATTCCCGCGACCGGACCATCGCCTCGGCGTACTCGGTGCGTGGGCGGCCGCATGGGCCGGTCTCGGCTCCGGTGACCTGGGACGAGCTGCCCGACGTCGAGACGGACGACTTCACGATCGCCACGATGCCGGCTCGATTCGCGTCGCTCGGAGACCTGCACGGAGGGATCGACGAGGCAGTCTGGTCGATCGAACCGTTGCTGGAATGGGCCGACCGCGACGAACGCGACCGTGGTCTTGGGGATGCTCCGTATCCGCCGAACTTCCCGAAGCAGGAGGGCGAGCCTCCGCGGGTCCAGCCGTCGCGCATGAACGCCGCCAACTGGGTCGATGAAGGGCGCAGCGCGCCCAAGATCGAAACGCAGGACCTCGGCTGAGCCCGAACAACTCGCGTGATCGCTGATTTGCGCGCGCGTCGCACCCATTTTCGCGACGATCGTTATGTGCGCGCCCGGCGTCGCCCGGTTGCGTGCTCGACGAGCGCATGACGATCCGGGTGGGCCGCCACCGTGGCATCCAGCGCGGCACCGGATGGTCGTGCCCAGCCGCGGTGTCTGGCTGGCTTCGCAGACGAAACTCAACGACGTCACGCCGACACCGCCACGAGCGGAGCGGGCATCCGCCGGCGCATCGGCGACACCCGCACCAGCACGAGCAGGCTGGCGACCACCCCGGTGACGCCGAGCGTGATCAGCCGCGCGTCGCTCTCGTGCACCCCGAAGACGCCCCAGCAGAGCAACTCGCCGAAGATCAACAGCCACGTCCCGATCGAGACACCGGACGTGTCTGAGGACCGGTACGCCGTCCACACCGACGGCGTCACCTGAAGCAGGAACGCCACCGACAGCGCAGTACCCAACCCGGCGCGGCCGTAGCTGATCGTCGACACCACCAGAATGACTGCCCATCCCAGGGCCAGCACCGCCGGCCGTCTCGGCACACCGCCCGAGCGCCGAGCGAGCAGAACGGCCAATAGTCCCGACAGCACGGTCGCCGCCACGGGGGCACCAGCGCGGTCCAGAAGCCGGAGAAGCCGAAGTACACCAGCCACGCCGCGTTGTTCACGCTGGTCAACACTGCCCACGACCGCGACACCCCTGTCGCCGTGCCCGCTCGCCGAACCCTCGACAGCTGCGGGACGAACTGCGGCACAGCCAACACCGCCGCGACCAGCGGCAACGACTCGAACACGGCGCCCATCTACGTCCTCACTCCAGCAGACCGGATCGAGAGCAACGTTAGGGTGAAACACGTGAAATGTGCTTGCCAGTTCAGGCAGCAGAACCCGCGTATTGGCGGTATTTTTGCTGCGTGGACGCGATTGACCGAACAATCCTTGCCGAACTGCAGAAAGACGGTCGGCTATCGGTCACCGAACTAGCCGACCGGGTACGGCTCACCCCGGGGCCATGTCACCGCCGGTTGCGCCAACTCGAACGCAGCGGCGTCATAACCGGCTATCACGCCGCCGTCGAGCCGAACGCGATCGGCATGGGCTTCGCGGCTCTTGTGCAGATCACGATGGAACGCGGCGACGCCGACACCGTCGCCAGATTCGAGACCGCTGTCGCCGCGGTCCCCGAAGTCCGCACCGTTGAGCGACTGTTCGGAGAGCCTGACTACCTTCTGCGCGTCGTCGCGCCCGACCTCGACAGCTTCGCCGAACTCCGAGATCACAAGCTCGCCGTGCTGCCCGGTGTCCGACGCCTCATCTCCACCATCGTCATGAAACGAGTAGTCGAAAACTTGCCACTGCCGATCGAGCGCAGCAGTCGGCCCCCCAAGGGCCGCCGGACACGGACACCGATCGCTCGTTGACCTCTCGGCTGCGGCGCGACCGGCCGGTCGGTTCTGCTCGGCAAAGCAGGCTCAGGCAATGCCCTGAGTACCCTGCCACCTGCCAGCAGCCGCGATTCAGCTCGGGCGACGAGGTCTACGCGCGCCCCGATCAGCGTCGAATCGGCGCCTTCGCGGAGTTCATCTCGATGGCAGAGGAGGACGTGGCTCTCAAACCTCGAGAACTCACCATGGAGGAAGCGGCGTCCGTCCCGCTGGTCGGCTTGACCGCCTGGCAGGCGCTCGTCGAAAGAGCGCATGTGCAGAGCGGGCACAAGGTGCTCATCCACGCCGGCTCCGGTGGCCTCGGCACCTTCGCGATCCAGCTGGCGAAGCAGCTCGGTGCCGTCGTGGCTACGACAACGAGCGCGGCGAATCGGGACCTAGTGAAGCGCCTCGGGGCAGACATCGTGATCGACTACCACAACGAGGACTTCGAAACCATCGTGCGCGACTAGGATGTCGTTCTGGACACCCAGGGAGGGGAGACTCTCGACAAGTCCTTCGGCGTGCTCAAGCCGGGCGGAAAGATCATCTCGGTCGCCGGCCGACCCGATCCCGATTTTGCCAGGGACTTCGGCTTGAACCCGATCTTGCGACTGGCGATTCGGCTGTTGAGCTTTCGGATCAGGAACCGAGCGCGGCGCCGCGGCGTCAGCTATTCGTTCTTGTTCGTGTCGGCCAGCGGCGATCAATTGGCTGCGATTGCTTCCCGCATCGATTCCGCGGATATCAGCCCGGTGGTGGACCGGGTGTTTCCGTTCGACTCCACCAGAGAGGCGCTGTCCTACGTCGCGACGGATTGCGCCAAGGGCAAGGTCGTCGTCAAGGTGCGATAGTCGGCGGGACCGCGACGGATCGAGCCAGGGTCTGGTAGCAGGACGTAGTCGACGTTCTGGTTGCAGTGGATGGGACGCGAGATGCCCGGAATAATGGACACTCGGGCGGCTTGCCGCCGCCGCGACGCCGGGGACCGGACGACTGCCTCGGGTGCGTGACTGATGGCCGAGCACCGGTTGTCGCAAGGGTCCCCCCCGGAGGCCGGCATCTACGCAACTGAGGATGCCTCCGTCATCGTTGGCAGGCTTCGGGCCGCCGGCTGTGTCTTCGCCGAGGACGAAGCACGGTTGCTCATCTCTGCAGCACGAAGCGCCGGCGACCTCGCCGCCATGGTGGACCAGCGAGCCGCAGGCATGCCACTCGAGCACGTCCTCGGCTGGGCGGAGTTCTGCGGCCTGCAGATCGCCGTGGACGCCGGAGTCTTCGTCCCTCGCCGCCGCACCGAGTTCCTCGTCCGTGAGGCCGCCGCCCTCGCCGGGCCTGCTGCTGTCGTCGTTGACCTGTGTTGCGGCTCGGGTGCGGTGGGCGCGGCGCTGGTCGCGGCCGCCGGGACCGCCGCGAGGATCGAGTTGCACGCCGTCGACATCGACCCGGCCGCGGTGCGGTGCGCCCGCCGCAACGTCCCCGGTGGCCAGGTGTATGAAGGTGACCTCTGCCAGCCGCTGCCCGCAACCCTGCGCGGTCGCGTCGACGTCCTGGTCGCCAACGCACCGTACGTCCCCACCGATGCGGTCGATCTGCTGCCTCCGGAGGCCCGCCTGCACGAGCCACGGGTGGCCCTCGACGGCGGCCCGGACGGGCTCGACGTCCAGCGCCGGGTGGCCGCCGCCGCGCCGACGTGGCTGGCACCCGGCGGCCATCTGCTGATCGAGACCAGCGACCGTCAGGCGCCGCAGATCGTCGACAGCCTTGCCCGCAACGGGCTGATCCCGCGGGTCTCCAGATCCGACCAACTGAACGCCACAGTCGTCATCGCAACCAGGCCGGGCCTGCGCGGCCGGGTGCCGGGTGGTGCGCGCTAGACCGTCGGGAGTAGCAGGCTTCCGACAGGTGCGAGTGGCTGAGCTCGTCGGCCCGACGGTCGTCGGCGCCTTCGGCCGCCGCGGCGACGGCTGATCTCAGTACCAGGGATGCCGGGCATCAGCCGGCCGACCACGCCGTGTTCAGTCGCGGTCGGCGATGCGCTCACGTGCCGCATCCCAATCCAATGGCAGGTCCGAGCGGGCGGCAGTCGAATCGACGAACCGTGAGGGACCGACACGTCCGGCCATGTCGGCGAGCATCGCGGCGTGTGCGCCGGTATGGACGAACCGCTCCATCGCGCCGCGGTCCTGCCACGCCGACAGTGTCCAGAACGTCTTGCTGAGCAGGTGCGCGTCGAGGGTGAAGCCGGCGCAGCCGGGGTCGGCGCGCAGCTGCGTGCGGATCTTGAGTGCCCACCTCAGGAACCGGGGCACGTCCCGGTAGTGGTTCAGCGGCAGGCTGGACGTCAACACGTGCAGCGGCCGATCCTCGTGGTAGGGGCCGCTGGTCCAGGGCATCGCCGGCATGTGATCACGCTGTCACTCCCGTGGCGGCGTCGGCAAGTCATCGCCAGACACGGCCGTCCTGCGACGTCACCTGGTGATCAGCGCGATGGCGCCCGCGGCCAGCGCGAGCCCGACCCGCTGCGTGCGCCCGGCGTGCTCGTGCAGCAGCGTCATCGCCAGAACGACCGTCGCCGCCGGGTAGAGCGCGGTGATGACGCTCACCAGCGACAGGAAACCATGACGTGAGGCGATCAGGAAGAACAGGTTGGCGCAGGCGTCCAGGGCGCCGGCGAGTGCGCAGAGCGCGAGCAGCCGGCCGTGGATGACGCCCACTGCGCCCAGCCTCACTGCTAACGGCACGATCAAGATCGCGGACGTCAACCGCGAGATCACCAGCGGCCACAGGCCCGAGTCCGAGCCCGCACGCGCCAGAAAGATGAAGTAACCGCCGAAGCCGACGCCGGACAGGACGGCGAGGAGGAGGACGCGCGGGCCGATCGGACCGTGCGGGTGGTCTTCCGGGGTTCGGGTGACGAGCACGACCGCGAGCAGGCCGATCGCGACACCGAGCCACGCCAGAGCGGACGGCCGGTCGCCGGTCAGCACGCCGAACGCCACCGGCACGGCAGCGGCGAACACCGCCGTCACGGGGGAGACGACGTTCATCGGCGCGACGGTCATCAGGCTGTACATCAGCACGACGCCGACCATGCCGGCGACGCCGCCGAGGATTCCGAACAGCACGGTACGTCGATCGAGTTGGCCTGGAAACGAGCGGCAGCAGCGCGGTCATCAGGACGCCGCCCACCGGGTAGCTGTAGAGCAGGACCCCGACGGCAGAACGTTGCCGCGACGCGATGCCACCAACGAAATCGCCGACACCGTAGGCAATGGCCGCGAGCACGGCGAGGGCGACGGCCACCCGGGCAGGCTACCGACGGGCGGGCACTAACCCCGAGCGGGTTTTGCGATCGTGATCTGGTTGACGTCGAGGTAGCCGGTGCGGAAGCCCGCCTCCGAATAGGCGAGGTATAACGACCACATCCGGCGGAAGGTCTCGTCGAAGCCGAGCGCAGCGATCTTGGCAGCCTGCGCCTCGAAGCGAGACCTCCAGCGCCGCAGCGTCTCGGCGTAATGCTGGCCGAACGCGTACCGGTCCGTGATACGCAGGCCGGTGTGTCGCCGTAGCGTCCGGTCGATCGCCTCGACCGAGAGCAGCTGGCCGCCGGGGAAGATGTACTTGCGGATCCAGGTGTACGTATCGCCGGTGGCCCGAAGCTGGCGATCGTCCTGGACGATCGCCTGTAGCCCGAAGCGGCCGCCGGGCTGCAGGACGCGGTCGACCGTGCCGAAGTATTCGGCCCAGTAGTTCACCCCGACCGCCTCGATCATCTCGACGCTGACAACGGCGTCGTAGCTGCCGCTCGTCTCCCGGTAGTCCTGCAGCAGCACGTCGACCCGTTCGCCGACCCCGGCGGCGGCGATGCGCTTGCGGGCCAGATCGGCTTGCTCGTTGGAGATCGTGATCGAGGTGACCTGGGCGCCGCGGCTGGCCGCCTGGATCGCCAGCTCACCCCACCCGGTGCCGATCTCGAGGACCCGGCTACCGGAGCGGACGGCCGCAGCGTCGAGCAGCCGGTCGATCTTGCGGCGCTGGGCCGTCGCCAGATCGTCGTTGGAATCGGCTGGATCACCGTTGTACAGCGCGGACGAGTAGGTCATCGACTCGTCCAGGAAGACCTTGAACATGTCGTTGGACAGGTCGTAGTGCCGGCGGATGTTGCGGCGCGCACCTTCGATGGTGTTGTCCTCGACGGGCGGCTGTTTGCGCAGCACGACTGCGCGAAGCCGCTCGAACATGGCCGGGACCAGGTCGCGCATGTGTGCCGCAAATGCCGCGACGACGCCCGTCAGATCGTTGGCGGCCCAGTCGCCAGCCATGTACGCCTCGCCGAAGCCGATCGTCCCGCCGGCACCCAGCCGCTGGAAGAACGCACCCGGACGGACCAGGCGCATGACCGGATCGCCCGATGCGCCACCTCCGTAGGTGCGGCCACCGGGCTCGGCGACGCGCAGCGGCAGCCGGCGCACCGCCTGGCGGAAGGTCTGCCGGGCAGCGACCGCGCGGAACGTGGCATGCGGGACGGCCGCGATGTCCGGCCAGCGTTGGGCATCGACCCAGGCCGACGAATCCCGCGGGGGCGCGACTGTCATGACCGCATTCTCTCCCACCGCGTGGCTGGCGTGCACCACGCTCCGCGGCTCACCGCGGGCACGTGGTGTTCTCGGCCGGCAGGGTTCCGTCGATCAGGTAGGCGTTGACCCTTTGGTCGATACAGCTGGAACTGCCGTAGGACGTGTGACCCTCGCCGTCCCAGCTGAGCAGCACCCCGGTGGTGAGCGTCCGTGCCAGGTTGACCGCGCCCTGGTAGGGCGTGGCCGGATCGTGCAGATTGCCGACCACGAGGATCGGCGGCGAGCCTGTCGCCGACTCCGGCGGGATCGGATGGCGGTCGTGCTGCCACGACCGGCATTGCAGCAAGCTGGCGGCGGACCACACGCCGAACAGTGGGTACTTGCGCGCCCACAGTGCCGCCGTCGCCTGGATCTGCGCATCGGTCGGGTCGGTACGCTGGTCGTTGCAGGTCACGATGCCATAGACATCAAGCAGGTTCGTGAATTCGCCGTTCGAGCTGCGTTCGCTGTAGCTGTCGACGAGCTCGAACAGCCCCTTGGCGTCGCCGCGCTGCGCATCGAGCAGCGCCGTGCCGAGCGCGGGCCAATCGTCTTGGCTGTATAGCGCGGAGAGAACCGCGTAGAGCACGATGCCGCCGCTCGCGGTGCGGGTCTCGCCCGGCACGCTGCTGCGGATGGGGGAGCGGTCGGCGCGCTGTTGCAGTGCCCGGACTGCGGCGCGTGCATTGCCCAGCGGCGCGCAGGCGCTGCGTTTCGCGCAGTCGGCCGCAAACTGGTCGAAGGCGCGCTCGAAGCCTGAAACCTGCAGATCGTTGGACCGGATGGCATCGCCGGTCGTCCGCGGGTCGACGGCTCCGTCGAGCACCATGCTGCGGATGTGCGTCGGATACAGATGCGCGTAGACGGCGCCGAGCTGCGTGCCATAGGAGAAGCCGAGGTAGTTCATCTTCGGGTCGCCGACCCCCTGACGGATCAGCTCCATATCCTGCGCCGTCTCGACGGTATTGAAGTGCTCGAGCGTCGCGCCATATTTGGCGTTGCACTCGGCGGCCACGGCGGCGTTGGCCTGCTTGGCCGCCGCCAGCCCCGCGGTGGTGCGCACGTCGACGTCCTGGGCGAGCAGGGAGTCCTCCTCGGCATCCGAGGTACAGCGCACCGGGTTGGACAGCCCGACTCCCCGCGGATCGAAGCCGATCAGGTCGAAGTGCCGCAGCAGGTCGTCCGACACGCTGGCGGCCAGGCCGATGGCCAGGAACACGCCGGAGCCGCCCGGCCCGCCTGGGTCGACGAGCAGCGAGCCGGTCGGCTGCGTCTGCTGCGTGTTATGGACCCGGAGCACGGCGACGTCGATCGTCTGGCCGTTGGGGTGGCTGTAATCGAGCGGCACCCGAACCCTGCCGCAGCCGAACCGCAATTCGTCCATGCGACTCGCGGGGATGCCGGCCGCGGAGAGGTTGAGCAAACCCGAGCAGTCACCGAACTTGATCGGCGGGGCAGCGATGCCCGATGGCGACGGCGTGGCACTGGCATTCCCGGTCTGGCCCGGGCTTGGCGAGCCGTGGCCGCTGGTGACGGCCGTGCAGCCGCCGAGCAGGACGACGAGCGTGACCATCGCGGTGAGCATGCGGCGGTACGGGGTCGGCACGCAGTGCACGGTACCCACCGATGCTGTTCGGGCCGGGCCGGGCCGTGCAGGCAGGCCGCCGCCTAGCGAGGGCCGAGGCCCGGGACGATGTCGTCGAGCCGGAACGCCACAGGCTGTTCGAGCTGCTGGTAGGTGCAGGAACGCGGCTCCCGGTCGGGACGCCATCGAACGAACTGCGTGGTGTGGCGGAACCGACTGCCCTCCATGTGGTCGTAGCGAACCTCGACGACCCGTTGCGGACGTAGCGGGACGAACGACAGGTCCTTGCCCGCGCTCCACCGCGACTGCTCGGCCTCCCGCGGTGTGCGCGTCCCGGCCTCCTGTTTGGCCCAGTCCCACGGGTGGTCTTCGAACGTGGTGACCAGCGGCTGCAGCTCGCCGAGCAGCTCGCGGCGGCGCGCCATCGGAAACGCTCCGACGACGCCCACCGAGGCGAGCGAACCGTCGTCGGTGTACAGGCCGAGCAGCAGCGAGCCGATGGCGTCCGGGCCGCTTTTGTGCAGCCGATAGCCGGCCACGACGCAGTCCGCGGTGCGCTCGTGCTTGATCTTGAACATCGTCCGCTTGTCGGGTTGGTAGGTGCCGTCGAGAGGCTTGGCGACGACGCCGTCGAGCCCGGCGCCTTCGAACTGTTCGAACCACCGCTGTGCCGTCGCACGGTCCCGGGTGGCCGGCGTGAGGTGAATCGGTGGCCGGGCGTCACGCAGCGCCCGCTCGAGTGCCGCGCGCCGCTCCTGGAACGGCCGTGCCGTCAGGTCCTGGTCGCCCAGCGCCAGCAGGTCGAATGCGATGAACGACGCGGGCGTCTGCTTCGACAGCATGGTGACCCGCGACGCTGCGGGGTGGATGCGCTGCTGGAGGGCATCGAAGTCGAGGCCGCCCGACCGGGCTAGGACGATTTCGCCGTCGACCACGCACCGGTTCGGAAGGTTGGCCTTGATCGCCTCGACGACCTCGGGGAAGTATCGGGTCATCGGGCGCTCGTTGCGACTGCCGATCTCGACCTCGTCACCGTCCCGGAAGACGATGGAGCGAAAGCCGTCCCATTTCGGCTCATAGCTGGCCGACTCGGGTATCGCCGGCACGGCTTTGGCGAGCATCGGCGCGACGGGCGGCATGACGGGCAGCTGCATGGCGTCATCCTGCCGAGTGTTCGACGACATAGCGACAGAACAGGGCGCCGTCCTCCTCCAGCAGCCCGATCAGGCGCAGCCTGGACGGGGCGTCGAGCCGCTCACCGGCCACGATGCGTCCCGCGCCCGGTCCGCTGAGCATCGGCGTCATGCTCAGGCACACCTCGTCCACCACACCTGCCCGCACCGCGTCAACGAACAGGTGTGGACCGCCCTCGCAGAGCACCCGGGTCAGCCCGCGCTCCGCCAGGGCCGCCCGGACCGTGCGCAAGTCGACGTCGTCGGCGCCGCAGACCAGCACGTCGGCCAGCCGCTCCAGTGCGGCGCGCCGGGCCGGATCCGCGGCGGCGCACGTCAGCACGATGGTGCGCGGGACGCCTGCAGCGGGTTCTGTCAACCACCCGAGGTCAAGGGACCGGCTAACCACGGCGGTCGGCAGGCTGGGCGCCATTCCGTACCGCTCGCGGGCCTGCGCCCGCCGGCCGCCCATCCGCACCGGCCGGTACGCCTCGGCACGCGCGGTCCCGGCGCCCACGAGCACGATGTCGGCCAGATCGCGCATCGCCGCGAATACCCTGTTGTCGCCCGGCGTCTGCAGCGCCTGCGACAGTCCGTCCTGGGTGGCGGCGCCGTCCGCGCTCTCGACGAAGTTGACACGCAGCCCGCCCTTGGCAAGCCAGTTCTCGGCGTAATGGGCATGGACGTCGGCGTTCTCCGCAGGGTTCGGCAGCAGCGCTCGCACCCGACCATCTCAGCACGGGACCCGTACCCTTGTGCGTCATGCTGCGATTCGGTTCTGCGGTGCCGCTGCCGGGCGCCGTCGAACGGTCCCTGGACGCGCTGCTGGACGGCACGATGAGCGTGCAGCATCCGGTGATCGTCGGCTACCTGGATCGGCTGCGTAGCCGGCGCACGATGACGCCGGCACGGTTGATTCGCCTGTTGGAACGGCGATATCTCGCCGCGGTCGGTACGGTGGGCGCCGCGGCTGGTGGCACGGCGGCGCTGCCTGGCATCGGCAGCGGTGCGTCGCTGGCAACGGCCGTGGTCGAGGTGTCCGCGTTCGTCGAGGCGACGGCGGTGTTCGCACTCGCCGTCGCGGAGGTGCACGGACTGCCGACCCGCGATCGCGAATACCGGCGGGCGTTGATCCTCGGGCTGCTGCTCGGTGACCGTAGTGGTGCGCTCGCCCGCAGCGCCGGCGGGAGCGCAGGGTGGGCAGAGGTGCTGGCGCGGCGTGGGTCGACGGAAGGGATGTCGCGCGTCAACCACTCGCTGATGCGTCACTTCGTTGCCCGGTTCGGGGTACAACAGGGCGCACTGGCCCTCGGTCGTGCACTCCCGCTGGGCATCGGGGCCGGCATCGGCGTGGCAGGAAATCTCACACTGGGACGAGGCGTGGTCGCCGCGGCTCGCCGAGCGTTCGGTCCGCCACCGCCCGTCTTGCCGCCGCGGGTGATCGAGGCTTAGAGCTGGCCAGCGAGTTCGAGTTGCTCGGTGGCCGTCCGCCGAGTCCCGCCCGAGGCAGTCAGCAGGACGCCGGCCAGGATGAGCGCCACCCCGGCCAGCTGCGTCGGCGAGGGACGCTCGGCGAACGTGAGCGCTCCGAGGCCGACCGCGCCCACCGGCTGAAGGAGCAGCAGGGCGCTGGTCAACGCGGCGGGCAGCCGGGGGAGGGACGCGCTGATCAGCAGCCAGCCGAGCACCTGGGCCGACACGGCCAGCACGGCGAGCCAGCCGAGCGCCGGCCACAGCGGCCCGATCCGGAAGTCGTCGAGTGCGACCGCCAGTACCGCTGAGGTCACCGCGGCGCCGAGCGTCGCCTCGAACAGCGGCTGGACGAAACCCACGCGCGACTCGGCCGGCCCGATCGACATGCCGTGCCGGAACAGCAGCAGGAAGCCAGCGTAGAGGATCGACGAAGTGGCTCCATAAGTCACGCCCATCACTGGATCCGCGCCATAGGAGTGCGAACCGATCAATCCGCCGATGAGCACGACCCCGGCGAACATGATCGGCAGCGCGATCATCAGCAAGCGGTGTACCCGCTCGCCGAGCAGCCACCAGGCAAGCAAGCCGACCATGAGCACCTGAAGGTTGCCCAGCACGGTCGCGAGTCCGGCGCCCACCGCCTGGATCGAGTGCGTCCAAATGATCAGGTCCGCGGACAGCAGGACGCCTGACGCGCGAGCGATCCACCGTGCCCGGCCGGACATCGGTGCGGCGCCTCGACGCCGTTCAGCGATCTCCAGCACAGCGAGCACGGGAAGCGCGAAAATGCACCTGAACACCGCAGCGGCGCTCGCCGAGGATCCAGCGAGGCGGACGAGCACCGCCGATGAGGCGATGCACAGCGCGCCGGCCAGCACGGCGCCGATCCAGGGTCGTTGCGCCGTGCCGTCCACCCGCACCTCCGTCGTTGACAGGACCAAGTAGGCTCTTTAGTGCTGACACTATTGGCGCCTATTTCAGGAGTCAAACTGCTTTTTGCTCATGACACCGAGAGTGGACTCACGACGGCCGCGGCGCTGGTCAACACCGACGACGAGGACGAGCTGCTCCCCGATCTCGGCGCGCTGACGTCGTTCCTAGACGCGCACCAGATCTCCGGCCGGCGCAGGCGCACGGTCGCCGAGCTCGAGTCGGTCCGGGCGCTGCGTCCCCGTCTGCGAGCCGTGTGGGAGGCTGCAGACGCCGACGATACGGTGCGCATCGTCAACCGGCTGCTGCAGGAAGCCGATGCACGGCCGCACCTGAGCAAGCACGACGGCTGGGACTGGCACCTGCACGTGACCGAATCGGAGGCCCCGCTCGCGGATCGACTTGCCGCGGAGGCCGCGATGGCCTTCGCCGACCTGATCCGCGCCGGTGAGCTGGACCGGCTGCGGATATGCGCGGCTGACGACTGCGTGGCCGTCCTTGTCGACCTGTCGCGGAATCGGTCGCGGCGCTACTGCGACACGGGTAACTGCGGCAACCGCATTCATGTGGCGGCTTACCGGGCCCGCCGCGCGCAATCAGCTAGCCGACCCTGACCAGGCCGACCATCGAGTGACGTCGATCGCAAGGACGGGACCGGCCGGCCGGCGGGAGCGATAGTGCGGATAGCGATCGACCAGGAGGTCTATCGCGCGCGCTCCTTCGGTATCCAGGACGTCGATGATCCGAGCACGTCCGTCGGCGCGGACCCACCACAGTTCGTCCCACCGCTCGGCGTAGAGGTCGACGAGCACCGCGACGCGCGGATTCGCCGTGATATTGGCCAATCGGCGAAGACTGCGCGATCTCTTCGGCTTGTCGTCGACGGCGCTGTAGATGGTGTCGCCATGGACGACGAACACAATCGGCACGATATGCGGCACGCCGTCGGCGTCGGCCGTCGCCAGCCGGGCTACCCGGGCCCGAGCGAATCGATCTCGCGCCCGCTCAGCGGACACGGACGATCACCGCGGACTCCGCCCCAAGGTCGACGCCGTCGTCGGCCAGCTCGGCCGGTGCTGTGGCGAGGATGATCGCAGCCGCTCGGCACGGCACCCGCCGCGAAGCACTCGCGAGGTTGGCGATCACCCGCAGCGGGCCGCGGTGCACCACGATCCAGCGGGCGTCCTCGTCGTACTCGGTCCGCACCACGTCCAGCCGCGGATCGCGCAACGCCGGCTCGGCGGCACGCAGGGCGATCAGCGAGCGATAGAGCTCCAGCACGGCGGCGTGCTCCGGGCGTATCGCTTCGTCCCAATCGAGGATCGCCGAGCGGTACGCCGCCGGGTCCTGCGGATCGATCATCTTCGCGACGTCCCAGCCGTGCGAGGCGAACTCCTCGACCCGCCGTGGACCGGCGGCGGCGGCGAGCTCGGGCTCGGGATGGGACGTGAAGTACGGCCAGCGCGTCGTGGCGGCCCACTCCTCGCCCATCCATAGCATCGGGGTGAAAGGGCAGGTAAGCAGCAGCACCGCGCCGACCCGCAGCAACCCGGGCGAGGTGATCTCGGGCAGCCGGTCCCCGGTGGCCCGATTGCCGACCTGGTCGTGGTCCTGCAGGAAGGCGACGAACCGATAGCCGGGCGTCCGTGCCCGGTCGACAGGCTTGCCGTGCGGCCGGCCGCGAAACGACGAATACGTGCCGTCGTGGAAGAACGCCGACGTGAGCACCTTCGCGAGCCCGGCGAGCGAGCCGAAGTCCGCGTAGTAGCCCTGCCGCTCGCCGCTGAGCAGCGCGTGCAGGGCATGGTGCACGTCGTCGTCCCACTGCGCGTCCAAGCCGTAGCCGCCGTTTGCGCGGGGGGTGATCAGCACCGGGTCGTTTAGGTCCGACTCGGCGATCAGGGTCAGCGGGCGATTCAGCTGCGCCGACAGGGTCGCCACCTCGTCGGCCAGCTGCGCCAGCAGGTGCGGGGTCGAGGAGTCGGCGAGAGCATGCACGGCGTCCAGCCGCAGCGCGTCCACGTGGAAGTCACGCAACCACATCACGGCGTTATCGATCACGAAACGGCGCACCGCCTGCTCGTCGAGATTGACGAGTTCGCCCCAGGTACTGCGGCCGGACTTGAGGTACGGGCCGAACCTGGTCAGGTAGTTGCCGCTCGGACCGAGGTGGTTGTAGACGACGTCGAGCACGACGGCGAGGCCGCTGCCGTGGCAGGCGTCGACGAAGCGCTTGAAGCCGTCCGGGCCGCCGTACGGCTCGTGCACGGCGTACCAGCCGACCCCGTCGTAGCCCCAGTTCCACACGCCGTTGACCGCGTTGACGGGCAGCGGCTCGACGTGCGTAACGCCGAGCGACACCAGATGATCCAGGCGCTCGATCGCGGAGTCGAACGTTCCGCCGGGCGTGAACGTGCCGATGTGCAGCTCGTAGACGATCGCGCCGGGCAGGGCGCGCCCGGGCCACGCCCGATCCGTCCAGGCGAATACCGCCTGCTCGTAGACCCGGCTGGGACCGTGCACGCCGGCCGGCTGCCACCGCGACCGCGGGTCGGGTAACGGCCGATCATCATCGCCGAGGAGATACGCGTAGTCGATACCGTGCGGTGCGGTCACCTCGGTGCACCACCACCCGTCCGCGACGGACGTTAGCTGGTGATCGACGCCGCTGACGCGCACCCGGACGGCGCTTGCGAGCGGAGCCCAGACCTCGAACCGCGTCACCCGCTCCACATTGCCACGCGCCGATACGATGCCCGCCATGGGTCGCAACTCTGAATCGGTCCGCGACGCGCTCGCGCTGCGGCCGGGCACCGTCAACCTCGCCGGCTACGACACCGCGGCCACGCCGCTCGCCCCAGCCAAGAAGGCGAAGGCGACCAAGCAACTGATGGCCGACGGCACGGTGCTCGCCGGCCTGCAGGAGCGGCTGTTCGCCGAAGCGGCCGCGGGTGGCGGGCACCGCAGCCTGCTACTCATCCTCCAAGGCATCGACACCGCCGGAAAGGGCGGTGTCGTCAAGCATGTTGTGGGCCAGTTCGACCCGGCCGGCGTCAAGGTCACGTCGTTCAAAAAGCCGACCCCGGAGGAGCTCGCGCACCACTTCCTGTGGCGCATCCGCAAGGCGTTGCCGACGCCTGGGCTGATCGGGGTGTTCGACCGATCGCATTACGAGGACGTCCTCGTCCTGCGGGTGCACGAGCTGGTACCGGAAGCCGAATGGCGCCGACGGTACGAGGAGATCAACGCGTTCGAGGCCGAACTTGTGGCAGGCGGCATGGCCATCGTCAAGTGCTTCCTGCACATCTCTTACGCGACGCAGCGCGAGCGGCTGCTCGCCCGGCTCGACGATCCCACCAAGCACTGGAAGTTCAACGAGGGCGATATCGACGAGCGCGCCTATTGGTCGGACTATCAGGCTGCGTTCGCCGCGATGCTGCAGAACTGCTCTACCGAAGCGGCGCCGTGGTACGTGATCCCGAGCGACAACAAGGCGTACCGGAACTGGGCGATCAGCGAAATCCTGCGCGAGGCACTCACCGAGCTCGACCCGCAGTATCCGCAGACACACCTGGATGTGGAGCGCCTGCGCGGGCGGCTGCAGCCGCCGTAACGGTGCCGGGGTAGTTCGACAGCTGTACCCGCGATTGGTGGACCCGGGGGCGGTTGTAGCGTCCGGGCCGGTTCAGGGTGACGGTGGTGAACTCGGCGCCGGTCAGGGCGTTGATCTGTTTGACCAGGGCGGGTGAGCGCATCCGCAGGGTGAGGAATTTGACGCCGCGGGCGTCGAGTTCGGCGAGCACGGGCTGGGTGGTGACCTTCTGGTCCATGATCAGCATGTGCGGGTCGGCGCCGGACACGCTGTTCCAGTGGTCGCAGAACGCGATGACCTCGCGGGCCTGGCTGGCCTTGGACACCTCGGCGTTGGCGTAGAGCAGGTTGTGGGTGCCGCTGTCTTGGGCGAAGAAGGTCAACACCGAGCGGGCGCGTTGCGAGCGGGTGGGCACGTAGTGTTTCTCGAGCACCGGGTCCTGGCCCCAGTGCATGACGGCGTGGAAGTCCAGGTCGAAGATCGCGTCCTGTCCGGTGACGAGCCCACCTTTGATCATGTTGGTGGCCAGGGCGGCGAGGAAGCGGCGTTGATGCTCGTGGCTGGTGCGGTAGGAGTAGTCGGTGAGCGCGGTCTTCTTCGGCAGGGTGGTCAGTCCGGCGAACAGGGCCGCGGCCGGGTCGGACGAGCAGCAGGTCATCGACGTGGGACACCCGCCGGGTGCGGGTCAGCTTCAGCGCCAGCAGCGAGAGCAGCCACGAGGCGGCGGGCACGATGCGGGTGCCGGGGTAGCCGGCTCGGCGGACCAGCCCGGGTAGGTCGAGGGCGACCAGGTCGGGCACGAGCAGCAGCAGCCCGGCCTTGCCGGTCTCCACGCTGGCCGGCCAGGTGGCGAAGTCGAGTCGGGTGGTGCGGGGCAGGCGGGTGTCACGCCCGGGGGTGGCCGCGCTGATGCTGGCGGCCGGCTCGGGGTGGCGTAGCAGCCGGCCGAAGCCTTCCTCGGTGAGGATCTCGGCCACGCTGGTCCGGTTCAGCGGCCTGCCTTCGGTGGCCAGCTGGCGGGAGATCTCGTAGGTGGACAACCCTTGGCGGCGCAACTCGATCACCCGGCCGCGGGCCCGGTCCTTGGCCGGCGCGACCCCGGGCGGCGGGCCGGGCCTGCGTGCCGCGGCGAACAGGTGCAGCCGCCCGGCCCGGTGCTCACGCACCAGGTTGACCATCGCCCAGCGGGTGTAGCCGAACCGCTGCCCGGCCTGGGCGTGGGTCAGCCCGTCGACGTAGAAGGCCCGCAGCGCCTCGTAGCGGCGCTGGTTCACCTGCTCCGGCGCGGTGAACCACTCCGCACCTTCGTCTTGTGGTGATCCGGCTGCCATATGTCGTTTCTAGCATGGCTGATGCCCTGGTGGTTCGACCTCCGTCCTAGTGGCGTGTCGGCGCGATTCGTCAGTGTTTACAGGGCTTATCTCAAGTGCGTGGCCCCTCGCGCCGCAGCTGATCAGTCGATACCAGAACTACATGATTTGTGATTTAACAACCAGACCGCAGCACACCAGCGACAGCGGTTCAACCCTAACGACCGCGGTAAGGCGCGCCCAACGCCAGGATCTCGCGCGCCAGGTCGCCGAGCATCGCTGCCACCCGGCGCGTCGAGGTGGGCTTGCTTGGCAGGACCAGTGACGACGGGATGGTCACGAAGGTGCGGTCCGAGCGGACAATGCGCATAGTGATCCGGTTGTACGCGCCGCGCACGACCTCGACGTCGGACACGTCCGGCCAGTCGATGGACGTCTCGCTCAGGATCCGGCGCACGCCGATGCCCGCCTCGTCGACGACGAGGTACATCCGCAGCGCCGCGACGGCCGCGCCAACCGCCAGCACGCCAGCGAGGATCGTGACGGCCCGCACCGCGAACGATGGGTGCGCGTAGAGGTTCGCCGCCGCGCAGCCGGTCGCGATCAGGAACAACAGTGCCGTCTGCCAGGGCGGGATCCGGCGCACCAGCGGGAGCGACCCGCCGGGCCGAGACTCGGGCATGACCGCAGGCTACCGATGCGGCGGAGACACGGCGGCCGGCCAGCCGAATCGGCAGGCAACCTGCACCGTCCGTCAGGTCCGAGCGAGCAGCGCGACGGGATAGGTGGCGAACAGCTTGCCCATCTCGACCGGCCCGGAAACGTGGCGGCCGGTCAAGACGTCAGTGTGCTCGCCATTGAGGGTCAGCGTGGTGTCCCGCCAGCCACCGGCCCGGGGCAACCGCGCGGGCAGGCGGGTCGCGACGGTCAGCGCACCGCCACGGTCGAACGCCACGACATGGTCCGCCGCGGGGCCGCTGGCCCGGAGCGGGGCGTAGCCGGTGAACAGCTCGGGCCGGTCACGGCGCAGCCGCAGCGCGCGCGACACCAGCCAGAGCTTGGCGGCGCCGGTCGCATCGACCGGGGGCGGCGAACCGGCGCCGTCCAACGCGGCGAGCACAGACGCGCGGCGGGCGAAGTCGACCGGCCGGCGGTTGTCGGGATCGACGAGCGAGTCGTCCCACAGCTCGGTCCCTTGGTAGACGTCGGGCACACCGGGCATGGTGAGCTGAATCAGCTTCTGCGCCAGGGAATTCGACCAGGCGGGCGGGGTGACCAATGCGACGAACTCGCCGATCAGCGCACGGATCTCCGGCTCGTCGTAGGCGGTGTCGACGGCGGCGTGCGCCTCCTGCTCGAAAGCGGGGTTAGGGTCGGTCCAGCTCGTGCCGTCGTTGGCCTCCCGCATTGCCTTCTCGGCGTAGCCGTGCATGCGCTCCCGCGCGACGAACCCCACGCCCACGAATGTCTGCCACAGCAGGTAGCCGAACGCACGGTGCGGCACCGGCACGCGCGCCATCAGCCGCCGCACCAGCCTGAGCCATTCGTCGGGGAATTCGGCGACGGCTAACAGCCGAGCCCGGACGTCCTCGCCGCGCTTCGTGTCGTGCGTGGACAGGGTTGTCATGCCGTCGGGGGACGACACAACGCGAATCTCCTGCGCGGCGTGGAATTCAGCGAGCCCGGAGCCGAACCGTGCCGGGTCGCCGCCGACCTCGTTAAGCGCGATGAACCGGCCGTACCGGTAGTACGCCGTGTCCTCGACGCCCTTCGCCATGACCGCGGCGGAGGTCTGCTGGAAGCGCACACACAGCTCATCGGCCGGATCCGACAGCCGAGCCACGAGCGAGGCGATCGCGCCGGCCAGCTCCGGCGCGCGGGCACGCGCCAATCCGATCGCGGCGGCGAGATGCTCGGCGCCGTCGGGCAGATATGACCGGTAGACGGGGAACGCGACGAGCAGTTCGGTCAGCGCGGCGGCGGCGTTGCCCACCCACGGGACCAGCCGGGCAAGCCGCTTGATCTCCGGACGCAGGATGGTCATCGCAACGAGGCGCTTGCCTGCCTCAGCGTGTTGGGCGAATGTGCGCTCGTCGCTGGCTATCTCGCGGTAGATCGCGTCGAAGGCTGGCGCCGCGGCGGGATCGACCAGAACCGCGCTCACCTCGGCAAGAGCGTCGTAGCCGGTCGTCCCGGAAACCGGCCAGGCAGGCAGCTGCTCGCCCGGTTGGAGGACCTTCTCCACAGTGATCCAGGCGTCGGGCGCGCGCGAGCGCAGCCGGGCCAGGTACCCGCGCGGGTCGGCGAGCCCGTCCGGGTGGTCGATCCGCAGCCCGTCGACCTCGCCGGCGGAGGTCCAGCGCAGGATCTGTCGGTGGGTCGCCTCGAAGACCTCGGGGTCCTCGACCCGCACACCGGCCAGCGTGGTGATCGCGAAGAACCGCCGATGTGTCAGCTCGACGCTGGCCCGCCGGTGGTCTACCAGCTCGTAGTGCTGACGATCGTGCACCTCGGCGGGGCTGCCACCCTGCGTGCCCGGCGCAATGGGAAACCGATGGTCGTGGTAGCGCAGTTCGCCGTCGACGATGGACAGGTCGCGGTCGGCGTCAAAGTTGTCGCCGAGCACCGGGATGAGCAGACGTCGGCTGCCCCGCTCGATGTCGAACCAGGCCGCATACGGCGACGCCGGACCGCGGCGCAGTACATCCCACCAGGCCGGGTTCTCGCTGGCGTCGGCCACCCCGAGGTGGTTGGGCACGATGTCGACGACGAGACCCTGACCGTGGCCGGCCGATCGCGCGGACTCGACCAGTGCCCGCCATCCGCTAGCGCCGCCGCGCGCCAGGTCGATACGCGTCGGATCGACCACGTCGTATCCGTGGGAAGATCCGGAGGCCGACTGCAGCAGCGGCGAGCAGTACACCGCACCGGCGCCAAGCGTGTCCAGGTAGCCGACCAGCTCGGCTGCTGCGCTCAGGTCGAAGGACGGGGTTATCTGCAATCGGTACGTGGAGGACGGGACACCCATCAGTCAATCCGTTGCAGCACGACCAGTGCGCGTGGGCCGACCGGGACCGTCTCGCCAGCCTGCAGAACCCGTTCTTCGTCCAGACCGGGTCGCATGGTGTCGATGACCGCCCGCCAGGCCCGGCCGTATTCGGTCGGCGGCAGGGTGAACGGCAGCTCCTCGTCGTGGGCGGAGAAGCAGAGCACGAACGAGTCGTCGACGACCCGCTCACCGCGTGTGTCGCGATCGGAGATGCCGTTGCCGTTGAGGAACATGGCCACGGCTCGGCCGAAGCCAGCGCCCCAGTCGGACCGCGTCATCTCGCTCCCATCGGGACGCAGCCACGCGATGTCCGGCACCCGCTTCCCGCGTCGGCGGCTCACCGGCCGGCCGTCGAAGAAGCGACGGCGGCGGAAGATGGGGTGCGCGTGCCGGATCGCGGCTACCTCACGGGTGAACGCGAGCAGGTCGACATCGATCCTGCGCCAGTCGATCCAGGTGAGCTCGTTGTCCTGACAGAACCCGTTGTTGTTGCCGCGCTGGGTCCGGCCGAGTTCGTCGCCGTGGCAGATCATCGGCACACCCTGGCTGAGCAGCAGAGTGGCGATGAAGTTGCGCCGCTGCCGGGAGCGCGACGCGAGGATCGCGCGATCGGTGGTCGGGCCCTCGACCCCGCAGTTCCACGACCGGTTGTAACTCTCGCCGTCGCTGTTGTGCTCGCCGTTGGCTTCGTTGTGCTTCTCGTTGTACGACACGAGATCGCTCAGGGTGAAGCCGTCGTGGGCGGTGACGAAGTTGATGGAGGCGACCGGTCGCCGTGCCGAGTGCTCGTAGAGGTCCGCCGAGCCGGTGACGCGGGACGCGAACTCGCCGAGCGTGGCCGGTTCGCCGCGCCAGAAGTCGCGCACCGTATCGCGATACTTGCCGTTCCACTCCGTCCACTGCGGCGGGAAGTTGCCCACCTGGTAGCCGCCGGGCCCGACGTCCCAGGGCTCGGCGATGAGCTTGACCTGGCTCACCGTGGGGTCCTGCTGGACGAGTTCGAAGAAACTGGACAGTCGGTCCACGTCGTAGAACTCCCGGGCCAAGGTCGCGGCCAGGTCGAACCGGAAGCCGTCGACGTGCATATCGGTGACCCAGTAGCGCAGCGAGTCCATGATCAGCTGCAGGGTGTGCGGGTGCCGCACGTTCAGGCTGTTGCCGGTCCCGGTGTAGTCGGTGTAGTAACGCTGGTCGTCCTCTTCCAGCCGGTAGTACGCCGCGTTGTCGATGCCGCGGAACGACAGCGTGGGTCCCAGCTGATTGCCTTCGGCGGTGTGGTTGTAGACCACGTCGAGGATCACCTCGATGCCTGCCTCGTGCAGGGCGCGGACCATGGCCTTGAACTCCTGCACCTGGCCGCCAGCCGTCGAGCTGGAGGTGTACTTGCTGTCCGGGGCGAAGAAGCCGATCGTGTTGTAACCCCAGTAGTTCGACAAGCCCCGCTCGATCAGCGTGGCGTCGTTGGCGAAGTGGTGTACCGGCATGAGTTCGATCGCCGTCACGCCGAGCGAGAGCAGGTGCTCGATGATCACCGGATGCGCTATGGCGGCGTAAGTCCCTCGGATCTCCTCCGGGATCTCCGGGTGCTGCCGGGTGAGGCCCTTGACGTGTGCCTCGTATATGACGCTCCCCGCGTACTGGCGCTTCGGCGGCCGGTCGACGCCCCAGTCGAAGAACGGGTTGATCACGACGGACTTGGGCATGTGCGTGGCCGAGTCGTCGTCGTTGCGGCTGTCCATATCGCCGAAGTTGTAGCTGAACAGAGACTGGTGCCAGTCGAAGTACCCGTCGATGGCCTTGGAGTACGGGTCCAATAGCAGCTTCGCCGGGTTGCAGCGGTGGCCGCGCTTGGGGTCATAAGGGCCCGTCACCCGGTACCCGTAGCGCTGGCCTGGCTCGAGCCCGGGCAGGAAGGCGTGCCAGACGAACCCGTCGACCTCCGGCAGCTCCACCCGCGTCTCGGCACCGTGGGCCCCGAACAGACACAGCTCAACCTTCTCGGCGACCTCGCTGAACAGCGCGAAGTTCGTGCCAGAGCCGTCGTAGGAGGCGCCGAGGGGGTAGGCGGTGCCCGGCCAAATCTGCATCCTGCTCCTGTTCCCGGCCGACCCAGCGTCGCAGGTCGCACCTGCTGAGCCTGCCAGATCCAGGTTTCGGGCGGTGGACCCGCCCGTCCGCGTCGCGCCGCATTCGGCGGCTCTCGCCCGATGGGCTAGAGTTGCCTGCATCTGGAGGGGAGTAACCCCACCGCGATCACCTCGTCAACACGGGCCGCTGGGCGGCCCCGGGGAATCGGCCCGGCGTCGAGCCGGGCGGGTGAGACTTCCGGCATTCGGTGCGTGCCAGGCAGCGGCACGCCAGCGACGCCGGAGGACGAATGCACGTCACACCATGGGTGTGGGTCATCACACTCACCGTCGCGATCGGCTTTCTGGTCGTCGACGTGTTCGTTGTCGGGCGGCGCCCGCACGAACCCACCGTGAGCGAGGCCAGCCGTCACCTGCTGTTCTTCGTGGCCGCGGCGCTGCTGTTCGCCGTCGGCGTCTTCGTGGTCAGCGGGGCAGACTACGGCGCTCAGTTCCTCGGCGGCTGGCTCACCGAGTACTCGCTCTCCGTCGACAACCTGTTCGTCTTCCTGATCATCATCAGCAAGCTGCAGGTGCCACGCTCGCTGCAGCAACAGGCGCTACTCGTCGGCATCGTGATCGCCCTGGTGCTGCGCGGGCTGTTCATCGCCGCCGGTGCGGCAGCGATCAATACGTTCAGCTGGGTCTTCTACCTGTTCGGCGCGTTCCTTGTCTACACGGCGGTGAAGCTGGCGCGCGGAGGGGACAGCGAAGAGGCGTACCACGAGAGCCGCGCCGTGCGGTGGTTCCGACGGCACGTGCCATCGACGGCGGAGTATCGCGGTACGCGACTGACCGTCCGAGATGCGGGGAAGCGGCTCGCCACCCCGTTGCTGATCGTGGTCGTTGCGCTGGGCACGACGGATGTGCTGTTCGCGCTGGACTCCATCCCGGCCATCTACGGCATCACCCAGGAGCCCTACCTGGTGCTGACCGCGAACGTCTTCGCGCTCATGGGCTTGCGGCAGCTGTACTTCCTGATCGGTGGACTGCTGAAGCGCCTCGTGTACTTGAACCTGGGTCTGTCCGTACTGCTCGGATTCATTGGCGCGAAGCTCGTCCTGCACGCCTTGCACGACAACACCCTGCCGTTCGTCAACGGCGGTGAGGGCGTCTCCTGGGCACCGGACATCCCGATCTGGCTGTCGCTGGCAGTCATCGTCGGCATTCTGACGATCGCGACGGGCGCCAGTCTGATCAAGTCGAGGCGCGACGCGCGGCGCGCGCAGGCGGTCAGCTAAGCAGCTCGTACCGCGCGCCGACTGCCAGGTAGGCCCGCTGCGCGCGCACGTCCATGGTCAGCAGTGTCGCCTCGTGGTCGTGCGCCGTGGCGCCGATCAGCGCGTCGTACACCGCCCCGCCGCTGAGACCCGCAGCGCCGGCCGCGGACAGAAACAGCGGGTAGCGATCAGCGCGCAGCTGGCGCAGCCGGCCGCCCGCGACGCGACGGACCACGCCCACCGCGTCGGCAAGGGGGAGGGCGCGTCCACCGGGCAGCCGACTGAGCACCGACACGGTTTCGGCGAGGACATGTGCCGGCACCCAATCGATGCCGCGCAGCGCGGCCCGCGCCGCTGCGTGGGACACGTGCCAATCGTTCAGCCCGGCGATCACGACCGAGCTGTCACAGGTCAGCGCCGCGGCCATTCGCGGGCCTCGTCGATGAGAGCGCGAACGTCGTCAGTGGTCATCGGCGGTGCGTCGGGCGCGTGCACGACCGGCAACCCGTCGTCGGCGATCTCGACCTGGACCCGGCTCACCGGTCGCAGGAACACGCCGCCGTCTATCTCCTGGACGTCCAGCTCGGTACCGGCGACCAGGCCCAGGCGCCGCCGCAGTGCCTGCGGTATTACCATGCGACCTGCCGCGTCAATGGTAATTTGCATGCCATCATCCTACCGACCTCGTGGATGAACGCCTCGTGGCGCGTGCTGTCGGTACCGCCTCGTACCTTGGGGGTATGAGAGTCGCGAGCGACATCGTTCCCAGCATCGGCAAGTTCGAGGTCATCTCAGATTTCCAGCCATCCGGGGATCAGCCCGCGGCGATCGAGGACCTGGAGCGCCGGATCCGGGCGGGGGAGAAGGACGTGGTGCTGCTGGGCGCCACCGGCACCGGCAAGTCGGCGACCACGGCATGGCTGATCGAGCGGGTACAGCGCCCAACGCTGGTCATGGCGCCGAACAAGACACTGGCCGCGCAGCTCGCCAACGAGCTGCGCGAGATGCTGCCCAACAACGCCGTCGAGTACTTCGTCAGCTACTACGACTATTACCAGCCCGAGGCGTACGTCCCGCAGACCGACACTTACATCGAGAAGGACTCCTCGATCAACTCAGAGGTCGAACGGCTGCGCCACTCGGCCACCAATTCTCTGCTGACCCGGCGCGATGTCGTCGTGGTGGCGACGGTCTCATGCATCTACGGACTCGGCACACCGCAGGAGTACGTCGACCGGTCCGTCCGGCTGCACCTAGGTGAGCAAATCGAGCGCGAGACGATCCTGCGGCGTCTGGTCGAGGTGCAGTACGCGCGCAACGACCTCTCCTTTACCCGGGGCACCTTCCGGGTGCGCGGCGACACCCTCGAGATCTTCCCGATGTATGAGGAGCTGGCGGTTCGGGTCGAGATGTTCGGAGACGAGATCGAGCGGCTGTACTACCTGCACCCGCTGACCGGAGAAGTCATCCGCGAGGTCGACGAGATCTTCGTCTTCCCGGCCACGCACTACGCAGCGGGACCGCAACGCATGGAGCGGGCGATCCGCGGCATCGAGGCCGAGCTCGAGCAGCGACTGGCTGAGCTCGAGCGGCAGAACAAGCTGCTCGAGGCTCAGCGGCTACGCATGCGGACGACCTACGACGTCGAGATGATGCGTCAGGTCGGCTTCTGCTCCGGCATCGAGAACTACTCGATGCACATTGACGGGCGTCAGCCGGGTAGCCCGCCGAACTGCCTGCTTGATTATTTCCCCGATGACTTCCTGCTGGTCATGGACGAGTCGCACAACACCATCCCGCAGACCGGCGGCATGTACGAGGGCGACATGTCGCGCAAGCGCATGCTCGTCGAGCACGGCTTCCGGCTGCCGAGCGCGATGGACAACCGTCCGCTGAAGTTCGACGAGTTCGTCGACCGAATCGGCCAGACGGTGTACCTGTCCGCGACGCCGGGCCCGTACGAGTTGGGCAAGACCAAGGGCCAGTACGTCGAGCAGGTGATCAGGCCGACTGGCCTGGTCGACCCAGAAGTGATCGTCAAGCCGACCAAAGGGCAGATCGACGATCTGGTGGCCGAGATTCGAGAACGGGCGGCGCGCAACGAGCGGATTCTGGTCACCACGCTGACGAAGAAGATGGCGGAGGATCTGACCGATTACTTGCTCGAGCTGGGCATTCGAGTGCGCTACCTGCACTCGGAGGTCGACACGCTGCGCCGCGTCGAGCTGCTGCGCGAGCTACGCCAGGGTGAGTTCGACGCGCTGGTGGGCATCAACTTGCTGCGCGAGGGCCTCGACCTTCCGGAGGTGTCGCTGGTGTCGATCTTGGACGCCGACAAGGAGGGGTTCCTGCGCTCCGGCACGTCGCTGATCCAGACGATCGGACGCGCGGCCCGGCACGTCTCGGGTCAGGTCCACATGTACGCAGACACGATCACCCCGTCCATGCAGCGCGCAATCGACGAGACGAATCGCCGCCGCGCCAAGCAGATCGCCTACAACACCGAGCACGGCCTCGACCCGCAGCCGCTGCGCAAGCGGATCGCCGACATCACCGACATGCTGGCCCGCGAGTCCGCCGACACCGATGAAATGCTCGGCGGGTCGGGTCGCATCCAGTCACGCGGCAAGTCACCTGTACCCGGGCGGACCGGACGCGGCGCCTCGGGCCGCGGCACGGTATCGCCCGGGGTCATCGGCGTCGGCACGCACGCCGACGGCAAGGTGGACGTCAGCGCGATGCCCCGGGCGGAGCTGGCTGACCTGATCCAGCAGCTCAATGAGCAGATGCTGGCCGCCGCTCGCGAGCTGCAGTTCGAGGTCGCCGCCCGGCTGCGCGACGAGATCGGCGAGCTGAAGAAGGAGCTTCGCGGCATGGACGCCGCGGGGGTGCGATGACCGGCACGCCCAGCCATACGCTCGGCGGCATGACGGCACCCCGGGTGATCCCGCTGCCTGAAGCCGGGCAGTGGACGTGGGACGACCTGCAGGTCGGAGCGCGCTTCGGGGTGCCGCACTACTGGCTCGTCGATCCCGACGAGCTGTATCGTCGCGCTGCGGCTGGCGGCGGATGGGCACTACCGCGACGCTGAACCGGTCGGCGACTTTTCGGCCGCCGAGCCGTTTCCGGTGAGCCTCCCGGTCGCTGCGCTCGTGCGCGACTGAATCGCGACCGAATATCGCCCTACGGACGGCCGCCGAGTCGCTGGCAGGCCTTACTCGCAAGCAGGTTCGCGGCGTGCAGCGCCTCAGCCGGGTCAGCGCCCGAGCCAATCGCGTGCAGGTATCCGGCGGCGAACGCGTCGCCCGCGCCGGTGGTGTCGATTGCCGTCACCGCCTGTCCCGGTGAGGACGCGACCTGGCCGCCGCCGGCCCAGACAGCGCCGTCCTGGCCGCGTTTGACGATCGCCTGCCCGTACCGCCCCGCGAGCTGCGCAACGGATATGCCCGGGTCGTGCTCGCCGGTGAGCACCGCCGCCTCGTCGACGTTGGCGAACAGCAGCAGGTCGTCGCCCACCAACCGCGGGAATGCGTCCACGCCGAGCGCCGCCAGCGGCGCAGCCGAGGACGCGTCGACCGAGACCGACATGCCCGTGGCCCGGGCGAGCGTCAACGTCCAGAGGCCGGCCAGCCGAGCCGGGCCGAACAAGACGTACCCGGACAGATGAAGGTGCCGTCCGGCGCGGAACAACCGCTGGTCGACGTCGTCTGGGGAAAACGCGGCGTTGGCGCCGGCATCGGGCACCATCGTGCGTTCTGCGTCCGGCCCGATCAGTACGATGCACCGGCCGGTAGGGCGACGTTGGTCCACCGTCAGGAAGTCGGTAATCCCGGTGTAGCCATAGATCGTATCCTCGGCCAAACTGCTCACCTTGTCGTGATCGCGGCCCACCCGCGTGAGCAGCGTGGCGGGAGTGCCGAGTTCGGCGAGCCAGCACGCGGCGTTCGCGCCCGATCCGCCGCCGAACAGCTGGACCGGAGCCGGAGTGTCCGAGCCGATCGCGAGCGGCCCAGGTAGTCGCGCCACGATGTCGATCATCAGCTCGCCCACGCAGACGACGTGCCAGCCGGCCTTCATCCGGCATACGCCGCCGCGACCTGGGCCGCCAGCCGGGCATTGGACAGCACGAGCGCCACGTTGCCTGCCAGCGAGGCGCCGTGCGTCTCGCGATGCAGGAAATCGAGCAGGAACGGGGTGACGTCCTTGCCGGCGATGCCGGCGTCGTCGGCCGCGGCGAGACCGGCGGCGAGTACCCGGTCGTGCAGGTCGCGATCCAACTCGTCCGCCTGGGCGATTGGATTCGCAAGCACCAGCCCGTACCCCTGCGTGCCGAGGTCCCGGCGCGCATGCAGGATCGCGGCGACCTCGGCAGGCGAGTCGGCTCGCCACGAAACGGGGTATCCGGAGTCGGCAAGGTAAAAGCCGGGGAAGGCGTCGGTGCGATATCCGAGCACGCCGACGCTCAGCGTCTCCAGCCGCTCCAGCGTGGCGCCCACATCGAGGATCGACTTCACCCCCGCGCAGACGGCGAGCACGGGCGTGCGGGCGAGCACGGCGAGGTCAGCCGACTCGTCCCACGTCTCGCGCGCTGCGCGATGCACGCCGCCGAGCCCACCTGTCGCGAGCACCGTGATTCCCGCCTGCGCGGCCAGATGCGCGGTCGAGGCAACCGTCGTGGCGCCGTCGCCTCCTCGCGCCGCGACGATTGCGATCTCCCGCAAGCTGGCCTTGACAACGAACTTCGACGCCGCGATGCGCTCGAGTGCGGGGTCGTCTAGGCCGACGCACGCCTCGCCCCCGATAATCGCCACCGTCGCCGGCACCGCGCCGCCCGCGCGAACCGCTGCCTCTGTCTCGCGGGCTATTCGCAGATTGTCAGGGCGCGGCAGCCCATGGCTGATGATCGTGCTCTCCAGCGCGACGACCGGCCGCCCATCCGCGAGAGCGGCCTCGACCTCGGGGTGGATCAGCACACGGGTCCCTTCGCTTCGGGCGCCGCACCAGGCCGGCAAGAAGCGTGGCCACCGCGGCGACGAGGAACGACACTAGCGAGGCGCTCATCCACGTCGCAGGAGTGAGGTGCAACCAGGACTGCACGTGCCCCCACGCGCCCGACCACCACGAGATGGAGCCGGGGTTGATCAGCTGGTAGGCGCAGAAGCCAAGCGCCCACGGCAGCAATGTCGACCAGCGTGGGCGCACGTCGTCGCCCAGGTTCCAGCGGGTGCGCGAGACCAGGAAGTAGTCGACGACGAGCACCCCGAGTAGGGGAACGAACACCGATCCGATGAGGATGAGGAAGTTCTCGTAGTCGCTGATGTTGAGAGCGAGGGCGCAGATTGTGGCGATCGTGCCCACCACGAGGGCGAGGACGCGCCGATCCCATCGTGGCCGGAAGTTCTGGACTGACACCGCGGTCGAGTAGGTGTCGGCGAAGGATTGATCGAGTTCCCGGATCGCGAGGACGCCGAAAGCGACGGTGCCGAGGGGCACGGCCATGAAGGATGCGAAGATCCGATCCGGGTCGTGCTGCGCGACCGTTACCAGGGTGACCAGGCCCAGGGCATAGCAGGCAATCTGCGTAATGGAGTAGCCGACGAGGACCCCGGTGAAGGCCTGCCGCGCCGATCGGGCGTACCGCGAGTAGTCCGACGCCAGGGGCACCCAGGACACGGACACACCGATGACCGTGTCGACGGCGATCCAGAACCCGTTCCAGGATCCATGCCCGAAGGCTGGCAGCGGATGACGCAGCAACTGGACGAACAGGTAGCCGAGCGCGACGACCACGGCGACCGTCACGTACTTGCGCAGCACCCGGATCCAGCCCAATGGCCGCAGCGCGAGCAGCGTGGTGAGCACGCCGGCGGCGACTATGTATACCCAGCGGGGGATATCCCCGGCAAGCTGATGCATCGCGGTGCCGATCGTGACCAACTCGAAGGTCGTCCAGCCCACCAGCTGAAGGATGTTGAGCACCGTCGGAAGGTAGGACGGCCGGGTCCCGAACAGCCCGCGCAGTAGCACCATCGACGGAGCGCCGGTACGCGCGCCGGGCACGGCGGCAGCGGCCACGCCGAGCGTCCCGAGCGCGGTCCCGATCAGGACCGCGGTGACTGCTGCGCCGAGGGACATGCCGGGCTCGGCGATCGGGACCAGCACGAAGATCGCGCCGGTGAATCCGAGCAGGCTAACGCCGAGGTTCCCCCAAAGCCCCAGCTGATCGACGAGGCGAAGCGCACGCGGAGCCGGCTCGCTCAGCGTGTGCGGCGCTTCGGCGTGTTCGAGTGACGGGCCTTGCAGCGTGTCGGTGATCATCAACTCTCCCTTGGCCGGCATTACCCGGCGGGTTCGGCGGTCGGCGGCCGGGATGCCGCCCTCTCAGCCCTGAGCTCCCGAGCTCCCGCGGTTGGTTGTGGTGGTGGCCGGATCAGAGCACGGCCATTCCTTCGATCGGTGAGGACGCTTCGGCGTGGAAGCGCCGCGGAATCCGGCCCGCGAGCATGGCCAGCCGGCCAGCGGTCACGGCCGCCGCCATCGCCGAGGCCATCCGCACGGGGTCGTGGGCCCGGGTGACCGCGGAGGCCAGCAACACTGCGTCGCAGCCGAGTTCCATGGCGAGGGCGGCGTCGGACGCCGTTCCGATGCCTGCGTCCAGGACGACCGGAACGGCAGCCTCGGCCACGATGAGTTCGATGTTGTGCGGATTGCGGATGCCGAGTCCGGTGCCGATCGGGGAGCCGAGCGGCATCACCGCGGCGCAGCCAGCGTGCTGCAGGTGGCGGGCGAGGACGGGGTCGTCGTTCGTGTAGGGCAGCACAGTGAAGCCGAGTCCCACCAGCTGTTCAGCCGCGTCGAGCAGTTCGACGGGATCGGGCAGCAGCGTGCGCTCGTCAGCCACGACCTCGAGCTTGATCCAGTCGGTCTGCAGCGCCTCGCGGGCCAGCTGGGCGGTGCGGACGGCCTCGTGCGCGGTGCGGCACCCGGCGGTATTGGGAAGGACGCGCACGCCCCGGCGGTCGAGGACGTCGACGAGGGATCCGCTGGTGTGGGCGTCGATGCGCCGCATGGCAACCGTGCAGACTGCGGTGTGCGAGGCGGCTACCGCCTCCTCGATCACCTGCATGCTCGGTGCGCCGCCGGTGCCGAGAATCAGCCGCGAAGCCAACTCGACGCCGGCGAGGACAAACGGATCAGCACGATGCTCGCTCATTGATCTACCCGGCTCTTCGCGCGAGCGCTCATCGCGACATTCACTGCGCTCCTCGCTCGCTGCCGCTCGCTACGATGCTCGCTCATTGGCGATCAGCCTCCCTGGACGGCCCTGAGCAGCTCGACGGCCTGTCCGTCGTGCAACACGAACTGCGCCCACGAGCCACGCGGCACGACCTCGCCGTCGACAGCTGCCGCCGTTCCGCGATGCGGGGCCCCTTCGAGTTCGAGCAGCGCGCCGAGGCAGGCCCCCGGCTCGAGACTGCGGGGTTCTCCGTTCACGGTCACGTTCATACGCGCACCCGAGCGGTGAACCGGGCCGGCGTGAACGGTTCCAGCAGGTCCGGCAGCGCGCTGCCGCAGACCACATCGGCGACGGCGTCCGCGGTCAGGGGCGTCAGCAGGATCCCGTTGCGGTAGTGGCCGGTGGCAATGATCAGCCCGTCGATCGCAGCCGGTCCGATGATGGGCGCGTTGTCTGGCGAGCCGGGGCGCACGCCGGTGCTGACCTCGGCGAACTCCGCTTCGCCGATCACCGGGACCAGCGACTGTGCATCGCGCAACAGCTCGTAGACCGCGCCCGCCCTGGGCCGCAGGTCGAAGCCGGCCTCCTCGCTGGACGCACCGACCACGATCTCGCCGTTTGCCCGAGGCACCAGGTACACCGCCGAGCCCTTGACCGAGCCACGCACAACGTGGTCGAGTGCGGGCGGTCCCGGCAGCCGAAGACGCAGCGTCTGGCCCTTGACCGGACGCACCGGGGGCAGGACTTCAGTCGGGACGCCGCCGAGCTGTGCCGACCAGGCACCGGCGGCCAGCACAACGAGATCCGCGCCGAGTCGCCTCCCGTCGGTGGTCAGGACGCCCCCAGCGCGGTCGCCGGTCCGCAGGAACGCGGATGCGTGTGCTCGTACGGTGCGCACCCCCGCGTTCGTCGCTGCAGCAAGCAACGCAGCGTGCAGCGCGCGATTGTCGACCTGATGATCGTCGGCGGCGAGCAGCCCACCCGCCACGCCACTGGCCAGACCAGGCTCCAGCCTGCGTAGTTCGCGCGCGGACAGCATCTGGCTGACGACGCCGAGCGACATGCCGAAAGCGTGCAGATCGCGCAGCGCGGCCAGGTCGGCCGCGTCCCAGGCCGCGACGACCGCTCCGCATCGCCGGTAGCCGACAGGACGACCGCTGGCGTCCTCGAGTTCAGCGACGAAGTCCGGGTAGCGGCCCGCCGAGGCGAGATTGAGGGCCAGCAGCGGCTGCTCGCCATAGTGCAGTTCGGTGACCGGCGCCAGCATCCCCGCCGCGGTGGCGGAGGCTCCGGTGCCTGGGGTTGCGTCCACGACCGTGGTCGACGCGCCACGCTGCGCGCAACGCCACGCGATACCGAATCCGATCACGCCACCACCGACCACGACCAAGGTCTGCGACGGCATGGCGGCGTCCTCTCATCCAGGCGGTGGAGAGGAGGTGCTTGCGCCCGCGGTCTTCCTGCGCCGGCATTACCCGGTTCAGGTTCGACGGTCGGCGGCTGTCAGTCCGCCCTCTCAGCCCGGTCCACACCGGGCTCCCGTGTCCGCTGGCCAGCGTACCCGTCAGTACCAGTGGTGCGCCTGCCAGAACGACCAAGCCGCGCAGGGCGACCCATACCTGCCCTTGATGTAGTCCAGCCCCCACCGGATCTGGGTCCGCGGGTTGGTGCGCCAGTCGGCGCCCGCCGTGGCCATCTTGTTCGCGGGTAGCGCCTGCGGGATGCCGTAAGCCCCGCTCGACGGGTTGAGCGCGTCTACCCGCCAGCCGCTCTCGTTCGTCCACATGACCTTTAGGCAGCTGAACTGGGCATCGCCCCAGCCCCATTGGGGCAGCATCTGGCGGGCGAGCGCCTGCGAGGACCCCGGCGTCACGACGATCACCGTGGTGATTGGCGATGGCTTGGGTTGGGAGAGCGGCTTCGGGGCGGGGTTGGCCACCGGCGTGCTGGCGGGTTTGGGTTTGGGTTTCGGCGCGGGCCGCGCAGTTGTCACGACCGTGCTCGGCTTCGGCGTGGGCTTCGGCGTGGGCTTCGGCATGGGCTGTGTCGTCGACGGCGTAGGCCGGGGACTCGACGTCACGGCCGGCTTGGCCGGCGCGGGTGGACTCGTCGGCGCTGCGGTCGCCGGAGCCGCAGTCGAGGCGGCTGGTCTGCTCGTCGGGGTCGGCGGCGCGGACGTGTGCGTCGGCGGCTTGGGCACGAAAGTGCCGACCAGGACCATCTCGTCGACGGGCTGCGCGACCATCGACGTCGCGACCTGGGTCTTCGCGACCTGCTTGCCGTCCACCATCATGACGTCGTAGGACACGGCGACTGTGCCCATCCGGCCAGGTGTGGCAACCCTTGACGTGCCCTTGCGCATCGACGCATCGGACCGGTACGTGGTGTCGAAGTCGATTTGCTGGTTCTGGACGACGGTCTGATGGGTGACCTTCTGCCAGACGATCATCATTCCATTCGACAGCGCGGTGCTGGCCGGCACCGAGAGCTTGTCGTGGGGCCCGGGGGAGATGCCCTCGTCGGCCAGCAGTTGCCCGACCGATGGCGCGGTGGAGTCCACCGTGTCGGTCACGCCGGCCCGCACGAGCGTCACACTCTTTACCGTTCGGACGGTGAGTTCGGTAGGCGTGAGCGGCAGTTGCTCCTGCAAGGGAAGCGAGGAGTACACGTTCGGCGCATAGCCGAGCGTCGAGAGTGCCGAGCCAACGGTCGGCGCGGCCACCCACACCTGGCTGGCCTTGCCGTCCACGTCAAGATCAAGCAGCCGCCCGCGCCCGAGCACGATCGAGGTGCCTTCGCGCAGCGAGGCGTCCGCCGCGGGCGTCACCTCGTCGTGTGCCGCGAGAGGGTAGCCGGCGTCGCGCAAGGCGCCGCGGACGTCCAGGGACAGGGTGTGGATCTTCTTGGTGATCGTGCCGTCGACCGAGACCGTGACGGATTTGTCGATAAATGACCAGCCGACGACCGTTGCAGCCACAAGCCCGGCCGCAACGGTTCCGCAGAGCGCATAGCTGACGCCGCGACGCATAAGCCGAACTCCGTCCGCCGGTGCTTTCTAGGTAGTTCGCTCGTCGCCGGACGATAACGGCGGCAGCAGGATTCACCAAGCGGCGTAGGCGAAAATGGCTCGCAGGAGGCGGCGAAACGGCGGAGTTGCGCGCACCGTCGCGGCGCAGCCCGAGGGCTGCCTGCGCGGTGCCGTGCTGAGCGAAGCGGCATCATTTCAGCGTGATACAGGGCAGCATTTACGGGGCGAAGATGCACTCACGAGGTCCATGAGGCTGCTGAGGCTGACGCCCAATTCGTCCAAATGACATCGCTGTTACCACGGCCTACGCCGTTCGGGCTGCAAGGCGGGATGTGATCTACATCACAATTCGCCTTGTGCTGCCCGAGAGGATGGGTCCGTGGCGGATCTGCGCGGCTCATTTGCCGGGGCTCGGCTCTACCTCTGCACGGACTCTCGGTCCGATCGGGGTGACTTCGAGCTGTTCTTGAACGCCGTCCTGGCGAACGGAGTTGACGTCGTCCAGTTGCGCGAGAAGGGGCTGGAGGCAGCTCACGAGCTCCAGCTGCTCGAGACCGTCGCCGCTGCCGCTGAGCGGTACGGCCGCCTGTTCGCGGTGAATGACCGGGCCGACGTCGCCGCAGCGGTGGACGCACCGATCCTGCACCTGGGTCAGGACGATCTGCCGGTCCTGACCGCCCGCCGGATCATCGGGCCTGAACCACTGATCGGCCGCTCGACCCACACCAGCGCCCAGTTCGACGTGGCGAGCGCCGAGAGCGGCGTCGACTACGTCTGCGCTGGGCCAATCTGGATGACTCCGACCAAGCCCGGACGCCCCGCAGCCGGTGTCGCCTTGCTGGATTACGCAGCCACCCGTGCGCCGGACCGGCCATGGTTCGCCATCGGCGGCATCGACTCGCTGGACCGGCTGGACGAGGTGCTCGCGCATGGCGCGAGCCGGGTCGTTGTGGTGCGGGCCATCACGCAGGCCGAGGATCCGGGGGCTGCCGCACGCGCGTTCGCACGGCGGCTGCGAGCCGGCTAGTCGGGGTCGCGCACCCACCAGAAGTGGCCGACCGGGCCGAGTCCGGCCCCGAGCGGGAAGGAGCCGGCTACGGCGCGGGTGATGAAGTCCTTGCCCGAGCGCACCGCCGCCTCGACGTCAAGGCCGCGGGCCAGGCCCGCGCAGATGGCGGCCGCCAGCGTATCGCCCGAGCCGTGGGTGTGCGGCGTGCCGTACCGCGTCGCGGTAAGCCGGACGAAGTGCGAACCGTCGAACAGCAGGTCCACCGCGTCGGCATCCGGCAGGTGCCCGCCCTTGACCAGCACCCAGGCCGGGCCCAACTCGTGCAGGGCGCGCGCCGCATCGCGCATCCCGGCCTCGTTGCGGACATCGATGCCGGTGAGCAGCCGCGTCTCGCCGAGATTCGGGGTCACCAGGGTGGCCAGCGGCACGATGAGCCGGCGCAGCGCCTCCAGCGCGTCTGGGCGCAGGAGTGCGTCGCCGTGCTGGGAGGCTGCCACCGGGTCGACCACGAGCGGGAAGCGGGGCAACCGGGTCAGCGTCTCGGCGACCGCGGCCATGATGGCGGCGGAGGCAAGCATGCCCGTCTTGGCCGCGCCGACCCCGATATCCATTGCCACTGATTCGATCTGCTCGGCGACCGCCTGGGGCGGCAGCTCGTAGAACCCGCTCACACCGAGCGAGTTCTGCACTGTCACTGCCGTCACGGCCGACATCCCGTGAACGCCGCAGGCCAGGAACGTCTTCAGGTCAGCCTGAAGTCCGGCTCCGCCACCGGAATCAGACCCGGCGATCGTCAGCGCCGTAGCCGGCACAGGCGCAGGTGGATCGGACGTCATGGCGCCCGAGTATCACGCATTGCCCGAGGGCGAGTGCGCCACGGGCTGGAATGATTGCACGGGTGAGGCCGCCGGCGCTGCGCCATGTCACCGTCACCGTCGACGACCTGGCGCGCAGCCTGGCGTTCTACGACGCCGCGCTGCAACCACTGGGCCTGGTGCGCTGCGTGCAGTTCGCCGACGAGGAGGAGAACCCGGCGGACGTGCCGCTCGAGGCGGTGGGCTTCGGCGTAGCGGCGGACAAGCCCGTGCTCTGGCTGGTGGTTGGCCCGCACGTGACATCAGGCGTGCACCTGGCGTTCCGGGGGCCCTCCCGAGCCGCCGTCGACGCCTTCCATGCAGGCGCCCTCGCCAATGGTGGCACCTCCCGGCAGGCACCGCGCCGGTGGGAGATCTACCGGCCGGGCTACTACGGCGCACTGGTCGCCGATCCCACCGACAATCTCGTTGAGGCGTTCGTCGCGGAGTAGGCACCGTCATTCGATGTCGGCGACGTGCTCGACGTGCGGCGGGCGCGAGAAGAACACGCCGATGGCCGCGCGCCACCGGGTGAACCGGTCGGTGGCGCGGAAGTTCTGCAGGTGCGACTCGATCCGGTCCCACTCGACCAGCAGCACGAATCGCGACGGCGACTCGATGCCGCGGGTCATCCGGACCGACCGGCAGCCCGGCGTCGAGGCGAGTTCCCCCTTGGCGCCGTGGAACGCGGCCAGGAAGTCCTGCTCGGACCCGGGAGTGACGGCGATGTCGGCGACCTCGAGCACCATGGCGGGCAGTCTGGCAGGTGCCGACTTCTGGCGCACAGATCACTCTGGCAACAATGGTTACTTCTGGCACACTGGCACCATGAGTAAGGGCTCCGTGTTGGTGACCGGCGCGGTCATCACGTCGGTCGGCGTCGCCGCGGCGTTGGTGATCAGCGTGGCCGCGGCCCAGCCCCGCACGTCCGCCGACGACTCGTCATCGCCCGCGCCGGCCTCGAGCACGGCCACGGCGAGCGAGACACTCAGTGCCATTGCCGACGGCGTGCCGGCGCCGAGTCCGGCGGCCACCGTGCCGCGGGCTGCGACCACGACGCGCCCCAAACCCTCGGCGACGCGGCGACCGACGACGCACCCGCCAGCGCCCGTGCACACCGTTCGGCCACCGGCGCCGCCGAAGCCGCCAGCCGCGACCAAAGCGCTGGTGCCCGCCGGGCCGACGCCAAAGCCGGCGCTCGCCCCGGTCCGCGGCCAGGCGCTGCCGCTCGGTTACGCCACGGGCACCGCCACCCGGGTGATCACCGTGGTGGCGAGCTGGACCGGCAGCACGACGGCGACCGTCCAGGCCTGGGATCGGGCGCCGGGCGGCGGCTGGCTCAAACACGGCGCGGCGATCCCGGCACACGTCGGATCGCAAGGGCTGACGACCCATCCGAGCGAGAGCCTGTCCGCGACGCCGATCGGCAGCTTCACGCTGACCCAGGCGTTCGGCCGGGCCGCCAACCCAGGCACTGGATTGCCGTACTTCCAGACCGGGTGGACCGACTGGTGGGTCAGCGACACCGGATCTGCGCTGTACAACACCCACCAGCGATGCAGCGCGTGCGGCTTCGACACCGGCGTCAGCGAGAACCTCTACGGGGCGGGCTACGTCTACAGCTACGCGGTAGTGATCGACTACAACCGGTTCCCCGTGATACGCGGCGCTGGCAGCGCGTTCTTCCTGCACGTCACGGACGGATCGGCGACAGCGGGGTGCGTCGCGATCCCGGAGAGCAGCCTGGTCCCGATCATGCGGTGGCTCACCCCGTCCGCGCACCCAAGGATCCTCATCGGCGTCGCATGAGACCCTGGTCGGATGCCCGGCCGGCCCGTTCGCGTGCTGACTGGGCTGGCCGCCGGCTTGGTGGCCGGCTGGCTGCTGGTCGCCTGCACCTCCACCGGGCACCCGGCGGCCACCCCCGTCGCGCCGTCGCCGCGCCTCATTAAGACTTCCGCCAAACCGGCCGCACCTAGCCACCGATCGTCGACGGCTCCGGTTCCTCGGTCATCGGCACTGCCAGCGAAACCGGAGCGACACACGGTCGCTCCGGCCACGCCTGCTGGCGCGGGTGCGGCCAGGTTGCCGCTGTCCTATCCGACCGGCGACGCGACCCAAGTGGTGACGGTGACTGCTGCCTCGACGGCGAGCACCGTCGGCACCGTCCAGGCCTGGCAGAAGACCAGCCACGGTTGGCAACCTCGTGGGGGCCCGATCGCAGCACATCTCGGTTCGGCGGGGCTCGCCGCGCACCCCAGCGAAGGCTTGTCGGCGACACCGATCGGCGGCTTCACGCTCACCCAGGCGTTCGGCAGCGCCGGCGACCCCGGCACCGGGCTGCCGTACTTCCAGATCGGGCCCGCCGACTGGTGGGTCAGTGATGTCGACTCCCCGCTCTACAACACCCATCAACGGTGCTTGTCCTGCTCGTTCGACACCGCGCACAGCGAAAACCTGTACACGGCAGGCTACGTCTACAGCTACGCAGTGGTGATCGACTACAATCGGTTCCTGGTGACGCGCGGTGCCGGTAGCGCGTTCTTCTTGCACGTGACCGACGGCTCCGCGACGGCCGGCTGCGTGTCGATCCCGCAGTCCGACCTCGTGTCGATCATGCGGTGGCTCACTCCGTCCGCCCATCCGCGCATCCTGATCGGCGTGACCTGACGGCGTCACACCGTGAACTCGGCCAGCAGGCCAGGGACGGTGGTGTCTGCCAGCCGCACCGCGGCGTCGGCGGGCAGGTCTAAGACGCGGTACGCCTGCCTACCCGCGGCGGTGGTCGCCGTCAGCGTTACCAGACCCGCCCGCCGCTGGAAGTACGAGCTGCGGACGTTCCAGCCGATGATGCCCTGCGCGGACAGGACGCAGCGGCGGCGCAGCAGCGAGCCGTACTGGGTCACCAGGTAGCCGTCGACCAGCGCATGCCCCAGGTTGCCCGCCCGGTCGGCGGCGAGGGCCAGCGCGCAGGGCAGCAGGGTGAGCATCCACAGCCAGGTCAGCCCGCCGAGGCCCCACCAGGCCAGGACGCCGAGCGCCGACGCGAGAATCGCCGTACCGGCCAATGCCCGCGTGTATCGGCGCCGCACTGCCCGGTCACCGTGTCGCAGGACGACGGTGCCGATCGGTTCGGCCGTGCCGAGAACCTCGGCAGCGACCCGGGCGGCCTCGTCCCGCGGACTCGGCGGGGCCAGCATCGTCCCGCCCCGCTCCGCACCCCGGCCGACCCGCAGCCCGGTCGCGATGGCGATCGTGCGGGCACCCCGGACTATGCGCAGCAGCAGCGGCTCGCTCAGCTCGACGCCTCGCAGGCGGCGTTCCTCGATGCTGGTGGCCCGGGTGGTGAGCAGACCGCGGGTGATGTGCAGGGATCCGCCGGTGTGCCGGGTCAGCCGGAAGTTCCAGAACGCGAGCAGGTAGCCGGCCATCGAGGCCAGGACGACGAGTGCGGCGACGGCGACGGTGACCTCGCCGGCCGCGGTGGCCAGCGAGACTTGGTGCAGGTGCCGCAGGATCGCGTGCACGAGGCCGATCTGGTTCGGGTCGGTGTTGGTCTCGCTCTGGATGCGCCAGGCGAAGCCGCCGATCGCGAGCGCGGTGACCGCCCCGGACAGGGTGAACGGCGCGTAGCGGATCCAGCCCGGATTCAGCTCGAGAATCGTCTGCTCCCGATCGCCCGGCTCGTCTGCGGAACGGGCCGGCGCGCGGTGCAACAGTTCGCCGCGCAGCCGGTTGGCCTGGGCGGTGCGCAGACCGTCCAGGGTCAGCGGATGGTGCCCCTTGCGGTCGGAGGTTCCGGTGCCGATCACGACCCTGGCCAGGCCGAGCAGGCGGTGCAGGGCATGCGCGGTCACGTCGACGGTCCGCACCCGGTCAAGCGGAGCGGCAACTGTCCGCCGGCGCAGCAGTCCGTGCCGCAACTCGATCTGCTCGCCGGTGATGCGGTATCGGGTGGTGAACCATCGGCTGATCGCGAAGGCGATCACGACGGCCGTGCCCGCCAAGCCCCATGCGGAGCCGTGCCCGCTGCCGCTTCCGGCGAAGATGAGCGCGACCAGCGCTGGGATGGCGCGGGCGAGTTCCACGACGGGATGCACGAGCAGCATGCGGGCGTCGAGTCGGCGCCACTGCTGAGTTGGCTGGCCGGTTGCCGGGGGTGTGGCCGTGGCGGGCAAGATCACGTCGCGTCGCCGTCAGCTTCGCTGGTCCGGTGCGTGAGCTGATGCACGAGCCGTTCCGCCGTCCCGAGGCCCAGTCCGTGGATCTTCAGCGGCCCTGCTGCCGAGGCGGTGGTGACGGTGACCTCGGCGAGGCCGAACAACTGGGAGAGCGGGCCCCGCTCGCTGTCGACCGTCTGGATCCGCGAAATGGGCGCGATCCGGCGCTCCTGGTTCAGCCAGCCCGACTGGGTGTAGACCGCGTCGGCGGTGACCTCCCAGCGGTGCACCCGGTACCGCCACACCGGCATGACCGACACGTGTGCGAGAGCCAGCACGGCGGTGATCGCCAGCAGCAGGTGGTTGACGGTACCGCCGCCGGACGCGGCGATCACGACAACCTGGACTGCGATCACGGCCAGCCAGCCGACCCCGGCGCGCAGCGCCCAGAACCCGATCGCCCGGCGGTCGACCAGGTTGGCCGGCTCGCGCAGGCGCAGCGTGCCAGTCTGCGGTCCCATGCGATCCACGGTGCCAGCCGTCTGCCTCCCGGGCCAGGACATTTCGATGAGACGATGCCGGACGTGACCACGCCACGGATCGTGCGGACGCCCGACGGCCGCAGCCTGCAGGTGTACGCCGCGGACGATGGTCCGGCGGGAACCGTTGTGCTGCACCACGGCACGCCGTTCTCTGCGCTGCCGTACCAGCCGTTCCTCGCCGCGGCGGCCGAGCGCGGATTGCGCTACGTGGCTTACTCGCGGCCGGGCTACAGCTCGTCTTCGCCGCACCCCGGCCGTACTGTTGCCGACGCGGCGGCCGATGTCGGCGCCGTGCTGGACTCGCTCGGCGTTGCGACCTTCGTGGCGGCCGGCTGGTCCGGCGGTGGGCCACACGCGCTGGCGTGCGCCGCCCTGCTGCCCGAGCGTTGCCTGGCGGCGGCGACCTTTGCGGGGGTTGCCCCGTACGACGCGGACGGCCTGGACTGGCTGTCCGGAATGGGTCAGGACAACCTCGACGAATTCGGCGCAGCGGCCGCTGGCCGGGACAGCCTGGAACGCTACCTGGACGCGGTGTCCGGGCTCGTGCACATCACCGGCCCGGCGATCAGCACGGCCTGGGAGGAGCTGATCTCGCCGCCCGACGCGGCCACGCTGGACGGCGATTTCGCTGATTGGCTCGCCGCGTCGATGCGCGACGCCTTGCGCCCGGGGATGGCGGGCTGGCGCGACGACGACCTCGCCTTCGTCGCGCCGTGGGGGTTCGACCTCGCGAAGATTGACCGGCCGGTCGCCGTGTGGCAGGGCAATCAGGATCTCATGGTCCCATTCGCCCACGGCCGCTGGCTGGGGTCCGCCATCCCCGTAGCCGAGACGCACCTACGGCCCGGCGAGGGCCATCTGTCGCTGGCCGTTGAGGCGTTCGCGCAGATCCTGGACGGCCTGCTCGCCGCCAGCGTGGAGTCTGGGTGAGCGAGGCGGTCACCTGGATCGGAGCAGGTGCCGGCGCGCGCGGTCGATGACCTGAGCGGGACCGGGGATCAGCAGTCCCGCGCCCTCCCACCCGTGCCGGTCGGCGGTGCCGAGGACGGTCAACGCGTAGTCGATTGCGTCGTCGAGACGCGGCACGGTGAAGACGAAGTCCTGGCCGAAGCCGAACTCTTCGAGGGCCCGCATCGCCAAGTCCTGGCCCGGCGTTGGAGGTACCGCGAGTGCATCGAAGCAGATGATCTCCGCAAGGACCGGCTTCAGCTCGTGCACGGTGTGCTCCACGTCGTCGCCAAGGTCGGCGGAGACAATTCCGATGTACCGGGCGGCCGGATCCTCGGCGCGCACCCGGGCGGCGACCCGTCCAGCCGGTCGAGGCGATGTCACTTCTGCCAGCAGCACGCGAATCGAACCTCGGTGGACCTCCGTGACGCGGTCCGGGTGATCTGCGTTCACCCCGGGCAACCTGTCCAACCGCGCGCCTGCCCGTGGGCCAGCACCGCGGGGGAGTTCTGGTGGGCCGCGTTGCCGGCTGGTAGCTTCCGGGCGGCGCAAGTCAGCGCCGTTCGAGCCAGCGTGAGGAGATTTCCATGAGTGGATCGCACTTCGTCGAGGCGGGGGACACCCTGAGCGCGATCGCCGAGAAATACCAGGTGAGCCTTGACGATCTGATCAGATGGAACAACATTCAAGACCCTGACCTGATCACCGTCGGTCAGAAGATCCAGCTCAGCGGCCACGAAGACGCCTCCGGCGATCAGACCTACATCGTGCAGCCCGGCGACACGGTCTCGGGGATCGCCGAGAAGTTCGGACTGCGCTGGGTGGACATCGGTGCCTACAACAAGTTGGAGAATATCGATCTGATTACCGTTGGCCAGCAGCTGATCATCCCGGCCCGCGGAGTCGCTCGCTGACACTCTCCGATCGACGACGACCGATCGCCCGGCTCTGTCCACCCCGCGCGCCGGGACTGGGAGGATCCGCAAGACCGCGAAGCGCGAAGCAGGAGGCGAGATGGCTGGTCACACTTACCGCGTCACCGAGGTCGTGGGGACCTCCAGCGACGGTATCGATGACGCCGTTCGCGGCGCGATTGCTCGCGCCGCGCGGACTCTGCATGGACTGGACTGGTTCGAGATGACCGAGGTCCGCGGCCGCATCGAGGGCGGAGCCATGGCGCACGTCCAGGTCACGCTGAAGGTGGGTTTCCGACTCGACGAGGACGCATAAGCGCGCCACGGGGCAGGTAGACCGCCACCCGCCGCGATTGCGCTGACCGAGTGGTGCTCGAGCTGGTGGACCTGGAACCGGGCGACGCAGGGGATCCGTGATTTGCTCCCGCTGCTGAGGGAGTTGCGACCGCACTTGACCGCGGAGTCGTTCGAGGCAGTGTGCCGGGAAGGATATCCGCAAGGCCTGCGATTCACCCTCGCCTACTGGGACGGGGCGCGCGTCGGCGTGGCCGGCTGGCGACTGGTCGCCACCACGAACGCAATGCGCAAGCTCACCGTCGATGATGGAAAAGCAGGCCGGTTGTACGTTCCTCGACCTCGACTCGGGGGTTGCGCACCTGCACGATGCGCATCGGTTCTACCTGCGTGAGCGGTTCGCCAAAACCGCGCACCACTTCGACCGGCAGCCTCGCGAGCTGGAATTGTCCAGAACAGTTGGCCCCCCTGACCGCACCCGCCCGCGCGTGCACGATCGCGCGCGGACGCTGCAGGTCACCGCACCGTGCGGAGTACCTCGATGCTGCAACGCGGCCCTGGCGCCTTGGCGAGCCGGCTGTCGCCGGTGAGTAGATCGGCTTGCAGCGCCTCGGCGAGCGCCACATAGGCCGCGTCATAGGTCGTCAGGTTGTCGCGCAGGCTCCAGCAACGAGCAACAAGCGGGCTGTGCGGTGCGCGCTGTAGCGGCATCGCGGCCAGATCGGCCAACGCCAGTTCGGCGCGGCGAGTGTCGATCGCGGCAGCCCTGACCTGGCGACGCAGCACCGAAGCCACTTCAAGGTCGACCAACTCCGGCGCTGCCAGGCGCTCGCCGCGCAGGCGGGCGCGCAGCTGGTCCCCGTCGCGCCCGTCATCGGCCAGCGCGACCACAACGACACTGGCGTCAACGACGAGCACGGTCGTCACGCACTGCCGCTACGGCCGTCTTCAGAGGCACCGAACCACCCGACCGGCCGCCGGCTCGATCAAGGACTTCGTCCAGAGTCGGTTGGCTTGCCTCCTCGATGAGCCTGGAACGTAGGTACTCCTGCAGCGACTGGTGCGCCGCCGCGGCGCGCTGGCGTAACACCGCGTGCGCCTGCTCGGGAACGTCCTTGATCTGAACACTCGGCATGGCGCTATTATGGCGCTATCGGCGCCAGATCGCAATCATCGAGGTATCAAGCATGCTCGGACGTCCGTGAGCTCCATACCACGAGCACGGCTACCAGCCGCGGGCACGCCATTCGGCCAGGTGCGGCCGCTCGGCGCCGACCGTCGAGTCATCGCCATGGCCGGGGTAGAACCACGTGTCGTCCGGCAGGACGTCGAAGACCCGGCGCTCGACGTCGTTGATCAGCGAGGTGAAGTCGGCAGGCGAGCCGGTCTTTCCGACGCCGCCGGGAAACAGCGAATCTCCGGTAAACAGATGCGGCGAGCCAGACGGGTTGCGGTAGAACACGGCCACCGACCCCGGCGTATGGCCGCGTAGCGCGATGACGTCGAGCGACAGCTCGCCGACAGTGATCGTGTCGCCGTGGTGCAGCCGCTCGTCGACGGCCACCGGCAAGGCGTCGGCGTCCTGCTCGCCGGCGTAGATCCAAGCCCCGGCGTCGGCAGCGGTCTCGGCCAGCGCCTGCCAGTGGTCGGCATGCCGGTGCGTGGTGAGGATCGCGGACACGGGAGGCCCTTCGAAGCGGACGAGCTCGGCCAGCCGGTCGGGCTCGGCCGCGGCGTCGATCAGCAGGCCTTCACCGCTCGCGGTACAGCGCACCAGGTAGGCGTTGTTGTCCATCGGGCCGACCGCGAGCTTGACGATGGTCATGCCGGGCAACCGGCGCACGTCCATCGGGCCGCCGACCACGACCCTGCCGGTGTAGGAGTCGGTCACGGCGAAACGCTATCGGTGATCGCCGGAAGCTCGTCGGTGGCGGGGCCCGAGAGCACCTCGACCTTCGCATCGGGCAGGAACGGGAGAACGGTGTGGGCGTAGGACTCGACAGCGCTTGCCCGGCCCACGTCGTGGCCCTGCGTCTCGGAGAGGAACCAGCGGTGTTCGTTGATCTCGTGGAACAGCTCGGCGTCGGGCAGCTTGCGCCGTTGGGCCGGCGGGACGAGCGCGAGTGTGCCGTAGAACTTCTCGTCCAGCCATCGACGGGCGGCCAGATCTTCGGGTATGTCGGTGCCGGTGCCCTCGATCCACTTCGCCCGGAAACGCGCCAGGTCCGACAGCAGGGCCCTCGCCTGGTTCTCCTGCACCTGCAGGCCGGTGAGCCGGAACAGGCGCCGCTGATGGTGGCCGGGCTCGACGACGTGGGTACCGAAATGCAGCTTGCGCCCCCCGTCGACGGAGTGAATCTCCAGCTGGGATACATCGAAACCCAGCTCGTGCAGACGTTTGATCCGCTGGTCGATCCGGTAGCTCTCGTCGCTTGCGAATGTGTCGTCGCTGACGAGTTCGGCCCACAGTTTCTGGTACTGCGGCTCGAGCGCCGTGGCTGTGTCGAAGGGGTCGACGTCGTCGGCGGATTTGCCCGCCGCCTGCAGGTCGAGCAACTCACCGGCGATGTTCTCGGTGGCGATGGTGATGTCGTAGTTGCGCTGGCCGTCGGAGAGCCGGTCGTGCAGCTCGCCGGTTTCCGCATCGACCAGGTGAGCGGCGAGCGCGCCAGCATCGCGACGGAACAGCGTGTTCGACAACGAGCAGTCGCCCCAGAAGAACCCCGCGAGGTGGATGCGGACGAACAGCTCGGCGAGCGAGTCCAGCAAGCGTGAGCGCAGGTTGGGCACGCCGCGCCCAGTGAACAGTGACCGGTAGGGCAGCGAGAATGGCAGGTGGCGGGTGATCAGCAGGCCCCCGAGCTCTTCGCCATCCTCCGTGCGCCGATCGGTGACCGTCCCGAATGTGTCAACCACCGGAACCGAACGGTCGGCCAGCTCGTGCAGCAGTTGGTGCTCGCGCAGCACGTAGCGCTCGGTGGCCTCCTTGATGGCGAGGATCTGGCCGTGAACGCGGACGAATCGCACCACGTGGCGGGAGATGCCGCGCGGCACCTGGACGATACGTGGATCGTCCCACTCCTCGAGCGGCTGGCCGAACGGCAGGTCGAGAAGCTCGGTGCCTACCCCGAGCGTCGTGAGGGTGTAGTCGGCCATATCCCGACCAGCCTACGAGGACAGCCAGGCCTCGACATAGCGTTCACCAGCTGGCCACGGCCTCGGCCATCAGATCACCGAACAGGTGCTCGTACTCGGCCGTGCGCAAGCCTCGCGACCTGAACCAGGTGCAGATGTTCACGCAGTCGCGGTGCAGGTATTCGGGTCCTCGGGGGTTCGCGGCGATGTCCACGACCTGTGGCAGATCGATCACTACCAGCCGGCCGCCCTGTACAAGCAGGTTGAAGGCCGACAGGTCGCCGTGCGCGTAACCTGCACCGGCGACAACGCGCATGGCGTCCACGCATTGCGCAAACAGATCCGCGAGCTCCACCAGGGGAGGGCGACACTGCGCAAGGCGCGGCGCGGCCGTACCGTCCGGGCCGCCGATGAATTCGAGGAGTACCTCGGTGCCGCAGAGCTGGACCGGGTAAGGCACCGGCACGCCCGCCCGCCAGAGCGTCTCGAGGGCCGCGAACTCAGCGGCGGCCCATTGGCCGGCGACCAGCTCGCGGCCGAATTCGGTCCGCCGCGCCATCGCGCGGGTCTCGCGGCTGCGCCGCACCCGGCGCCCGTCGGTGTAGCCGGCGTCGCGGTGGAACATCCGCCGCTCGGCGGGCCGGTAGCGCTTGGCCGCCAGCAGCGTCTCGCGTCCGTTGGGGACGGCCCGCTGCAATAGATGGACGTCGGCCTCCTTGCCAGACTTAAGGATGCCCAGCTCGGTGTCCACGGCGGACAGCTCGGTGACGACCCAGTCTGGAATCGGCTCGGGACCGTGGGTAGCGGTATCCCAGGTGGAATAGTTGATCAGGTCGAACTCGGTGGGTTCGTTCAGGTGCACTGGAGGATCTCCTCGGGCGGTTGACCGCGCCGAGGGGTAGCTCAGCGCGGGATAAAACGGACAGGGGCGGCGGGCACCCTGGCAACGGTGATCGACATCGGGGGCCCTCCTCTCGTCCGGATCACGCTCGTGACGTCCAGCATGGCGACGACTTGACCGCGCCGCAACGGGTTTTGCGCCCCGCCGATCACGTTTTCCCCGCTGGTCGACGCTGAGGACGCCGGCTGGCAGCCAATTCCGGGGAAAGGCTGATCGACGGACCTCGGCGGCCGCGCACTACCCTGCAGGGCGTGTTGCGTATGTCCACCCTGTTCCTGCGAACCTTGCGCGACGATCCCGCCGACGCGGAGGTGCCCAGCCACAAGCTGCTCGTGCGTGCCGGCTACATCCGCCGGGTCGCACCGGGCATCTACTCGTGGCTGCCGCTGGGCCTGGCGGTGCTGGCGAATATCGAGCGGATCGTCCGCGAGGAGATGAACGCGATCGGGTCGCAGGAGGTGCATTTTCCGGCGCTGATCCCACGGGAGATCTTCGAGGCCAGCGGCCGCTACCAGGACTACTTCGAGATCCTGTTCAAGCTGCGCGATCGCAAGGGCGCCGACTACCTGCTGGGGCCGACCCACGAGGAGCTGTTCACCCTGCTGGTCAAGGGCGAGTACTCCTCCTACAAGGACTACCCCCTGTCGCTGTACCAGATCCAGACGAAGTATCGCGACGAGGCGCGCCCGCGCGCCGGCATTCTGCGCGCCCGCGAGTTTGTCATGAAGGACTCGTACTCGTTCGACCTCGACGACGCCGGGCTAGAGCGGTCCTACCGGGCCCACCGTGACGCCTACAAGCGGATCTTCACCCGGATGGGCCTGCGTTACAAGATCGTTTTCGCGGTGTCCGGGGCGATGGGCGGCTCGGCGTCGGAGGAGTTCCTGGCTCCGGCGCCCGCTGGCGAGGACACCTTCGTGCAATGCACCAACTGCGATTACGCCGCCAACACCGAGGCGGTCGTCATTGCCGCGCCCGAGCCACGTGACCCGTCCGGCCATCCGGCTGAGCAGGTGCTCGACACACCGCACACCCCGACGATCGATTCGCTGGTCACGAGACTCAACGAGCTCGGCCTGCGTGACGAGCCGTTCACCGGCGCGGACACGCTCAAGAACGTCGCCCTGAGGACGCACATGCCGGGCACCGACGAGAACGAGCTCCTGATCGTCGGCGTACCGGGAGACCGCGAGGTCGACCTGAAGCGGATCAACGGGCAGCTCGAGCCAGTAGTGGCCGAGCAGGCCGGTCCCGAGGAGCTGGCGCGGGTACCGGAGCTGGTCAAGGGCTACATCGGCCCACAGCACCTGGCTGAATGGAAGGTGCGGTACGTCGTCGACCCGCTCGTGGTCGATGGGTCGGCCTGGATTACGGGCGCGAACGCCGAGGGCAAGCACGCCGCCTTCGTCGTGCGCGGCCGCGACTTCACCCCGGACGGCGAGCTGGGCGCGGTCGAGATCCGCGACGGTGACCGGTGCGCCGTGTGCGGGTCGCCGCTGGAGATCGCGCGCGGTATCGAGATGGGCCACGTCTTCGCGCTCGGCCGAAAATACGCCGAGACGTTTGGCCTGCAGGCGCTGGATCAGAACGGCAAGCCGGTGACAATCACCATGGGCTCGTACGGCGTCGGCGTCACCCGGGCGGTGGCTGCGATCGCCGAGCAGACCTACGACGAGAAGGGGTTGTGCTGGCCGCGCACGGTTGCGCCGGCCGACGTGCATCTCGTGGCCACCGGTAAAGACGAGCACGTCTACTCCGTCGCGGATGACATCGCTGCCGAGCTGGAGCGGCAGGGAATCCGGGTGCTGTACGACGACCGGCGAGGTGTGTCCGCGGGGGTCAAGTTCGCCGACGCGGAGCTGCTTGGCGTCCCCACGATCGTTGTCGTCGGCCGCGGTCTGGCCAGCGGCATCGTCGAGCTGCGCGACCGCGGGACGGGCGACCGGCAGGATGTCCCAGTCGACGACGCAGCCGGAGTGGTTGCCGAGCACGTCCGGAGCAGATCTTGATGCTCGCATTGAGCTATGGAGCCTGTTGCAAAATGGCCGAACGCCGACTGCGGGACCGAGAGTTCGCCGTTGGGGCGAGGCAGATTTGGTCGGTCGTATCGCATTCGGTCGGCTGCGACGACTTGGGAGCTTCACGCTCAGCAGACGGCCCGGCCGCGCGTCGATTACGCAACAGGCTCTATGGCTCCATGTCGTCATCAAGATCGCCGAGGTCGACGTGAGCGGACGCCCGCTGCGCGAGCTCGTGGACATCGGCTGGGCGAAGGCACTCGATCCGGTGGCCGACCAGGTCGCGGCGATGGGTGATTTGTTGCGCGCCGAGATCGCGGCCGGGCGAACCTATCTTCCTGCCGGGCAGAATGTGCTGCGCGCCTTCACCTTGCCGTTCGCGGACGTGCGGGTCCTGATCGTCGGCCAGGACCCGTACCCGACACCCGGGCACGCCGTCGGGCTGTCGTTTTCGGTCGAGCCGCACGTGCGCCCGATCCCGCGCAGCCTGCAGAACATTTACCGCGAGCTGGGTACCGATCTGGGGCTACCGCTCCCGCCGAACGGCGACCTGACGCCGTGGACCGGACACGGCGTGTTGCTGCTCAACAGGGTGCTCACTGTCGCCCCGGGCGCGCCCGCGTCGCACCGTGGCAAGGGCTGGGAGCTGGTCACCGACCAGGCGATCCGCGCTCTCGCCACCCGCGGCACGCCGCTGGTGGCGATCCTCTGGGGCCGGGACGCGCAATCGCTACGTCCGCTGTTGCGTGGCGTCGCGTGCCTCGAGTCCGCGCACCCGAGCCCCATGTCGGCCGACCGGGGCTTCTTCGGCTCCCGCCCGTTCAGCCGGGCGAACGCGATGCTCGCGGAACAGGGCGCCGAGCCCGTCGACTGGAGCCTTGCGTGAGCCTGGCTCCGCACTCGGTTTCCGCGGGACCCGTCCTCCGCAACATCGTGGCGGAGATCGTCGCGGCTGGCCCCGCTTGATATCATCGAGCCCGATTGATATCAGGAGGTCGCGATGACTCGCACCGTGATCGACATCGACGACGAGGCCCTGGCACGGGCCGCGAAGGTGCTTGGTACAAAGACGAAGGTCGAGACCGTCAACCGCGCGCTGAACCGAGTCGCACCGAGGCCCGGCGCGGATGAGGAGCGCCAACAGTTCGAGGAGCTTCTGGACCTGGTTGGCGACATGTTGGCCGAGACCGACGTCCGTGCCGAAGCATGGCGGTAGCCAGCCCATATCTGGTCGACAAATCGGCCTGGGAGCAGCAGCGTTACGACGAGCGGGCCCGCCGACGGGCGACCGAACTGCAGAGCACCGGCCAGTTCTCGGTCTGTGTGGTGTCGCTCGCGGAGATTCTTTACTCGGCGCGCAGCGCAGCCGAGTTTGCACGAGTTCGAGATCTGCTCTCCCCGCTGCCGCACCTCGGGGTGACCTCGGCAGCTGAGAGCCAGGTCATCGACCTCATGGCCGCACTCGCTGCACGTGGGCAACACCGGATGCCGATCCCCGATCTGCTGCTGGCTGCTATCGCGCAGGCTCACGGCGCCGTGGTGCTGCATTACGACGCGGACTTCGAGCGGATCGCCGAGGTCACCGGCCAGCGGCAAGAGTGGATCGTGCCGCGCGGTACCGGGCATGGGGCGGGCTCACGCGGCACGCCGAGCTGACGCGACAAGCACGGTGTCGGGGCCGCTCGTTAGGCTCGGAGACGCCGCCCGAATCGATCCGGAAGAAGACCGTGGCTGACCATCTAAGCGATCGACTGGTAGTCAGAGGTGCCCGTGAGCACAACCTCAAGGACGTCCACGTCGAGCTGCCCCGCGACGCCTTGATCGTCTTCACCGGTTTGTCGGGATCGGGCAAGTCGAGCCTCGCGTTCGACACGATCTTCGCCGAGGGGCAGCGCCGCTACGTCGAGTCGCTGTCCGCCTATGCCCGGCAGTTCCTCGGCCAGATGGACAAGCCGGACGTCGACTTCATCGAAGGGCTCTCGCCCGCGGTGAGCATCGACCAGAAGTCCACTAGCCGCAATCCACGATCCACGGTCGGCACGATCACCGAGGTCTACGACTACCTGCGCCTGCTCTACGCCCGCATCGGACGCCCGCACTGCCCGATCTGCGGCGAGCCGATCACCAAGCAGACGCCGCAGCAGATCGTCGACCGCATCCTGGAGATGCCAGAGGGCACCCGGTTCCAGGTGCTCGCCCCAGTGATCCGCGAGCGCAAGGGCGAGTACGTCGACCTGTTCACCGACCTGCAGACGAAGGGCTACGCGCGGGTGCGGGTCGACGGCGTGATCCACTCGCTTACCGACCCGCCCACGCTCAAGAAGCAGGAGAAGCACACGATCGAGGCGGTCATCGACCGGCTCACCGCGAAGGCGAGCAGCAAGCAGCGCATCACTGACTCGGTCGAGACCGCGCTCGGCCTGGCCGGCGGCCTGGTGATCCTCGACTTCGTCGACCTGGCCGACGACGCCGCGTCACCAGCGCCGCACGCGAGCGGCGGCGTGCCTCGCGAACGCCGGTACTCCGAACGGCTGGCCTGCCCCAACGACCACCCGCTGGCCATTGACGAGCTCGAGCCGCGCTCCTTCTCGTTCAACTCGCCGTTCGGCGCTTGCCCGACCTGCACGGGTCTGGGCACCCGAAAGGAGGTCGACCCCGAACTGGTCGTCCCTGACCCGGAAAGCTCGCTGAGCGAGGGCGCGATCGCGCCCTGGGCGGGTGCCCAGACCAGCGAGTACTTCCTGCGGCTGTTGCAAGGCGTTGCCGATGCCGAGGGGTTCGACCTCGACACGCCCTGGGAGCGGTTGCCTGCCCGCGCACAGAAGGCGGTGCTGCACGGTACGGGCGAGCAGGTGCACGTCCATTACCGGAACCGGTACGGACGTGACCGCTCCTACTACGCCAGCTACGAGGGCGTCGTGCCGTGGATCGAGCGCCGGCATGCCGAAACCGACAGCGACTATTCCCGCGAGAAGTACGAAGGGTTCATGCGCGAGGTGCCGTGTCCGGCGTGCCAGGGCACCCGGTTGAAGCCCGAGATCCTGGCCGTGACGGTCGCCGGCCGATCGATCGCCGAGGTCTGCGCGCTGTCGATCGGCGAAGCGGCGACATTCCTGCGCGACGTCGAGCTGACCGACCGCGAGCACTTCATCGCCGAGCGGGTGCTGAAGGAGGTGCACGCCCGGCTCGGCTTCCTCGTCGATGTCGGACTCGACTACCTCTCCCTCGACCGGGCATCGGCCACCCTGGCCGGCGGCGAGGCGCAGCGCATCCGGCTGGCCACGCAGATCGGGTCCGGCCTGGTCGGCGTGCTCTACGTGCTGGACGAGCCATCCATCGGGTTGCACCAGCGCGACAACCACCGGCTGATCGAGACGCTGGCCCGGCTGCGCGACATCGGCAACACGCTCATCGTCGTCGAGCACGACGAAGACACCATCCGGTCAGCGGACTGGGTGGTCGACATCGGCCCGCGGGCTGGCGAGCACGGCGGTGAGATCGTCGTCGAGGGCACTGTCGAGGACCTGCTGGCCTCGGCCGACTCGCTCACCGGCGCCTACCTCACCGGACGGCGCGCGATCGAGGTGCCGCTCATCCGCCGGCCACGGCAGCGGGGTCGCGAGGTCGTGGTCGAGGGGGCGCGCGAACACAACTTGAAGAACATCGACGTGGCTTTCCCGCTGGGCTGCTTCGTCGCGATCACCGGCGTAAGTGGATCCGGCAAGTCGACCCTCGTCAACGACATCCTTTACACAGCGCTCGCCAACAAGATCAACGGGGCGAGGCTCCCGCCCGGGCGGCACAAGCGGGTGCGCGGCATCGAACAGCTCGACAAGGTCGTCGGCGTCGACCAGTCACCCATCGGCCGCACCCCGCGGTCCAATCCGGCCACCTACACCGGCGTCTTCGACCACATCCGGAAGCTGTTCGCCGAGACCACCGAGGCGAAGATCCGCGGCTATCAGCAGGGCCGATTCTCCTTCAACGTCAAGGGTGGGCGCTGCGAGAACTGCGTCGGCGATGGCACGATCAAGATCGAGATGAACTTCCTGCCGGACGTCTACGTGCCGTGTGAGGTCTGCAAGGGCGCCCGGTACAACCGTGAGACGCTGGAGGTGCATTACAAGGGCAAGACGATCTCGGAGATCCTGCAGATGCCCATCGAGGAGGCGGCGGTCTTCTTCAAGCCGATCAGCCGCATCGCGCGCCACCTCGACACACTCGTCGACGTCGGATTGGGTTACGTGCGGCTGGGGCAGCCCGCGCCGACCCTGTCCGGCGGCGAAGCGCAGCGGGTGAAGCTTGCGTCCGAGCTGCAGAAGCGCTCCACGGGGCGCACGATCTACGTTCTGGACGAGCCCACAACGGGCCTGCATTTCGAGGACGTCAACAAGCTGCTCGCCGTGTTGCAGTCACTCGTCGACCGGGGCAACACGGTGCTGGTCATCGAACACAACTTGGATGTCATCAAGACCGCCGACTGGGTCCTCGACCTGGGTCCCGAGGGCGGCGGCGCTGGCGGCACGGTGGTGGCGGAGGGCACCCCGGAGCAGATCGCCGACGTCGCGGCATCACATACCGGGCAATTTCTGCGTCGGAAGATGTCGATCCAGCGGCCCGCGCAGGCTCGTACCGCCCGCAGCCGAGTGGCCGCGACGCGCTGAGCCAGCGGGTTGGCGGCTTTGCATCGCTGGAACCTCCGGCGTGCCCATGTTGAACGGCTATGGTCGTCCAGATAACAAACGGGAAACGGGGCTCGTTCTGATGGGCAGACATGCCGCTGAACCGGCACCTGCAGCTGCGCGCGCGGGCGCTGGGCGCCGCATCGCCATCGCGGTGGCCGCGGTCGCGGTCGCCGGTGCGGCTGTGGGCGTGGCGGTTTACCAGCTCGCAAGCGGCTCGTCCTCCCACACATCCGCGGGGTCGCCCGCTGGCCAGTCCTCCGCCCCGGCCTGCACACGTCAGGTCCACGTCGTCACCGCGTCGTCCTTCGTCCCGGTCCTGAACAAAGTGGCCGGCTCGCTCGCCTCGGGGTCCGACTGCGTCGCCATCAAGACCACGGTGGCTGACGGTCAGGGGGCCGCGAACGTCGTCGCGTCCTCGCCCGACGCCGATGTGTGGATTCCCGATGACGCGTCGTGGCGCAACCTGCCCAACAACGTCAAACTTGCCGGCAGCGCTGGCTCAGTCATTGCCACGAGCCCAATGTATTTCGTGACGCTGAAGAACACGCCGCTGCCAGCGGCGGAAGGCTCATGGGTGGGCCTCGCCTCGGTGCTCAGCCAGCAGACCGGCACCAAATTGGTGATCCGCGATCCGGCGGCGTCCGGGGACGGGCTGGTCGCCGCCGGATCGATAGGTGATGCGGTCTTCACTCTCAGCGGGCCGCTGCAGTCGGCGCTTGATCTGATGCGGGCCTGGCAGAAGGGCCGCACCGTCACCGGCTCGCAACCAGCCTTCCCGCAGGCGTCGAACGAGATCGGGGTCGTGCCGGAGTACGCGTTGCTGCGTTCCGGCAAGGCTGATCTGTACACCGTGACAGCCCCTACCGACGCGACCGGCATGATGCGCTTTACCTGGAATCCGACAACGGCAGCGGCGGCGGACCCGAACCGCACCGCCGCGCTCAATGCACTACATGAAGCGCTGACGGGCGCTGACTCGGGTGCCGCGTTAGCCGCCAACGACCTGCGCGGGCCGACCGGCCAGCCGATCGCCGGGGAGGGACATGACACGGCGGCATTGCCGCAACAGCACGGCAAGTCACTGGCCACCCTCTCTCAGCACCACGTGTGGCACGTGCTCACCACCTGGCACCCCGACCAACGCAAGGCGAACATGCTCGTGGTCGTCGACGTCTCGGGCTCGATGGGCAACGCCGCGTCCAGCAGCGACCCGCGGCCGCTCATCTCGGTTGTGCGGCAGAGCGTCGCCCAGCTAAGTGCGCTCTCGCCACCGACCTCCTATCTCGGACTCTGGAAGTTCGGCTACCAGCTGAGCCCGCCGAACGACTACCAGGTGCTGGTGCCGACGGCCGCACTCGATCCCGGCCAGCAGGCGAGATTCAACGCCGCGGCGGCGGGCCTGGCCGCCCAGGACACGGGCACCGGGCTGTACGACACAATCCTTGCCGCTTACCAGGCCGAGCAAGCGCACTTCCAGAACGGTATGCCGAACGAGGTGCTGATCTTCACCGACGGCAAGAACGAGGACGCTCCTAACTCGATCTCGCTCGCCCAGCTCAAGTCCAGCCTGGCAGCCGCCGACCCGACGAAGCGCGTACAGATCGGCGTGCTGGGTTTCCGCGGCGAACTTCCGGTCGACCAGCTCACCGACGCCCTGTCGCCGGTCGGCGGGCAGGTCGACAGCCTGAAAAATGCCAACGATGTGCTGGGTGCCTTCGTGCATGCGGTCTCCGGAGGTCTCACGCACTCACCGTGACCAATCTCGACGCGTTCATCGCCGGATTGCCGAAGGCCGAACTGCACGTCCACCAGGTCGGATCGGCCTCGCCGCGGATCGTCGCCGAACTGGCCGCCCGCCACGAGGGCACCACGCCGGTGCCGACCGACCCGCAGCTGCTCGCGGATTACTTCACCTTCACGGACTTCGGTCATTTCATCGAGGTGTACCTGTCAGTGGTCGACCTGATCCGCGATCCGGCCGACGTGTGGACGCTGACCTACGAGATCGCCGAGGATCTGGCCGCGCAGCACGTCCGCTACGCCGAGCTGACCGTGACGCCCTACTCGTCTGTGGTGCGGGGCATCGCCGGCCAGGAGTTCTGCGCCGCGATCGAGGACGCCCGGCGCCGAGCACTCGCGGACCTCGGCGTGCGCCTGGCCTGGTGCTTCGACATCCCCGGGGAGGCCGGGCTGGCCTCCGCGGACCTCACGTTGGACGTCGCGCTGCGCCAGCGCCCGGACGGACTGGTGAGCTTCGGTCTCGGCGGCCCCGAGCGGGGTGTGCCACGCGGGCAGTTCGTGTCGCACTTCGCCAAGGCGCGAGCCGCCGGACTGCACAGCGTGCCGCACGCTGGCGAGTCGACGGGTCCACAGGCGATCTGGGACGCGATCCACCACCTCGGCGCCGAGCGGATCGGGCACGGCATCGCGGCGGCGCACGACCCGGGGCTGCTCGAGTATCTGGCCCGGCATGACATCACGCTGGAGGTCTGTCCCACGTCGAACGTCCGCACCCGCTCGGTGGCGAACTTGGCCGAGCACCCGCTGCCGGCGCTGGTGGCCGCGGGCGTTCCCGTGACGATCAACTCCGACGACCCCCCGATGTTCTCGACCACGCTGAATGACGAGTATGCGATCGCCGCCCGCCTGCTCGGTCTGGACGCCGACGGAGTGGTCGAGCTGGCGCGGGCGGCCGTTCGTGCTTCGTTTCTCGACGATGCCGGCAAACGCAGCCTGCTCGCGGATATCGAAACCTACGCCGGGACGGCTGACTAGGCTCGGTTGGGTGCCCGACCCGTCCACCTATCGTCCCGCCGCTGGGACGATTCCGGTCGGGCCCGGCGTCTACCGGTTCCGCGACGAGCGGGGTCGGGTCATCTACGTCGGCAAGGCAAAGAGCCTGCGGCAGCGGTTGAACTCCTACTTCGCTGACCTGTCTGCGCTGCATCCGCGCACTCGGCACATGGTCATGAGCGCCGCAAGCGTCGAGTGGACGGTCGTGCGGACCGAGGTCGAGGCGCTGCAGCTCGAGTACTCGTGGATCAAGGAGTTCGATCCACGCTTCAATGTGCGTTACCGCGACGACAAGTCCTACCCGTCGCTGGCCGTCACGCTCGACGAGGAATTCCCCCGGCTGCAGGTGATGCGCGGCGCGAAGCGCAAGGGTGTGCGCTACTTCGGCCCCTACTCACATGCCTGGGCGATTCGCGAGACGCTCGACCTGCTGCTGCGCGTCTTCCCGGCTCGGACCTGCTCGGCGGGGGTATTCAAGCGGGCCGGGCAGATCGGCCGGCCGTGCCTGCTCGGCTACATCGGCAAGTGCAGCGCCCCGTGCGTCGGGCGGGTGTCAGCCGATGAGCATCGGCAGATCGTCGATGATTTCTGCGACTTCATGGCCGGCAGGACGGACCTGATGATCCGCCGATTGGAGAAGGAGATGGCCCAGGCGAGCGCGGATCTGCAGTTCGAGCAAGCCGCCCGGCTGCGCGATGACCTCGACGCCTTGCGCCGGGCGATGGAGAGGCAGGCCGTCGTGCTCGGTGACGGCACGGATGCCGACGTGGTGGCCTTCGCCCAGGATGACCTGGAGGCAGCGGTTCAGGTCTTCCATGTGCGCGGCGGCCGGGTGCGTGGCCAGCGCGGCTGGGTGGTCGAGAAGGTCGAGCGGGTGACAACGGGCGAGCTCGTCGAGCAGTTCGTCACCCAGTTTTACGGCGCAGATGCCGACGGGGCAGATGGCGCAGGCATACCCCGCGAAATCCTTGTTCCGGAGCTGCCGGAAAATGCGCCGGCGCTCGACGAGTGGCTGCGCGGGCAGCGCGGCGGCCGGGTGTCCCTGCGGGTGCCGCAACGGGGCGACAAGCGGGCACTGATGGAGACAGTGACGCGGAACGCGGGGCAGGCGTTCACCCAGCACAAACTCAAGCGGGCGTCCGACCTTACCGCCCGCTCGCAGGCGCTGGCCGAGCTGCAGGAGACCCTCGGGCTGCCCGAGGCTCCGCTGCGGATCGAATGCTTCGACGTCAGCCACGTCCAGGGCACGAACGTCGTGGCCAGCATGGTCGTCTTCGAGGATGGGCTGGCCCGCAAGAGCGAATACCGGCGCTTCGCCATGCGGGCCAGCGGGGGCGACACCGACTGGATCGCCGAGGCCGTCCGCCGCCGCTTCGCCCGGTACCTGCAAGAGCAGGTCGAGTCGGTTGGCCTCGGCGACGCGCCGGCCGACCCGCACCAGCCGCCGGGCATCGACCCGATCACCGGTCGGCCGCGCAAGTTCGCGTACCCGCCCAACCTGCTCATGGTCGACGGTGGCGCGCCACAGGTCGCGGTGGCGCAGAGCGTCCTGGACGAGCTCGGTATCGACGACGTGGCCCTGGTGGGTTTGGCCAAGCGGCTCGAAGAGGTCTGGGTACCGGGGCAGGCGTACCCGCTGATCCTGCCACGCACCTCAGAGGGGCTGTACCTGCTGCAGCGGGTCCGGGACGAGGCGCACCGCTTCGCGATCACCTACCACCGGCAGAAGCGGTCCCGGGCGATGACGCGGTCGGCCCTGGACGGGATCGCCGGCCTGGGTGAGACCCGACGGAAGGCGCTGCTTGCGCACTTCGGCTCGCTGCGCAGGCTGCGCCAGGCTGACGCCGAGCAGATCATGGCCGTGCCAGGGATCGGCCGCCGGACGGCCGAGGCGATCGTGGCCGCGCTGGCCGGCAGCGACCGGACCGCCGAACCGGCCATCAACGTCACGACCGGCGAGGTGCTGGATGATGCCGATGCGGGGGGTGGGGTGGTGGTGTGACGCAGCCAGCGGTAAGCGAGGACGAGGCGGACCAGCCCGACCGAGGTGCCCTGGACACCGTCGTCGTCACCGGGCTCTCCGGCGCCGGCCGCAGCACCGCGGCGAAATGCCTCGAGGATCTCGGCTACTTCGTTGTCGACAACCTGCCCCCCGAGCTGGTAGCGACCATGGTCGACCTCGGCAGCCGTACCCACGGCGCTGTCACCCGCATCGCGGTGGTGATGGACGTACGCAGCCGGGCGTTCTCGTCGGATCTGCGCGCGGTGATCCTCGAGCTGGCCCGCCGGGGACTTCGCCCCCGGGTGCTGTTCCTCGAGGCGCGCGACGAGGTGCTGGTTCGGCGGTTCGAGGCCGTCCGGCGCGCTCACCCGCTGCAGGGCGACGGCCGGCTGGTCGACGGGATCGTGGCCGAGCGCCGGCTGCTGGAGGGCTTGCGGGGTGAGGCGGACCTCGTCCTGGACACTAGCGATCGGTCGGTCCACCAGTTGCGCCGCGACATCGAACGGGCCTTCGCTACCGGGGGTGATCTGGACGGGCGGCCGGTGCTGCGGGCGACGCTCGTATCATTCGGCTTCAAGTATGGGCTGCCCGTCGACGCCGACCTGGTGGTTGACGTCCGATTCCTGCCAAACCCGTTCTGGATCCCGGAGCTGCGGGACCTGACAGGGGAGACGGCGCAGGTGCGGGACTACGTGCTGGCCGAGGAGGGGGCGCGGGAGTTCATCGACCGCTACACGGAGATCCTGCAGATCATCGGGGCCGGTTACACCCGGGAAGGGAAGCATTACCTGACGCTCGCCGTCGGCTGTACGGGTGGCAAGCACCGATCCGTGGTGATCGCCGCGGAGCTGGCCGATCGGCTTGCTCAGCTCGGCGTCAAGGCCACGGTGGTGAACCGGGACCTCGGCCGTGAGTGATGTGCGGGCCGTGGCGCTCGGCGGCGGGCACGGGCTGCACGCGTCGCTGTCGGCGCTGCGCAGGCTGACCAGCGAGCTGACCGCGATCGTCACGGTGGCCGACGACGGCGGATCGTCCGGTCGAATCCGCCGAGAGCTGCGGGTCCTGCCCCCTGGCGACCTGCGCATGGCGCTCACCGCGCTGGCCGGCGACGAGCCGCGTGATCGAGAGTGGGCCGACCTGCTCCACCACCGGATCGGCGGCACGGGGGTGCTGGCCGGCCATCCGGTCGGCAACCTGCTGCTGACCGGGCTGCTCGAACGGTTCAGCGACCCGGTCGTCGCGCTCGGCAAGGCCGGTGAGCTCGTCGGAGCCGTCGGCCGGGTGCTGCCGATGAGCCCAGTGCCGCTCGACCTGATCGCCGAGGTCGACCGGTTCGACTCCGACGACCCGGTGCGCACCCGCCACATCCGCGGGCAGTCCTCAGTGGCCGCGACCCCGGGACGGGTGCGCAGCATCAGGCTCCTGCCGCCGGGAGCGCCGGCCTGCGCCCGGGCGGTCGACGCGGTGCGCGAGGCGGACCTGGTTGTCCTCGGGCCGGGGTCCTGGTTCACGAGCGTGATTCCGCACCTGCTGCTGCGCGAGTTGGCGCGGGCCTTGACAAGCACTCGGGCAACCGTTGTCGTGACGGTCAACCTGGTCCCGCAGGCTGGAGAGACTGAGGATTTCTCCCCGGAGGAGCTACTGCGCGTCCTGCGCGCCCATGCCCAGCCGTACGGCGAGCTGCACATCGACTCGATCGTCGCCGATTGGGAGTCCGTGCCCGATCACGAGGCACTCGACAGCTACGCGCGCGAGATAGGCGCGAGTCTCGTACTGTCACCCATCAGAGCGGACGATGCGGCCGACCGTCATGACCCTGCGCGGTTGGCCGCGGCCATCGCACGGGCGATCACGCCCGGTGCGGTGCAGCTGGAGGGGCGCACGCGAGGGAGATGAGCAGCCGATGGCGATGACCGCAGCGGTGAAGGACGAACTGAGCCGAGTCACGGTCACCAAGGCAAGTGTCCGACGTGCCGAAGTCGCCACCCTGCTGCGCTTCGCCGGAGCGCTGCACCTGATCGGCGGGCACATCGTGATCGAAGCCGAACTCGACACCGGGTCGGTCGCGCGTCGGCTGCGCAAGGAGATCGCCGAGATCTTCGGCCATGGCTCGGAGGTTCAGATCGTCGCTGCTGGCGGGCTGCGGAAGGGTAGCCGTTATCTCGTGCGGGTGACCAAGGACGGCGAGGGTCTGGCCCGCCAGTCCGGGTTGGTCGATCTGCGCGGCCGCCCGGTGCGTGGCCTGCCGCATCATGTCGTGGCTGGCGGCATTGCCGACGCCGAGGCCGCCTGGCGGGGCGCGTTCCTGGCCCACGGATCACTAACCGAGCCCGGCCGAGCCTGCTCCTTGGAGATCACCTGCCCGTCCACCGAGGCGGCGCTGGCGCTGGTCGGGGTGGGCCGGCGGCTCGGCGTGGCGTCGAAGGCGCGCGAGGTGCGCGGCGCAGACCGGGTCGTGGTCCGTGATGGCGACGCCATCGGGGCGCTGCTGACGCGGATCGGGGCACACGAGAGTGTCCTGGCCTGGGAGGAACGACGCATGCGCCGCGAGGTGCGGGCGACGGCCAACCGGCTGGCCAATTTCGACGATGCCAACCTGCGCAGGTCGGCGCGCGCCGCGGTGGCGGCCGGTGCCCGGGTGGACCGGGCGATGGAGATCCTCGGCGACGATGCGCCGGATCACCTGCTGGAGGCTGGCCGACTTCGGGTGGAGCACAAGCAGGCCTCGCTCGAGGAGCTCGGCGCATTGTCGGAACCGCCCATGACCAAGGATGCGGTGGCGGGGCGGATCCGCCGGCTGCTGGCGATGGCCGACAAGCGCGCCGCCGAACTCAGCCTGCCCGACACCGAATCGGCCGTCACGCCGGAGATGCTGCCGCCGTAGGGTGTGCTCCGGCTTGTCGTGCCGGTGACTGGACTCCAGCCGGCGGAGAGGGGGTCGGAGCCGACTCGCCGACCCGCTAGGGTTGACCTGCGGGTCGCCGTCGTCCCGCGCAGCTGATATGTCGACTCATTGCCAAGGAGGCAGCGGTGACTGTTCGGATGGGTATCAACGGCTTCGGCCGGATCGGCCGCAACTTCTACCGCGCCGCTCTCGCCGCCGGCGCCGACCTGGAGATCGTGGCTGCCAACGACCTCGGCGACGTCAAGACGATGGCGCATCTGCTGAAATACGACAGCGTTCTCGGCCGGCTCGACCGTCCGGTCGAGGTGGCTGGCGACGAGATCCAGGTCGGCGAGAAGTCGCTCAAGTTCCTGGCCGAGCGCGACCCCGGCAACCTCCCCTGGGCTGATCTGGGGGTCGACGTCGTCCTCGAGTCGACCGGCTTCTTCAACAAGGCCGCCGACGCGCGCAAGCACATCACCGACGGCGGCGCCAAGAAGGTGATCATTTCCGCCCCGGCCACGGACGAAGACGTCACCCTGGTGATAGGGGTGAACGAAGGCGCCTACGACCCGGCGAAGCACGCGGTCATCTCGAACGCGTCCTGCACCACGAACTGCCTGGCGCCGCTGGCCAAGGTCCTGGACGATTCGTTCGGCATCGAGAACGGCCTGATGACGACCATCCACGCCTACACCGGCGACCAGAATCTGCTCGACGGCCCACACCGAGACCTGCGCCGGGCCCGCGCGGCCGCGCTGAACATCGTGCCGACCTCGACCGGCGCGGCGAAGGCGATCTCGCTGGTGCTGCCCGGGCTGAAGGGCAAGCTCGATGGTTACGCGCTGCGGGTGCCGGTCCCCACGGGCTCAGCCACCGACCTCACGGTCAATGTCGCGCGCGACACGAGCGTCGACGAGGTGAAGGCCGCTTACAAGGCGGCTGCGGACGGGCCGCTCAAGGGCATCCTCACCTACACCGAGGATCCCATCGTCTCGACCGACATCGTCACCGACCCGGCGTCGTGCATTTTCGACGCGCAGCTGACCAAGGTGATCGGCAACCAGGTCAAGGTGATTGGCTGGTACGACAACGAGTGGGGCTACTCCAACCGGCTTGTCGACGTGGTCGCGCTCGTCGGTTCGTCGCTCTAGCCCGATGCGCACCCTCGACGACTTACTGCGGGTCGGGGTCCGCGGCCGGCGCATTCTCGTCCGCTCGGACCTCAACGTGCCGCTCTCAGCAGGCGACAAGCCCGCAGTCACCGACGACGGGCGGGTCAGGGCCTCCCTCCCGGTGTTAACGCGGCTGCTCGACCGCGGAGCGCGAGTGATCGTCGCCGCGCACCTGGGCCGGCCGAAAGGCGCACCCGACCCGCGTTATTCGCTCGGACCGGTAGCCGACCGGCTAGCGGCCTTGCTCGGCCGGCCGGTGGAATTCTCGCTGGACACCGTGGGCGAGAGCGCCAGGCTGCTCGCCGAGGAGCTGCAGGACGGCGAGCTGCTGCTGCTGGAGAACGTCCGGTTCAACCCGGGCGAGACGAGCAAGGACGACGCCGAGCGGGCGAAGTTCGCGGGCTGTCTGGCACTGCTGACCGGTGGCGAGGACGACGGGGGCGCGTACGTGGGTGACGCGTTCGGCGCTGTGCACCGCAAGCACGCCTCGGTGTACGACGTCGCCAAGGTGCTGCCGCATTACTGCGGCGACCTGGTCGCCGAAGAGGTCCGCGTCCTGCGCGAGCTCACTGGCGACCCGAAACGGCCCTATGTCGTCGCCCTCGGCGGTAGCAAGGTCAGCGACAAGCTCGCGGTGATCGAATCGCTGCTGCCCCGGGTCGACCGGCTGCTCGTCGGCGGCGGGATGTGCTTCACCTTCCTCGCGGCGCAGGGGCTCGAGGTCGGTGACTCGCTGCTGGAGGCCGACCAGATCGACGCCTGCAGGGGGTTCTTGGACGCCAAAGCCCCGGACGGCACCCACAAGATCGTGCTTCCCGCCGACATCGTGGTGGCCGCCGACGTCACCGCAGACGCGGAGACACAGACCGTCGCCGCCGAGGCAATCCCTGCCGGTACCAAGGGACTGGACATCGGACCGCAGACCGTCGACGCGTTCACGGCGGTGCTGGCCAGTGCGCAGACCGTCTTCTGGAACGGCCCGATGGGTGTCTTCGAGGTGGCGCCCTTCGCCGCAGGCACCAAGGGGGTGGCCGAAGCCGTGGCGGCCGCACCAGGGCTGACCGTCGTCGGTGGCGGCGACTCGGCGGCGGCGGTGCGGGCACTCGGCCTCGATGCCGCGGCGTTCGGCCACATCTCGACTGGTGGCGGCGCATCGCTGGAATTCCTCGAAGGCAAGACGTTGCCCGGTGTCGCTGTCCTCGAGGAGGCCTGAGTGTCAGCCGATTCCCCCGCTGGGGTCGCCCGCTCCCCGCGCAAGCCCCTGATCGCCGGCAACTGGAAGATGAACCTCAGCCATCTCGAGGCGATCGCGCTGACCCAGAAGATCGCGTTCAGCCTGGACGAGCCACAGCTGTCGGCCGTCGACGTGGTCGTGCTGCCGCCGTTCATCGGCCTGCGCAGCGTGCAGACGCTGGTCGACGGTGACGGGCTGTTGATGGGTTACGGCGCGCAGGACCTGTCGCCACATGACGCGGGTGCCTATACGGGCGACATCAGCGGCGCCATGCTCGCCAAGCTGGGCTGCACCTACGTCGTCGTGGGCCACTCCGAACGGCGTGAGTACCACGCCGAGGACGAGCCGGTCGTCAACGGCAAGGCGCTGGCAGCGCTCCGGCATGGACTCGTCCCCATTGTCTGCGTCGGTGAAACCCTGGACATCCGCCGGTCCGGAGAGCATCTGCCGCACTGCATGCGTCAGCTGGACGGGGCGCTGGCCGGGATGTCCGCCGAGCAGGCAGCGTCGATCGTCATCGCCTACGAACCGGTCTGGGCGATCGGCACCGGCCAGGTGGCGACCCCGGAAGACGCGCAGGAGGTTTGCGCCGCGCTGCGTGTGCGGCTCGGGCAGCTGTATTCGCCCGACCTGGCGGCAGCCATCCGGATCCTCTACGGCGGATCGGTCAAGGCGTCGAACGCGGCCGAGATCCTCAGCCAACCCGACGTCGACGGAGCACTCGTCGGCGGAGCGAGCCTGGACGCCACCGAATTCGCGGCCATCTGCGCAGCCGCGAACCCCGCCACCGCGCAGGGCACCGCCAGGCATGGAGCCTCGGCCTGACCCCGTCGCACGAACAGGTATTCTTGACCAGCACCGCAGCGCGTTCCCGAACCTGAAGGCCGGTCCAGCTACATGATCTTGACGTTGTCCATCGTGCTCATCGTGGCGAGCATCGTGCTCGTCGTGCTGGTGCTGTTGCACAAGGGCAAGGGCGGCGGCCTGTCCTCGATGCTCGGAGGTTCCTTCTACTCCAGCCTATCCGGCTCGTCGGTCGTCGAGCGTAACCTCGACCGGCTCACGATCATCTCCGGTGCGGTCTGGGCGATCTGCATCGTCGGCCTCGGCCTGCTCTACAAGAACAGCTAGCGCATCGAGCGGTTGCCAGCTGGGCGACACAGGTTCTCTCATCCGACACAGACCTGACCTGAGAGGGAGACAGACGTGGCTGGAGGCAGTGCGATCCGCGGGAGTCGGGTCGGTGCCGGACCAATGGGCGAGAAGGAACGCGGCGAGTCCGCCCCGCGGCAGCGGGTGTCGTTCTTCTGCGCCAACGGCCACGAGGTGCGCCCGGCGTTCGCGCTGGACGCCGTGCTGCCCGACACCTGGGACTGCCCGCGATGCGGCTTCCCGGCCGGTCGCGAGTCGACGACGCCGCCCAACGCGCCGCGCAACGAGCCGTACAAGACGCACCTCGCTTACGTCAAAGAGCGGCGCTCGGACGAAGACGGTCAGGCCATCCTCGAGGAAGCCCTGCAGCGGCTGCGCGCCCGCCGCGGCGAGGTGTGACGCGGTCGCTTATCAGGCCTGTGGCCGATACAGGTCCGCGGGCAGCTGTGATGCGGCGTCTCGATCGACGAGCCACAGCGTGCGGTGCCGACCCTTGGGGCCCGCCGACGGAACCTGGACCCGCCCCGCCCCGCTCAGCGCGATTGCCACCGCCTGTGCCTTGCCGACGCCCGACGCGATGAACCAGACCTCGTTGGCGGCGTCGAGCGCACGGAAGGTCAGCGAGATGCGCGTCGGCGGCGTTTTCGGGGCGTTGCGGACCGCGATCACCGCGGCGTCCTGCTCGTAGACGCCGGGATGCTCGGGGAACAGCGACGCGCAATGTCCGTCCGGGCCAATGCCGAGCAGAATCACGTCGAAGTGCGGGATGTCGTCGTCACCCTGGTCGGGCGGCACCGCGGCCGCCAGTTCCGCGGCATATGCCTCGGCCGCCGCCTCCGCGTCGTCGCCGAACTGCGCACCGGCGGCGGGCATGCGGCGGACGTTGGCCGGATCGAGCCCGACTGCGTCGAACAGCGCAGCGAAAGCCGCGGCGTCGTTGCGGTCGGGAGAGTCCGCCTCGACGAACCGCTCATCGCCCCACCACAGACTGACGCGTTTCCAGTCGACCGAATCGCGGGCCGGCAGGTCACGCAGTGCGCTCAGGACCTGTTCGAGGATGCCACCGCCGGTGACCACGAGGAAGGCGAGCGGACGCACCGCCTGGGCGGACACCAACGTCGCGACTGCCCGCGCGGCGACATCGGCCGCCAGCTGGTCGGCCGAGGCCTGGACAACAATCTCCGGTGGGGCACCCATCCTGGCTCAGCTCGGCGCTGACGTGACGGGACCGTCGGAGAGCGCAGGATCTTTCCAGATGTGAACACGCTGGCCCGGACGTTCCTCGAGTCCGGTGACGCCGGTGACCGCGCTGAGCGCCTCGGCGAAGATCCGGTCGTCGTCGAGGCGGCGCAGCTCCTCAGCCAGCAGGTCGCCCAGCCCGCGCTCCGGGAACGGCGCGATCGAGTCGGGCTGGCCGTCACGGTGCAGGATCAGTCGGCCGGCGTCCTCGTCGGCGCGGATCCTGGCACCGTTGGCGAAGCCGAGTGCGACTTGGTGGATCGAGCCGCCCGCCGTTTTGTTCACCGGAACGTAGAAGCCCAGCCGAGAGGACAGCCAGCCGCCGAGCAGTAAGGCCGACGGGTCGGTGTCGTCGCCCTCGACCAGTGCCGAGGTCGCGACATCGTGGGCGCTGTCGACCGCGGACGCCAGAGCCGCGCGCCAGCCGGTGAGCCGCGTCCACGCCAGGTCTGTGTCGCCCGGTGCGAAGTCGACCGCCCGCTGGTGCAGCGCAGCGACCCGGTCGTCGGCCAGGCTCACGTCGGTGATCCGCCGATCTGCGAAGACGCCAAGCGGGTCGTAGGAGATACGGTCGGGCGGCGCGCCGTGCCACCAGGTGAAGACGGGAGCGTCCGGCGCGAGTAGTGGCAGCGTCACCGACTCCGCATGCAGCGCCAGCCGCCCGTGCATTCGCATCACCACAGCTTCGCCGGGACCCAGCCGGCCACCCATCAGCACCTCGGCGTCCAGTCGCGGCACCGGCGCGTCGATCTGGCGGCGGATTACCATCAGCATCCGCATCGGATGCTTGCTCGCCGCGATGGTGGCCGCCTGCTCGGCCTCGGCGACGTCTTGCTCGTCGACGACGACGACCAGCGTCAGCGCGTTGCCGCTGGTGACCGCCCCGCCGGTGCGTCTTTCGGCGGCCAGCGCTTTGACAACCGCGGTGCCGCTCGTGTCCCACAGGGTCGTCATAACTGTCCCCTCACGGTGACGCCCGGCAAGGTGACCACCGGGCGATGAGCGCTCGCGCGAACAGCGCGCCGCATGCGCCGGAGGCGCGTTCGAGATCGCAGGATCCCCCCGAGCGGAGCGAGCGGGGGAGACGAGATCGAGGTTCGGCGCATGATGTTACGGCCGGCGCCATTGCCGGCCGTCGCGGGCCAGCATCTCGTCCGCCTCCTTGGGCCCCCACTCGCCGGCACGGTACAGGAACGGCTTCTGGTCGGCCCAGAAGTCCTCGAGCGGGTCGATGACCTTCCACGACGCCTCGACCTCGTCGTTGCGGGGGAACAGCGTGGCATCGCCGATCAGCACGTCGAGGACCAGCCGCTCGTACGCCTCTGGTGAGGACTCGGTGAACGCTTCGCCGTACAGGAAGTCCATGGCGACGTCCCGCACCTCCATCGCGCTGCCGGGCACTTTCGAACCGAACTTCAACGTGACGCCCTCGTCGGGCTGCACCCGGATGACGAGCTGGTTGTGGCCGAGTTCCTGGGTGTCGGTGCGGCTGAACGGCAGATGGGGGGCTTTCTTGAACGTCACGCCGATCTCAGTCACCCGTCGGGGCAGTCGCTTGCCGGTGCGCAGATAGAACGGGACGCCGGCCCAGCGCCGTGTCTCGACCCCCAAGCGCACGGCGGCGTAGGTCTCGGTGGTCGAGTCGTCGGGGATGTTCTCTTCGTCGCGGTAGGCCGCGGCCCGCTCGCCGGCCAACCAGCCCTGGTCGTACTGGCCGCGAATGGCGTACGCAGCCAAGTCGGCCGGCAGCGACACTGCGCGCAGCACCTTGATCTTCTCGGTGCGGATCTCCTCCGCTGAGAATTCGACGGGCTCCTCCATGGCGGTGAGGGCGAGCAGTTGCAGCAGGTGGTTCTGCAAGACGTCGCGGGCCGCACCGGTCGCGTCGTAGAAGGCGGCTCGCCCGCCGATTCCGCCGTCTTCGGCCATGGTGATCTGCACCGAGTCGACATAATTCGAGTTCCACACTGGCTCGAACAGCTGGTTGGCGAACCGCAGGGCCATGATGTTCTGGACGGTCTCCTTGCCCAGGTAGTGGTCGATCCGGAAGACGTCCTGCGCCGTGAACACCGAGTCGACGATTGCGTTGAGCTCAGTGGCGCTGGCCAGATCGTGGCCGAACGGCTTCTCGACCACCACACGCCGCCAGCCCCCGCTGCGGGCGTTGCTGGCCATCCCGGTGCGCTCCATCTGCTTGAGCACGACCGGGAACATGCTGGGCGGTATGGACAGGTAGAAGGCCGCGTTGCCTTTGATGTTGTGGCTTATGCATAGGTCGTCCAGTGCCGCGGCCAACGTGTCGAACGCCTCTTCGTCGTCGAACGACCCGGGCACGAACTGAATGTTCCCGCACAGCCGCTTCCAGACGTCCTCGTTCCACTCGGTGCGGGCGGACGCCTTCGCCGCCTTCTTGGCCAGCTGCGCGAAGTCCCCGTCGCCCCAGTCACGTCGGGCGAAGCCGAGCAGTACGAAGTCGGCGGGCAGCAGTCCGCGGTTGGCCAGGTCGTACACGGCCGGTAGCAGCTTCTTGCGGGCCAGGTCGCCGGTGACCCCGAAGACCACGAGCGCGCAAGGCTGCGGGACTCGAGGCAGCCGTCGGTCCGCTGGATCGCGCAGCGGGTTCAGGAGCTCGGTCTGCGACCCGGACGCTGCAGACCCGGCGAGGACGGGGACGGTCTCGACAGCGGCCGGGCTCGGTTCGCTCATGTATTCACCTGCTCTTCGCGCGAGCGCTCATCGCTGGAATTCGCTGCGCTCCTCGGCGCTGTGCGCCTACGATGCTCGCTCATTGAGTCCCCTGCTCTTCGCGCTTCACCCTGCTCTAGGCGTGGGCCACTTCGAGTTGGCCCTTAACGCCATCTTCGAGTTGCGCGTAGGAGTCCTCGAACTTCTGCACACCCTCGTCCTCGAGCAGCTGCACGACGTCGTCGTACCCGATGCCCAGGGCGGCGAGGTCGTCGATCACCTGCCGTGATTCGTCGTAGGTGCCTGCGATTGTATTTCCGCGGATGACGCCGTGCTCGGCGACGGCATTCAGCGTGGCCTCTGGCATGGTGTTGACCGTGTTGGGCGCGACGAGTTCGACGACGTACATCGTGTCGTCGTAGGCCGGATCTTTCACGCCGGTCGACGCCCAGAGCGGTCGCTGCTCGTTGGCGCCGGCGGCCTTCAGCGCCTGCCAGCGATCCGACGCCACCACCGACTCGTAACGTTCGTAGGCCAATCGGGCGTTGGCGATTCCCGCCTTGCCGCGCAGCGCCTTGGCCTCGTCCGTGCCGAGTTTGTCCAGCCGCTTGTCGATCTCGGTGTCGACGCGGGAAACGAAGAAGGACGCGACCGAGCGGATCGTCGACAAGTCGATTCCCGCGGCCTTGGCCTGCTCAAGGCCGGTCAGGTAGGCGTCCATCACCTCCTCGTAGCGGTCGAGCCCGAAGATGAGTGTGACGTTGACGCTGACTCCGGCCGCCGTGGCCCCAGTGATCGACGGCAGGCCCGCGGCGGTTGCCGGGATCTTGATCAGTGCGTTGGGCCGGTCGACCAGCCACCACAGTCCCTTCGCCTCCGCAGTGGTCCGTACCGTCTCGTGCGCAAGTCGCGGGTCGACCTCGATGGAGACCCGGCCGTCCATCCCGTTCGTGCCGTCGAAGGCCGGCCGCAGCACGTCGCAGGCCCAGCGGATGTCGTAGCCCATCAGGTACCGCACGACGCCGTCGATGGCGACCTCGCGGACTTTCAGGTCGCGCAGCTGGTCGTCGTACGCAGTGCCCTTCTCGACCGCCTTCTGAAAAATGGTCGGGTTGCTGGTGACGCCGACGACGTGCTTTGTGCCGACCAGCTCCTGCAGGTTCCCGCTCACCAGCCGCTCCCGGCTGATGTCATCAAGCCAAATCGAGACGCCCTGAGCGGAGAGGTCGGCGAGTGCGTCGCTCATGATTGCTCCTTAGTTGCCGGTGCTCGAGCCGGTGATCGCGCCGACCCTGTCGAGAGTTGCGTGGGCGGCCGCGACGACGCGGTCGGGGGTGAAGCCGAACTGCTCGAAGAGCACGCCGGCGGCTGCGCTGGCGCCGTAGTGGTTGATGCTGACGATCTCGCCGGCGTCGCCGACGATCTCGCGCCAGCCCTGGGGGACCGCCGCCTCGACGCTCACCCGCGCCCGGACGGCAGGGGGCAGGACGTGCTGGCGGTAGGCGGCGTCCTGGGCGTTGAACCACTCCAAGCACGGCAGCGAGACGACCCGGGTGGGCGTGCCTTCGGCTTCGAGACGCTCCCGCGCGGCGACAGCCACCGACACCTCGGACCCGGTGCCAATCAGGATGACCTCGGGTGTGCCTGAGGACGCCTCTTCGAGGACGTATCCGCCCTTGTCAGCGTCGACGACCTTGGCCGGGTCGAGTACCGGCAGCGGCTGCCGGGACAGCGCGATGCCCGTCGGCCGGTCGGTGTGCTCGAGCACCGTCCGCCACACCACCGCCGTCTCGTTGGCGTCAGCCGGCCGGACGATGTCCAGGCCAGGGACCGCCCGCAGCGCGGCCAGCTGCTCGATCGGCTGGTGGGTCGGCCCGTCCTCGCCGAGGCCGATCGAGTCATGCGTCCAGACGTAGATGGTGGGAATACCCATCAGCGCCGCGAGCCGGACGGGCGGCCGCATGTAGTCGCTGAAGATCAGGAACGTGCCGCCGTACACGCGGGTGCCGCCGTGCAGCGTGATGCCGTTCATGATGGAGCCCATGGCGTGCTCGCGTATGCCGAAATGCAGCGTGCGCCCGTAGGGCCCGCCGCTCCAAACCTTGGTCTGGTGCTCGGCCGGGATGAAGCTCGGCTCATCCCCCATGGTTGTCAGGTTGCTCTCGGCGAGGTCCGCCGAACCGCCCCACAGCTCGGGCAGCTCCGGCGCAAAGGCGGCCAGCACCTTCCCTGACGCGGCGCGGGTCGCCATCGAGTTCGGTTTGCCGTCCTTATTGGCGGGGAACGTCGGAACGACATCGGTCCAGCCGTAGGGGAGGGACCGGGTCAACATGCGGTCGAACAGTGCTTTGCGTTCGGGGTTCGCACTCGCCCATGCATCGAAGCGTGGCTGCCACTCGGCTCTTGCCGCACGGCCCCGGTCGAGGACCTTGCGGGCGTGGGCCAGCACGTCCGGGTCGACGCAGAAGTGGACGTCAGGGTCGAAGCCCAGCACCTGCTTGGTAGCCCGGACCTCGTTCTCGCCCAACGCACTGCCGTGTGCCGGTCCGGTGTTCTGCTTGTTCGGCGCGGGCCAGGCGATGATCGTGCGGACCGCGATGAACGAGGGTCGGTCGGTCTCGGCGCGGGCCTGCTCGAACGCCTGCTGCAGCGCGACGACATCCTCGCCGGAGTCCACCCGCTGGGTGTGCCAGCCGTAGGCCTCGTAACGCTTGCAGACGTCCTCGGAAAAGGCGATCGCCGTGTCGTCCTCAATCGAGATGTGGTTGTCGTCGTAGAACATGATCAGGTTGCCCAGCTGCTGGTGGCCGGCCAGGCTCGACGCCTCGCCCGAGACGCCTTCCTCGAGGTCGCCGTCACTACAGAACGCGTAGATGTGATGGTCGAACGGTGACTCGCCGGCCGCGGCGTCGGGGTCCCACAGACCGCGCTCGCGGCGGGCCGCCATGGCCATGCCGACGGCATTCGCGACGCCCTGGCCAAGCGGGCCGGTCGTGGTCTCGACGCCGGGCGTGAGCCCGTGCTCCGGGTGGCCAGGCGTGCGGGATCCCCAGGTGCGATACGCCTTGATGTCGTCGAGCTCCAGGCCATACCCGCTCAGGTACAGCTGCAGATACAAGGTGAGAGACGAGTGGCCGTTGGACAGCACGAACCGGTCGCGGGCGACCCAGTTCGATTCGGCGGGATCGTGTCGCAGCTCGCGCTGGAACAGCAGGTACGCCAACGGGGCCAGGCTCATGGCCGTCCCCGGATGACCGTTGCCCACCTTCTGGACCGCGTCCATCGCGAGCACTCGGATGGTGTCGACGGCCTTGGTGTCGAGGTCCGACCACCAGGACGGGTGTGTCGTCACGATGCCCTGCTGCTGGTCGCTCATTGACTACGCCTCTTCGCGCAAGCGCTCATCGGTCGCTCGTTCCGCTCCGTGTCCCCAGCGGCGCGCGGTGCGCCGCAAGCGATGCTCGCTCGCTCACAATCGTCCGGCCCCTTCTGTGACGGCCGTTCCATTCACCGGCCATCACCTGCGCGCAGTTACGACCTGCCAGCACTCAGCCTAACCAAGTACAGGCCGCTGGGGCGCGGGCCGTCGGATCGATCACGGGTACCGCTGCGGCAGAACCGGCGCCTGCGGGGATACCCTCCTCACGTGACGCAGACCCCGGTCGCACCGAATCCGCCGGCCATCCACGTGGGCGCGCCGGCCATAGCTGTGGGCGGGATGCGTCCGCTGCGCCGTCGGGCTGCTGGCGCCGCGCGCTGGAGACGCGTCCGGGCGTATGTCGCCTTGACCAAGCCGCGCATCATCGAGTTGCTGCTCGTCACGACGGTGCCGGCGATGATCCTCGCCGCGGGCGGGTTGCCCGATCTGTTCGTGGTGGCCGCCACCATGCTCGGTGGCACGTGCGCTGCAGGCAGCGCGAACGCACTCAACTGCTACGTCGACCGCGACATCGACGCCGTCATGCGGCGTACCGGGCACCGTCCACTCGCCCGGCGCGAGGTCTCGCCGGTCGGGGCGCTGGTGTTCGGGCTGGTGCTCGCAGCCGTGGCCGTCGGGTCGATCGGCATGCTGACCAACTGGCTGGCAGGCAGCCTGACCGCCGTCGCGATCGCGTTCTACGTCATCGTCTACACGATGCTGCTCAAACGGCGCACGGCGCAGAACATCGTCTGGGGCGGCGCCGCCGGGTGTATGCCCGTGCTCATCGGCTGGGCCGCCGTCACCGGCGGCCTGAGCTGGCCGGCGCTCATCTTGTTCGCGATCGTGTTCTTCTGGACACCACCGCATTTCTGGGCTCTGGCCATCCGGTACCGCGAGGACTATCAGCGGGCGGGTGTGCCGATGCTGCCGGTCGTCGCGTCGCCGGTGCGGGTCGCTCGGGAAATTGTCGGATACGCCTGGCTGACGGTCGCCGCCTCGCTGCTGCTGTGGCCGCTCGCGACCGGCTGGGTCTACGGGGTTCTCGCGGCCGGTGCCGGAGCGAGCCTGCTGGTGGCCGCCCATCGGCTGCTCACGCGGACCCGGGCCGGTGTCGACGCCAGGCCCATGGGGCTGTTTCACCTGTCCAACAGCTACCTGGCGTTCGTATTCGTCGCGATCGCGCTCGACACCGTCGTCCGCTGACAACGTGGGCTCGACCCACTGATCCGGACGTCGGCGTCCGTACGATCGCACGGTGGGTCCCACATTGGCGATCGTCACCTGCGCCGAGCTGCCCTCCGGTGACGAAGATGGCGGGCTGCTCATCGACGCCTTCGCGCGACGCGGTATCGAGGCGCGCTGGGAGGTGTGGAGCGATCCGGACGTCGCCTGGGCGTCCTACGACCTCGCGCTCGTGCGCACCCCGTGGGACTACACGGCTCGGCGAGCGGAGTTCGTCCGCTGGATATGGACCGTGCCCAATCTCGAGAACCCCGCCGAGGTCATCGCATGGAACTCCGACAAGACTTACCTGCACGAACTCGCCGACCGCGGCATTCCGATCGTCCCGACCGCCTGGGCGGCGCCGGGCGAGGCGGTGCAGTTCCCCGCGGCAGACTTCGTGGTCAAGCCCTCCGTCGGGGCCGGCTCGATAGGTGCCGGACGGTTCACCGCCGCCACGCAGGCCGAGGCGGCGGCGCATGTCGCAGCGCTGCACGAGGCGGGTCGAATCGTCATGGTCCAGCCCTATCTGGCCGACGTCGACAGGACCGGCGAGACCGGGCTGATCTACCTCGGGGGTGAGTTCAGCCACGCGATCCGCAAGGACGCCATGCTGGCTCCCGAAGCGGTGAACCCGCTCTACTCAGGGTTCTCGCGATCGTTGTATGTGCCGGAACGCGTCTCCGTCAGGGCCCCTGCCCAGCAGGAACTCGAGCTGGGCGCTCGGGTACTCGACACGATTCGCATCCGCTGGGGGCGGGACCTCGCGTATGCACGGATCGACCTGCTGCCGACGAAGGATGGCCCGGTGCTGATCGAATTGGAGGTTACCGAGCCGTCCCTGTTCCTCGGCTACTGCGATGGCTCAGCGGACCGGCTCGCGGCCGCAGTCGAACGCCGGTCGCGATGACTCTGCCGATGCCGGCAGCCGACCGGGTCCGCGATCTGCGGCGGATGAAGATCGTGGCTACCGGACTGCTCGTGGCCGCGGCGGTGGTATTCGTGGTGTGTGTCACCGTCGGCGACGGCAAGGGACTGTGGGGTTACCTGCAGACCGCGGCGGAGGCGTCGATGGTCGGCGGGCTGGCCGACTGGTTCGCGGTCACGGCGCTGTTTCGTTATCCACTCGGCCTGCCAATCCCGCACACGGCGATCATCCCGCGCAAGAAGGACCAGATCGGGGCGGCGCTCGGCGCCTTCGTCCACCAGAACTTCCTCACCCCCTCGGTCGTCGGCGAACGCCTCGCCGCCGCGCAGATCCCGCGTCGTGCAGGGGAGTGGCTCGCCCAGCCGGCCCACGCGGCGCGCCTCGCGGACGAGGCCAGCGCGGCGCTGAACGGGCTGGCCGCAATGATCCGCGACGACGAGGTGCGCGCCGCCGTCGCCCAGTACGCCGACAAGAGGCTGCGCGACGTGCAGCTTGCCGCGATCCTCGCGACCGTGCTGGACACGGTGCGCGAGTCAGGTCAGCACCAAGCGGCGCTGACCGCGGGGCTCAAGGGCCTGATGCGCTTCCTCGACGACAACCGGGCCGTCTTCCGCGACCGGCTCTCGCAGGAGTCGCCCGAGTGGGTACCGGACTGGGTCGACGAACGTCTGTTCAACCGGCTGTTCGCCGGATTGCAGTCCTTCCTTGCGGATGTGAGCGCGCAAGAAGATCACGAACTGCGCACCCAGTTCGACCGGGCGCTGCGCGACTACACGCACGCACTGCGCACAGACCCGGCAAAGGCCGCCCGCGTCGAGGCGGCCAAGGTCGAACTGCTCGAACGCGACGATGTCCGCGGATGGCTGTCGGCTCTGTGGCTGCACATCAAGAAGGCGATCTTGGACGCGGCGGCCGACCCCGGCTCGGAGCTGCGGCAGACGATCCAGTCGGTGACGATGCAGCTCGGCGCCAGCCTGCGCGACGACAAGTCGTTGCAGGCGAGAGTCGACGACGTCCTGCAACGCGTGGTCGCCCATGCCATCGCCCGCTACGGCGAGGACGCGGCCGAGCTGATTTCGGGGACCGTTGCCCGCTGGGATTCCGCGGACACGAGTCGGCGTCTGGAGCTACAGGTCGGGCGTGACCTGCAGTTCATCCGGGTGAACGGCACGGTGGTGGGCGCGTTGGTGGGCGTCCTGATCCACGTGGTCGGGCAGCTGCTCTGAAGCGGTGAGCCTGAGCAGCAGATGCCACGCCGCGATCCACACCGCGCAGGCGCCGAGCATGTGCACAGCGACCAGCAGCGGCGGAACGTCCAGGAAGTACTGGGTGTAGCCGATTGCACCCTGGGCGAGCTCGACGGCGAGCACCACCCACGCCGCTTTGCGTGGCCCCGGCGAGACGCGGACCGCGTAGAGCAGCGCCACGACGCCGACGGTCAACCCGACCAGGACCATCACCAGGTCGGCATGCAACTGCGCAATGCTCGACGGGTTGATGTCGAAGCGCTGACTCTCGTGCTTCGCCCCGGAGTTCGGCCCGCTACCGGTGACCACGGTGCCGACCACGACCACCGCCGCTGCGGTGAGGACAACCAGCCGGGCCAGCACAACCGCGGGCAAGGGACCCGCAACGCGGCCGGCGTGCCCGGACACCCGCCACCACAGCACCATCGTCACCGCGATGTTGGCCATTGAGACGATCAGATGCAGCGCGACGACCCACGGGTTGAGGTCGGTCAGCACGCTGATCCCACCGATCACCGCCTGAACGGGGATGACGGCGAGCGCAATCGCGGCGAGCAGAACCTGGGATCGCTGCCGCCACGCGGCGATCAGGGTGGCAATCGCGATGGCGGCGAGCACGAACGTCAACGTCCGATTGGTGAATTCGACCTGTTTGTGGAACGAGTAGGGACCACTGGGCGTGAGTGACGAGCCAGTGCACGTCGGCCACGTCGGGCAGCCCAAGCCCGAGTCCGTCAGCCGCACCGCACCGCCGGTCACGACGATCACCACGTTGGCGACCACCGATGCGAGGGCCAGGTCCACGAGCACTCGCGGTTTGGCAAACCAGCCGCGGATCACTCCCACCGGAACCACCGGGCCGCGGCGGGCAGCGCGATCGCTGCCCACACCAGCAGTGTCAGCACCGGCCGTAGCGGCAGGGTATGCCCGTCCTGCAGCACGGAGTGCAGGCCATCGGACAGGGCCGCGCTCGGGAGATAACGCAGCACGTCGACGGCCCCCTGCGGGTACTTGGACAGCGGAATCGCGATGCCGCCTGCGAACAGCAGGACCAGCCAGATCAGGTTGGCCGCCGCCAGCGTCACCTCGGCGCGGAGCGTCCCGGCCACCAGCAGCCCGAGACCCCCGAACGCAACCGTGCCGAGCGCCAGCAACACGATCACGCTGAGCGGATCGCCATGCGGGTGCCAGCCCAGCGCAAAGCCGACCGCGCAGATCAGCACCGCCTGGACCACCTCGAGGACGAGCACGGCAAGGGTCTTTCCGGCCAGCAGCACCGACCGGGGCAACGCGGTGGCGCCGAGTCGTTTCAGCACCCCGTACTTGCGTTCGAAACCGGTTCCGATCGCGAGCCCGGTGAACGCGGCGCTCATGACCGCCAGCGCCAGGATGCTGGGCACGACGAAGTCGATGCGCCGTCCCCCGATCGAGTACAGCAGCGGCAGGTTGAAGAACACCAGCAGCAGCAGCGGGATAACGAGGGTCAGGCCGACCTGCTCGCCGTTGCGCAGCAGCAGGCGCAGTTCCATGCGGGTCTGCGCCGGGAGCATCTGGCTCGTGGTGGCTGCCGCGGGGGCTGGGGCGAAGCTTGTCACGTTCGCAGCTCTCGCCCGGTGAGCTCGAGGAAGACGTCCTCGAGGCTGCGTCGCTCTACGGCGAGTTCCCGGGCGAGGACGCCCTGGCCGGCGCACCACGCGGTAAGCGTGGCGAGCAGCTGCGGGGTGACCTCGCCGGACACCAGGTAACGGCCAGGGCTCTCTTCGCTGGCCTTCGTGCCGATCGGCAGGGCGTCGAGCAGAGACGTCAGTCGCAGTCCGGTCTGCGCGCGGAAGCGGATCTGGCCCTCGGCGCCTCCGCTGGTCAGTTCGGCTGGCGTGCCGGTGGCCACGAGCCGGCCAACGTCGACTACTGCCACGACGTCCGCGAGCTGCTCGGCCTCGTCCAGGAAATGCGTGGTAAGCACGACGCTGACGCCGTCGGCGCGCAGCTGCCGAATCAGCTCCCAGGTCCCCCGCCGGCCGTGCGGATCCATCCCCGCCGTCGGCTCGTCCAGGAAGACCAGCTCGGGACGTCCGACCAGGGCGAGGGCCACGGACAGGCGCTGGCGCTGCCCGCCGGACAGTCGCCTGACCTGCGTGCGTGCAACGTCAGACAGGCCGACCCGATCCAGCAACTGCGCCGGATCGTGTGGATGCGCCGCATAGGACGCGAATAGCTCGAGCAGCTCGATCGCCCGGGCCGCCGTATAACCGCCGACGCCGTCCTGCAACATCACGCCGACCCGCGGACGCAGTTGGCGAGCGTCCCTGACAGGGTCGAGACCGAGAATCCGCACGGATCCGCTGTCCGGTCGCCGGAATCCCTCGCAGATCTCGATCGTCGTCGTCTTGCCGGCGCCGTTCGGACCGAGCAGCGCGAACACCTCGCCGCGCCGCATGGTGAGCGAGAGCCGGTCGACCGCACGCCGCCCGGCGTACGACTTCACCAGCCCGTCGATCACGACGGCAGCTTCGGTCACCGGCCAAGTCTAAGAACGGCCCGCGCCGCGCGGGGGCATCTCACACGACGGCTTTGGCATCGGTCGCGTAGCGGTCGACATACTCCTGGCCGGACAGCGCCTGCACGGCCGCACGGATCGTCTCGGCGACCTCACGCAGCGACCGCGAACTGCGCTCGTCCGACTCGCGGCCGGAGAAGTCGAGCGGTGCACCGAAGTTGACGCCCACTTGGGCGATCCGCCACTTGCGGGTGCCGGGAGGCTGCACGTTGTCAGTGCCGACCAGGCCCACGGGCACGACCGGCGCAGCGGACCGCAACGCGATGCGGGCGACACCGGTGCGGAACCGGTACAGCCGCGCGTCCGGGGACCGGGTGCCCTCGGGATAGATGCCGAACGCCCTGCCTTGTGCCAGCAGTTCGACACAGATCTCGATCGACGCGGCCGCCGCACGTGTCGCGTTGCGGTCTACGGGTACCTGCCCGATCCCGCCGAAGAACGCCGCCATGGCCCGGCCCTTGAGCCCGGGGGAGGTGAAGTACTCGGATTTCGCGAGGTAGAACACCTGTCGCCGCGCGGCCAGCGGGGTGAAGATCTCGTCGGCGAAGGAGATGTGGTTGCCCGCGATGATCACCGGGCCCGTTCGCGGCAAATTCTCGAGGCCGGTCACCCGTGGCCGGTAGATTGCGCGCAATGCCGGTGCCACGGTTAGCTCGAGGGCCCGGTACAGCACGCTCGCAACCTACCCGGCCAGCACGTCCGGGCTCGCCCCCGCAACGGATCGACGCGACACGCCCGGGGGCCTCGCTACGATGCCGCGAAATACGTCATACTGGTGTTGTGAAAATCCAGTCGTCGCCGGCCGAGCACGCGGACGGTCGCACCCGCGACGCCGTGGCCCGGCTCGTGCTGGAGCGCGGTCCGCAGACCGCGGCGGCGCTCGCCAATCGCCTCGGCCTGTCGGCCGCCGCCGTGCGCCGCCATCTGGACGCACTGGTGGCCGACGGCATCCTGGTCGAGCGCACCGCCCGGCGCCCTGTGCACCCGGGCCGCGGTCGTCCCGCCCGGGCGTACGCGCTCACCGACGCCGGCCGGGCCGAGTTCCCGCACGCGTACGACGACCTGGCCAGCACGGCGCTGCGCTACCTGCGCGACACCGGGGGCGAGCCCGCGGTGACGGCCTTCGCGGTACACCGGGCAGCCACACTGGAGCAGGCGCTCGTCCCGACTGTCCGGGCCCGGAGTGGTCTGGCGCAGCGTACGCAGGCATTGGCGACCGCGCTGTCGAGCCAGGGGTACGCAGCCACCACCGAGACTGCCGCCTTGCCCGGCGCGAACGTCGCGACCGGCGTGCAGGTCTGCCAGCACCACTGCCCAGTCGTGCACGTCGCGGCCGAGTTCCCGCAGCTGTGCGAAGCCGAGACCCGGGCCTTCGAACGCGTCCTCGGCACCTATGTCCAACGCCTGGCCACGATCGCCCACGGCGACGGCGTCTGCACCACGTATGTCCCCGTTCCATCGCCCGTACCGTCCCGATCCGGGAGGACCGCATAGTGACGACCACCGCAGAACGACTTGCCGCGCAGGACGAGCAGATCGACGCGCTCGGCCGCTACGGCTTCGGCTGGGCCGACTCCGACGTGGCCGGTACCGACGCGCGCCGGGGCCTGAATGAGGACGTCGTCCGCGACATCTCGGCCAAGAAGAGCGAGCCCGATTGGATGCTGCAGCGCCGGCTCAAGGCGCTGGAGATCTTCCGCAAGAAGCCCATGCCCACCTGGGGATCGGACCTGTCCGGTATCGACTTCGAGAACATCAAGTACTTCGTCCGGTCGACCGAGAAGCAGGCCGAGACCTGGGACGACCTGCCGGCCGACATCAAGAACACCTACGACAAGCTGGGCATACCAGAGGCCGAGAAGCAACGTCTCGTAGCGGGCGTGGCGGCCCAGTATGAGTCAGAAGTCGTATATCATAAGATTCGGACAGATCTGGAGGAGCAGGGCGTCGTCTTCCTCGACACCGACACCGGCCTGCGTGAGCAGCCGGAGCTGTTCCAGGAGTACTTCGGGTCGGTGATTCCGTCCGGCGACAACAAGTTCGCCTCGCTGAACACCGCGGTCTGGTCGGGCGGCTCGTTCATCTATGTGCCGCCGGGCGTGCACGTCGACATCCCGCTGCAGGCGTACTTCCGGATCAACACCGAGAACATGGGGCAGTTCGAGCGGACGCTAATCATCGTCGACGAGGGCGCATACGTGCACTACGTCGAGGGCTGCCTGCCCGCAGGCGAGCTCATCACCATGGCCGACGGCGACCTGCGGCCCATCGAGTCGGTTCGGGTCGGCGACCAGGTGTTCGGCCATGACGGCCAAACCCATCGAGTGACGGCCGTGCAGATGCGAGACCTCAACGGTGACCTCTACCGCTTCACTCCGATGTCGCCCGCCAATGCATTCTCGGTGACCGCTGAGCATCCGCTGCTCGTCGTGCCGCGGAACGAGGTGTTGGTGTCGCGCGCGTCGCGCAACGGCTGGAAGCCCGAGGTGGACAGCGTGAAGCTGCGCTCCGCCGAACCGCGATTTGTCGCGGCGAAGGATGTCGCGGAAGGCGACTTCCTCGTCTACCCGAAGCCGCGACCCGCCTCGGCGAAGATCGTTCTGCCGCTCGAGTTCGCGACGCTGGCCGGCTACTACCTAGCCGAGGGCCATGCCGCCCTTACGAATGGCTCCGAGTCTCTCGTGTTCTCGTTCCACATCGACGAGCACGACTATGTCGACGAGGTCCGGCGCGCCTGCAAGCAGCTCTACGACGCCGAGGGCTCGGTCCGCTATGACGAGGCCAAGCACGAGGCGCGCCTGCTGGTCTACAGCAAGCCGGCCTACCACGCGATGATGCAGCACATCGGCACCGGCTCCGCGACCAAGAAGCTGTCTGCCGACCTCGTTGCACAGGACGAGACCTTCCTCCGCGAGCTGGTGCGTTCCTACGTCAACGGCGACGGCAATCGGATCGAGCGCGGTGGAGGCACCTGGACCCGCATCCACACCATTTCGCGCGTCTGGGCTTTCCAGCTGCAGTCCGTCCTCGCGCGGCTCGGCCACTACGCCACCGTCGAGCTGCGGCGGGCCGGCGGACCGGGTGTGATCATGGGCCGCGACGTGGCGCGCCGGGATCTGTACCAGGTGCAGTGGACTGAGGGCGGCACCGGGCCGAAGCAGGCGCGCGACTGCGGCGACTACTTCGCGGTCCCGATCAAGAAGCGGGCTGTCCGCGAGGCACACGAGCCGGTCTACAACCTCGATGTCGAGGATCCGGACAGCTACCTCGCGTTCGGGTTCGCCGTACACAACTGCACCGCGCCCGTTTACAGCTCGGACTCGCTGCATTCGGCTGTGGTCGAGATCATCGTCAAGCCCAACGCCCGGTGCCGTTACACGACGATCCAGAACTGGTCGAACAACGTCTACAACCTGGTCACCAAGCGCGCCAAGGCCGACGCCGGCGCGACCATGGAGTGGGTCGACGGCAACATCGGCTCCAAGGTCACCATGAAGTACCCGGCCGTGTGGCTGATGGGCGAGCACGCCAAGGGCGAGGTGCTCTCGGTCGCCTTCGCGGGCGAGGGCCAGCACCAGGACGCCGGCGCGAAGATGCTGCACCTGGCGCCACATACGTCCTCGACGATCATCTCTAAGTCGGTGGCGCGCGGCGGAGGCCGCACGTCGTACCGGGGGCTGGTCGAGGTCCACAAGGGCGCCCATCACAGCGCCTCCACCGTCAAGTGCGACGCCCTGCTCGTCGACCAGATCAGCCGGTCCGACACCTACCCCTACGTCGACGTCCGCGAGGACGACGTGTCGATGGGTCATGAGGCGACCGTGTCGAAGATCAGCGAAGATCAGCTGTTCTATCTCATGAGTCGCGGGTTGTCCGAGGACGAGTCGATGGCCATGGTGGTTCGCGGCTTCGTCGAGCCCATCGCCCGCGAACTGCCGATGGAGTACGCGCTCGAGCTCAACCGGCTGATCGAACTGCAGATGGAAGGAGCAGTGGGTTAGTGACCGCCACGCTGGCACGCGACCACGGTCGTATGCCAACGGGAACACCGCGGGACCGTTTCACCTCGACCGACCCTAACGACTTCCCCGTCCCACGTGGCCGGGAGGAGGAGTGGCGGTTCACCCCGCTGCGGCATCTGCGAGCACTGCTCGAGCCGTTCGAGCCGACCACGCGCATCACGGGCAAGGTCGAACCGTCGGACGGCGTGCGCTGGGAGATCGTGCCGAAGACGGATGCCCGAGTCGGCCGCGTGCTGCGACCGGCCGACCGGATCAGCGCCCTCGCCTTCGCCGGCGCGCCGCAGGCCCTCGTGGTGCAGATCCCGTCCGGGGCAACCCCTCACGCACCCGTGTTCGTGCACGGCACCGTCGAGCCGGGCTGGGCCTACGAGCACATGGTGATCGAAGCCGAGCCAGGCGCCCGCGGCACGGTCGTCGTCGACTACACCGGGTCGGCGACCGTGGCCGAGAACGTCGAGATCGTCGTCGGTGACGGGGCCGAGCTGAATCTGGTGAGCGTGCAGACCTGGGACGCCGACGCCATCCACGTCACGGCCCACGCCGCGAGGATCGGCCGGGACGCGACCCTCCGCCACGCGACGGTCACCCTAGGCGGAAAGCTGGTTCGGCTCTCTCCGACGGTGCGCTTCGCCGGGCCAGGCGGTCGCGCCGAGCTGATCGGGCTGTCCTTCGCCGGGCCGGGCCAACACCAGGAGGTCCGTCTGTACGTCGACCACGGGCAACGCGACTTGCACCTCCAACGCGCTGTACAAGAATGCGCTGCGGGGCGACGGAGCTCGCACTGTATGGATCGGTGACGTCCGGATTCGGCCCCAGGCGACCGGCACCAACACCTACGAGATGAACCGCAACCTGCTGCTGTCCGACGGCGCGCGGGCGGACTCCGTGCCGAATCTCGAGATCGAGACCGGCGAGATCATCGGCGCCGGTCACGCCAGCGCGACCGGGCGCTTCGACGACCTGCAGCTGTTCTACCTGCAGTCCCGAGGGATCCCGGAGGACGAAGCCAGACGCCTGGTCGTGCGCGGGTTCTTCGCCGACGTCATCAACCGCATCGGCGTGCCCGAGCTGCAGCACCGGTTGATGGCATCCATCGAGGCCCGACTGGGCTTCACCCGAGACCCCGAATTGGAGAACCGAGCATGACCGCGTTGGAGATCCGGGACCTGCACGTGTCCGTCAAGGCCACCGGCCGGGCGGACGACGGCTCCGCCGAGGACACCCCAATCCTCAGGGGCGTCGACCTCACCGTGACCTCCGGCCAGACGCACGCGCTGATGGGTCCGAACGGGTCCGGCAAGTCCACGCTCGCGTACTCGATCGCCGGCCACCCGAAGTACGTGGTGACGCAGGGACAGGTGCTGCTCGATGGCCAGGACGTGCTGGCGATGAAGGTGGACGAGCGCGCCCGCGCCGGGCTATTCCTCGCCATGCAGTATCCGGTCGAGGTGCCGGGCGTCTCGGTGTCGAACTTCCTGCGCACCGCGGCCACCGCAATCCGCGGCGAGGCACCGAAGTTGCGCACCTGGGTCCGTGAGGTCAATGACGCGATGGGCGCCCTGGACATCGACAAGGCGTTCGCCGAGCGGAGCGTCAACGAGGGGTTCTCCGGCGGGGAGAAGAAGCGCCAGGAGATCCTGCAGCTGACCCTGCTCCAGCCCAAGATCGCGATCCTGGACGAGACCGACTCGGGCCTCGATATCGACGCGCTGCGCGTCGTGAGCGAGGGCGTCAACCGCTACATGCGCGCTCCGCAAGCGTCGCGCGACGGCCGCGACGCCCAGGCACCCGGCACGTTGCTGATCACCCACTACACCCGCATCCTGCGGTACATCAAGCCAGATTTCGTCCACGTGTTCTTCGACGGACGAATCGTCGAGTCCGGTGGCGCAGAGCTCGCCGAGCGGCTCGAGCAAGAGGGCTACGCCCGCTTCGGCGTCAACGAGACGGCGTCGGCGTAGCCATGACCCTGGATGTCGAGGCGGTCCGGAAGGACTTCCCGATCCTGTCTCGCGAGGTGCACGCAGTGCCCCTGGTGTACCTCGACAGTGCGAACAGCTCGCAGAAGCCGCAGGTCGTGCTCGACACGGTCAGCGATTTCTACGCCCGGCATTACTCGAATGTGGCCCGGGCGGTGCACACGCTGGGCTCCGAGGCCACCGGCGCGTACGAGGGCGCCCGGGACAAGGTCGCCGCCTTCATGAACGCGCCGAGCCGCGACGAAGTGATCTTCACCAAGAACATCACCGAGGCGCTGAACACGCTGGCGTACGCCTTCTCCAATGCCACCACCTTCCCGGGCGCCGAGCGGTTTCGGCTCGGTCCCGGCGACGAGATCGTCGTCACCGAGATGGAGCACCACAGCAACCTGGTCCCGTGGCAGCTGCTCGCGCAGCGCACCGGCGCGACGTTCCGCTGGCTGCCGTTGACCGATGAGGGGCGCCTGGTGCCCGAATCCATCGACGAGGTGATCAACGAGCGCACCAAGGTTGTCTCGTTCGTCTACCAGTCCAACGCACTCGGCACCATCAACCCGGTGCAGCGCATCGTGGCGCGGGCCAAGGCCGTCGGCGCGCTGTCGATCGTCGACGCGGCACAGGCCGCGCCGCACCTGCCGCTCGACGTGCAAGAACTCGGCGCTGACTTCGTGGCGTTCACCGGCCACAAGCTGTACGGGCCAACCGGGGTGGGGGTGCTGTGGGGCCGGTTCGAGCTGCTTGCCGAGCTGCCGCCGTTCCTCGGCGGCGGCGAGATGATCGAAACGGTCACCATGCAGGCCACGACCTACGCGGCGCCACCGCACCGGTTCGAGGCGGGCACGCCGATGATCGCCCAGGCGGTCGGCCTCGGCGCGGCGATCGACTACGTCACCGAGCTCGGCATGGCCGCGATTCGCGAGCACGAGAAGCAGCTGACTGCGTACGCACTGGACGGCCTGTCGACGGTCGAGGGCCTGCGCGTCATCGGGCCGGCCGGAACGGTCGACCGAGGCGCGACGATCTCCTTCACACTGTCCGGCGTGCACCCGCACGACGCAGCTCAGCTGCTCGACGAGCAGGGCATAGCGGTGCGCGCCGGCCATCACTGCGCACGGCCGGTCTGCCTGCGCTACGGAATACCCGCGACCACCAGGGCGTCCTTCGGTGTGTACACAACAATGGAAGAGGTCGAGGCGCTCGTGCGTGGCGTGGATCGGGTCCGGGAGGTGTTCGCATGACGGTCGCACTCGACTCGATGTACCAGCAGATCATCCTCGACCACTACAAGCACCCCCATCACCGGGGCCTGCCCGCCGAGTTCGACGCCGAGGTGCACCACGTCAACCCGACATGCGGCGACGAGGTCACCCTGCGGGTGTCCGTCCGCGACGGCGCGATCATCCAACTCGGGTGGGAAGGCGAAGGCTGCTCGATCAGCATGGCCGCAAGCTCAGTGATGAGCGACCTGGTGATCGGCAAGCCCGTCGACGAGGCGTTCGACCTGAACGACAAGTTCCTCGAGCTCATGCAGTCCCAGGGCAAGGCCGAGATATCCGACGACGATGCCGCGGCGCTCGACGACGCGGTGGCGTTCGAGGGAGTTTCCAAATACCCGGCACGGATCAAGTGCGCGCTGCTGGGCTGGATGGCGATGAAGGGCGCGGTGGCCGAGGCCACCGATGCCGCCAAGACAGGAGAGGCCTCATGACCCAAATAGTCACCGTTCCGTCCCGGGACGAGGTCGAAGAGGCCATGCGCGACGTAGTCGACCCAGAGCTCGGCATCAACGTCGTCGACCTCGGCCTGATCTATGACGTGCAGATCGATCCAGGCGATTCTCCCGAGGCCAGAGTGGTCACGATCGACATGACGCTGACCTCGGCCGCCTGCCCCCTTACCGACGTCATCGAGGACCAGGCGAACGCTGCCCTTACCGGTGGCCCCCGTCCCCTCGCGAGCGAGGTCAGGATCAACTGGGTGTGGATGCCCCCCTGGGGTCCGGAGAAGATCACCGACGAGGGACGCGAGCAGCTGCGCGCCCTCGGCTTCAACGTCTGACCCGCACCGCAGGCTCAGTGGGCTTAGCCGAGGCTTAGCCGAGGTTGTTGGTGCTGAACGTGTCGCAACGGGTTGGGTCGCCGGTCTGGTAACCGGTGGTAAACCACTTCTGCCGCTGAGCCGAGCTGCCGTGCGTGAAGGCGTTCTGGTTGATCCTCCCGTTGCCCAGGTTCTGCTGGATCCAGTCGTCGCCGATCCGGCCCGCAACCTCGACCGCGCTGGCGATGTCCTGCTGGGTGATGTTGGTGATCAGCGGCGGATTCCCGTTGGCATCGGGCTCGGTGGCGTGCCGAGCCCAGGCGCCGGCGTAGCAGTCGGCCTGCAGCTCGAGGCGTACGGATCCTGACGTCGGTCCCGTGTCGCCTTGCCGCACCTTGGCATTGGTTCCCAGCAGGTCCTGGATGTGGTGACCGTATTCGTGGGCGAGCACGTACGCGTTGACGAACGGGCCACCCGTTGCCTTGAACTCGGTCTTGATGTCGTCGTAGAAGCTCAAGTCGATGTAGACGCGCTGGTCCCCCGGGCAGTAGAACGGGCCGGATCCGCTGGAGGCTGCGCCGCAAGCCGTCTGCACTTGCCCGGTGAACCACACGGTGGGCACGGCGCGGTATCGGACGCCGAGCTTGGGGGCCTCCGAACTCCAGTATCGCTGGATGGAATCGATGTCAGCGACGACGGCGCAGTCCTGCTTGGTGTTCGCATCCGCCCCGGTCTTGCATTCCGAGGCGACTTTGGAGTTGTCGGCGATTTGCGACTGACCGCTCTGCCCCAGATTGCCCAGCACGTTCGTCAGCGCGCTGCTGCTGCCGCCGCCCCCGGCCAGACTCACGACGACCGCGATGATCACGCCGATGATGCCTAGGCCACCGCCGCCCACCGCGAGCTTGCCGCCGGTTCCGCCGAGCATCCCGCCGCCCCGCGTGTCCTGAACCTGTGAGGTGTCCAGCTGGGCGTCTTCGTTGTACTGCATGGGCCAGATCCTGCCGCGTACCTGCGTCGTCCGCTAATCGGCCGGCCGCGGGCGCGCCGGGCAAGTCGGATTATCGGGTCGACGCCCCGGCTACACTCAGTGGCATGCATCGACTCCTGATTGGGTGACGGGCGCCTCGCACACCACCCGTCTGTCCGAAACCGATCAGGGAGAGCGTTGTGATCACTGCTTCTGGCCTCGAGCTGCGCGCTGGTCCGCGCATTCTGCTCGAGCCAACGACGCTGCGTATCCAGCCGGGCGACCGCATCGGCCTCGTCGGTCGCAACGGCGCCGGCAAGACGACGTCGCTGCGGGTGCTCGCCGGCGAGTCGGCACCGCACGGTGGCGAGGTCGACCGCCGCGGGGCAGTGGGCTACCTGCCCCAGGACCCCCGCACCGGCGACCTGGAGATCACGGCCCGCGATCGCGTGCTGTCGGCTCGCGGCCTGGATCAGCTGGTCACCGAAATTGCTAAGGTGCAGGTCCAGCTCGCCGAAACGCCGGAGGACGACGCTCTCGTGCGCCGCTACGGCCGCCTCGAGGACCGGTTCGCCGCGCTGGGCGGATACGCCGCCGAGAGCGAAGCGGCCCGGATCTGCGCCAACCTCGGTCTGCCCGACCGCGTGCTGGGCCAGACCCTGGCGACGCTATCCGGTGGGCAGCGCCGGCGCGTCGAGCTTGCCCGGATTCTGTTTCGCGACACGGGCGAGCCGAGCACGCTGCTGCTGGACGAGCCCACCAACCACCTCGACGCCGACTCGATCGGGTGGCTGCGGGACTTCCTCCGGCAGCACAGCGGCGGACTCGTCGTGATAAGCCACGACGTCGAGCTGCTCGACGTGGTCGTCAACAAGGTCTGGTACCTGGACGCGAACCGCGCGAGCCTGGATATCTACAACGTCGGCTGGAAGACCTACCTGCAGCAACGAGAGACCGACGAACGGCGGCGTCACCGCGAACGGGTCAACGCCGAGCGGAAGATCGAGGCGTTGCGCAGCCAGGCCGACAAGATGCGCGCTAAGGCCACGAAGGCCCGGGCGGCGCACCAAATGGATCGCCGCGCGGCACATCTGGCAGCCGGTATTGCCGAGGTTCGCAGATCCGACAAGGTCGCCCGCCTGCGGTTCCCCACGCCCGCCTCGTGCGGGCGCACTCCGCTCACCGCCTCGGGGCTGTCCAAGTCCTACGGTTCGCTTGAGGTGTTCACCGACGTCGACCTCGCGGTCGACCGCGGCGCCCGAGTGGTCGTGCTCGGGCTCAACGGCGCGGGCAAGACCACCCTGCTCCGGCTGCTCAATGGCCTCGAGCCATCTGACACCGGCGAGGTCGTGGCGGGCCACGGACTGCGGCTCGGTTACTACGCGCAGGAACACGAAACTCTGGATCACGACCGAACGGTCCTGGAGAACATGCGCAGCGCGGCGTCGACGAGCGCCGGCGCTCTGACAGACACCGAGCTGCGCAAGATCCTGGGCGCGTTCCTGTTCTCCGGGGACGACGTCGAGAAGCCGGCGGGCGTCCTGTCTGGCGGGGAGAAGACCCGGCTGGCGCTGGCCACGCTCGTCACCAGCGCGGCCAATGTGCTGCTGCTGGACGAACCCACTAACAACCTCGACCCGGTGAGTCGCGGCCAGGTGCTCGACGCGCTGCGCACGTACGCGGGTGCAATCGTCCTGGTGACGCACGACGAGGGTGCCGTCGAGGCGCTGAACCCGGAGAAAGTGATCTTGCTGCCCGATGGCGTCGAGGATAGCTGGAGCACGCAGCTGGCCGACCTGATCGCGCTTGCCTGACGCTGCCGAGCAAGCCCGCCGAGCTTTGATCTTGCGGACGAGAGATTGCGCTGATATCAAGATCTCGGCTGTACATTTTCGAGGGCCCGCCGTGGTGGCGGACCACGCAGTGGCACCTAGTGTCTCGGCGCACCGTTCCGGAGGGACCGGCCATGGCTGCACTCAAGAAGGGCGCCCGAATCACCGGCGCCGAACGCACCAAACTCGCCGCCGACCTGCGCAAGCAGTACGACAAAGGTCGCAGCATCCGCGAACTCGCGGACGGCAGCGGCCGCTCGTACGGCTTCGTGCACCGCGTGCTCTCCGAGTCCGGGGCCACATTGCGCGGACGTGGGGGCGCCACCCGCGCCAAGCGCAAGGGCAAGTAGCGCTGGCTGCAGTGAGCCTGCCCGTCCCGGACGGGGCGGGGGTGCGGGCCGAGATCGCCGATGCCTTAGCCACCGTCACGCTAGACCGTCCGGACCGGCTGAACGCGCAGGATCCGCGCACCTGGACGGCGCTTGCCGAGATCAGCACCCGGCTGCCCGGAACTGTGCGCGTGGTGGTCGTCCGTGGGGAGGGCCGGGCGTTCTCCACCGGTCTGGATCGGGCCGCCTTCGCCCCGTCCGCCGATGGCACGCCCGCGGCGCTCGCCTCCCTCGCTGCGTTGAGCCCCGCGCAGGCCAGCGAGCAGATTGCCCAATACCAGCGCGCATTCGGCTGGCTGGCCGAGCCCGCTATCGTCAGCATCGCCGCGGTGCACGGGCACGCGATCGGCGCCGGATTCCAGTTGGCCCTCGCCTGCGACCTGCGGCTGGTGGCCGACGACGCCCAGTTCACCATGGCTGAACCGAGCCTGGGTCTGGTACCAGATCTGGGCGGCACCAAACGCCTGGTCGAGCTGGTGGGCTACTCCCGGGCCGCGGAGATCTGCCTCACCGGACGGCGGGTGGCCGCCGAGGAGGCGTATCGCATCGGGCTGGCATCGATGATTGCCCCGCTGGCGGAACTCGGCTCGGTCGTCGACGCGACCGTTGCGGCGCTGCTCGCCGCGCCCCGTGACGCCCTCGCCGAGACCAAGGCGCTGCTGCTGGCCGCGTCCGGGCGCAGCCAGGCCGATCAGGAAGCCGCCGAGCGGGAGGCGCAGTATCGGCGGCTGCGCGATCTGGCTGGGTTGTTCGCCGAGCATTAGCCCTTAGTCTTCCCAACTTGTTCGACGTCCGGCCGGCTCGGGCCCGCCCAAAATCGAACAACAGAGGTGGCGGGCGGGGATTAGATGTAACCATGTAATCGTTCGAGAGTGCGGAGGTGGTGCTGATGTCGATGCACTCCATGAACATGATGCGGTTCAGCCGGTCGATGCGGCACGGTGACGCGTCCGTGCTGGACCGGCAGCTCCCGCCCGGCACCTGGAAGCGCGTGCTGAGCTTCGCGCGTCCCTACCGCATGGACCTTGCAGTCTTCCTGCTGATCGTCGTCTTCGACGCGTTGATCGGCGTTCTGACACCCGTGCTGGCCGGCCGGGTCGTCAACGAGATCACCCGGCACGGCGAGGTGCGGGTCGTTGTCAAGATCGCGATCGTCATAGCGGCGCTCGCCGTGGTAGACGCGGCACTGTCCTTCGTGCAGCGCTGGTACTCCGCCCGCATCGGCGAAGGCCTGATCTATGACATGCGCACGTCGGTGTTCGACCACGTGCAACGCATGCCACTCGCCTTCTTCACCCGCACCCAGACGGGCGCGCTGGTGAGCCGGCTAAACAACGACGTCCTCGGCGCCCAGCAGGCGTTCACCTCGACCCTGTCCGGTCTGGTCTCCAACGTGGTGAGCCTCGTGCTGACGGCGGGAGTGATGTTCTCGCTGTCCTGGCAGATCACCGCTTTGGCGCTGGTCATGCTGCCCCTGTTCGTGCTGCCCGCCCGCCGGATCGGTACCCGGCTGCAGAGCATCACCCGTGAGTCCTACAACCTGAACGCCTCGATGAACTCGACGATGACCGAACGGTTCAACGTGGCCGGCGCGCTGCTCGTCAAACTGTTCGGCCGGCCGTCCGACGAGGACCTGTCGTTCCGCAGCCGTGCGGCGCGTGTCCGCGACATCGGTGTCACCTCGGCGATGTACTCGCGCGCCTTCTTCGTGGCGCTCTCTTTGGTGGCGGCGCTCGCCCAGGCGCTCGTCTACGGCCTCGGCGGGTACTTCGCGCTGACGGGCGCGCTCGACGCCGGCACGGTGGTGACGCTGGCGCTGCTGCTGACCCGGCTCTACGGTCCGCTCACCTCGCTGTCCAACGCCCGGGTCGACGTGATGAGTGCGCTCGTCAGCTTCGACCGGGTCTTCGAGGTCCTCGACCTGCAACCGATGATCGCAGACGCGCCGGATGCGGTCGAACTGCCAAAAGACTCGCGCACGATCGAGTTCGCCGACGTGCGTTTCTCCTATCCGACCGCATCCGAGGTCTCGCTCGCCTCGCTCGAGGACGTCGCCCGGCTCGACAGCACGTCGGCGCAGGAAGTGCTGCGCGGCATTTCCTTCCGCGCCGATGCGGGGCAGCTGGTCGCGCTCGTCGGCCCGTCCGGCGCTGGCAAGACCACGATCAGCCAGCTGGTGGCCCGCATGTACGACGTGCGTTCCGGGCAGGTGCTCGTCGGCGGACGGGACGTGCGCGAGGTTACACAACAGTCGCTGCGCGACCGGGTCGGCGTGGTCAGCCAGGACGCGCACATGTTCCACGACACGATCCGCGGCAATCTGGCCTATGCGAAACCGACAGCCACCGACGACGAGTTGTGGGCGGCCATCGAGGCGGCGCATATCGCCGACCTGGTTCGCTCGCTCCCAGATGGCTTGGACACTGTCGTGGGCGATCGCGGTTACCGGCTTTCCGGTGGCGAGAAGCAGCGCCTGGCGATCGCCCGGCTGCTGCTGAAGGCACCGAAGATCGTGATCCTCGACGAGGCAACGGCCCACCTGGACGGCGAGAGCGAGGTGGCAGTACAGCAGGCGCTCGCTCAGGCGCTCGCCGGCCGCACCTCGCTGGTCATCGCCCACCGGCTGTCGACGGTGCTCGACGCCGACCAGATCCTGGTGGTGGATGCCGGCCGCATCGTCGAGCGTGGCACACATGCGCAGCTGCTGGAACGCGACGGCCTGTATGCCGACCTCTACCGCACCCAGTTCGAGAAGCAAGCCACCAGCTCTCCGATGCCGGCTGCCCTTGGGTGACCACCTGCGTGGGTACTCGTGATCCAACCGGAGCTCACCCTCCCGCCCGGTTGGGCATCCGCTAGGGAACGATCGACAGCCGATAGCAGAAGTGCTACCTTTGCCGCGTGACTACTATCCCGCAGAAGGAACTGCGCAACCAGGTCGGCGAGGTGCTGCGCCGCGTCGAGGCCGGAGAGATGCTCACCGTGACCGTGGCGGGCCGTCCGGTGGCTGAGCTTCACCCGGTGGGCCGCCATCGCTGGGTCGGCGGAGTTGCCCTGGCGAAGGTGTGGCACGGCCCGGCCCCGCGTGGGCTCGATGACGATCTGGCCCGGCTTGGTGCTGGCCTGGTCGATCCGTTCGACGCATGAGGGCCGTGCTCGATACCTCGGTACTGATCGGCGAGGATGCTCCCGGGGAGGTCGAGGCGGCGATCAGCGTCGCGTCAATCACCGAACTGCATTTCGGAGTTCTGGTCACCGACGATCCGGACGAACGTGCCCGGCGCGCTGATCGGCTGGCGGTGGTGGAGGCGACGTTCGACCCGCTTCCGGTGACGGTCGAGGTCGCGCGGACGTGGGGTCGGTTGGCGGCCGCGGTCGCCAGGCGCGGCGGCGTACCGCGTCGACGCCAGATCGACCTGGCGATTGCAGCCACGGCGGCCGTCGAACAGGTGCCGCTGTTGAGCCACAACGTCGCTGATCTCCAACTAATCGGGGACTTGGTTGACGTGCGCCGGCCCTGAGCGCCATCCGGTGCTCGGCGTCGCTGACATGCTGTCCCGAGTGATCAAGCAACGGGGCGCAGCTGGCCTATCGCGATCGGGTCGGTGAACAGCGGCCGGAAGGCGAGGTCGGCCGCACCCAGCAGCGATGAATCGTCGCCCAAGCCGGCCGAGCGCAGCTCGACTCCCTGCCGGGACGCGGCCATCGCCCGGCGCTCCATCTCGACCTCGATCTCCCGCCGGGCCAACTCGAGCACATCGCCGAGCGACCCACCCATGATCACTACCTGCGGATTGAGCAGGTTCACCATGCTCGCGACCGTCCGGCCGAGAGACACCCCGACGGCGCGCACGCCATTGAGTGCCAGCGGCTCGCCGGCCCGGGCCGCGGCGAACACGTCGGCCACGCTCTCCCGCGTCGGGGGATCCAACCGGCCGGAGAGCCGCATGAGCGCCTGCTCGCCGATATAGGTCTCCACGCAGCCCCGCCCGCCGCAGTGGCACGGCGGACCGGACGAGTCGAGCATCATGTGCCCGACCTCGCCGGCGAGCCCGTCGTGGCCGGACAGCGGGTTACCGCCGGTAATGATCCCTCCGCCGACTCCGATCTTGCCGTTGAGGTAGACCAAGTCGTCGCGGCCCCGCCCGGCGCCGCGACGATGCTCGGCCAGTGCTCCGAGGTCCGCATCGTTGCCGAGGTAGACGGGCACGCTCGCCGGGACCAGGTCTGCGAGAATCTCCGCCAAGGGCTCGTTCTCCCAGCCCAGGTTGGGCGCCAACTCGACCCGGCCGTCGGATCGACGGACGGTGCCGGGGATGCTGGCGCCCAGGCCCACCGGCCAGGCGCGCCCCGGCATCTCGTCCGCCAAGGCCGGCAGTGCTGCACCGATGACCTGCCCGACGTCGGCCGGACCACGACGGTCGGCGCCAATCCGCGCCTCTCGGCGACCGAGAATCCGCCCGCCGAGTCCGACGGCGGCGCACACCACCCGGTCGACCTCGATGTCCGCCGCGAACGCGTATGGTCCGTCCGCGCGGAAACCCACCACGTGAGACGGCCGTCCGGCCCGCTCATTGGCGCTGGGGACGTGTTCAGACAGCGTGCCTAGGCTCGTCAGGTCAGCGACCAGCGCTCCGATCGTGGACCGATTCAGCCCGAGCCGTTGGGTGAGCGCGGCGCGGGTGAGTTCCCCATCGACGTCGACCTGCGTGAGCAGCAGCCCGAGGTTGTGTCGCCGGATCTCGTCTGGTCGCGCGGCCGGCGAACGGGGCATGGTCTGACGCAGTCTCGCCCGATCAGCCCACGCCGGTCGAGCGCGCACGTCGCCGCGACAGGGCGTCGGCGGCAGCGGCGAAGAGCAGGACTACGCAGGTGATGATCAGGTTGTACTGCGGTCCGAGATTCGGCTTCAGGCTCAGGCCGTTGGGAATGATCGCGATGACCAGGCCACCGATGAGCGCGTCACGGATGTGGCCCTTGCCGCCGAACAGCGACGTCCCACCGATGACCGCGGCGGCGACCGCGAACAGCAGGGTGTTGCCGCCGCCCGACGTGCCGTCGACGCTCCCGGTGCGTGCCGCTGCTACGACGCCGGCGAGCCCGGCGATGGAAGAGCAGAAGATGAACGCGGAGATGCGCATCTGCTGTACATCGATGCCCGCGCGGCGCGCGGCTTCGGCGCTGCCGCCGACCGCGTAGAGGTGACGGCCGAAGCGGGTCTTGCCAAGGATGAGCGTCAGGATCAGCAGCATCACCAGCACGATCGGAACGATGCGCGGGATACCCTCCTGCGTCACGAATTTGGTTAGCGACCGATTCTGGTTCAGCAGCCACACTGCGGCCGCAGTAATGGCGGCGAGAACGCCGCCCTTGAGCAGCACGACAGAGATCGGATCGGCGACCAGGCCGTTGGCTCGATTGCGCGCCGCCCGCCACAGGGTGAAGGCCAGATAGCCGCCGGCGCTGACCGCCCACAGGATCCAGCCCCACAGTGGGGTGATGCTCGAGGCGGCGGACTCCAGGTCGAAGATGAACTTGTTCTGCCCGACGTTGATCGACGCGCCCTGCCCGACGAACTCCAACAGCACGCCCTGCCAACCGAGGAAAAGGGCCAGGGTAACGACGAAGGACGGAATGCCGACTTTCGCCACGAGGAATCCGGTGAGGATGCCGATCGACGTGCCGATGCACATCGCCAGCAGGATCGCTACGACCGCATTGTCGCTCAGATGCGTGAACCATATGACGAGCCCGACGACGACCAATGCGACCGCGACCCAGATCCGGTAGAGTGCCGCGATTGCAGCCGTGATGAGCATCATCAGGCCGACCGCGTAGAACGTCGCAGTGCCCAGATGCTTCTGAAGATCTCCGCCGTTGCTGACGGCGATGCCCATCGCGGCTGCGCAGACACCACTGGCCGTGCCGGCAGACAGGTCGATCTCGCCGAGCAACAGCACGAACACGAGGCCCATGCCGAGTACCACGATGGGTGCCGCCTGAGTGATCAGGTTCGCCATGTTCGTCTTGGTGAGGAACTTGTCACTGACATTCGCGAAGATGATCACTAGCACGATGAGGCCGATGATGGCGGGCAGCATGCCGACGTCGCCGCCCCGCACCCGCTGCACGTAGTTGGTGAAGGACTCCCTGATTGAGGTGGGCCCGATGTCCTGGCTGAAGTCGGTACCGGCGAGCGACGGGGTCGCCACTGGTCCGGCGGTAGCGGGCGGGGTCGAGGTCACGGTAGGCGGTTGACCCTCGGTGTTTGTCATCTGATGCCTCACATGCTCACGTCAGCGGTGGCGGGGGCAAGCCCGATGGGTCCGGAACGCCCGGTCGTGATGAGTTCGACGATCTGGCTCACCGACGAATTCTTCGCCTCTACCTCGGCCGCGAGGCGCCCGAGGTAGAGCGCATCGACGCGATCTGCCACTTCCATGACGTCATTCATGTTGTGCGAGATGATCACCACACCGACACCCGAGTCGGCCAGCCGGCGCACGAGTTGCAGCACCTGCGCGGTCTGTGCGACGCCGAGAGCTGCGGTGGGCTCGTCGAGCACCACAACCCGGCTCTTCCAGAGCACCGACTTGGCGATGGCCACTGTCTGGCGCTGGCCACCGGAGAGGCTGGCTACCTTCTGGCGCACCGACTTGAGCGTCCGCACCGACAGACTCGTCAGTGCCTCGCGGGCCTGGCGCTCCATGTTTCCTTCATTCAGCGAGAGCCCACCGGCATGGGCCACCTCCCGGCCGAGGAACATGTTCTGCACGACGTCGAGGTTGTCGGCCAGTGCCAGATCCTGGTACACGATCTCGATGCCGAGGGCCGCGGCGTCGCGTGGCCCGTGGATCGTCGCATGGTGGCCGTCGAAGATGATCTCGCCGCTGTCGATCGGGTAGATGCCGGCGAGACACTTGACCAGCGTGGACTTCCCGGCGCCGTTGTCGCCGACCAGCGCGGTCACGTGGCCCGGATAGACGTCGAAGTCGATGTCATGCAGCACGTGCACGGGACCGAACCGCTTGTTTATCTGGCGCATTTGCAGTATCGGGGTGTCAGTCACGACGGCTCCTGTCTCTGGCTCGTGTGCATCCGAGACGTATTCCCTCGCATAACGGCCCGTTGCGCAAGGGCATTGGTCGTGCGGGGGCCGCAACATTGCGACCCCCGCACGACCAATCAGTGCGTCAGCTGATACCCGCTGCCGTGCACTGCGCCTCGTACCCCTTGCAGACGTCGGCCACTTTGACCTCGCCGGTGTCGGTGACGGTCTTGATGTTGCTCTTGGTGATCGTGACCGGGGTCAGCAGCACAGATGGAACGTCGCGCTTGCCCGTCGGGTCGTGGCTCGTCGCCGTCACCCCGAGCGCGGCGGCGTCCTGACCCTTGATCAGGCCGATCGCCAGCTTGGAGGCGGCGTCGGCCTCCTTCTTGACGTCCTTGAAGACGGTCATGCACTGCTCGCCTGCGAGGATGTTCTGCAGGCCCTGGACGCTGGCGTCCTGGCCGGTGACCGGGATCTTCTTGCCGTTCTGCTTGAGGATCGTAATCGCCGCGTTGCCGAGGGTGTCATTAGCCGCCAGGACGCCGTCGATCTTGCCGCCCGCCGCGGTGAACATGCCCTGGAAGATCGTCACGGCCTTGTCCTTGTCCCAGGCAGGCACCGACTGGTTGCCGGCCTTCGTGTAGTCGCCGCTGGCGTACTTCGGGTCGAGGACTGAGTTGTACCCCTGGGCGAACAGCGTGGCGTTGTTGTCGTCGGGGGAACCGTTCAGTTCGGCGACGGCCGGCGTCTTCGTGCCGGCCGCGGTCAGGCAGTCAACTAGGCCCTGGCCCTGCAGCTTGCCGACCTGCACGTTGTCGAAGCTCACGTAGTAGTCGGAGCTGCCACCGAGGGTGAGCCGGTCGTAGTCGATCGTCTTCACGCCGGCGGCCTTCGCCTTCTGTTCCACCTGGGCGGCCGAGGGGCTGTCCAGGCCGTCGAGAATCAGCACCTGAACGCCTTCCTGAAGCATCGAGTCGGCGATTGTGGCGAACTTCGTCTTGTCGCCCTGTGCGTTCTGGATATCGGCGGTGATGCCTGCGTCGGCGAAGGCCTTCTTCAGCTGCGGCGCGTCGTACTGGATGTAACGCGGCGACGAGGTCTCGTCGGGCAGGATCACGCCGACCTTTCCGGCGCCGCCGGCGGCAGAACTGCTGCCGCCGCCCGCCGAGGCGCCGGACGTGGATCCTGTCGACTTCTTGCTGGAGCTACATGCGCTCATCACGAGCGATGCGGCGAGCCCAGCGACGATGATGCCGAGTGCGCTTTTGCGCATGTGCTGTACCGCCTTCCGGGTGTGAGCCGACAGCGCCTTGATAACGCAGGCCGGCAACTGACGAGAATGTTGTCGGCGTGAACTTATCGCCTGGTACGGCTCACGGACTGGATTCGAGACGAATTTGTTACGACCGCAGCTACAGCAGCACTCGCAGCACGTACTGCATGATGCCGCCGTGGCGGTAGTAGTCTGCCTCGCCGGGGGTATCGATGCGCAGCGTGGCCTCGAACGTCGTGCCGTCCGCCAGGACCGTGACGGTGCGCGGTGTGCTGCCGTCGTTGAGCGCCGCCACGCCGGTGATGGTGAACGTCTCCTCGCCAGTCAGTCCGAGCGATTCGGCCGTGTCGCCATCGGCGAACTGCAACGGCAGTACCCCCATCCCGATCAGATTCGACCGGTGAATGCGCTCGTAGGACTCGGCGATCACCGCGCGCACGCCGAGCAGCGCGGTGCCCTTGGCCGCCCAGTCCCGCGACGAGCCGGACCCGTACTCCTTGCCAGCCAGGACGACCAGCGGCGTCCCGGCCGCCGCGTAGTTCACCGAGGCCTGGTAGATCGTGGTGACCGGTGCCCCGGGCTGCGAGAAGTCCCGGGTGAACCCGCCCTCCGTCCCGGGGGCAAGCTGGTTGCGCAGCCGGATGTTGGCGAAGGTACCGCGGATCATGACCTCGTGGTTCCCGCGGCGCGAACCGTAGGAGTTGAAGTCGCGCCGCTCGATGCCGTGCTCGGTCAGGTACTTGCCGGCGGGTGAGTCGGCCTTGATCGACCCGGCTGGTGAGATGTGGTCGGTCGTGACCGAGTCGCCGAGCTTGGCTAGTACCCGCGCCCCGCGGATGTCGGTTACTGGCGCCGGCTCACGCTGCATACCCTCGAAGTAAGGCGGTTTGCGGACGTACGTCGAGGCGGCGTCCCACTCGAAGATGTCGCCCTCAGGGGTAGGTAGGCTCGTCCAACGCTCGTCGCCGGCGAAGACGTCAGCGTAGTCGCTGGTGTACATCTCGCTGGTGATGGCCTCGTTGACGACCTGCTGGATCTCTTGTGCGGTCGGCCAGATGTCGCGCAGGTAAACGGGCTGGCCGTCCAGACCGGTGCCGAGCGGCTCGGTCGTGATGTCGATGTCCATGGAGCCGGCGAGCGCGTACGCGACGACCAGCGGGGGAGACGCGAGGTAGTTCATCTTGACGTCTGGGTTGATGCGTCCCTCGAAGTTGCGGTTGCCGGACAGCACGCTGACCACGGCCAGATCGGCCTCGTTGACCGCGGCGGAGATCTCGTCAGGCAACGGCCCGGAGTTGCCGATACAGGTCGTGCAGCCGTAGCCGACCAGGTTGAAGCCCAGCTTGTCGAGGTAGGGGGTGAGCCCAGCGCGGTCGTAGTAGTTCATGACCACCTTGGAGCCGGGTGCAAGTGTGGTCTTGACCCAGGGCTTGCGGTTCAGCCCCTTCTCGACGGCCTTCTTCGCGATCAACGCCGCGCCGATCATCACCGACGGGTTGGACGTGTTCGTGCACGACGTGATCGCTGCGATGGCAACCGCGCCGTGGTCGAGCACGACCTCGGTGCCGTCGGCGAGCGTCACTGGCGTGGGCGTCGAGGTTCGACCGTGCGCACCGTTCGCAGCGGACTGGACGGGCGCGGTCTCCACAGTCGCGGTCTCGCTGAAGCTCGGCACGTCGGAGGCGGGAAACGACTCGTCCTCGGCCTCGTCGTGGGCATCCTGCACGGAGTCCCCGTCAGTGTAGTCGGCGAGCGTCGCCCGGAACATCGTCTTGGCCGAGCGCAGCGGCACGCGATCCTGCGGGCGCTTCGGCCCGGCGAGCGACGGCTCGACTGTCGACAGGTCCAGCTCCAGCGTCTCGGAGAAGACCGGCTCAGACGCCGCGTCGTGCCACAGATCGTTGGCCTTGGCGTACGCCTCGACCAGGGCGACCTGGTCGTCGGGCCGTCCGGTGAAGCGCAGGTACTGCAGGGTCTCGTCGTCGATCGGGAAGATCGCACAGGTGGAGCCGTATTCCGGGCTCATGTTGCCGATCGTTGCCCGGTTGGCCAGCGGCACCGCGGCCACGCCGGGTCCGTAGAACTCGACGAACTTACCCACGACGCCGTGCTTGCGCAACATCTCTGTGATCGTCAGCACCAGGTCGGTGGCGGTCGACCCGTCGGGCAGCTCGCCGGTCAGCTTGAAGCCGACGACGCGGGGAATCAGCATGCTCACCGGCTGGCCGAGCATCGCGGCCTCGGCCTCGATTCCGCCCACGCCCCAGCCGAGCACGCCCAGGCCGTTGACCATTGTGGTGTGCGAATCGGTGCCGACGAGCGTGTCGGGGTAAGCCACCCTGTCGCGGGTGAACACCACGCGGGCCAGGTACTCGATGTTGACCTGGTGCACGATGCCGGTGCCCGGCGGCACCACCTTGAACTGATCGAACGCCGTCTGCCCCCAGCGCAGGAACTGGTAGCGCTCGCGGTTGCGTTCGTATTCGAGCTCGACGTTGCGCTCGAACGCGTCCGGCGTGCCGAACAGGTCGGCGATGACCGAGTGGTCAATGACCAGTTCGGCGGGGGCCAGCGGGTTGATGCGCGCGGGGTCGCCGCCGAGATCGCGCACCGCCTCGCGCATCGTGGCCAGGTCGACGACGGCGGGCACGCCGGTGAAGTCCTGCATCACGACGCGGGCCGGGGTGAACTGGATCTCGGTGTCGGGTTCGGCGTCCGGGTTCCACCGAGCGATGGCTTCGATCTGATCAGCCGTGACGTTCTTGTCGTCCTCGGTGCGCAACAGGTTCTCGAGCAGGACCTTCAGACTGAAGGGCAGCCGCCGGGCACCCTCGACCTTGTCGATGCGGAAGAAGTCGTAGGACGCGCCGCCGACATCTAGCTGATCGCGGGAACCGAAGCTGTCCTTGCTCTGATCGGGCACGATGCGCTCCTCACGAATGTGTCGGCACAATTGTCTCGACGTCAAGATATCACCGTTGCGGCTCGCGCAGACTGATGGATCGGCCTCGCCCTGCTCGTAGTGACACACTGTTCGATTCTTGGGCGAAATGCCCGGTTTAGGCACTGATGTTGCGCAAGTTTCTGCAGGGACTGCTGGCACAAGCGAGGCAGGAATGGCACTCTGAGGTGCGCACGCACACGAACGGGGCTCGAACGAGGGGAACCAGGACAGTGCTCGCCAGCCGCCTTCGCCGCCCACGAGCCGGCGCTCGCCGCCGTGTCGTCGTGTCGATGGCGGTGCTCGCGCTCCTGGCGGTCGTCGTCGCCGTGCTCGTCGCGCCCGGGCAGGCGACCGGAACTCCGCCGCCCAACCCGACCGACACACAGCTGAGGCAAGCCCAGCAGGCCAAGAGCGCGCTCGCCGCCGAGGTGGGGCAGCTCTCAGCGCAGATCGCGCAACTGCAGGCGCAGCTGGCCCGCCTGCTGTCCGACGCCGAACGCGCCGAGCAGCGGTACGCGTTCGCCCTGCAGAAGCTGCACGAGGCGCAGGAAGCGGCAACCGCCGCGCAAGCTCAGGTCAAGGCTGCGGCTGCCTCGGTCGACGCCGCACAACAAGGCTTCAGCCAGTTCGTGCGTACGACGTACATGAACGGACCGATGGACGGGATGACCGGCAACCTGCTGAGCGCCTCCGACCCGAATCAGCTGTTGCAGCGGGGCGATTTCCTGCATTACTCCGCGAGCCACCAGCTCGATGCCATCGGCAAGCTGAGCCGGGCCACGGTGGCCAAGTCGAATGCCGACGCCGCGGCGCGCCTCGCGGTACAGCGGCAGGCCGAGGCGACCGCCGCGGCGGACGCCGCCAAGACCGCCGCCGAAGAAGCGCTGGCTGCCGCACGTCAGCAGAAGGTCGAGCTGGACAACCAGCTCGCGGCCAACCAGACCAAGCTCGACACCGCCCGGAGCCAGCTCGCCACGTTGAACAACCAGCGCGCGGCGTACGCGGCATGGAAGAAGGAGCAGGAACGGATCGCGGCGGCGCGGGCAGCCGCCGCACGCCGGGCCCGGGAGGCTGCGCTGGCGGCGGCGGCCGCCCGTCAGCGAGCGGCTCAACAGGCCCAGGCGAGCTCGGCACCCGCGGCGAGTAGCACCGTGAACACGAACACCGTGAACACGAGTAGCACCGCGAACCTGGGCGGCGATGGCAACGGTCCGGCCTGGACGGGCGGTGGCGTCCGCACCTCGAACGCCGGGTGGACGGCCGGGATCGGGCAGACCGCCGCGAACCGCGCTCTCGCCTTCCTCGGTATGCCCTACACCTTCGCCGGCGGCAACTTCAACGGCCCCACCTACGGCGTAGCCGTCGACTTCGACTCGCGCAACGACGCCAGCGTCTTCGGCTTCGACTGTTCAGGGCTGACGCTCTACGCCTGGGGACCGTGGGTCCGGATGGACCACTACGCGCCTAACCAGTACACCCAGGCTGGGTCGTTCCACCCGTCGACCGACCAGCTCATGCCGGGCGACCTGGTGTTCTGGAGCGACAATGGAACGGTCGGCGGCATCGGGCACGTCGCGATCTACATCGGCAACGGCAACGTCGTCCAGGCGCCGTTCAGCGGGGCGTTCATCGAGATAACGCCCCTGTTCCAGGTCGAGTCCGGGTACTTCGGGGCCACCAGGCCGCTCACCTGAATCCCACTCCTGCGCACCAGCTCCCGCGAGCCGGAGCGGTGAACGTCGATGACCGTGGATGGTCCAACCCTGGCAGTGGTTGCCGCCGTGGCCGTCGCTCTGGTCATCGTGATCCGCTTTGAAGTCTTCTGCCTGAAGAGGACCTAGCCCGCACCACAGACGAAGAGCTTCGTTACCTGTCCCGCGCGGCGTGGATCGTCGTCATCGCCTTGTCGATTCCCGTAGGCGGCATTCTCTACCTGTACTACGGCAGGGCGCGGTGACCCCGAGCTTCGATCAGCGTGGTTGGAACATCGCCGCTCCGCGGCTCGCCTGATCCCGGCGTGCGGCGTCGGCGCCGGGCTAACCTGGGATGGTGTCCACCGGCGTTGCGTCGACGATGCGCGCCCGATACGGCTCGGACGCAGCGCTGGTCGACAGCTTCGGACGGGTCGCGACGGATCTGCGTATCTCGCTGACCGACAAGTGCTCGCTGCGCTGCACCTACTGCATGCCGGCCGAGGGCCTGCCCTGGCTGCGCAGGCCGGAGCTGCTCACCGACGACGAGACGGTGCGCCTCGCGGGGATCTTCGTCGGCTTGGGTGTTCGCAGCATCCGGCTTACCGGCGGCGAGCCGCTGCTGCATCGAAGCCTGCCGGACGTGATCGCCCGCCTCCGCCAGCTTCATCCGCGTCCCGAGCTGTCGCTGACGACCAACGGCCTGGGCCTGGTCCGGACGGCCGGCTCGCTCGTCGAAGCTGGCCTAGACCGCGTCAACGTCTCCGTCGACACGCTCGACCAGGAACGGTTCCGCGCGCTGACCCGCCGCGACCGGCTGGACGACGTGCTGGCCGGGGTTGCGGCCGCCGCCGCCGCCGGGCTCGCCCCGATCAAGATCAATTCGGTGCTGGTCAGGGACAGCAACTACCCCGAGGCCCCGGCCCTGGTCGAGTGGGCGCTGCGGGCCGGCTACGAACTGCGCTTCATCGAGCACATGCCGCTCGACGCCCAGCATGCGTGGTCCCGGCAGCAGATGGTGAGCGCCGAAGAGATTCTCGGGCAGCTCGAGCAGAGCTACCGCCTGTTGCCCCTGGGCCGCGGCGACGGTGGGTCGGCGCCGGCTGAGTCGTTCGAGGTGCTCGACGGGCCGGGGGCGGCGGACTGGCGGGCCCGGCCCGGGCGGATCGGCATCATCGCGTCCGTGACTCGGCCGTTCTGCCGCGAGTGCGATCGGCTGCGGCTGACCGCGGATGGCCAGCTGCGCACCTGCTTGTTCGCGCGCGAGGAGACCGACCTGCGCGACGCCATGCGCGGGGGCGCGACCGACGAGCAGATCGGCGAGCTGATCCGACGGGCGGTGCTCGGCAAGCAGGCCGGCCACGGCATCGGCGAGGAGGGCTTCGAGCAGCCCGAACGTCCGATGTCAGCGATCGGCGGCTGACCCTGCCTCCAGGTGCGGTGGCCTCGAGCAGGAAGCCGCGCTGGGGTGGGCGCACAGTCTGGGGCACCGTACAGGTTCGTCCCGTACCGTGAAGCGACGCGCAACCGAGCGATACGGAGACATCCAGGTGACGCAACCCCCTGCCGCGCAACCGGTCACTCCCGGTTCGCAGGTGCACACCCCGGCAGCTGACGCCACCGCCCTCGAACGGGTCATGTTCGAGATCAAGCGGGTCATCGTGGGGCAGGACCGGCTGGTCGAGCGGATGCTCGTCGGGCTGCTGGCCCGCGGGCACTGCCTGCTCGAGGGTGTGCCGGGTGTGGCCAAGACACTGGCGGTCGAGACGTTGGCAAGGACGGTGAATGGCTCGTTCGCCCGGCTGCAGTTCACCCCCGACCTGGTCCCGTCCGACATCATCGGCACTCGCATCTACCGGCCGAGCTCCGAGCGTTTCGATACCGAACTCGGTCCTGTCTTCGCCAACTTCATCCTGGCCGACGAGATCAACCGGGCACCCGCCAAGGTGCAAAGCGCCCTGCTGGAGGTCATGGCCGAGCGGCAGGTCTCGATCGGTGGCACGCGCTATCCGGTGCCGTCGCCATTCCTCGTCCTCGCGACGCAGAACCCGATCGAGAGCGAGGGCGTGTATCCGCTGCCCGAGGCGCAGCGCGACCGATTCCTGATGAAGATCAACGTGGATTACCCGTCCGCGCCCGAGGAGCGGGAGATCGTTTACCGCATGGGCGTCGAACCCCCGGTCGCCCAGGCCGTGATCTCGACCGATGAATTGATCCGGCTGCAGCAGAGCGCGTCGCGGGTCTTCGTGCACCACGCGATCGTCGACTACGTCGTGCGGCTGGTCCTGGCGACCCGCAATCCGGGTCAGCACGGCATGCCCGACGTGGCGCAGTGGGTGTCCTACGGCGCGAGCCCGCGCGCCAGCCTGGGTCTAATCGCCGCGGGCCGGTCTATCGCCCTGCTGCGCGGCCGCGACTACGTGCTGCCCCAGGACGTCCTCGACGTCGCCATCGATGTGCTGCCGCATCGCATCGTGCTCTCCTACGACGCGATCGCCGACGGCGTGCCGGCGGCGCACGCCGTGCAACGGGTCCTGCAGACAATCCCGCTGCCGCAAGTGGCACCACGGCAACGCGCGGGCCCGCCTGTCCAGCAGCGTCAGCCGCCGAACCAGCCCGGCCAGCTGTTCGGACCCCGTCCGTCAACCCCTGACCAGCCGGGGTGGGAGCGCACCGCGTGACCGAACGCGGCGGTGCTGCCGACGCCTCGCACGGTCCGTCCTTGGACCTCAGCCAGGCACAGCCGCTGCTGCGCCGACTCGAGCTGACCGTCCGCAACAAACTGGACGGGCTGCTGCAGGGCAACTACGTCGGCCTGGTCCCCGGCCCCGGCAGTGAGTCAGCCGAGTCGCGGCAGTATTTTCCCGGCGACGATGTGCGGCGGATGGACTGGCCGGTCACCGCGCGGACCACCGTCCCACACGTTCGACAGACGATCGCCGACCGTGAGCTGGAGACGTGGCTCGCTGTCGACGTGTCGCCAAGCCTCGACTTCGGCACTGCCCTCTCGGAGAAGCGCGAGCTCGTGCTGGCCGCGATCACCGCCGTCGTCCATCTCACGGCTCGGATGGGTAACCGGGTCGGTGCTGTCGTGACGAGTGGCGAGCTGACCTTCCGCATTCCGGCGCTCGGCGGCACCGCGCACGCCCGCTACCTCGTGCGCAAGATCGCCGAGACTCCGCGGTCCGGGTCGGGTACCCGCGGCGACCTCGCCGGGGCGCTCGAGCAGCTGCGGCGCCCACCGCGCCGCCGTGGGCTGGTGGTCGTGGTATCGGACTTCCTGACCGACGATGAGTCTGGCCCGCCCGCGTGGGAGCGGCCGCTGCGAGGGCTCAGTGGGCGGCATCAACTGCTGGCCGTGGAGATCGTCGACCCGCGCGAACTCGAGCTGCCCGCGGCGGGGCTGATGACCTTCGTCGACCCGGAGACCGGCCGGCAGCTGGAGGTGCAGACCTCGCGGCCCGAGCTGCGGCAGCGCTACGCGACGGCGGCCGCCGCGCAGCGCGCGCAGATCGCGACGGCGCTGCGGCACGCGGGGGCCGCGCATCTGCAGCTGCGGACGGACCGCGACTGGCTCACCGACGTCGTGCGTTTCGTGCTTGCCCGCCGCCGCTCGATCGCACATGTGGGCGTGCGGTGATGGACTTTGCCTCCCCGCAGTGGCTGTTCCTGCTCGTGGCGGTCGCCGTGGCGCTGGTGGTGTACATCGTGCTGCAGCTGCGCCGGAAGAGGTACGTGGCCCGGTTCAGCAACGTGTCGTTGCTCTCGACCGTCGCGCCGCGCCGCCCTGGTTGGCGGCGGCATCTGACGTTCGCGCTGCTACTCGTCGGGCTGACGGTCCTGACCGTCGGCCTCGCCGAGCCAACGGCCGCGGTCAGGGTGCCGCGCGACCGGGCCACCGTCATGGTCGCACTGGACGTCTCGCTGTCGATGGAGGCGCAGGATGTCGTCCCGGACCGGATCACCGCGGCGAAGACCGCGGCCAAGCAGTTCATGGACCTGCTGCCACCGCGCATCAACGTAGGGCTGGTGAAGTTCGGCGGCGCCGCCAGTGTCGTGGTGCCGCCGACGATCGACCGGGACTCCCTCAAGGTCGCGATCGACGGGCTGCAGCTGGAGAACTCCACGGCGATCGGCGAGGCGGTGTTCTCCTGCCTGGACGCGATCAACGTCTTCAGCAAAGCGACCACGGCGAAGGACGACAAACCGGCGCCGTCCCGGATCGTGTTGATGAGCGACGGAGCGAACAACCGCGGCCGCACGCCTGCAGCGGCCGCGGCGGCCGCACGCACGGCGGGCGTCGCCGTCTCGACCATCGCGTTCGGCACCGACACCGGCACCGTGACGATTCCCGGCGAAGGCACCGCCCAGGTGCCCGCCGACAAGGCCACCCTGCGGGCACTGGCCGAGTCGACCGGCGGCTCGTTTCACACCGCTGCGTCCGCGAGCGAGCTGCAGTCGGTGTACAAGGACATCGGCTCGCAGATCGGATACACGACGGCCAAGCGCATCATCAGCTGGCGGTTCCTCGCGATCGGGCTGCTGTTCACCCTGGCAGCCGCCGGCGCGTCACTGCTGTGGGCCGGGCGCCTCGCCTAGCTTATGCCGCCCGGGCGGATCCGCGGCTTCGCTCGCGCCTTCGGCACGGCCGCGTAGCGGCGGCGGGGGCTCTTCGCGCAAGCGCTCATCGCTAGCTCGCTACTCGGGCTGCCGGTCAATCGGCTAGCGTGCCGGACGTGAGTGAGCATCGTAGCGCCGAATGGCGCGAGGAGCGGAGCGAACACGGCGATGAGCGCTCGCGCGAACAGCCAGGTTTGCCAACGAGTCGATCAGTGCTGGTTACCGGAGGCAACCGCGGCATCGGCCTGGCCGTGGCGAAAGCATTCGCGGCGGGAGGCGATCAGGTAGCGGTTACCCATCGCGGCAGCGGCGCACCTGACGGGCTGTTCGGGGTGGAATGCGATGTCACTGACGCCGCTGCCGTCGACGCCGCGTTCACCGCGGTCGAAGCCCAGCAGGGACCCGTCGAGGTCCTGGTCTCCAACGCGGGCATCACCGACGACACCCTGCTGCTGCGAATGAGCGAGGAGTCGTTCGAGCGGGTGCTCGACGCCAACCTCACCGGCGCCTACCGGGTGGCCAAGCGCGCCGCCGGCGGCATGCTGAAGGCCCGCCGTGGCCGGATGATCTTCATCTCTTCCGTCGTCGCGCTCCTCGGCGCCCCAGGCCAGGCGAACTACGCCGCGAGCAAGGCTGGACTCATCGGCCTGGCCCGCTCGATCGCCCGCGAACTCGGCAGCCGCGGCATCACCGCCAATGTGATCGCCCCGGGGTTCATCGAAACCGACATGACGGCCGAGCTGACCGAAGCTCGCAGGAGCGAGGTCCTGGGCAACGTGCCCCTCCGCCGCTACGGCGCGGCCGACGAGGTCGCGGCGGCGGCGCATTTCCTCGCGTCCGATCCGGCGGCCTACATATCCGGGGTGGTGCTGCCGGTCGACGGTGGCCTGGGGATGGGGATCTGATGGGACTCCTGGACGGCAAGCGGCTGCTGATCACTGGGGTGATCACCGACGCCTCGATCGCCTTCGCCGCGGCACGGGTCGCCCAGGAACAGGGCGCGCAGGTGGTGCTGACCGGGTTCGGTCGCCTGTCCCTAGTCGAGCGGGTGGCGCGGAAACTCCCGCAGCCGCCGCCGGTCGTGGAGCTGGACGTGTCCAACGACGAGGACCTCGCTGCACTCGCCGATCGGGTCCGTGAGCACGTCGACGGCGTGGACGGGGTGCTGCACTCGATCGGGTTCGCGCCCGCCTCCTGTCTGGGCGGTGGTTTCCTCGACGCTCCGTGGAGCGACGTGGCTACCGCTGTGCAGGTCTCGACGTTCTCCCTCAAATCCCTGGCGGTCGCGGCTCTGCCGCTCTTCGCCGCCGACGGTGGCTCCCTCGTCGGATTGACGTTCGACGCGTCCGTGGTGTGGCCGGCCTACGACTGGATGGGCGTCGCCAAGGCCGGGCTCGAGTCCGCTGCGCGCTACCTGGCCCGGGAGCTCGGACCGCGCAAGATCCGCGTCAACCTCGTCGCTGCGGGGCCGGTCCGCACCATGGCCGCCAGGAGCATTCCGGGCTTCAACGCGTTCGAGGACGCTTGGGACGGGCGGGCGCCGCTGGGCTGGGACAACTCCGATGCCGAGCCGGTCGCGCGCAGCATCGCGGCACTGATGTCGGACTGGTTCCCCGCGACCACCGGCGAGATCGTCCATGTTGACGGCGGGTTCCACGCGATGGGCGTATAGACGACGACACAGCTTGCCCCGATGACGACACCATTTGACGCGCTGCTCCTGCTGTCGTTCGGCGGGCCGGAAGGCCCCGACGAGGTGGTGCCGTTCCTGCGGAACGTCACGCGTGGCCGCGGCGTCCCGGAGGACCGGCTGGCTGCCGTGGCCGAGCACTATCGGCATTTCGGCGGGGTGTCGCCGCTCAATGCACAAATCCGCGCGCTGCTCGCGGCGATCGCGGCGGACTTCGCGGCGCACGGCATCGAACTGCCGCTGTATTGGGGCAATCGAAACTGGCGTCCATTCCTGCCGGACACGGTTCGGCAGATGGCCGAGGACGGCGTGCGTAACGCCCTTGTGCTCGCCACCAGCGCCACGTCCTCGTACTCCGGCTGCCGCCAGTACCGCGAGGATCTCGCCGCGGCACAGGCTGCGGTCGGCCACGGCGCCCCCCTGCTGCGCAAGCTGCGGCACTTCTTCGACCACCCGGGATTCGTTGAGGCGAACGCCGAGCGGGCGCGGTCGGCGCTCGATTCGCTACCCGGTGCGCTCCGCGGTGGCGCCCGGCTGGTCTTCACTGCGCACTCGATCCCGATCTCGATGAACGAGACGTCGGGCCCGTCCGGCGGGTTGTATCTCGCCCAGCAGCGCGAGACAGCTCGGCTGGTGGCTGAGGCTGTGCGCGGGCCGGGGGCCGAGTTCGACCTGGTGTGGCAGTCGCGGTCCGGGTCGGCGCGGGCGGCGTGGCTGGAGCCGGACGTGAACGATCACCTGCATTCGCTGGCGGCCGGCGGAACGTACGCGGTCGCGGTCTGCCCGACGGGATTCGTTTCCGACCACCTCGAGGTGTTGTGGGACCTCGACGTTGAAGCTGCAGGTACGGCCCGAGCTCTAGGCCTGGCGTTCGCGCGTGCGGCAACCGCGGGCACGCACCCCGGCTTCGTCCGGGCGATCCGGGAGCTCGTCGAGGAGCAGGTCAACGGCCGGTCGCCGGAGGCGCTCGGCGTCCTGGGGCTGTGCGGCGTCGACTGCCCGGCGGGCTGCTGCCCGGCCCCGCGCCGCGGATGACGATTCGGGCCATCACGCGCAGGCACGCCACTCGGGACGCCCACGCGGCCAATGCACCGGAGCCTGTGGATCACACAGCGAAGACACGGGCGGCCGGTTCGCATTCGTGCCACGATGATGATGTGCCTGCGTGGTTGGTCTGGTTAATCGCGGCGGGCGTCCTGGCCGGTGCCGAGACGCTCTCCCTCGATCTGGTGCTGATCATGTGCGCTGGCGGTGCGGCGGCCGGTGCGTTGGCGGCCGGCGTCGGAGCGCCACCCGCGATTCAGGTCATCGTCGCGATCGCGGTGGCCATCGGGCTGCTTGCGTTCGTCCGGCCTGTTGCCCGCAGGCACCTCACCGGTGTCGGCACCCATCCGATGGGCACGGCGGCCTTGGTCGGCAAGAGCGCCATCGTGCTTAGCAAGGTGGACACGAATACTGGGCTGATCCGCCTCAACGGGCAGGAGTGGACGGCACGCGCCTACGACGCTACCCAGACCGTGCCCGCCGGCGAGACCGTCCAGGTTGTCGAGATCTCCGGCGCCACCGCGCTGGTCTGGCGGCCGCAATGAGCTCGCCGAGTCTGCGAAGGGATATCCGTTGAGCGCTGTCTTGATCGCCGTGCTGGTGATCGCCGTTGTCGCGCTGATCACCCTGCTGCGCAGCGTGCGCATCGTTCCACAGGCGCGTGCCGCCGTCGTCGAACGGCTGGGCCGCTACGTGCGCACGCAAGGACCCGGCGTGGCTGTGCTGTTGCCGTTCGTGGACCGGATGCGCCCGCTGATCGATCTGCGCGAGCAGGTGGTCAGCTTCCCGCCGCAGCCGGTTATCACGTCCGACAACCTGACGGTGGCGATCGACTCGGTCATCTACTTCCAGGTCACCGACCCGCGCTCGGCCACGTACGAGATCCAGAACTACATCCAGGCGGTCGAGCAGCTGACGATCACCACGCTGCGTAACGTGGTCGGCTCGCTGAACCTGGAGCAGGCGCTGACCAGCCGGGATGCGATCAACACCCAGCTGCGCGGCGTGCTCGACGAGGCGACCGGCCCGTGGGGCATCCGGGTGGCGCGGGTCGAGATCAAGGCGATCGACCCGCCCCCGTCCATCCAGGACGCCATGGAGGCGCAGATGCGCGCCGACCGGAACAAACGGGCCGTGATCCTCGCGGCTGAGGGTCAGCGCGAGTCCGCCATCAAGACCGCCGAGGGTCAGAAGGCGTCGCAGATTCTCGCCGCTGAGGGCCAGAAGCAGTCAGCGATCCTCTCGGCGGAGGCCGATCGGCAGTCCCGCATCCTGCGGGCCGAAGGCGAGCGCGCGGCGCGTTACCTGAGCGCCCAGGGCCAGGCGAAGGCCATCGAGACGACCTTCGGGGCGATTCACGCCGCCCGGCCCGACCCGGCCCTGCTGGCCTACCAGTACCTGCAGACGCTGCCCCAGATCGCGCAGGGCGACGCGAACAAGATGTGGATCGTGCCGAGCGAGTTCAGCAAGGCGCTGGAAGGACTCGCCAAGCTCACCGGCGCGGAGGGGGAGGGGGGCGCGTCATGGCTGAAAGCCACCAGCGACGGAGGCCCGGGCGCCGGACCGGAGCTCGACACCTCGAAGTGGTTCGACTCGAACCTGCCGCCGGCCAGCGAGCAGCCGGAGGCCATCAACCTGCGAGCCTCGGACGACGACGAGGACTCCCGCGCCGCACGAGCCGGACTTGCGGACCTTGATCACCTGGACCAGCTGCCATCGATGCCGACCCAGCGGCCCCAGCCGCCTCCGGCCCACCTGCAGCAGGCGCCGGCGCCCCAGCCGCCGTACGCGCCGCGCCCGGCGGCGCCCAGCGAACCGGAAGAGCCCCACGAAGGGCCGCCCGCCGGGTATCCGCAGCCACCGTCCGCGCCGTAGCGCCCGGAGTGGCGTAGCGCCCGAACAACGCGGCAGAGCGCTGCTCACGAGCAAGCCCAGAGATAGCGGGGACCGTGCTTGTGGGCCTCAGGGTTGTTGCAATAGAGTGGCAACAACATTCTTCCTGTTGCCCGCAGCAGCGGAGGTCCGGTGACCGCTACGGCGCTCGAGCATGTCCCCGCGCGCTCGCCGTCGCGGCTGCGCGCCGTCATTCGCTCATTGACCCCCAGCGAATGGCGGCGGCTGACCGGCATGGTCGTCGTCGTGATCGCGTTACACCTGGCCGGATTCGGGTTGCTGATCATGGTCGTCGCCCCGCAGCACCTGTCGCTGGGCAGCCAGGGCGTGTTCGGCGTCGGGCTCGGCATCACCGCCTACACGCTGGGTATGCGGCACGCATTCGACGTCGACCACATCGCGGCGATCGACAACACGACCCGCAAGCTCATGGAGGAGAAGACTCGGCCGCTGTCGGTCGGCTTCTGGTTCTCGCTCGGCCACTCGACGATCGTCTTCGGCATGTGCGTGGCGCTCGCGTTGGGCATTCGTTCGCTGGCGGGTCAGGTGGCCGACGGTAACTCGGCCCTACACGCCGTCACGGGGATTGTCGGCACCCTCGTCTCCGGCGTCTTCCTGATGATTCTCGGCATCGTCAACCTGTTCATCCTGCTGGGCATCGTGCAGGTCTTCCGCGAGATGCGCACACAGCAGCACCACGAGCAGACGCTCGAGCAGCTTCTCGCCAACCGCGGCTTCATGAACCGCATCCTCAAGCGCGTCATGGTCGCCGTGCGCAAGCCATGGCACATGTACCCGGTCGGTGTGCTGTTCGGCTTCGGGTTCGACACCGCGACCGAGATCTCGCTGCTGGTGCTCGCCAGTGCGGGCGCGGCCTTCGCGCTGCCGTGGTACGCGATCTTGTGCCTGCCCATCCTGTTCATGGCCGGGATGTGCCTGTTCGACACCATCGACGGGTCGTTCATGAACTTTGCCTATGGCTGGGCGTTCTCCAAGCCGGTGCGCAAGGTGTACTACAACATCACCGTGACGAGCCTCAGCGTGCTGGTGGCTGTCGTGATCGGCGGCATGGAGTTGCTCGGGTTGCTCGCCAACAAGTTGCACCTCACGGGCGGACTGTGGAGCCTCGTCGGCGATATCGGTGCCCACGACTACACCGGCTACATCGTCGTCGGCCTGTTCGCCGCAACCTGGATCGTCTCGCTGCTCGTCTGGCGCTACGGTCGCATCGAGGAGCGGTGGAGCCAGCCCCCGCCCGTCCGGGAGTAGCGGCTCAGAACCCCGTAGCGCACCACGGCGCAATCGGCGTGACGAACATCGCGTCAGCCCGGCGCAGCGCGCCCGCCGTGCACTCCTCGACGAGCCCGGCGGCTACCTTCGCCCGCAGCGGGAAGCCGCCGAGGTACGTCGAGGCCAGGGCGCGCTGGTGCAGGCGCAGATCGACCCTGGACCGCGGCGCGGCACGGCACACCGCGCCGTCGGTCCCGCCATCGAGGAGATAGCGCCCAGCCGCGAACCCACCGTGGTCGTCGTCGACGATCTCGATCGTCAGTCGGTCCGTTACCCCGTATCGTCGGGCGGACAACGCCGCGGGGACGTCGAGCAGCCGCAACCACACCGCGTCGCCCGTATGGATCTGCTCGAGCGCTCGCCCGTCGCGCATCAGCCAGCGCACCGGCTCGTCGACCGGCCGGCCGGGCAGCACGATCTCACTCACCAGGTCGATGCTCATCAGGTACGCCCACAGGGCGCGGTACGCCTCATCGGTGGCGGCACACAGGTCGACGACCTCGATGGCGCCCAGCCTGCTGCCTGGGTCGAAGCCGCTGGTGGCGACCCACGCGACGAACCCGTCCGGGCCAGCCGGGCCGTCATGGGCGAACAGGTTCGGCTGACGTCCGTGCACCTTCTGCACGGTCAGGCCCTCCAGCCCCAGGAAGCGGTGCCACCATTGCGGGGGACGCTCGATGTTTCCGGCACGACGGCGACGGGCAGCGGCATAGATGTCTGGCGCGTGCTTGCCGAGCTCATCGGGCTCGATCCCGTATACCGAGCCGGTGTCGAGCGGCTGGATGCCTGCACCACGGTTGCGTGGGTCGAGCGAGTAGTTGGCGCTCAGCGTGGCGGGGGCGTACCCGAATCGACCGTAGATCGGCCACTCCGCCGCGAAGAGGATGCCGACCGCATCGCCTCGCTCCTTGCCCTCGGCGAGCGACCTGCCGAGCATCGCCGTCATGATTCCCCGTCGGCGATGGGTTGCCGAGACGGTGACCATCGTCAGCGCGTCGGCGGGAACCTCGAGGGCGTCGTCCTCCACTCCGGGGACGGTGAGCGTGGTCGGGCGGGTGGCGAGCGTGCCGACCCAGCGGCCGCGTGAACGGGCGCCCCAGCGCCGGTGCGGCTCCCAGACTCGACGGTGGAACTCGTCGCTGCCCGGATGTGCCTCGGCGGACGGGTCCTCGAGGAAGGTGAGCGCCATGGCCGACACCCACGCCTCCCGCTCCTCCACGGGGATGGGGTGGACGATCTCGATGTCCGACACGGCGTCCACCCTGCCAGCCAGCCGGACAGCGCGCAGCTGGATTACCGCTGCTCGGGGTAGACCTCCAGGTCCGTGGCCTTGGCCGTGAGCCACACCGTGCCGCCTGGGCGGAGCCGCAGCTCGGCAACGGCCGACGGGGTGACGTCAACGAGCAGCCGTGGCGGACCGTCGACGGCCAGCCGCACGCGGTCGGCCAGCGGTGCCAGCGAGGCGACCACGCCGGGCCACAGGTTTCGCGCGCTGCTCCCCGCAGGCGGTGTCGCGTACGCGGTGATAGCCGACGGGCGAATGGCGATCAGCACCCGGCCACTCGTCTCCGGTTCGGCCACGTGGACGGTGCCGCCGCCGTCGACCTGCACGGCGTCGCCCACGAGTTCGCCGGACAGCAGGTTGACGCCGACCAGCCGGGCCACGTAGGGGGTGAGCGGGCGGCTCACGATCTCGCCCGGGGACCCCTCCTGGACCACCTGGCCGCCTTCGAGCACCACGATGCGGTCGGCGAGCAGAAGGGCCTCGATCGGGTCGTGGGTGACGATCACGCACGGCCCGTCGACACCCCGCAGGTGCGCACCCAGCTCCAGCTGCACATCCGCCCGGGTCTGCACATCCAGGGCCGAGAGCGGTTCGTCGAGCAGCAGCAGATGCGGTTGCGCGGCCAGTGCCCGCGCCAGCGCGACCCGCTGCGCCTGACCACCCGAGAGCGCCAGCGGCTTGCATCGCGCAAGGTCACCGACGCCGAGCCGGCGCAACCACTCGGCTGCCGTCTGGGCAGCCGCACGCCGGGCGACGCCCCGCGATCGCGCAGCGAACGCCACGTTGTCGACGGCACGCAGGTGCGGGAACAGCCGATGGTCTTGGAACACCACGCCGATATGCCGCTGCGCCGGGTCGCGGAACTCCCCGGTTAGCGCGTCGTCCAAGATGTCGTCGCCAAGCGTGATCCGTCCGGTCGTGATCGGCAGCAGCCCCGCGATCGCACGCAGCAGGGTGGTCTTGCCCGCGCCGTTCGGGCCCAACACGACCACCACCTCGCCGCGTTCAACCTTCAGCGTCACGTCGAGGGTGAACCCTGTTCCACGGGCTACCGACGCCGCGACGGACAGGCCGGAGCTGCTCACGACGCGGGGGTCGAGCGCAGCCAGCGATCGCGCAGCGCACCGAGGATGATCACGGCCACCGCCATCAGCACCAGGCTCAGCGCCACGGCGTCTTCCGGTTGGTTCTCGAACGCGGCGTAGACGGCGAGCGGCATCGTCTGCGTGATGCCCGGCAGGTTGCCGGCGAAGGTGATCGTCGCGCCGAACTCGCCCAGCGCGCGTGCCCAGCACAGCACGGCGCCTGCGGCGAGCGATGGCGCCACCGTGGGCATCGTGATGCGGGTGAGGATGCGCAACCGCGAGGCACCGAGGGTCGCGGCGGCTTCCTCCAAGGCTCGGTCCGCGCCGCGGAAGGCGCCCTCGGCCGTGACGATCAGGAACGGCATGGCCACGAACGTCTCCGCGATGACCACCCCGTGCGTCGTGAACGGCAGCTGGATACCAAACCATTGATCCAGGTAGCGACCGACGTATCCGTTGCGGCCCAGCGTGAGCAGCAGCGCGATACCGCCGACGACCGGCGGCAGGACGAGCGGGAGTGTTACTACGGTGCGCAGGGTGGCCATGCCGGGAATCCGCAACCGGGCCAGCAGCCACGCCAATGGCACGCCAAGCACGAGGGAGACGGCGGTGGCCTCGGTCGCCGTGACCAGCGACAGCCGCAGAGCCTCGGCCACGTCGGAGCGGGCGTAGATGGCCCGCAGGCTGCTCCACGGCGCGCGGATCAGCAGGCCGACGGCGGGAAGCAGGAGGAAGATGTACCCGATCAGCGCGGGCGGTACGAGCAGCAACGGGACGCCTCGCACCGAAGAATCCGACGCGGCCGCTCGGCGAGCCCGAGGTGACAGCGTGGCGACCCGTCCAGGCAGTCTCACGGCGCGCTGAAGCCCGCTTCGCGCAACACGGAATGGCCGTCGGCGGATTGGACATAGTCGACGAATGCTTGTGCCAATGCGGGATCCTTGACCCTTGTCAGCACGGCGATGCGGTACTCGGTGCTGGCGTTCACGCCCGCGGGTATCACGATGCCCTTGACTTTGCCGCCGGCAGCTTTCACGTCGGTGACGTAGACGATGCCGGCGTCGACCTCGCCGAGCATCACCTTCGTCAAGGTGGACTTGACGTCCGCTTCGAGGGTTACGGGCTTGACAGTGATCTTGGCGTTCGCCAACACCTGGTTCGCGGCCGTGCCGCATGGCACCCGAGGCTGGCACAGCGCCACCTTGACGGACGGCTTGGCCAGGTCCGCGAGCTGCGTGATGGCGGCTGGGTTGTCGCGCGGCACCGCGATCTCCATCGTGTTCGTGGCGAGGTCGGCAGGCGCGGAGGCGTCACCGGCCTGCACGACCGAATCCATGTTTTTCGGGGAGGCCGAAGCGAACACGTCGGCCGGTGCCCCTTGGGAGATCTGCGTCGCGAGGGTGGAACTCGCGGCAAAGCTGAACGTAATGTGCACACTGGGGTGCGCGGCCTCGAACTGCTTGCCGATCGTCCCGAACGACTCGGTTAGTGAAGCCGCGGCGAAGACGGTGAGCGAGCCGTGCAGCGTGCCGGCCGCGGCCGACTGCCCGGCAACCCGCCTCGCGCCGGCCGGGGTGCCGCAGGCGGCGACGGCCGCCGCACTTGCGACGGCGACGCTCGCCAGCAGCACCCGGCGCCTCGTGAATCGCCTCATGAATCGCCTCATGAATGCGGAATCTCCACGATGACGTTAGTGGACTTGACCGCGGCGATGGCGGTCATGCCGGGCTCGAGGCCCAACTCATCCGCCGCCTCCCGGCTCATCAGGGACACGAAGCGATGCGGGCCGGACTGGATGTCGACCTGGGCCATCACCGTGTCGCGGAGCACCCGGGTGACCAGGCCGACGAACCGATTGCGCGCCGACTCCAGGACGACGGGCCTGGGTTCGGGGCGGGGCAGGGCACGGGCGTTCTCCTCAGCGAGCCGCGCGAGGTCGACTCCGTCGACAGTCCTGCGACCGGACGCGGACGCGACGATGCGGCCGGAGTCGATCCAGCGCCGGAGCGTGTCGTCGCTGACCCCGAGAAAGGCTGCCGCTTCGCGGACTGAGTAGCTGGGCATCCCGGCAGCATAACCGCAGATGCGGTCGTTCACACCCACTATTGCCGTATCTACGTATCCTTGCCGCCCTTCCCTGATGATCTCGGGTTTCTGTGCGGGATCTCGCACGTCCAGCCGAGATCATCAACCTCAGATCCAGCTGATCCTGTCGTGCAGGTAGACGTACCCGATGAAGCTGATCGCATCGATCGAGGCGTGCGCGATGGCCAGTGGCAGCACCCGGCGGGTGCGCTGGAACCACCAGCCGAAGATCAACCCCATCACCAGGTTGCCGAAGAAGCCTCCGAGCCCCTGGTAGAGGTGGTAGCTGCCGCGCAGAACCGCGCTTGCGCCGAGCGCTCGGGAATCGCTCCAGTGCATCTGCCGCAACCGGGTCAGCAGAAAGCCGACGACGACGACCTCCTCGAGGATCCCGTTCTGCGCGGCGTCGAGCAGGAGCAGAGGGACGCGATACCAGAGATCGGGCAGGTTCACGACCGCGATGTGGGCATTGATCCCGAGCTCATGGGCGGCCCACACCAGGCCCAGGCCCGGAATTCCGATGAGGGCGGCGAGCCCGATGCCGGGCAGCACATCGTGCCGCAGCTGTCTCCACTGCAACCCGATGCCGAGGCCCGGGCCACCCGGATCACGAGCCAGCAGCACCAATGCGAGCGCCGCGGGCATGAGTCCGTTGAGGACATTGGCCACGTTGTCAAGGATGTCCAGCCAGACGAACCGGGTCGACGGACCGGAGACAACGGTCGCTGTTGTTGCGGAGATGCCACCTTTGACGGTGACCTCGGCGCGCACGTAGTACAACAGCGCGTAGAGGCCGGACATAGCCAGCGATACGCCGAGGACCGCGAGCGTCTCGAGGCCGTACCGCGGTGCGTGCACCGTTGGCGACTCACGCGCCTGCTGCGTTCTCGGCGACGGTTGGCTCACCAGGTCAGTTTGCCCGGTCGATGCCTCAAGCAGCTGTGGGCACCCGAAGCGAGACGTCGGCGCACTCTGCGCACACAGCGGCCGGGATTACGCCGGTTCTCATCAGCATCGCGAAGATCCGGCAGCCGATGCAGAAGGCAAACACCGACTCGAGTGTCGCCGCGACGGCGATCAGGCCGACCAAAGCCAGCGCCCATGCGTCGAGGCCGAAGCCGAAATGCAGCACGACTGCAGCGAACGAAATCACCGCGCCCATACCCTGTGCGAACCGCTTGGGCGGTCCGGGAACCGGGCGTGCGCTCGTGATCCGCGGCGCCACGACCCGGGTGGCCAGTCGGCCGAGGGGGCTCAGTGTGGGGCCTGTCAGCGCGCGTGCAATGAACCCGTAGGCGAGTGGGATTGTGAGCCACAGCCAACCGCTGCCGAGGGTCGCGCTGAACACCAACGTTGCGAGTGCTACCAGCACGACCCCGGCGGCCACGGTTCTGGCAGCGACCTCGTTTACCGGATTCGGGAAGGAGAAGAGCCTGCGCACCGCATCCACATTACTGCCTTGTCTGCCGTGCAGGTAGGGATAGTGCGTTAGTCTTTGTCGAGGATGGCCTCGATCTCGAGGATGATCGAGATCTTGTCGCCCACGACGACGCCGCCACCGTCCATCGGCACGCTGATGTCGATGCCGAAGTCGCGTCGGTTGATCTCCGCCGTGGCGGAGAAGCCCGCCCGCGTGCCGCCGTACGGGTCGCGGGTGAAGCCGTTCAGCTCCACCCTCAGCTGGACGGGCCGGGTGACACCGTGCAGGTCCAGCTCGCCGTCGATTAGCCAGTCCTCGCCGGCCTGGCGGATACCGGTGGAGCGGTAGCTCATGTGTGCGTGCTTCTCGGCCTCGAAGAAGTCCGCGGAGCGGATGTGGTTGTCGCGCTGCTCGTTGCGTGTGTCGATCGAGGTCAGGTCGATAGTGGCGGTGACGGATGACTGCAGCGGGTCTTCCGCGGTGACGACGGTGCCCTCGAACCTGGTGAACTGGCCGCGGACTTTGCTGACCATCATGTGCCGAACAGTGAACGACACGTCCGAGTGCACGGGGTCGATCGTCCAGGTGCCGGCTAGGTAGCCCGGGACCGTGATCGCGGTGGTGGCGGGTGCTGACATGGCTCCAACTCCTCAGTAGATGAACGTTCAACTAATAGTCGTGAGTCTATCCCACGGCCTTGGTAATTGCAAGTTCAATCATCTTGTCCGATCCCCGCGGGGCCGCGTTCAGACGGCGCAGCGGGACACGCAATTTGCGCAAATTTCCTTGGCTTGACCAGGAACCGCGACACAGCGGGCTCGTGCTTGCGCTCACGCGGGTCTGATGGAATAGAGTGGTGCAGCGAAGAGGCGGCGGCACATCCCTCCCGTGCCGCCGCCTCTTCCTTATGGTTTTCGTGCCAGTTGTGCCCGTTGACCACCCGATCCGTTCTCTTGCCGAGCCCTGGCGCGGACCCGGCTACGGCCGCAGCTGCACAGCGGGATCGCCGGCGATCTTCGCCAACTGGCGAATCGGTACCGAGACGCCCGCGGGCGTATGGGCGACGACAGCAACGCTGCAGCCAGGTGATCCAGCGACGACGAGCAGGTCGTCGGATGGGCCCTTCGTGGCGAGCGATCCGCCCCGCTCGGTCACCGTGGTTGCGCCAGGCTCGCACTGTACGGCGATCGACACCACGACGGCGTCCAGCGTCTGCAGCACAGTCGTAGTGCGAACGACCCGTCCGCTCGCGGACACGACCCGCGATCCAGTTTCGAGTACGAGTGCGGTCGGGAAGACTCGTTGCACCGCGGCCGCCAGTTCCTTCGTAGCCTCGGCGCGCGTCTCGCAGCGGGCCCCGACGGGGCACCCGCTCGCATCGATGTGTGCTGCTTGCGCCGGGGCCGTTGCGGACAGGGACAGGATCACCCGTGACCGCTCCTGCCACCACAGCAGCGCGCCGATCGCCGCGGCCAGCGCGACAACGACGGCGACGACGGCACACCACACCGGCACGTCGCGGACCTGCGGGGCTGGGACAGGCTCGTCCGGTGGTGGGCCGATCTCGCCGTCGATCACCGGTACGACCTCGATCGACGCGACGAACGGTCGTGGTCGGCGGCATGTCGCGAGCTTCACGGTCTCAGCTGCGCGCTCGCCTCGCGGGCGAGCCCAACGCCAGACTGCTCGGCGAGCTCGACGGAGCCCGCCAGGTACATGGTCAGCCAAGCACCACACCCGGATGGGCCTGGTACCAGGGCACTGAGCTCGCGTGCGGTGACCACGGTGTTGTCGCTCAAGTCGACGTGTTCGTCGACATGCCGGGCGATCTGTTCGGCGCCGAAAGGCGCGCCGCCGGGCACACATTGCGTGGTGATCGTGACCGTGGTCGCCTTCGGCGCCTGGCCGGTCAGCGAGGCTCGATAGACGTAGCCCGTTGTCTCGTCCGCGGTCAGTTCACCGCGGATGACCGCTCCGGCGGGGAAGTGCCTGGCGAACGCCGCACGCAGCGCGGCAGGCGGCGTCCCGCGCACGGTGCAAAACCGGTGCACAGGGCAGCCCACGGCGTCGGTTGTCATCGCCGCCGGCAGGGCGGGAGGGGTGACCGTCACCGCCAGACGGTGCGGAGCGCTGCGAACCGCGAAGACGCCTATGGTCACGACGGCGACCATCAGAGCCACAGCCACCGCTGCCAGGGCCCGAACCGCAGGCGTCAGGCGCACTCGCCATCGGGGCGGGCGTCCACCCAGGACGTCGAGCGAATCAGGCTGCGTCATCGGGCCGCCCTATCGATCGGTCAGCGGGCGCCGAGCGGGACGAAGGGACGCTCGGTCGGACCCGTATAGAGCTGACGTGGACGTCCGATCCGCGTCTGCGGGTCGTTGGTCATCTCGTGCCACTGGGCGATCCAGCCGGGCAGCCGGCCGATCGTGAACAAGACGGTGAACATCTTGGTCGGGAAACCCATCGCCCGATACAGCAGGCCGGTGTAGAAGTCGACGTTCGGGTAGAGCTTGCGCGAAACGAAGTAGTCGTCGCTCAACGCGACAGCCTCGAGTTCGACGGCGATGTCGAGCAGGTCGTCGCGCTTACCCAGCGCGGACAACACTTCGTCCGCGGTCTTCTTGATAATCGTGGCGCGAGGATCGTAGTTCTTGTAGACGCGGTGACCGAAGCCCATCAGCCGCACCCCATCGTGCTGGTCCTTCACCTTGCGCACGAACGCCGACACGTCGCCGCCGTCTGTGTGGATCGCTTGCAGCATCTCCAGCACCTGCTGGTTCGCCCCGCCGTGTAGGGGGCCGAAGAGCGCGTTGATGCCCGCGGACACCGACGCGAACAGATTCGCCTGCGAGGAGCCGACGAGCCGCACGGTCGAGGTCGAGCAGTTCTGTTCATGGTCGGCATGCAGGATGAACAGCATGTCCAGCGCCCGCACGACGACAGGATCGGGCTCGTAGGGTTCCGCCGGGAACCCGAAGGTCATGGTGAGGAAGTTCTCGACGAGCGTCTTGGAGTTGTCGGGGTACAGGAACGGCTGGCCTATCGACTTCTTGTACGCGTACGCGGCGATCGTCGGCACCTTGGCGAGCAGCCGGACCGTCGACAGTTCGACCTGCTCGGGATCGAAGGGGTTCAGTGCGTCCTGGTAGAACGTCGACAGCGCGGACACGGCCGACGACAGCACCGGCATCGGGTGGGCATCTCGCGGGAAGCCGTCGAAGAATCGCTTGAGGTCCTCGTGCAGCAGCGTGTGGCGGCGGATCTGGTCGGTGAACGTGTTGAGCTGGGCGGGTGTCGGCAACTCGCCGTAGATGAGTAGGTAGCTGACCTCGAGGAACGTCGAGTGCGCGGCCAGTTCGTCGATCGGGTAGCCGCGATAGCGCAGGATCCCGGCGTCGCCGTCGATGTAGGTGATCGCCGACGAGCACGACGCGGTGTTCGCGAAGCCGGGGTCGTAGGTCACGAGCCCGGTCTTGTCCAACAGGTGGGAGATGTCCGCGCCGGACGGGCCTTCGGCGCTGGGGACGACAGCGAGCTCGAGGTGGTCGCCGTCGCCGCTGTGCAAGGCGACACGGTGCGTAGAGTCGGACGTCTGTACGGCGGTGTCAGGCATTGTGTGCCTCCCTGTTCGAGCGGTATCTCGACGATATACGGCGCACGTGCGGGCGACGCCCCCGAACGCGTGAGTGCGGGGTTGCCGACTGTCAGGAGGGCAGCGTGAGCTTCTTCACCGAATCACCGCAGCACCGGGACCTGCGCCGGGCCGCGGCCGAGCTGGGGGAGCGCTACGGCTACGACTACTTCATCGGCAAGGCCCGGGTTGGCGAGCACACCCGCGAGTTGTGGGACGAAGCCGGAAAGCTCGGCTTGCTCGGGGTGAACGTGCCGGTCGAGTACGGCGGTGGCGGTGCCGGCATCAGCGAGCTGTCCATCGTGCTCGAGGAGCTCGGCGCGGCCGGCTGCCCGCTGCTGATGATGGTGGTAACCCCGGCCATCTGCGGCACGATCATTGCCCGTTTCGGCACGGACGGGCAGCGCGCACGCTATCTGTCCGGTATCGCCGACGGCTCGCTGGTGATGTCCTTCGCGATCACCGAACCGGACGCCGGTTCGAACTCACACCGGCTGGCCACGATCGCGCGGCGCGACGGCGACGACTGGCTGCTGTCCGGCCGGAAGATCTACATCTCGGGGGTCGACGGCGCTCAGTCCGTGCTGGTCGTCGGCCGGACGCAAGACGCGCGCAGCGGCAGGCTGCTGCCCGCGCTGTTCATCGTGCCGACCGACGCGGCCGGATTCGAGTGGCGGCCGATCGACATGGAGCTGGTCAGCCCGGAGCGCCAGTTCCTGCTCTTCCTGGACGAGGTGCGACTGCCCGCCGACGCGCTGATCGGCGGCGACGCGGGCGCCAACGCCGGCTTGCTGCAGCTGTTTGCCGGCCTCAACCCGGAGCGGATCATGGCCGCGGCGTTCGCGCTGGGCATGGCCCGCTACGCCCTGCGCGAGGCGGTCGCATACGTGACCACCCGTCAGGTGTGGGATACGCCTATTGGCGCCCACCAGGGGCTGGCCCACCCATTGGCCCAGATCAAGATCGAGATCGAGCTGGCCCGGCTGATGATGCAGAAGGCCGCGGCACTCTACGACGCCGGGGACGACGCCGCGGCCGGTGAGGCGGCCAACATGGCCAAGTACGCCGCCGCCGAGGTCTGCGTGCGGTCGGTCGACCAGGCGGTGCAGAGCCTCGGGGGCAACGGGCTGGCCTCGGAGTACCGGCTCGCCGCGCTGATCGTGGCGTCCCGGTCGGTGCGGATCGCGCCGGTGAGCCGGGAGATGATCCTCAACTTTGTGGCCCAGCACAGCCTCGGTCTGCCCAAGTCCTACTGAGAGTGGTTCGGCAGGTTCTGCAGCCGGACCTGGCCGCGGGCAACCAGCTGGGCCTGCTCGTCGGTGATCTCCACCAGCCACAGTTGTTGGGTGCGTCCGCGATGGATCGGCGTGGCCGTCGCGGTCAGCGTTCCGTCTCGGACAGCACGCAGGAAGTCGGTCTGGTTCGAGACGCCGACCACCGTTCCACGTTCACCCCACCAGTAGCCCGCGCCGATGCTCGCGGCGGTCTCGACAGCCGTCGTATGCACCCCGCCGTGCAGCAGGCCGAACGGCTGTAGCAGCTGCGGCGTGACCTCCCACGCCACGACCACGCGGTCGGCGGACGTCTCGACGAACCGCATGCCGAGCAGCCTGGTGAACCCAACGTCGATCGGTAGGTGTGTCATGCGCGGCTGGGCCTCTCGAGATCGTTCGTGCATCCCACGGGAGTGTGCCAGTGGCAGGAGAGCCGCTTAGCGGCACGTCGGCGCAGCGTGATTAGGCTGCTCGATCGTGGTGCTGCGGGTTGTCGTCGCCGAGGATTCGATGCTCGTCCGCGAAGGCATTCAGCTCGTCCTCGGACGGCATGCCGACCTCGATGTCGTCGCGGCGTGTGGCGATCTGCCGCAGCTGCTCAGCGCCGTGGACGCCAAGGCCCCCGACGTCGTGGTCACCGACGTGCGGATGCCGCCGACCTCTCGCGACGAGGGCATCCAGGCCGCCAATCGGTTACGCAAGAGCCACCCGGCGGTCGGGGTCGTGGTCCTGTCGCAGTACGCCGAACCCGGCTATGCGAACGCGCTGCTGGACGGTGGCAGTGCTGGGCGCGCCTACCTGCTCAAGGAGCGCGTGAGCGAACCCGACCAGCTCGCCGACGCCGTCCGCACGGTAGCGCGAGGCGGATCGGTGATCGACTCGACAGTGGTCGACCTGCTCGTGGCTGCCTCGACGCGGGCGAAGGAATCGCCGCTGGCGTCGCTGACCAAACGCGAATTGGAGGTGCTCGACCAGGTCGCCCAGGGCAAGAGCAACGCCGCGGTCGGCCGCGCGCTGTTCCTCACCGAGCGCGCCGTCGAGAAGCACATCAACGCGCTGTTCGCCAAACTCGGCCTCGGGGCTACGCCCGACATCAACCGACGAGTCAAGGCCGTGCTGCTGCGCCTGTCCGATCGCGGCCCGGAACCGGGGGGCTAGCACCCCTAGGCGTGTGGGGCTCACGCCCTTGGCCCGCGCCGCACCGACGCCGAGACTGGGAGCGTGAGGTTTGCCATGACGCACAGCCCGGGTGTGGCGCGCTCCCACGGGTCGACATTCGAAGTCCTTATTGTCGACGACCAGGCGCCGTTCCGATCCGCGGCCCGCAGCCTCGTGGAGCTGATCGACGGCTGGCGAGTGGTCGGCGAGGTCGGCTCGGGTGAGGACGCGATCCGGGTCGCAAAGGACACCCGTCCCAGCCTGGTGCTCATGGATATCCACCTGCCCGGCACCAGCGGGATCGAGGCGACCCGCCGGATCGTCGCGGCCGACCCAGGTATAGCCGTCGTGCTGCTGTCGACCTACGCGGCCGACGACCTGCCCGAGGACGCGCGAACGTGCGGCGCGGCCGGCTATATCGGCAAGGCCGACCTGACTCCGCGACTCCTGCGCGCCCTACTTCGCGATCGCTAGCGCCGCAGCGCGAGCATGGCGGCCTGCCAACCGCCCATGCCGTGCACGCCCGCGCCGGGAGGCGTGCTGGCCGAGCACAGGTAGAGGCCGGGCACCGGCGTGGCCCAGGGCCGAGTCGACAGCACCGGGCGGGCCACGAACTGGCGCAGTTCGGCCGAGCCGCCGCCGAGATCGCCGCCCACCAGGTTCGCGTCGAACGCCTCCAGCGCCTTGGGAGCCATGACGTGCCGCGCCAGCACTCGCTCGGCGAAGCCGGGGGCGAATCGCTCCAGTTGCGCCTCGATGGCGGCCGTCCGGTCGATGTCCGAACCGTTGGGCACGTGGCAATAGGCCCACAGCACGTGCTTGCCGGCAGGAGCCCGGCTCGGATCGGCCACCGTCGGCTGGACGCACAGCACGAACGGACGGGCGGATTGCCGACCTTTCGCGACTTCGTGCTCGCTGGCCGCGATCTCGTCCAGGGTGCCGCCGACGTGCACCGTGCCGGCATCGGCGACTTGTGGGTCGCGCCACGGCACCGGCGCGTCGAGCGCCCAGTCGATCTTGAACACACCCGGCCCGTACCTGAACCGGTCGAGGCGGCGGCGGTACGCGCGCGGCAGGCGGTCGCCCGCTACCTCTAGCACCTGACGGGGGGTCAGGTTCAGCACGACAACCGGCGCCGAAGGCAGCTCGCCGAGTTCAGCGACCCGGGTTCCGGTGTGGATCTCACCGCCGAGCCGGAGCAGCCGCGCCGCGAGGGCGTCGGCGAGCACCTGCGAGCCACCGCGCACCACCGGCCAGCCGACCGAGTGGGCGAGCGCGGCGAGCAGCATTCCGTACCCGGCGGTGATCGGCTGACGGAGGCTGAGCGCCGAGTGCGCGGACATCCCGGCGAGCACGGCGCGCGCGGCGTCTGTCCGGAAGGCACCTCGCGCGAGGACCGACGCCGGCAGCGCGCCACCGATCCCGTAGCGGGCCGCCGCGAACGGGGCGTGGGGGAGTCCGCGCGGAGAAAGCAGCGTGTCGACGAGCGGCTCCCCGGCCTGGGCCGTGGTCCCGATGACCGCGCGCCAAGCCCGCGCGTCGCGGCCGAAGCCGTTCGCGGTGCGTTCGACATCGCGGTGCACAAGGCCGGCGTCGGCGCCGTCGAGCGGGTGCGCCGCGGGTACCGGCGGATGGGCCCACTCGACGCCGTCCGCTTCGGGCCGCAGCGTCCGGAACGCCTCAGATGCAAGGGCAAGCGGCAGCACCGTGGCACCGACGTCGTGCCGGAAACCGGGCAGCGTCAGCTCCTCGGTGCGCAATGCTCCGCCCACCCGGTCGGCCGCCTCGACGAGCAGCACGCGGCGTCCATAGGTCGCGAGTGTGACCGCGGCGACCAACCCGTTGGGGCCAGCCCCCACCACCACCGCGTCGAAGCCGTCCGCGGTCAAGGGGCGACGATCTCGGGGACGCTGACCGGCCGAGCCGCGATCGTGGCGCACACCCGTGCACCATGCCCGGGCACGGAGTCGATCGAGAGCCGTCCGCCGATGGCGCCCAGCCGGTCGCGCATGTTGACGAAGCCGTGACCGGTGGCCGCGGCGGAGTCGAACCCGACGCCGTCGTCGGTGACCTCGAACCACAACGCCGACTCGTCACCACCGACCCGCACCGCGACGGCTGCGCCGCCGCCAGCGTGCTTGGCGGCGTTCTGCATCGCCTCCAGGCAGCAGAAGTACGAGGCGGTCTCGGCCTCCTCGGGGTAGCGCCCGGGCAGGGCGACTTCGACCGAGCACGCGAGCGGCGACCGCGCCGCCGCGGTACGCAGGGCCTCACCCAGGCCGCGATCGCGCAGCAGCGGCGGGTAGATGCCGTGGGCGAGCTCGCGCAGCTCGGCGATGGTCGTCTGAACGTCCGCGCGCAGATCGTCGAGTAAGCCCGTCACGGACGAGGCTGCCTCGCCGTCGTCGACGATCTGCCGAGCTAGGCCGAGCTTCACGGCGAGCGCGACCAGGTGCTGTTGGGCTCCGTCGTGCAGGTTGCGCTCGATCGCCCGACGTGCCTCGTCGGACGCTGCCACGATGCGCAGCCGGGACGCCTGCAGTTCGACGTTGCGCTGCTCGAGTTCGGCTAGCGACGCCTGCAGGGCGGAGTCGAGTCGGACGTTGTGCAGGGCCAGACCGAGTTGGCGAGCCAGCTCGACAAGCAGCCGCTCGTCTTCGTCGGTGAACGGTGCTGCACCGGGCCTGCGGCGCACGACGACCAGTCCGAGCAGATCCCCGAGGTGCGCCACCGGCGCGACACGCAGATCGGCGCGCGCGCCGTTCGAAATGCTGGGTGGGCCAGCTGTGTCCAGCAGATCGGGCAACCACACCGAAACCCAGCTCGGGCCGCCGATCCTCGCGCGGCCCACGACCACCCGCTCGTGTTCGCCGAGCACAAGGCGCGCCGCCGGACGGTTCGGCACGCTGACCGTGCGAGTCAGCAGACCGTCCGTGCCGACCCAGATCTCGGCGCCGCCCCCGGCCATCGTTGCTCGCAACGACTCGGCAAGCTGCAGCATCAGCTCGTCCATCGGAACGGCTCGGCTCATCCGGGCACCGAAACTCGCCACCACCTCGGTGCTTGCCCGTTCAGTTGCACCGATCCATGCACCTGCCAATCCGATGAGGCGGTGCCGCACCGGCCCGGCCAGGCCGGCGACGACCAGCGCGGCGGCCAGGCTGGCGATCAGCACGTCGCGTTCGCGGCCGTGCGGTGCGCCTTCGATGCCGACGACAATGACCAGATAGACGGCCGCTCCGAGTGCGACGACGCCGGCGGTGGCGATCGATTCCACGAGTGCGATCGAAGCGGCCCGCGGGCTGCGCACGAGCACTGCTACTACCTGCCCGACCGGTATGAACAGGGGTGCTGCCGCGAGCCACGCCGCCCATGGCTGGGGCGCGCCGATCATCAGGTCCAGCGTCAGGCAGACCACCACGAATGCGGCTGCCAGCACGGAGCCGGCCGCCAGCCAGCGCAGCACCCGCCGGTCGTCCGCCGTCGCCTTCGGATAGCGCGCAGCCGCGGCGACCGCACCCGTCGCCGACACTACGACCGCGCAGACAACAAACAGCGGCCGTGCAGCGTGCGTTCCGTCAGCGAGCAACGCACCGGTCCAGGCGAGCACCGCCGCACCGAACCCGGCGGCCAGGATCCGCCGGGGCACGCTGCCCAATCGGCCGGCGGGGGTGGCCAATCCGAACAACAGCCACCCGCCGAGCACCAGCGGCGCCAGCTGGGCGTGCGCCGCTGCCGCCGCGTGTGTCGTAGCGAGCAGCCCGCACGCTGCAGCCACTCGCCGAGAGGCTGGGCCCTGCCCGACGCGCAGCACCACGACCGCCGCAATGGCCCACGCCACGGCCAGCGCGATTGATACGGCGGCGAGAGGTGTCATGGCTACTCGCTGCGCAGGATCTGGGCGACACGTAGCCGGGCCGCTCGACTTCCGGGCCAGGCCGCGAGAACGTTAGCGAGCAGGAGGGCAACGGGGCCGACGAGCAGCAGCGCCCACACGGCCATCGGCGGGACATACTCGATCGGTGTGTAGTTGGCGACAGCACGCCACACCGTGCGGCCGACGGCGAGCCCGAGCGGCACGCCGAAGATCAGCCCGATCACTGCGAGCACGCTGGCCTGGGTCACGACCACCCACCGGCATTGCCGCCGCGTCAACCCCAGTGCGCGCAGCACGGCCAGATCGTGAGACCGCCGCCGGACCGCCGTCGCCAGTGCGTGCCCGACCGCGCCCGCGGCAAGCACAGCCAGGAACACCCCGAGGACGATCGGCAGCACCCGCACCTCGCGTAGTGCAGCCACCTCGCCAAGCGGATCGGGTGGGCCGAACGAGAGACTCTTCAGCGCCGGATCTCCCTTGGCGGTCTGCTTCGCGAGGATCGTGCCGGCGTCGTGCGTGCGGGCGCCGGATCGCAGTGTCACCAGCACGATGTGGAACTTGAATCCCGTGAAGATCGCGTCGTAGCCGTGTTGCGTCACCCAACCGCCGTCGGCATAGCCGTTGTGCGGTCCGGTCGGCACCAGCCCGGTCCCGGTCACGGTGTACGCGGCGGGCCCCTTGTTCCCGGTGAGCTCGACGCGCGCGCCGACATGTGTGTGCAGCGCCGCGAGGGTGCGCGGCCCGAGCACCACCTCATCAGCCGACTCGGCCATCCGCCCGGACGTGATCACGACCGGAATCGCCTTCGGCCCCGGGGAGTAGGCCCAGAGCGAGACCGACTCGTCTCCCCCCGATCCGGTGGCGACCGCCGTACGCGCGTCGTCGACTCCGGTGACATCGGCGTTGCCGCGCAAGCCGGTCAGGATCTTGCCGGCCGGCCCGAAGTCCTGGCCGTTGAGCCCGACGAACGCGGTGAGCTGGTACGTCTGGCCGAACCGCTCCGGGTGGCTCGCCGCATCCGAGACACCGTGCGAGAACGTGAACGCGGCGAGGATGCCCAGGACACCCATGGCCGCGCCGACGAGTGCGGGGCGTACCGGGACGGCCGTGCGACCACGGCCCGCCTCCAGCGCGAAGCGGGCCCCGACCACGATCGGGACCGGCAGCCCGCCGCGTGCGGCCGCGACCGCAACCGTCGAGCGCCGGGCCCCGCCGCCGCGCCGAGCGGCACCGAGCGCGAGCCACGCCGCGCCCGCTGCCCCGGCGGCGACCAGGAGCGTCACAATGGCAAGTGCAGGGCCCAGCACCACCCAGTCGACCGCCATTCCGGGCGAGGGCTCCATCAGGCCCGCCGTGCCGAAGGGGAGCCAGCGCGAGGCGAGGACAGCGCCCGCGACACCGAGGGTGGCGCCCGCCAGTCCGACGATGGCCGGACCGGCGGCGGCCGCTGCGATGGCCTGGCGCGGCGTCATGCCGAGCGCGCGAAGTGTCCGCAGTTCCTCGGTGCTCGCCGCCGCGTACCGGACGATCGCCTGGCCGACGAGGAACAGGGCGGCGACGAATGCGGCGGCCGCGAACGCGACCAGGCAGCGGGACTCGAACGCGATGTGGTGCTGCAGTACGCGCTGTTGCGCGGCCAGGTTCGTGACCTCGATGTCCGAGCGCCCGGTGACGCGTGTGATGTCGTTTCGGAGCTGCTCGATCGCTGCCTCGTCGCCGCGCAGCCGGACCAGCGCGTTGATGTAGTTCTGGTTCGGTGCCCCGGGAGGGCCGACGATGTTCTCCGGGTACTTCGCGTACAGGCCGGGCGAGGGCTGCAGCCCACCGGTGCCTCCCGGCTGGTCGACGCCGCCCCACCTCGACGATGTCTCGCCCACGCCGACGATGTGGACGGTGACCCGCGGCCCGGTGTACGCGCCGCCCGGTCCGGATCCCTGCTGCTGGGCGATCTCCTTCGGCGTAGCCAGGATGAGCACGACGGTGTCGCCGATGCCCTTGTGGTAATGGGAGACGAACTTGCGCGTCACGACCGCTTCGTCCGCGCGGGTTGGGTCGAATATCCGTCCGGAGAAGATCACTCCCTTCTCGAAGGTGCGCAGGAACGCGTCGTCGGTATACGGGAAACCAGTTGCCTCCACCGGGACGCCCTCGGCTGACATCGTGTAGTCGACGACGAACGTGCTGGACGCCTCGACGTAAGGCAGGGCGCGGATCGGGCCCCAGTCGAAGCCCGGCGTGTTCGCCAGGATCATCGCCGTCGCCGGCAGGGTTCGCTCGTTCAGGCGCTGCTGGACGCTCGCCCCTCTACGAGCTCCGGCCAGCGCGGCGAGGACCGTCCCGCTTGAAAGCGCGACGAGCAAGGCGAGGACGGCGAGCGAGCGCCACCTGCGGCGCAGCTCCAGCCGCAGCCAGGTCGCGACGACGGTCATAGCGCCGCTTCGACCTCCCCGGCGAGCTGGCCGTCGCGAATCTGCAGCTGCCGGTCCGCCCGGGCGGCGACGTCCGGGGAGTGAGTGACCATAATGATCGTCTGGCCGCCGTCGTGCAGCCGGCGGAACAGTTCGAGCACTTCGAGCCCGCCGTCGCTGTCCAGTGCGCCGGTGGGCTCGTCGGCGAGTAGCAGCGTTGGCTCGTTCACCAGCGCTCGGGCGATGGCGAGCCGTTGCCGCTGCCCGCCGGAGAGCACGGCCGGTACCTGCGCGGTGCGGTCGCCGAGCCCGAGCAGGTCGAGCAGATCGCGCGCCCGCGACTCGGCGGCCTTGCGCCGCATGCCGCCGAGCACGGCGGGGAGCACGATGTTGTCCAGCGCGCTCACCCCGTCGAGCAGGTTGAAGAACTGGAAGACGATGCCCACGTGGTGCCGGCGGAAGCGGGCCAGCCAGTCTTCGTCGCGGCCGTCTATCCGCTGCCCGGCCACCTCGATCGTGCCATCGTCAACCTTGTCCAGCCCGGCGATAACGTTCAGCAGGGTCGACTTCCCACAGCCCGACGGGCCCATCACCGCGACGAATTCTCCGGTTGCCACGTCGAGCTTCACCCCACGCAGCGCGCGGACCGGGGCGAGTTCGGCGGTGAACGTCCGCCGGGCGTCGCGCACCCGGACCGCGTCCGCGGGCAAGTTCGCGGTGCGCACCTCGTAGATGCCCGGAAGAGTTTGTTCGCTCGTCATCGCAGTGCCTCCGTCGCAACGAGCGCGGGCTTTGCCAGCAGATAGGCGACCACCGGCGCGGTCCGGCCTTTGACCTCGCAGGCGCCGAGCGGTTGCCAGCCGCACAGATCGCGCTCGGCGGCCTCGACCGTCGACTCGCTGACCACGGTGGTGCCTGCCGGGCGCGCGAGGTCCTGCAGCCGCTGGGTCAGGTTGACCGTATCGCCGACCAGCGTGTACTCGAGCCGTTCGGAGCTGCCGAGCAACGCGGCGGCCACCTCACCGGTCGACAGGCCGATGCCTAGTCCAAACGCGGGCAGCCCCTGCCCGGCCCAGGTGTCGTCGAGCTCGCGCTGACGAGCGTGCATGCCGACGGCTGCGCGGACCGCGCACGACGCATGGTCTGCCTGCGGATCCGGTGCTCCGAACACTGCCATCACGGCATCCCCCACGTACTGCATCACTGTTCCTCGTTCGGCAAGAATGGCAGCATTCATCGCCTGACGGTGCGCGTTCAGCTGGCCCGCCAGGATCGCGGGGTCAGAACGCTCGGCGATAGCAGAGTAACCGCGCACGTCGGACATGAGCACGGTCACGACGAGCCGTTCGGTGCGGTCGACGGCACCGCGGTCCGTCCGCAGCTTTTCCGCGAGCCCGCCGGGAAGCAGGCGCGAGAGCGTCTCGCCCTGCTCCTCGCGGTCGAGGATCGCCGTGTGCAGCAGCCGCAGCCGATGCAGCGCATCGTCCTGCCCTGCGCTCGCTCCCCGCGCGAGCGTCAGGAACAGCGCCTCGATCGCATCGTTCACCACCCCCGCCGGCACGTTACGGGAAGCGGCGATGGCTTTCACCGGACGGCCCTCGGCCACCTGCCGCAGCAGGTCCTCCTCATCGTCGCTCAGCACACCCTCCTGCCGCGCGGGCGAGACCAGCGCGGCCACAATCTCGGGGTCGAGCATCGAGCCGCCGGTGGCTACGTCGCGGATCGCGCGGGCCAGCCGGCCGGAGTCGGCCACCCGGTCCTTGAGCAAGTAGGCATACCCGGCCGCGCCGTCAGCGAGCAGAGACACGGCATACTCGGGGCTGTCGTACTGGCTCAGCACGACAATTCCCGTGCCTGGCAAGCGTTTTCGTACCTCCTTGGCTGCCTCGATGCCTTCGTTTTGGAAGGTCGGCGGCATCCGGATGTCGGTGACGAGCACCTGCGGATGCAGTTGCACGGCGCGGGCGACCAGCTCGTCGTAGTCGCCCGCGACGCCCACCACCTCGACGTCGGGATCGCGGGCGAGCAGGGCCCGCACCCCTTCGCGGACGATGAGGTTGTCGTCCGCCAGCAGAACGGTGATCCGGTGCACGGCAACCATTGAGCCGGGTCCGGCCCGGCTGGGCAAGGTGGCCAGGACGAGAGTTGCCGGGGTGCTGGTACCCCCCGAAGAGGCGGGTTGCCGCCCTCGTTCGGCGCCGCTCGCTTACCTACCTTGTGAGGCATGCGAATCGAATCGACCGCGACGTCGCTGTCGTGGATTCCGTCCGAGGCGATCACGGGCCCGATGCGGGCAGCCTTCGCGACCGGCCTCAGCCACTACGACGCGCCGCCCGCGGGAACGCTCGGCGACCTCGATCAGATGCGCGAGCAGGACGCGTTCCGGTTCGCCAATCGCCTGCACGCCTGGGTGGGATTCGACGGGAGTCGTCCCGTCGAGTACGGGCAGGACGGCGGCGTGGCCATGGGCGCGACCACGGTGCGCGTCGGACGGTTGGACGCCACCTTCGCCGGGGTGGCGATGCCTGATCTGCGCGGCGAAACGGAGGTCGGCGACGGATGGGTGCGATTCACCCAGACCTGCGGCGGGCGCACGGCGCTGCCGCTTCCGAGGACGATCTCGCGGCCCCCGTTTTTCCGGCTCCAGCCGCCGCTGGTCTGGACAACGCTCGCGCTGACCATCCACGCCGGCGGGCAGAGCGACGTCAGCCTGGTCGGCGCCAGCCCGTTCCCACGTCACTGGGTCTACGGCGCGAACGGCGAGATCATTCTCAAGGCGGGTGTCGCCGACTGGTCGGCGTGGTTAGGACAGCCGTCGTGGCGCCGGACGCCTTGGGGCGACGAGGATTCCGCCGTCGTGGTGGCCGCGGCCGAGACCGCGCTCGAACGGGAACTATCGACCTTGCTGATGCATGGCGCGACGAAGCCGGCGATTCGCCGGCTCGAGGCCGGCGCGGTGCTGACCGAACAGGGCTCGCCAGGAGACTCGCTGTATCTCGTGCTCGACGGGGTGGTCGACATCGCCGTGGATGGCAAGACGGTCGGTGAGGTCGGTCCGGGCGCGGTGCACGGTGAGCGAGCCGTCCTGGAGGGGGGCCGGCGCACCGCGACGCTGACCGCGGTCACCGCGGTCAGCGTCGCGGAAGCGGACGCGTCGGGGATCGATCGGGACGCGCTTGCCCGGTTGGCGGAAGGGCACCGCCGCGAGGAGTCACCGGCCGACAGGGCCCCGGCTTCGTGAGGGTCGTCCTTCTTGGCACGCGCGGCTCCACGCCGGCGCAGGGAGCGCAGTTCGTCCGCTACGGAGGCCACACCAGCTGCGTCGCGGTATTCGCCGACGCTGACCCGGTGCCGCGCCTGGTACTCGATGCCGGCACCGGTCTGCGGGATCTGCCGAGCCTGCTCGGTGGCAGGCCGTTCGTCGGCTCGATCGTGCTGAGCCACCTGCACTGGGATCACGTCCAGGGACTGCCGTTCTGCCCGTCCATCGACCGGCCCGACGCTCACGTCGACCTGTTCGTGCCCGGGAAGGATGGCGCCGGGGATGACGATGCGCGCCAGTCCTTGGCCGGCGTCATGTCGCCGCCGCATTTCCCGATCGCGCCGGACGGGTTGCTGGGCAGCTGGCGTTTCGCCTCCGCGGTTCCCGGACCACTTACCGCCGAGGTAACGGTCGCGGAGATCGCCCACAAGGGCGGCATCGCCTTCGGCGTGCGGATCGAGCTGGACGGTGCCACCATCGCCTACCTGCCCGACCACGCGCTGAGCGACGCCCCGCCGTTACTCCTCGCGTCGGCCGAGGAGCTCGCGTCGGGCGTGGACGTGCTGCTGCATGACGGCCAGTACCGCTCGCACGAGCGCGATGTCGCCATTGCCTACGGACATTCGACGATCGAGGGCGCGATGCTCTTCGCGGATCGTTGCGGCGTGGGCGCCCTGGTACTCACCCATCACGCCCCCGGCCGTACCGATACCGAGCTCGACGCACTCGCCGGGGCGACCCCGTCAATTTCGCAGGGCCGCCAGATCTCCTTTGCCCGCCAGGGCGACACGGTGCACGTCCCAGGGCGCGCACGCCCAGCGCGTCGCACCTGGATTCCCGACGCCAACCCGTCCGGCGAGGATGGTGTTTCGCTCACCCGCGGTGAGCTCGGCCGCTGATTACGTCCAGACCATGCGCCGAGGAGCCGCGTGTCGCATTCCGCGTTTCGGTGCGTTCGACGGATGATGTGCGTAGCAGGCACGGTTACCGAGCAGGCAGGACCGTCGAGTGGAGGCGCCGTGATCAAGGGACTGGTGTTCGGCTTCATCTTCTTCCTCCTCGCCACGTTTCCAGCGACTTGGTTGCTGATGCTCTTCGCCGGCAATGTCGGCCTACACCAGTCCTACTGGGGGATGCTGCCCCTCGGGATCCTCGTATCAGTGTTGCTGGCCGGCGTAACCAGCCCCGGCGTCACCGTCGTCAGGCCGTAGGCGCGCTGAATCAAGAGCCGCTCGCCACGTCTCATCGGCTGGCGGTCCGCTAGCCGACATGTTTGGGTCGTGCCGCCCGCATGATGGCCGTCTGGAGATTGAATCTTGTGGGTTATCCATCTGACTGCCGGCTCCTCCAAACACCGCCCGTCTGCCGCTACCGCTTGTGCTCCGACGGTGCGACAAGCACAACTTCTGCCTCGGATGGCAGTGAAATGGATAACCCACTGAATCTTTTCGGTGGCCTTTGGGCGACAGTTAGTTCATGACGGGCGGCGGCCAGAGCGACGAACAGCTGCTGGGTGCCGTCGGCTCGCGCGATCTCGACGCGATTCGTGAGCTTTACGAGCGGCACGCTGCCTGGTTGTCGATTCGGCTGTCCCGGCGCTGCAGCGATTCGGAGGTCGTCGCCGACGGCCCTGCAGGACACCTTCGTCGCGGTGTGGCAGAAGCCTGCGGCGTTTCGTGGTCAGGGCGAGGTCGCGGGGTGGCTGTGGGGGATCGCGATCCGGCGGCTGGTCAGTCGGCTGCGCAGTCGCCGCGACGTCATCGTCGGCTTCGAGCGGGCGGAAGCGGCGCCGGTTCCCGCTGCCGAGGAGCAAGTGCTCCTGTCGGTTGAATACGGCGATGTCGGCCAGGCACTGGCGCAGCTGTCACCGCAACTGCGGGCCGTCATCCAGGCGGTGGTCCTGGATGGGCTCACCACGAGAGAGGCCGCCCGCCTGTTGCACATGCCCGAGGGCAGCGTCAAGACCCGGCTGTCTCGAGCCAAGGTTCAGCTGCGCGCCGCGCTCGTGGAGGGAGTGCAATGACCAGTTGGCATGTCGATGAGATGGTCCTGCGGCGCTGGATCGACCGCACTGATGCGCTGCCGCACAGCGCCTCGGTCGAGCAACATCTGCTCGCGTGCGAGCAGTGCCGCGGTCGCGTCCGGATCGCGGTCGGAGATGATTCGCCGCAGCAGCTGCCGGACCTCGACGCGGTGTGGGCGCGGGTGCGCGACGCCGTCGAGGTGCCGCGATCGTCGTGGTTCGAGCAAATGCTGGCACGGCTGGGCTGCCGGCCCACGATGCGCGGGTGGTTGCTCCGGCCCGGGCGTTTCGCGGTCCGTGGCTGATGGGCGTGCTCGTCGTGTTGGGGTTCGTCGAGCTTGCGGCACAGTTCGGGCACGCTCGTGGCGAGTTCTTCTTCTTGGCAGTGGCACCGCTGCTGCCCTGCGTCGCGGTTGCGGTCAGCTATGACCCCGATGTGGAGCCGGCACTCGAGCAAGACCTGACCACGCCGTATTCGCCACTGCGCCTGGTCGTGTTGCGCACCGTTGCCGTGCTCGCAGTGGCGATCCCCGCCGTCGTCCTACTGGATCTCGTCCTGCCGATGCACGCGCCGTACTTGTGGTTGCTGCCCGCAGCGGGGTTCGTCGGAGCCGTCCTCGCGTTGTCGACGTGGATCAATCCGCTGCGCGGCGCCGTGGCGATCAGCGTGATATGGCTCGCTGTCGTATGGCTGGCGGCGGCGCAGGACCGGTCCGCGGGCACGGTGCTGCATACCCCGTTCCTGATTTCCTACAGCGCGCTGGCGATCGTTTCCGGAGGGGCGTTCCTGGCTCGAGGTCGCCATGTGCGTGAGCTGCGGCCGAAGCGGAGCTGGCCATGAGGGCGTCGGCCGGAGATTCGGCGGCACCTGGGCACTCACCGATATCGATCTCGATCTGTCGCGTGGCGTGGTCGGGCTGCTCGGTCCGAACGGGGCCGGCAAGACGACGCTGCTGCGGCTGCTTGCGACGGCGCTCGCCCCCACACGTGGGGAAATCTCAGTGTTCGGCCTCGACCCGGCGATACCCGACCAGCGGACGGGGATCCGGCGTCGGCTCGGCTACCTGCCGCAGGAGCTCGGCTTCCCACGCGGCTTCAGTGCATTCGCCTTCGTGGACTACGTCGCCGTTTTGAAGGAATGGAACGACACGGCCCCCCGGCACGCCGAAGTACGTCGCGTGCTGGATCTGGTGAACCTGGCCGGCGTCGCGGCGAAACGGATCCGCACGCTATCCGGCGGACAACGTCGACGGCTGGCAGTGGCGCAGGCGCTGCTCGGAGCACCCGAGCTGCTGGCGTTGGACGAGCCCACGGCCGGCCTCGACCCGGAGCAGCGGGCATCGCTACGGACCGTCCTGGCCGAGGCAGCTCGCACCTCGGTGGTCATGCTGTCCACGCACCAGACGGAGGATGTCGCGGCGCTGTGCGAACGCGTGATCGTCTTGGACGGCGGCCGAGTTCGTTACGACGGCCCAGTGCGAGACCTGGTCCGGCACGCAGCGGGGCGGGTGTGGTTGGCCGACGACGCCGATCCCGCGGCCCGGGCGTCCTGGCGCACCGGTACTGGGCGGTATCGCAACATCGCACACCGCGCTCCGGCCGGAGTCGAACTCGTCGAACCGTCGCTGGAGGACGCCTACCTGCTCCTGCGCGCCGCTGGCGCTGGACCGACACCGAGGCCCGAGGGAGTCGGCGCATGACCGCGACGTTGATCCGGCCGATGACCCTCGGCACGCTGGCCACGTTGACGTGGTACGAAACGCGTCGAGCCGTGCGCAGCCCGGTCCTCCTCGTTGCTCTCGCGCTGACGGCCTACGCGATCTACGACCTGACGCGCGGCATCGTCGCTGACGCCGACGAGCTGCCCACCTACCCGGCAGGATTCATCGGCGGGTTCGGCATGGTCGCGGCCTGCTGGCTGACCCAGTCGATGCGCCGCAGCGCGGAAGCACTCGACCTTGCCCCGACACCGGCGCAGGTGCGCACGACCGCGCTGTGCCTGACGGCGATCATCCCGTTTGCCTGCGGCCTGCTCAGCCTGCTTGCGATCGTGATGTTCCGGCAGGTCGAAGGCGACTGGACCGAAGGTGCCTACCGCACGGTCGATCGGGCCGCCGTGCTTGTCAGCCAGGTCGTGCTTCCCGCCTTGGGCGGGCCGCTGCTCGGCATCGCGCTGGGACGCTGGGTGCGCGCCGGGTGGATCGCGCCGGCGCTCTTTCTGAGCATCGTGGCCTGGGTCCTCGTTGCCAATGGGCTCGCCGACTCCTACCGGAACTCGATGCCGGTGCTGCTCATGCGAATGTTCGCCCCGTTCACCTTCTTCACCACCTGGAACGGTGTCGGAGTCGAGACCTGGCGCGGCTCACCGATCGCCTTCCTCGGCTGGCAGCTGTGCCTGTGCGCGCTTGCCGTGACGGTGGCGCTGCTCCGCGACGCCGATCCAGTTGTCCGTCACCGGCTTACCGATGCGCTGTTCGTGTTGTCGTTCCTTGCCGCGGCGACCTATGCGCTCGCTGTCACGGGCGGGCTGCATCATGCGGTCATCACCTACCCGGGCCTCCTACCTGAGCCCAGATCGGTGCGGTGAACGAGCGGATGCTCGCGCTGCTGCCCGCGGCCCGGCGCCAGGCGTTGTGTCAGGGCGCGACGATCGATCTGGATGCCACCGACGTGGAGGTCTACGGCCGTCGCAAGCGTGGGGTGGCCTATAACTACCAGGGTCAGCGGTGCGGGCGCCCGCACGTGGCGGGCTGGGCCGAGACCGGCACGGTGCTGGCCGCGGATCTGCTCGCCGGCGATCAAGACCCGCGTTCGCGCGCGAGCGCGCTGTTACGGCGGGCGGTAGCCGTCCTGCCTGCCGCGGTACGGCAAGCACCGCTATCGATGCGCGCCGACGCCGGCTACTTCGCCGGCGATCTGGCCCGTACCGCCCGCGAGCTGGACGTCCGGTTCGCGATCGGCGCCAAACGCATCACCACCGTGTGGCGCGCCCTGGACGGGATCGGCGAATGCGACTGGACCGACGCGAGAGACATGCCCGGCGCGCAGGTCGCCGTGTCGAACTACAAACCTGCCGACTGGCCCGAGGGCACGTCGATGCTGATCCGCAGGGTCGCGCTGGACGCCGCCGACATCTCGACCGATCCACGGGCACGGCGCCGGCGTACCATCCCCAAAGATCAACTGCAACTGGCCCTGGACGGGCAAGTCAGCACCGTCTACGGCTACAGCTTCATCCTCACCGATCTCGACGTGTCCACCGGCACGAAGGCTGTTTCGGTCGAGTACTGGTACCGGCACCGCACCGAGATCGAGGACCGTTTCCGCGACAGCAAACACGGCGCCGCGCTGCGCCACCTGCCCTCCGGCCACCCCGAGATCAACACCGCATGGATGTGGGGCGCGCTACTAGCCACGAGCCTGGCCGGCTGGCTGCACCAACTCACCGCCACCAGCGACGGCCACGGCCAGCTGGCCGGCTGGGGGACCCGCGGCGGCAAAGCCATGATCGCCACCCTGCGGCGCCGGCTGATCCGCGTCCCTGCCCGGCTGGTCACCCACGCTGGCGGACTCCTCCTGCGCCCGCCGCCCGGATACAGCCTGCTCGCCGAGATCCTCGCCCGCCTGCGCGCCCTACCCACCCTGACCTGATCACCCCGGCCCCGCGCCGCCGACCACCCGGAGACCCGCCACCCGAGGCGCCACTCGGGCCACCAACCTGCCCAGAACCCGAAACACCACCCAGAAAGATCAACAACCAGCACGGAAGATCAACTCAGCGGCCTATCCGTGGAATCGGGTCTGAGGAAGCCGTGATCGCGGTAGTGGTGCGCAGCGCCGGGTGGACGGCCACAACGGGACTCAGCGCGTGCGCCTGCGAGGTCGGCGGGGGCGGTGTGCTGCTCGTGCATGAGTTCGTCGGGCCGCCGTTGCTGGCCACCGCGCTGGCGCTGCTCGCCGCGGCGAGCGCGTTCGCGCTGGAGGAACCGGCCAGCGCGGTCGTCGACGTCACCCCCACCGGACCAGCGGTGCAGACCGCGGCCCGGTCCGTCGCGCTGGCCGTGCCGCTGTGCGGCGGACTCACTCTCGTTCTGGCCGCAGCGATGCGTGCCACGACCTTACCTGCGCCGGGCATGGGTCTTGCGCTCGTTGGCAACGTGTTGCTCGGCTTCGCCATCGCCAGCGTGGCCCGGCTGCGGACCGGCGAGCCCGGCGTCTGGGCGTCCGCGGCGGCACTGTTCGTGTTGATCGTGCCGTCGATCTACGGTCCAGTAGCGCGCTGGGTCCACACCTTCCCGGTTACGTCGACTGGCTCAGGCGGAATCCCCTCGAATACCTGGTGGTGGCTTGCCGGCCCCGCAAGCGTCCTCGCCATCGCAATCGCAACCTGCTCCGACCGCGCCTACCACCCGAGCCGCGAGGCTCAATCACTGCTCCACATGCGGTGCACCCGGTAGCGATCGCTCAGGTCAAAGCCGGCTTCAGCACGTCGAGCAGGCTCGGCGAGTCCGGCAGCACTTCGAGGTCGTATCGAACGCGCAAGGCGGGCTTGTGGATGTCGATCACGCGGCGCAGGTCGACCGGCGTGCCGATCACGACGACGTCGGCATCCACCGAATCGATGATCTCCTCCAGCTCCGCGAGCTGGCCTTCCGAGTAACCCATGGCCGGCAATACTGGCCCGACGTCGTACTTGCGGAGCGTCTCGGCGATCGTACCGATCGCCCAAGGCCGGGGGTCGACGATCTCGGTCGCGCCGTGTGCCTGGGCTGCCACGACTCCGGCTCCGAACTTCATCCCCCCGTGGGTGAGCGTCGGCCCGTCCTCGACGACAAGCACGCGCTTCCCCTCGATGGCTTCGGGATCATTCACCGTCACGTGGCTGTTCGCCTTGACGACGGTCGCCTCTGGATTCGCCAGGTGGATTGTGTGCATCAGCGCGTTCACGTCTTCGGTCGACGCCGAGCCCATCTTGTTGATCAGGATCACGTCGGCCATGCGGAGGTTCGCCTCGCCCGGGTAGTAGCTCACCTCGTCACCGGCACGGAGCGGATCGACCACCACGATGTGCACGTCCGGGGCGTAGAAGGGCAGGTCGTTGTTCCCCCCGTCCCACAGCAGCACATCGCACTCGGCCTGCGCCTGTTCGAGGATCAGTCCGTAATCGACCCCTGCATAGATGATCGTTCCGGAGATGATGTGGGGTTCGTACTCTTCTCGCTCCTCGATCGTGGTGTCGTAGCGGTCGAGGTCTTCGAGCGTCGCGTACCGCTGCGCGCGCTGCGCCGCGAGATCCCCGTACGGCATCGGATGCCGGACTGCGACAACGCGTTTGCCCGCTTGCTTCACCGTGTCGGCGATCGCTCGTGCCGTCTGGCTCTTACCCGAACCCGTGCGCACGGCGCAGACGGCAACCACGGGGACGGCCGCCGTGAGCATTGTCGCGCCCGGCCCGAGCAGGACGAAGTTCGCGCCGGCTGCCAGCACCTGGCTGGCCTTGTGCATCACGTAGGTGTGGCTGACGTCGGAGTAGCTGAAGATTACGTCGTCGATCTGCTGTTCCTTGATCAGCTGCGTGAGCTCGCTTTCATGCTGGATCGGGATCCCGTTCGGGTAGCGCTCTCCGGCGAGGCTCGTCGGGTACGTCCGGTCATCGATGAACGGGATCTGCGTAGCAGTGAAGGCGACGACCTCGACCCCGCGGTCGTCCCGATAGACCACGTTGAAGTTGTGGAAATCGCGCCCCGCGGCTCCCATGATGAGAACTCGACGCGGCATCGCTGGATCCTTTCGCAGGCGTGAAGCACGGTCTGGACGCGCTGGTCGAGCGGAATCTACCGAGTTCCCCCTCGAGGCACACGGCCTCGCGGCGGGGAGTGCGCGAGCATCCGAACGTCGACGAAGACCTGACGGCCGAGCAGGCGATTGTGTGGGCGCGGACAAACCATCCTACTCGGGTAGTAGACTTTGGCTATGCCTCGTGGGAAGCCGTCGCCGAAGTTGGCGATCACTGTTGACCCCGAGGTTCACGAGCGGGTTCTTGCGGCGGCCGAAGAGGAAGGCGTCAGCGTCTCGGCCTGGATGACCGCGGCGGCCAGGCGGGCGTTGCTCGTTCGAGACGGGCTTCGGGCGGTCGCCGAGTGGGAGAGCGAGCAGGGCCGTTTCTCCGCGGCTGAGCTGGAGGCGGCGCGCCGCCGGGTGGCCGACGAGGTCCGCGGGCCGGCGCGGCCACGGTCGGCGTGAGCATCGTTTACGACGCCGGCGTGTTGATTGCGGCCGAGCGCAACGACCGTCAAGTCTGGGCCGATCACCGGGTCCGGCTCGAGCTCGGTGTGGTACCGACCACAACCGCCCCTGTTGTGTCTCAGGTGAGCCGCTCGCCTCGCCAAGTCCAGCTGCGACGATTCCTTCGCGGCTGTCACATCGCGCCGTTCGCTCGCGAACAGGGACATGAGGTGGGAGCGTTGATAGGCAAGGCGGGCCTCGCCGACGTGGTCGACGCGCACCTGGTTCTTACCGCCGCCGCGAGCTCGTCGACGATCCTGACCTCGGATCCAGAGGATCTGCGGCGTCTGTCGAACCAGCTCACCGCACCGGTCCAGATACGGCGCATCTGACGGCCGGCGAAATTTCGTCCCCGCGGCGACGGCGTAGGTCGCGTGCCGGCCCAGGGAAGCCCGGGCTCGGTCGTGTGGACGAATTCGCCGTCGTGAGCGGTGTTCCTGGACCGGCTCGCGGTTGACGCGACGTCGGCAAGTCCCGCACGGGGCGTGTCGTCAGACATCGCGAGGTGTGCTAGCACCATCCAACGCGGGGGGCCAGCAACCTATACCGCGCAGGAATCACGTGTCAGCATCTTGAATGCGCCCGACGGGGGTGTCACAACCTAGGTGAAGACGGGGGAATCAACATGAATTTTCGCCGATTGGGCGCTGCGGTGGCCGTTGCCGCCGGCGCAGTCGCGCTCTCTTCAGGCTTCGCGACAGCTGAGGCGCCGCAGCCGACAGCCGCGTACGCGGGCAGCGTCGTTGCCGGCCCCGGCTCGACGCGATCGATCGCACCGTCCTGGCCTCGCTCTACGGGAGCTCCGATCTGGCCCGCCCCACCTGCCAGGTCCTCCCACCGGGACTTCACCCGGAGCTGAGCAGAGTGCGGCTATTCAGAGGCCTGGGTTCTGATGGCCTAGGAGGCGTGCCCAGGTCACTTTCGGAGTGGCGGTAACTCCGCCGGCCGCCATGGCAGCGCCGAGGCGAGACTGCATGAACTCCGCTTGGGCCTGCTGCGACTCCCAGACCTCGATTACGTAGGCGCTGCCGCCTTCTTCGACTCCTGCCAGATGGGTGATAAGCCCCGGCGGCCAGTCCCCCGCCCCGGTCTGCGGGTCAACGCCGAGCTGGGCGCTCACGTTTGCGTAGTCCGTCTCATCGAGTCCGTCGAACTCGAGCATGAGCAACTCGGCCATGCGCCCTCCGATCGTCTGCGCGGGCTGGCACAGTGCCGCACCCGAAGGCCGAGTGTCGTCACCGGAGCCGACCTGCGCAAGCGGCTCTTTCTGCCCATTCGGCGCGGTCCACTCAGATCGACGCGACCAATGAGTTCCGCGCCACCGGCATGGAGCCTGTTGCAAAATGGCCGAACGCCGACTGCGGGACCGAGAGTTCGCCGTTGGGGCGAGGCAGATTTGGTCGGTCGTATCGTATTCGGTCGGCTGCGACGACTTGGGAGCTTCACGCTCAGCAGACGGCCCGGCCGCGCGTCGATTACCCAACTGGCTCCATGGCGCAGCATGCGGCACAAGATCGCGAGCGGACTGCACGGACATCGGCATCTCCGCGTTATCGGAACGAGCACGACAGCGGCAGAGGCGTACGTTCGCTCAATCCTTCACTGGCTGGCCCACCCGCGTGGGCCTACGGCCCGTGCGCGGTGCGCTTCCCTGCGCCATGTCGCCACTCAGACGGCCGTGAATGCCCCTGACTGTCCGCTGTGGACGATCTGTTCTGTGCTTCGGTTGTTCCTGACACCGGCTAATGGGCGGTAGTTGTGGCAGCGCAAGTTTGCTTGACCGTTGGTTCATGGCGACTGAGCACGTGGTGCCTTCGAATCCTTGACCAGGCGCATTTCTGTGCCCACGCTGTGCTCTATCAATGGTCCGGCGGGGGCTCGTGGCCACGATCACCCCGCCCGACCCACGACGATCATCGGGGATGGTCGAGCATCGGGGATGGTCGAGATGGGTGATATCACACGTCGACGGTGCATCGGCTACAGCGCGGGCGTGGGCGCTGCGCTCGCTCTGCCGTGGACGCTCGGAACACCGGTCGCATCGGCGGCTACGGGGGGCAAGCTGGCGAAGTACGGGCAGCCGTTGCCGCTGCCGGGAGCGGGGCTCGTGGTCGCGACGCCAAGCGGCCCGAATGCGTACGCATTCACCCAGCGGGAGATTTCGCGGCAGTTGCATCCGCAGCTGCCGCCGACGCCGCTGTGGGCGTATGACGACGGACTCGGGCTCGCCGGGCAAGCCGGCTCGCTCGGCATCGTCGTCGTCGCGCAGAGCGGCACGCCGGTGGACATGACCTTCACGAACGAGCTGCCCGCAACGTTCCCGAGCTGGCTGCCGGTCGACACCCGGCTCACCGGGACCCACGACGACACCGTGCGGGTGATGACCCACCTGAACGGGGGGTTCGTCGCCGCCGACAGCGACGGCAACCCCGCGATCACACCGCTCGGCGTCGTCACCGGGGCGACGCAGACCGTTCACTACACGAACCAACTGCCGCAGATGCCCGCCTCGCTGCTCTGGTTCCACGACCACGGCCTGGGCTCGACCCGGCTGGGCGTGGTCGCGGGCCTCGCCGCGGCCTACGTCCTCCGCGACGAGCACGACACCGGGACCGAGCCGAATCCGATCGGCATTCCCGGCGGCGCCTACGAGATCCCGCTGGTGATCCAGGACCGGCAGTTCAACCCGGACGGGACCCTGTTGTACCCGATATCCGACTTCCCGGGTCCCAGAACTCCTGACATGAAGGTTCGATCATGAAGTGTTGGGCTGCTGTTTGATGCCGTAGACGATCTTGAGGGGGGTGTCGGGGTAGGTGGTTTCGGTGGCGGTGAGCTGCTGGCAGAGGGCGTGCAGGGCGCGGCTGCGTCGTGGTGCGGTGGCGGGGTCGAGGGTGACGTGGAGGGTGTCGCCGGTGATGTGCAGGTCGCCGGAGAGGGTCATGGCTTCGCGGAGTAGGGCGCGGGCTTCGTCTTCGGCTCGGGCGTAGTGCGGGCGGAGCATCCGCATGAGGGTGGTTTCGGCGTTGTAGGCGGTGATGCGGATGGCGTGGGTGATCAGTTTGCGTTGCTCGTCGAGCAGTCGGGCGTCGGGGCGGACTTGGCGCAGCGGGAGGTGGCTGGGGGTGATCCGTGAGCCTGCTGCGGCCTGGTCGAGCTTGTCGCGGGCGGCCGAGAGTGCCCGGTCGGCGGCGGGGTCGACGGTGGCGGTGCCGCCGCTGCCGGGGCGGCGGGCCCGTTGCACGGCGTCGTCGATGGCGGCGGCGATGCCGTTCTCGGCGGCGGCTAGGTTGGCGCGGGCGGCCTGGACGGCGGCTTTCGCCTGGTGTTTGGCGGGGTTGGGGACGGGCCGGTCGGGGTCGTCGGGGGTGTCGGCGTAGCTGTCCAGGGCGTCGAGGGCGAAGTGCGCCCGGGCGTATTTGAAGTAGTTCTCTTGCCGCCACCGGGCCGACAGCCGCCAGCACAGTTCGGCGGCGGGCAGGTCGGTGCGGGAGGTGAGCACCGGGATCTGCGCGCCGTCGGCGGCGAGGCGGTGGATCTGGCGCAGGGTGACGGCGCCGCTGTCGGGCAGCGGCAGGTCGACGGTGGTCTGGGCGAGCTGGTAGGTGCGCGGGTCGCCGTCGGGGTCGGTGAAGGTGTGTTCGGTGAACGCGTCGTCGCCGAGCCGGTCGAAGGGTGCCTTGCGGTAGGTGAGCACGTCCATGCCGGCGGCCAGGATCTTCGCGAACGTGTCCGGGGACCAGCCGCCGCGGTCGAAGATCACCGTGGCGCGGCGGTCCGGACCGAGCAGGGTACGCAGGTCGGGCAGCAGCCGCACCAGTTCGGCGGCGAGGCTGGCCGCGGGTGGGGCGGTGACCACGAGCACCGGGTCGGCGTCGGCGTCGGCGATCCAGGTCTCGTTGGTGGCGTGCCCGGCCAGGTGCATCCGGGCGATGTGGGTCTTGGGCAGGTCCCGGGTGCCCGAGTACACGCGCACGTGCCCGTCGACGTGGAGGAACCCCAGCGCCTGCGGCCGGGCGGCGGCGTGTGCTTTCGCGAGTGCGGACTGCAGCTGCGCGCCGCGGCCGTGCCCGGCGAGCTCGATCAGTTTGCGGCGCAGCGTCTTGACCTCCGGTGCCCGGTCCAGCCCGAGCAACCGGCCCAGGTCGGCCGGGCGGATGCGGGTCGCGCCCTCGGCGCGCGGGTCGCGCAGCAGGGCCAAGAACAGCAGCATCAGCAGCGTCGCCCGCAGCCCGTAGAACCCGTTACGTAGCCGCCCGTAGGTCGCCTCGAACGCCTCGACCAGCCCGGTGACCGCGAGCGCGGGCAGGATCAGCAGCAGCCCGGCCAGCGGCAGGTGCGCCCCCTCGGTGAACACCGGCGGCGCCTCGGGCAGCAGGCCGGTGCGGGCCAGCTCCCGCTCCGCGGTGCGCGGGCGCGGCATCGGCAGCACCGGCAACGCCGGCCCGCCCTCGACGTTGCCGCCGGCAGCGCCCGCCTCGCCGCCGCATGCCGTGGCCGCGTCGGCGGTGACCGTCTGGCGGGCTTCCCAGCCGGCGCTGCCCCTGCGGCGGCCCAACGCCACCCGCACCGTCGCCGTGCTCACCCCGCTGCGGGCGGCGATCGCGGCCAGGCTCAGGCCCTGCCCGTCCAGGTCACGGATCCAGGCCGCGACCTGCTCGGTGAGCTTCGACGGGCCCTTCGGGCCGGTCTTGGCCGGGATCAACCCGGCCACCCCGGCGCTGTCGTACCCGCTCGTCCACCGCCACAGCGTCACGATGCCGACCCCGAACGCCCGGGCGACCGCGGCCGCGGTCGCGATCTTCGTGCTCACCAGCTGGACCGCGGCCAGCCGCCGCCCGACCTCGTCACCGGCCGCGAACACGAACGTGACCAGGCCCGACACGTACACGACCCCGCCCTGCGGCCCCTCCACAAGCCCGGCCACAGGGCCGATCGGCACCGCATCGGCGGGCAGCAGCAGCAGCACCGGCTGGCTCACCCGACCCACCCTGCCACCCCCGAAATCCGCTCCAACCTTTCCGGAAATGATCCCACGAAACGAGCTGCGGTCACCCCACCGACACGCCAACAGCCCAACATTCACAACCGAAAGGTGGCGGCCAGCCACCTACATGTCAGGAGTTCTGGGCCCGTGGATCGGTGAGTACTTCGGCGACGTGATGCTGGTCAACGGCAAGGTGTGGCCGTTCCTGGATGTGGAGCCGCGCATGTACCGGTTCCGGGTGCTCAACGGTTGCAACGCCCCGCATCCTCAACCTCAACCTCGGCGGGGCGCCGCTGTGGCAGATCGGCGCCGAGGGCGGCATGTGGGACAAGCCCGTTGCGGTGAAGCGGATTGTGCTGGCACCCGCCGAGCGGGCCGACCTGATCATCGACTTCAGCAAGATGCCCGGGCAGACCCTGGTGATCACCCACAGCAAACCGCCGAAGCCGGTGGCCACGCCTGCGCCGTCGCTGCCGCAGGTGATGCAGATCCGGGTCGGGACCACCGTCAGCCGGCCAGGCCCGACGACGGTCCCGGCCAGCCTGCCCGGCCGCGCCGCCAGTCTGCCCGCGCCGGATCCGGACTTCACGCGCTACATCACGCTCAACGAGATCAATGCGGAAACCGAGAACTGGTTCCTCGACCTCAACGGCCAGCGCTTCGACGCGCCGGTCACCGAAAACCCGAAAGCCGGTTCCATCGAGGACTGGGTCTACGTCAATCTCACCGGCGACACCCACCCGATGCACTCGCACCTGGTCACCTTCCAGGTCGTCGGGCGCACGCCGTTCGACGCGGAGGGGTACCAGGCCGCCTATAGCGGATCCAACGGGGTGCCCGGCGGAATCGACCCGACCCCGTTCATCACCGGACCGGAGCAGCCGCCCGAGCCGACCGAGCGCGGCTTCAAGGACACGGTCAAGGCCAATCCCGGTTACCTGACGAGGATCCGCGCCAAGTACGAACTGCCGGACGGGGTGACCGCGCCGCAGACCTATGTCTACCACTGCCACATCGTCGAACACGAGGACAACGACATGATGCGCCCGTACACCGTCGAACCTTGAATCCATTAGGCGATCAGACCCTCACCGGCAAGAGGCTGAACTTGGCTGCGCCCTACGAGTTGATCTGCGCGCGGACGCGAGGCACGACCGGCCGCGCCGAACGACGGCTACGCGCGCGGTCCCAATGACGTCCAAGGGGGTTGAAGTCGATGCGGCGCGTGCAATGCAACCACATACTTGTGCGCCACGGACGGCGGGCGGCAACATCCTCATTTGCTGCTGAGGGCTGCCGCGCGATGGAACCACGTTCGACGAAAACGACCGAAGCCGCTCAGGAATGGTCGGCCCGTGCCGCGAACCGCGCGCGGTCCACCACCATCCGGGTGACCGTACCGGTCGCCAACACCCGACCGGACGCGTCGTGCGCCGAAACATCGAACTTGAGAACCTCGTCGTCGATCTCGGCCAACTCCGCGGTCATCACGACGGTGCGCCCGACGGTGGACGCCGCCAGGTGCCGCAGCGCAACCGCCACCCCCACAGTCGTGCTGGCGGGGTTGAGCCGGCCCGCCAGCACCGCGAGGGTCGCCGCCTCGGCCCACGCCAGCAGCCGCGGCGTCGCGAGGACGGGCACATCCCCGCTGCCCACTGCCTCCGCGGTGTCAGCGTCGGTGACCATGCGGTCGAGCGATGCGCGCAACCCTGGGACCAGCCGCATCCGGTCACGGTATCGGGAGCGCCCGAACGGAACGCGCTCAACTGCCGCGAGGCGCACACGAAGAGCCCCACCCATCCCCGGTGGGCAGCCGCCAGGGAGAGCGTCGGCCGGGCGTCTGGACCGAGCCTGGTCAGGCAGTGGCCGCAGAACGACGTGGGACGACGTCGGCTGGTTCCGCTGCGCCCTGGCCGGGCTCACGCCACGGTGATGACGACCTTGCCGCGGGCGTGCCCCTGCTCCAGGTGGCGCAGGCCGTCGGCGGTGTCGGCTAGCGGGTAGGTCCGGTCGAGCACCGGGGTGAGCTTGCCGGCCTGGATGAGCCCGGTGAGGGTGAGCAGGTTCTCCCGCTGCTGTTCGTGCGGGACGAGTCGCAGCCGCTCCCGCACCAGCGCGTTGACCACGACCGCGCGAAGGATGGCGCCCACCGCCCCGACCAGGCGGCCGGGTGAGCCGCCGCCGTTGAGCACCAGGGTCCCGGTCGGGGTCACTGCCCGGCGCAGCCGGCGCAGCGGCCGGTTGCACACGTTGTCCAGGATCACGGCGTAGCGCGCGGGCCGGTCGGTGAAGTCCTCCCTGGTGTAGTCGAGGACGTGGGCGGCGCCGAGCGATCGCACCAGCTCCACGTTGCGGGTGCTGCACACCCCGGTGACCTGCGCGCCCAGCGCCGCCGCGATCTGCACCGCGTAGGTGCCGACGCCGCCGGCGGCCCCGTTGACCAGCACCTGGTGCCCGGCCCGCACCGCACCCACATCCCGGATCGCTCGCAGCGCGGTCGCCCCCGCCATCGGCACCGCCGCCGCCTGCTCGAAGCTCAGCCCCGCCGGCTTGGGCACCACCTTGTCCGCCTCCGCCCGCGCGTACTCGGCGAACGCGCCCAGGCAGAAGCCGAACACCTCCTCACCGGGCCGCAGCCCGCGCACGTTCGCGCCGACCGCCGCCACCCGCCCGGCCGCGTCGACCCCGGCCACCCGGGCCTTCGGCCTTCTCAGCCCCACCCCGCCCATCAGCCGCGCGACCAGAGGGTCGCCTCGCATCACGTGCCAGTCGTACGGGTTGACCGCGGCGGCGTGCACCCGAACCAGCACCTCGCCGGCCCCCACCTCCGGTACCTCGGTGTCCACCAGCCGCAGCACGTCCGGCGGGCCGAACCGCTCCTGCACGATCGCCCTCATCGGATCTCCATGACGCGCGAGTTCGGTGCGGAATCGATCGGCCGGCCGGACTGATCCAGCACCACTCGCGACGGTAGCCCGGAGCGACCTCGATGCGGGCATCGGGGACTACCGCTAGGCGACGCACAGATCTCCCGCGCCGCAGGTAGGTGCGGCATCGTGCACCCCGCCCCCACGCTTGCAGCCGGCCTTCGTCCAACAGTCGTTCGACCAGCTACTCGACGATCCGGTGGCGCCACACCATGCGACAAATGACGATCAGCGCGAGTATCCGCTCGTGCCGCGATGATGGTGTCGGGACATGCCGATGACAGCGCGCTAGAGAGCGCGCTCAGGAAGACGCGCGAGTTGCTGAGTGAGGTCCCAAATGCTCGGGACGCAAGTCAGCTCGGTGCCACGGCAACCCGCGTTGCTGCCACGCCGCGCGGTAGGCGCGAGCGCCCTCAAGAGAGAAGTCGGCATAGCCAAACTCCACGCCACAACACAGACAGACGTTGTAGGTGGGGCTATCCCCGCTCTCACCCCAGGGCGGCTCTTCACCGTAGGCAACGCAATCGAGGCCGCAGACGAAGCAGAGGGTTGGGACGTCAGGTCGGTCGCCGCGTGTTGGCACCGACTCATCATCCCGAGGTTTCTTGAGTTTCACGCACATGCGTCTGCGCGTGCGCTCAGCGGCGCGCCGCTACTGCCGTCGCTCGTGCGATTTGACTGCCACGCTCTGCCGGTGAGTCATCGCCTCGGGGCTGAAGACCCGGCATGATCGCGGTGGCCTACCGTCAGCGCGATGAGCGGGTCGGCGCGCGCCGCGGCTTACATCGCGGCTGGTCTCACGTTCGCATCGGCCGCGACCACCGCGTACTGGCTGTTCGGCGGAACAGCGTTCCTCGACACGCTCGGCGGGTCGCTGGAGCGCCCGGCGCGGGAGCGCAGCAGTGCGGCATTCGCGCTGGCTGCAACTGTCGTGGTCGTCAAGAGTATCGCCGGGGCGCTTGCGCTGCTCCTGCTCGGTCCGGCCGGGCGTGGATGGCGACTGATCCTTGCCCTGGACATCCTGGCCGCGGCCGTCCTGTGCCTGTGGGGCGCAGCCAACGTCCTCGTCGGCGCGCTGGTATTGAGCGGCGCGATCGAGCGCGCAGATATCGACCGGCACGCGCTTCGCTGGCATGTATTCCTGTGGGACGCCTGGTTTCTCGTCTGGGGAATTGCTCTCGCGCTCGCAGTGGCCGGCGCAATCCGCGACCGGCACCGAGGCCGGTCACGCCAGCCGGATTCGTAAGTGAGCGCATCTGCCGCTGTCGTGCTCGTTCCCAGCCGGCCGCCTTCACCGGCGCTGAGCCCGCCTGCGTCATCAGGTCCAGTGCAGTGGGCAACGCTGCTCTTATGGTGGATTGGTGACTGCTTTGCAGCCTCGACGTGGCCGGCGCCCGGTCCATTGGAGGCTGCTAATCACCGTCTTCGCCGTGGTCGTCGCCGCGGCCGCCGTGTGGCTCTCCCATGTCGAGGGGCCAGGGTGGGCCGCCGCAGTGCTAATTGGTGCGATGGCTCCGCTAGCTGTTGCCCGTGGGTGGAATCCGCCACGTCGCGGCTACCGGATCAGCGTCCTTCTCCTCGCTGCGGCAGTCATCTTGCGCGTCGTGTTCGATTCGCGCGGCGGCCTAGCCGTCGGGCTGATATTGGTCGGCATAGGGATCGGGTTGAGCGGCTTCATCTTCATGACCAGGCTGCAGTACAGCCCTGACGCGGACGACCCGGAGGTCGACACCTGAACCGCATTTGAGGATGCACTCACATCCCGCGGGTCGCGCCCTCCCAACGAGATCGGGCCGTGTCGGCTCCGGGGCGAGATACGACGGTCAGCAGGCGGGCAACGGAGGGCCGAGCGGTCGTGCGGAAGTCCACGGCGATAATCGCGAGCGTCGGGTGGTTCGCGGTAACCGGTGGGGTAGGCGCCGTGCTTGTACCGTGGTGGCTGACCGGCTGGCGGTTGCGGCATCCGCTGCCGTATTGGGGCATCGCGCAGGTCGTCGGCATCGTGATGATCGCCGCTGGTCTGATCCCGCCGGTGCACGTATTCGTGCAGTTCGTGCGTGCAGGTGGCACGCCCATGCCCGGCGCCATGACCGGCCGCCTGGTGGTCACCGGGTTCAACCGCTACGTGCGCAACCCGATCTATCTCGGCGCGGTGACGATCTTCACCGGTGAGGCCTTGCTGTTCGGTCAGCTCAGCGTGTTGCTGTATGCAATCGCAGCCTGGGTCGGGACCGCGATCTTCGTGCGCTGGTACGAAGAACCCGCGTTGACGCACCGATTCGGGCCGGACTACGCCGCCTACCAGCGCGCCGTGCCCGCCTGGCGGCCCCGACTCCATCCCTGGTCTCCAGAAGAAATGCGACGAAGGAGAACCGGCGTGACCTAACCAGATCGCGCCATCACCCGAGGTGATCTCCCCGAACACCGCGACCGCCGAATCTGGACGCCCATCGCTCAGCGGCGAGGCGACGTCCACGCTTGGTTATCGTCGCTGTGTCGGCGCCCGTCGCGAGCGACATCGTCGCTACCCGGATCTCAAATGCATCGCGGCCGCGCCTTCGGCAATTTCATGGGCTTCAACTTCGGCACCGAGGGCAAGCCTATCGACTTGCGGGTCCTGTACGTGTGCGAATTTGCTCGCCTCTTAGCCAGCGTGGCCTTCGAGTTCCGCAAGGTATGGGTGCTGGCTGGGGCCGGACCGACCCGGGGCTTCGGCGCGGATAACTGGTCTTCGCAGTCTCCGCCCCGGCCTGCACAGTCTGCGCAGCTGCTTGGCACGTCTGAACTCGTCCGCAGCCGCAATCATCTCGGCGCGGTGTTGCTGGGCCATCTTGGCCAGGATATAGGGGTGGTTGATCATGCTTCTCCCTTGAAATGAACCGCGAGACGCTGCCTTCGTTGGCAAAGCAACGTGCCGGCTTCGGCGTGCGATGGTCGGGCTGCTTGCGAATGGGTGGTGCGGGCCGAGATCGTCGGTTCGATGGTCGCGCTCGGCCCGCATCTCCGGATCAGTCGGTGGTGACTTCGATGGTGACCGGCACCTGGTTGGTGATGATGTCGTACACGGCCGAACGGGCCCGGGACTGCTCGACGAGCGCGCGCAGCTTCTCGGCTTGGGCGTCGCCCTTCACCGTGAATTGGACGGTGATGTTCTGGTAGCCGTTGCGTACGTCAGGGTTGAGCCCGAGGATGCCGTTGAGGTCGATGTCGCCGGAGACGGTGGACCGTACTTCGGTGAGCTGGATGCCGCGGGCGGCGGCGATGTTGGCTAGGCCGGCGGTCAGGCAGGCGGCCAGGGCGTGCAGGACGAACTCCACCGGGGTAGGTCCGTTGTCCCGGCCGACGAGGACGGCGGGGTGGTCGGCGTCGAAGTGGAACGTGCGCTCGTGGGCACGCTCCTCCCCGACGCCGAAGTAGCCGTGGATGGTGCTGCGATTGTGGGTCCCGTTGATCCACGCGTTGTTGGCGCGGAACTGGAACTTCGCCGCCTCGGGCGCGGCCTTGACCGCGTCGAGTGTGGCGAACAGGGTTGCCGTGTCGACGCCGTTGCGCATCGACCCATCGACCGTGGTCGTCATTGTTCCGGTTTCCTTTCGGTGTCGTCCTGCGCGGGCGCGCAGGGCTGGTGGTGCGCCTGGCGCTGCGTCAGGCGGCGGCGAACTCGCGCTCGCCGGGAACTGGGCGGGCGGCCATCTGGGCCGCCTCGACGTCGATCGCCGCGCTGAGGCGCTTCTGCAGTTCGACGAACTCCGGTGCGGGCGGGTAGCTGGCCAGGGCGCAGGTCAGCTCGAAGATGTCGCGCAGCGCTGCGTCGCGCCGGCGTTGATAGCCGGCCAGCGCGATACCTTCGTCCGACTCGCCACGCAATGCGCGGTCGAGTGCGACAGCGAGCAGTTCGGCGTCGCGGTAAGCGTCGCTGAGGCCGTGGCCGGTCACCGCGTCGCGGTGGTAGCCGGCATCACCGACTAACGCCCAGCCCGGCCCATGCGCACGGCGCAGGTAGTTGGGCATGTGAAGCATGCCGGTGACCGCGGCGGTGCGTCGCGCGCCTTCCAGCCGTCCTGCCAACTCAGGGGCGGACCGCTGGAGGTTGGTGGTGAAGGCATCCTCGCGGGAGGCCGCCATGCGACGGGCGGTGCGGGCGTCTGCGGAGGGGCTACCTATCCAGATGCAGGCCTCGTCGTGGTGGGTGGGGAACACGCCGGTGAGCGCGCGATCCGCGACGATCAGTTCGATGCCGGACCACGGCACACCCCCGTAGTACGCGTACTGGACGGCGCCGGCAGCACCCCGATCCTCGATGAAATCGGCGCCGACCGAGCGAGCGACCCGGGACCGCAGCCCATCCGCGCCGACCACAAACCGGGCATCGATCTCCAACTCCGCACCGGTGCCGTCGTGCCCGTACACCCCGAGTGCGCGGCCGGTGTCGTCGAGCCGCACTCCGGAAACCGTCACGCCGAGTCGCATACTAACGCCGGCTGTGGCGGCCGCCTCAGCGACGATGGTGTCCAGAATGTAGCGACGCGGCGCGACCAGCAGATCGACCCCCGACCGTTGCTT
>CAWIUB010000014.1:0-46489 GCA_963839175.1 uncultured Actinomycetota bacterium
AGTGTCCGAGGGGGGACTTGAACCCCCACGCCCAATAAGGGCACTAGCACCTCAAGCTAGCGCGTCTGCCATTCCGCCACCCGGACGAGCGACACGGCAGTCTAGCCCATCTGGGCCGTGCGATTTCGCCGGAGTGGCGCACAGCGGCGCATACGTAGATCAAACATAATGGCGCGAGATCCTCCCGCCGGGCAGCCGGGAGGACTACGGTGTTAAGTCAAGTTCACATCGGGCGAACCGCGAGATCACGGAAGTCACGACCGCGCGGAGGAGGGCGTCTGATTGGCCTTGACCAGGCCCGATCGACCGGGCCGCGAGGGCTGTATGTTCGGGGGGACTCCGCTCCAATGGCACGCAGCATCAGCACGGCCGCCAAGCCGATCGCGCTCGTCGCGGTCGTGGCTTCGGCTTGCCTGCTGGCGATGGCTATGCCGGCAGCCGGGGCGCGCTCCGGAGACGGCGGCCAGGAATGCGTTGTCGGCGCGCATGCTGACGTTTGGCCCCGGTACCACAAGCGGCCCGACCATCCGGCATACCACAAATCGGACAGCAAGTGCCCAACCACGGAACCCACGCGTGCGGCCCAGCATCGTTCGCCGACAGCCGAGCCAACGGAGCGAACGGAGCCAACCAAGCCAAGCAAGCCAACCAAGCCAACCAAGCCAAGGCCGAGCCAAGCGAGCCGACGAAAAGCCAACCGAACACGCCAAGCCAACGGAGCATGCGAAGCCGACAGAGCCCACGCGTCCAGCCGAGCCCACGAAGCCAACCGAGGCGACTAAGCCGACGGAATCCGCACAGCCGACGGAATCCGAGACCACCAGCGGGCTCGCACCGCTCGCACCGCTCGCGCCGCTCCGACCGCAGTTGCAGCAACCCGCCCCCTCATCGCAGGCGGCCCCTGGGGAGGAGTCGCCTTCGGCTTCATCGACCACTGCGCCAAACACGACTCCGACGGCGACGGTGAGTGAGAATCCGCCGGTGGCGGGAGTGAGCTCATCCGCCGCCGGCGCACCGACGGGGCCGTCATCGCCTGCGGCCGCAGCGGGCCCAGCGCTGAGCACGGTTCCCGCCAACGACACGACGCTGTCGCGCTATCCGCCGCAAATCGCACCGCCCCTGGGCACGGGGCCGTCCGGCGTGCCGGGACTGGGTGGGGGCTTCGCCTCGGCACCTCCCGCCGGGCCCAGCTCCTCCGCCTCGCAGACAACCGCGTCGGGCGGGCAGACCGCATCCGGTGCCTCGCCGTCGTCCGGTTCCGGGCAAGCCGGCGCGATCACCGTGCCCAAGACGCCGAGCAGCGGTATCAACGACGTCTGGCTGCTGACCGGCCTGATCGTCTTGTTCACCGCCGCTGTCGGCGGGGTGGTCCTGCTCGGCGGATACCGCAGCGCGCGACGCAAGTACTGACCCCGTCGTCCCACTCGCCTGGTAGGAACGAGCCATGAGCAGCGCTGCGCCTACCGCTCAGGACGAGGCTGTGGGCCTGCTGGCCGACCTGATCCGTATCAACACGTCCAATCCGACCCACCCCGAACGCCCGGCCGCTGAATGGGTCGCGACAAAGCTCGAAGAAGTCGGCGTCGAGTCACAGCTGCTCGAGGCGGCGCCGGGCCGCGCTTCGACGATCGCCCGCATCGAGGGCGCCGACCGAAGCCGCGCTCCGTTGCTCATCCACGGGCACCTCGATGTCGTGCCCGCGGACGCCGCCGAGTGGTCGGTGGACCCGTTCGCCGGGGAGATCAAGGACGGCTACGTGTGGGGCCGCGGCGCCGTCGACATGAAGGACATGAACGCGATGACCTTGTCGCTGGTGTGTGAATGGGCGCGCACCGGACGCAAACCGGCGCGCGACATCGTCCTGGCATTCGTGTCGGACGAGGAGGCCGGCGGCCGGCAAGGCGCGCACTGGCTCGTCGACAACCACCCGGAACTGTTCGCGGACTGCGCAGAGGCCATCAGTGAGATCGGAGGCGCCAGCCTGTCCGTCCGCGCCGACTTGCGGCTGTACCCGATCCAGACCGCGGAGAAAGGGCTCGGCTGGCTGCGGCTGCGTGCAGCGGGTCGCCCGGGGCACGGCTCGATGCTGCACGACGACAACGTGGTGACGCGGCTGGCCACCGCGGTATCGCGGATCGGCACCCACGAGTTCCCGATCCACGTCACCGACACCGTGCGCCGGTTCTTGGAGCAGATCGCCGAGATCACCGGCCTGGACATCGATCCGGACAATCCCGAGCCTGACCTGCCCAAGCTCGGCGCGGTGGCCCGGATGATCGGCGCGACGTTACGCAACACCGCCAACCCGACGATGCTCCAGGCTGGGTACAAGTCGAACGTCATCCCCTCGAGCGCCGAGGCGTTGATCGACACCCGCTTCCTGCCCGGCCACGAGGACGAGCTCCTGGCGACCATCGACGAGCTGATCGGCGCCGGCGTCACCCGCGAGTTCGTCGCACGCGACATCGCCGTCGAGACGTCCTTCGACGGCGCAGTAGTCGACGCGATGTCGGCCGCCCTGCGCAGCGAGGATCCCGGCGCACGAGCCGTGCCGTTCCTGATCAGTGCCGGCACCGACGCGAAGTCGTTCTCCACACTGGGCATCCGGTGCTTCGGCTTCACGCCGCTGCGGCTTCCTGTGGGGCTGGACTTCACCGCGCTGTTCCACGGCATCGACGAGCGGGTCCCCGTCGAGGCGTTGCGGTTCGGCGTCCGGGTGCTCGACCGGTTCCTGAGCACCTGTTGACGGCATGCTGCTTGCCACGGTCGCCGAAGCCTCGGATGCAGTCGCCGCCACGTCATCGCGCAACGCGAAGGTCGGGCTGCTAGCCGATGTGCTGCGTGGGCTCCGGCCCGCCGAGGCGGAGGTGGTGGTGTCGTGGCTGTCCGGCGCGTTGCCACAGCGGCAGATCGGCGTTGGGTGGGCGGCGCTGCGCGAGTTGCCCGCGCCCGCCGCCGAACCGTCGCTGACCGTCGCACAGGTCGACGCAGCGTTCACCGCGATCGGTCGTTCGGCCGGGCCGGGCTCGCAGGAGCGCCGCCGCCAGCTGCTGGCCGACCTGTTCGCCGCCGCGACCGACAGCGAGCAGAGCTTCCTGCGTCGCTTGCTCGGCGGCGATCTGCGGCAGGGGGCGCTGATCGGTGTGATGACGGATGCTGTCGGCAAGGCGGCGGACGTCCCCCAGGCGGACGTCCGCCGGGCGGCGATGCTGCGCGGCGACCTGCCGGCGGTCGCTGCGGCGGCGATCCGCGGCGGGAACTGCGCGCTGCGCGAATTCACGCTCGAGGTCGGCCGGCCGATCAGTCCGATGCTGGCGCAGACGGCCGCGAGTACCGACGAAGCCCTAACCCGGTTGGGTGGCCGGGCATCGGTCGAGTGGAAGCTCGACGGCGCCCGGATCCAGATCCATCGGGCCGGCGACGAGGTCGGCATCTTCACCCGCACCCTCGACGACATCACCGAGCGAGTGCCGGAGATCGTCCAACTGGTACGGGCCCTGCCTATCCGGACGTTGGTGGCTGACGGGGAGGCAATCGCCCTGCGTCCGGATCGCCGGCCGCACCCGTTCCAGATCACAGCGAGCCGGATCGGGAGCAAGCTCGACGCGAATACCGCCCGGGCAACGACGCCACTGACTCCGTTCCTGTTCGACGTCCTGCATGCCGACGGAGCCGACGTGCTGGATCTTCCGGCGCACGAGCGGCACGAGATGCTCGAGCGGATCGTCCCGGCCGAATATCGCGTGCCGCGTCTTGTCACCGACTTGCCCGCGTCGGCTTCGGCGTTTCTCGCCGATGCTCTCGCGCATGGGCACGAAGGCGTTCTTGTCAAGGCGCTCGACGCTCCGTACGAGGCGGGGCGACGCGGCGCTGGCTGGCTGAAGGTCAAGCCGGTGCACACGCTCGACCTCGTGGTGTTGGCGGTGGAGTGGGGATCGGGTCGCCGACGGGGATGGCTGTCGAATATCCACCTGGGCGCACGCGACCCCGACCACGGTGGATTTGTCATGCTCGGCAAGACGTTCAAGGGGATGACGGACGCGATGCTCGCCTGGCAGACCGATCGATTCCGGGACTTGGCCACCGGGCCACTCGACGGCTGGGTGGTGCCGCTGCGGCCGGAGCAGGTCGTCGAGATCGCCTTCGACGGAGTGCAGCGCTCGTCTCGTTACCCCGGTGGGCTGGCGCTGCGGTTCGCTCGCGTAGTCCGCTATCGCGATGACAAACGACCTGAGGAAGCGGACACGATCGATGCCGTTCGCGCGCTGTATGCCGACTAGTGGGCACGCCGTTAGTTCGTCGGGGGTTCATGCGGCGATCTTGGCGAGGAGCCTGGTTGAGGTCGTCGCGGCTGCGGTTCAGCGGCGGTGCGAGGTGTGGTTGTCGACGACCGAGAACGCTCGTCGCGCCAAGACGCTCGCGGGTCATGACCTGCTCGACCAACGCGGTGAACGGTTCGATGCCGGTGATGGGTGGACCGGCGGTCCGGATGGGCAGGGCGGCCGGGATTGATCCGGCTACGCGCCCGCACCCCCTGGTTTTCTCATCGGCGCCGAGCACGTACTCGTCTGCACCGAGCTACCTCGAGGGGATGACCGGGCGCTGACCCGTCGAGGAGCATCGAAGCGCTCGGTATCGACGGTTATCTGAAGCCCTGATCAAGGATCCCTTACGCGGCAGGGATTCCGCGTCGTAGACATGTCTACGCAGGGACTCCAGGACCAGCTCGCACAATCAAAAGCGCAGCGAGGAAAGGAGAATCGCGGTGCGCATGTCGGCGACACCGCTTCAGATAACGTGTCTACGACGACGCTCAAAGGGCCCGCGATAGACATCGTGGACACCGTCCGGAGCGCTGGAGATAACGATCCATCTGGTCGTACCGGCCCCACCGTGGTCGCCCTGCAGACGGTTTTCGCGCCCCCATCGCGGGAGGATTGCCTGGGCTCATTCGGTGTCGCGGCACGACGGCTCATGCGGATCGGATGGTGCGCGCGTTCCGCGGCAGCCGACGAGTCAGCAGACGGGCCCAGGCAGCGGCAGCAGCCCCGCGGCGTTCGCCCGGCGTCGCCGCCGCAGCCACACCCGGCGGCTGCCGTCGGTGTAGCGCTGCACGCGGGCCAGCTCCCACCCTTCGAACTCGGCGCGCAGCGACAGCTGCGCCGCTGCGGAGGTCCGGGTCACCTCGGCCGGTATCCGCAGCGGCGCGTATTCCCAGTCGGGATCCGCGCCCTCCTTGGTCGACGCAGTGGCAGCAGCCGTCATAGCCAGCCATTCAACCCCGGTTGGCGGCGGAACTCCATATCGTCAGGGCTGAACGTACTGAACCAGCAGTGCCCGCAGCTGGGTACGCCGCGGCGCTGCACCGACGTGCCGCACCGAGTGGGCGAGACCAGGCCCGATCGCGTGGACGATCGACAGATGCCGCTGGGCTCGGGTCATCGCCGTGTAGACGAGCGGCCGGGACAGCATCCGACCGGCCTCGGGAGGCAGCACCACGACCACGGCGGGGAACTCCGACCCCTGGGCGCGGTGCACCGTGATCGCCCAGCCGTGCAGCAGGTCGCCGAGCGCTTTGCCCTTCACCTCCGCTGGCCCGGATAGGAACTCGACGGTGACCGTGCCGTCCGATTCGACCTCTGCGACGATGCCGACCTCGCCATTGGCGTAGCCGAACGGTTCGGCCTCGAGGTGATTGGCCGTGGCCACCACCCGATCGCCCTCGTCGAAGCGGCGGCGTCCGGTGCCCGGGTTGAGGCGGGCCTTGAGCGCGACGTTCAATGCTTCAGTGCCCGCTGCACCGCGATGTACCGGCGTCACGACCTGCACCTGCTCGGCCGGGATTCCCAGGGCCCGGGGGATCGAGTCGGTAACGAGCTGCACGACACGCCGCGCGGCATCGTCCGACCCGCGCGCGGGCACCGCGACGACCTCGCGCGTCGGATCGTCGACGGGCGGCAGCTCACCGCCCCGGACGCTGGTGGCCAGCCGGGCGATCGAGCCTCCCTCCGCCTGTCGGTAGAGGGTGCGCAACTCGACCGTCGGCACCACGTCACCGTCGATCAGGTCGCCGAGCACGCGTCCTGGGCCGATCGACGGGAGCTGCGCGGGGTCGCCCACGAAGACCATGTGGGTCCCGTCTGCGCAGGCGTCGAGCAGCGCCTCGGCCAGCACAACGTCGAGCATGGACGTCTCATCGACGACCACGACTGACTCGTCCAGCGGCCACTCGGCGCCGCGTGCGAACCCGCCGGTGAACGAGACGCCTGCCGTGCCTTGCCGCGGCGCGGCGCCAAGCAGCCGATGCAGCGTCGATGCCGGCGCGTCGCACAGCTCCTCCAGACGCTTGGCGGCGCGGCCGGTCGGGGCGGCGAGGGCCACCGACCGCCCGGCGCGCTCGCACAGGGCAACGATCGCGGCGACGGTCCGGCTCTTGCCGGTGCCTGGCCCGCCGGTCAGGATGCTGACGCCGCACCGCAGCGCGTTGGCGACGGCCGACCGCTGCGCGTCGTCCAGCGCGTCGTCGGCCGGATGCTCGAGGTCGGCCTCGATTGGCTCGGCGGTGGCGGCCAGTCGGGCAATGCCCTGCGCGATCGCGTCCTCGGCTTGAGCGTAGGCCGACAGCGCCAACGATGGCTCGTCCCCGGCTACCTCGACGACCGAAGCGGACTCGATCGCGGCGGCGATAGCCGTCGAGCCGTCCCGCACCCCGAGCTGCGCGAGCGACGCCAGCACCGTCGGGCGGGGCGCCATCGTGTGCCCATCGCGCGCGTCCCGGGCGAGCAGGTGGCCGACCAGGGCGCGTGATCGCCTGGCGTCATCGCGCTGGATGCCGGGAATGGTGTGGACCGCGAAGCGGTCCGCCTCGGCCACCGAGATGCCTGCGATCGACAGCAGCAGCCACGGATCGTCCCGCAGCAGCCGCGACGCGGGCGGCCCGATCTCGTCGACCACCCGGCCCGCGACTCGCGGTTCGATCCCGCCGGCACGAGCAGCTCGACTACTTGGTAAACCGGCGCAGCGGTGAGGAAGGAGGACAGGAGCCGGCCTGCCCGGTTGGCCGTAACTCTCGGCAGCGCGGCGAGGTTCTTCGCCGAGACGTCCTCCGGCGCACGGATGCCCGCGCCGCCCAGTGCAGCCGCCAGGGTCCTGCCCAGACCGGGCCATAAGCCGGCCTCGCAGAACGCGGCGAAGACCGGGTCCGGTGTGCTCAGCTGCCGGTCTCCGGGTAGCTCATTGCCGGCGCGGACACGTCATCGAGCGCGCTGCGGATCTCGTCAGGCAGGTGCAGCGTCTCGGCCGCCAGCGCCGCGGTGAACTGGCCCAACGTCCGCGGCCCCAGGATTGGCGCCACCACGCCGGGACGGTCGCGCACCCAGGCGAGCGCAACCGCGACGGCCGAGGTCGCGAGTCCGTCCGCGGCGGTCGCGACTGCCTCGACGACGCCGATCGTTGCCGGGTCCTGCAGCGGGGCCAGGTGCCGGACGCCGGCGGCCGCCCGCGAGTCGGCGGGGATGCCGTTGCGGTACTTGCCGCTGAGCACGCCGCCGCCAAGGGGCGAGTAGGGGAGTAGCCCGATGCCGAGCTCGGCGCAGGCGGGCAGCACCTCGCGTTCGACGCCTCGGTCGAGCAGCGAATACCGCATCTGGTTGGCGATGATCGGCGCTCTGCCGTGAACCCGCTGACGCGTCGCGGCGTGGGCCGTGCGCCAGCCGCAGAAGTTCGAGAGGCCGACATAACGCGCCTTGCCGGCCGCCACAGCCGCATCGAGCGCCGCTAGTGACTCGTCGATCGGCACCAACGGGTCGAACGTGTGCAGCTGCCACAGATCGATGTGGTCGACGCTCAGCCGCTGCAGCGAGGTGTCCAAGGCGTCCAGCAGCGCCCCCCTGGACAGATCCACGACGACCTCGTCGCCGCGCCCCCGCACCCCAGCCTTGGTGGAGATAACCAGCTCGTCGCGTGGCACCACGTCGGCGATGAGCGCGCCGAGCATCTCCTCGGACTTGCCGCTGCTGTAGCTCGCGGCAGTGTCGACGAGAGTGCCGCCCGCGTCGCGGAAGGCGACGAGCAAGGCGGCCGCCTCGTCCGGATCGGTCTCCCGCCCCCACCGCCAGGTGCCCAGGCCGAGCTGTGACACCTTGAGCCCGCTGCGCCCGACGTTGCGCTGCTTCACGGTGCAAGAACCTAGTGGTTCCGGGCCGAGCCGTGAGCGCCGCGTCGCTAGGGTGAGCCGCGTGAAGCTTGGATTGAACCTCGGCTACTGGGGTATGGGTGGCGATGCGGACAACCTGGTGCTCGCCCAGGAAGCCGATCGGCTCGGCTACTCCGTCGTGTGGAATGCCGAGGCGTACGGCTCGGATTCGCCGACCGTACTCGCCTGGGTCGCCGCGCAGACCAGCCGGATCGACGTGGGCAGCGCGATCATGCAGATCCCGGCCCGTACCCCGACGATGACGGCGATGACCGCGGCCACCCTCGACACCCTGTCCGGCGGGCGGTTCCGGCTGGGCCTCGGTGTCTCTGGCCCGCAGGTGTCCGAGGGCTGGCACGGCGTGCCCTACGCCAAGCCGCTGGCTCGTACCCGCGAGTACGTCGACATCGTGCGGATGGCGCTGTCGCGGCAACGGGTGCGCTATGCGGGTGCGACCTACACGCTGCCGCTGCCGGACGGGCCGGGCAAAGCGCTACAGCTCACCGTCCGCCCGGTGCGCGAGCAGATCCCGATCTATCTCGCGGCGATCGGCCCGAAGAACTTGGAGCTGGCCGGCGAGATCGCCGACGGGTGGCTGGCGGTCTTCTTTGCGCCGCAGTTTGCCCACCAGCAGCTCGGGTACCTCGCTGCCGGGCGCGCCAGGTCTGGTAAGACCCTGGAGGGGTTCGACGTCGTACCGACCGTGCCGCTGGTCGTCGGCGAGGACGTCGACGCCTGCGCGGAACCGGTCCGCAACTACGCTGCCCTGTACATCGGCGGCATGGGCAGCCGCGAGCAGAACTTCTATAACGACCTGGCGGTGCGGATGGGATATGCGCAGGAAGCCGCCGACGTGCAGCGCCGCTACCTGTCCCGCGACTACGCCGGGGCGGCCGCCGCGGTGCCCGCACAGTTCGTCGACTCCACTTCGCTGCTCGGTCCGCCGAAACGGATCGTGGAACGCCTGAGTGACTTCGCCGAAGCCGGCGTGACAACGCTCGCCGTTACGGCGTTCGGCGCCACACTCGACGAGCGGGTGGCCGCGCTGAAGACGGCGGCCACAGCCCTCGACGGGGCCGGCTTGGCCGAATGACTGCTCCGCTGTATCTGCTCGCGGCGTCGCAACCGACGGGCGACATCAACCTGTTCCAGGCGGTCGTCTACGGCGTCGTCCAAGGGCTGACCGAGTTCCTGCCTATCTCCTCCACCGCGCACCTGCGCGTCGTCCCGGCGCTCGCCGGCTGGGACGACCCCGGCGCGCCGTTTACCGCAGTGATCCAGTTGGGCACGACCCTCGCCGTGGTCGGCTACTTCTGGACCGAGCTGGTTCACGTCGCGGTCGGCTTCCTGCGCGGGCTTGTCGACCGGTCGCTGCGGCCGACGCTCGAATTCCGGATGGGAACGTATCTGATCCTCGCCACGATTCCGGTCGGCATACTCGGCCTGATGTTCAGCGACCAGATTGAGACTGGCGCCCGCAACCTGTGGCTGATCGCCGTCACGATGATCGTCCTGGCGTTCGTGCTGCTGCTCGCCGAACGCATCGGCCAGCGTAATCGCCGAGAGGAGGACCTCGACCGGGGTGACGCGATCGCGGTCGGCGCGGCCCAGGCGCTGGCGCTCATCCCGGGGGCCTCCCGCTCCGGCACCACGATCAGCGCGGGACTGTTCCGTGGCCTGGACCGCCCGACGGCCGCCCGGTTCTCGTTCCTGTTGTCGATCCCCGCAGTCGTGCTCTCCGGGCTGTTCGAAGCGCGCAAGATCGGCGGCAAGGACGCAGCTGCACTGGGCCCGACCGTGGTGGCCGTGGTCTGCGCATTCGTCGTCGGGCTGGCGTCAATTGCCTGGCTGATGCGCTGGATCAGCCGGCACAGCATGTACCTGTTCGTGTGGTACCGCGTGGGGCTGGGTCTGCTGCTGATCGGGCTGCTTGCTACCAACGTGGTCGCGGCCAGCTGATGTCGACCGTCCTGCTCGTCCGGCACGGGCTCACGGCGCTGACCGGTTCGGTGCTCGCCGGCCACACGCCCGGGGTTCACCTGGACGAGCGCGGCACGGCGCAGGCAGCCGCCGTCGCCGAGCGCATCGCCGTCCTGCCGCTGCGCGCCGTCGTCAGCAGCCCACTCGAACGCTGCGTCGACACGGCGAAGTTCATCGCGGCCGCGCAGCCCAGCGCCCCCGAACAGCAGCTGGAGGAGCGGCTGACCGAATGCCGGTACGGCGATTGGACCGGCAAACGGTTCAAAGATCTGGTCCGTGAGCCGATGTGGCGGGTCGTGCAGACCCAGCCGTCCGCAGCACGCTTCCCGGGCGGCGAGAGCCTGGCGGAGGTGTCGGCCCGTGCGGTCGAGGCAGTGCGGGACTGGGATGCCCGGCTGGGAGCCGACGCGATCTGGGTGGCCTGCAGCCACGGCGACGTGATCAAGGCCATCCTGGCCGATGCGCTAGGGCTGCACCTGGACCAGTTCCAGCGGATCGTGGTCGACCCCTGCTCGATCTGCGTGGTGCGGTACACCGCCGCCCGCCCGTATGTGTTCCGGGCGAACGATATTGGCGGTGAGCTTGCGAGCTTCGCGCCGCGGACGACAAGGAAACGCCGCGGCCGCCGCGCGAAAGACTCGGAGGCGACCGTGGGCGGCGGAGCCGGCGGGGGCGCCGTTTGACCTGGCGAGGCCTGGCAAACCGTTAGGCTCGTAGGCATCATGCCGCGCCAGTTCCACCTGTTCGATCGTCCGCACCGTTTCGTGGCGGGCACAGTCGGCACGCCCGGCGATCGGACGTTCTACCTGCAGGCCGTGGACGGCGTTCGCATCGTGTCCGTGGCGCTGGAGAAGGCGCAGGTGTCGATCCTCGCTGACCGCATGGAGCAGTTGCTCGACGAGATCGTCGCGCGAACCGGGACCGCGCTGCCCGCGTCGGGCGAGCCGGATACCGATGCACTGGAGCAGCCGATCGACGAGGAGTTCCGGGTGGGCGCGATGGGCCTTGCCTGGGACGGCGACGCCGGGCTGATCGTGGTCGAGGCGCAGGCGCCGGTTGAGGACACCGACATCGCGCAGGAGACGCTTCTCGAAGATGTCGAGGAAGGGCCGGACGCGCTGCGCGTGCGACTGGAGCCGGGCCGGGCACGCGCGTTCGTCGACCGGGCGCGGCGCGTCATTGCGGCGGGCCGCCCGCCGTGTCCGCTGTGCGGGCAACCGCTCGATCCGTCGGGGCACATCTGTCCACGCCAGAACGGTTATCACCGCGGAACCACCCTCGGCGCGTGAGCTCGTGAGTTCGGAGCCCGACGGGCTGACTGCCGCCCGGGAGATGGCGGTCGACGACGCCCTGACGCTGCTGTGCAACGGCGCGATGAGCGTCGAGGGCAGGCTGATGGACGCGTCGAACACCACGCTCTACTGCTCGGCACGCCTGGCAGGTATCGATGCGGCGTGTGTCTACAAGCCCATCGCCGGCGAGCGGCCGCTGTGGGATTTCCCGGACGGCACGCTGGCCGAGCGCGAGGTCGCCGCTTACGAGGTGTCGGTGGCCACGGGATGGCTGATCGTGCCGCCGACTGTCTATCGTGACGGTCCGCTCGGGCCGGGCATGGTGCAGCTGTGGGTCGACGTCGACGACGCGGTGGACATCGTGTCCCTGCTGCGTGGCAGCTCGTCGGAACAGCTGCGCCGCGTCGCCGTGTTCGACGCCGTCATCAACAACGCCGACCGCAAAGGCGGGCACCTGCTGCCGACCCCCAGCGGCCACCTGTACGGCGTCGACCACGGTGTCAGCTTCCACGTCGACGGGAAGCTGCGCACCCTGCTGTGGCAGTGGGCGGGGGAGCCGTTGACCGACGATGCCGTCGGTGCTCTGCGCGAGGTCCGAGCCAGGCTCGACGGTCCGCTCGCTGACCGGCTCCACCAATTGCTGACGGTGCGGGAGGTGCGCCGCACGATCCGCCGTGTCGACCAGCTGCTCGCCTCGGGTGTGCACCCCTCGCCGTCCGGGCACCGTCCGGCGATCCCGTGGCCGCCGATGTAGGCAGTCAGCTCGGTGGCTGGTCTTCGGTGTGAACGCGCCGGATAGGTTTGCCTGTATGCAGTCGTGGTCCGCCGATCCGGTGCCGTCTCTACCCGGGCGCGGCGCGTCGTTGCGGCTGTTCGACACGGTGGCCGGCGAGGTGCGCGCAATTGAGCCAGCGGGAACGGCGCGCATGTACGTCTGTGGCATCACGCCGTACGACGCCACACACCTCGGTCATGCGGCCACCTACCTGGCCTTCGATCTGGTGCAGCGGGTGTGGCGCGACAACGGCCACCCGGTCATGTACGTGCAGAACGTCACCGACGTCGATGACCCGCTGCTCGACCGGGCAGCGCACATTCACGAGAACTGGATGCACCTCGCCGAGCGCGAGATCGCGGTGTATCGCGAGGACATGGGGGCGCTTCGGGTGTTGCCGCCGGACGAATTCATAGGCGCCATTGAGTCGATCTTCGAGATCACCAAGGCAATCGCGACGCTGCTCGAAACGGGCGCGGCCTACCGCGTCGACGAGGATATCTACTTCTCCATCTCGGCAGCTGAGCGCTTCGGGTACGTGTCGAGCTACGACCGTTCCACGATGCTGGCCCTCTTCGCCGAACGCGGCGGCGATCCAGACCACGCAGGGAAGCGTGATCCGCTGGATTCGCTGCTATGGCGGGGATATCGCCACGGCGAGCCCTATTGGGACACCGAACTCGGCCGGGGCCGCCCCGGCTGGCACATCGAGTGCGCGGTCATTGTGCTCAACAGGCTGGGCATGGGCATCGACGTCCAGGGCGGCGGCTCGGACCTGATCTTCCCGCACCACGAGCACTCGGCAGCGCACGCGGAGGCGCTCACCGGCGAGCATCCGTTCGCCCAGCACTACGTCCACGCCGGCATGATCGGCCTCGATGGCGAGAAGATGAGCAAGTCACGCGGCAATCTCGTGTTCGTGTCCAAACTGCGCGGCGCCGGGGTGGATCCCATGGCGATCCGGCTGGCCCTGCTGGACGGCCACTATCGGGCCGATCGAGAGTGGACCGGTGGCCGGCTGCCCTCCGCCGAGGCTCGGCTCGCCCGGTGGCGTGCGGCGGTCCGGCGTCCGGCGGGGCCCAGCGCGGGCGCCGTGCTGACGCGGGTTCGCGAGCGACTCGCCGACGACCTGGACACGGTGCCAGCCCTCGCCGCCCTCGACGAATGGGCGGCGCGGTCAGGTGACGACGACGCGGCTCCCACCGTGGTCCGCGACACCGTGGATGCGCTGTTGGGCATCGCCCTGTGACCTCTGTTGTCCGGCCGATCTTCGCCAGTCCGCTGACCCTTACCAACCGGGGATTCCCTGCTAGAACAGCGAATTCCCTGTAGACAGGCTGTCTGCCAACCAGTAGAATCGACCACATGTTCGATAGTCCGGTGGACTCGACGGGGGTGCTGGCTGAGGCACCGCCGGGGCCGGAGTGTGTCGCCGCGCTGGCCACGCTCGATCTCGACAGGCTGTCCGCCGACGCACAGGTGGATGCGCTGGTGGCTATCGAACGGCAGGTTTCCTGGTTGCAGGGGATGCAGCAGCGGGTGCTGGCCGGCATCGACGCCCGCATCCAGGCCACGACTCCGCGGGCCCGGGCAGAGGTGGCCAATCTGGCTCGGGAGGAGGTGGGCTGCGCGTTGCGGCTGGCTGGGCAGACCGCGGCGGATCGGCTGGCCATCGCCGGGACGCTGTGCGATCGGCTGCCCGCGACGCTGCACGCGCTGGAGGCGGGGGAGATCACCTATTGGCACGCCCGCGCGCTGGCCGAGGCAGCGGTCCGGGTCGATGCGGTGACCGCGGCGCGGGTGGAGCAGGCGGTGCTGCCCGACGCTGGCGAGCAGAGTGTGGGGAGGTTCCGCACGGCCGTGGCCGAGGCACTGTTGGCGACCGACCCGGCGCCAGCCGAGGAGCGCAACCAACGCGCACTGGCCGACCGGTGCGTGCGCATCAGGCCCGCTGAGGACGGGCTGGCCAGCCTGTGGGCGCTGCTGCCAGCTGAGGGCGCCGCGGCGCTTATGCAAGCCGTCGACGCGCTCGCCTCGGTGACCTCGGCGGACGACATACGCACGTGCGACCAGCGCCGGGCCGACGCGCTGGTCGACCTCGGCGTGGCCGCCCTGCATGACCCGGCCCTGCCTCGGGCGCAGGGATTGCGGCCGCATGTTCAGGTCACGATCTCCCTGTCCACCCTGCTCGGCCTCGACGAGCACCCCGCCGAGCTGGCCGGGCACGGCGCGATCCCCGCCGAACTGGCCCGGCGGATCGCCGCGGACCCGACCGGGACCTGGCGGCGGCTGGTGCTCGACCCAGTGCACCACCGGCTGCTCGACTACGCCCGGCGCACCTACCGGCCACCCGCCGACCTGGCCCGGTTCGTGATCGCCCGCGATCGGCAATGCGCCTTCCCGCAGTGCCAGCGCAATGCCGCCGCCTGCGACTTGGACCACCAGATCCGGTACGCCGACGGCGGCACCACCAGCGCCGACAACCTCGCCCCACTCTGCCCCCGGCATCACGCCGTCAAAGACGACGGCGGGTGGCACGTCACCCGCCACCTCGACGGCAGCTACACCTGGACCAGCCGCACCGGCCGCACCTACACGGTTTCGCCACCCCGCTATCCAAACCCACCGCCACCGATACCCGTCCCGACCACCCCAGCCGAACCCGAACCGGACCCACCCGACGAAGACCCACCGCCGTTCTAGCCGTCGCCGGACGTCGCGCCCGGCATCACCCGATGCGCCTCGACGCGAAACGATCTCGGGTCGACGCTGAACACCACGTCGTTGGGCTGATTGATCGCCAGCGCCACCTGGGGATCGAGGCTGAGCAAGTTGCGTAGCAACATTCGGCCGATCATCTCGTGAGACACGATCAGCGGCCGGCGAGCGCCTGCGGCAGCCACTATCCGGATTGCGGCCGCGGCACGCTGGTCGGCGTCCGCGTAACTCTCCCCACCGGGGAATGGGCACGCGTACTTGTTCTCGGCGCGTTGCCCGGCAGCGCGGGGTAATCACGTTGGATGTCGTCGTCCGTCAGGCCCGCGAAGTCGCCGTGATGTATTTCTCGCAGCTCGTCGATGACGGTCGTGGGCATCTTTAGCTGGCGGCTGAAGACCTCGGCCGTTTGCCGGGCACGACCGAGCGGGCTGCTGAACAGCCCGTCAACGTCGAAGCGCGTAACGGCCTGCGCGCTGCGGACGGCGCAACCGACGCCAGCAGCGGTCAACGGTGAGTCAAGCTGGCCCTGCCTGCGTCCTTCTCGGTTCCATTCGGTTTCCCCATGCCGGGCTAGCAGCACAAGCTCGAACACGTCAGCACGAGAGCCCGGCTGGTGCGAGACGATCAGCCGCCAGCGGTGTGGCCACCGTGGCCCCCGCCTCGGTCGCGCCGGCGCAGGTACCGCTCGAACTCGCGGGCAATCGCGTCGCCGGACGTCTCGCGCATCGCACCGCGGTCGATCTCGTCGTCACGCTGCTCGAGGTTGCGGATGTACTCGGTCACCTCGTCGTCCTCAGCGGCCATCTCGTCCACCAGCTTCTGCCATTCGTCGGCCTGCTGGGGGAGCTCGGCCAGCGGAACGGGAAGATCGAGGACCTCTTCGACGCGGTGCAGCAAAGCGACCGTCGCCTTCGGGTTCGGTGGCTGGGACACGTAGTGCGGCACGCCCGCCCAGAACGAGATCGCCGGGATCCCCGTGGCCACGCAGGCATCCTGTAAGACGCCGACGATCCCGGTCGGCCCCTCGTAGCGTGACTTCTCCAGCCCGTACTTCGCCGCTGATGCCGCGTCGTAGGAGGTGCCAGTGACCTGCGTGGGCCGGGTGTGCGGGGAGTCGGACAGCAGCGCGCCGAGCGTCACGGCCATCCGCACGTCGAGGGCGCGGATGATGCCGAGAATCTCGTCGCAGAACGACCGCCAGCGCATGTTCGGCTCGATGCCGCGCACCAGCACCAGATCGAACTCTGCCCCGGGCGGCCGGCAGAACGAGACTCGCGAAGTCGGCCACGTGACGCGTCGGGTGACGCCATCGACAAGCGACACCGTCGGCCGGTTCACCTGGAAGTCGTAGTAGTCGTCCGGGTCCAGCGCGGTGAGCGGCTGAGCGTCCCAGATGAGTTCCAGGTGCTCGATGGCACCGGTGGCCGCGTCTCCCGCGTCGTTCCATCCTTCGAACGCCGCGACCGCCACCGCATCGGTGAGCTCTGGCCAGCTGGAGCCATCGTCGGGGTAGATCGTCACCGGCTCAGCCTACGTCCGGCCCCGGCCGGTTCGGCGATGCAGCGGTGAGTGCACAAAGGACGCGGGTGTTCTCGGTAGCCTGATCGCATGCCTGACGAGCCCACTCGATCCTCGCTGCTCACCGCGCTGTCCGAGCGCGTCGTCGTGGCCGACGGGGCAATGGGCACCATGTTGCAGGCCGCCAACCTGACCATCGACGATTTCGACGGGCTCGAGGGCTGCAACGAGATCCTCAATGTCACCCGCCCGGACGTCGTGCGCGGCGTGCACGATGCCTACTTCCGAGCGGGCTCAGACGCTGTCGAGACCAACACCTTCGGCGCGAACTGGGCCAACCTCGCCGAGTACGACATCGTCCCGCGCATCCGGGAGCTGGCCCGCGCCGGAGCGACGCTGGCCAAGGAGGTCGCGGGCGGCTGGTCCACCTCGGATCGTCCGCGCTGGGTGCTCGGCTCGGTGGGGCCCGGCACCAAGCTGCCGACGCTCGGCCACGTGCGCTACAGCGTGCTGCGCGACGCGTACCAGGAGCAGGTGGCCGGCATGATCGAGGGCGGCGCCGACGCGGTGATCGTCGAGACCTGCCAGGATCTGCTGCAAGCCAAGTCGGCGATCATCGGCGCCAAACGCGCCATGGTACAGCTCGGCATCCACGTGCCACTGATCGCGAACGTCACCGTCGAGACGACCGGGACGATGCTGCTCGGCTCCGAGATCGGCGCAGCGCTCACCGCGCTGGAGCCGCTCGGCGTTGATCTGATCGGCCTCAACTGCGCCACCGGTCCTGCCGAGATGAGTGAGCACCTCCGCTATCTGTCGCGCAACTCGCGCCGTCCGGTGTCGGTCATGCCCAATGCCGGTCTGCCCGAGCTTGGCCCGAACGGTGCCACCTACCCGCTGACGCCCGCCGAACTCGCCGCGGCGCTGCGCCAGTTCGTCACGGAGTTCGGGACGTCGCTGGTGGGCGGCTGCTGCGGGACGACGCCCGAACACATCAGCGCCGTGGTCGCCGCCGTCGGATCGCTGTCACCTGCGCAGCGCACCGTGCACCCCGAGCCAGCGTCGGCCTCGCTCTACCAGGCGATGCCGTTCCGTCAGGACGCCAGTGTGCTGATGATCGGCGAGCGGACGAATGCCAACGGATCCAAGGCGTTCCGGGAGGCCATGCTCGAGTCTCGCTTCGGCGACTGCGTCGAGATCGCCCGAGCGCAGATCCGCGACGGCTCCCATCTGCTGGACGTCTGCGTCGACTACGTGGGTCGGGACGGAGCCGCCGACATGCGCGAGATCGCGGGCCGGTTCGCCACCGCGTCCACGCTGCCGATCGTGCTGGACTCCACCGAGCCGCCAGTCATCGAAGCCGGCCTGGAAATGCTCGGCGGCCGGTCGGTCATCAACTCCGTGAACTTCGAGGACGGCGACGGCCCGCAGGCCCGCTACACCCGCGTCATGAACCTCGTACAGGAGCATGGCGCCGCGGTCATCGCGCTCACCATCGACGAAGAGGGCCAAGCCCGTACGGCCGACAAGAAGGTGGAGATCGCCGAGCGGCTCATCACCGACCTCACCGAGAAATGGGGGATGCGCGAGAGCGACATCCTCGTCGACTGCCTCACGTTCACCCTGGCCACCGGCCAGGAGGAGAGCCGGCGCGACGGCGTGGAGACGATCGAAGGCATCCGTGAGCTCAAGCGCCGCCACCGCGACGTGCAGACGACGCTTGGCCTGTCCAATGTCTCGTTCGGCCTCAACCCGGCCGCCCGCCAGGTGCTGAACTCCGTATTCCTGCACGAGTGCGAGCAGGCTGGCCTGGACTCTGCGATCGTGCACGCGTCCAAGATCCTGCCGATGTCGAAGATCCCCGCCGAGCAGCGCGACGTTGCACTCGACCTGATCTACGACCGCCGCAGCGACGGGTACGACCCACTTCAGCGCTTCCTGCAGCTGTTCGAGGGCGTCTCCGCTCAGTCGTCCGCGGCGTCCCGCGCGCAGGAGCTCGCCGCGTTGCCACTAGACGAGCGGCTGCAGCGGCGGATCATCGACGGCGAGCGCAACGGCCTGGAAGCCGACCTGGACGAAGCCCTGACGACTCGCGCAGCGCTCGCGATCATCAACGACACCCTGCTCGCCGGTATGAAGACGGTGGGCGACCTGTTCGGGGCCGGCGAAATGCAACTGCCGTTCGTGCTGCAGTCCGCCGAGGTGATGAAGGCCGCCGTCGCGTATCTCGAGCCGCACATGGAGAAGTCGGACACAGCGGGCAAGGGCACGATCGTGCTCGCGACCGTCAAGGGTGACGTTCACGACATCGGTAAGAACCTGGTGGACATCATCCTGTCCAACAACGGCTACACCGTCGTCAACATCGGCATCAAGCAGCCGGTCAACGCGATCCTCGAGGCGGCTGACGAGCACAACGCAGACGTGATCGGCATGTCCGGCCTGCTCGTCAAGTCCACCGTGATCATGAAAGAGAACCTGCAGGAGATGAACGACCGCGGGTTGGCCGAGCGCTATCCCGTGATGCTCGGTGGCGCGGCGCTGACCCGAGGCTACGTCGAGCAGGACCTGTCGGAGATCTTCGCCGGAGACGTCCGCTACGCCCGGGACGCGTTCGAGGGGCTTCGGCTGATGGACGCGCTGATGGCCGTGCGGCGCGGGGGAGTCACGACGACCCCGGACGGGCCGGCGGACGCCGCACTCTCCGACGAGGAGTCGCGCAAGCTTGCCGAACGCAAGGCCCGCCGGACGCGCTCCCTCAAGATCGCCGAGGAACGGCGCCAGGCCGAGGCCGAGCACGCCGAGCCACTGCCTGCCCGTTCCGACGTGGCCACCGACAACCCGGTGCCGACTCCGCCCTTCTGGGGCGACCGCATCGTGAAGGGCATCGCGCTCGCCGACTATGCGGGGCTGCTCGACGAGCGGGCCACCTTCCTCGGCCAATGGGGGCTGCGCGGTGCGCGCGGTGGCAAGGGACCGTCCTACGAAGAGCTCGTCGAAACAGAGGGACGCCCGCGGCTGCGGTACTGGCTGGACCGTTTCCAGACCGAGGGGCTACTGGAGGCTGCGGTCGCGTACGGCTACTTCCACTGTGTCAGCAAGGGCGACGACCTGATCGTGCTGAATGATTCAGTGGCCGGCACTGGTGGCACGGAGCAGACCCGGTTCACCTTCCCGCGGCAGCGCCGCGAGCGGCATCTGTGCCTAGCCGATTTCTTCCGCGCGGAGGACTCGGGCCAGACGGATGTCGTGGCCTTCATGGTCGCTACCGTCGGCGACAAGGTCAGCCAGTTCACCCATCAGCTGTTCGAGGCAAACTCCTATCGCGACTATCTCGAGGCGCACGGCCTGTCGGTGCAGCTGACCGAGTCACTGACCGAGTACTGGCACCGCCGGGTGCGCGAGGAGTTGGTCCTGCCGGGCGGGATCGCGGTCGCCGCCGAGGATCCAGGCAGCGTCGAGGACTACTTCAAGCTCGGCTACCGCGGCGCCAGGTACTCCCTCGGCTACGGCGCCTGCCCCGACCTCGAGGACCGCGCCAAGATCGTGCAGCTCGTGCGTCCGGACCGGATCGGAGTCGATCTGTCCGAGGAGTTCCAGCTGCACCCTGAGCAGTCCACCGACGCCATCGTCGTCCATCACCCCGAGGCGAAGTACTTCAACACGTGAGCCTGCGGGCCATCCTCTTCGACATGGACGGGACGCTGCTGGACTCGGAGAAGGTGTGGGACGCCGCGCTCGATGACCTGGCTCAGTGGCTCGGCGGGACGCTGTCCGGACGAGCCCGGGCCCGCATGGTCGGGTCGAGCCTGGCCCGGTCGATCGCGATCATGCACGACGACCTGGGCATCGAAGCCGACCCGGAGTCCAGCGGCGCGTACCTACTCGAGCGAACCGAGGAGCTGTTCCGCACCGAGCTGGTGTGGAAGCCGGGTGCGCGCGAGCTGCTGGAGGCCGCGCGAGCTGCCGGCGTCCCAATGGCATTGGTGACCTCGACGCACCGGCGGCTCACCGAGATCGCCCTGGACACGATCGGCCGCGACTGGTTCGCCGTCACGGTGTGCGGGGACGAGGTGGCCCACCCCAAGCCGGCGCCCGACCCGTACCTGATGGCCGCCTGCGCGCTGGGCGTGCCGCCGAGCTGCTGTGTGGCCGTCGAGGACTCACCACTGGGGGTCGCCGCGGCCGAGGCCGCCAGCTGCGGGGTGCTGGCCGTGCCGAGCGAGGTCCCGATCGAGCCGGCCGAGTCCCGCAGCGTGTACGCCTCGCTCGACGGGCTAGGGCTCGCCGACCTGGCGGACCTGGTGGACGGGCGCTGAGATGCCACTGCTGCATCTGCGCGTGATCGTCCCGGCCGCACGCGCCGACCAGGTGCTGGCGACGCTGCACGCCGAGCCCGGCGCGGCCAGCATCGCCGTCGTGCCCGGCGCGGCCCGGCAACCCGTCGGTGACCTGGTGCTCGCGGATGTGGCAAGGGAATGCGTCCCGGACCTGCTGGCGCGTCTGGAGGAGTTGGGGCTGGACCGGTCCGGCGCGATCAGCCTCTCCGCCGTCGACACGGCGATCGGCGACGCCGCCGAGCGAGCCGAACGAGACGCTCCTGGAGAGGGCTCCGACGCCGTCATCTGGCAGCAGGTCGTCTCGCGCACCGGTGAGGACTCGACGCTGACCTGGACGTTCCTCGCGTTCATGACGCTTGCCTGCCTGCTTGCCGCGATCGGCATCGCCACGGACTCGCCCATCACAATCGTCGGCGCGATGGTCGTCGGGCCGGAGTTCGGGCCGCTCGCCGGGATCGCGGTCGGCCTGCTGCTGCACCGGCGCGAGTCGGTGCGCCGCGCCCTGATCGCGCTCCTCGTGGGCTTTCCGGTAGCCGTGCTCGTGACGGCCGCCGTCGCAGCGCTCTGGCGGGCGACCGGCCTCGTCGACCCCCAGGACCTGGTCGGGGCACGGCAGACCGAATTCATCTACCACCCCGGCTGGTTCTCGCTCATCACGGCCATCGTCGCCGGGGCCGCAGGCACCCTGTCGCTGACGTCGGCCAAGTCGGCGGCGCTGATCGGCGTCTTCATCTCCGTGACGACCATCCCGGCCGCCGGAAACGTGGCTGTCGGCCTGGTATTCGGCCAATGGGGTGAGGCGGCCGGGTCGCTGCTGCAGCTGGCGATCAACCTGACCGGGATCGTCGCTGCGGCCTACCTGGTGCTGCTGGCCCAATCTCGGTGGAAGCTGCGCCGGACGGGTGCCGCCGTCGGCCAGCCCTGACGGGTCACAGTTCCGGGTTTATCACCGGCGGGATGATGTCCTCGCGCCGATCACGGTGCACCCGTTGCAGCGCGTCGGCCGCAAGCGGGGGCGGGGTGCCGCCGAACGCGGGGCACAGTGCCTGGTGACTGCACCAGTCGCACAGCCGGCTCGGACTCGGCCGGAACTCACCCCGTGCGGCGGACCGCTCGATCGCCGCCCAGATGGCCTGCAACGTCCTCTCGAAACTCGCCAGCTCGTCGGCAGCGGGCGAGTAGCTTAGCGTGTCCCGGTCGGCCAGGTAGATCAGCTTCAGCTGGCGGGGCACGACGCCGCGGGTGCGCCACAGCACCAGGGCGTAGAACTTCATCTGGAACAGCGCCTTGGCCTCGAACGCCTCGCGCGGGATGCTGCCGGTCTTATAGTCGACGACCCGGATGTCGCCACCGGGCGACACATCAAGCCGGTCGACGTAGCCGCGCAGCCGCAGCCCGTCGACCACCGTCTCGACCAGCTCCTCGCGGGCGGCAGGCTCGAGCCGGGAGGGATCCTCCAAGGCAAAGTAGCTCGCAACGAGATCGCGGGCGGATTGCAGCCAGGCGGTGATATCGGCTCCGTCCTCGTCGTCGGCAAACAGCCCGGCGAGCTCGGGTGCCTGGTTGAGCAGCTGCTGCCAGGACGGTTCGACGAGCGCCTGCGCGGCCTCGAGCGTCCGCTGCGCCGGGGGGAGGTCGAACAGCCGCTCCAGCACCGAGTGGACGACCGTCCCGCGAGTGGCGGGCCTCGACGGTTCCTCGGGAAGCCGATCGATAGTGCGCAGCCGATACAGCAGCGGGCAGGTCTTGAAATCCGACGCCCGCGAGGGCGACAGCGAGCCGACGATGCTGGACTCGACGACGGTCTCGACGACGGTCTCGGTCATAACCGGAAGCCTAGAGCCGGGCGGTGACAATTCCGGTTCCTCTGGCACAGCTGTGTCAAGGCGGCATCTCAGGTCACCGCCGTAGCATCGGCGCGGATGAGTACTTCCACCCCGCAGCAGCAAACCGGTCCGCAACGCCCCGGCCGCCTTCTCATGGTCGGCCGGTTCTTCGGCGTGCCGCTGTACTTCGCTCCATCCTGGGTGCTCATTGCGATGCTGATCACCATCACCTACAACGGGCTGTTTTACGATGCGGTCGACGGCATCAGCCGGCCGGTGTCCTACCTCGCCGCCGTCGCGTTCGCGATATGTCTGGCCCTGTGCGTGCTCGCCCACGAACTCGGCCACGTCGCGGTCAGCCTCCTGCTCGGCAAGTCGGTGCGACGCGTTGTCATCTTCCTGCTCGGCGGGCTATCAGAGATCGAGCAGGACGTCGAGCGCCCGCGCGACGAGTTCCTGGTCTCCGTCACCGGACCGCTGGTGTCGCTTGCCATCGCCGGCGCAGCCGCCGTCGGCGAACGGTTTGTGCCGGCCAACACGGTCGGATCGGTGTTGCTCGCCCTGCTGATGTGGAGCAACCTGATCGTCGCCGCGTTCAACCTGCTGCCAGGCCTGCCGCTCGACGGTGGCCGCGTGCTGCGGGCCGGTGTGTGGAAGATCACCGGGTCCCGGGTGACCGGGACGCGTGCCGCCGCCTGGGTCGGCCGGGCCGTGGCGGTCCTTGTGGCGTTACCGGGTGTCTTCTTCCCCTCCGCTGGCTGGACATTCGCTACCGGCCTGTTCGGGATCGCCCTCGGCGTATTCATTTGGGTCGGTGCTACCCAGTCGCTGCGGATGGCCGTGCTCCAGGACCGGCTGCCCATGCTGCGTCTGCCGGCGTTGATGCGACCGGGGCTGCGCGTGCCTGCCGACATCTCGGTCGGCGAGGCGCTGCGCCGGGCCTGGGAACACCAGGCCCGCGGGCTGGTCGTGGTCGATGCGGCCGACCAGCCGCGCGCGATCGTCGAGGAGCGCAGGGTGCGCGAGGTGCCGCCCGATCGTCAGCCATGGGTGTCGATCGCCGACGTCGCCCGACCCCTGGAGCCGGGGCTGATGCTGCCCGCCTCGCTCACCGGCGATCAGCTGCTGGCGGCGGTCCGCGCGACGCCGGCGTCCGAGTACCTGGTGGTGTACCCAGACGGCTCGCCCGCCGGGATTCTGGCTGCCGCTGACCTGGCGGCGGTCCTGTCGGAGACTGCTCGGTGACTACACCGTTCGCCGAGGGCGAGCGAGTCCAGCTCACCGACCCGAAGGGACGGCTGCACACCGTCATCCTGGTGGCGGGCAAGCAATTCCACACCCATCGGGGGGCGATCGAGCACGACGATCTGATTGGCCGGCCGGAGGGCAGCGTGGTCTGCTCGTCGGCCGGTACCCAGTACCTGGCGCTACGGCCGTTGCTGACGGACTTCGTGTTGTCTATGCCGCGAGGAGCGGCGGTCGTCTACCCGAAGGACGCCGCACAGATCGTCAGCCAGGGCGACATCTATCCCGGCGCGACGGTGGTCGAGGCGGGAGCGGGGTCGGGGGCGCTGACGTGCTGGCTGCTGAGGGCCGTCGGGCCTGCCGGGCGGGTGATCTCCTACGAGAGTCGCGCGGATCACGCCGAGATCGCCGCGGCCAACGTGGAAACGTTCTTCGGCGGCCGGCCGGCAAACTGGACGCTGCGGGTCGACGACCTGGCACGCCATCCCGATACGAACCTGACGGACCGGGTCATTCTGGACATGCTCTCGCCGTGGCAGGTGTTGCCTGCGGTGTCCGCTGCGCTGCGCCCCGGCGGCGTACTTGTCGGCTACGTCGCGACGACCACCCAGCTGTCGCGGCTGGTCGAGGCGTTGCGTGAGCACGGCGGCTACACGGAGCCAGCGGCGTGGGAGTCGCTGATCCGAAGTTGGCATGTCGTGGGCCTCGCGGTGCGTCCCGAGCACCAGATGATCGGCCACACCGCGTTCCTGGTCAGTGCCCGGCGGCTAGCTCCCGGCGTCGTTGCGCCTCTCCGTCAACGCCGTCCCGTCAGCGCAGCTGCGCCGCCAGCTCAGCCCTAGCCGGCCGAAGGCCCCGCCACCTCGACTCCGTCGGCACGCACGACGTGGATGCACGCCCCAGGGCACTCCTTCGCCGAATCGATGACGTCCAGCCGCAGCCGCGCCGGGACGTCGGTGCGTGCACCCGCCGCCTCCAACAGCCGTCCTTCGCTGTCTTTGACATAGGCCAGCCCGTCGATGTCGAACTCGAACACCTCGGGCGCGTACTGCACGCAGAGGCCGTCGCCGGTGCAGAGCCCCTGGTCGATCCAGACGCCTAACGGCTCGGCGTCGGCGGGCGATTCGCTCACAGCCTCGATGGTCCTCTCGGTGGTACGCAGGTGGGCGGCCGGCGACGGGCGAACGTGCCGAACCCCACATGCAGCCTAGATGGCCGCACCCGTGGCCTTGCCTGTGTAGGGTGAGTTTTCGGGACCACAGCAGCGGGAGGTGGCCACATGGCACATGAGCCAGACGAGCCGCGCTTCGGCCAGCGCTCGCACGATCACGGTGACGAATCCGCACGCGACCTACGGCGCCGCACGACTTTCCTGGAGCAGGAAGTCGAGTTGCTGCGCGCAAAAGCCGCCGAATCTCCTCGGCACGTTCGCGCCCTCGAAGAACGTCTCGCCGAGGCGCAGGCGCGGGTAGCCCACCTAGGCGAACGCAACGACCGGCTGGCCGAGACGCTGCGCGAGGCCCGCGACCAGATGGTCGCGCTCAAGGAGGAGATCGACCGGCTGGCGCAGCCGCCGAGCGGCTACGGCGTATTCCTGGAGGCATTCGAGGACGGCACCGTCGATATCTTCACCAGCGGGCGCAAGCTGCGGGTTGCTGTCTCGCCGGAGGTGACGGTCGCCGACCTGCGCCACGGCCAGGAGGTCATGCTCAACGAGGCGATGAACGTCGTGGCGGCACGCGGCCACGAGCGCGCCGGCGAGGTCGTCATGGTGAAGGAGATCCTCGAAGGAGGCGATCGTGCGCTCGTCATCGGGCACACCGACGAGGAGCGGGTCATCCATCTGGCAGACATCCTGCGCGATCAGCCGTTGCGGGTCGGCGACTCGCTGCTGCTCGAACCGCGCTCGTCCTACGCGTACGAACGGGTGCCCAAGAGCGAGGTCGAAGAACTCGTCCTCGAAGAGGTCCCCGACATCGATTACGACGACATCGGTGGGCTGACACGGCAGATCGAGGCGATCCGGGACGCCGTCGAGCTGCCATTCCTGCACGCGGACCTGTTCCGCGAGCACGAGCTGCGCCCACCCAAGGGCATATTGCTCTACGGACCGCCCGGGTGCGGCAAGACGCTGATCGCCAAGGCGGTGGCCAACTCGCTCGCCAAACAGGTCGAGAACGTGGGCGGCAAGGCGGACGGCTCACACGCCAAGTCCTACTTCCTGAACATCAAGGGTCCGGAGCTGCTGAACAAGTACGTCGGCGAGACCGAGCGGCACATTCGGCTGGTCTTCCAGCGAGCGCGCGAGAAGGCAAGCGAGGGCACGCCGGTCATCGTCTTCTTCGACGAGATGGACTCGATCTTCCGCACTCGCGGCTCGGGCGTGTCCTCGGACGTCGAGAACACGATCGTGCCGCAACTGCTCAGCGAGATCGACGGCGTCGAGGGGCTCGAGAACGTCATCGTCATCGGCGCATCCAACCGCGAGGACATGATCGACCCGGCGATCCTGCGTCCCGGTCGGCTGGACGTCAAGATCAAGATCGAGCGGCCGGACGCCGAGGCAGCGCGTGACATCTTCTCCAAATACATCACCACGACCCTGCCGATCCACACCGAGGATCTGGCTGAGCACGCCGGCAATATCGAGGGCACGGTCGCGGACATGATCCAGCACACCGTCGAGCGGATGTACTCCGAGTCCGACGAGAACCGCTTCCTCGAGGTCACCTACGCCAACGGCGACAAGGAGACCTTGTACTTCAGGGACTTCAACTCTGGAGCGATGATCCAGAACATTGTCGACCGCGGGAAGAAGATGGCGATCAAGGACCTGCTGACGACTGGGCAGAAGGGGCTGCGCATGCAGCACTTGCTCGCCGCCTGCGTCGACGAGTTCCGCGAGAACGAGGATCTGCCGAACACCACCAACCCCGACGACTGGGCGCGGATCTCCGGAAAGAAGGGCGAGCGGATCGTCTATATCCGCACGCTGATCTCCGGTAAGGGCAGCGAGGCAGGCCGTTCCATCGACACGATCGGCAACACCGGCCAGTACCTCTAGCCCGGACATAAGTTGTTCGACCGTTGGCGTGCCATCACGCGTGCGCGATCGAACAACTCAACACGCGGTCGACGTCGCCCGAAGTTGTTCGACCCTCAGCGTGCTATCACGCCCCGCAGGTCCAACAACTCCGCAGGGGTGGCTGCGTGACCGCGCTCGACGCGGTGCTGGTCTGCGTCGCCGGTGTCGCGGCCGGCACGATCAACACCATCGTCGGATCAGGGACCTTGATCACGTTCCCGACGCTGCTCGCGATCGGCCTCACACCAATCTCGGCCAACGTGTCAAACACCGTCGGTCTTGCGCCGGGGTCGCTAGTCGGTGCCTATGGCTATCGGCTCGAGCTCGCTGGCCAACGTGGGCGGGCGGTGCGGCTGGGCACCGCGTCCGTCCTCGGCGGGCTGGGCGGAGCGGTGCTGCTGCTGGTCCTGCCATCGGCTGCATTCGACGCGATCGTGCCCGCACTGGTCGGGCTGGGCGTCGCCCTGGTGATTGCCGGGCCGTGGCTGTCCCGCCGGCTGGCTGTGGCCGGCCACCACGGCGGCACCGCGGTCACCCCGCTGCTGTGGCTGCTCACCTTCGTCACCGGCGTCTACGGCGGCTACTTCGGCGCGGCGCAGAGCGTCCTGCTAGTCGCCATCCTTGGGCTGCTGCTGGACGAAACGCTGCAGCGGATCAACGGCCTGAAGAACCTGCTCGCCGGTCTGGTAAACGGAGTCGCTGCGGTCGTGTTCGTGTTCACCGGCCACGTGAACTGTGCCGCGGCGGCGCTGATCGCGGCAGGATCGATGGCCGGCGGGGTGATCGGGGCGCGGGTTGGCCGCCGGCTACCGGCCGCGGTGCTGCGGGCGGTGATCGTCGTCGTCGGGCTGATCGCTGTGGTCAAGCTCCTGGTGGACTGAGCTCGGCAGAGTCCCCGCCCGCACAATCTGGGCCTCGAACAGCCGCAGTGACGCGTCGCTGAGCCAGCTGACCGCTGCCGGCGCATTGCCCGTCATCCCGAATCCCTTCAGCCCCGCCACGACTCGGAGCCCTCGTTGGCGCAGCCAGATGCGTCACGAAGAACAGGTGGTCTGCAGCCGGGGACGTAGCCTTGACGCGTGACGGTGCGCAGGGTGATGGGAACCGAGATCGAGTACGGCGTCAGCCTGCCCGGTCAGCCCGCTGCGAACGCCATGCTGCTTTCCGCGCAGATCGTCAACGCGTACGCGAGCACGTTGGCCGCCGGGCGCGCCCGGCGTGCCGCCTGGGACTTCGAGGAAGAGTCGCCCCTGCGGGACGCCCGCGGGTTCGAACTCGGCGGGGGAGTGCCCGGTGGGGTCGCCCAGGAGTTCATCGAGGCCGAGGAAGACGCCGGGATGGCCAACGTGATCCTGCCCAACGGCGCGCGCCTTTACGTCGACCATGCCCATCCGGAGTACTCCACGCCCGAGGTCACGTCGCCGCTCGATGTGGTGAAGTGGGACAAGGCCGGGGAGCTGGTGATGGCCGAGGCCGCCCGACGGGTCGCGTCCATGCCCGGCGTGAGCGCGCCCATCAACCTCTACAAGAACAACACCGACAACAAGGGCGCCTCCTACGGCGCGCACGAGAACTACCTGATGAGCCGGACGACCCCGTTCGTGGCGATCGTGCGGCACCTCGTCCCGTTTTTCGTCTCTCGCCAGGTCATCTGTGGCGCGGGACGCGTTGGCATCGGGCAGGACGGGCGCACCCCGGGCTTCCAGCTCACCCAGCGCGCCGACTTCTTCGAGGTCGAGGTCGGCCTCGAGACGACCCTCAAACGCCCGATCATCAACACCCGCGACGAGCCGCATGCCGACGCCGACCGGTACCGGCGGTTGCACGTGATCATCGGCGACGCGAACCTGTCCGAGATCTCGACCTACCTCAAAGTCGGCATGACTTCACTCGTGCTCGCCATGATCGAGGACGCGTTTCTGCCCGACGACCTCACGATCGCCCAGCCGGTACGCGAGTTGCATGACGTCTCCCACGACCCCTCGCTGACCCACGAGATCCGGCTCGCCGACGGCCGACGGCTGACTGCGCTGCAACTGCAAGGGGAGTACCTCGACCGCTCGCGCAAGTTCGTCGACGATCGCTACGGCAATGACGCCGACGAGCAGACCCGGGACATTCTCGATAGGTGGGAGTCGGTGCTGGTCCGGCTGCAGACCGACCCGATGCAGCTGGCCGGGGAGCTCGACTGGGTTGCCAAGCTGCGCCTGCTCAACGGCTACCGGGACCGCGACGACCTGGACTGGGACTCGCCGCGCCTGCAGCTGATCGACCTGCAGTACGCGGACGTCCGCCCGGAGAAGGGTCTCTACCACCGGCTCGTCGGCCGCGGCGCCATGCAGACGTTACTGCCGCCGGGCGCGGCCGCGTCGGCGATGGGCGACCCTCCCGAGGACACCAGGGCCTTCTTCCGGGGCGAGTGCCTGCGCCGCTACGGCCCGTCCGTGGCCGCCGCGTCGTGGGATTCGGTCATCTTCGACGTTGGCCGCGACTCGCTGGTGCGCGTGCCGACTCTGGAGCCGCTGCGGGGGACGCGCGCGCACGTCGGCGAGCTGCTGGATCGCTGCCCAACGGCGGCTGCGCTGATCGACGCCCTCATCGGGCCCCGCTGACGCGAAAACGTCACACCTGCGAGCTAGGGTGAGGTGCGGTCCGATCGAGGGAGACATCGCATGCCTACTCACGACAGCGGTCAGAGTCGACCCCAACGCCAACCCGACGACGTCGACGAGGTCGAGGCCGAAACCGCCTCGGAGGTCGCCGAGCGCCACGAGAAGCTCACCGAGGACGTCGATGCGATCCTCGACGAGATCGATGACGTCCTCGAAACGAATGCAGAAGATTTCGTGAGGAGCTTCGTCCAAAAAGGGGGGGAGTAGGCGCTTCTATAAATCTGAACCAGTCGCGCGCCTCGGCTGGCACGTCGTTCCCGACGAGGATCGGGTGCCCGACGGGGAACGTCGCAGCGCCTAGCCGCCGACCCGCAACCTGATCGGTAGGGTCGACTCGACGGGCCTCACCGACAAGGAGCGACGTGAACCTCGACCGCGGGACCAATACCGGGCTGCTAAATTTCGCCATCTCCCCGGGATCCTCGTCGTTCACCGAGTTCCTGGCCGCTGCCGCACCTGAGCTGCTGCCCCGATCGCGAGCTGGGCAGCAGGAACTCGTCCCGCACGGGACCACCATCGTCGCTGCGGTCTTCGACGGCGGCGTGGTGATGGCCGGTGACCGCCGCGCCACTGCGGGCAACCTCATCGCCCAGCGGGACATCGAAAAGGTCTTCGCTTCGGACGACTACACGCTGGTCGGCATCGCCGGCACGGCGGGGCTCGCGATCGAGATCGTCAAGCTGTACAAAGTCGAACTCGAGCATTACGAGAAGATCGAGGGCACCGAGCTGACCCTCGACGGCAAGGCAAATCGGCTCGCCACGATGATCCGGGGCAACCTTGGCCAGGCGATCCAGGGTCTTGCCGTCGTGCCGCTGTTTGCCGGCTTCGACGTCGACGCCGACGACCCTGCCAACGGGGGACGCATCTTCAGCTTCGACGTCGCGGGCGGCCTTTACCCGGAGCAGTTCTACGAGTCGATCGGATCGGGATCGCTGTTCGCCAAGGGCTCGCTGAAGAAGCTCTGGCGACCCGGGCTCGGCCGGGCCGAGGCCATCCGCGTCGCAGTCGAGTCGCTTTACGACGCGGCCGACGACGACTCGGCTACCGGCGGCCCGGACCTGACTCGACGGATCTTCCCGGTCGTGATGGTCGTCACCGCCGAGGGCGCAAGTCGCATCGCCGACAACGAACTCGACCTGGTCGTCCGGGCCATCGTGACCGACCGCACCGAGCGTCCCGGCTCCTGAGCACGCACAGCGCAGCGAGAACCGCGAGAGAGGACCCGGCCGTGTCGATCCCGTTCTATGCCTCAGCCGAGCAGATCATGCGCGACCGCTCGGAATATGCTCGCAAGGGAATCGCCCGTGGCCGCAGCGTCGCCGTGTTGACCTACTCCGACGGCGTGCTGTTCGTCGCGGAGAACGCCAGTTCCGCCTTACACAAGGTCAGCGAGATTTACGACCGGATCGGGTTCGCGGCCGTCGGCAAGTACAACGAGTTCGAGAATCTCCGGGTGGCCGGGATCCGGCTCGCAGATCTTCGTGGGTACTCCTACGACCGGCGTGACGTCACGGCCCGCGGCCTGGCCAATGCGTACGCCCAGACGCTCGGCACGATCTTCACGGAGCAGCAGAAGCCGTACGAGGTCGAGTTGTGCGTGGCGGAGGTCGGCCCCACCGCTGCGGACGACCAGATGTACCGGCTTTCCTATGACGGGACGATTGTTGACGAGCCCCAGTTCCTCGTGATGGGTGGCCAGGCCGAGGCCCTGACGACGTCCCTGCGCCGTACGTACCAGGCGGGCCTCCCGTTGCGCGAGGCGCTCGCCGTGGCCGTTGTAGCGTTGGGTTCGGTGAGCGGCAACGGCGAGCCTCGGGTCCTGCCGGCGAGCCAGCTCGAGGTCGCGGTCCTCGACCGCAATCGGGCAACCCGAAAATTCCGGCGAATCACCGGCGCCGCGCTCACCGCCCTGCTCCCTTCCCAGCCGAGCGGTGGCACCGTAGCTTCGGCGCCCGCCGATACCCCGCCACACGACGAAGAGGGACCGCCCACACCCCGCCACGGCTCCGACGACGAGCCCGAGGCCCCCCCTGCCGATTCGGCCTGACCCGGCTCTGGCTATGCGCCCGCGACCACCTCGCCACCCACCACGTGGACGTCGATCTTGGCCAGCGCCCGCGGCGCCGGTCCCTGAATAACCTCACCGGTCGTTGCGTTGTACTTCGACCCGTGACATGGACAGTGCAGTTGCGTTCCGGCCGGGGCCACCGTGCAGCCCATGTGCGTGCAGATGGCGCTGAAGGCCGCCGCCGTGTCGCTGGTCGGACGCGCGATGATCGCCGGCTTCCCGTCAACAGTGGCTGACACCGCCTGGCCGACTTGGATGTCGGATAGCTGTGCCAGCCCAGCCGCAGCCCCTGACGACGCCGCGCTCTGCGGCGGACCGGTAGTCGCCGCGGCACCCGTCGCCGCCGCCTCACCTGTGGTCGTGGCATTCGTTGCCGCAGCGCTCGTCCGGGCTGCGCCGCTCCCGGATGAGCTGCACGCCGCGAGCAATGCAGCGCCCGCGCCGGTGGCGCCGACGACGATCACCGCGCGGCGGGACAGTTCGGCATCGATGGACATCAGGTCCTCCTGGTTTGGGGCGGGCCGAGTTGGATTCTCCCGCCAGTACGTGCCAGCCGTCTCCCCGGTTCATTTCGGCGCCGCGGTGAACCAGTGCGCCTGCCCGGCCGTGTTAGGGATGAAGGGAGGAACCGTGACCGAGGTTGCCGACTCCGCCATCGGCGTCGTTGTTGCTGGCGTCGCGCGCCGTCGGACGGAGCGACTGGAAACGGTGGCCCGCGCATTGGCCGGCATCGGGGTTGTCGTCTCGGCTGACGTGCATTTCGACCTGTGGTACACGGGCGGATTCCGCGACATCGCAACCATCGGCCCGCTGTTCATGCTGAACGCCGTGGGCGGGCTGCTGCTAGCCGTACTGGTGATCTGCTGGCGACATTGGCTATCCGCGTTGGCGGCGATCGGATTCGGTGCGGCGACCCTCGTCGCGTTCTGGACCTCGGTCATCCACGGCCTGTTCGGCGTGCACGAAACGGCGACAGGTCAGCCGCAGATCCTCGCGGAGGTCGCCGAGATCGTCGCCATCGTCTTCGGCGTCGTGGCTTTGCTGTGCCGGGTGAGCCTGGCGGGCTCGCTCAGCGCGCTGCACTCGCGCCACACTCGTAGGTGAACCGGGTGACAACGTGCACCGTGGTACCGAGCGGAGGCGGAGTGGGGGCGAGCGAGGCCGACCTGATGCGCGCCCTGCACGACCAGCACGCAGGCGCGTTGTGGGCGTATGTCGTCAACCTGACCGGCGGCGATCGGGCGCGCGCGGAGGACGTCGTGCAGGAGACGATGCTGCGTGCGTGGCGGCACTCCGGCGTGCTCGACCAGTCCCGGACATCTGCTCGCGGGTGGCTGTTCACGGTCGCCAAGCGAATTGTCATCGACGACTGGCGAGCGGCCAAGATCCGGCCCGAGTACGTCACCGCCCAGCCGCCCGAGCAGTCGGTCGAGGACGACACCGAACGGCGGGCGACCGGCGCGGTGGTCGCGGACGCGCTCCGCGCACTGTCGGCCGAACACCGTCAGGTGCTACTTGAGTGCTACTACCGGGGCTCGTCGGTCGCCGAAGCCGCGTCCCGGCTGGGCATCCCGCCCGGCACCGTGAAGTCCCGTACGCACTACGCGCTGCACGCCCTGCGGCTAGCGCTCGAGGAGATAGGAGGCCTGACATGAGCAACCACGACGATCCGTTTGCCGACTTCGACGGCGCCTACATCCTCGGCGCGCTGTCCGATGAGGACCGCCAGGCATACGAGCGGCACCTCGCGACCTGCGATTCGTGCGCCGCCTCGGTGCGTTCCCTCGGCCGGCTGCCGGTCCTGCTCGGCACCGTCGACGATCCCAACGACCTCGTCACAGCCCCGGCACCGCCGCCGACGCTCTTGCCGCAACTGCTTCGGGAGGTTCGCCGGACGAAGCTGCGGCGTCGGTGGTACGCGGGCGGCATCGCCGCGGCGGTGGCAGCCTGCCTCGTCGTCATCACCGTCTTTTTCGCGCGTGCCGATAGCGGCGTAGGCGGTCACCCGGTCGCGATGCAGTCCATCGCCGCGTCCCCGATGCGAGCAACCGCCGACATCCGCGCCGTCCCCTGGGGTACCAGCATCGAGCTCAAGTGCAGCTACGAGCAGGGCTGGGCCTACCCGTCGAACGCCGCATACTCCCTCGTCGCGGTCGACCGGGCAGGGCAGAAGCATGATCTCGGCAGTTGGCGGCTGGTGACCGGTGGCGTGACGACGTTCGACACCGGGACTTCGCTGCGCCGCGACGAGATCACCCGCATCGTGATCCGGACGGCTGCCGGGACGGATGTGCTGCAACTGCCGGTGTGAGATCCGGCTCGCCCTCTCGCCCCTGTGGACGCATGGGCCGCATAGGGTGGACTGGTGCACAAGCGCATCTTCGGGATCGAGAACGAGTACGGCGTCACGTGCACGTTCCGTGGGCAGCGGCGCCTGTCGCCCGACGAGGTTGCGCGCTACCTTTTCCGGCGCGTGGTCTCCTGGGGCCGCTCGTCCAACGTCTTCCTGCGCAACGGTGCACGCCTCTACCTCGACGTCGGCAGCCACCCCGAGTACGCCACGCCCGAATGCGACTCGCTACCGTCGCTTGTTGCACATGACAAGGCGGGGGAGCGGATCCTCGAAGGGCTGGTGGTCGACGCCGAGAAGCGACTGCACGACGAAGGCATCGCCGGCGACATCTACCTGTTCAAGAACAACACCGACTCGGCCGGCAACTCCTACGGCTGTCACGAGAATTACCTGGTCGGCCGGCATGGCGAATTCAGCCGGCTCGCCGACGTCCTCATCCCGTTCCTGGTGACCCGGCAGCTGATCTGCGGCGCCGGCAAGGTGCTGCAGACCCCGCGTGGCGCCGTGTATTGCATCAGCCAGCGGGCCGAACACATCTGGGAGGGCGTGTCGTCGGCGACCACCCGGTCGCGTCCGATCATCAACACCCGCGACGAACCGCACGCGGACGCCGAGCGGTATCGCCGCCTGCACGTCATCGTGGGCGACTCGAACATGAACGAGTGCACCACGCTGCTCAAGGTCGGAGCAGCCGACCTGGTGCTGCGCATGGTCGAGCACGGCGTGACGTTCCGCGACCTGACGCTGGAGAACCCGATCAGGGCCATCCGCGAGATCTCGCATGACCTCACGGGCACCCGCCCGGTGCGGCTGGCCGCGGGGCGGACCGCGTCCGCACTGGAGATCCAGCGCGAGTACTACAGCCGAGCCGTCGACTTCATCGAACGGTCCGGCAGCGACGACTCGGCGAAACGGGTCCTGGAACTGTGGGGCCGCACCCTCGATGCGGTCGAGACTGGCGACCTGTCGACCATCGACCGGGAGATCGACTGGGCCACCAAATACCAGCTGATCGAGCGGTACCGTACCAAGCACGATCTCGCGCTGTCCTCGCCGCGTGTGGCGCAGCTCGACCTCGCATACCACGACATCCAGCGGGGCCGCGGCCTGTATTACTTGCTGCAACAGCGCGGCGCGATCGACCGGGTGACGAGCGACCTGGCCGTTTTCGAAGCCAAGAACGTCCCGCCGCAGACGACCCGGGCCAGGCTGCGAGGGGACTTCATCCGGCGGGCCCAAGAAAAGCGCCGCGACTTCACCGTCGACTGGGTACACCTGAAGCTGAACGACCAGGCGCAGCGGACCGTCTTGTGCAAGGACCCGTACCGCAGCGTTGACGAGCGCGTCGAGAAGCTCATCGCCTCCATGTAGAGCAGGCGGACCGCGCGCAGGGTGTTTCCCGGCGATCTTGAGGCGCAGATCGAGTCATGTGGAGCCTGTTGCGTAATCGACGCGCGGCCGGGCCGTCTGCTGAGCGTGAAGCTCCCAAGTCGTCGCAGCCGACCGAATGCGATACGACCGACCAAATCTGCCTCGCCCCAACGGCGAACTCTCGGTCCCGCAGTCGGCGTTCGGCCATTTTGCAACAGGCTCCATGTGGCTCAACGTCACCCTCAAGATCGCCCGAGCAGCGAGGGTGCGCAGGCTGCGACGGATCCGCAATGATCGTGGTATGCCGTCCGCGACAACCAGGCGAGCCGCCACCCGGCGGGCGCGCCTGCACATTAGTTTCGAGGACATGGCGGCGCGGCGAGCGGAACGGCTCGTGAACCTGGTCATCTGCCTGCTCTCGACCCGGCAGTTCCTGAGCGCCGAGCGGATCCGCGACGCGATCCCCGGCTACGAGCCCGCCGACGGCGATCCAAAGACGGACGAAGCGTTCAAGCGCATGTTCGAGCGGGACAAGGCCGAACTTCGCGATCTTGGCGTCCCACTGGAAACCGGCCGCAACAGCATCTTCGACACCGAGGACGGATATCGCATCACCCGGCGCAGCTACGAGTTGCCGCCGATCCACTTCGACCCGGCCGAGGCGGCCGCGGTGGGGCTCGCCGCCCGGCTGTGGCAGTCCGCGACGCTCGGGACGCAGGCACGCAACGCGCTGATCAAGCTGCGGGCCGGCGGCACCGACGTCGAGGCGGCCGGGACGCCGGGTGCCTTCCCCCACGTCGACGCGAGCGACCCGTCGCTGCCCGCGCTGCTGGATTCGGCGCGCAACGCCCGCGCCGTGCGCTTCGACTATCTCAAGTCCGGTTCCTCGGTCCCCGAGCGCCGCACGATCGAGCCATGGGGCGTGCTGTCGTGGAGGCGGCGCTGGTATGTCGCGGGACTCGACCGGGATCGGGGCGAGGGCCGCAGCTTCCGGCTGTCCCGCGTTGTCGGCCCGGTCGAGGTGTTCGGGGAGGCCGGGGCATTCGGGCGGCCCCCGGACGTCGACCTGCTCGGCATGGTCGCCAGACGGCCGTCCGAGGCCGACCGACGGGCCCGCATCAGAGTGAACGGCAGCCGGGCAGGCCGCCTGCGGCGGCTCGCGCACGCCGAAGAGCACGGCGTGCTCACCATCACGTTCACCGACGTGCGGACGATCGCTGGGATCATCGCCGGTGCCGGGACGAGCGCGCAGGTTCTCGAACCGCCTGACCTGATCGACGCAGTCGCCGAGCGGTTACGGACCGTCGCCGGGACCGGCAATGACCGGTGAGCGCGAGCGCCTACCGCGGCTGCTGGCGCTGGTGCCCTACCTGCAGGCCCATCAGGGCATCCCGATCGCCGATGCGGCCGCGGACTTCGAGGTCAGCGAGGACCAGCTGCGCCGCGATCTGGGGCTGCTGTGGATGTGCGGGCTCCCGGGCCACGGTCCGGGTGATCTGATCGACCTGTCGTTCGACGGCGACACCGTCTCGGTGATCTTCGACGCCGGGATCACCCGTCCGTTGCGGCTGACCGGCGAGGAGGCGCTCGCGCTCGTGGTCGCATTGCGCACGCTGGCCGAAACGCCGGGACTAACCGACCGCGACGCCGTCGAACGGGCTCTCGCCAAGGTCGAGACGGCAGCGGGCGGATCGGTAGCGGCCGAGACCGTCACGGTCGAACTCGACGCGGTATCGCGGCTGGAGCCGGTGCTGCAACGGGCGATCGAGACGGGCCGAGCGGTGCGGCTGCGGTACTACACGGCCACCCGAGACGAGACGACCGAGCGAACCGTCGACCCGATGAGGATCTTCGAGCTGGACGGGCGAAGCTACCTGGAAGCCTGGTGCCGCCGGGCGGAGGGCATGCGGGTGTTTCGCGTCGACCGGATCGAACGGGCGGATGTGCTCGACGAGCCGGCACGGCCCCCAGCCGAGGCCGAGCTGCGCGACCTGCAATCCGGCGTCTACACACCCGCGCCGGAGCATCTGCTCGTGGTGCTGCGTATCGAACCGGCCTACTGGTGGATGGCGGACTACTACCCGGTCGAGGACGACGGCCTGGTCGACGGCGAACGCCGTATCAGCTTGCGGGTCGCGGACCCCGCGTGGGTCAGCGCCCTGGCCCTCGGTTCGGCCGGCGAGGTCCGCGTGCTGTCGCCGGAATGGCTCGCTGAGTCGATCCGGGCCGAGGCCGCTGCTGCGCTGCGCGCTTACTCGATGGCGGGCAAGTAGAGTCGCAGCCGTGCTCTGGCTGGTCGTCGCGGCGTGGGGATTCGCCGTCCTGGTGGCGGTTGTCGTGCTGGGTTCCTGCGGTTACGAGATCGCTTGGAAGTCCGCGCGGTTGCGGCGCGACCTGGCGCAGCTGGACCGATTGCGCGCGGATCTGACGCGGGTTCAAGTGCAGCTCCGGTCGGCGCGGCAGCGCGCAGCCGCGCTGCGCCCAGGCAACTAGCCGGATGGCCAGATTTCCGCGATTGCGCCGCCGGGCCCGCAACCCCGAGGGGCGCATGTCCGTGCTGGACCACCTGCGCGAGCTGCGCCGGCGGCTAGTCGTGATCGCCGTCATCGTGGCAGCTGGTGCCGTCGTCGGATGGATCTTCTACCCGCAAATCCTCGACATCCTCAAGCAGCCGTACTGCCGGCTGCCCCCCAGCCGCCGGTATTCGGCGAGCGGCACAGGTGAGTGCACGCTGATCTTCACCCAGCCGCTCGCCGGCTTCACCACGCGGCTGAAGGTGGCGGTCATCGCGGGGGCTGTGATCACCAGTCCGCTGTGGCTCTACCAGATCTGGGCATTCATCACCCCCGGCCTGCGCAAGAGCGAACGCAAGTACACGATGATCTTCGTCGGCGTCTCGTCGGTGCTCTTCGCGGCCGGCGTCGGCTTGGCCTACGTGGTGCTGAGCAAGGGCTTACAGGTGCTTATTGGATCGGCCGGGCCAGGCACGTCAGCCCTGCTGGACGTGAGCAGCTACCTGTCGTTCGTCGTGCTGATGCTCGTGGTCTTCGGGGCGGCCTTCGAGCTGCCGCTCATCGTCGTCATGGCCAACCTTGCGGGCGCCCTGCCAGCCAAGTGGCTGCGCAAGTCACAGCGCGTCGCGATCTTCTTGATCTTCCTCTTCGCCGCCGTTGCCACACCCAGCACCGACCCGTTCACCATGTGCGCCATGGCCGTACCGATGTGCCTGCTCTACGAGGCCGCGGTGATCGTCGCGGTGGTGCACGACAAGCGCAAGGCCCGCCGCAAGGCCGCCGAACGCGCCGCCCGGCAACTCGATGACGACGTTCCGTCCCGGATCGACCCGATCCCGCGCCGCGTCGACGAGCCGTGGGGCGAGACCACCTGAGCCGCCGGGTCGCGCTGGTCGTCAACCCGGCGTCCGGCGTCGGACGGGCCGCGCGCGTCGCCGATGCCGTAGCCACTCGCCTATCGCAGGCCTGCACGCTCACCCGGCTGGCCGGGTCGTCCGCAGCGGACTCGGCCCGGCTGCTGGCCGGCGCCCGGCAGCACGACGCCGTGGTCGTGCTGGGGGGCGACGGCATCGTGCATCTGGCTCTGCAGGCGCTTGCCGGAACCCCCACACCGCTCGGCATCCTCCCCGCCGGAACGGGCAACGACCTCGCCGACGTGCTCGGCCTGCCACGTGACCCGCTCGCCGCGGCCGACGCCGCCGCGGCCGCGTTGGCAGCGGACTCGACGCGGCGGATCGATCTCGGCCGCACCGACGACGGGTGCTGGTGGGGTGGGGTGCTGTACGCGGGATTCGATTCGGCGGTCACCGAGCGGGCCAACCGGATGCACTGGCCCCGCGGGCCGCGCCGGTACGATGTGGCGATCGCCGTCGAGTTGCTGCGGCTGCGTCCCCGCCCGTTCACCGTCTGCCTGGACGATCGACGGCTGGAGGTGGCGGCCACGCTGGTCGCGATAGGCAATGCACCCCAGTACGGCGGAGGCAAGCTGATCACGCCGGATGCACGCATGGACGACGGAACATTCGCGGTGACCCTCGTCGGCCCGGTGAGCCGCACGACCCTAGCGCGCATCGCGCCGACGCTCCCGCGCGCCGGCCACATCGGCCACCCCGCGGTCACCACACACGTCGCCCAGCGCGTGGTCATCGACGCGCCCGACACGGTGGCCTACGCGGACGGCGAGCGGATCGGCCCGCTGCCGCAGGCCGTCACCTGCGTTCCCAACGCCATCGACGTGCTGGTTCCCCCGGTGGAATAGGCGGCGAGGACGGTGGGGTTGTCTGGCCATGGGCGCCGACGATGCACTCGAGAGGCTGCTGACCAAAGTCAGCCGCAGCGTGCTCGCCACCATCAAACGCGACGGCCGGCCGCAGCTGTCGAACGTCACTCACTTCTACGACCCGCCAGCCCGCCTGGCGCGAATCTCGATCAGGGATCCGCTCGCCAAGACGCGCAACCTGCGCCGGGATCCCCGCGCCAGCCTGCACGTCACATCAGCGGACTTCTGGAGCTACACGGTTGCCGAGGGCACCGCGGAGCTCACGCCCGTGGCGACCGACCCGCACGATGCCACCGTCGCGGAGCTCGTCGACTACTACCGCGCGATCCGTGGTGAACACCCCGACTGGGACGAGTACCGCCAGGCGATGGTGCGCGACAAGCGGCTCGTGCTGCGGCTGCACGTGGAGCGCTGCTACGGACAGGCGACCTGATCGCATCCGACCACGACATGTACGCCACGCCGGTCTGCGTGCAGGTCGACGAACGACAGATCCGGAGTACTCACCGTCGCGTCCTCGAGTGCGCGGTAGGTGGTCTGCACTCCCAGCACCGTCATGCCAGCAGCCAGGCCGGACGCGACTCCGGCCGGGGCATCCTCGACGACCAGGCAGCCCCCGGCTGAGTAACCGAGGCGCTGGGCGCCCAGCAGATAGCAGGCCGGATCAGGCTTGCCCACTGCGACGTCCTCGGCGGTGACGAGCACCCGCGGCAGCGGCAAGCCGACCGCGCGGATACGCGCGCGAGCCAGCTGGCGGTCGGCACTGGTGACGATCGCCCAGCGGCTCGTGGGCAATCCATCGATCGCGGCGAGCGCACCAGGCTGCGGCACGACATCTCCAGTGTCGGACGCCTGCTCGGCGAGCATCCGGTTCGTCAGCACAGCTGCTCGCGAGCTCGCCAGCCACGGGGTGACGGCCGCGAAGACCTGCGGCGCGGGAATCCCGTGCATATACGGCTCGAACCGCTCGATCGGGGTATCCAGCTCGGTGGCGACCCTCCGCCACGCCCGCGCGACGCTGGCCGACGAGTCGACCAGGGTGCCGTCCAGGTCGAACAGCACGGCGTCGACGGAGAAGCTTCTCACCCGGCAACCGTAAGGTAGAGCTATGTCCGCCCCGGTCGGCTCGTCGCCGGCGGACCGATTCGCAGCAGCCAGGGTGCGTGCTCGGCACCCGGCGGTCGGGGACTTCCGCTCCGGTTACCCGTTCGAGCTCGATCCGTTTCAAGTCGAGGCATGTACCGCAGTCGCGGACGGCTTCAGCGTGCTCGTCTGCGCACCCACCGGGTCCGGCAAGACCGTCGTCGGCGAGTTCGCCGTTCACCTGGCGCTCGCCACCGGCCAGAAGTGCTTCTACACGACACCGATCAAGGCGTTGTCCAACCAGAAGTACAACGATCTGGTCGATCGGCACGGCACCGCGCAGGTCGGCCTGCTCACCGGTGACAACTCAGTCAATGCTCATGCGCCGATCGTCGTGATGACCACCGAGGTGTTGCGCAACATGCTCTACGTGGGCAGCACCGCGCTGGACGGGCTCGGCTACGTCGTGATGGACGAGGTGCACTACCTGGGCGACCGCTTCCGCGGTGCCGTGTGGGAAGAGGTGATCATCCACCTGCCTGCGGCGGTGCGGCTGGTATCCCTGTCGGCCACCGTGTCCAACGCGGAGGAATTCGGCGAGTGGCTGGTGTCGGTGCGCGGCCACACCCATGTCGTCGTGCACGAGGAACGCCCGGTACCGCTGTGGCAGCACGTCCTGGTCGGCAACCGGCTGTTCGATCTGTTCGGCTCCGCCGAGAATGTCGTGGGCGGCTCCGCCGAGAATGTCGTGGGCGGGTCCGCCGAACCGAGTGTCGTCAACCCGGAGCTGAAGCGTCACATCACCGAACGGATGCGCTATCTCGATCCCGGGTCTCGGTCGCGGGAACGGCGCCCGCTGCGCGGTTGGCGGCCGCTGCACCGGCCGGACGTGATCATCCGGCTCGACCGCGAAGCGTTGCTGCCGCTGATCACCTTCATCTTCAGCCGCGCCGGCTGCGACGCCGCGGTGCAGCAGTGCGTCCATGCCGGTTTGTGGCTCACCCAGCCAGGCGAACGGGACGAGATCACGGTCGTCGCGGAACGGCACACCGCCGAAATCCCGAGTGCCGACCTCGACGTTCTCGGTTATTGGGACTGGCTGGACGGCCTGCGCCGCGGTTTGGCCGCGCACCACGCCGGACTGATTCCCGCGTTCAAGGAAAGCGTCGAGGAGCTGTTCGTCCGCGGCCTGGTGCGTGTCGTGTTCGCTACCGAGACGCTGGCGCTGGGTATCAACATGCCAGCCCGCACGGTCGTCCTGGAACGGCTCTCGAAGTTCAACGGCGACACGCATGCCGACGTGACGCCGGCCGAGTACACCCAACTCACCGGCCGGGCCGGGCGGCGGGGCATCGACGTCGAGGGGCACGCCGTCGTGCTCTGGAGCCCCGAGATCGACCCGGCTCGGGTGGCGGGCCTTGCCTCGACCCGCACGTATCCGCTGCGTTCGTCGTTCCGGCCGTCGTACAACATGGCGGTGAACCTCGTCGGGCAGTTGGGGCGATCCGCGTCTCGCAACCTGTTGGAGGCATCCTTTGCGCAGTTCCAAGCCGACCGCGCGGTCAGCGGTCTGGTTCAGCAGATCAAGCGCAACGAGGCACAGCTCGCCGAGTACGCCGCGCAGATGCGCTGCGATCGCGGCGACATCGACGAGTACATGACGTTGCGGCGCGAACTCGCCGATCGGGAGGCCGCGATCTCCCGCGCCGGCGCCCAGGCTCGGCGGGGCGCGGTCGCCGCGTCGCTGGAGCAGCTGCAGGTCGGCGACGTCATCCGGGTATCGGCCGGCCGGCGGGCTGGCTTGGCCGTCGTCCTGGACCCAGGGATCGGGCACGGGTCAAACGACGATCCACGACCGTTGCTGCTCACCGAGGGGCGCTGGGCCGGGCGGCTGTCGCTCATCGACTTCCCTACACCCGTCGAGCCGGTAGGCAAGGTCCGTGTCGGCCGCAACTTCAATCACCGATCGCCACAGGCCCGGCGCGACCTCGCCTCGACGTTACGTTCGATCGACGCACCGCAGCCCAAACGCAACCGCCGGGCCGGCACAACCATCGCGGACGACGAGGAGGTCACCCGGCTGCGGGCCGCGGTGCGAGCCCATCCGTGTCATCGCTGCCCGGACCGGGAGGCGCACGCCCGCTGGGGCGAGCGTTACGCCCGACTGGCCCGCGAACAGCAGGGCTTGCGGCAGCGGATCGACGGCCGCACCGGGTCGCTCGGACGCACCTTCGATCGGATCTGCCAGCTCCTGGACGACCGCGGGTACTTGGCCGCAGACGAGACGACGCCCGCCGGACGTCGGCTCGCCCGCATCTGGTCGGAGTCCGACCTAGTCGTCTCGGAGTGCCTGCGCGCCGGCGTGTGGGACGGCCTGGACGCTCCCGAGCTGGCCGCCGTGGTCTCGACATTGGTGTACGAGGCGCGTCGCGACGAGCGGCCGGCTGACCGGCTGCCCACCTCAGCAATCCGCGCGGCGCTGTCGGCAACCGTGCGGATCTGGGCGGACCTCAGCGCCGCCGAGGCAGAGCTCGGGCTGTTTCGCAGCCGCGAACCAGAGCTCGGGTTCGTCTGGGCCGCCTATCGGTGGGCCCGGCAGGAGGGTCTCGATCAGGTGCTCACCGCCGCTGCGGAACACGGCTCGGAGCTCTCGGCGGGCGACTTCGTCCGGTGGTGCAAGCAGCTGCTCGATCTGCTCGACCAGATCGCCTCGGCGCCCTCGCCCACTGGCACCACCACGCCGGTCGCCGACCAGGCTCGGCGTGCCGCCCGGGCGGTGCGCCACGGGGTGGTTGCACAGGGTATGGCGGCCTGAGCGCAGCGCCTGCACCGGCGTGCTATTACCGTATGTCGCATCGACCGGGACTACACCGACTGCGAGGTGCCTATGGCTGACGAAACGGACCCAGCGGGTCAGTACCCGCCGGGTGCCCAGCCGGAGAGCACAGCACCTTCGGCAGGGCCCGCTCGGCCTGACCCGGCGCTCACCGGCCAGACTCCGCCAGCTGGGCCCAGCCCCGGCGAGGACGAGCAGCAGACCCATGTGATGCCGCCCGTCCAGGCACCGCTGGCCGCCGACCCTAACCCGCAGGACGAGACCCGGGTTCAGCCGCCGCAGGTGACCTACCCGCAGAACGCGCCGACCCAGCCGCCGCCCAGCCCGCCGCTGCCGCCCAGCTACCTGCCGCCCGGCTACACAGAGTACGGAAGGCCCACCGCGCCGCCGTCGCCGTACGGCCAGCCGCCGTACGGGCAGGGCTACCCGCCGTCCGGCTACGGTCAGCAGCCCTACGGCCAGTCGCAGTACGCGCCTCCGCCGTACTCCCAGCAGCAGCCCTACGGCCAGCCCGCGTACCAACAGCCGTACGGCCAGCCGAGCTACGGCCAGCAGGACCACGGCGCGCCGGCCGGCGCCTACCCGACCCAGCAGTACCAGCCGCCGGGTTCGGCCCGCGACGAAGCCGCTGTCGAGGAGCCGGCGAGGCACCGGTCCCTCGGCTGGCTGTGGGGGACACTCGTCGCGGTGGCCGTCATTGCGATCGCCGCTGTGACCGTGGTGCTCACCAAGCCGTCGTTCCTTTACACCAAGAAGCTCTCGCACACGGCGGTCGAGAAGACCATTCAGGACCAGTCCAAGGGCCGCGGCGACTATACAAACGTCTCCTGCCCGTCCGGCGAGGACGCCAAGACCGGCACGACGTTTACCTGTACCGCCGCTGGCGGCAAGAAGATCACCGTGAACGTCACGAGCAGCGACGGTGATTACGTTTGGACGCCGGCCAGCTGAGACCTCGCTACTAGGCGCGCAGTCGGCGCAGCACGGACAGTAGCCGGTTCATCGGCCGGTCCAGCCCGTAACGATCGACCAGCTCGACCAAGAACGCCGGGTCTGCGGGCTCGCCTGGCAGCTGGTCGTCGACCTCGGGCACGAGGGCGTCCAAGCGGCCGCGGACCGCAGCCGGCGCGACGGCTAGGTAGTCGCGCGCGTCGCCGATGCGAGCGGCGGCGCCCGGCGGGAAGCCGTCCGCCCCAGCGTCCGCGGCCGCCACGATCTGCTCGATCGCGCCGAAGCGCACCACCAGCGCGGTGGCCGTCTTGGCACCGATGCCAGGCACGCCGGGCAGCCCGTCGCTTGAGTCGCCGCGCAGCACAGCGAAATCCGCGTAATGGGCGGCTGGAATCCCGTAGCGCTCGAGAATCTCGGCCGGGCCGAGGTCCTCCAGCTTGGCCACGCCCTTGCCGGTGTAGAGCACCCGGACCCGCTCGGTGGCCAGCGCGAACAGGTCCCGGTCACCGGTGACGATCTCGCACGGCCCGTCCTCGCGCGCGGCGAGCGTGGCGATCACATCGTCAGCTTCGAACCCCTCGGCGCCGGCTCTAGCCAGCCCGAGCGCGGCCAGGACGTCGAGGAATACCGGTATCTGGCGTAGGAGCGGGTCGGGTATCGCCTCGTTCACACCGTCGGGCGCCAGGCGGTGGGCTTTGTACGACGGCACAAGCGCCACCCGGAATGCTGGCCGCCAGTCGAGGTCGAGGCAGGCGACGTACCGGGTCGGCCGCCGGCGTTCGAGCAGGGTGGAGGTCATGTCGAGGTAGCCACGCACCGCGTTGATCGGCGTGCCGTCGGGCGCGGTCGTCGACTCGGGCACGCCGTAGAACGCCCTGAAATACAGTCCCGCGGCATCAACGAGCATCAGGGTCACGGGTTGGACGGTAACGTGCGGGCTCGTGCTGACGGTGATCGGTGAGGCCCTCGTCGACCTGGTCGACTCCGGTGACCACCGGACGTTCGTGGCGCATCCCGGCGGCAGTCCGCTCAACGTGGCGGTAGGGCTTGCCCGGCTCCAGCACCCGACCGCGCTGCTTGCCCGGCTGGCCACCGACGCGTTCGGCCGAATACTGCGATTGCATGCGCAGGACAACGGCGTGGACCTCGCCGCTGCGCCCCGCGCGGTCGAGCCGTCCACGCTCGCGGTCGTGTCGCTCGACGAGCAGCGCCGCGCCTCGTACGACTTCTACCTGGACGCAACTGCCGACTGGCAGTGGACGGCCGCAGAGCTCGCTGCAATCCCGGCGGACGCCACGCTGGTGCACACCGGCTCGCTGGCCAGTTGGACTCCGCCCGGCGACGCCCGGATCGCCGACGCGGTCGCCGCGCTGCACGCAGGGGGCCAAGTGCTGATCAGCTACGACCCGAACGTCCGGCCCAGGCTGATCGGCACACCCGAGCGGGGACGGCAACTCGTCGAACGTTTCGTCGCAACGGCACATGTTGTCAAGGCAAGCGACGAGGACGTCGGCTGGCTGTATCCGGGGGCTACCCTCGATCGGGTCGCGGCGGACTGGCTCGGGCTCGGCGCTCGACTCATTGTGATCACCAAGGGTCCCGGTGGGGCGTCGACCTATCGCGGCGGCCGACGGCCGGTGCATCGCCCCACGCCGCCGATCGAGCTCGTCGACACGGTCGGTGCCGGGGACGCGCTCATGTCCGGCCTGCTCAGCTCGCTCGTCCAAGTCGGAGCGACTGAACCGGGTGCGCTGGCGGAATCGACGACGAGGTGATAGTCCGCGTGGTCGACCGGGCGACATGGCCGCGGCCATCACCTGTGAACGAGGTGGAGCGAACCCGCCGACCGCCGCCGACCTGGCCGGGCGGATCAGCCTCGCCTAGCG
>CAWIUB010000015.1:0-56468 GCA_963839175.1 uncultured Actinomycetota bacterium
GCTGGGTTAGGGCTATTCAGCTGACCGGACCAATGCGCTGGACGCCCGGCGCCATGGGCGGTCCGCGCGGGGCCGGTCCAGGCTCGGTGGGTGGCCACCTCCTCCCGGCGGCTTGGGCGGGACAAGCTTGGGCTTCGGGTCTGCCACCAGCTCGCGGTAGCGCACCGGCGGGTGGGCGACGGCGAGTTCGAGGACGCGGTAGAAGGGCATGCCGCGGGCGCGGGATCGGCGCCGGTTGAAGCGGAAGACGAACTCGTTCAGGTAGCTCTGCAGATGGGCGTCCTCGACCGAGGCCTGGTGGGTGCCCAGCAGCCAGCGCTTGGCCAGCGACGCGACCCGGTGGACACCGGGCAGCAGCTTGCCGGGGTCCTCGCCGCGGGCACGGGCGGCGCGTTGGCTGCGCGGCTCGTGGGTGTAGCCGAGCCGTTCGATGCCTTGGTAGCCCGGCCAGCCGTCGGTGATCACTCGCGCTCCCGGCTCGACGTTCGCGGTGATGAACGCGTGCAGCGTCGCGGCGGAGGCGTCGGTGAGCACCTGCATCCGGCACCGCCCGAACCCGCGCGGCTCGATCACCTCGATCGCCACTCCTACCAGGACTTTCTTGCCCTTGGCGCGCCCGCCACGCAGCCCGGGCTCCTCACCGCCGACGTAGGTCTCGTCGACTTCCACGGTGCCGGTGAGCCGATCGCGACCCGGACGTACCAGCACCGACCGCAGCCGGTGCAGCATCGCCCAGGCGGTCGCGTAGGAGCCGATCTCCAGCGAGCGCTGCAGGCTCAACGCCGACATGCCGTCCTTGCCCGAGGCGAACAGCCAGCACGCCTCGAACCACACCGTCAGCGGCGTGCGGCGCCGGTCGAACAGCGTCCCCGCGGTCACCGACGTCCGCTTCCCACAGGCCACGCACTTGTACCGGCCATCGGCAACCAGCCATCCGCCCGTGTACCCACAACGCGGGCAGGCGAAGCCGTCTGGCCAGCGCAGCCAGTCCAGATAATCCAGGCAGTCCGCATCGGTCGCGAACCACGAGCGCAGCTCGCCGGCCGACCTCGGATAGTGCACACCAGCTCGCGGCCGTACCGCATCCACTACATCATCTTAGTCCGGTCAGCTGAATAGCCCCAAGCTCGGTATCGAGCCGAACACCCGCGCCGGCTGACGATCATTGCGCAGCGGTCGCGCAGACAATCACGACCGCTGAATCAGTGAGTCTGCTGGTCTGGGCGGCGCAGGACATCAGAGCCACGGCGATGCACTGGGATCTTCGACCCGGACAACTGCTAGCCCGAAGTTCCCCCTGGCCTGATGGTTGTGGGGCCTTGTAGGCCTGTGATTTCGGGGGGTGTGGGGTGTGCGGGTGCTGGTGGTACTGACTACGCGTATCCGTGCCGGTGGGAGACGCCGAGCAGTTCGAGGGCCTGCCTCTGCAGCGGGGTGGGCGTGGTGATCATGGTGAAGGCGGGGGCCTGGTCGAGGGGCTGGATGTGGTTGGCGCAGACGGTGGCCAGGTCGGCGAGCAGGCTGGGGAAGCTGTGCACCGGGGTGCCGTGGTCGGTGTGCTTGCGGGCGGCCTTGCGCAGCGCCGCCGGGGAGCGTTGCGCGGCGGCGACAGCGTTGCGGCGTGTGGTGGCTGCGGCGGGCTTGTCGTGGTCGGTGAACAGCAGCGGCGCCAGGTCCTGTTTCATGTGCCAGGCGATGTAGTAGGACAGCATGCGCAGGAACACGTGGGCGCGGACCCGGTCGGCGAGCCGGTGCCGGATCGGGCGCACGTCCAGTTCGCCGTTGAGGGTGCGGAAGAAGCGTTCGACGTCTTCGAGGCCCTTGTAGCGCAGCACGACCTGGTCGTGGTGCAGGGTGGGCTCGTCCAGGCTGGTGCGGATCACGTAGATGCCGTCGAGGGCGGCCTCGGCGGTGATCTTGTCCTGGTCCCGGGAGAAGGTGAAGGCGTCGTCGGTGATCTGGGTGGTGAAGTGCTTGGCGACCTTGTAGCGGTTGATCACCGTGCCGACCCGGAGTGCGATGGTGTCTTGGCCACGCAGCGGGCGGCGCTCGCGCCGGGTCGTGGCGGCGATCTTGGCGAGTTCGGTCTCGGTCGCGTGCAGCAGGGCGTCGCGTTTGGCGGCGCGCTGCTCGGCCAGCGCCGGGTTGCGGCAGCACACCAGCCGTTCGCCGAGGTAGTCCGGGCTGGTGATCTGGAACAGATCGTGTTCGTCGAACAGCGACAGCTGGATCGCCCCTTGCTCGACCAGGGCCTTGATCTGCGGGGCGCGCAGCGCAGTGATCCAGTCCAGCCCGCCCGGGCGCAGCTCATCGTCGATGCGGGCGGTGGTGAGCATGCCTCGGTCGCCGACCAGGCAGATGCGGGTCAGCCCGAACTTCTCTTTGAGTTTCGTGATCTGCGCGGCCAAGGTCTTCGGGTCGGCGGTGTTGCCTTCGAACACCTCGATCGCGACCGGGATGCCGGCGGTCGAGCAGAGCAGCCCGTAGACGATCTGCAGCCGACCCTTCACCCCATCGCGGGCATGCCCGATCTTGCCCAGCGGGCAAGTGTGCCCCTCGAACGCGGCGGAGGACACGTCGTAGAGCACCAGGGTGCCGTCGGCCAGGTGCCGCTTGGCCAGCGCGGCCTCGATGCCGTCCTTGCGGGCCAGCACCCAGTCCATCGCCTGGTACAGGTCGTCCTCGTCACAGCCGGACACCCCAAGCACCTCGCCCAGCGAGCTGGTCGCGGTCTCGGCGCGCAGCCCGCGCGCGGTCGCCAGCTTCGAGCCCGGTTCGATCACGCCCGCCACCAGTATCGCGGTCACCAGGTCCCGTATCCGCGACTCGGCCGGGTCGAGCAGCTGCTCGAGCCCGAGCCGGCGGGCGGTACCCAGCACCGCGGCCACGTGCCCGTGCGGCAGGCTGCGGTCCACCTCGAACGCCTCGGCCAGCTCAACACGGGGCGGCAGCCCCTTGAGCACCCGGGCCAGCGCGTCAACCTTGTCCTCCGGCCAGCGGGACAGGTTGGCCAACGTGCGGTTCTTCACCTTCCCGCCCTCGCGGTAGCTTTCCCGCAGCAGCACCGCCGGCGGCGACCCCCGGTTCGGCACCCGCGCCACATACATGCCGACAATTCTAGCCGCTAATCCTTCAAGTCACTTGGATATGAGCCCACAACCGCCCGGCGGGTCGTAATTACATGCCTACCGTCTCTGCTAAGTGAGGCGCGCGAAGGCCCAGAACCAACGGCAAACGATGACTACCCCCCGATCAGCGGGGGGAACTTCGGGCTAGCCATTAGGCAAGCGGCACGCGAGCGAAGCCGGCGTGCAGCCTCTGCACGCGCACCGTTCCGGTGCCGAGCATTGCGCCCTTTTGTCGAAGTTGGTCCACGACGGCTGGGTCGGGATCGCCGTACACGTCGATCGACAATATGTCGATGAACTGGCCGATCGGTGCGAGCTTTGAGTCCCGCGGTAGAAGAGGACGAGCCTGAACGCGACGGGTTCCTGCTCGGCGAGCCGCGAGCGTCCGCCGCCGACGAGATGGGAGGCCGAGCGGCCGTGCCGCGGTAGGAGGTTGATAACCGACTGTCTTTCTCAAGTCAGGAGCTGGCGAGGTCGCGGAGGGCGTCTTCGATCCCGCGGTGGAAGGTCCGGGTAGGCGTAGATCATTTCGCGCAGCGTGCTGGTGGGTACGGCCGCGTGCACGGCGACCAGGAGTCCGGCAAGAACCTCGCCGCCGACCGGCCCGGCGCTCGTTGCGCCGACGAGCACGCCGCGTCGCGCGTCCTCGATGAGCTTGACGAAGCCGTCGTTGCCGGCCTTGTGGATCCAGCCGCGCGCGGAGCTCGGTACCTGCGCAACGCCGGTGCGGACGTCGATGCCGGCGTCGCGTGCTTGCTGTTCGGTGAGCCCGACGGCGCCGACCTCCGGGTCGGTGAAGGTGACGCGCGGCAGCGCGTGATACGTCGCGGCGGCGCCGGGCTCGCCGAGGATGGACCGGAAGGCGATTGGTACATGGCGACGTGGGTGAACGGGCCGCGGCCGGTGACGTCGCCGACCGCCCATAGCTCAGGCAGCCGACCTCGCGCACTTCGGCGCTGTTCACGCGCCCGCGGGCGTTGGTAAGTCGGGTCGGCCTGTCGGTTGGCGGGAGGCAAGGTGCCTGGCGACATGCTCGGCGTCCCTTCCGACCCCGCCGATCAGCATTGACGACAGCGCGTACAGGAAGTACGTCCCGATGAAGTAGAGACCAGGCTCAGATTCCACGACCCCGCGATCGTGCACCGGGTCCCCATCCTCGTTGAAGACTGGAACCTTGATCCACGTGAAGTCCGGTGCGAATCCGGTGCACCAGATCACGTTCGCCACGTCGAGAACCCGCCCGTCCTCCAGTGCCGGCAAGCCGTTGAGGACGCCCGCCGTCCTCGGCACGAGCTCGACCCCGGCGGCGGTGAGATCCTTCCGCCTGACGCGCGCGAGAGGGATGCCTCTCGATCGGAACATCCCTTGCACCTTCCGGCCGAGGGGCGTCCGCATCGTCAGGACGTGCATGGCCACGAACCACATCAGGGGGGTGACCAGCCGGTCCGGCCCACTTCCTGCTCGGACAGGCTCGTGCCCTGTGTCCCTCCCCGACAGCCAGGTCCGGTGACGGCGGGACACCTCCAATGCGATCTCGGCTCCCGAGTTGCCGGCGCCCACGACGAGGACGCCGCCCTCCCGCAACTGGGACGGATTCCGGTATTGGCTCGAATGCATCTGCACCACCGCCGGATACAGCTCCGGCGCAAACACCGGGACCCGGGGATTGTGATATGCACCCGGAGCCACCACCACGTTGTCGGCCGCGAACCGGCGGTCGGCGGAGGTCACCACGAACCGGTGCCCGACTCTGGCGAGCCCGTCCACTCGGACGCCTGTTCTAACGGGAAGACCGAAGCGGGCCGCGTAGGCCACCAGGTAGTCGGCCACCTCGTCCTTGGTGGGGAACGAGGACGCCGGCGCAGGGAACGGCATGCCCGGCAGCCCATCGAGGCGGGCCGGGGTGAACACTCGCAGCGAGTCCCAGCGTTTGCGCCAGGGGTCGCCGATCCGCTCGTTCGCGTCCAGGATCACAAAGGGCCGACCTTGCCTCGTCAGGTGGTAGCCCACGGCCAGACCGGACTGGCCCCCACCGATGACGACGGTCTCGATTCGCTCGGGGGTCCCGCTCATCTCACCCACGTAACCGGTCATGGTTTCCCGCCGCCGCTTCCGAGCGCGGTGCGCAGCGCGTCCAGGAACGCTGCCGGCTGCTCGATGGCGGGGTCATCGCGGGCGTTCTCGATCACGTGCAGCGGCCAGCCGTAGCGGACACTGGCTGCCTCAGCGACATTCAGCCGCATCCCCACGTCATGTCGGCCCCAGATCAGCGTCGTCGGAACGGCGACGCGGTCCAGATCCTCCGACGGGATGGTCGACGCGAGCAGCCTGAAGAGGCTGCGCATCGCCGCCTTGACGCTCGGCGTGCGGAACCGGTCCAGGGCGTAGGCCGCCATCCACTCATGGCGCTCACCCATCGCGGCGCGCACGCCATCCAAATCGACGAAGCAGTAGTTCCGGAAGCTGCGCTGCAGCCCACGCTCGCTGGGTCGCAACAGGACGCCGATGAAGGAGAGTGCCATGCCCGGTGGGGGTCGGAACCGATCCAACCCATACGCATCCACCAGCACCAGTCGATCGACACGGTCACCGTGGTCGATCGTGAACCGAACGGCGAGCGCGCCGCCTACACCCTTGCCCACCAGCACCGGCGGGATCGCACACGTCTGGTCGATGAGTTCGTCAAGCCACGCCAGGGCGGCATCGGCATCGACAGGACCGTCAGGCACCGCCGACGCCCCGAGGCCGGGCAGGTCAGGGGCGATGACATGGTGGGTCGTGACCAGGTCCGGGATCACCCGCATCCACACGGCCGCGAATTCCCCCGCCAACAAGACCACCGGTGGGCCGTCACCGCCTTCCAGAACGGCGGTGGACACCCCGGCTAATTTCAGCCGTCGCTCGGTGACCGGCAGACCGCCCAACAGACGCGCCCGGGCGTCCTCACCGGCGAAACGTTGAGCCGGGGCCTGGGCTCTGTGCAGCGTTGCCATGCACGCAAGGTACGAGCCGCCGAGGAGGCCGCGCATCGAGTGATCTACCCAACGGCGCCCCACCGCGGTTTGGGTGGTTTCACCCAGCCAGGTCACACAAGCCGATGCTCGTACGCGTACGCGGTGGCCGCGGACCGCGACGACACGCCCAGCTTGGTGAAGATGTTGCTGACGTGTCGATCCACGGTCCGCTCACTGAGCACCAGCTCGGCTGCGATGGCCTTGTTGGTCCGGCCAGCGGTGACCAGCCGCAGCACCTGCAACTCTCGCGGGGTCAGCCCATGAGGTTCACCGGACGGTGCCCGCCGAACCAGCGAATCCACGCGCGCCAGGTCCGGCGCGGCGCCCAACTGCTCGAAGACCACGCGGGCCGCGTCGAGCTCCATCCCCGCGGTGTCCTCGTCTCCGAGCGCCCGACAGGCCAGGGCGACTAGAACCCGGACCCGAGCGGCCTCGTACGGCGCGTCGAGCTCCCGCCACGCCGTCCACCCGCGGCGGAGCGTCGAACAGGCGGCTCGGGCATCCCCCTCGGCGAGAAGCACGGCCCCGGTGGCCCCGGCCGCCGCCGCCTGCAGCAGCGGCGCGCCTAGGTCGGCGGCGATGTGCGACAGCTCGTCGGCGGCGGCGCGGCCCGCACCGACGTCATCGACGGCCAGCCCGATCTCGACGTAGGCGGCCAGCAGCCTGGACCGGGCGACTCGGTCCTGCGCCTCGTCCACCACCCGGCGAATCGCCGCCAATGCTGCCGCCACGTCGCCCTGGGCCAGCCGCAGTTCGGCCAGGCCGGGCTGCGGGCCATATCCCCACTGGTTGGCCTGCCGGTAGGCCTCCTCGGCCCCGGCGAACTCTCCCCGCAGCCGGTGCAGCTCACCCTGCTGGTAGAAGACCATCCCGACCGCGGGGTGTCCGGAGAGGCGCTCGCACGCCCGCTGCGCCTCCTCCATGGCGTCAGGCCAGTCACCGTGCAGCCGCATGATCTCCGCCCGATACACGAGGCACTGCCCCCGAAATGGGACGAGGTCGGGCTGCGACTCGCACCAGCGGGTCAGTGCCGCCGTCCACTCCCGCGCCCGCCGGAGATCGAAGATCTCCCGGCAGGCCTCGATCGCGGCGCAGTACACCCCGCCGGCCACAAAGGGAGACACCTCCCCGGCGGTGACGGCAAGCATGGCCTCGTCGATCAACGTCACGCCGGCCGCCGTCTTCCCCAACCGGATCAACGCCCAGCCCTGACCGTTCCGGGCCATGGCCACTAGGTCTGGATCATCGAAGCGGGCACCGATCTCGGCGGCCTGACCGAAGGTGGCGTGCGCGGTCGTGGGGTCCTCGTCAAAGCATTGAATCGCGGCTGGCACAAGTAGCCACCCACGCTCCACGCAGTCGAGGTCGCCCTCCTCGATGATGCGCCCGGCACGGGCCAGCCAGCCCCCGCCCCGGGCCATCTCGCCCATCAGCAGAAGCTCCGTGCCCAGCCGCAGGGCGCACCGGGCGGCACCGACCGGATCTCCCAGACGCACGCACTCACGGTGGGCGCGCGCCAAGATGTCGATGCTGTCCTCGTCTCGCCCGACCAGATACGCGGCCACCGCCAGCCGCTCCAGATCATCGAGCTCCAGCGGCGCCTCCTTGTCCGCCGCCGACAGTTGGGCGTACGCATCCCCCCACGCTTGGCGCCCGAAGGACGCCCGCCCACCCTCGAGCACATGCTCTCCTTGGGCCATGGCCATCAGCTCTCCCGCTCAGAGGCCGTCACCGCGGATCGGTATTCACGCTGGACAACGCCAGCAGGCTACCCGTACAACTATGCGCTCGGTGGCCACCGCGATGACGTCAGCTCGACCGATGATCAGGCGGCACAGCCGGGCCGACTGTCTACTCGCCGCAATCAGCTTCGCGGCATTCTCCTACCCGTGGGCGGCAAGGGCCCCGGCAACGGATCGGGATGACGCGCGATAACACTCGATCTGGCCCAGTCACGCGCATTTCTCGTCGGCCAGAGTTCGCGCGCCGAACGACGGATCCCGTGCACCCTTGAGCAGAGCCCTGTGCGTGACGAACCCCTACGGGGCAGGGAGGTGGTTCGCCGCTTGTTCGCGATCCTGTTCGAGGTTTTCGAGGGCCTGCGCTTTAACGGGCGACCGTTCGGTTGCGGTCATCCGTTCGCCGCGACAAGGCGGCATAGAGCGGTGCGCGTCCGATTTGCGGGACCAATCAGTTTGCCACCGCGGCAAGGCGGTCCGACCCGGAGCGGTCTCGCGCGAATCGGGGACGGAACGTCTCATGGTGCGCGCGCGGCGAGGCAGTGAGTCTCGCCATCACGTAGCCCGTGGTAGACCAGCGTGAGCAGCGTGCGAGCGGCCGCCATCTTGGCCCAGTTCTTGCCGGTTCCTCCGCGACGGTCGAGGATGCGGTCGTCGGTGCGGCGCATTGACTGTGCCTCGATAGCGATGGTGAGGAGTGTGGATGCCTGTTCGCCTCGTTGCGATCGGCGACAGCACGGTGGAGGGTGTTGAGGACCCTGGTCCCGACGGGGCCCATATCGGTTGGGCTGATCGGTTCGCCGGCCACTTGGACGCGATCCATCCTGGCCTGCTCTACGCCAACCTCGCGGTACGCGGGCAGACGGCGCGCGAGGTTCGCCAGACGCAACTACGGCCGGCGCTGGCCTTGGCGCCTGACCTCGCGGTGGTGGTGGCCGGCGTCAACGATGTGCTGCGGCCCAAGCTCGACCGTGACGCGCTGCGCGATGACCTGTGCACGATGCACGCCGAGTTGGCCGCGACCGGCGCCCGGGTCCTCACGCTGACGATGCCGGACATGGCCCGGGTGGCGCCGTTGGCGATCGTGCTGCGCAGGCGACTGCAGTTCCTGAACTCGGTCACCTACGAGTGTGGTCAGCGCTACGGCTCGATCATCGTCGACCTCGCCTCGGTGCCCGCCGCGAGCCATCCCGCGTTGTGGCACACCGACCGGCTGCACGCCAACAGCGAAGGGCACCGCCGCATCGCCGCCGGGCTGGCCGCGGCGCTCGGCTACCAGGTGGAGGACTGGCGGGCGGAGCCGCCGCCGGTGGCGCAGCTCAGCCGTGTGCGCGTCGCCCTCCACGAGGCCGCCTGGGCCGGCTCGCACTTGCTGCCCTGGGCCTGGAGGCATCTCCGCGGGCACGCCTCCGGCAGCGACGTGGCGTGCAAGCGCCCGACGCTGTCGCCGGTGAGCTGACCGATTCGTATCTGTGGCGAGCCGGTTTATCACGCGGTGTTGATTCCGAGCATTCTCCCCAGTGTGAGACGACGGGCCGTCGGCACACCGTGCGTGGCGGCCGGCACGGGCCGCAGGTATGTCCTTGGGGCTCAATAACCTCGACTCGGGTCTTCTCGGAGCGTTCGGCATGATCATTTGGTGGTGTTGTCGATGGTGTATGCCGTTGTGCGGGCGGTGCTTGGCCTGGTCGCCGTTCGGGGTCGTAGTCGCGCGGTCAAGGATGTCGAACTGAGTGGTCAATGGTCTTCCTCGCGGCCGGTCCGATGGTGCTGCGCTGATCGTTAGCCGGCACTAGCAGCGGAATGTTACGTGCACCGTTTACTCACCGCTTACCCCTTCTGCGGCGTGGTAGGCCTCGAGTGCCTGGCCGGGGGTGTCGTAGTAGGCGTTGGGGCCGAGGGCTGCGCTGATGCCGTAGCGGTCGAGCTGCTTGCGCACCGGGCCGAGGACGGTGGTAGCGACGAAGCGGACGTGCCGTTGGTGAACGTGGTCGATGACCCTGGTGAGGACCGCGGATGCGGTGTAGTCGATGTCTCCGATGGCCGCGCAGTCGAGCACCATCCATCGCAGCGGGCGGCCGTGGCCGACCAGGGCCGTGACGTCGTCGAGGAGCCTGGAAGCGTTGGCGTAGTAGAGGCTGGTGCCGAACCGGTAGACCACCAGCCCTTCCTCGGTCCGGGCGCCTGGCGCTACCGGGGCATGCTGCCAGTGCCCGGCCGGTGACTTCACCAGCACGCCGTTGCGTGGGTTGTAGCTGTGGCGCAGGTGGTCGATGATCGAAGCGATGACGGCGAGCACGATGCCGTATTCGACCCCCAGCACCACCACCGCGGCCGTCGCGAGCAGGGCAACGGCGAACTCGTGGCGCCGGGCGGCCAGGATGCGCCGCATCCCTCGGACATCGATGAGCCCGATGGCAATGAGGAAGACCACCGCCGCCAGCGCGGCGTCCGGCAGGTAGGCGAGCGGCCCGGTGAGCAGCAAGAGGGTAATGAGGACCACCGCGGCGGTGGTGAGCTGGGCCAGCTGGCTGCGCCCGCCCGCGCTGTCGACCATCTGCGCCTTGGTCGGGCTCCCGTTGACGACGAACGTACCGGAGAACGCGGCGACGGTATTGGCTGCGCCCAAGCCGACCAGGTCGGTGTCTTCGCTGAACGGCTCCTCGTACTTCACGGCGTAGGCACGCGAGGTGGCTGCGCTCTGTGCCAGGATGACCACGAACATCGACGCCGCGGCGCCGAGCAGCATGGTGGCGTCCTGCCAGCCCAGGGCCGGCAGCCCCAGGCTTGGAAGCCCGCGCGGGACGGGGCCGACTATGGCCACGCCGTGGCTGGCCAGATCCGCGGCCCGGCTCACGCCGATCGCGATGATCACCGCGATCAGCGGCCCCGGGATCCTGCGGGTGATCTTGCGCGCCGCGAGCACGACCAGGATGACCCCGGCCGACACTGCCACGTCTGCCCCTTTTATGTGCGGGAGCGCGCGCACCGTGTCCAGGAGCCTGGCCGGGGTCTGTTTGCCCGCCGCGGTTACCCCGAGCATGTCAGGCAGCTGGCCGGCAGCCACCTGGATACCGACGCCAGTAAGGAACCCGACCAGCACGGTGCGGGAAAGGAAATTCGCCAGGAACCCTAGCCTGGCCAGCCGGGCAAGCAGCAGCATCGCCCCGGCCAGCAGGGCCGCGAGCCCGGCCAGCCGGACGTATCGCTGCGACCCGGCCACCGCGAGACCGGTAAGCGCGGCGGCGAGTATGACGGCGGTAGCGGAATCCGCGGCCACCACGAGGTGGCGCGACGAACCGAGGACGGCGAACACGGCCATCGGCAGCAGCATCGTGTACAGGCCGGTCACCACCGGCATCCCGGCGATCTTCGCGTACCCGAGAACCTCGGGGATGCCCAGGGCGGCCAGCGTCATGCCGGCGAGCACATCCGCGGGTACCTGGGACCGGTCGATGGGCAGCAGCCCCCGCATCGCGGGCAGCGCCCGCAGCCATCCTCGCTGGCGCCCCCCACGCGAACCCGGCAACCTCTCACCACCGCCCGTTTCCCTGCGGCTTGGATTCGTTCATCATCCCGCCGCCAGGCGAGGCTACCGGCCAGCCACGGCGACTCTGGGGACAATCTGGCGGACCGGCCCTTTGCCTGCTCAGCCTCACCGAGGGCATGGTGGCCGAGCTAGCGGGTCGGCTCCTGCCCACCACCCTGCTCGGTCCGACGCCTGTCGGCCGAGCATGCGCGGTCCAGGCCGCGATCGAGTTCAACCCACATTTGGACGCCCGCCACCGCCTGCCGCGCATCAACCGTCGAGGTGACAGGGTGGTCTGCCAGTGGGGTTCGACCGCGGTCGGGTTGCGCCGCCAGCCCGGTCTTGGACTCGCACCTGGCCGACTGGTCACGGTCAGGATCGAGCCAGGCCGGCGGCTCACTGGTCTTGGCCGTCGCCGACCGTGAGCCCCTGGTGCATGTCGAGCCCGCCGCGGCGTGGAAGCTGCTGCTCGCCGATGAACAGCGCTGGCGGGGCTGGTGCGACGTCCGTCCTGACCCGCCCCAGTGGCAGGCCGTGATTCGCAGCCTGCTCATCCTGCGGCTGCTGACCTACTGACCGTCCGGCGCCCCGGTCGCAGCACCCACCACCTCATTGCCGGAGCTGAGGGGGGTCAAGGATCCTGGACAGTTCGTCGATTGTTGATCACGCAGCCGCGGTTGCGACCGTCTGGTGGTTGTTTCTTGAGGCGGAGGAGCCGGGAGGCAGGGAGTGGGCGGTTTAGATGTCGACGTGGGAGCTGATGATGATGGTGCGTGCGTCGGGCAGGCAGAGGTAGTCGGTTTCGTTGGCGGCGTTGTGGGCTAGCGCGATGCCCGGTTGGCGGGTGCGGCGCAGCGTGATCCGGGATAGGAGGTAGGCGGCGCTGTCCGGGTCGATGTCGCCCCCGAGGCTTTCGGCGCTGGCCCGGCGGAGCGCGTCGGGGATGTCCGAGCGATCCTGGAAGCCGAAGCTCCGGAACTACGCGGTTACGCCGTACGAGGATCAGACAGAACTTCGGCTCCGCGGACGCCTACCACCACAGCGTGGCCAGCCGGATCGGTACGCCATGATGAGGGCATGCAGCATGGCTCCGGCGGCCCTCAGCGGGGCGGTGGCTGGTTGGTGCTGCAGCGTCGACTCGGCCTGATGGGTGTGTTTGCCGCGGTCGTCCTACAGGTCGATGGTCAGCCGGCGGGTACGGTCTCCCGCCGACGGGGTCTGCAGGTCAGGGTGCCAGCCGGTGTTCACCAGCTGGTGGCGACCGCACGGCGGATCGGAAGCCCATCGCTGTCTGTCTCGGTGGACCTGGACCAGCGACGCACCTTCATCGTCGTTGCCGAGGGACCGATCGGCGGCGGCGCCAACCCCAACGAGGTGCTGGCCATCGTCGAAACTGATCCGACTGGTGCCCGGCTGCCCCGCGGATCCTCGACCCGGTCGCAGTCCAACCGGATGAGGTTCCGAGGGCTATGGGCCGGCCTTGGGTGGGTGATCGTGGCAGTCGGCGCGAATGCGCTCATCGCCGCGACGCTCCATGGGGCGGCGCGCCAGACCACGCTGCTTGTCGTTAACCTCATCCTCATCGCCGTCGTGGTCGCGATAGCTATCGGGATCTCCCGGCACGGGACGCGGACGGCCCGACGCCAATCCGACAGTGGTCAACCTCGCTGACGTCAGAGGAACTCTTGGTGGGAAATCCGGCTGCTTTTGTGCGGCTTGTGACCACGGGCTTCGGTAGCCGTCTGTGACAATTGAACCGCCGCAGATTCGCGCTGCCAGCCTGGTTACCGGTACCGGCCAGCGGCGTAGCCGTGAGCATGCCGGGTTCCCTGGCGGGGATCATGCGCGGGTGTGTCGTGCTTGCCGAGGTCGCGGTGTTGTGCGACCGGCTAAGGCCGTTGTCAGCTGCGGGCTTTGCCTTCGTCGCTGGCGGTGGGGGCGGTGTCCCGCGGTCCGGCGTAGATGGCGACGGACGTAGGTTCCTTCGAGACCGTCACGTCAACGAAGGAGAGGACCCCCGCCCGTGTCTGTTCGAGTATCGCTCACCGAGTTGCCCTCATCGAGGCGTGGATTCTGAACGGAACGCCGGTGGTTAGGCGCCCCGAGATCGGATCTGTCCGGGGCAGGAGTGGTGTCAGGCCGGTTTAACCCGATGGTTGACAGTGCGGCGCCGTTCACCGCCGGCGCGGCGGCCGTTCAGGTCCGTGGTCGAGGACGACCACGCGGATGTGCCGGACGTGGTCGATGGTGACGCCGGGGCATTCCACGGTTACCCCGGTCGGGCGCGGTTCGGTGATGATCCGGCTCGGCGGTGGCGATTCCGCAGGCTAGGTCTCCGCGGTGAGGCTACCGGCAGGTCTGGCCGAGGTCGGGTCGGAGCCATTACGCTACTGCTCGCTCGACGGTCAGCGAGTGACCGGGGAAACGGAGCGGCCGGCGGTGCGGACGGGACCGCTTCACGACGCGCTGCCAGCGGGGACGCCGGCGGCTCAGGCGCGGTTGTACGACGCCCGCCGTGACGTGCACTACCCGAAACCGGTGTTACGCGGTTGGCTGCACCTGGTCTGGTTCGAGGCCTCACTGGTGCTCGGCACGGTGCTGGTCACGACCATCGCGCATGGTGCGGCGGAGCTGACCGCAGCGGCGATCTACACCGCCGCGATGGTTGGCCTGTTCGGGGTCAGCGCGCTCTACCACCTGGGTCGCTGGCGGGCGGCGACCCGCCGGGTGCTGCAACGACTAGACCACGCGATGATCTTCCTGATGATCGCCGGGACGGCGACCCCGGCGTTCCTGCTGGCCGCGTCCGGCACCTACCGGCTGGTCGGCCTGGCCGGCTTGTGGGCGCTCACCCTGGCGGCCACGGTCATGCACCTGGTGTGGATGCAGGCACCCGAACGGCTGGTGGGGGCCACCTACCTCGGTCTTGGCTGGACGGCCGGGATGGCCATGCCCGCGGTGTGGATCAACGCCCGGGTCGCCGCCGCGGTGTGGCTGCTGGCCGGCGGGCTGCTGTACACGGTGGGCGCGGTGTGCTATTACCGCCGCCGTCCGGATCCCGTCCCGGCCGTGTTCGGCTACCACGAGGTGTTTCACACCTGCGTCTGCGCCGCAGCCGCCTGCCAGTACATCGCCATCGCCTTCTTCATCGTCTAACCGGGCGACCTGGGTCGCGATCCACGGCATGCGGTTCGGACCCAAATCAGACCCGGATCGCGGACAGCGATGTCGGAACTAGCCGCCCATCGGTACGTCGCGACCACGGACAGACAGCGGCATGCGCGAGCCGCGATGTCCATCGGCATGTGCTGGCTTTAGTGGCCACGCTCACGCGCTGAGCTGCGGGCGCAGATCGATTCATCGCGAGCGCGCTGCTGCGGCCCGCTCACCGTTCCCGATGCGCGCAGATCGACGGTTACTTGAACAGCGATCCGCGGCGATCCGTGACGCAGCGTGACGGCGATACGGTTGAAAATGGCGCCGCCCTAGGGTTGCGTCCAAGCTCGGTGTAGAGGGCGACCGACTTGGTTCCACCAAAACAAGGCGCTGCGCCCGGGCTTCAGCCCTGCAGTTCCGCGACCCGACGTGGCAGCTGGTCTGACCGACGAGTACCGTCGCGCGGCTTGACAGTCGACCGGCGGCGGCTAGCGCGGATCGAGGTCCTTGAGCCCCACAGGTCAGCGATGCAGGCGGCGAGGCTCGGGGGTCGCCGCCGGCTCCGGGGGACCGGTGGGTGGTTGGCTTGCTGGACCGGTGGTCGCCAGGGTGTTGGCGAGTTCCTGGTGCAGGTGGCTGAGGGTGGCGAGTGTCTCGTCGCGGTGCCGGGTCAGGTCGGTGAGCTGCTGGGCCATGTCGGTGAGCCGCGACGCGGCCGCGGCGTGGGCCCGTTCTCGCTGCTCGCGAGCGTGCCGGTCGGCGTCGCTGCGGCGGGCGGCCGCTTCGGCGTCGGCGCGGTCGCGGGCCTGCTCGGCTTCGGCGGCCAGCTGGCCCAGTTCGGTGCGGGCGGTGTCGCGCAGTCGGATCGCTTCGGCGCGGGCGTCGTCGAGCTGTTGCCGGGCGGCGGCCTGCGCTTCCTCGATGTTGGCTTGCAGTTTCTGCTGCTCCGTGCGGGCGCCGTCGAGAATGCCGGCGGCCGTGTCGCGTGCCTGTTGCACGATCGTTTCGGCCTCGGTGCCGGCGCGGGAGCGGAGCTGGTCGGCCTCGGTCTGCGCGTCGGCTCGGGTCTGCTCGGCCTCCTGGGCGGCGAGCTGCAGGATTTCCCGCAGCCGCTCAGACAGAGCGGTTGGGCTGTTAGTGAGCTGGTCGCGTAGCCGCCCCAGGTCGCCCCGCGCGGCGCGCAGCCGCTCGGTGATCTGCGCGTGCGCGTGCACCGCGCGGTCGTGGGCGCTGCGGGCGGACGCGAGTTCGGTCTCCACCCTGGAGCGGTAGGTGTCGACCTGTGGCCGGTGATAGCCACGCCAGCTGACCCGAAAGGCAGGCTCGGAGCGCATCACCACGGTCAGGTCAGCATCCAGCGGCGGCCGTGGAAACTCCTCACTGTCTGCCGCGGCGTCGGTGCTGGATGAAGCCGGCCGCTGACCCGGGTCGGCCAGCCCGTCCTCGGCTGCGCGTCCGGGATCACGAGCCGGACCAGTCATGCCCACCTCCTGTCCATCCACCTCGATAGTGCGCCGGGCACGTCAGCCGACGCGTCGGGCGGTCTGCCGCTAACCCGTGCTGCCGACCTAGTATCCGATCCTCACCTGAGCACGATGCGACGGCCGGTCTCCGCGGCGAGGTCCGGTCGCGGCGCGCTTGCCGACCGGCGGTGCCGGTGCTGCGTGGTTGCCGGGCGAGTCTTTCCACCAGGCTCGGACATGGCTGCGAACACCGGGCTGTCCGGCGCATTGCAGCACCCGCTCGATCACCATCAGGACGTCGCGAAGGTTGGCCCCCTTGACAGACCCAGCCGGCGAACTCGGCGCGCAGCCGCGTGACGACCTCGACCCGTGGATCGCCACCGCGTTGCACTTCGCCATACGGTCGCCCTGCCCAGCACACCAAAACGCCAGCCGTTGCATCTCGAATCACGCCAAGCTGCTGAGCAACGAATTATCGAGCGCCCCCAGGACATCGGTTCACCTCTGCTCACCGAGTCCATCCGGGCACTCCAGCGACGCCACATACGCAGTCTGTCGACATGTGAGGGCGCGAGCGGCTCCCTGAGAGGCGCGTCACTTATTGCCGGGTGGTCAACACACGCCGCCTGTCAGGACAGCGTCTCCGCCGCGGGGAACCATCGACCCAACCGGCGGTGTCATTCGCAGTCGCCGCGCCGGCGCGCGGAGTGATGACACCTCGCTGAGCCGGGGTCGAGCCGTCCCGCGTCGGATCGTCATCGAGCGCGCGGTGCCGCCGATGCGTTGGCCCGCCACGTTTCACGGTTTGCGGGCGACGGCCAAGGCGGCGGCCTCGTTGGCCAGACGCGGCCAGCCGAATCGCTTGCACCAGACGGGGAAGTCCTCGGTCGGGCCGGTCCACTCCCAGTCGTCGACGGTGCCGACGGCGGCGTCTGTGCGCAGCGTGGCCAACAGCTTGAACGTCTCGGCATCCGCACGCTGGGAAACGAGCGTCGCCGCCAACGTGGCCGCGCCACGCACCGTGACGTCCCAGTCCTCGGCGTCGGCCGGGATGTCTTCCAGGTGCCGGTACCGGGCGAGCAGCGTCGCTGCGGACTTCGCGCCGAACCCCGGCAGGCCCGGGAACCCGTCTGCACTGTCGCCGACGAGGGCCAGCCAGTCGGGGATCGACTCGGCCCGGACGCCGAACTTCGCGACCACTGCGTCGGCGTTGATCAGCTTGTCCTGACGACGGTCCCACTGGATGACCTTGCCGCCGACGCATTGCCCGAGGTCCTTGTCGGGCGTGCAGATGATCACCTGCTCGACCCGTGGGTCGGCAGCCGCGGCCACGGCTGCGCTGGCCAGCCCGTCGTCCGCCTCAACGTCGACCATCGGCCAAACCGCGACGCCCAGCGCCCGCAGCGCGTCCTCCAGCGGATCGAACTGCGCCAGCAGCAGCGGATCCATGCCGGCGCTGGACTTGTACGCCGGCCACATGTCGTTGCGGAACGACTCGATGACGTGGTCGGTCGCGACCCCGACATGGGTTGCGCCGTCCTGCAGCACCGTGAACACCGACTGGACAACGCCGCGAGTCGCGCCGATCTCGATACCGGCGCTGTCCAGATGTCCCGGCCGCGGCGCGTAGTACTGCCGGAAAACCTCGTAGGTCCCGTCGACGACATGAACCATCACGCCCCCGAGCCTGGCACAGCGGATGTGAGCTTGCGCGCCGCCCATGCCAAGCTGCGAAGCGCGTCAGCTACTGCCGGGCGCGATCGCCGATTACGCGCTCCTGGATCCGCGGATGGAGGCAGGCTCGAGCCGATGTTCTGTTCGCCAGCTCGTACGCAACGACCGCTCGTGACGGCGTCCGTGACCTGTCGATCTTGCGCATGACCGCGCGTGGACCCGAGTTCATTCGCGCATCCAGGGCATGGGTGCGTCCGCGTGGACTGGTTCCAGCCGACTAGCTCAGTTAGTTCGGCATAGGGGAGCGTGTTGGCCGGCACGCCTCCGCCGAGATACGTAAGTGCGACCTCGGCAATGTCCACGCGGAAGCCGTCTGCGGTGGCGACAGCGCGTCCGGCGATTTTCGCCTCGCCGACCCACTCGCCGGGATCGTCCTCGGGCGGATCGATGGACGGGCTGTGCAGCGCCACCCGCAGATCGCGTGCCAGGTCCGCGCCTTTACGCGACCCCGCCATCGACCCGAAGGTCACCTGCTCGCCGATTTGGGTCTCGACGCCGCTGATTCGCGGGGAACCATCGGCGCGCAGCGTGGCCATCGTCTTGTGCTTGCGGGCTTGAAACAGTTCGCGTACCCGCGCGGCGAACTCCGGCGCGTCCGCCTCGATCTCCTGCCAAGATGCCATGTCTCAACCGTGCCAAACAGCACCGACAACGACGGCGACGGCTGAACCACCCACCCTTGGGCGCCCATTGGGCTTCCCCGAGGCGTGGAGGCGTCGCGTTCGAGGAAACCCCGGAGCGGGCGCTGGTCCCGCAACGCGGGGCTATAGCCACGTCAACAGGGAGCCGGCGGTAATGACCCGACCGGTGAATTGCCCCGGTGCGGGCGGTTAGCCGCGACACCCGTCTGACGGCGCAGAGCACCCGTTCTGCGTGCGTAACGCGCAGCTCGTCGGCGCGGAGGCTGCCGCGATATCGAGACGGTTCGGTACTCGTTCGATTCATGACGCGCTCGCCGCCCCATGCGGTTACGGTGCGTGGGTATCTGGCCACACCTGCTATGTCTCCGCCCCGGCCGCGCGGTGCCCGCGTCGAGGAGCCGCGTGGCTGCGTGTCGGTCGGTGAGCCGTGGCCACGCACGCAAGCGCTACCTTACTGATATCCTTAAGGTCGACCTGAAGGGTGGTGCGTACAGGTGGAGCGGTTCGTCGGGGTTGAGGAGGCTCGCGCGAGTCTGGGCCGGCTGGCGGATGAGGTGGCCGCCGGTGAGGAGGTCTGGCTGACCAAGCGGGGCCGGCCGTTGGCGGTGCTGCTCGGCCGTGACGAGTACGACCGGCTGAAGGCGGCGGCAACCCGCGCCGAACGTGCTGAGCTGGCGCAGCGGTTGGCCGAGGCCCGCCGCCGAGTCCGGGAGGCGGGTCTGGATCCGCAGATCATCGATGACGCGCTGGCCGGGGCGCGGCAGTCGGCTTGATGCGGATCGTTGCGGACACCAACACGCTGGTTTCCGGGTTCGGATGGGGCGGGGCGCCCGGCCTGGTCGTTGACGCCATCCTGGCCGGGCGTCTCACGCTGGTCATCAGCCCGCCGCTGCGCGAGGAGCTCGATCGGGTGTTGCGCTACCCGAAGCTCGCCGCGGTGTTCCCGGAACCGGAGCGGATCACCGCTCTACTCACCGCGATCGCCGAGCCGGTCGAGCCGGCTCGCCAGCTGGCCGTGCTGGCCGACGAGCCGGACAACCGCGTGCTTGAAGCCGCGCTCGCCGGGCAGGCCGAGGTGATCGTGACCGGCGACGCGGCACTGCTCGAGCTGCGCGAGTTCGAGGGCATTGCCATCCTCAACGCCCGCCAACTCGCGGACCTGCTCGTCGAAGGAGCGTGACGCCCCGCATTGGACACGGAGTTGTTGGCGATGCCGCGTGGCCAGCTGGCGCGCTCACGGGTAGACGAAGCCGACCTCGAGCAGGTGCCAGCGCCCGGCACGCCTGGCGGCGGTGACAGATGTCGACCATCCCGGTCGGGCGAGATCGCTGGCCTGGCGGGGCACCGCGATGGGTCCGACGCCGCCCTCGAACCAGATCTTGCCTGGCGCGATCTTGGTGATCGCCAGGTAGTCCTCCACCCAGTCCTCGTCGGGTAGCTCGTCGGGGTCGATGTCGGGCGCCCGGTCGGCGACGTCGTGCAGCAGCATCCCGAGCCGGTCGGCGTTCGGCAGGTTACTGGACGCCTCCCGCGCCCGTTCGCTGGCCTGGTCGGCCGCGCCGGCGTCGATGTAGCCGCACGTGGCCAGCCAGCGCACCAGCGTGTCGGTCACGGTGCCTGCCGCCTTCAGCAGGTCCTGGCCGGCGATCACCTTGCGCACCATGAAGTAGCCGAGAAACTCGCCGAGGTGTTCGGGGATCTTCTCCGGGCCGAACAGCCGGCAGAACGCTCCTTCCTCGTGGGTCGCGAACTCCTGCTCCCACCGGAGCCGCTCCCTGTCGTCGAGGGTCTGGTAGGCGTACCCGTCCAGGCTGTCGCGCAGCAGCCGCACGACCTCCTCGTACCGGTGGAAGGTGCGCGGTGACAGCCGCTGCCGCTGCTCGGTCAGGAACTTGTCGAGTGCGGCGTCGATCGTCGCGTCACTCGAGGGTGTCGCCATGACCGAAACGTAGTGCGCGGCGAGAACGGCGGGGAACGGGCACGCCCCGAAGCCCGGTCAGTTGAGGCGTTCGGCTACCAGGTCCAGTGGGGTGACGTGCTGCCCGTCGCGGCGGTGCAGGCCGTGGCGCAACTTGTCGTTGAGCCGCTCCAGGCCACAGACGGCCAGGCCGCCCGCTGAGTCGATGACCGCCTCGGCGTAGCTGGCCATGTCGTTCATGACTCCGAGTATGTGGCGGCTGGCGGTCTTGGCGACACGGACCTGGTTCGGGGTCCAAACGCACCGAGCGCGTCGGGTGGTAGCCGCCCGGCGATCGTGGCCGCCAGCCAGGGTCCGAGCGGACGCAGCTGCGCGGCACGCACGTCGGCGGCGAAGACCGGGAACAGGGTGTCGGCATGGACCACCAGCAGGCACTTGCGGCCGTCGAACCAGAGCAGGTTCGCATACCAGTCCTCCGGGCCGGCCGGAGCGGTGGCCAGCTCACGCACCCGCAGCAGGGCGAGCAGCTTCGCCGTGCAGCGCAGCAGCATCCGCTAGATGGTTGATTCCGTGAAGGTTGTGTCAGTGGTCGTAGGCGGTGAGGGATCTCCTGGCGGTGATGCCGGCGATCCAGTTGTGCCAGATGCCGGCGGCCAGGGCCAGTAGTCGCTGGGCGATGCGGGTGCCGAGGCCGGGCAGGGTGCGGCCGCCGTGGCGTTCGAGGCCGAGTTGACCTTTCAGGGTGTGGTTCACCGATTCGATCCACTGGCGGATGCCGCCGAGGTTGCCATTGCGAAAGGTTTCGTCCTTGCGGTCCGGGCGCAGCAGTCGTAGCCCCAGCGTGGCTGTGTGGGCGGCGAAGGCCTGTCCGGCGAAGCCCTTGTCGGCCAGCATGATCTGTCCGTCCCGGATCAGGTGGTGCTCGTGATCGAGCAGCGCGGCCAGCACCTCGCGTTCGCCGATCTTAGGGTGGGCCAGACACCACATCATCGGCATCCCGTCGCCGGTACAGACCAGGTAGAGCTTGACCCCCCAGTAGTAGCGGGAATGGCTGGCGCAGTAGCCATACCCGGCGTGCCCGGCCAGCTCCGAGCGCTTCGCGGTCTCCCGCGACGTGCCGCACGGCACTGGCGTCGCGTCGGTGATCCACAGGTCGTCGAAGAACGACGGCGACTGCTCGGCGATGACTGCGATCGCCTGACACAGCAGCGGCAGCGCGGCCTTGAGCCGCTTTGATACCCGACTGCCTCGGCACGTACGGGAACATCGCCCGCAACAGCGGATCGGTGTGCAGATGACGGATCCAGCGCCGCTCGCAGTCAAAACCCAGCAGCACCTGCGCCACCGCCAGGCACATCAGCTCACTGTCACTCAGTCGCGGTCTGCGGCCCCGACCACGACGAGCCGGCGCGACGTGATCATCGATCAGCACATACAGTTCGGTCAGGAGGGTGTCCAGTTCTCTTCTCACAAATTGATCTTGGGCACCCTCTCTTCATCTCCTGCGCAGCGACACACCACACCCAGGCTTCACGGAATCAACCATCTAGGTCTTCGGATGTGATGGGCGCGAGTGGTCGCCCAGCATGACGATCTGCGCATCCGGGCGCAGGTCCTCGGCCGGATCGTCGATCACCAACCGGAACCGCCACCCCTCAAAGCTGGCCAGGGCGTGGCCGAGCTCCTCCCAGCCCAGCCCCGACCGTCGACGACCACCCGGCACGGTCCGCCGTCCGGGTCGTAGGCCAACCGCCCGGCCACCTCGTCTCCGTTCAGGCTCCAGCGGCCCAGCTCGCGGTCCCGGCCCAGATAGCAGTGGCCGATCTCGGCGCGCGCCGAAGCCGCTGCAAGCGCCGGTTGAGGGCGGGTTCACCGTCGACGACTTCACCGTCGACGAGCAAGCGGGCACGGTGAGCTGCCCGGCCGGCAACACCCGGCCGATCAGCGAGAAGACCCGAGTGGCGACCTTTGGCGCACTGTGCCGCGACTGCCCCCTGCGCGAGCGGTGCACCAAGTCCAAGACCGGCCGCAAAATCGTTCTGCACCCACGAGACGACCTGCTGCGCCAGGCCCGCCGTGACTGGGCTGAAAAGCCCAAGCTAGGTGAGAAGTACCGGAAGTTCCGGCCCAACGTGGAGCGTTCATCTCTCAGATCGCCAGCCGCGGTGGTCGCCGCCTGAAACTCCGCTACCGCGGCACCACCAAGAACAACGCCTGGCTCACACGCCGTACCGCCGGACTCAACCTGCGCAACCTCGTCGGCCGTGGACTCACTCGTACGGCAGGAGTCTGGGTTCTGGCGGCCCAGACCACCTGACAAGCCGCCGATGAGAGCTCTATCGGCCCTCACCGGGCCGCGCCTGGCCCCCACCGGCCACCCCCGGGCGCTCTCGCACAGCCCGGACCGCTCCGCCGCGCGCACCGACCCGGACTCGACGCGCGACACTGCCACCAAATTGCACGCCTCGGCCCGTCCCGCGACCAGCCCCAGAACTGCCCTAATTCAGCGGCCTCCTAGAGCGGGAGTCGATGGGGGGACGCGCGCCTGACCGCCGAGACGCTCTACGCCGAGATCACCGACGCCCGGCGGCGCGAGGCCCACGAGGAGATGCAGCGGCGGGGCTGGAGATACTGCGGGCCCAGGGCACAAAGCCACTGGTACAGAGGGACCGGCAAGGGTTTATGTTGGCCTCACCATGACGACCTACCGTCTTGACAACGAGGGTTCTGCGGTCTCTATGGAGTTGACCGACACCGCCGGGCGCGCCGAGGCCCTCCTCGACGCGTTCGGGGAATGCCAGTCGGGTCGCTGCACCTGCCCCACCGACGAGTACCGCAAGCTTGAGTCCATGGAGGCCCGGCACACCGGGGACACGATCACCCTTCGCTTGGAGGCCAAGCCGGGCAGCAGCCTCGACACCGCTGCGATCGCCGCCTGCCTGGACCACACAGTGGCGAGGGTCGAGCGAGCCTAGAGACAATGCCGGGGAGTTAAGACCGAAACCCAAGAGTCAAGTACTGGTTGAGGGTGTGTCGTAGCGTGAATGGGAACGGAGGCCCTGTAGGACGGTAATCGCCAAGATCAACCGTCGGTGAGGACCTCCGTTGCGCCCCCAGTCTGCCATCCGTTCTGCTGTTACGACGATCGCCCGCACGGTCACGGTCGCGGCGGGGGTGTTCGCGCCGGGCCATGTGGGGGAGCTGACCCGTATCGTGCCCTTCGAACTGGCTGACGCGGTGCTCGCCGACACCCGCACGACCGAGCGTCGGCTGCGGATGCTGCCCTCGCGGGTGGGGCTGTATTTCGTGCTCGCCCTGGCTCTGTTCCCGGGCCTGGGCTACCTGGGTGTGTGGGCCAAGCTCACCGCTGGGTTGGACGGGCAGGCCGAGTCCCCGTCGGGCAAGGCGTTGCGGGAGCTGCGCCGCCGGCTGGGTCCGGCCCCGCTGCGGGCACTGTTCGAGGTGTTGGCCGGTCCGTTGGGCCGCCCGCGCACCCCCGGGGTGATGTTCGGCCGGTACCGCACGGTCGCCTTCGACGGGTGCCGGTCGATCAAGGTTCCCGACAGCGCCGGGAACCGGAGCTGGCTGGGGAAGCTGAACGCCTCCCTCGGGCAGACCGGCTATCCGGTGATCCAGTTGATGACGCTGGTGGAGACCGGCACCCGCGCGCTGCTCGGCGCGGTGTTCGGCACGCCTGCCGACGGTGAATTGGCCTGGGCCGGCAAGCTGCTGCACCACCTGGACCACACGATGCTGGTGTTGGCCGACCGCGGCTTCGACGCCGGGGCGTTCCTGGCCGAGGTCGCCGCCACCGAGGCGCAGTTCCTGGTGCGGTTGCGGGCCACCCGTCGCCCGCCCATTCTCCGGCACCTGCCCGACGGGTCGGTGCTGTCGCTGATCGGGGGCGTGCGGGTACGGATCATCACCGCCGAGGTGAGCGTCACCTGCCACGACGGCACCCGCTACGGCGACAGCTACCGGCTGGCCACCACCTTGACCGATCACCGCGGCTGGCCCGCCGAGGCGCTGATCGGGCTCTACCACGAGCGGTGGGAACACGAGATCGCCTACCTCGCCCTGCGGCACACCCTGCTGCACGGCCGGGTGCTGCGCTCGGCCGACCCCGCCGGCGTCGAGCAGGAGATGTGGGCGCTGCTCACCGTCTACTAGGCGCTGCGCGTCGCCGTCACCGACGCCGTGGCCACCGTGCCCGGCACCGACCCCGACCGGGCCAGCTACCAGCTCGCCGCCCAGACCGCCCAGACCCTGGTCACCGGCGCCGGCAACATCCTCACCGACGCGACCGACCTAGCCGGCGACATCGGCCGCGCCGTGCTGGCCAACCTGCACCCACCGCGCCGGCCCCGCATCTGCGCCCGCCGAGTCAAATCCCCACTGTCCCGCTGGAACAAGCACCCGCCCGGCAAGCCCACCACCAGCCTGCGAATCACCAAGATCACCACCGGCGACCACCAGCCGCCGGCAACACGCCGCCGACGATCCTTGACACAGGCGCCCAGCCCTTAACTCCCTGGCATTGAGCCTAGAGAGCATCCGCACCCCGTCGCTGGGGCGCTCGCCCGTCGCCGTTGCATGGACAAGCCGATCGATGGCTGCTGCAGCTCTTCGCCGCGATATTGAGTCGTTGCGGCAGTTGACGATGGGGCGGCCACACTCAGGAACGCGAACGCATGCTGGCGTCGTCGAGCACTGACGTGCGCGGTGGGAGGTCGGGGACGAGGCTGGCAAGGAGCTGGCGCACCCGGCCGTCGATGTCGGCGACGATCCGCCGCACCGTCTGTTCGTCCTGGCCTTTCGGGTCGTCGAGCGTCCAGTTCTCGTATCGGGCGCCACGGTAGACGGGGCAGGTCTCGCCGCAGCTCATCGTCACCACGACGTCGTAGCGACCGTTCGGATCGAACCCCGAAGGGACCTCATGTTCGGTCGACAGCCCGAGGCCGGCGAGCACCGACGCGACCTCTGGGTGGACGGCATCGCCGGGCTCGGACCCGGCGGAGAACACGTCGACCGCGCCGGCGGCGTAGTGCTCGGCGAGCACCTTGGCCGTCACGCTGCGGCCGGCGTTGGCGCGGCACGCGAACAGGACGCTGGGCCTGCCGGACATCGATGGTCCATCGTCGTGCGAGGTGGCACGCGCGCCGGTGACGCGCGCGGCGGCGGTGGGCGGCCAGGACAGCCGCCGGTGCAGCCACAGCGCCACGTAGACGAGGCCGACGAGCACCGGGACCTCGATGAGCGGGCCGACGACGCCCGCGAGCGCCTCGCCGCTCGTCACCCCGAACACGCCGATGGCGACGGCGATGGCGAGCTCGAAGTCATTGCTCGCGGCGGAGAACGCGAGCGACGCGGTGCGTTCGTAGGTCAGATGGAGCCGCCGGGCGACCCAGAAGCCGCCGAACCACATGATCGCGAAATACGCGAGCAGCGGGAGCGCGATCTGGGCGACATCGAGGGGCTCGGAGGTGATCTTGTCGCCCTGGAGAGCAAACAGGACCATGACGGTGAACAGCAGCCCGTACAGTGCGATCGGGGCGATTCTCGGCAGCAGGCGTGTCTCATACCACTCTTGGCCGCGGGCTCGCTCCCCCAGCGTGCGGGTGAGATATCCGGCGACGAGCGGGATCCCGAGGAACACGAGCACTGTCCCGGCGATCTGCCCCATGGACACCGCCAGACTCTCGGCGTGCAGCCCGAGCCAGCCCGGCAGGACGTTGAGGTAGAACACGCCGAGGGCCGCGTAGGTGAGGACCTGGAAGACGGCGTTGAGGGCGACCAAGACGGCGGCCATCTCCCGGTCGCCGCGGGCGAGGTCGGTCCAGATGAGCACCATCGCGATGCAACGAGCCAGCCCGACAAGGATGACGCCAGTGCGGTAGGCGGGCTGGTCGGGCAGCAGCAGCCACGCGAGGGTGAACATCACCGCCGGACCGACGACCCAGTTGAGGATCAGCGACGCGGCCATCATCCGGCGGTCCGCGGTGATCAGGCCGATCTCCCGGTAGCGGACCTTCGCGAGCACCGGGTACATCATCAGCAGCAGCCCAAGTGCGATGGGCAGCGACGTCTGCCCGATCTTCACCGCGTTCAGGGCGTCGTTCAGCCCGGGGACCAGCCGCCCGAGCACCAGGCCGGCAACCATCGCCGCGCCGATCCACAGGGGCAGGAACCGGTCCACGGTGGACAGGCGCGCGACGACGTGGGTGTCCTCGGCTGCCCGGTCGTGCCGCGGGGTACCGAGGTCGGTGCTCATCTGATTAGCCCCAGTGCCCCCGAGGGGGACGCCGCGACGGCGTGAAAATGATCGGCGGGGCTGTCCGCCGACGCCGTCGTTTCCTTGGCACTCGAGGCCGTTGATTAGTCAGGCGCCGGGGCCCTGCCTGAAGGGTTGCGCACTGTCGCTACGAGCACGCCGGTCAGATTTTCGGTTCCCTACCGGACCCCCGGACAGCCCCGCTCAGCCCATTCAACCGGGGAGGGGCGAAGGAGGCCAGTGGTGCAGCAGCCGATCGAGATCGACGTCGATGAGCAGGAGCAGATCGTGGCACGGGTGGCCGGGATTGACGTGGCCAAGGCCAGCGGGATGGTCAGTACGCGGGTGCCGCACGAGTCGATCCCGGGTCGGCGTGTCACCAAGGTATGGCCGGTCAGCTCGGACACCGCGTCGCTGTTGGAGCTGGCCGACCACCTGCTCTGCCAGAGCATCGAGCGGGTGGTTCTCGAATCGACCTCGGATTACTGGCGCCCGTTCTACTACGTGCTCGCCGCGCGCGGGCTGACGGTGTGGCTGGTCAACGCCACGCAGGCCAAGAACGTCCCGGGCCGGCCCAAGACCGACAAGATCGACGCGGTGTGGCTGGCCAGGCTGGCCGAGAAGTCGATGGTCACTCCGTCGTTCGTGCCCACCGAGCCGATGCGACAGGTACGGGATCTGGCCCGGGCCCGCTTCGACCTGGTCACCGACCGCACCCGGGTCAAGCAGCGGGTGGAGAAGCTGCTCGAGGATGCCCCGTTGACTGAACTACTGGGACGTTCCTTCGTGTTGTCGTGTCGCGGTGTTCGGTGCGTCGCTACGGTCCGGTCTTGTGGGTGGAGCAGCGGGCATGCCGCGGGATCTGGGGTCGTTGGTCGTGCCGCCGGCCGGGTCGATGGTGGCGACCGGCGAGGTGTTCGAGCCGTATCGGCTCGTGGACGAGCACGGTGTGGTGGTCGCGCCGGTCGCAGCGTTCTTGCGGGATCTGCAGGCGTGTGGGCGCCGGCCGGGCACGCTGCGCTCCTATGGCATGGACCTGCTGCGCTGGTTTCGGTTCGTGTGGGCGGTCGGGGTCTGCTGGGACCGGGTGAGCTCGGTCGAGGCGCGGGATTTCTGCAGCTGGCTGCAGTTGGCCGACAAGCCGGCCGGGGTGCATTGGCGTCACCGAGACGATGAGCGGGTGCCGACGCGGCCGGCACGTCGGCCGGGGTTGACGCCGAATCCGGTGACCGGCAAGCCGGCGGCGGGTGTGAGATACGCGCCGGCGACGGTGGCGCACTGCGAGACGGTGCTGCGCGGCTTCTACGAGTTCCACCTGGAGGCCGGCACCGGGCCGATGGTGAACCCGTTCCCATTGGCACGGCATCGCCGGGGCGGGCGGGCGAACGCGCACCACAATCCGATGGACGCGTTCACGCCCGGGCGCAGCGGCCGGTTCCGGCCCCGGCTGACCGCGCGGGTGCCGCGCCAGATCCCGGACGCGATGTTCGACAATCTGTTCGCCCGGCTGGGTTCGCATCGGGATCGGGCGCTGCTGGCGTTCTGGATCTCGACCGGGGCGCGGGCCTCGGAGCTGTTGGGCGCCACGGTCGCCGATGTCGACCCGGGCCAGCAGCTGATCAGCGTGATCCGGAAGGGGAGCCGGGCGTTGCAGCCTCTGCCGGCCTCGCCGGACGCGTTCGTCTGGTTGAGGCTGTATCAGGCGCAGCTGGCCGATCTGGTGCCGGCCGGGCCCGATCAGCCGCTGTGGTGGACGCGGCGGCAGCCGTTGCGCGCGTTGACCTACCACGCGGCACGGGCAATGTTCACCCGAGCCAACGCCGGGTTGGGGTCGAACTGGACGCTGCATGATCTGCGACATTCGGCCGCTTACCGGATGGCCCGCGACCCGCAAATGACCCTGACCGACGTGCAGTGGGTCCTCGGCCACGCGCACCTGTCAACGACTCAGCTGTATGTGACCGCACCGGCCGAGGACATGATCGCCGCCGTGCTGGCTCACCACGACCGACGCGCCAGGGCCACCACGGACGATCCGCCAGGCGGGACGAGCGGCCGGTTGCGCTACCGGCCCGAGTCGCTGCAGGTGCTGTTCGGAGAGCATGCCCGGTGAGCGAGGTCGAACAGGTCAGCGCCACGGCGGTGGACGGCTTGTATCAGGGAGCCCGCCCGGCCGCGCGGCTTGAGTCGAGTTCGTCGCCGAACGCACTCGCACTCGCGCGCCAGTTCCCGGCGCGCGTGCTCGCCAGCGACTGGCCGGCGACCGTGACGCCGCGGGCACAGCTCACCGTCCGGCTACTCGGCGAGCCGTTCACCGCGGCGTCGGCGAGCCTGCAAACCGAGCGGCGCCGCGGGCTGGATCGGGTGCTGGACTGGCTCGAGCTGCAGCCTGGCGACAGTTGGCAAGACCGCTGGCTGGCCTCCGGCGCTGACGCCGAGGGCAACATCGCGTGGCGGCGTCTACCGACCGCCGGGCTCGCCGCCACCAGCCGCGGCCGGGTGGACACCGAACACGGTCGTCTCGCCCTGGCCCGGGGCATGTCGCTGCTGGTCTGCGGCGATGTGATCCGCCCCAGCCTGGGCTGGCTGCTGACGCCGGGCACGCCGCGGGAGCTGGTCACCGCGATCGCCCAGGGCCGCGATCCGGCCGGGTTCACGCGGCTGGCCGCGTTATGCGACGGCGCGGGCGTCAGCGCGCACACCACCCAGCTGGCGCTGCGGCGGATCGCGGCCCTGGTGGCCGCCAAGGGCGGCGGGGTCGGTGACATCACGGTCGGCGACTGCCTGGAGCTGCTGCGTCTGCTTGAGGATCAGCAGGCTGGTCGGGCGGCGCGCAGCCCGTACTTCTACCAGCTGCTGCGCGCCGCCGGCGTGCTCAACGACACGACGCCGACCGCGCGAGGCCTGCGCACGCAAGGACAACTGAGCTGCGAGCAGCTCATCGACCGCTACCGCATCGCCTGCCGGCCGGTGCGTGACCTGCTCATTGACTACCTGCGGGAACGCCGGACTGGCCTGGACTACGCCAGCCTGCACAAGCTCTCCTACACCCTGGGCCGGCTGTTCTGGCGGGATCTGGAGATCCATCACCCGGGCATCGCCTCGCTGCACCTGCCCGCCGAGGTGGTCACCGCCTGGAAACAGCGCATCGCCACCAAGACCGTGCACGCCACCGTCAACGGACAGGTCGCCGTACGGCAGGTGCCGCGGGTCAACGCCGCCGACCACCTGATGACGGTGCGCGCCTTCTATCTCGACCTGAGCCAGTGGGCCGCCGACGATCCGTCCCGCTGGGCAGCGTGGGTGGCGCCCTGCCCGATCCGAGACGGCGACGCCGCGGCGCAAAAGAAGAAGCGCTCCCACCGCAAGTCCCGGATGGATCAACGCACCCGCGAACGCCTGCCGGTCATGCCGGTGCTCGCCGCCGCCGTCACCAACGCCCTGCACGCAGCTACCGAACGATTACGGGCGGCACAGTCCACCGAGCCCGGCGGGCTGTTCACCGCGGCGGGTCACACGCTGCGCCGCGCGATCACCAGCCACGCCACGGTCGGCAAGACCTGGGCCGAAGATCCCGACACCGGCAAGCGGCGCGACCTGTCCCACGAAGAACACCGGGCGTTCTGGACCTGGGCCGCGGTCGAGGTTCTTCGCCACACCGGCGTGCGAATCGAGGAGCTGACCGAACTCTCGCACCACAGCCTGATCCACTACCGGCTGCCGACCACCGGTGAACTCGTCCCGCTGCTGCAGATCGCGCCGTCCAAGACCGACGCCGAACGGCTGCTCGTGATCAGCCCAGAGCTGGCCGACGTCCTGTCCGCGATCATCGGCCGAATCCGCGACCACAGCGGCATGGTGCCGCTCGTGGTCGCCTACGACTACCACGAACGAGTCTGGAACCCGCCGATGCCGCTGCTGTTCCAGCGCCGCTTCGGCGGTGAACAGCGCGCGATCACCGGGCCGGCAATCCGTGAGCTGATCACCGCCGCGCTGGCCGGCACCGGGCTGACCGACGCCAGCGGGCAACCGCTGCGCTTCGTGCCTCACGACTTCCGCCGGATCCTGATCACCGACGCGATCATGCACGGGATGCCGCCGCACATCGCCCAACTGGTCGCCGGCCATCGCGACATCAACGTCACCATGGGCTACAAGGCCGTCTACCCCGACGAGGTCATCACCGCCCACCGCGCGTTCATCGCCCGCCGCCGCACGCTGCGCCCCAGCGAGGAATACCGCACCCCCACCGACGAGGAATGGGAGGAGTTCCTCGGCCACTTCCAACGCCGCAAGCTCTCCCTGGGCACCTGCGGGCGCGCCTACGGAACCAGTTGCATCCACGAGCACAGCTGCATCCGCTGCCCGCTACTACGACCCGACCCCGCTCAGCGGGCCCGGCTAATCCAGATCCACGACAACCTCATCGACCGCATCGCCGAAGCCCGCACCGAAGGCTGGCTCGGCGAAGTCGACGGTCTGCAGGTCAGCCTCGCCGCCGCCCGCAACAAGCTCGCCCAACTCGACGCCCACGCCAACCGCCGCTCGACCGTGCAGATCGGCATGCCGCACCCACGCCCCTGAACCCCAAGCCCGAAAGCCACCCCACAGTGCCAGAGCAAGATCATTTAGTTCAGAAAAGCTCTGATCAAGATCTCCTCGGTGCTCTCCGACGTGCATGGCGTCACCGGGCGGGCGATCCTCGACGCGCTGATCGGCGGACAGCGCAACCCGAAGGTGCTCGCCGAATTGGCCAAGGGCCGGGCCCGGGCCCGCCGTGGTGAGCTGGAACGCGCGCTGCACGGCCGGTTCACCGACCACCACGCCCGCCTGGCCCGACTGCTGCTCGATCAGATCGACCAACTCGACACCCACATCGCCCGGGTCACCGAGCTACTCGATCAGGCGATCGCCGCGCTGCCCCAACTCGCCATCGCCGGCACCAGCCCCACGATCGACGCCGGGCCTGAGGGTGTCACCTCCACCGTCGAACGGTTGAGCCAGATCCCCGGCGCCGGCCCGGACAGCGTGCGCGCGGTGATCGGCGAGATCGGCCTAGACATGTCCGTGTTCGGCACCCACCAGCGGCTGTGCTCGTGGGCCAAGACCTCCCCACGCACCAAACAATCCGGGCGCAAGAACGGCAAAGCCAGCACCGGTAAGGGCAACCCCTACCTGAAAGCCGCGCTCGGGCAGATGGCCGTCGGCGCGGCCAAGACCGACACCTTCCTCGGCGAACGCTACCGACGCCTGGTCAAACGCATGCCCAAGACAAAAGCGCTGGCCGCGATCGAACGATCCATCCTCGTGATCATCTTCCACATGCTCGCTGACCCGAACACCCAATTCGCCGACCTCGGCGCCGACTTCTACACCCGCCGCATCGACCGCACCCGCCGCACCCGCCAACTCACCCGCCAACTGCAGGCTCTCGGCTACACCGTCACCCTCACCACGGCGGCCTGACCCACACAACGCACGAACCCCGCCGACAAGGCGAGGTCACATTCGCCTGCCCACGTCACCTTGGATTTTCCGGTCAGGACCTCGCTTCGTGCGGAGTCGCGCTCGACTGCTGCCCCGTGGCGGCGTCGTGGGCCTGCTGGCACAGGCTGCAACGAATCGTGCGCGCGGGCGGCTCGACAACGACCGTGCGGCTGATGGCCGCAATGCGGGTCAGCCATCGAGGGGCGACGCGGGCGCGCTCGTGGCACACGGCGGCGCCGCAGTCGACACAGACTGCAGCAGCGGCTGTCGTCTGACCGAGCCCGGCGCAGTCGAAGCAGTTCACGAGCCCACCACCTCCCCAGAGCGGACCACCCTGGTGCTCATCCACAGGGCCGCCGGATCTGGCGGGCGTCCGATGCCCGCTCGGCGAGCCCGGCGTAGTGCGCCGCGACCGCGGTCAGCGCCTCCGGCCGCAACCGGTAGTAGGTGTAGCGGCCCGCCGGCTCGGTCTCGACCAGCCCGGCCTCGCGCAGCACCCGCAAATGGTTCGATACGTTCGTCTGCCTCGCCCCGGTCAGCTCGGCGAGATGACAGGTACACAGCTGCTCATCGGCGAGCATCTCCACGATGCGCGCGCGCAGCGGGTCGGCAAGCGCCCGCAACAACTCATCAGTGACAACTGAACTCAGCACATACTGATGTAACCTCGCCAGGGGCGGCCGAGTCAAGGGAAGCGCACGTGAACAGGACCAATGGCACCCTGAACACTGCCCAACGACCAACCCTCACCGGCTGGCCACCGGGCACCCAACGTCCGCGCTGCCCCTCGTCCTGGGTCTACGGTCTCCCAAGATCGCGTATTTCACACCAGGCTGCGGCGTGCCCCCTGCTGCCGGAGCGCTGGCAGTATCCGCGATCTTGCACTAGGGATACTCCGGGGATGAGCGTCCCACCCGCGGCCGCCGATGGAGCGCTGCGGCGGCGGGGTTGCGCCCTTGAGTACGCCACGTTGGGCTGGAACGTCGTCGGCGTTGTGGTGCTCGGGGTGGCCGCGTGGTCGGCACGGTCGGTGGCCCTCGCGGGCTTCGGCCTGGACTCATTGATCGAGATCGGGGCCTCGATCGTGGTGGTGTGGGACCTGTCGGGTAGTAGCGACGAGGCGCGGCAGCGTCGGGCGCTGCTCCTGACGGAGTCCAGACGCCGCACCCGGATCGCCGCCGATGGCTCCCTCGTTCTCCTTCGCCATCAAGACCGCACGCGATGCGACCGGGCGCTGATCGACGAAGGCCAGGCGATCGTGCGCGCCTGTCTGCGCCGCGACCAGCCGGGCCCATATCAGCTCCAGGCGGCCATCAACGCGGTGCACGTCGACGCCGACTCGGTCGAGGAGACCGACTGGTCCCGAATCGTCGCGCTCTGCGACCAACTCCTCATCGTCGCGCCGACCCCAGTCGTCGCGCTGAATCGAGCCGTCGCCGTGAGCGAGGTCGACGGACCGGCCGCGGCGCTTGCGCTGGTCGATGGCCTCGATCTCGACGGCTACCACCCGTTCCACGCCATCCGGGCTGACCTGCTGCGCCGCGTGCACCGGACCGACGAGGCCGTCAACGCCAACGGGATGGCGGCATCGCTCGCACCCACCGCAGCCGAGCGCAACTTCCTGGCTGGCCAAGGCCGTCAACTGTCAAGCCGGTGACGGGGCGCAGGTCACCTCGAGCGTGTTTACGGGGTAAGCGTCAAAAGAAAGACTCCGCACCACGCTGGCACGGAACAGATCATCAGGCGGATGGGCGCACGTGTGTGGCGATACGCGTGGATCTGACCGGCGCTGTTTGTGTGGAGTGAGGCTCGTACTGCTCGGCGCTGACGACAACCGGGTGGACAGTGGAGACCTTGTGCTCTGTTCGGGCCGGTTCGATCGGGTAAGGATCGGCCCATGAAGAGGTTCGTCTTGTTGGCTGGGCTACTGGTCGGGTTCGCCGCGCTCGCGAGGCGCTTCGGCGCGAAGATGCGGAGCGTGGACTGGGAGAAGTTGCTCAAACAGATGCCGGACAACGCTCCACCGAAGTGGATGTTCCGCAACATCGCCGCCATCCGTGAGAACACCGACCGGATCCTCGAGCTCCTCGACCGTGACCGTCCCTCCACGACCGACTCGGACTCTGCCGCCAATTCAGCTCAGACCGGATCGTCACCCAGCTCGGCGCACCTGGACGGATGACGCGGCCGGCGCCCGACGCGGACATCGGTGACGATCTTGGTTGCGGCCGCTGACGAGCAGCGCCACACCGCGGGGAGGCCTGATGAAGGTATTGACGATCTACGCGCACCACGACCCGCACTCGTTCTGTCATGGCGTACTCGAGCGGTTCACCGACGGGTTGCGAGACGCCGGCCACACCAGCGAGGTACTCGACCTGTATGCCGTCAAATTCGACCCGGTGTTCCGGGACCGGGACGCGGCGAGCTATATCAGCGGTGACATCCCCGACGACATCTTGCAGCTGATGGATCTGCGCACCCGGGTGATGCAGTCGTGTCGCTGGCCGGGCCAGCGCTCGCCGTGTGCCGGATGCTCAAGACAGCGGGCTACCTCACCGGAACAGCCTGACCCACCATCGGTCCGCATGCCGAGCTCGGCAACCTTGCCGCTGTCGATCGCAGCGCCGTACCCGGGGTGCACACGGCGGGGTCTGCGCACAGCCAGCCGGCAGCAGAGCCGATGGCCGTGTCCGGGCCGCGGCGAGCGAGCGCAACAGCTCCGTGTCGGGTGGATCCGCCCGCTGGTGGAGCTGGCCGGGCCGGCAGCCACCAGTCAAGGGTGTCGTCGACGACGGCGACGGGATGATCAGCTGCGGGTCGTCGCGGACGACCTGGTCGACGTCCTCCCGTTTGACGCGGACGCGCAGATGGCAGCACCAGCCGTCCGGATCATGCAGCCAGCCCGCGCCCTCGCATGCCCTATTTGGTCGTCTTCCGCGCTGGTTCCGTCCTCGGCGCGGCCTTCTTGGTGGCCCGACCCGTGGCCGGCTTCTGCGCCGCGGCTTCTTTCTTGGCCGGAATCTTCTTCACCGGCGCCTTCTTGGCGGCCGCTGGGACCGGCTCGGCCAGGGCCGTCAAGTCGACGGCTGGTTCCGCCCCAGGCGCGGCCTTCTTGGTGGTCGGTCCCGTGGCTTGCTTCTGCGCCGCGGCCTCTTTCTTGGCCGGGGTCTTCTTCACCGGTGACTTCTTGGCGGCCGCTGGGACCGGCTCGGCCAGGGCTGTCAAGTCGACGGCTGGTTCCGCCCCAGGCGCGGCCTTCTTGGTGGCCCGCCCCGTGGCCGGCTTCTGCGCCGCGGCTTCCTTCTTGGCCGGGGTCTTCTTCACCGGTGCCTTCTTGGCGGCCGCTGGGACCGGCTCGGCCAGGGCTGTCAAGTCGACGACGGAGTCGTCTCCGCCGAAGCTGTTGGGGAGATAGGCGTCGGCTGCCCAGTCGTTGTCCCACCGCTGACCATCGAGGAAGTAGCGGAACCGGTAGGCGCGGCCTGCTTCCAGCTCGACCGTCAGGCTAAACCCGCCCTCGGCGTCGCGGCGCATCACGTCGGCGTCGGTCAACCAGCCGTTCCAGTCCCCGCACACCGCCGCGGTATGGGCACCCACCCCAGCATCGACGGTGAAGGTCACGCGGGCCTTGCCCTTCGCTCCCCTGGACTTGATCATCCTCGTCTCCCCTCTGCCCGGCTGCCGCCCGCCGGCGGACGCCGGGCCTGCTGGTCGGGCGGGCGCTGAAGGGCAGGCAAGATCGGTAGCCCGATACCTCGATCCCTTGCAGCCATCGCACCCATCCGGACGGCGAATCCATCGGATCAGATCAACGATCGAGAGCACGCGATCCGCTCGTTCCCTTAAAGCGAAGCGTGCAGCGCCGCGCGCTCACAGGCGTTGGGCGCAGCCCTCATCGACCTCGCGCCTACGCCACACTCAACATCTCCTGATCGGGTCAGGATCTACTGGCCGCGAGGCGGGAACCCCCGCACAAAATCGGCGAACTGGCGGGTGAAGTCTGCCTGGGCGTTAAGCATCGCGGCCATCCAGTCCATCTGGCTGACTTGCGGAGTGGAGGCCAGCTTGCGCTGCTGCTCGGCGACGACCTCCAGCCAGCTGACGTAACCGTCAAGCACCTGCTCACCTGTCTTACGGGCAGACTGGAGAATTTGCTCACTCAGCTCCCGCGCCCGCTCTAGCGTCTGCTGAAGCTCATCCTGCGCGGACGTGCTCCCAGTCGCTTCTTGATCAGTCACTTGCCGCTCCCTATAAATGGGTTGGATCACTGCACCGCAACGGACGAGGAACTCGCGATCATGCTGGAAGCTCCCTTCCCCGATATCCAGCCCCGACCACGTGCATGACCTCGACCCACCACAAAGGCGGGTCGGCCACTCGTCCGGGCCTCCTTGTCCGAGCGATCCGGGGCTGTATTGGTCGGCTGACCTCACCGTAGTCAATTCCCGTTCTCAAGGTGGCGTCTGGCCATTAACACTGCACCCAGCGATTCACGGCACTCCGATCTTTGCGGGCGACCGACACCGCCAGTCGCCCAGCTGTTTCCTGAAATTTGCGTGCGTTCGCGGCCGCGGTCAGTCGTCGACCACCCGCCAAGAGCCGCCTCTGTGTTCCAGCCTTTGCAAGGCCAAGGTGTTCATGGCGGACGGTCTCCCAACGCATGAACTTGGCGGTCTTTGCTCGCCGTGATATCCGCAGGACGCTCTGTAACACCGATTCTCTGGAGCGATCTTAAGCGTCCACGACGTCGCTTCTTTGGCCGTTGCGGCCCGTCGTAGACACGTTCTCTTGAGCTGTGTCCCCGACGTCAGCACCCACGATTCCCTTTCGTCGCTGCGTTTCTCCATGTGCACGCTGGCACGGAAGCCGGCACGGCGACATGTCCACGACGAAGAGGCGCCGCACCCGCCAGGGATCGCGCGGCCGGCTCCAGAGAACGCCGATTACGGCGTGGCCATCCGGGCTTGCGGATGGTCGACGGTGGCGTCGTTCTGCTCGCCCGGCGTCCGGGCCGATTGGCTCGTGAGCGGTCGCGTCAGTGGTGTGCGGCAGTGACCAGTTGGGCAGAATCGGCGTCCTGCGACGCCCGCTGGGTGGCGATGTAGCTCGTTGGTGGCCCGCGCGGGGCTTGCCGTCGCCAGCTGCCTCAGGGTGCGTAGATCAGTGTACTGCTGTGCTAGTACAGTGGGTACTGTGGATGGGGGTTGCGTCTTGTTTCGGATCGATGCGGGCAGCGGGGTGCCCATCTATCGGCAGTTGGTGGAGCAGGTGCGTCGTGAGGTGATGTTCGGGCGGTTGGCTGCCGGGGATCAGCTTCCGCCGTTGCGGGAGGTCGTCGATGCGTTGGCGATCAACCCGAACACGGTGGTGAAGGCCTATGCCGAGCTCGAGCATGACGGGCTGGTGGTGCGGCGGCAGGGGATGGGGACGTTCGTCGCCGCTGCGCCGCCGGCCGGCGTGCTGGTTGCTCCGCCGGCGGTGCGCGATTCGCTGTTGCGTTGGGTGCGCCGGGCGCGTGCGGCGGGTTTGAGCCGTGAGCAGATCCGGTTGCTGGTGTCGGTCGCCCTCGATGAAGGCGCCTCGGAGGCGGAGCGGGCCGGTGGTGTGGCATGACGGCGGCGTTGACGCTGAGCGGGCTGGGGCACCGATACCCGGGCGGCCGGTGGGCGCTGTGCGACTGCAGTGTTGAGGTGCCGGCCGGGCGGGTGGTCGCGTTGGTCGGGCCGAACGGGGCCGGCAAGACGACGCTGCTGAACATCGCTGCGGGGCTGTTGCGCCCGACGACCGGCACGGTGGAGGTCGCGGGCCGGGCGCCGGATCGGCGGTTGGCGAAGATCGGCTATGTCGCCCAGGACGCACCGCTGTGGCCACGGCTGCGCGTTGCGGACGTGCTCGAGCTGGGCCGGTGCATGAACCCAGCCTTCGACCTGCAGCTCGCTGAGGCACGCGTCCGGGCGCTGGAGATCCCGGCTCGGGCCCGCATCAACACGCTCTCCGGCGGGCAGCGTGCTCAGGTCGCGCTGAGCCTGGTGCTCGCCAAGCGCCGGGAGCCGTTGTTGCTCGACGAGCCTTTGGCGAACCTGGACCCGCTGGCCCGGCGCGAGTTCCTCACCTCGATGTTCGCCACCTGTGCCGAGGACGGGGTCGCGGTGTTGTTCTCCTCGCACGTGATCGCCGAACTCGAGCGGATCTGCGACTACCTGATCGTGCTTTTGGCTGGGCGGGTGCAGATCGCCGGTGACATCGACGAGCTGCGCGCCGGCCACCGGGTGGTGACCGGACCGCTCGACTGGCCGCAGCGCACAGCAGTCAACGTGGTCAGCGCCACCACCACAGCCGGGCGCACGACGGCGCTGGTGCGCGCGGACTCCGACACGAGGTTGGGGCCGGGCTTGGAGGAGGTCGAGCCGACCTTCGATGAGCTAGCCCTGGCCTACCTCGCGACGCCGCGTCGGCATCCCACCGAGGTGCCGGCATGAAATGTCTGCTCTGGCGCCAACACCGTGGACAGCTGCTGTGGACCGCGCTCGTGCTCGCGGCCGCCAGCGCCGTGATGGCGGTCGTCGCGCACAGCGCCGACCGATGGCTGGCCAACTACCAGCGCTGGCTGGCGCAGCTGCGCGCCACCGGCTGCCCACTACCGGGCAGTGGGAACAGCGTCGTGCACGCCCCGCCTCCGACCTGCCAGGCGCTGCTCTCGCGCTACTCCGGCGGCCAACAATCCTCCTTCGCGCACGCCTACAACTTCGCCATCCCGGTCTTCGAGGAAGGTCTGCCGCTGCTCATGGTGGTCATCGGCGTGCTCGTCGGGCTCCGCTGGTGGCCCGCGAGATCGAGCAGCGCACCCAGCTCGTCGCCTGGACCCAATCGGTCGCGCGCCGCTGCTGGTACGCCACCAAGACCGGCATGCTGACCATCAGCCTGGCGTTGGCCGGACTGCTCGCCGGCTTCGCCAACGACCGCGCCCAGATCCCGCTCAACCGCGGCGGGCTGACCAGCTCACGCTGGATCTGGTTCTTTTCCATCGACCTGGCTCCCGCCGCTGAGGTCGTGCTCGCCTTCGCCCTCGCCGTCGCGATCGGCGCCTTCGTGCGGCGCACCTTGCCCGCCATCGGCGCCGCGCTGGTCAGCTTCCTCGCCCTGTTCCTGCTCACTGGCTGGATCGTGCGCTCCCTCACCTCGGCCTCAACGGCCAGCGGATCAAGAGGAACACCGGACACCGGCTGGAGCATCGGCGGCGGCCGCTACCACCCCGCCAACCAGTACTGGCTCCTCCAGCTCACCTACCTCGCCATTTTGCTCGCCCTCGCCGCCGTACTGCTCGCCATAGGCTGGCGAGCCACCCGACCCCGAAGCATCGTCTAGCGGTCAACGCGAGCGCTTCCGAACGTCGGCTAGTTGATGCGTTGATCTTGTTCGAGAACAACCCATCCGTGCTGACAACGCGCACTCCCGAGCGCCTGTCAGCCGTCCCGAAACGACGGCTCGGTAGCCCCGCTCGCCGCGTCACCCGCCGTGAGCGCCGACGAAGCGCTTTTCACACAGGCCTATCACGGTGACCGCCGAGGATCGCCGAATCGGGAACAGCCTCGGAGCGGGTCGGCGGCGGATTGCCGCGTCATTATGCGCGCTCGGTGGCGCGGTCCGCTCCCGCCTACGTGTCTGCGGAGACCGCTTAGGCACGCGAGGTAGAACCGCCGTGCTGACCAAGCTCGGCGGCGGTGTTGAGCCCTTACAATCAGCTGGTCTCAACACTGTCGCAACAAGCGGGGAGGCGATTCCAGGTGCCACTGATCGACGTCAGACTGCTCGAAGGCGTCTTCTCGCCGGAGGAGCGCAAGCAGCTCGCGGAGGAACTGATCGGTGCGGTGGTTGTGGTGAAGGGGGAGTCCTTCCGGACGGAGACGGAGGTGCTGATCGCCGAGGTGCCGGTCGGCAACTGGTATGAGCGAGGATCACCGATCACGCCGGATGGCGTTGGCGCTGACTAGCGCCAACTCCAGTCAGCCGGCGAGTCCGCTCAGCGTCGGGCAACGCCGTCTTCGATGGCGACACCTGGTCAGTCAGCCTTCGCCCCCGCACGGGGGAACCGACTTCCGGTTCGAGGACTTGTCGAGCACGACAGCGTAAAGCCGATCTCTCAGCCCGTGGCCCACGTGGGCGTTGCCCCGGTGTCATCCCGACGGGCCACGTGACCACCCGGCGTGATCACCGTGCCCGGACCGAGCGCCGACTACTTGACGCGACCAGCCCATCATGTCGGTCCGAGCCCGTCGCTGTTCTGCGCGAGCTAGCCGCGCGCAAAGGCTGTCAGAAGCTCGGCGACCTGTTCGGGGTGGCCGAGTTGTGGGACGTGTCCGGCCGGCAGCACCTCGAGTCGGGCGTGTGGGATGAGCTGTGCCGCGGCCCGGGCAGCCTGGATCGGCACCACTGGGTCGCGGTCTCCCCAGATCATCAGGGTCGGCACCGACAGTCGGCGAAGGTCCTCCGGCCTGGCCCGGTTCGCGGGTCGGTAGCCGAACGGCGAGATAAGCGCCTGGAACTCCGCCCGGTTGGCGGCAACCGCGACCGGGTCCCTGGCTGCGGCGACCAGGGAGTCGAGCAGGTCCGGGTACCGCGTGATGGTGTCGGCCTCGCCCACGGACGCCATCATGCGCAGCAGCATCCGCCGGCCCGGCTTCACGGCCCGGGTCATGACGTCGCCGAGTACCGGCATCGCCATCAATCGGATCGGCAGTGGGAGGTGAGCGCCGGGCAGCGTGGGAGTCGACCCGAGCATGGCAAGCCCGCGCACACGCCGCGGGTGCTCGAGGGCGTACCACGTCGCATAGATGCCGCCGCCCGAGGCGCCGGCGAGCACCGCGCTCTCCAACTCCAGAGCGTTCAGCACGTCCTCCACGAACCGGACCGCAAAGTCGCGGAACATGCCGCGCGGGAAGTCGCTGGGATCGCTGAGACCCATGCCGGGCCGGTCAACGAGGTAGGACCGGATCGCGGTCGCGTGTTCGAGCAGCATCAGGTGCGACAGCGCCGAGGTGTTGTTGCCGTGCAGATGAACGACCGGCACGCCGTCGCCGGCCTCGACTACATGCACCCGCCTGCCGGTGCCGAGAGTCACGAAGCGCCCGCGTGTCCCGGAAACGCGCAGCATCCGTTCGTAGACCTCGCGCATGCCGACGGAGTGCTCCACCGAGCGAGTGGTCTTCGCTTGTGCGGACATGTGATCACGATCTGCCGAACCCTGACGGCTCGGCTAGTTCGGACTTCGAACTTCATGCGAGGCGCGTCGGTGAGAGACTTCAGGTCGTGGGCTCAAGCGAGGTCACCGGCTACTGCTCGTTCACCAAGGCGATCGAACACCTCGGCGACCGGTGGAACCTGTTCATCCTGCGCGAGCTTTCGATATTCGGGCCGCGGCGTTTCAACGATCTCGCCGCTGGCCTGCCCGGACGGATTTCGCGGTCGGTGCTCGCCGACCGGTTACGCAGGCTGGAGAACCTCGGTCTGGTCACGCACGCCGGCGGGGCGCCGTACCGGCTCACCGCGGCCGGCACCGAACTGGTCCCAACGATCCTGTCGCTGCGCGGCTGGGCAGAGGCCTGGCTGCCTGACGATCCGGACATGGTCGACCGTGACCCGGACGTCGTGCTTGCCTGGCTGGCCCGGCGCGCTGCTCCGGCGCGGCTACCCGACCGCCCGGCCGTATTGGAGTTCACGACGTACCACCGACACGAACACCGCTGGTGGCTGGTCCTGCAGCGAGGCGCGGAGCCCTACGGATGCATGCGCGACCCGCTGCTGGACGAGACCCGCTACGTGTACGTCCGGGCGGCGATCACCACCCTGCTCGCACTGGCGCGGGGCAGGCGCGACTGGGCAGACGTCGTCGACGACGGGACACTGGTCATCTCCGGCGCCCCCGAGCTGGCAAACCGGATCCCCGAATGGTTCACGCCTGCTGCCATGGCTGGGACATGAGCGCGATCAAGGATGTCCACCGGATCAAGCCTCCCGGGTGTGGGACAGCCGCGCGTGCCGTCGGTCACCTAGCTTGAGCTTCCGATGATCGGCGCTTCCGGGTTCTTCGTGGGTCGGGTCTGGGTGTGACGGGCGCTTGGCGGCAGGATCTGTCGCATGCGCGACACCGAGTTGTACCGCCATCTGCTGGGGTTGGTCGCGCCGTGGGAGGTTGATCGCGTCGAGCTGTCGGCCCCCGGCGGGCGGGTGGACGTGTGGGTCGGGCATCCGGGCCGGACGCGGTTCGCGTGCCCGGACTGCGAGCGGGAGCTGGCGGTCTACGACCACGCCGAGGAGCGGGCTTGGCGGCATCTGGACTCGTGTGCGTTCTTGACGTTCCTGCACGCCCGCCCGCCGCGGGTCGAGTGCCCCGAGCACGGGGTGCGGCAGGTGCGGCTGCCGTGGGCTGAGCCGCACGCACGGTTCACCGTGTTGTTCGAGCGGCTGGCCATCGACGTGCTCGCCGCCTGCGACGTGGCCTCCGCGGCCGGGTTGCTGCGGGTCAGCTGGGATGAGGCGTGGCACCTGATGGACCGCGCGGTGGCCCGGGGCCTGACCGCGAAACCACTGACCGCCCCGGCGCATGTCGGGGTCGATGAGAAGGCGGCCGGGCGGGGACAGGACTACATCACCGTGGTCGCCGACCTGGACACCGGCACCGTGGACTACATCGCCGACGAGCGACGCCAGGCCAGCCTGGACGGCTACTTCGAGAAGTTCACGCCCGAGCAGCTGGCCGGCATCCAGGCGGTCGCGATGGACATGTGGGAGCCGTTCGCCAACTCGGTGCGCGCGCACCTGACCGACCCGGACGACAAGATCGTGTTCGACCGGTACCACCTGATGGGCTACCTCACCGGCGCGGTGGACACCGTCCGCAAGCAAGAGAACCGGGCGCTGGTCGCGGCCGGTGACAAGAGCCTGGCCGGTTCGAAGTACCTCTGGCTGTACTCGGCCGAGAACCTGCCCGACCGTCACGCCGACCGGTTCGCCACGCTGCAGGCCGGCGACCTGCGCACCGCGCGGGCGTGGGCGATCAAGGAGAGCCTGCGGCACTTCTGGTCCTATAAGCGCCGCGGCTGGGCGGCCAAGCACTTCAACCGCTGGTACTTCTGGGCCACCCACTGCCGGCTCAAACCGATCATCGACGCGGCTAAGACACTCAAACGTCACCAGGCGGGGCTGCTGTCCTACTTCGCCCACCGGATCACCAACGCCGGCGCCGAAGGCCTCAACTCCCGCATCCAGGCGATCAGAGTCTCAGCGCGTGGCTACCGCAACCGCGAGCACTTCAAGACCGCGATCTACTTCCACCTCGGTGGCCTACAGCTCTACCCGGCCACACCATGACCCACGGACTTCCCGGAAGCGCCCGATGATCAGGCTGTCTGGTGGGGCTTTCGCCTGCCAGGTTAGGGGTTTTGGGGCTGGCGGGCCTATGACCTAACTGGCTGCGGGGTGCCCAGCGGTCGAGCTGGTAGATCTGGCTGAGCTGGTTTTGGAGGTCGGTGGTTTCGGTGAGCATGCGGCGGGCCTTGGGGCGGCCTCGTTCGCCTTGGTAGAGCAGGACGGTCTCGCCGATTCCGGCGAGGTGGCGGAGGAGTTCGCGGAGGGATAGGTGTAGCCCGGCGCGGTCGGCTTGCAGGCGGATCAGGTGCGCGAGTTGCAGGGCGAGCACGCAGGTGAAGGTGTGCACGCGGATGTTGTGTTCGGTCCAGTGGTGCATGGGTGAGAACGAGACGAGGTGGGGGTCTTTGAGCTGCCGGAAGCTCGGCCCGGCCGTGCTGCGGCTCGGCAACGTCTACCTCGACACCCTCGAACTGCGCTCCCGGGCGGTGTCGTGGTCGGAGGAACTCGCCCGCCGCTCCGGCATGGCCGTACGCACCGGTGTGCTCGCCGGCGATGACGTGGTGATCATTCACCACGAGCCGCGCCCGGACGGCAGCCGGCAGATGCCCGAGACCGGCATCGTCATACCCGCTCACGCGAGCGCACTGGGCAAGGCACAACTAGCCTTCCTGCCCAGCGAAGCCGAACGCGTGTTGGCCTCAGCCCACCGCAGCATGACCGGCGAGACCATCACCGATGCCACCCAGCTGCGCACGCAGCTCACCGACGTCGCCCGCACCGCGATAGCCGAGGAGAACGACGAGGCCGTGCTCGGCGAGTCAAGCGTCGCGGCGCCCATCTTCGGCTCACACGGCACCGCCATCGGCGCCATCGGCGTCGTACTACCAACCACCGACTGGCCCGTCAACGAGAGCGTCCGTGACGCGCTGCGCGAAGCCGCCCGCAACATCTCCCGCGAACTCGGTGCCACCCGCTGGCCGGCACAGCCAACCGCCACCACCTCATCGCGGCAGTAATCCGACAGCGCCTCAGCATTGTTGATCTGATCGGTAGGAGAGACTCCCAAAGACAAGTCGAAGGATCGCAACGTGGAGCCGCCCCATCAGGAATACGGAACAGCCTCATCGGTCTGAGAGTCCGCGCTCACCCCGCCACAGCGATCCATCTGCGCACCGCCTCAGCCAGCGGCCGGCCGCACGGATCGGTTATCTGCAGCCCTGATCGAGGATCCCATACGTGACAAGGGTTCCGCGTCGTAGACATGTCTACGCAGGGACTCCTGCACCACGTCGCACAATCATAAGCGCAGCGAGGGAAGGAGAATCGCGGTGTGCACGTCGGCGACACCGGTTCAGATAACGCCTCCACGACGGCGCTCGAAGGGCCCGCGACAGACACCATAGACACCGTCGGAGCGCTGGAGATAACGGATAGCGCATGCTCACCGGACCGCGGGCGGGGCATTGTCGCGGGCGTTGGCCGTCGGCGACGACCTCAGGTGCGTCCCGAAAGGCGCGTCACTTATTGCCGGGTGGTGAACCCGCGCAAGCTATGACGCCACAGATTTTGCCTCGCCGATGCGTCGACCCAGCTCGCGGTGCCCAGGAGGCTGGGCGCCGTCATCGCCGCCAGCATCCTGCACGTTGTAACTGCCGCAGCAAGACCTCGCAGCGCGGATCGGAACCGTGGTAGCCGTGCCGATGGCCAAGGACACGCGGGCACGGGGTACCGGTGGGCCGCGTGCGCCAGGTCAAGAGTTCGACGTACCGTCGTCGATCATGGCTACTCAGCAGGGCTGGAACCTCCCAGCATCAACAACCCGCCAGATCAGACTGCTCGAATACCTCGCCGACGCGAGCGCATCTTCCAGCTACTACGTCAGGCTCCCCGACTGGGCCAGCGATCCGCAATCCGAGGCGTATGCCGCGGCAGTCACCGACCTCCACCTCTTCGAGGACTACGGCTTGGTCAGCATGTCGAAGGCGATCGGCGGCCCTCCCCAGATGCGCTTGCTCGCACCTGGCGTCGCGCGGGTCGAGGAGATCCGCGCACTGCGTGTCGACCGGCGGGAGAGAAACCAGCAGGTGCGGGATGCACTACTGCATTGGCTCCACGACTGCCATCTCGCGGGCCTGGACTACCCGGTCATCTCCGACTTCGTCGTGTCGCCGTTCGGGCAGTTCTACGGAGAGCCGTTCGACGAGGCCGAAGTCGACCGCGCAGCGAACTGGTTGGGGGACCTCGGATATATCGCCGGCCAGGCCACGGCGGACGGCTCGATTCCCGTGCCGTCGATCACGACGAAGGGGGTTCGCATGGCCGAGGCCGACGGGTCCGTCAACGACCCGGAGCGGCACGCGGCGCCCAGCATCATCACTCAGGTCACCGGCAACTACAACGCCGTCCAGGCAGCCAGCCCCGGTGCGTCGATGCAGGTGACGACGACCATCACCGACGACCACCGGCAGCAGACGGTCGAACTGGCGAAGGCGATCGAGGAGGCGGTGCCGGTCCTCTCGCCCGAGGCGGCCGAGGTTGCGGTGGCGCTTCGGACAGCGGTTGGGCCCGGCCAGTCGGATCCTGGGATGCTCAAGCGGGCACTGGAGAGCGCCAAGACCACCCTCTCCACAGGGGCGGGCAACGTCGTCGGCAAGCTGATCCTCGGCGGCTTCGGGGGACTCCTTGCCCACTACGGGATCCCGACTTCGTAGCCGTGGCACTGTGACTTCTGCTGCGGTCTGGTACGCCATGGCGAGAGGAGACGCAGATGTGGGACAAGATGCCGAAGTTGATCCGGCAGCAGCCGACGGAGGGTCCCGACGGCGCTGTTCGGCTGGTCCTCGAAGGTGCTTGGCGGCTCGACTACCTGAACGTTCGGCGGGAGGACGACGAGTGGGTGACCGACGTCGTCGTCACGCCGAAGGAGGTGGACTGACCGGCTGAAGCCTAGAGCCGGGCCCGTTTGCCGCGCCGCGCCTGGTGCAGGCTGTCCCGGCCCTGTTCAAGCATTGGGAGGATGTATCGAAGCCGTTCCGGCCGCAATAGCGCGCGATTCACAGGAGCTGTCGGTGCAGGAAGTTGCTAGATGACCCCGCTGATCGAAGGTACACCACCAGAGACCTGGCAGGAACTGGAGATTGCGGTCGGACGGATTCTCCATGAGTGCGGTTGGGGGTATCCATCTGACCGGACTACGCGGGTCGCAGGCCTGGCTGGCGCCAGGGTCGTCCGGCTGGAGGCCGCTCCAGGCTCGGTGGGTGACCGCGTCCGCCGGGCGGGATGGGTGGCACGTGCTTGGGTGAGGCGTCAACGACGAGTTCGCGGTAGCGCACCGGGTCGTGGGCGACTGCGAGTTCGAGCACCCGGTAGAAGACCAGCCCGCGGCTGCGGGAACGGCGGCGGTTGAAGCGGAACACGAACTCGTCGAGGTAGCTCTGCAGGTGGGCGTCGTCGATCGAGCCCTGGTGGGTGCCGAGCAGCCACCGCTTGGCCAGGGAGGCGACCCGGTGTACGCCGGGCAGCAGCGCGCCCGGGTCTTCACCGCGGGCGCGAGCGGCCCGTTGACTGCGCCGGTCACGGGTGTAGCCCAGCTTGTCGATGCCGGCGTAGCCCTGCCACGCGTCGGTGATGACCGTAGCGCCCGGCTCGACGTGCTCGATGACAAACGGGTGTAGGGCGGCGGCGGAGGCGTTCGGGAGGATCTTCATGCGGCAGCGACCGTAGCCGCGGGGTTCTTGGACCTCGATCGCCACGCCGACCAGGGACTTCTTGCCTCTGGCCCGCCCACCCCGCAACCCGGGCTCCTCGCCGCCGATGTAGGTCTCATCCACCTCGACCGTGCCGGTCAGCCGGTCCCGGCCCGGCCGCACCAGCACCGACCGCAGCCGGTGCAGCATCGCCCAAGCGGTCTGGTAGGAGCCGATCTCGAGGGCCCGCTGCAGGCTCTGCGCGGAGACGCCGTCCTTGGCGGTGGCGAACATCCAACACGCGGTGAACCACACTGTCAGCGGTGTCCGACGGCGGTCGAACAGCGTCCCCGCCGTCACCGAGGTCCGAGCACCACACGCCCCGCACTTGTAGCGGCCATCCGCAGTCGACCACCCGCCAGGCGACCCGCAGCGTGAGCACACGAACCCGTCCGGCCACCGCAGCCACGCCAGGTAGTCCAGGCAGTCCTCATCCGTGCCAAACCAGGACTGAAACTCCCCGACCGAGCGCGGGTAGTGCACGCCAGCCCGCAGCTGAGGCACAGTCACATCAGCAGGCTAGTCCGGTCAGATGGATACCCCCAGCAGGCTGTCCCGGCCCTGTTCAAGCATTGGGAGGATGTATCGAAGCCGTTCCGGCCGCAATAGCGCGCGATTCACAGGAGCTGTCGGTGCAGGAAGTTGCTAGATGACCCCGCTGATCGAAGGTACACCACCAGAGACCTGGCAGGAACTGGAGATTGCGGTCGGACGGATTCTCCATGAGTGCGGTTATGACGTGGAAATCGGGAAGAACGTCGAACTGGTGCGTGGCGATGTCAATGTTGACGTCTGGGCGGTGCTCATTGAAAGGGGTGCCTTGCCCTGCCGGCACGGCGAGTGTCTTGCGTCAAGTAATTGGCAGGGTCGGCGTGTGTCGCAAGCCGATCGTAAAGCGGTTAGCTGACTTCGGCCCAGCCGCGGACCGGTTGCGTCTGGCTGAAGTTCGCGATGTCGCCGTACAGCGCGGCGGCGTGCTCGCTGAGCGTGGCACCGAACGCCTCCGCTGAGGTCACCCAGAAATAGGCGGCAGCGACGAAGGGGGGCGGTGGGGCGCCCGGGGTCGCGAGGCTGCGGTGTACCTCGAACCGCACGCAGTTGTCGCCAAGCAGCTCGGCGAACATCGGGGCATGACGGGTACGGAAGTAGTCGAAATCGAAGCCTTCGGCGTCGATTGGGTAGGCAACGGACGCGCAGAACATGGCTACATCCTGCACCCCGGACCGACCGATCACAGTGTCCGCCACCGGTGGCGTACCGCAGTGCGCACCGAGGACTACCCGTCCCGACGTTGCGCACGCCGCTGCTCCGCCCGCGTGCGAGCGAGGCCTCGTCGCCGAAGAGCCGAGCCCGGTCCGCCTGGTCGCCAGCGTGGTGCTCGAACTCCGCCGTTCAGCCCGCCCAGCATGGCCGCACGCTCCTGCTCGCGCCCAGCGAGGCGAAGCCGGGCAAGCTCGAGGTGCTCCACGCCGATGTAGGGATGCGCTAACAGGTCCGCTTCGTGGTCTGCCGCGGCGAGCAGCTCTGCGCTCACGGCACCGCTCTTGATCAAGGCTAGTACTCGGCGTGTCGGCCCACGACTCATGACGGCATTCTCCGCCGCCCGCTATTCGCAAGCGGATCGGCGCCGCGGACACCGTCTTTTGATCAACTGAGGCAACGTGCCACGAGCGGATAAGTTGGACACACGGACCGAATGAGCAGCTTCGATCATCTTTGGAAGGAATCCCGCATGCGCGTTGTGGTCGTCAACCACGTCAGCCTCGACGGCGTTCTGCAGAGCCCGGGCCGGTCCGAGGAAGACACGCGTGATGGCTTCCGGCACGGCGGGTGGGCCCAGCACGCCAACGATCCGGCGATGGGCGCCGCCATGGGCGAGCGGATGGGCCAGGGCTTCTCCTGGCTATTCGGCCGACGCAGCTACGACGACATGCTTACTCACTGGAACCAGGCCGGCGGTCCGTTCAAGGACGGCCTCAACCAGACGACGAAGTACGTCGCCTCCTCCAGTCCCGACGCCGACCTCCCCTGGCCGAACTCCACGCTCCTCAGCGGTGACGTCCCCGCTGAAATAGCTGCACTGCGCGAGCAACCCGGCGGCAACCTCGTGATCATGGGTAGCAGTCAGCTCATCCAGTCACTGCTTCCACCCGGCCTCGTCGACGAAATATTCCTGATGATCCACCCCCTGGTGCTCGGCTCAGGCCACCGGCTGTTCGGCCCGGACGACGAAGCGCACTGGCTGCGGCTGGTCGATTGCACGCCCACCGCGACCGGAGTGCTGATGGCGACCTACCAGCCTGCCCAGCCGGGTACCTGAGACAGGCAACCCGTCCGCCGATGCCGCAGTCACGGGCCGCTTCTGCTTCCCCACAAGTTTTCGAGCTGTCGGTCGATCCGTAGGTTTCGAAGGCCGAACCGCTTGTGGTGTCAGGCGAGGCCGCCGCAACCTACTCGAGGAAGATCCGTCCCAGTGTCACATGCCGATCCGGTTGCGTGACCGTGCTCGCCGCGCCGGGTGACGTGTCGCCGAGCTCGGTTCGCCGTACGCGGTTCGGCAACTGAGGGGGCCCCAGCCCCGGCATTGCGTCATTCATGGGCGCCCCGTAAAGGGGCGGAGGAGGCCCGCCGGCAGGGTGGACTACCGTCCGGCCAGCTCGGCGACGACTGGAGCGAGAGCCCCGGCGACGTCAGCTCCGAACACGAAGTAGGAGAAGCCGATTTCCTCGCGTCGCCGCTGGATCTCCTCGGCAGCGGCCGAGGGATCACTTGGGAGGTAGGCCAGCGAGTCAGCGGCACGGACAGCGGCGGTATCCGTGTCGGGCCCTGCCATGAACGGAGCGACCGAGTCGCCGATCACCGGCACGTGCAACGCCAGTTCGAGGCTGCGACCGTTGTCGAATTGCCGTACCCGATGCATCGTCTCAGCCCGCTTCTCGATCTGCGGCATCACGAACGTCACCGTGTCGGCGAGCTCGGCGGCCAGCGCTTGCGCCTTCGGGCCGGCCACGGCCATCACCACCGGAGTGTGCAGGGCTGAGCCGTCGAGTTCTCGCAGGGCCGTGACGACTGCACGCACCTGGCCCGACCGTTGGCTTGCAGGGACAACGGGCAGGCCCAGCTCGCGGAGCTGGTCTGCAATCCCGGGCCTGCCGGTGCCGATGCCCATCTCGAAACGACCGTCCGTGAGCACGGACAGCGAGTGCGCCTCCCACGCGGTGCTCCATGCCGGACGTACCGGCGACGCGTACACCCAGGTACCCACTCGCAGGTCGGTGATCGTCGCCGCGACGGCCAGCGCAGGGCCCGGTGCCGGCTGCCATTGCGGCACGTCAGGCATCAAGATCGTCGAGTAGCCGCTGTCGGCCAACCCACGCAGCTGGTCGCGCCATGTCGGTAGATCGGTGGTGATCGGAGCAACGACTCCGAACCGCAACGGCCTGGCCTCTTGTGTCGACGTCGCAGTCATTGTGATGATCCTTCTCTCTCTCTCTCTCTCTCTCACACACACACACACACACACCCCACACACACACACACACACACACACACCCGACCGCTGTCGAGTTCGCCACCCTTCCACGAACGGGCCGCGTCGGATCCGACAGGACATGACGAGCACCCATGTGAGGCGTCCGAGAGGTCACCAAGCAATCACGGCGCCATTCCCGTAGGCGGATCCGGAACCGGCGTGAACGGTGGTGTACGAACCTCGGTTCTACGCGCGCCTCAACTCAATTGATGAACTCAATTGATGATCTCGCCACGCTCGCTCGAGAGAAGCGCCGACAGTCGCTCCCGCCATGTCTGCAGCTGTTTGGGTGTCAGCCGCGTCCACTCGGTGATCTCGCTGACGATCCGCAGCGGGGCGCTACTGCGGTACGACCGAGTGGGGTTGCCGGGGAACTTCTTGTCGGTCACGTTCGGGTCGTTTTCGAACGCTCCGGTTGGCTCTACCGCATATACCCGAGGTATCGCGTCACCTCCCGCGAGTTCTGCAGCGATCTCCGCAGCGAGGCCGGCTCCGTCAACAAGAGCGATGAAGTAGATGTGGTTCATCACGATCTCGGGACGGTAGTTCGACGGGCGGCCCGCCGTGAAGAACTCACTCACGCTCAGATCCGCGATTGTGCCATGGAAGAACGGACCCTCATCGAGCGGTCTGGACACCTGAAATTCTTCTGCCTACCTGGTTGGACGCGCGAGTCTGCCGCACCACCCCGGCCTTGCCGCAAGCCCCCACCCGCGTTCTATCCTGAAGGTGGAAGCCACGCCACGAGCGTCGCTGGGACAGGCACTCCGACGGAGAACTGGTCGAGCACGGTGCCGAGGACTGTCTTCGGGCCTGGCCGGGAACCACCGCAGACGCCGTCCGGTGTGAGGACGCGTCCGACGGTTGCACGATCTGATCCGTTGCGCAAAGCGGACCTCTGCGGTGCACGTCAGCGCCGTCTCACACGGGATCGTCCACCGGAACAAGGTCATCTCGCCGTCAGTCCTCGGCGAGGGCGTCAGGACTGGCCGGCGTCGTGCACGACGATCGCGATGTGTACCCGGTTGGTCACGTCGAGCTTGGTGAACAGGCGCGATACGTGCGCTTTGACGGTCGCCTCGCTCATGAACAGCGAGGCGGCCACTTCCGCGTTGGACGCGCCGGACCCGACCGCGACCGCGACCTCACGCTCGCGATCGGTGAGCGTGGCCAGTCGCTGCGTGGCGTAGCGGCGACGCTCAGATGCCTGCGCATCGCCGAAGTGTGAGAGCAGGGTGCGGGTGACCGAGGGCGAGAGCATCGCCTCGCCCGCGGCGACCAGGCGCACGGCGTTCACGATCTCCGCGGGCGGCGTGTCTTTGAGCAGGAACCCGCCCGCGCCGGCACGCAGCGCGCTCATCACCTGCTCGTCGGCCTGAAACGTGGTCAGCACGATCACCTGCGGCGGTGCGGCGAGCCGGCGCAGCGCGGCCGTGGCGGTGATGCCGTCCATCCCGGGCATCCGGATGTCCATCAGCACGACGTCGGGCCGATGCTCGCGGACCGCGGCAACGGCCCGGGCGCCGTCGTCGACCTCGCCGACGAGCTCGAGGTCCTGCGCCGAGGACAGGATCATCCGGAGACCGGCACGCACCAACGCGTCGTCGTCGACCAACAGCACCCGGATTTTCACCACGGCAGGTCGGCCTCGACGACGAAGTCACCGGAAGCGTCCGGTCCGTGCACCAGGACGCCATTGGCCAGGGTCACCCGTTCCTGCAGACCAAGGATGCCCGTGCCGGAACCCGGCGGAGCCGGACGGTCGTGGGCGCCCACTGCGGGTGGGTTCCGAACGCATACGTGCAGGCCGCGGTTCGGCGCCCCCGCCACCCGAACCTGGGCGAGGGTGCCGCGAGCGTGCTTGCTGATGTTGGTCAGCGCTTCCTGCACGATGCGGTATGCGTCGCGACCCAAGGGGCCGGGTGCGGCAGCTGCACCGTCCACCTGCATCTCGAAGTCGATCTTTGCGCCGGAGCGGCGAGTCTCCTCCACCAAGCGTGGAATGTCAGCCAACGTCGGTTGTGGCACCGTCGACGGCCGCTCCTGCCCCGGCTCCTCCCGCAGCACGCCGATCACGTCCCGCAGCTCTTCCAGCGCTTGGTGGGCCGTCAACCGCAACAGCGCTGCGCTCTCCCGCACCTGGGCGGGAGGCAGGTCGAGTGCGACCTCGAGCGCCCCGGCGTGCAGCGCCACCAGGGAGATGCGGTGGGCGAGCACGTCGTGCATCTCCCGTGCGATGCGGGTCCGCTCGGCCAGGCGCGCACGTTCGGCGCGGACGAGCTGATCGGCCTCGGCCCGTTGGGCACGGTCGCGCAGGGTGGAGAGGAGCTGACGCCGAGCGCGGACGAACATGCCCCATGCGGTTGCGGCGGCGGCAAGCGCCATCGTCGGCAGCATCACCGACCAGGTATTGGTCCGCCCGAGCCAGATCGAGCACACCACTGCGGACGGAACGAACAGAGCGGCGACGAGCAGGGCAGGCCGGACATGGCGGTGCACAGCCAGCGAGGACAGTGCGAACAGGCCGGCCACCGTGCCAAACGTCGAGAATGCGCCCAACAGGACGCAAACCAGCGCCACACCGAACGGCCAGCGCCGCCGCCACCACAGTGAGATGCAGCAAAGAGCTCCGAACGCGGCGTCGGTGGCCACCCGCCCCGAGGTCATCCGATTGGCGGCGTCATCCACGGTGACGCTCAGGATGAGAGCCCCGAGAGCGGCGGCGATGACGAAGGCACCGGCGTCGACGGACCAGTCGCGCGCAGTCCTGGGCGCCACCTTGTCGGGATGAGCCGAGTCGCTCGGTGCCAGCATCGCCGTGGGGGCGGTCTGCGCCCACCATCTGCGAAGCCAGGACATAGTTCGAATGTACGGCTCAGGGCCCCCGTGCAACATCGACGAAAGTCGACGCCGCCGCGACGAAAGGCGGTAGTCGCGGGGTCCGCCACCCGCCCTTTCGACGCGCGGTCCTAGCCCGCCGGCCGATGTGCGAGGACCCGTCCCGCGGCCAGGCTTGCCCCATGATCACAACAACCGCTCTCACCAAGAGCTACGGCAAGGCCCCCGTCGTGCGTGACGTGTCACTGCACTGCGAACCGGGCACCATCACCGGCTTCCTCGGGCCCAACGGCGCGGGAAAGTCCACAACCCTGCGGATGATCGTCGGGCTGGCCCGGCCCGATCACGGCACGTCAACCATCAGTGGCCGACCGTTCGTCGAGCTGCCCAACCCGACCCGGGTGGTCGGGACGTTGCTCGACGCGTCCGCGATGCACGGCGGCCGCACCGGGCGCGCGACCTTGAAGATCGCCGCACAGATGGCCGGCATGTCCACCGCCCGCGTCGATCACCTGCTGAACCTGGTCGGGCTGACCGACGCGGCAGACCGGCGGGTGGGTGGCTACTCCCTCGGGATGCGGCAGCGGCTCGGCATCGCGCAGACGCTCGTAGGCGAGCCGGAGGTGCTCATCCTGGACGAGCCCGCGAACGGACTGGACCCCGAGGGCATCGCCTGGATGCGAACGCTCCTCCGCGACTTCGCCGACCATGGCGGGACAGTACTGCTGTCCAGCCACCTGCTCCACGAAGTGCAGGCCACCGTCGACCACCTCGTCGTCATCTCCCGCGGCGCGGTCGTCGCGTCCGGGCCGCTCTCGGAGTTGCTCGCCAGCTCCAGCCTGCTGGTGCGCACACCCGACCCAGAAGGCCTGGCCCGTGCGCTCCGCGCCGCCCGTATCGACTACGTCCCAGGCCCGGACCAGACGTTCACCGTGGACGTCCACGACGGCCGCATTACCCCCGAGATGATCGCCCGCGCAGCGGTCGATCAGCAGGTTCCGCTCACCGAACTACGCCAGTCCGACTCCGGCGGACTCGAACAGCTCTTCTTCTCACTCACCGCCACAACGGCGGACCACTCGCAGGAGGCAGCAGCATGACCAGCGCCACGATCACCAGCCCCGTCCGCCCCGTCGATGCACAATCGCCAGGCGCCACCTTCCCGGCCATCCCGTTCAGTCGCTTGCTGCGCGTCGAATGGGGAAAGGCGACCGACACCCGCGCCGCCCGCTGGCTGCTGGCCCTGGTCGCGGCCTCGACGGTCGGGCTGATGCTGGCGCCGCTGCTCGCCCCGTCGAGGATCGACCAGACCTACACCAGCTACCTCAGGTTCGCGGCCGTCGGCCTGAGCATCCTGCTACCGATCGTCTCGATCCTGACGCTGACCAGCGAATGGAGCCAGCGCACCGTCCTCACCACCTTCACCCAGGAACCGCGCCGCATCCGGGTCATCAACGCGAAGGTCACGGTCTCGCTGCTGCTGGCTGGTGGTGCCGCCGTGTTCGGTGGGTTGGTCACGGCCGCGGGTCTCGGCGTGGCAGCGGCCACGGGCCGAGAACTCGACGCCAACCTGAACGCCGGCGTCCTGGTCGGCTACCTGCTGTTCGTGCTCCTCAGCGTCGCGACCGGAGTGGCGTTCGGGGCGCTGCTGCACAACTCGGCGGCCGCAATCGTCCTGTACTTCGCGCTTCCCATCGCGTTCGTCTTGCTCGGCCGTGCGTCGACCTCGCTGGGCCAATGGGTGGACTCGGGTACCACCTTCGACTGGGTGCTCAATGGCGAGTGGTCCGGGCACACGCCGCAGATCCTGGCCACCGTGATCCTCTGGGTCGCGCTGCCGGTGGCCGCCGGACTCGTCCGGACCGTGCGGCGCGAGATCAACTAAATCGCTCAACGTCCGCGTGCCCTTGGCGCATGACCAGGTTGTCTCGGCGGGCCCCGCCGAGACTGGCCGGTCGCTCGGAGGCGCCCTCCCCCGCCCGGCGCTCGTCCCACCAAGGGAACGGCCACCGGCACGCGTCGAGCGTCCAGGACAGCTGCGGAGCTGTCGAAAGCGCGTGGTCCCGTAAGCCCCGCCCGCTGCTGTGTGTCGGTGACCGTGCCCTAAACGGACGCCCTGCCGGTGACGCCGAGGTAGGCGTCTCGTGGCGTCCGGTCGCCGAGCGACTGATGGGGTCTGATGCGGTTGTAGATGTCGCGGAACCGGCTGGTCTCCATCGCCAGCGCGCCGCCGTCGTCGATCGGCGCCCGGTACAAATGCTCGTACTTCAGCGTGCCGAAGAACCGCTCGATGACGCCGTTGGTCTGCGGGGACCGGACGCGGGTGCGGACGTGACGCAGTAGCGGGTCGTCGCCGGTGAAGGCGGTCTGGTAGGTCTCGCCGCGGAAGCAGGAGCCGTTGTGGGACACGAGGGCGATCGGGGCGGGGGCGGGGCCGATGATCTCGCCGGTGGTCTCGTCGACCAGTTCGAGCTCGCCGCGGTCGGCGCGTAGGTCGTCGATGCCGAGGACGCGTTCGGCCTCGACCACGGCGGCGCGCAGGCAGGCGAGCGCGTCGGTGCCGCGGCCGGTCGGGGTGACGGTGATGGCCAGGCAGTACTTCGTGGCGTAGTCGATGACCGCGCAGATGCGCCAGATGCCGCCGCCGGTGGTCTCGAACTCGCTGAAGTCGGTCTGCCAGACGCGGTTACGTTCGGTAGGCGGGTCGTGGAAGACCCTGCGGCGCAGCGCGGCCCAGGACTTGCGGTCGGCCCGGAACCCGCGCGGCAGTAACAGTCCGCGCCGGCGAAGCGCCCGCTCGACGGTCGAGGTCGACACCTGGTGGCCGTCGGCGCGCATCATGGCGGCGATCTTGCGGTGTCCCCACGCCGGCCAGTCCGAGGCGTACTTCGCCGCGAGCGCT
>CAWIUB010000016.1:0-143508 GCA_963839175.1 uncultured Actinomycetota bacterium
GCTTCGCGAGTTGATGCCAGTGTCGCGGGGCGTCGCGCATCGGCCCCTTGATGTCGAGCTAGTCGGCAGGTCGGCTGAACTCGAGTTCCACGCCGGGAACAGCGACTGGATCTCGGGCAGTTCGATGCGCCGCGGCCCGAACCGGCCACCGCCGCCGGGACCGAACGCGAACATCAACAACCGGGCGCCCGGTACGGCGACCTCGGTCATGGTCGTGGCCGCGCGGCGCCGATCGGCATCGCTGAGCCCAGCGAAGCAACCGATGTCCTGAAGCAACGTGTAACCCGAGCCGAGCTGCGCCGGCGCGATACGCGCGATGTTCGCCTGCGGGAAGCGGACGTCGGCGCCGGCCGCCTCGGCGTTGCGCCTGGCCCGGCGCAGGGGGACCGAGACCGCATCGATGCCGGTGAGGTGCCAGCCGTGGCCGGGGCACCAGATCGCGTCGCTGCCCGTGCCGCAGCCGACATCGAGCATGCGCCCAGCGGGAAGCCGCTTGACCAGCTCGACCAACGGGTTGGGCACCTCGTGGTTGTCCCAGGGGCGTGAACCCGATGCGGTACATCACCTGATACGGCGCGCTCATCGCTGCCTCCTCGGGTTCCTCGTCTCCGCCCCTGCTGCTGATCAGCGCGGTACTGATCCTGCTGACCGGCATCCGCCGGCACCGACGTTGCCGCAGGCTACGGGCGCCCACCCGGCGACAACAACACGATCTGCGCCGTCTACTGTGAGTTGCGCTATGCAATCATTGCATCAGACGGTTGGACCGATGGTGCAGGTGCGCGGCGGGAGGTACCGGCCATGAGCGCTGATGTCACCCGGTCCACGGCGCCCGACCCGACGTCGGAAAAGTCCGATCGCAAGGACGACCTCACGTTGCTGCCGATGTCCGAGGTCGAGAAGCGGCTGGGCACCTCGAGCGACGGGCTGAGCCAGGCGGAGGCGAGCAAGCGGCTCGCGCACTACGGCCCGAATGAGATCGCCGAGCATAAGAGCAGCCCGCTGCTGAAGTTCCTGACCTATTTCTGGGGTCCGATCCCGTGGATGATCGAGATCGCGGTGATCTTGTCCGGCGCGGTCGGGCACTGGGCGGATTTCGCCATCATCTTGGTGCTGCTGATCTCCAACGCGGTGGTCGGCTTCACCGAGGAACGTCAGGCGGGTAACGCCATCGAGGCGCTGAAAGCCAAGCTGGCGATCACCGCCCGGGTCAGGCGGGACGGAGTGTGGCTCACCCCCGCCGCGCGGGATCTCGTCCCGGGTGACGTGATCCGGCTTCGGCTGGGCGACATCGTGCCGGCCGACGCGCGGCTGCTGGACGGTGACCCGGTGCAGGTCGATCAGTCCACCCTGACCGGGGAGTCGCTGCCGGCCACCCGCAACCCCGGTGAGGCGGTCTACTCCGGGTCGATCGTCCGCCGCGGGGAGATCGGTGCCCTGGTCTACGCGACCGGTGCGAGCACCTACTTCGGCAAGACCGCCGAACTGGTCGCCGACGTGCACACCGTCAGCCACTTCCAGCGCGCGGTCCTCAAGATCGGGAACTACCTGATCATCCTCGCCGTGGCGCTGGTTGCCGTGATCGCGGCCGCCTCACTGCTGCGCGGCGACCCGGTGCTGACCACGCTGCAGTTCGCGTTGGTGCTGACCGTCGCCGCGATCCCGGTGGCGATGCCGACGGTGCTGTCGGTGACCATGGCGGTCGGCGCGCGGCTGCTGGCCTCGAAACAAGCGGTCGTGACCCGGCTGGTCGCCATCGAGGAACTGGCCGGTGTGGACGTGCTGTGCGCGGACAAGACCGGCACCCTGACCCAGAACAGCCTCACCTTGGGCGAGCCGTTCACCGTCGGCGACGTGAGCGCCGCCGACGTCATCCTCAACGGTGCGCTGGCCTCCCGGGCCGACAACGACGACCCGATCGACCTGGCCGTGCTCGGCGGCCTGACCGACAAGAACGCCCTGCACGGCTACCAGGTCACCCACTTCCAGCCCTTCGACCCGGTCCACAAACGCACCGAGGCCACCGTCACCGCGCCCGACGCGACCACGTTCACGGTCAGCAAGGGCGCCCCGCAGGTGATGCTCACGCCGGCCGCCGACACCGCCCAGATCACACCGGCGGTCGACGCGGCGGTCAACGACTTCGCCGCCCGCGGATTCCGCTCCCTCGGGGTGGCCCGCGCCGACGCCGAGGGGCGGTGGCGGCTGCTCGGTGTGCTGCCGCTGTTCGACCCGCCCCGCGCCGATGCCGCCTCGACCATCGCCACCGCACGAGCGATGGGCGTGGCGGTGAAGATGGTGACCGGCGACGCGCTGGCCATCGCGAAGGAAACCGCCACCAAGGTCGGGCCTGGGCAGCGGCATCCTCGACGCCACCGGCCTGGGCGAGGTGAACAAGACCGAGACCGATGCGGTCGGACAGTCCATCGAGACCGCCGACGGCTTCGCCCAGGTCTTCCCCGAACACAAGTTCCACATCGTCGACGTCGCTGCAACAGCGCGGTCACATCGTCGGCATGACCGGCGACGGCGTCAACGACGCCCCCGCGCTGAAGAAGGCCGACTGCGGCATCGCCGTCTCCGACGCCACCGACGCCGCCCGCGCCGCGGCCGACATCGCGCTGCTCACCCCCGGCCTGTCGGTGATCATCGACGCGATCAGGGAGAGCCGCAAGATCTTCCAGCGGATGAACAGCTACGCCATCTACCGCATCGCCGAGACACTGCGGGTACTGCTGTTCGTCACCCTGGCGATTCTGGTCTTCAACTTCTACCCGCTGACCGCGGTCATGATCGTGATGCTGGCGCTGCTCAACGACGGCGCGATCCTGTCCATCGCCTACGACAACGTGCACTACAAGAACCAGCCCGAAGCCTGGAACATGCGCCTGGTGCTCGGCATCGCCACGGTGCTCGGTGTCGTCGGCCCGATCGCCGCGTTCGGCCTGTTCTACCTCGGCGATCGCGTGTTCGATCTTGGCCACCCCCGCCTGCAGACCCTGATGTATCTGATGCTGTCCGTCGCCGGACACCTGACCATCTTCCTCACCCGCACCCGCGGGCCGTTCTGGTCCATCCGGCCCGCCCGCATCCTGTGGATAGCCGTGCTCGGCACCCAGGCCATCGCGACCCTGATCGCCGTCTACGGAGTGTTCATGACCCCCCTGGGCTGGGGCTGGGCCGCGTTCGTCTGGGGCTACGCGCTCATCTGGTTCCTGCTCGGCGACCGCGTGAAACTGCGCGCATACCGGATCCTGGACCCAGCCGGTTCCACGACAACAGCCGAAACGACCGCCGCGGACTAACTGATGAAAGGCCGGCCGCGCTTCGTGCCGCGCGCACCGGGCGATGACGACTCGCTGAGTGGGGGTCCGCGCCGGGGGCGTGCCGGACGGTCCCGTTGCGCAACGTCGATTCTGTGGGCTGAGTCTGATGACCTACGCCCGGGCGGGCGTGCCGGTGACTCGCCGGAAGGTTGCCTCGATGCCGAAGGAGAGCGCCACCATGGCGACCAGGACGGTCACGGCGCCGGTGGTGCTCTTGGCAACCAGGGCGGCCAGCGCGCCCGCGCACGCCACGGCTGCCAGGATGGAGATCCAGGGCGCCGATCCACGCTGGCGGGCAGTGCGGGCTTCGGCCGCGTTCACGGTGGCGAACACGATCAGGAAGCCGGCGCTGCCCATGGTGGAGATGCTGTTCAGGTTCAGCACGTTGGCCAGCGCGATGGTCGACCCGGCGGTGATCAACAACCCTTCCAGGGGCTGGTTCCAGATCGGCCGTTCGAGCTGGGCGGGCAGCTCCCTGGACTTGGCGATGGTGTAGGTCATGCGAGCTGATCCGTACAGCGTCGCGTTGATGGCCGACGCGGTCGACAGCATCGCGGCGATGCCGATCATCGTGAATCCCGCGGCCCCTAGCGCAGGTCGGGCGGCCTCGGCCAGCGCGTAGTCGCGGGCATGGACCAGGCTCGCCACCGGCAGCGATCCCACCGACACGACCGCGACGAGCACGTACAGCACGATCACGAACAGCACCGAGATGTAGTAGGCCCTGGTCAGGGTGCGGCCGGGATCGGTGACGTCCTCGGCAGCGTTGGCGATGAGTTCGAAACCTTCATACGCCAAGAAGATGATCATCCCGCCGGCGACGATCGACACCGGAGAGCTCCACCGCCCAGGCGCCAGCCGCGCCGCGGAGACCCCGGCCATGGCGACCGCGACGAACAGCACCAGGATCGCGAGCTTGATCGCCACCACGATGCGTTCGGCGCGAGCGACTGTAGACGCGCCCGCGACATTGAGCACAGTGATGAGCACGATCGCCGCGGTGAGGAACAGGTGCCTGCCCACACTGCGCGACGGCTGCGGCAGAAAGCTCGCCGCGTAGCCCCCGAACGCCTGGCAGTACAGGGCGAGCATGACGATGTAGCTCAGCCACAGCAGCACATTGACCCCACCGGAGAACAGGCCGGGACCGAACGCGCGGTTGACGAAGGTCACCGTGCCGCCGCGGCTCGGAAAGGACTTCGACAGCAGCGAATACGACCGCGCGGTCAACAGCGCCACCAGCCCGGCCAGCAGGAAAGCCAGCGGCGCAGCACCCTTCGTGATCTGCACAGACAATCCGAGGACCGCGAAAATACCCCCGCCGACCATGCCGCCCACACCGATCGCGACAGCCCCCCACAGCCCGATCGGACGAGAGGCGGCCGCCGCCGAGTGGGGCACCATCGGAGCCTATCCACCCCTGGTCGGCTGTCCCATGACGCCGCGCGACACGGCACCGGTCGATACACCCAGCCAATCTCTGTACACCGCCCCCGATCGCCTCGCCGCCACCTCCACGACACGAGCGACGACGCGCCAACACCAGTCGGCTCAGCTGAGCCGGCGCCCGCGAGGCCGTGGCCGATGGCGCTCCAGATCACCTCATCTGCGCGCTGAACCAACCGTTGCCGGCGCGGCGCAGGACGCACCGAACGACGGTTCTCCGCGCGTGTGCGGTCGGCTCGTCGTCACGCTGAGTGACGGCGGGCTCGGTCGCTCATTGGCTTCCATCGGTGCGCTGCCAGGTGAGGCGCGGCCGGCGGGCTGCCCGCTGGCTGGTGTCCTTGACGCTAGTCCCGCTCGAGGCCAGGCATGTTGAGTTGTTCGCGCAGCCAGACGGTGTCTGGACCACCGCCCGAGCCAGCCAGGTCGTGGTCGTACTCGAATTCGCGGAGCAATGTTTCGAGGTGCGCGCGATATTCGCCATCGGCCGCTTGGCGTGGGGTGAGGCCGCGTAGTGCGGGGACAGGTTCGTCGAGCCAGTGTTTCTCCCAGCCTTGTTCGGGCGGGGCGAGGGTCGCCGCGGTGAGTCGGCGACCGGCTGGCCAGGGGGAGGTCCTGGGCGGGGTCGATGCGGGTCTGGTCGATGATCTCCGGCTTGCCGCCGCCCTCGGTGAGCAGGCCGAGTAGTCGGTCGAGTCGCAGGGTGGAGTTCACGGTGACGGTGAAGGTGTCGTCCGCGCGGACGATCTGGCCGCGGACCCAGCGCTGCTCGTCGTCGGTCTCAAGCAGCTCAGGTTCGTGTCCCTCGGTGGCGAGCTGGGCGCGTAGTTCGGCGAGCATGCTTTCTCGCTGCGCCGGCGGAACCGGCTTGCCGAGCCAGCTCACCTGCCGGTGTTCATCGTCGGTGCGGAAGTCCGGATGGTGCGCGAGGTGAGCGATCAACGCGTCCGGATCGGCGACCCGGATCTGTGTGGTGATCAGGCACATCGGCTCGCCGTCGGTGTTGTGCAACCGGGGCGGGGCAGCACGGTAGTCGCGTAGTTCGGCGAGGATGCGCGGCAGCAGCACGCCGGTGATAGTGCTGAGCAGGCTGGCGACCACGGGTGGAGAGGGGTCGTCCAGTTCGCCGAGCACGGCGTGTGGGTCGGCCTGTCCGAACGGGATAGGGCGGTGCAGGCGGCGTTGCGACTTGCGCGCCCGCCGCTCGCCGAGCTCGGCGTAGACAATCGATTCGGCGCTGGCGCGGATGGTTTCGTAGACCGCGTCGGCCTCGGCCGGGGACAGTTGTATCGCCGCGCCGGCTGAGCTCCAGACGCCGTCGACCGGGACGAGCAGGCCGAGCAGAGTGGCCCAGCGGGGCAGTCGTTCGACTTGCTCGGGCGCGAACTGGGCGTAGATCAGCGTGCCGGTGAGCACGTCGCAGCACACAGACCGGGCTTCGGGTGAGGGTCGCTGATCTGCCACAGCCCGTAGCGGGCATGTTCGAACCAGGAACGAGCGTGCGCCGCCAACTCCGGCGCGGTGTCCGGATCGGCGGCGAAGGCCGCCAGCGCGCAGTCGGCCGGGTCGTCGCTGCGACTACCCGCGACCAGCGCATGTTCGATCGCAAGCCGGACGAGTTGATTGTCGTGCCCGCTCAGGTCGCTGTCCGGCGCGTCGAGCAGTTGCGCGCGGTCCGGGGCAGCTGTGTCGAGCCACTCCTGTGCCTGCTCGCCGACCGGCGCGGCGTAAGGCGAGCGTGGCACGTACTGCTCCAGCGCGGTGCGCAGCGCGTACAAACCGTCGCGATCGTCGAACCGGGCCAGCTCCTCGTCTCGGCGCCGTGCCTCCTCGGCGTCCTGCGACGTTTCGGCATGTGCGGCTTCGAGCGCGACGCCGTACTTCTCGACCGCCCAATCGTCGTCCGGGACTTCGGCAAGATGTTCGCGCAGCATGCCGAGCGCTTCGCCAATACGTCCGTGCCAGTGCAGGTGGGCGCCAGCCCGACTTGCACGTCGGAGTCCGCGGACTGGTCGAGTGCGGCCTGGTCGAGTGCAGCGTTGACCAGGCGGTCTGCCGTCGCCGGGTCGCCTTGTTCGCGGGCCACGAGGGCGCGGAAGGTGAGCGCGGTCCGGGTGCCCGCACCGCCGCAGGCGTCGAGCGCGTCAGCGATCTGCGCTAACCGCTCACCCGTCGAGCCCTTCCGCGCGAGCAATGTGGCCAACCCGACCAGCACCGGGGCGCCCTCATACTGCTCCCATACCAGCTCGGCGATCTCGCCGGCCGGCGCGGTCGGGTCGTAGAGCCGATCCATTCTTTCCTGCGCCAGCGCGACCGCCTGCGCCTGCACCTGCTCGAGTTCGGCAGCAGCACGGCGCTTGCGCTGACTACCTCGCCCCATGGCCACCATCCCAACGACCGGCAGCGACCTGACGCCGCGACTATCCACAGGCGAGGCCGGACTGTCGGAACCTACGGCTAGCGTCGGTCACGTATCGAATCTCGAGGCGGCCCGACCGGGTGCGGGAACACCCGACCGGGCCTTGATCGAACCCCTGAACTGAGCAGGAGGCCGACCCATGAGTGACCGTATCGACCCACCCCACAACCACCTCGACCCGGGCCCGTGGCCGCGGGTCGATGACCTGTCCCGGCTGTTCGACCACGGCTGGCCGTGGTGCGTGAACGGCGGCGCGCACCCCGACCGGAACGGCGGTTACCCGGATCCGGAACGTCATGTGCCGTGGCACGAGTGCCGCAGCCGGGCGGCATTCGTGGACGACGTTCGCCGCGATCTGTACGGCGAACGGGTCGGCGTGAGCGTGTACAACGCCGCCCCGTTCCGGTTCGGCGAGCCGCGCGACGACACGTCACCGGCCGCGCCACGGGTGGTGCTCGAGACGTGGGCTGGTGATGACGAGTCGGCGCAGCGGGTGAGTTTGACGGCGGGGGAGGCGCTGCGTTTGGCGCGAATTCTCGTGCGGTGCGCGGACGATTTGACGTTCGTGGAGCGCGCGGCCTGACGCGGAAATGGGTGCACACGTGCACTCTGGCGGCGTGCGATTGCATGCGTAATTCATGGCGCGCCGACCCCGATTCGCACCGTCGCGCACAGGCTATTTGCCCGGGCAGGATGGTGCGGAGTAGTCGGTGATGATGTACCGCCATCCACGTTGGTGCGTCGCCGAGCACTAGGTGCCGCGCCGGCGCAGTCGCTGCGGCCGCATAGGCGCCTCGCCCCAGGACCGGTGCCGATTCGCGACGCCGCCGGCGTCGAACTCCCGGTCACCGAGCCGATCGCCACCCCCGTCACCCGGCCGCGTCCACCTCCATCCCACCGGACCTGCATTACCAACGCTAACCGTCATTTCTCCACGATTCCGTTACCTTTCTCTTTCGCGGCACGTATGCTACCAATTTGGTAGCCTGAAAAAGCCGATTGGGCGACCGGGAAATACATTGTTGGTTGTTATTGACGGCTATTGAAAAGTGTTGGAGAAATGCACGGCGGGATCAAGGTGTACCGGGGTGCGGCGGCGGCTGCCCGCAACTACCTCGACGCCGACCGGTCCCGCGCGGATGACTACTGCCTGGCCGAAGGGACGGGTGTGGCGCGGCGGTTCACCGCCGGCCCGGGCGGGCCGGTGCTCGAGCTGGCCGCGTTGACGGGTGACGGCTACGAGAGCTGGGTCGCCGGACTCGACCCGGACAGCGGAGAGCCGCGCGGCCGGCTGCGCACCGACGCTGCCGGGGTGCGGTTCGTCGAGGTCATCGTCAACGGACCCAAGTCGTGGAGCCTCGCTGCGGAGCTGCACCCGGACGTCGCCACGGCGTACGAGGCGGCGCAGGACCGCGCCGCGGAGCAGATCATCGGCTGGCTGGGGCAGCACGCGACCACACGCGTCGGTCCGCGTGGCGCGCAGGTTGCCGTCCCCGTCGAGCGGTTGGAGGCAGTGACGGTTCGGCACTTCACCTCCCGTGCGGGTGACCCGCACCGGCATCTGCATCTACAGGTCAACGCGCGGGTGTTCGCCGCCGGCAAGTGGCGCGGCCTGGACACCGTCGCCTTCCGGGATTCGATCGCCGCGGTCAACGGGATCGGGCACGCCGCCGTGGTGTCCGACCCGGACTTCCGTGCCGCGCTCGCCGCGCATGGCTACACCCTCTCCCGTGATGGTGAGATCGCGCAGCTGGCCGGCTTCGTCGGCCCGTTCTCGAAACGCGCCGCTCAGATCGGCGGCCTGCTTGACCGGTACGAGGCGCAGTGGAGGCGCGAGCATCCTGACACCGAGCCCGGACCGGGACTGCGGCGCGCGTGGGATGCGCGGGCCTGGGCCGAGGACCGACCCGACAAGTGCGTCCCGCGCTCCGGCGAGGAGCTGCGGCAGCGCTGGCTCGACGAACTTGCCGCACTCGGCTACCTCCAGCTGGACAAGCCCACCCAGCTAGCCCTCGAGCTGCCGGGCCACCTCGACCGCGACGCCGCCGCCCGTGAGGTCGTCGTCCGTTTGGGTGCGGGCCGGTCGGCGTGGAACGCCGCCGACGTGCGCGGCCAGGTCGAACAGCTCCTCGCGCGCGAACACATCGTGGCCGATGCCGCGGTCCGCGGTGAGCTGGCCGAAGACCTCACCGCGCGGGCGCTCCGGATGTGCGTGCCGCTGCACGAGGACGCGGCGCCGCCGGACCACATCCGGTCGCTCGCCTCGCGCCACGTGCTCGACGTGGAGGCCGACCTGGTCAGCAGGTTCGCCGCACGCGGCAACGCCGCCACGCCGAAGACCCGCGAGCCGCTGGCGGTGGACGGACTCGACCAGGGGCAACGTGCGGCGGTCACCGCGTTGACCAGCGACGCGCAGCTGGTGGTGGTCGAGGGTGCGGCCGGTACGGGGAAGACGACGACGCTGGCGGCGACGCGGGACGCGCTGACCGGAAAGGGCGATCGGCTGCTGGTGGTCACACCGACGTTGAAGGCGGCGCAGGCCGCTGCGGCCGAGATCGGGGCGCGGGCCGGGTCGGCGGCGTGGCTGGTGCATCAGTACGGGTGGCGCTGGGACGAGGCAGGCCGCTGGACCCGGTTGGGCGTGGGTGAGCTTGATCCGGTGGCCGGCCGCGTCTACGCCGGGACGGGACCGGACGCGCAGCTGCGCCGAGGCGACCTGCTGCTGGTCGACGAGGCGGGCATGCTCGACCAGGACACCGCGCACGCACTCCTCGCGATCGCCGACGAGACCGGCGCGCGGCTCGCGCTGCTGGGTGACCGGCAGCAGCTGCCGGCAGTCGGCCGCGGCGGGCTGCTGCAGCTGGCGGAGCGGTGGGTCGATCCCGCCGCCCGTATCGACCTGGACGTGGTGCACCGGTTCACCCGCGAAACCCGCGGCGAGGACGGCACACCGACCCGGGTGCCGGACCCGGTCTACGCGCTGATCACACTGCGGATGCGCGACGGGGACAACCCGGCCGGCGTGTTCGACTACCTGCACACGCGCGGCTTGGTCCAGCTGCACGACTGCGAACTGAACCGGCAGCAGGCGATCGCCGCCGAGCTGGTGGACGAACGGCAAGCGGGGCGCAGCGTCGCCGTCGTAGTCGACACTCGCGAGCAGGCCGACGCCCTGAACAGCGCGATCCGCGACCGGCTGGTCAAGGCCGGACTGGTCGACGACCAGCACACGGCCAGTAGCCGGGCTGGTCAGCCGCTCGGTGCCGGCGACCAGGTCGCCACCCGACGCAACGACCCACACCTCGACGTGGCCAACCGCGAGGTCTGGACCGTCACCGACGCACACCGCGACGGATCACTCACTGTGGCGGGGGAGCGTGGCCGGCGGCTGCTGCCCGCCGAGTACGTGCGCGAGCACGTCGAGCTCGGTTACGCGACCACCGCGCACGGCGCCCAAGGCGCCACCGCCACCACCTCGCACCTCGTGCTCGGCGAGCACACCACCGCCGCCTCGGGCTACGTCGGCATGACCCGCGGCCGCGAGGCCAACACCGTCCACCTCGTCGCCGAAGACCTCGACGACGCCCGCGACCAATGGGTGGACGCGTTCAGTCGAGACCGGGCCGACCTCGGTGTCGCGCACGCCGCCACCCGCGCGGCGCAGCAGGCCGCCGGCTACACCGTCGCCCGCCCGCTCGACCGAGTGCTCGACGAGCTGCGCCACACGTGGCGCGCACAAGCAGACCGCGAGTGCGAGCTGCAACCTGCCACCGCGCTACGCGAACGGATCACCGAGGTCATCGCCCTGCGCGAGCAGCGCGACCGGGCACTGGCCGTCCTCGACCCGCGCCGCGAGCAAGCGCGCGCCATCGCCGAACAGGCCCGCGCCGAAGCCGACAGGAGCGCGGCGGCCATCGACCGCCACGCCCAGCAGATACGCGACCAACTCCTCCAGCGCTGGGAACAACAGCGTCAACAGGCCCACGACGCGGCGCGCACCGTGCTCGCCGGTCCCGGCCGACTCGGGCACCGACTCCTGGCCGTCAACCGCGCCACCGAAACGCTCGGGCAGTGGTCCACCGCGTGGCAGCCCTACCTGCCCGACATGCCCACCGCCACCACCGCGATCGCGCGCTACGCCACCTGGCCACACAACCCGCACCGCATCGCCGAGGCCTTCGACGCGCACGCACGCGATCAAGCCGAACGTGCCCACCCTCAACGTCGCGACCTGCAGCGCACGGCCGCGCACACCGAACAGCACTGGCGCCAGACCGAGCGCGAAGCATTCGACCTCCACGGCCACTACGACGCACGGCGGCTCCACTACGGCGCACTCGGCTACGCCAACGACCTCGACCAACGCCTCGAGCAGGTCGACCAGCACATCAGCGACGGAAAGACCCGCCTCGACCGCGTCAACCGCCGCCTCGACCGGCTCAGCCACGAACCCGCCATCGCCGCCCAGCCACCCGGCTGGCTCGAACGCCAGCACGAACGCTGGCAAGCCGACAACGCCGCCGAGACCGCAACACTCCAGCGGCTCACCGAACTCCGCAGCGCGCTCGCCGTCGACGCCGCCGCCCGCGAACGCCTGCGCAGCCACACCTACGAGCACCACGTGGCCCAGCACGACATGGAACGGCACGGGCCGAGCTTCGGACGCTAACAATCCCGCAGCCGGTGTGCGCGAACGCCGGTCAGCGAGCACCTGTACCGGTGAGCGCACACGAACGTCGATGGAATTCGTCGCCGATCGCTGTCGCGTTCCGCCCTGCCCGAAGCACTTGTACCGAGTAGGGGACGCAAGAGACACGCCGAACGGAGGAGCCGATCGATGGCGCCAATCCCCGACATCCCGACCTTCTACGAGAGGACCAAAATGCCGCCGCGTGTCCGCAGCGGGCACCGGCCACAACCTACAGAGGACGCCGAAGGATTGCACTCACCGCGCTCTCTTGTCGGCTACTGCAGGAAGGAGCCACCGATGACCAGCAGCGGCCATGAACACACGGGAAGGAGCTTGACCATGAGCGACGACGACAAGCTGCTCACGATCCAGGAAGCGGCAGCATTTCTTCGCACCCCGGTCGGCACGCTGCGCTTCTGGCGCAGCCAAGGAGTCGGACCGCCCAGCTTCAAGATCGGTCGCCGCATCTACTACTGGCTGTCCGACATCCTGACCTGGCTCGACAAGCAACGCGGGCAGCGGCGAACCGACGATCACCGCCGGGCGCATCCAGTCAGCACCGAGGCGTAGCCTGCACGCCGGAAACGAAGGGCGGAGGTCATGGGCAACATCGCGAAGCGTCCGGACGGTCGTTGGCGCGCTCGCTATCGCGACGGCGCCGACAGAGAGCACGCCCGCCACTTCGACCGGAAGACCGATGCACAGCGCTGGCTTGACAAGATCACCGCGTCGCAGCTGCGCGGCGACTACGTCGATCCGAAGACCGCGCGCACCACGGTGGCCGAATGGTGCGAGACCTGGCTCGGTGGATATCGCACCCGCCGCCCGAAGACTGTCCGCCAGGCCGAGGTCCACCTGAAGCTCATCGTCAAAGCATTCGGATCGATGCAGCTCTCCGCAGTGAAGCCGTCAGATGTGAAAGCATGGACCGCCCTGCTCAAGTCGGAGGGTCGCGCGGACTCCTACGTCTACGCCCTACACGCGCGGATGTCGCAGCTCATGAACGACGCCGTGCACGACGGAGTGATTGCCCGTAACCCATGCTCGCGCAGAACCTCGCCGGGGACGGGCAGCCAGCGACCCTACGTAGCGAGCACCGAACAGATCTGGCTGCTCCACGACGCTGTGCCGCGTGGACTTCAGCCAGCGATCCTGCTCGGCGCATTCGTCGGTCTGCGCCTCGCGGAGGCCGCCGCGCTTCGGCCCGACGACGTCGACTTCATGCGCGGCGTCGTATCGCCTGCGGTTCAGTGGCCGGCCGAGCCATTGAAGTCGGAGATCAGCAAGACCCCGGTGCCCATCCCGAACGAGCTCGCCCTCCTGCTGTCTGCCGCGCTGGCGAACGGCGACGGCACGACGATCGTCACCAACGAGGCCGGACGCGCGGTCGGGCCGTGGGCAATCGAGCGCGCCGTTCGTGGCGCGCGCCGATCGGTACCGGGTCTTCCGCCGGAGTTCCGTTTCCACGACCTGCGCCACTACTTCGCCAGCCTTCTGATCGCCGACGGCCTCGACGTCAAGGTCGTCCAGGCCCGGCTACGACACGCCAGCGCCAAGACGACGCTGGATGTCTATGGTCACCTGTGGCCGGACAAAGACGAAGCATCACGTGCAGCCGTCGCGGCCGCGATCACCGAGCACGAGCGTCCAGGGTTACAGGCTTCGACCGGTGACCGGTGATCGGCCGTGACCCGGCGGCGCCCGTAGGGCCCTCGCGTGACGACCCGTACGACATCGCCTTCTTCCAGCGGCACAGAAGCGACGATCCCAGCCAGGCGACACCTGGGCGCGAGTTTCTCGAATCGGTGCCGGCCCGCATTCGTGCCCAGTTCGACGCGATCGTGATCGCGGTGGCCAAGGCGCCGCCCCACAAGTTCGCGGGCGGCGGCAAGTGGGAAGCCATGCACGGTGTGATGAGCGGGCTGTATGAGGTCCGGGTTGATGGCCCGCCCAACGCACGCACTACCGGCTGTTCTGCATCCTCGACAGCAGGGCCAAGGGTCGCGGGCCACTGCTCGTCATCGTCGACGGCGAGGCGAAGCCATTTCGCACGCAGATGCCCAACAAGGTCTACCGGAGGGTGCGCGGCTACCGCGACGAGTACCTCGCGCGCCAGCCCCGGTCGATCGTGTAAGGCACGCCCAGTTCAGGACTACACGAGCTCCCGCAGAGGCTCGGTCACCTCGGCGCGCGCCTCGTCGTCGAGGGGCTCTAGGCTGAGTCGGTAGCCGAGCGCCGCGGCAAGGTCCGCGATCATGCTTAGGGTCGGGTTGATCTGCTGTGCGGTGAGGAGCCGCCGCACTGAGGCCGGGTTGCGCTCGATCGCTCGGGCGAGGGTGGCCTTCGACATGCCTTGCGTGACGCGCAACTCATCGAGCCGGTTGACCAACTCGTCGATAGCCGCGATGCGAGCGGACTGAAGAACGAAGTGGTGCCGGTACTCAGGATCCTCCATGTTCCGGGCGTGGTCGTCCCAGAACGTGCTGCGCTCGGCCATTCCGAACCTCCTGCGACCAGCGTAACACATAAGTTACGCCAGCCGAGGTTGCAGCGGACCGCACGCATCTCGTCGCTGGCCGACGCTTCGCGCTGCGCCACACACACTCCCAGACGCCCAGGTCGGACCCCCGCGATGCGCTGCGCACGCTCGCGCGAGATTCTTGCGGACTTTTTGCGGACTAGACCGGTTACGCAGATCGCCCGAAACGACTGGCGGCCCCGGAATCCGGGGCCGCCAGCGTGGTGACGGCTCAGCAGTCGTAGTAGAGCTCGAACTCGTGCGGGTGTGGGCGCAACCGGATCGGGTCTATTTCGTTCGACCGCTTGTAGTCGATCCAGGTCTCGATCAGGTCCTCCGTGAACACGCCGCCCTCTGTCAGATAGTCGTGGTCGGCTTCAAGGCTGGCCAGCACTTCGGTGAGCGAGCCGGGCACCTGCGGGATCGCGGCCGCCTCGTCCGGCGGGAGCTCGTAAAGGTCCTTGTCGACCGGGGCCGCCGGCTCGATCTTGTTCCGGATGCCGTCGACTCCGGCCATCAGCATGGCCGAGAACGCCAGGTAAGGGTTGCAGGACGGGTCCGGGATGCGGAACTCGATGCGCTTCGCCTTCGGGTTCGGTCCGGTGATCGGTACTCGGATGCACGCGGAGCGGTTGCCCTGGCTGTAGACCAGGTTGACCGGTGCCTCGAAGCCGGGCACCAGCCGGTGGTAGGAGTTCACAGTCGGGTTGGTGAACGCGAGCAGCGACGGCGCGTGGTGCAGCAACCCCCCGACGTAGAACCTCGCCATGTCGGACAGGCCAGCGTAGCCGAGCTCGTCGTGGAACAGCGGCACGCCGTCCTTCCACAACGACTGGTGGCAGTGCATGCCCGAGCCGTTGTCGCCGAAGAGCGGCTTCGGCATGAACGTGACGGTCTTGCCGTTCGCCCAAGCGACGTTCTTGATGATGTACTTGTACTTAAGTAGATCGTCGGCGGCGTGGGTCAGCGTGTTGAAGTTGTAGTTGATCTCGGCCTGTCCTGCCGTGCCGACCTCGTGGTGTGACTTCTCTACGGCGAGATCGGCGTTGAGCAGCGCGGTGACCATCTGGTCGCGCAGATCGGCGAAGTGGTCGGTCGGCGGGACCGGGAAGTAGCCGCTCTTGTAACGGGTCTTGTAGCCGCGGTTGCCGCCGTCCTCCTGGCGGCCGGTGTTCCACTGACCTTCGACGGAGTCGATGTAGTAGTAACCCGCGTTCTGCTTCGTCTCGAAGCGCACGTCGTCGAAGGCGTAGAACTCGGCCTCAGGTCCCACGTACATCGTGTCGGCGAGACCTGTGCTCTGCAGGTATGCCTCGGCCTTCAGCGCAACTTGCCGCGGATCACGCTCGTAAGGCTCGCCGGTACGCGGGTCGACGATCGAGAAGTTCAGATTCAGCGTCTTGGCGGTGCGGAACGGGTCGACGTACGCGGTTGCAGGATCAGGAATCAGCTTCATGTCCGACTTGTGGATCTGCGCGAACCCGCGGATCGACGAGCCGTCGAAATCGATGCCGTCCGTGAAGAAGGCTCCGTTGACGAACCGCGCCGGCGTGTTGAGGTGCTGCTGGGTACCCGGGAGGTCCGTGAAGCGGATATCGACGAATTCGACGCCTTCGTTCTTGATGTAGCTGAGGACCTCGTCGGCGCTGGTGAACATTCGACCTCCGTGGAAGATTGTCAGTGGCCCGGACGCTACGAATCGGCGGTTGCCACCCGGTGTCCCTACTATTTCCGGGACGTTACGCCAGCGGGGTCAAGCACGCACCACTGCGGTGCTGGTCAGCCGGTCGTGCAGGCCGCGCCCGTCGCGATCCCAGATCAGCGCCGGGACGAGCAGGGCCAGCAGCAACGTGCGCTCGATCGCCTGCAGCGGGTTGATGGGGGCTTCGCGGTCGACGCGGATGGCGCGCAGCCCGAACAGGTACATGCCGAGCGTCCGACCGGCCAGTAGCAGTCCGAGGACGTAGTCCAAGGCGAACGGGATGAGGCTCCAGCTGCCGGGCAGCCGGGATGCCGCGCCGCCGCCGCGGTGAACGCTGGCCACGAAGACCGCGGCAACCAGCGCCGACGCGATGCAGTCGACGATGAACGCGCCCACCCGCGGCGCGGGGTCGGCGATCGATCCGCTGCCCGTTGCAGGCAGGCCGAGGCGTTCACCGCGGTAGGCCGGTGGCTGCAGCGTCATCGCCGTGGGGCCCTCAGGCGCGTCGGCGAACGGTGCGCTGAACGTTGCGCATCTTGGCGTTCGTCGGCATCGGGCCCTGTGGCAGCGGCGCCTTGCCTTGACCGAGGGCCTGCAGTCGTTTGTCGAGCGCGGCCACCTGGTCCTTGGACAGGTTGCGCGGCAACTTGACCAGATATGAGCTGAGCTTGCCAAGCGGCACGCTGCCCTCGTCGGGGCCGACGACGACGTCATAGATCGGGGTGTCGCCGGCGATCCGGGCGACCCGCTTCTTCTCCTGCGCGATGAGGCCGCGAACCCGGTGCGGGGCCCCTTCTCCGACGAGGACGACCCCGGCACGTCCCACGACCCGGTGGACCGCGTCGAACTGCGATGTTGCCGCGATCGTCGGCGTCGTACGCCAGTCGCCGCGGGTCTGGTTCTGCAGCAGCCAGGCAGCCGAGCCGGGGGTGCCCTCGGCCTGGGCGTACATCGACCGTTGTGCGCGTCGACTGAACACCAGCATCGCGGCAAGCAATCCCGCGCCTACCGCGACCGGTATCGGGAAGTAGGGCGACTTGACGAAGAGGAACAGTCCCAGGTAGACGATCGCGGCCGCGCCTACACCCGCGATGACTAGGTACGGGATGAACCGGTTGTCGTTCTTGCGGGTGAGCGTGAAGGCCTGCCGGAGGTTGCTCCAGGTCTCCCGCCGCTTACTCCGCTTCTCGGCCCGAAGGGCCTTCTTCTCGGGGCGGGTGAGCTTTGCGGGCTTGGTAGGCCCGCCGGATTTCGCCATGACCCCAGGATAGAACGCGCGTTACGACGCGAGTGAGTTGCCGCGGGCAGCGATCGCCTGCTGGTAGAGGCGGCCAGCGCGGTAGGACGAGCGCACCAGAGGCCCACTCATCACCCCGGCGAAGCCGATGTCCTCGGCCTCCTCGCGCAGCGCCACGAACTCCTCCGGCCTGACCCAGCGCTCGACCGGGTGGTGCCGCGGCGACGGGCGCAGGTACTGGGTGATCGTGATCAGCTCGCAGCCGGCGTCGTGCAGGTCGAGCAGCGCCTGGCTGATCTCGGCTCGTTGCTCGCCCAGGCCGAGGATCAGGTTCGACTTGGTAACCAAACGTGCCTCGCGGGCCTGACGGAGGACGTCCAGCGACCGGTCGTAGCGGAATGCCGGGCGGATGCGCTTGAAGATCCGCGGCACTGTCTCGACGTTGTGGGCCAGCACCTCGGGGCGGCTCCCGAACACCTCGGCCAGCTGCTCGGGCTCCGCGTCGAAGTCGGGGATCAGCAGCTCGACGCCGGCGCCTGGGTTGAGAGCGTGGATGAGCCGGACCGTCTCAGCGTAGAGCCACGCGCCGCCGTCGGGCAGGTCGTCGCGGGCCACGCCGGTAACAGTGGCGTAGCGCAGCCCCATCGCCTGTACGCTCTGCGCCGCCCGGCGCGGCTCGTCCCGGTCAAGCACGGCCGGCTTGCCGGTGTCGATCTGGCAGAAATCGCAACGCCGGGTGCACTGGTCGCCGCCGATCAGAAACGTGGCCTCGCGGTCCTCCCAGCACTCGTAGATGTTGGGACAGCCGGCCTCCTGGCAGACGGTGTGTAACCCTTCGCGCTTCACCAGCGCCCGCAGTTCGGTGTACTCAGGGCCCATCCGGGCACGCGTCTTGATCCACTCGGGCTTGCGCTCGATCGGGGTCTGCGCGTTGCGTGCCTCGAGGCGGAGCAGCCGGCGCCCGTCGGGCGGTGCCGGGTGTGCAGCAGTCACCGGTCGACCCTACGCCGGCACGATCTCGCGCTGCAGCGCTGGCAGATTCCGTTCGACGGCCGGGACCGCCTCCGCAACCGTGACGTCCCGGCCGAGCTCCCGGGACAGCGAGGTCACCCCGGCGTCGGCAATGCCGCACGGGACGATCCGGTCGAACCACGTCAGGTCGGGGTTGCAGTTGAGCGCAAACCCGTGCAGGGTCACCCGGCGGGCGACGCGCACTCCGATCGCGGCAACCTTGCGGGGCCGCCGCTCGCCGTCGGCGGGCAACCAGACTCCGCTGCGGCCCTCGATCTGCGCGGTTGGCAGGCCCAGCTCGGCGCAGATGGCGATCAGCATCCGCTCCATCCGGCGCACGTAGCCGACAACGTCTATCGGCTTGGGCAGCTCGACGATCGGATACCCGACCAACTGCCCCGGCCCGTGCCACGTGATCTTGCCGCCCCGGTCGACGTCGACAACGGGTGTGCCGTCGACAGGCCGCTCCCAGGCCTCGGTGCGCTTGCCGGCCGTGAAGACCGGCGGGTGCTCCAGCAGCAGGACGGTGTCGTCGACGGCACCGGCGACCCGGGCCTGGTGCAGGTCACGCTGCACCTGCCAGGCGTCCTCGTAGGGCACGAGACCGGCCCGGATAATCCTCACGGACGCCAGGCTACCTGTGCTTGCGCCGGAAACTGGCGCGACGATGTCGGTGCCAGTCGCTAGCGTGGACCAGAGTTCGGGTGGCATCACGAGGGATCACGCAGATGGAGGTTCGGCGTGAACCGGGAACAGACCACCAAAGAGGCGCAGCGAGGTGCGGCACCGCCGCGGATTCGGCGCTCTCGTTGGTTCTACGTCGTTGGCGTGCTGGCCGTCTTCTGGTTCCTGTTCGGCTTGGCGGGCGGCTCATATCAAGGCAAGCTCAGCGACGTCCAGAAGAACGACAACGCGTCGTGGCTGCCGAAGTCTGCTGAGTCCACCAAGGTCGACAAAGAGCAGCAGGACTTCCAGCAAGTTCAGACGATTCCTGGATTCATCGTCTACAACCGCCCGGCTGGGCTAACCGCCGCCGACAAGGCCAAGATCTCTTCGGACACGCGAGCGTTCCCCGGCTTACCTGGGGTCGCCGCCGATCAGATCGCGCCCGCCCAGTTCGCGGCCGACGGCCGCACGGCAGCCGTCGCCGTGCCGCTGATCGGCAAGAACGGCGACGTCGCGGTCAAGGGACCCGAGCTGGTCGACAACGAGAAGCGGATCATCAAGGCAGCGCGCGCCAACGCGCCGCAAGGCCTCGTCATCCACAGCGCCGGAGCGGGTGGGCTACTGGTCGCATTCATCGACGCCTTCAGCGGCATCGACGGCAAGCTGATCGTCGCGGCGCTGCTCGTTGTCATCGCGATCTTGCTCGTCGTATATCGCAGCCCGATTCTTCCGTTCATACCCTTGATCAGCGCCTTCCTGGCGCTCAACTCGGCGGCATTGATCATCTACCAGCTCGCCAGGCACGACGTGCTGACGCTGAACGGGCAGAGCCAGGGAATTCTGTTCGTGCTTGTACTGGGTGCGGGCACCGATTACGCGCTGCTGCTCATCAGCCGGTACCGCGAAGAGCTGCACGCGTACGAGAGCCGCGTCGCGGCGATGACGGCAGCCTGGCGCGGCGCCGCGCCACCAATCATTGCGTCGGCGACCACCGTGACGCTGGCCTTGCTCTGCTTGACATTCTGCGAGTTGAACTCCGATCGCAGCCTTGGTCCGGTGTGTGCAATCGGCATCGTCTGCACCGCGTTCATGATGCTGACATTCTTGCCGGCGTTCCTCGTCCTGTTCGGGCGTTGGGTCTTCTGGCCACGGGTACCGCATGTCGACCACCTTGCCGACATCGCCACGCACGGCGTGTGGGGCAGGTTCTCGGCCGCGTTAGGACGGCATGCGCGACGCAGTTGGATCATCGCCACCGTCGCCCTGTTCGCCTGCGTCGCATTGCTGGGCACCCTTAAGCTGGGCGGGCTCACGGTCGTCGACAGCTTCACGAACACGCCGGATGCCCTGCGGGGGCAGAAGATCTATGATGCGAACTTTGCGCAAGGCGCCGGGACACCGGCGCTGATCACCGCGTCCGCCGACAGGACCGACGAGCTCATCGCCACCGTCTCGAAGGTTCCGGGCGTGGCAACGACGCCGGGCTCGGTATGCGTGCAGCCTGACTACCCCAAAGTCGCACAGGCGGCGGGGTCTGGTCGGCTGCAGCTGAGTCCGTCCGTTTGCCTGCCGGCGCAGCTGTCCGTCAGCCCGCACGACGGGCGCACGCTGATCAATGCCGACCTGCAATACCGGTACGACACGAAACAGGCGTACGACACGGTCACCCGGATCCGCGCTGCCGTGCATTCGATCCCGGGAGCGAAGGCATTGGTCGGCGGCTCGTCCGCCATCAACTACGACATTCTGCAGGCCTCTAAGCACGACCGGAATCTGGTGATCCCGATCGTCCTTGCCGTGATCTTGATCGTGCTGGCGATACTGCTCCGGGCGCTCGTGGCTCCGATCCTGCTCATTGCCACGGTCGTGTTGTCGTTCACGGCGACGCTGGGTGTCTGTGCGTTCGTGTTCAATCAGGTGTTCCATTTCAAGAATGCCGACCCCGCGTTCCCGTTGTTCGCGTTCATCTTCCTGGTGGCGCTCGGCATCGACTACAACATCTTCTTAATGACGCGGGTGCGTGAGGAGACACTCGAGTTCGGCACCCGCCGCGGCATCCTGCGCGGGCTGTCGGTCACGGGCGGCGTCATCACATCGGCCGGGCTCGTGCTGGCCGCGACGTTCGCCGTGCTCGGCGTACTGCCGCTGGTCTTCCTCGCCGAGATCGGCTTCGCCGTGGCGTTCGGGGTGCTGCTCGACACCATCGTGGTGCGGTCGATCCTGGTTCCCGCGCTCAGCTACGACATCGGCAGGCGCATCTGGTGGCCGTCCCGCCTGGCTCGCGGGGCTAACTGAGCTGGCGGGTGTACAGCCGAGTCTCGACGGCGGTGCCGTCGGCCCCCCGTGCCACGTGGTACGCGGCCTTGCCGTCGACTTCGCTCACGACCTCGGCCAGCCTGGTGCCCCGGTACAGCAGCCCGACGCCGTCGTCGGTCGCATAGCCCGCGGGCAGCGTGCCGTCGGCGATCAGCGACCGGAACGGCGGCCGGCGCTGCTCCTCGCCGTCGTAGTGGACGCCGTTCGAGTGTCGCCCTGCGCCGTGGGCAGAAAGCAGACCCGAGGCGCCCGCCCGGCCACGCCGGCCAGCTCGATCGCGTACTCGGTGAGCCCGATCTCCCACCGGATGCGGACGCCGGTGTTATGCCACCGGACGTGGCGAGAATCGTCGGCGGATTCGGCATCGGACCTTCTGAGTGGCCTGTGGATAACCAAAACGCGACGTGGCCAAAGTGTCCTACCGTCCGCTCATGGCAGTCGCGAACTGGAAACTACCGGGGTACGTCATCGAGGAGCGGCTCGGTGACGGGGCATCCGGCGAGGTGTGGCGAGCTCATGTCAGCACGTCCGGTGAGCCAGTGGCCCTCAAGCGCGTCATGCTGCGGGCTCCGGATGCGGTTCGGACCGCCCGCGTCGAGGCAGCGATGCTTTCGACCCTGGACCACCCGCACCTGGTCCGACTGCACGAGCTGGTGCCGACGCCGGATGCCATGGTGCTCGTCCTCGACCTCGCTGACGCCGGCTCGCTGGCCGGGCTGATCGCCCGGCGCGGCCGGCTCAGCGCGGGCGAGGTGATCAGCGCGTTGTCGCCTATCGGCGCGGCGCTGGCGTACGCGCACAATCACGGCGTCGTGCACGGCGACGTGACCCCCGCGAACGTGCTGTTCACCCGGGCCGGCCTGCCGCTGCTGGCCGATCTCGGGGTCGCCCGGATCGTCGGTGACGACGATCCGGTGCGCAGCACCCCGGCCTACCTCGACCCGTCCGTGGCGGCGGGCTTCGCGCCTGGTGCGGCAAGCGATGTGTTCATGCTCGCTGCCGTGTCGGTGCACGCGTTGACCGGAAAGCCGATCTGGCCGGGCGAGACTCCTGCTGACGTCCTGGCCCGGGCTGCCGCGGCCGACTTCGGCGACCTGGACGAGCGGCTCGCCGCGGTGCCGGGCGCCCTTGCCGCGCTGCTGCGTCGCGGGCTGGAGGTGCAACCTGCCCTGCGCTGCACCGCGGCCCAATTCGCGCTCGATCTGCGGCATTGCGGCGAACCGGTGGTTGTGGAGCTGGACGCCGGCCGCGGTGCAGATCCGGGTCCTCCTGCGGCGCGGTATGCCGGCGCGCACCGGGTGCTCGAACCGGTCGGCGCCGGGCAGCCGGCGTTCGACCGACCCGCTTTCGATCGGCCGGCCGGAGCTTCTGCGCAGTTCACGCACAGCGTGCGGGCAGCGCTGCGACCGACGCTGCCAACGGCGCGTCGACACCGGCTCGCTGGCCTGGGGCGCCTGCGGACGGCGTGGGTCGTGGTTGTGGCGGCGGCGTTCCTCGGCGCTGTCGCGGGCGGGGTGACGTTCGTCCGGGCACATGGCTCAGCGGGCCGGCAGGTCGCGGCAGTCGGGTCGTTGTCGCCGCTGCGCGCGATATCGCCGTCGTCCGCCGGGTCGTCGTCGGTGACTTCCACGGCCAGAAGTACCACACCGTCCACTGCCCCGCCGCCAGCCGACACTGCGGCTGTCGCTCTCGCCGCACTCGACGCCGTGCGGGAGCAGGCGTTCGGCCGCAATCAGCCGGCCCTGCTGGCCAAGGTGTACGCGCCAGGTCCGCTCCTCGCCCAGGACGCTGCACTACTCGCCCGCGTTGTGCCGCCCGGTTGCGCGCTCGTCGGACTGCGAACCAGCTACTCGACGCCCCAAACGACATCGGCTGGCCCGGACCGGCTCGTCCTGCGGGTGCGGGCCACGCTGGCGCCCTCCACTTTGCTCTGCGCCGGCGCGCGCAGCGCGACCGCCGCAGGCGGCGGTCCTGCGGACCTGCGCATCGAATTGGTGCGATCAGCTGATGGTGGCTACCGCATCGCCAGCCAACAGAAGCTGTGACGCTCCACGGGCGCAGCTCTGTCCAACACGAGCACGCTGCTGGACGATCGTCTATCGGCAGAGCGTCCGTTCCGCGGTGGTGATGAGGATGTCGGCGACCTGGTCGGCCGGCAGGCCGCGTCCGGTGTAGAGCGCGTCGAAGCTTGCGAAGCTGGCGAGCAACCAGATCATGTCGGCTGCCTCGGCGACGGTAACGTCCGGGCGAAGGACGTCCTGATCGGCCAGTCGCTGTGCGAGGTACTGCATGCCCCCCCAGCGCCGCTTCTCGAGTCGCGCGATGGCGCCGCCCACAGAGTCCGGGTCCAGCTCGGACATGGCGAACAGCGCGACGGCAACGTCCCGGATTGCCGCGTAGATCGCGACGCCGGCGCGAAGCCCGCCGCGTAGATGCTCGCGGGCGTCGGAGGCGGCTACCGCCTCGGTCAGTCGGTGCAGGCCCGCACGCTCCCATAGCTCGGTGGCGAGCGCGTCGAAGAGCCCGGCGCGTGAGCCGAAGACCAGATAGACCGTGGAGCGTGCGACGCCGGCCGCCCGCGCCACCTCGTCAACGCTTGCCGGCCGCGCTGGCGCTACGCGTAGCCGCTGCTCGAGGGCGTCGAGGATCCGGCGCCGGGTCGCTTCGGCCGCTTCGGCGCGCAGCCGCTGCTCGTACGTCCGGGTGGTCACGGGCCGATCTTACATTTCGCTTGACACCCCGTCCGGCAGAAGACATGCTGTCTGACGAAAGACACGATGTCCGATGGAGTCATGATGGAAGCGTTCGAGGTCTTGGTCGTGGGTGCCGGCGTGGCCGGCATGGCCGTTGCCACCACGCTTGCCCGCTACGGCGTCAGCTGCCTGCTCATCGAGCGTCGGAACGAGCTCTCGACACTGCCCCGGGCGACAGTGATCAGTACCCGGTCCATGGAGCTGGTGCGGTCGTGGGGTCTGCAGGACGACGTCCTCGCCGGTGGAGTCGACGCCGATATGTGGCTGTGGGAATGCGAGACGCTGGCCTGCGCCTCCGCTGGGCGGCCGCACGCGGTCGGCTACCCGAGTCGCGAGCAGGCAGCCGTGGTGAGTCCGAGCGCTCCCGCGGTGGTGCCGCAGGACTGGCTCGAGGACGTGCTGCGCCGCCGGCTGACCTCGCTGGACACAGTTCAGGTCGAACTCGGCACCGAGGTCGTGTGCGTCGACAATCGGGCGGATGGCGTGCGCGCGACACTGCGAAACCAGCACGGTGAGGTGCGCGATGTCTCCGCCCGCTATCTCGTAGCGGCGGACGGTGCGCATAGCGCGGTGCGCCACCATCTCGGCGTCGCCATGAGTGGCTCGAGTGATGTGTTCCGCGGTTTGCAGGTTGTCTTTCGGGCGCCGCTGTGGGCTGTGGTGGGCAGCGTCCGGTACGGACTCTATGTGACCACCGCAGAACCGCCGGGCGTCTTCCTGCCCGCGGGACGCGGCGACCGCTGGGTGTACGGATTCGGCGCGGCATCCAGCGTGCCACCCGCGGATCTGGACCAGGCGCGGGCGATCGAGCCGATCCGCCGCGGCGCCGGTGTCCCCGATCTTCCGGTGCGCATCGATCGAATCGGCGCGTTCTCGTCCGTGGGCCAGCTGGCGGAGCGATTCCGGGTCGACAGCGTGCTGCTCGTCGGCGATGCCGCGCACCGTGTGACCCCCCGCGGCGGCACCGGTATGAACGCCGCCCTGCAGAGCGGCCACGACCTTGGCTGGAAGCTGGCCTGGGTGCTGCGCGGCTGGTCCGGAGACGGCCTGCTGGACTCCTACGAGGCGGAGCGCCGGCTGATCGTCGAGCACAACATCGCCCGATCCACTGACCCCGACGGCAGCCGGCGCCGCGTCGAGGACGAGTTGCACGTCGACCTCGGCGGCCGGCTGTCGCACGCCTGGGCGCCGTCCACGTCCCGCTCGGTGTCCACCCTCGACCTCCTCGCGCCCAGTTGGACGCTGTTCACCGGACCGGCCGGCCAGGACTGGATCATGGCGGCAGCACGGTCGACTCGTGCGCCCGTAACACTCCGGACGCTTGACGCGATGACGGCGCGCGCTGTCGGAGTTCGCGGCGACGGCGCCCTGCTTGCGCGGCCCGACGGCGTACCAGTCGCGGTCTGGCCCTCGTCGGCGAATGCATCCATCGAGCTGGCAACGGCTACGGGCCGGGCATTCACCATCCCCGACCAGTGGACGCGACCCGCGGCGTAACGCAGGCTCCGTCCAACTCGGCCCCGCAGCGCGGGCTCCGAAGCCGACCACCACCGAGCGTTCACGTGAACGCAACGCGCGCCCGCACACCGACCCGAGCGAGCGCCACAAGGCACACGGCGACACCCCTCAGACGAGCACGACATCAGCTCGGTGCTAGCGCACAGCGCAGCGCGGAGTCCAGCGTTGGATGGGCGAATTCGTAGCCGGCCGCCGTCAGTTTGGCGGGTATGGCACGCTGGCCGCCCAGCACCTCGCTCGCGAAGTCGCGCAGGACGAGGCGGAGCGCGAATGCCGGCACGGGCAGCATCGACGGGCGATGCATGAGCCGGGCAAGCGTTGCGATCAGTTCGGCGTTGCGAACGGGGTCTGGGCCGGTGAGATTCACCGGCCCGGCGAGGTCGTCGTGGTCGAGGACGAACCTGATCGCGGCGATCTCGTCGTCCATCGAGATCCACGGCATGAACTGGCGGCCGCTGCCGATCCGGCCGGACAGGCCGAGCCATACGACCGGCTTGAGGGCGGGAAGCAGCCCACCGTTGCGGGCGAGCAGCAGGCCGGTCCGCAGGTTGGCGACTCGCACACCCGCCCGGGCGGCCAGCTCGGCGGCGGACTCCCAGTCCGCGCAGAGCCGGGCCAGCGCGCTCGCACCGGGCGATGCCGACTCGTCCGTCACGCGGTCGCCGGTGTCGCCGTAGTAGCCCACTGCGGAGGCTACGAGGAACGCTTGCGGCTTGGGGTCGACCGCGGCGATCGCTCGAGCCAGCAGTCCGGTGGTATCGATGCGGCTGTCCCGGAGGGTCCTGAGGTACGTCCGGGTCAGCGGCCGCGGGGCGATGCGGGCGCCAGAGAGACAGATGACTGCGTCGATGCCGTCGAGGGCCGAGCGATCCAGTTGGGCCCGTTCCGGATGCCACTCGATCTCCGACGCAGAGCTCGGCGCCCGGCGGACCAGCCGGCGGACCGGGTGACCGTCGCCGATCAGCGAGCCGTACAGGGCGGACCCGATGAGGCCGGACGCGCCCGCGAGCAAAACCCTCAGCTCAGGCCCAATGCACGTTCGAAGTTGCCGGCCTCCAGGCGCTCCTTGATCGTGACGAGGAATCTGGCTGCATCGGCTCCGTCGACGATGCGGTGGTCGTACGTCAGGGCGAGGTACACCATCGAGCGGACGGCGATCGTCTCGCCCAGGTTCGCGTCGCTGACGACCACCGGACGCTTGACCACGATGCCCGTACCCAGTATGCCTACCTGCGGTTGATTGATGATCGGCGTGTCGAACAGGGCGCCGCGGCTGCCGGTGTTGGTCAGGGTGAAGGTGCCGCCTACGAGCTCGTCCGGGCTGATCTTGTTCGTGCGGGTGCGCTCGGCCAGGTCGGCGATCTTGCGGGCCAGGCCGCCCAGGTTGAGGTCGCCCGCATTGTGGATCACCGGGACGGTCAGCCCGGCGTCGGTGTCGACAGCGATGCCCAGGTGCTCGGCATCGTGGTAGGTGATCGTGCCGGCCTCGGCATCGATGGACGAGTTGAGTGTCGGGTGCACCTTCAGCGCCTCGACCGTGGCTGCGGCAAAGAACGGCAGGAAGCTGAGTTTGACGCCCTCACGCGTCTCGAAGTCCTTCTTGGCTGCCTCGCGCAGTCGCGCTATGCGAGTGACGTCGACCTCGGCGACCGTGGTCAGCTGCGCGGACGTCCGCAGTGACTCGACCATCCGCGTGGCGATCAGCTGGCGGCGCCTGGTCAGCTTCTCGACCCGTCCACGCTGTGGGGCCGCGCCGGCGGCCGGGGCTGGCGCGGTCGGTGCCGGGGCCTCGGGTGCAGCCGCGGCAACGGGCTCGGTTGCGGGCGCAGCGGCTTGTGCCTTCTCGGCGGCGGCCAGCACGTCGGACTTGCGGATGCGCCCGCCGACGCCGCTGCCCTCGATGGTGCCGAGGTCCACCCCGTGCTCGCTGGCGAGTTTGCGCACCAGCGGCGTGACGTAGGCGCCCGCGACCTCCTCGTCCCGATCTGCGGCAGCGCTGGGTGCGGGAGTCAGGCTTGCCGGAGCGGGAGCGGCTAGTGGAGCGGGCGCAGGACTGGGGGCAGGCGCGGGAGCGGCCACCGGTGTTGGGGCGGGGGCAGTTGCGGGAGCGGGCGCCGACGGTGGGGCAGCCGGCTGCTGAGCGACAGGCTGGGGCTGCTCGGCCTGAGCAGGCGGCTCGGCAGGCACCGGCTCGGCTGCCTCCTGCTCCGGCGCAGCCGCCAGTGTCTCCACGGTCGGTGCCTGCTCCGCCTGGGCCGTCCCGGCCGACCCGCCGGCGCCGTCGATGACCGCGAGCTCAACACCGATCTCAACGGTCTCGTCCTCGCGCACCTTGATCGACGTGAGGACACCGGATGCGGGCGACGGAACCTCCGTGTCGACCTTGTCCGTCGACACCTCGAGCAGTGGTTCGTCGGCCTCGACCTGCTCGCCTTCGTTCTTCAGCCAGCGGGTGACAGTGCCTTCGGTGACACTCTCACCGAGGCGTGGCATGGTCACGGAAACCGACATGGGGCAACCACTCCTTCAACGATGTCGAGCAGACCTTAGCCGTGGACGTGCAGCGGTTTGCCGGCCAGCGCCAGGTGTGCCTCGCCGATTGCCTCGGACTGGGTCGGATGCGGGTGAATCAGCGCCGCGACATCACTCGGCAGCGCCTCCCAGTTGTAGATCAGCTGCGCCTCGGCGACCAGCTCGCCGACCCGGCTGCCGACCAGGTGCACGCCGAGCACCGGTCCGTCCTTCTCAGCCACCAGCTTGACGGCACCCTGGGTCTTGAGGATCTGGCTGCGGCCGTTGCCGCCCAGGTCGTAGGTCAATGTGGTGACCTTGTCGGCGCCGAGCCGTTCTGCCGCCTGCGCCTCGGTGAGTCCCACCGACGCGACCTCTGGGTCAGAGTAGGTGATGCGCGGGACACCCGCGTAATCGATCGGCACGACAGGCACACCGGCGATGTGCTCGGCCACCAGGATGCCTTCGGCGAAGCCGACGTGAGCGAGCTGCAGCGTCGGGACCAGGTCGCCCACTGCGTAGACGCCGGGCACGTTGGTGCGGCAGTACTCGTCCACGACGACGAACCCGCGGTCCATGGTGATGCCGTTGTCTTCGTAGCCGAGATCGGCCGAGGTGGCCCCACGGCCGACCGCGACGAGCAGCAGCTCGGCCTCGAGGGTCTCGCCGCCTTCGAGCTGAATGCGCACCCCGTCGTCGGTGTTCTCGACCCGCTCGAAGCGGGCGCCGAGTTTGAAGCCGATCTTGCGGCGGCGGAAGGCCCGTTCGAGCAGCTTGGAGTTGGCCTCGTCCTCCGTCGGGACCAGGTGGGGCAACGCCTCGACGATAGTGACCTCGGTGCCGAAGGACGTCCACGCACTCGCGAACTCGCACCCGATCACCCCGCCGCCGAGCACGATCGCCGACGTGGGCACGTGGTCGAGTTCGAGGGCGTGCTCGCTGGTGATCACCCGCCGGCCATCGATCTCCAGGCCGGGCAGCGTGCGGGAATACGAGCCCGTGGCCAGGATGAGATTCTGGCCGGTGTAGGTGTCGTCGCCGACGGCGACGGTCTTCGGTCCGGCCAGCCGGCCGGCGCCCGCGACGACCGTGATGCCCCGACTGCTCACCAGTCCCTGTAAACCCTTGTACAAGCGGGCGACGACGCCGTCCTTGTAGCTGTTGACGCCCGCCATGTCGATGCCCTCGAGGCTGGTCTTGACGCCGAACTGCTCGCTCTCGCGCGATTGATCGGCAATCTCGCCGGCGTGCAACAGGGCCTTCGTCGGGATGCAGCCGCGGTGCAAGCACGTGCCGCCGACCTTGTCCTTCTCGACGAGCATGACGGACTTGCCGAGCTCGGCCGCTCGCAGCGCCGCGGCGTATCCGCCGCTGCCTGCGCCCAGGATGACGAGATCGGCCTGATTGTCTGCCACGGGGTCTCCGATTCTGCCGGGACGGGTCGTTCCATCATCTTGGCACTGCGGCAACGCAGGGGCACAGGGCACAGCCGGATACAGCCGGATCCCAGGTGGCAATGCGATCATGTGGTGGCCCGGTTGGACACGACAGAAGGGAAGTCGCGGTGGCACTGTTCCGCCGGAGGAAGCACCGGCCCGGCACCCCGCGCACGGCGGACTCGACCGACCTCGCCCACCTAGCGAACTTCGTCTCGTCCCGGCCCGGAGTCGAGGCGTTCATCGAGCCGAAGACGACGGTGACCGAGACGACCGTGGTGCTAGTCGCGGCCACCGGCGAGTGGACGCGCCGGCGTGTCAACGGCACGGAGGGCGCCCGCACCTTCGCCCGCAAACACCGCGTCCCGCTCTACGACGTGGCCATCGTCGGCTATCCACAGCGGATGCGGGACTGGACGGCGCGGCGCAAGGCAAATGGCGACACCGGCCCGCCGGGTATCAACGGCCCGTCGGTGTGAGTGGGATGCCCGGATCGGGTACACGTGCCCGCAGAACGTTAAACAGAGACGATCTCGATGAGGTGCTCGATGCCGGCAAGGTCATGCGCGTTGCGCGTGTATAGCCGCGCCGAACGGGCGTACGGGTAGCCCCGATGAGCAGATCGTCTCATCGCCATACACGGTGGCGGAAGCCTTGCGCTGTCAAGGTATAGACGGCCGGGCGAAACAAGACTCATCGGTCCACGGTTAACCAGCTTGCATGGCCATAGATCCCGTCGAGATGTCCCAATGTCGGTGCCCTTGAGCGGACGTTCCTGCTGGCTACGAATGCATCGAGGGCACGTAGGAGAGGCCGATGACCGCACCCTCGCTCGACTGAAGCCGAGCGACGGTCTGTCCCCAGGGCTCGGTACGCGCCTCGTGCAGCAGGGTGAAGCCCTTCTCTTTCAACTCGTCCGCAGCGACTTGCACGGTGTCAGCGTCCGCGACCTCGAACTCGATGCTCGCCTGCGGCACCGGTCGATCAGCTGGCCAGTCAGGGGTGCCGAAGCAGGCCTGTGCAGCCTGGGTCAGCGGCCAGACGCCGAAGTGCTTACTACCGTCGACGTCTTCGCTGTGCAGATAGTCGCCATCCTCCGAGCCCGTGAGCGGCAACCCCAGTGCATCCACGTACAACCTTCGGCTGACACTCGGGTCAGGGGTGATCACTGCGACGCTCGCGATGAACTGCACATCCATGACGTCACCTTCCGGCATTTGATTCGACTGGTCCGGCGATCGTCGCATCCTGCCCCGACAACGCCGCTATCGATCCCGAGTTGATGCGGGTGAGCGTCCGCGCGGCGCGGACGGTTCTCAGCGCGCCGCCGCGAGCTGCTCGACCGTCGCGATGATCGTGCGGACAGCGGCCCCGGTGCCGCCCTTCGGCGTGTAGCCGTACGCGGCTGCGCCGTTCCAGGACGGTCCGGCGATATCGAGGTGTACCCAGGGCAGGTCGGCTGGGACGAAGTCGGCCATGAACAGCCCGCCGACGAGCATGCCGCCCCAGCGGTCGCTCGGCAGGTTGGCCAGATCGGCCACCTGCGAGTCCAGGCCGGATCGCAGATCCTCGGGCAACGGCATGGCCCACACCGCCTCGCCTGTGGCGTTGCCCGCGGCCACGACCTCGTCGCGAAATCCTGGCTCGCCCATCGCCGCGATTACCCGCGGCCCGAGCGCGACGAGCTGCGCGCCGGTCAGGGTGGAGGTTTCGATTAGATAGTCGGGCCGGTCCTCGACGGCGCGCACGATCGCGTCCGCCAGGATTACCCGGCCCTCGGCATCGGTGTTGGTGATCTCCAGCGTCTTGCCGCCGCGCAGGACCAGCACGTCCGAAGGACGGTACGACGACCCGGAGATCATGTTCTCGGCCATCGGCACCGTCGCGATCACCTCGACCGGCAGCCGGAGCGCGGCGCTCGCGGCGGTCGCGGTGAGAACGGCCGCGGCCCCGCCCATGTCCGACTTCATCGCGTCCATGCTCGGGCCGGGCTTGAGGTTGAGGCCGCCACTGTCGAACGTGATTCCCTTGCCTACCAGGGCGATTCGGACGCGCGGCCTGGTTGCCCGGTAGGTCAGCCGGACCAGCCGTGGTGGCCGGGCCGACCCCGCGCCCACGCCGAGGATGCCGCCGTAGCCGCCTCGTTTGAGCGCCTTTTCGTCCAGCACCTCGACATCGAGGCCCGCTGCGCCGGCCAGCTGGGTTGCGCGGCCGGCGAGCGTCTCGGGATACAGGTCGTTGGGGGGTGCGTTGACGAGGTCGCGGGTGGTGGCCACGGCTTCGGCGAGGATCCGTGCCCGCCGCAGCGCAGCCCGTGCGAACGGGCTCCTCGGGTCGTTCACGCCGATGGACACTGCGGTCAATGCGGGCCGCTTGGCCTCGATCTTGTATTCGGTGAACGTGTAGCTGCCCAACAGGGCACCCTCGGCAATGGCCGCCATCTGGTCACCCACCGCGAGGTGGACGCGGCGGACGTCGCCGGCCACCGACCGGATCGCGGCGCCCACGGCCCGGCGAAGCTGCTCCCCGTCCGCGGCATCCGCGTCCCTTGCGCCGAGGCCGGTTGCCACAACGAGCGGGAACGGGGCTAGGCCGAGGGTCGGAATCTTGAGAACCTCGTCGGCCTTGCCCGTCGCGCCCGCTGCGCGCAGCGCGGATACCAGCCGCCCGCCGAGAGCGTCATCGACGATGGCTGCGCCAGGCGCCAGCCCGACACCCGACCCAGCAGAATGCACGCCGACAACCACCGCATCGGCCGGCGGGATCGGGTGGGCGGCGACGAGGGCAACCTTGGGCATCTCGGCATCGTATTCACGGCTCGGTACGGTGCTGCCTATGAGCCAGCCTTTGTTGCGGTCGCCGCTGTACGAGCGGCACGCGGACCTCGCAGCCAAACTCGCCGACTTCGGAGGCTGGGAGATGCCGATCGAGTACGCGGCGAGCGGCGGCGGCGTACTCAAGGAGCATGCCGCGGTACGCGAGGTGGTGGGGATCTTCGACGTGTCGCATCTGGGGAAGGCGTCCGTGCGCGGTCCGGGTGCCCGCGACTTCGTCAATGCGTGCCTGACCAACGACCTCGACCGGATCGGGCCAGGCCAAGCGCAATACACGATGTGCTGCGACGAATCCGGGGGAGTCGTCGACGACCTGATCGCCTACCTGGTGGCCGACGAGGAGGTGTTCCTCGTCCCCAACGCCGCCAACACCGCCGAGGTGGTGCGCCGTCTCACGGCGGCCGCCCCGGACCAGGTCATCGTTCGGAACGAGCACCGCGACTTCGGGGTGCTCGCGGTACAAGGGCCGCGCTCGGCCGAGGTGCTCGACCGGCTCGGCCTGCCGAGCAACCAGCCCTACATGGCTTACGCCGACGCCGACTACGACGGGCGTCCTGTGCGCATCTGCCGCACCGGGTACACCGGCGAGCACGGGTACGAGCTGATCCCGTCCTGGGAGGACACGGTCACGCTGTGGGAGGCGCTCACCGATGTCGTCCGCGAGTTCGGCGGCAGGCCCGCCGGTCTCGGGGCTCGCGACACTCTGCGAACCGAGATGGGCTATCCGCTGCACGGCCAGGACCTGTCGCTCTCCATCACACCGCTGCAGGCTCGGGCCGGTTGGGCCGTCGGCTGGAAGAAGGACGCGTTCTGGGGCCGGGACGTGCTGCTGGCGGAGAAAGCGGCCGGTCCCGCCAGAACGCTGTGGGGGCTGGCCGCGCTCGACCGCGGCATCCCACGCCCGCACATGGCGGTACTCGGCGCCGACGGGGCGCAGATCGGCGAGGTCACCAGCGGCACGTTCTCCCCGACGCTCAAGAAGGGCATTGCGCTGGCCATGATCGGGACGTCCGCCGGGCTCGCCGAAGGCGACGAGGTCAGCGTCGACGTCCGTGGCCGCCGGTCTGCCATGGCGCTCGTCAAGCCGCCATTCGTCCCGTCACACGTCCGCTGAAGAGGTCGCCGACACGGCGACCCCTGGCAGGGTGCGAACCGCAGCACGCAGAAGGGGCACCGCGGCAAGCGCGCCGCAGCCCGTTCCGGCGGTGATGCCGAGATCGAGGACCGGGTCGAGGCCGAGCCTGCGTAGCGCGATCGGATGGGCCGGCTCCGGAGACAGCTGCCCGGCCAGCCACCACCGCATCGCCCGCGGCGCAGCCTCGTGGGCCACCAGGGCCGCTGCGGACGTCACCAGGCCGTCGAGCAGCACCGGCGTACGCCGGGCCGCGGCCCGCAGCACGAAACCAGCGAGTGCGGCCAGGTCGGCGCCACCGGCCACGGCAAGCAGCCGGTCGGGATCTGCGCGCTGTGCCGCCCCGCGGCGACGGGCGTCGCGGACCGCCTCCGCCTTCCGCATCCACATGTCGTCGTCGATACCGCTGCCCCGGCCGACCACCTTGACCGGCTCGGCGTCCGTCAGCACGCCGACGAGCGCGGCGGCCGCCGTGCCAGCGCCCGCGCCGAGGTGTCCTGCGACCAGCAGGTCGGCTCCAGCGTCGATTTCTTCGTCGGCCACCGCGACGCCCGCCGCAACCGCGATGCGCTGCTCGTCCTCGCGAAGGGCGTCTTCGCGGTCGATACGCCCACTGCTCCGGCGCACCTTGTGCCGCGCGACGTCGGCGGGCGTGTCCGTGTCCATCGCGATGTCGACCAGCCGCACCCCGGCCCGGGCGATGTCTGCGAATACGTTGACGCTCCCGCTTCCCGCGACGATGCCTGCGGCAACCCGCGCCGTGCGCTCGGGATCGTCCGCGGTCACGCCAGCGGCGCTGACGCCGTGGTCCCCGGCGAAAATGACGACGCGCGCCCGCTGGAAATCGGCGGGCGGGCACCGGCCCTGCACGCCGCAGATCCAAGTCCCGAGCTGGGCCAGGCGTCCCAGAGACGGCTGGCTGCCGATCAGCTCGCGGGCGGCCTGCTCGGCCTCGTGGTCAGGCCAGCCCACCCCCTCGGCGACGCTGCCCAGGTCGGTGGCGTCGGCGTTCACGACTCCATCCTGCCCGGCCTTGCACGGGTCGCGACCGGCAATCCATTCCGCTGTCGGCGGTCATCCTGACTTGACTTGCCCGGAGACGGCCACGAGCGCCTGCCCACAGTTCCTCGCGCTCGTGCGGCGGTCGCCCTGTCGTGAGCCCGTCCACGGTCGGGCCGAGGCATGTGACTACGCCAGTTTGCCCCGAGTGGCCAATCCCATGGAATTCCTGGCGCTGGCGCGGGTGCCATCGGGGCGATCCGTCGGCGCCCGACTGCACGAGGCCGGGCACGAGGTCACGCTGCTCGCCCGCGCAGCGCACCTCGACGCGCTTCTCGCCCGCGAGACACCGTATCTGTGCGTCTGTTCGTGGCCGTCAGCCTTGGGATGCCGTGGGAGCGGGCCGGTCGCGGCGTCGCGCGCCGCACGATGTCCCGCGATCCTGCCCGCACCGCCCGATCTGTCGATGGCCACGGTTCCGGTGCGGCCCGGATGCGGGCGTGACGGCGAACCGGAAATGTGTGGCGTGGTCCGTCGACAGCACGGCGCGTTGGGTCAGCGGGATCGCCGCGTCGCCGAAGTGTTCGAACATCCGCGTGCCAGAACCGAGCAGCACCGGGACGAGATGAAGGGAGAGCTCGTCCACGAGTCCGGCGGCGAGGAACTGCTGCCCCGTCTGCGCGCCGCCCATAATCGTCACGCCCTTGCCGCCCGCGGCATCGCGGGCCTGCGCCAAGGCGCGATCCACGCCGTTCACGAAGCGGTACACGCCGTCGCTCGGAGCATCGTCCGGCACCGTGTGCGACAACACAAACACCGGGAGCCGAGCGTCTCCGGTCGGGCCGTCGACACCCCACCAGGAAAGTGACGTGTCGTAGGTGCGGCGGCCGCAGATCACCGCGCCCGTGCCCGCGATGCCGTCGGTGATGATCGCGCGATCGCGTTCGTCTCCGTGCAGGGCCCAGTCGACGAGGCGCAGTCCCCCGTTGCCCATCGGCTCGTCCGCCGTCTGCTGTGCGGCCGTCATGTAGCCGTCAAGCGACATGCTGATGTCGAAGGTGGTGGTGCCCGTCATACCGAACGTCCTTTCTCGTAGAGGTGGAACGCGCAAGGGTGGCGAGCAGGAGCGCCACCTGTGGATGCGCTTGGTCGGGTGTCGCCGTGCGGACGACGCGGTCGCCGAGCCGGCCGTACCAGGCTTTCAGGAACTCCTTGACGGGGTGCTGCACTCGCGCGAGACCAGCAGTTCGAGCTGGATCGCCCGGCCCCGGGCGCGGCTGTGCTGCTCGGCGAAGGCGACGAGGACTCGGCCCACGCCAACGCCGCGATGGCGGGGCTAGCCGCCGGGAACCTCACCACGCGGCGGTCACGGTCTGCAGGCCAGGACCGCGCCGTTCGCACCGGGCGCGTCGAACCAGACCGTCTCGACACCGACGAAGCCCGCTTCCCGGAGCCACTGTCCGTACTCGGCCGGCGTGTAGTTACGGCCGACAGTCTCCACCAACATGTTCAGGCTCATCAGCGCGGCGGCGGGGGGACCGGTCTTCTCGTCGTCGACCAACAGTTCGCTGATGATCACTCGCCCGCCGGGAGGCAGCGCGGCGAAGCACTTGCGCAGGATCGCCCGGTCCTGTTCCGGCGTCCAGTCGTGCATGATCATCGAGAGTAGGACGACGTCGTGTCCCAACGGCAGTTCGCGGTCCGCGAGGAAGTCGCCCGGGACGACGGCGATGCGCCTGTCGAGGCCGGCCGACGCCACCTTCGTCGCCGCGATGTCACAGACGCCCGGCAGGTCGAGCACCGTGGCGCGCAGGTCGGGATAGGCCCGGCACAATTCGATGTCGTAGGCCCCAGAGCCTCCCCCGAGGTCGAGCAGGGCGGTCGACGCCGACAGATCGACGTGTTCGCCGAGCGTCCGCGCGGTGAACGTCGACAGCGAATGCATCGCCTCCCAGAACAGAGCCAGCATGAGTGGGTCCTCGCCGTCGAACAGGTGGGCCTGCTCGTCGGGGTTCCAGCTCGTCGGCCGGTTCGCGCGGACCGCCTCGCTCAGCTTGCCCCGGGCCGGGTAGAGCCGGCGGTCGAGCATATGCACCCAGCTGCCGAAGTGGGACGGCTTGCCGGTCACCAGGTACTCCTCGGCCAGCGGACTGTTCACGTATCGCCCGTCCCGGCGTTCGAGCAGCCCGATCGAGGCACAGGCGGTGAGCAGCAACTCCGCGGGCCGCGCCTCCACCCCGAGCTCCGCGGCGAGCTCGTTGATCGTGGCGCCGTGGGTGCGGGACAGGCGGGCGAACAGGTCCAGTTCGTAGGCCGTCGCCAGCGCCTTGAACGACCAGAAGCCCGTGGAGAGCTGCATCAAACGGGATCGGTGACACCTGCCGCCACCCGTCGCCACCGGTCCGCTCCAGCTCCGCTCCTGGCTCCTGCGAACTGATCGACGTGGTCACGCTGCTCCTTTCGGTTGTGAACGGCACGTCGTCCTGGCTCGTCTCGGGCTCAGTCATGGACGACGTCGGTCCTCTCCGCGCCCCAGCTATGCCAGCGGTCCACCTCGATCCAGGCGCTGACTCGACGACGTTCGCGCACGGGGTAGCGCCCTCCTATGTACCGCCGGGCCAGCCGGTCGGCGTCGGCCAGCTCCGCATCGTCGCGCATCTCGACCACGCGACCCTGCACGCTGAGGTGGGTGTACCAGCTGGCTTCGTCGAGGACCGTCAGGGTCACGCGCGGATCGTGGCGCAGGTAGTCGAGCCGTTTGCGACCTTCGTCCATGTTGATCAGGAAGCGCCCACCTTCCCAGAGGTACCACGTCGCCACCGAGACCGGCTGCCCGTCGGGCCGCAGGGTGGTGATCACCGACGGGTTCGGCTTGGCGAGCAGGTCACCAGCCCGGTCGGAAAGTGGTGAGGTGGGCATTGCGGCGGCTCCTCTGCGCGGTTCTCGGACCGTCTCCACTCTTCGCCGGCCGGGTCCTGCCGATCAACGCGTTTCTGGGGCACTCTCGTGAAGCGGTGCTTTACGCTGGGGGAGCATGATCGAGAAGCATGAGCTCGAAGCCTTCCTGACGCTCGCCGGGGAACGCCACTTCGGGCGCACCGCCGAGCGCATGCACGTGTCCACCACTCGGGTCAGCCAGACGATCAAGAAGCTGGAGCGCCGGGTCGGGGCACCCCTGTTCCAACGCACCAGCCGCCGCGTGGAGCTGACCCCGATCGGGCGCCAGCTTGCTGCGGACCTACAGCCGGCGTGGGACATGATCGCGGCAGGGCTCGAACGTGCGGTCCTGTCCGGCCGGGGCGTCACCGGCGTCCTGCACGTCGGTTTCGTGGGCGCCGCCGGGGGCCAGCTGCTGATCGATGCCGCCGAGCGGCTGCATGGTCGCGCTCCCGGCTGCGACGTACGCGTTCGCGAGGTGCAGCTCGTCGATGCAGTGCCGTGGCTGCTCGATGGGGAGGTGGAGGTGCTGCTGACCTGCTTCCCGCCGGAGCGCGACGGTCTCGATGCGGGTCCCGTCCTGGTGACCGAGGCCCGCATGCTGGCGGTGCCCGCCGGCCACGCGCTCGCCGACCGGCGGTTCGTCTCGGTCGAGGATCTGGCTGGGGTCACGCTGCTGCGGCCGCCCGACGCGCTGCCCGGCTCCGCCTCCCCGGCCGGGAGCAGGCGCGGAGTATCCGTCGACCACCGCGCCCGGGGCCGGTCCTTCCAGGAGATCCTGACGCTGGTAGGGGCCGGCCGGGGAGTGTTCGAGATCGGTGCCCACGCACGGCGCTACTACGCGCGTCCCGACGTCGCCTACGTCCCCTTCCGGGACGCGCCGACGGTCCAATGGATCCTGATGTGGCGCGCGGACGGGGCGACCGCTCGCGTGCGGGCCTTCGCCGAAGCCGCTCAGGAGGTCGTTACCGCATGACGCCTGAGCGCTGTGGATCAGCGTCCGGTCCGTCCCCACCGCCGCCCTCGTCCTCGGCGCCATGGCCGCTGCGGCCGTGCCTCGTTGGCCTTGCCCGCTCCCCTCGGCGGTCACGACTCCATCCTGCCCCGCCTCGGTCGGCTTGTGACCGGCAGCTAGGGTCGCGGACGTGAGCTGGACGTGGCGGCTGGAGAGCACTGACGGCACGACAATCTCGGGACCGTCTTCTCCCGCCCACTCCAGTCAGTCCGACGCGGAGAGCTGGCTTGGCGAGACCTGGCGCGAGCTGGCCGAAGCTGGAGTTGCCCAGGTGACCTTGCTGGACGATGGCGAACGCGTCTACGGCCCAATGCCGCTGAGCGAGTAGCGCGGGGCTAGATCGGGTCGCCGAGGGATACCTGCGGCTTGGGCATCCGCCAGCGCCGAGGCATGTAGGCCCGGCTTCCGGCGTAGAAGCCGAGTGCCATCGGGCTACTGCGCACCTCGATCTTGCGTTCGCGCGCCAGAGCGATGATCTTGCGCCCGGTCAGGTACCACTCGCCGACGAACGCCACGAAGAACACCAGCACCGCGATCGTCAAGTACGGGACGGCGGCTCCGATGATCATCAACGGGAACAGCAGCAACAGGTAGTTGCTGAACATCCGGCGCGAATCGACCCAGTTGCGGGCGAGCTTACGCAGCGGTCCCTGGTCGCGGCGTGGCAGCACCGACTCGTCGCCGCTGGCCAATGCCGCCCGGTAGGCCTGTTTGGACAGCGGCTGACCGCTAGCCGAGCGGGACTGCTGTGACCGCTGTGCCTGCTGCTTCTGCCACCGGTAGGCCTCCTTGCGGTTGCGCGGCGGCTGAGTGACCGGGGCACGGCGCGGCGCCGAGTCGCGGCGTTTAGGCGTCGCCCGGCCCTTGGGTGCGCCCGGCGTGGGCAGGGCGTCGGCGGCGTCCTCGACGGCCTCGGCGGGCGCGGACGACTTGCGGGGCAGCAACTTCACGGAATCGACTCAGCCTCTCGCGGTTGGACTCAGTCGAGGATAGCCGCCCGGGCGGGCAGGGCCAGCATCCGATCGAGCGCCATTCGGGCGTTCGTCGCGACCGTCGGGTCGACGCTGATCCTGTTCACGACCTGCCCGCGCACCAGCGATTCGAGCGAATGCACCAGGTGCGGCAAGTCGATGCGGTTCATCGTCGCGCAGTAGCAGACGGTCTTTTCCAGGAACACGATCTGCTTGTCGCGGTGGCGTTCGGCCAGCCGCCGGACCAGGTTCAGTTCGGTGCCGACGGCCCACGAGGACCCAGTTGGCGCGGCGTCCAGCGTTGCGATGATGAACTCGGTCGAACCGACCAGATCGGCTTTGAGCACGACCTCGTGCTTGCACTCCGGATGTACCAGGATGTTGACGTCGGGGATGCGGGCTCGCACGTCGTCCACGTTGGCTGCGCTGAACCGGCCGTGGACCGAGCAGTGCCCGCGCCACAGGATCATCTTCGCCGCCCGCGCCTGCTCTGCCGTCAGCCCGCCGTTCGGCCGGTGCGGGTCGAACACCACGCAGTCCTCGAGCGACAGCCCCAGTTCCAGCACTGCCGTATTGCGGCCCAGGTGCTGGTCGGGGAGGAAGAGCACGTGATCGCCCTGCTCGAACGCCCAGCGCAGCGCCGTCTCGGCGTTCGACGAGGTGCAGACGGCGCCGCCGTGCGCTCCGGTGAAGCCCTTGATGGCGGCCGAGGAGTTCATGTAGGTGACCGGCACGGTGCGCTCGGCCACGCCGAACTCGCTCAGCACGTCCCATGCATCCACGACTTGCTGGTAGCTGGCCATGTCGGCCATCGAGCAGCCGGCGGCCAGATCGGGCAGGACCACCTGCTGGTGTGCCGCTGTCAGGATGTCGGCGGACTCGGCCATGAAGTGCACTCCGCAGAACACGATGAACTCGGCATCGGGTCGTGCCGCGGCCTCGCGGGCCAGCTTGAACGAGTCCCCCGTCACATCGGCGAACTGGATCACTTCGTCGCGTTGATAGTGGTGACCGAGGACGAATAGCCGGTCGCCGAGGGCGGCCTTCGCCATGCGGGCGCGCTCGACGAGCGACGGGTCGGACGCCGCGGGCAGTTCGCCGGGGCAGTCGACGCCGCGCTCGGACTGCGTGTCGCTGCCCCGCCCGAGCAGCAAGAGCGCCGTGCTCGTAGCCGGCGAAACAGCCTGAGGGCCGGTAAGTGTCACGTTCACAATCTACGTACCCGCACAGGGCAAGGTGGTGGACTGTGGTGTGCGCGACGCAGTGGGGGAGTGGATGACGACGTCCAACTCGGGGCGACTCGACCAGATCGGCTGGGTGCTGCTGCCGCTGCGCGCGTTCCTGGTGGTCGTATTCCTGGACGGCGGCATCTCGAAGATCGCAGATAAGCACTTCCTGGACGGGACGTCACCCACCTCGATGCATTCGACGGTGGTCGCGGTGCGCGCCGGGAGTCCGATCAGTTTCCTGCTGGGCCCGGTGGTGCACCACAGCTTTGCGTTCGGGGTGCTCATGGCATGCGCCGAAATCGCCGTCGGACTCGGCCTGCTCTTCGGCTTGTTCACGCGCGTTGCGGCGCTGGGCGGCATGGCCCTCACGCTGTCGCTGTGGCTGACCATCAGCTGGGGGGCACGGCCCTGGTTCACCAGCGCGGACGTGGTCTATCTGTTCGCGCTCACCCCGTTCGCGATCGCCGGTGCCGCCAATGTCCTCTGCCTGGATGCCTGGCTGGCGCGCGCCCGGGAGCGTCGTGCGGGTGTGCAGGAGGACCGCACCCGCCGGGTGCTGCTGGGTAGCGCGGTGGCGCTGATCGGCGGGCTGGTTCTGGGCGGCGCGTCCTTGTTCCGGGGGTCGTCCAGACCGGCGTCACAGGCGTCGGGTGGTTCGGCATCCGGCGAGGTTCTGGCCAATGTGGCCGACGTCCCCGTTGGTGGCGGTGACCAGGTCACCGACCCGCAGACCGGTGAACCGATCTGGGTGCTGCAGCTGACACCGGGCGCGTTCACCGCGTACGACGCGGCGTGTCCGCACCAGGGCTGCCCGGTGAAGTTCGTCTCACCTGCGTCCGGGTTCGCCTGCCCCTGCCACGGCTCGGCGTTCGATTCGACCGGCAAACTGCTGCTGGGCCCGGCTCGTACCGGCCTGACGCCTATCCCGGTGAGGGCTGACGCGACGCAGATCCGGCGCGTTTGACGGCGGTTGGGTAGCATGGGAATGCGACCGGGCGGCAGCCTGGTTGTCACCGACGAGTTGACGCTCACCTTTATCCGCTGGGAGTCCGATGACCGCCGCAAACACCACCACCGTCGAGCTGACCACAGCGCCCGCTGACGTCGAGGCGCCCTCGCTGACCCTGACCGACACTGCGGCCGGCAAGGTGCGGGCATTGCTCGACCAGGAGGGTCGTGACGACCTGCGATTGCGCGTCGCTGTCCAGCCGGGTGGCTGCTCGGGTCTGCAGTACCAGCTGTTCTTCGACGAGCGCTCACTCGATGGTGACCTCGAACTCGACCACGGCGGGGTGCCGGTCGTGGTCGACCGGATGAGCGCCCCCTACCTGGCCGGCGCCACCATCGACTTCACCGACACCATCGAGCAGCAGGGCTTCACGATCGACAACCCGAACGCCTCGGGCGGCTGCGCCTGCGGCAACTCCTTCTGCGGCTGACCGCCAGCCGCTACGGTCGACTGTTTCGGTTTCCCTGAGCCGAGTGGGTACCGTGCCTGCCGTGCCTGTGCTCGTGAGTGGCTCGATCGCCACGGACCACCTGATGCATTTCCCGGGCAGGTTCGGGGACCAGTTGCTCGCCGAGCACCTGCACAAGGTCTCGCTGTCGTTCCTGGTCGACGACCTGGTCGTGCGGCGGGGCGGCGTGGCCGCCAACATCGCCTTCGGCATGGCCCAGCTCGGGCAGTCACCCGTCCTGGTGGGCGCCGTCGGAGCCGATTTCGACGAGTACCGAGCCTGGCTTGGCCGGCACGGAGTGGACTGCGAATCGGTGCACGTCTCCGAGGTGCACCACACCGCGCGGTTCGTGTGCACGACAGACGAGCAGATGTGCCAGATCGCCTCCTTCTACGCAGGTGCGATGAGTGAGGCGCGCAACATCGAGCTGGCACCGATCGTGGCGCGTACCCGTGCGGAGCTGGTCGTGATCAGCGCCGACGACCCGGAAGCCATGCTGCGCCACAGCGAGGAGTGCCGCGAGCGCGGGTTCGCGTTCGCAGCCGATCCGTCCCAGCAGCTGGCCCGGATGTCGGGCGAGGACGTGGTGGGTCTCATCGACGGCGCCAGCCTGCTGTTCACCAACGACTACGAGAAGAGCCTGCTGGAGTCGAAGTCCGGGCTCGCCGACGCCGACGTCCTGGCGATGGTCGACGTACGCGTGACGACGCTCGGCTCGCGGGGCGTCGAGATCACCGGACGCGGGCTGGAGACCGTGCGGGTGCCAGTCGCCCGTGAGGAGGCCAAGGTCGACCCGACGGGCGTCGGTGACGGGTTCCGCGCCGGCTTCCTGGCCGCCCGCTCGTGGGGGCTGACCTGGCAGCGCGCGGCGCAGGTCGGCAGCCTGCTCGCCACGTTGGTTCTCGAGACGGTGGGCACCCAGGAGTACCAGGTCAAGAACGCGAGCTTCCTCGAGCGGCTGGCCGAGTCCTACGGGGACGACGCGGCCGCTGACGTCCAGCCGCTGCTGGCCGCTGCCGGCTGACCCGCTACGCCGGCCAGCCTTTGAGCAGCCGCAGGGCGACCGCGACCTGATGGAAGCGGAGCCGTTCCAAAGTCGCGCCCTCCCGCCGGACCGCGCCCGGGGCGATGCGCAGGACGCGGTCCAGCCGCACCTCGCTCGGCCGGCCCTGCGCGTCCCAGCGCCCCGACCCGACGTCCAGCCAGTGCCGGCCGGCCCGTGCCTCCTGCGCGGCATCGCGGTCGTGGTCCTTGCTGGTCAACGCCAAGCCGAGCAGGTAGCCGCCGTCGTGCCCGATGACCAGCACTGGACGGTCCTTGCCCCGGCTCGGATCGTCCTCGAACGGCACCCAGGTCCACACGATCTCGCCCGGATCGGCGTTCCCGTCCGGGTTCGGGGCGTACTCGAGCCGCGCGATGCCGGTGAAGTCGCCCGGATAGCCGCTGCGCAGCGATCCGCGGCCCGGCGCCAGCACCGTGGGCCGGTCCGCCTTGCCGCGCAACGCCGCGCGCAGCCGGTCGAAGATCGGCACTAGAGCCGCACCGGGTAGACCGGCTCCGGAATGACCGGGCGGATGCGCTGCTCGACGAAGATGCCGTGCCAGATCAGGAACACGAGCAGCGTCCAGATCTTGCGCGACAGGTCGAGCGGCCCGGCCCGATGCTGGTCGAGGAGCCGGAGCGCAGCCTGCCGGTCGATCAGATCGTCGGCCTGCGACTCGGTGATGATCGATCGCGCCCAGTCATACATGACCTCCTCCCGCAGCCAGAACTTCGTCGGCGTCGGGAAACCCAGCTTCTCGCGGTTGATCACGTGCGGCGGGACGATGTCGGCGAGCGCCCGGCGCAACGCGTACTTCGTCGTCTCCTTGGTCAACCGCTGATCAGTAGGGATGGTCGACGCCACCCGGAACACTTCGGTGTCGAGAAACGGCACCCGCAGCTCCAGCGAGTTCGCCATGGTCATCTTGTCGGCCTTAACGAGGATGTCGCCGCGCAGCCAGGTGAACAGGTCGATGTACTGCATCCGCGTCGACCCGTCCAGATGCGGGGTTGCCCGGTACAGGGCTGCCGTGACGTCGCGGTGGGAGACGGCAGGGTCGAACGTGCGGAGAATTCCGAGCTCTTCGAGCTCGGAATTGCGGAAGATCCGCGCGTTGCCGTAGTAGCGCTCCTCGATGCCGATCGAGCCGCGCCGCAGCAGGTCCTTGCCGCGCATCCCCTGCGGCAGCCGGGTCGACAGGGCGCCCATGCCCCGCCGCACCGGCGCTGGGACGTGTTCGAAGGCGCGTAGCGAGATCGGCTCGTAGTAGATGTTGTAGCCGCCGAACAGCTCGTCAGCTCCCTCGCCGGACAGTACGACCTTGACATGTTTGCGTGCCTCGCGGGCGATGAAATACAGCGGGACGAGCGCGGGGTCGGCGACCGGGTCGTCCAGGTACCAGACGATCAGCGGCAGGGCGTCCATGACCTCCTGCGGCGTCACGATCTTGGTGATGTGTTCGACGCCGATCGCCGCGGCGGATTCGGCCGCCACGTCGATCTCGCTGTATCCCTCGCGCGCGAAGCCGGTCGTGAAGGTCAGCAGCTTCGGGTTGTGCCGTTTGGCCAGCGCCGCGATCGCGGTCGAGTCAATGCCGCCTGACAGGAACGAGCCCACCGTGACGTCTGCACGCATGTGCTTCTCGACGGAGTCTTCCAGCGCTTCGGTGATCTCGCGGTAGAGCTTCTCGGCGTCGTCCACCGGCCTGATCGTCCAGTCCGGGTGGAAGTAGCGCCGCGCTGTAAGGGCCTCGCCCGGGCGCAACGTAAAGGACGTGCCGGACTCGACCCGACGGATCCGCGCGTGCATCGACGCGGGCTCCGGAACGTACTGCAGCGTCAGGTAGTGCTGTAGCGCCGTGGTGTCCACGACGGCCGACGTGCCCTCGACCGCGACGTCGAGCAGGGACTTCTTCTCGCTGGCGAAGAAAGTGCCACGGGCATCGGCGTAGGTGTACAGCGGCTTGATGCCGAACCAGTCCCGGGCACCAAACAGCACCCGTTCGTGGGTGTCCCAGATGAGGAACGCGAACATCCCGCGCAGCTCGCGCACGACCTGCTCGCCGAGATAGTGATAGCCCGCGACGATCGCCTCGCCGTCGCCGTCGGTCTCGAACGTGGCGCCGAACTCGCGGGCCAGCCGGTCGCGCAGCTCGACGTAGTTGTATATCTCGCCATTGAAGATCAGCTGGTAGCGGCCGTCGAGCCACGGCAGCGGCTGGTGGCTGTGATCGATGTCGATGATCGACAAGCGGCGAAAGCCGATGACCACGTCCTCGTCGGCCCACACACCGCCCTCGTCAGGACCACGATGGCGCATGTCGGGCAGCGAGCCCTCGACCCTCGCCCGGGAAGTCGCGGCATCGCGGTCGGCAGACAGGAACCCGATCAGACCACACACGCGGACCAGTATCTCCGACGACCGCGAGTGTCGCGGATCCCCGCGCCGATCAGTGTGTCCGGCGCACGGTGTAGACGGGCGTTCCGTCGGCGGCCGCGGTCTCGCCGACGTACTCGTGTCCGCGCATCCGGCACCAGGCCGCGATGTCTGGGCGGGCGGCCGGATCGTCGGCTTCCACGGTCACCGTCGCGCCGACTGGCACGTCGCCGATCGCCCGGGCCAGGTCGAGGATCGGCAACGGGCACCGCCGCCCCCGGCAGTCCAGCACGACGGCGCGCGTCACAGGCCGGCCGCCCCGAGCTGGGCCCGGACCGACTCGACGGCGCCGGGCAGGGCGGCCAGGAACGTGTCGACCTCGTGCTCGGTCGTACCGCGATGCAGCGAGACCCGTACGTTGCCGGAGGTGAGCGCGCCCATGGCGACGAGCACATGAGACGGCTCGAGAGTGGACGAGGTACACGACGAGCCGCTGGAGACGGCGAATCCGCGTCGGTCGAGCTCACCGAGCACCGCCTCGCCGTCGACGTAGAGGCAGGAGAACGTCACGATGTGCGGCAGGCGATCGACCGGATCTCCCAGCACCTCGACGTCCGGGACGGTCGCCGACACGGTCGCGCGGATCCGGTCGACGAGCCCGGCCAACCGCACCGCCTCGGACGACCGCTGGGCGATCACCGCACGCAGCGACGCGGCCGCCGCCACGATGGCGGGCACGTTCGGCACCCCGGGGACCCGGCCGGACTCACGGTCGTCGGCCGGCTGCGGCGCCGCCCAGCGAGTGCCGGTCCGCACGGCGAGCACACCGACGCCACCCGGCCCGCCCCACGTACGCGCATCGCCGGCCAGTACCGACCAGCCCGCGGGCAGTTCGGCGTGGCCCAGCGTCTGGGTGGCGTCCACGACCAGCGGGACGTCTCCTAGCTGGGCCGAAACGGCGGTCACTGGCTGTGTGGTGCCGACCTCGTGATTTGCCGCCTGCAGGGCGGCGGCTGCGACGCCGGACGCCGTCGCGGCGGCCACGAAATCGTCGACATCAACCCGGCCGTATCGGTCGACTGGAACGAGAATGCCACGGCCGCCGCGAGCCACCTGCCACTCGACGGCGTGCAGGATCGCGGAGTGCTCGACCGCGGAGTGCACGATCGTGTCCGCGCGCCGGCTGCCGCGCACCGCGCCGAGTATGGCGGCGTGCAGCGCGTGGGTGCCGCTGGACGTGAAGCTGACCTCGTCCGGCCGTGCGGCGATCGACTCGGCCACCGATTCGCGCGCCGCGTCGAGCAGCAACCGGGCCCGTCGGCCGGCACCGTACAGTCGTCCCGGATCTGCCCAGCCGTCGGCGAGCGCGGCGATGAATGCCTCGCGGGCGACGATATGCAACGGAGCGCCGGAGGCCGCGTCGAGGTATCCGGGTACCTGGTGGCGGGACGCCTCGCCGTCGACCGGTGGTGTCACGACACGAACCTAGCTTTCAGAGGCGCCTGGACCTACGGTCGGCGCACCGCCCATAGGGCGGCGCCCGCGGGCGGCGACCCCTCACCCCTGGTCGCGCCAAGGTCCAGTAGGCTCCGGACCGTTCGGCAACGACGTGGTCGAGAGGCGGTCACCGGTGCAGCGCAGGCGATGGTCGCGCACGATTCGGGTCATCCTGCTGACTGGCGCACTAGCCATGCTGCTGACCAGTTGCACGGTAGCTGACGTCGAGGACAAGCTGCGCTTCGGCTGGCCCACCGGGGTGACCAAACAGGCCGTGAGAATGCGCCAGCTATGGACGTGGTCGTCGGTCACCGCGTTGATCGTGGGCGTGCTGGTGTGGGGGCTGATCTTCTGGGCCTGCGGCAGATACTACAAGAGGGACGGCGACGAGCTGCCTCGGCAGACGAAGTACAACCTGCCGCTCGAGATCGGTTACACGATCGTGCCGTTCCTGATCATCGCTGGCCTGTTCTACTTCACCGTCCGCACCGAGGATTACGTGGACCGGACGACGGCGAATCCTGACGTCGTCCTACAGGTCGACGCATTCAAGTGGAACTGGCAGTTCGAGTACCACAGCTACCATGGCCGAGAGTTGCTCTACGTGAATCCGAACGGCGCCGTTACGACCAATGGCAAGCCGTATGTCGCGACGGTCGGTTCGTCCACCGAGATCCCGGTGCTAGTGATCCCGCGCGGCCAGACGGTCCGCATCATCGAGCACTCCGACGACGTCATCCACTCGTTCTGGGTGCCGGAGTTCCTCTTCAAGCGGGACGTGATCCCGTACGGTCCCGAAGGTGGCCCCGGCGAGGGCGCCGTGGACACGAACTCCAACCCCCGCGACAACCAATTCGAGATCACGCCGACCGTGGACGGTTCGTATGTCGGGCACTGCGCCGAGCTGTGCGGGACCTACCACTCGCAAATGAACTTCGAAGTCAGAGTGGTGGAACCGCCGAAGTTCCAGGAATATGTCGCCCAGCTCGCCGCACTCGGTCCCGACGATGCCGCCAGGCAGTCGACTGCGCTGCGTGCCCTCGACGGACACCCGTGCGCCACCACGACGCACCCGTTCAATACTGACCGGGCCGTCCGTGCTGCCTCGCAGCAGACGGGAGTGTGCGGATGAAGGTCGAGGCGCGTGTCTTCTTGGGTCTCGCCGCGTTCTTCTGGCTGGCCGCAGCCGCCTACGGCATCTGGACCGACCAGGCGAGGGGTCACGTCGAGGTGGCGGGGTTCACCGCCTTGATCCTCTCCGGCGGGTTGATGTTCGTCCCCGGATCGTTCTTCTGGTTCGTCTTGCGGCGCATCGACCCGCGGCCGGAGGACCGCAACGACGCCGAGATCGCCGAGGGCGCGGGCGAGCTCGGCTTCTTCAGCCCGGGTAGCTACTGGCCCTTCGGCATTGCCCTCGCGGCGACGATCACCGGTGCCGGGCTCGCATTCTTCCAGATGTGGCTGGCCATCATCGGCGTGATCGGCATCCTGATCAGCGTCGGCGGCCTACTGTTCGAGTATTACGTCGGCGGGCGGCGCCCGCTGCGTTGACTGCGATCCGGTCAGTCGGTGAGCTGCCGCTGCTCGGTGTCGACGGGCTCCTCGCGCTCGGCGGCCTCGAGCGCCGCGAGCTGCTCGACGATCTCGGGCTTCTCCCGAACGGGGTAGAAGAAGCCGCGGACGTGTGCCACGCCCTTGCCCAACCCGTTCATCCGCTTGGGCACCGGGGTGCCGGCGTAGTTCAGCCGGCCGTGACCATGGTCGTCGACGGGCCCCAGCGGCTGGTGAACCTCGATGTACTCGCCGGTCGGGAGCAGCTTGATGATGCCGGTCTCGACGCCGTGCTCGAGAACCTCACGGTCGTGCCTCTGCAAGCCGAGGCAGATGCGGTAAGAGACCAGGTACGCGAGCGGGGGCAGCACGAGCAGGGCGATGCGGGCACCCCAGGTCATTGCATTGAGCGAGATGTCGAACGCCTTGGCGATCAAGTCATTCCCGCCGGACACGAACAGCACGAAGCAGAACGTGAGCGCCATTGCCCCTAGGCCGGTGCGCACCGGGGCGTCGCGGGGGCGCTGCAAGAGGTTGTGGTGGGCCCGGTCCTTGGTCAGCTTGGCCTCGAGGAACGGGTAGGCGAGCGCCATCCCGATCAGCACGCCGGGCAGCACCACCGTGGGCCAGAACAGCGCCGGGACGGTATATCGACCGAACAGATGGTGGATCTCCCACGACGGGAACAGCCGTGTCGAACCGTCGAGCATCGCCATGTACCAGTCCGGCTGCGAGCCGGCCGAGACCTGCGCTGGGTTGTACGGGCCGAACAGCCAGATCGGGTTGATCTGCGCCAGGCCGCCCAGTGCCGCCGCTACGCCGAACACGATGAAGAAGAACCCGCCCGCCTTGGCCGAGAACGTCGGGTAGGCGCGGTGCCCGCTGACGGTGTGCTCGGTCTTGCCCGCTCCGGGGAAGTCGGTGTGCTTCTGGCGCACCATCAACGCGAGGTGCAGGCCGATAAGCGCAGCCAGGATGGCCGGGATCACGAGTACGTGGACGATATAGAACCGTCCGACGATCAATGTGCCAGGGAAGTCTCCGCCGAACACCAGGAACGACGTCCAGCTGCCGATGATCGGTATCGACAGGATGATCGCGTCGGCGATCCGCAACCCGGTGCCGGACAGCAGGTCGTCCGGCAGCGAGTATCCGACGAAGCCCTCGAGCACGCCGAGAACGAGCAACAGGATCCCGATGATCCAGTTGAACTCGCGGGGTTTGCGGAACGCGCCGGTGAAGAATATCCGAAGCATGTGGATCAACATGGCGGCGACGAACAACAGCGCGGCCCAGTGGTGGATCTGGCGGATGACCAGGCCGCCGCGCACGTCGAAGGAGATGTTCAGCGTCGAGGCGTAGGCGCGCGACATCTCCACGCCCTGCAGCGGGACGTAGCTGCCGCTGTACCTGACCTCGCCCATCGAGGCGTCGAAGAAGAAGGAGAGATACGTGCCGGTGAGCAGCAGGACGATGAAGGAGTAGAGCGCGATCTCGCCCATCATGAACGACCAGTGGTCCGGGAAGACCTTGTTCAGATACCTGCGGGCCGGCCCGGCGACGTTAAGCCGGGACTCGACGAATTCGCCGGTCTTGGCGGTCACGGTCCGGGGCTTGCCGGGCCGGCGCGTCTCGGTGGCGGTCATCAGTCGCGCTCCCAGAAGGCCGGGCCGATCGGCTCGTGGTAGTCGCCGACGGCGACGAAGTACTGCACGCCATCAACGACTTCCACGCCCAATGGCAGCCTCGGCAGGCTGCGAGTGGCCGGCCCGAACACCGGTTTGGCGTCCTGCAGCACCTCGAACTGCGACTGATGGCACGGGCACAGCAGCCGGGTGGTCTGCTCCTCGTACAGCGACGCGGGGCAGCCGGCGTGCGTGCAAATCTTCGAGTACGCCACGAAGTCGCCCCAGCCGAACCCCTGCTGGCCTTTGCGGGCCTTGACGACCGCCCCGGGGCGGAGCCGGATGATCAGCGTGGGCGAGCTGGCCGACTGGGGCCCACGGACTCCACCGGGCACGCCGGGGAACACGGTGACTATGCCGCCGGCTTGGATGTCGCCCGGGCTGACCCGCCGGCCGTCGGAATACACGATCGGGATCCCGTTGGGGAACTTGACCGGCTGCGGCCGGAAGAGCGTCTGTTTGAGGGCGTTGCGGGGCTTCTTGATCACCCCGCCGACCAGCGCGACGAGCGGCACGGTGACCAGTGCGCCGCCGGCGAGGACCAGCGAGAGCAGCAACATCGAGCGACGCGGCAGCCCGGTGTCTTCCAGGCCCTGGCTCAGGGTGGCCGCCGTCATGAGCTTCTCGGGTTCGGCGGACGGCTGGTCGTGCCGATCCTCGACGGCCTCTTCCTCCGGCATCAGCCACTTGGCCCACAGGATCGCGCCGATGCCCATGCAAATCAGCATTAGACCGAGCAGGCCACCGAGCACCGGCGTGTAGAAGCGGAAGTTCTGCCCCTGACCCGGCAGCTGGTACTTGAACGGCGCGGCGCAGAACACGACGATGAACGCGACGCCGGCCAGCGCCGCTAGCCCGAACGCGGCAGAGACGCCGCGCTCGGCGCGTTTCTCCGCCTTGCTCCCGGGGACCGGGAAACGGTTGCGGCGATGGACGATGCGCACGCCGCCGACCTCAGCCCCCGCGATCATCGCGTCTTCTGTGCTCATGGCGCGCAGTTCGTCCTCGGACGGAGATGTCAACGCGGTGCTGTGCTGCGCGCCGCGGGTCGTGGTGTCGGCAGGGAGGCGGGTCATGGGCCGACCTCCGAGGGAGCACACAACAGGAGCGCAGCGAGGAGGTGGGCGGGCGGCAGAGTCACGACTTGGCTCCGATCCACAGGATCCCGACGACGATCGCGCCGATGCCGGCGATCCAGATAACCAGGCCCTCGGAGACCGGGCCGATGCGGCCCAGGCCGTGACCGCCGGGATCCTTGGCCTCCTTCATGGTCTGCACGTAATTGATGATCGCGTGCTTCTGCTCGGGGGTGAGCTGGTTGTCGCTGAATACCGGCATGTTCTCCGGGCCAGTGAGCATCGCGGTGTAGAGCTGCTTGTCGGTGGCCCGGTGCAGGCCTGGCGCCACCCCGCCCGCGGACAGCGGCGCGCCGCCGCCGGTGGAGCCGTGGCAGGAGGCGCAGTTGAGCCGGAACAGCTCGCCGCCCTCGGCGAGATTGCCGTCGCGCAAGTTGCCTTCAGGTACCACCGGGCCACCGCCGACCGACTGGACGTAGGCCGCGAGCGCGGCGATCTGCTCCTCGGTGAACTTGGCAGGCTTGCGGGCGATCTCGGCGCCCTGCGCCGGCGCCGGCATCCGCCCGGTGCTCACCTGGAAGTACACCGCGGCGCTGCCCGCCCCGACCAGCGAGACGCCGCGCCCCGGCACGCCCTGCAGGTTGACACCGTGGCAGGTGATGCAGCTCGTCTCGTACAACGAGCGGCCCTTGTTGATGTCACCCTGAGCCGCCGCGTTGTCGGCCGCACCGGACGAACCGGCAAACAGGGCGTACGCACCTCCCATCGATACCAAAGCCGCAAGCAGCAAGACGCCGCCGGCGACACGACGTCGCCACCGGCGCGCGGGACGTCGCTTCGGCGAAGCCGCAGGCTTGGCGCTCTTGCCCTCCGCGCCGGTGGCGGATACCGCCGGTGCGAAATCGAGCTCGGCCGGGTCGTCGATGTCGAAGCCGTCGGGGTCTTCCTTCACGGACGTCCCTTCTCGATCGGCGGGCTGCTGCGGCGGGTGAACGAGGCTATCGGATGAGGTAGATGGTGGAGAACAGGCCGATCCACACCACGTCCACGAAGTGCCAGTAGTAGGAGACGACGATCGCCGCGGTCGCCTGCGCCGAGGTGAATCGCGACATGGTCGTGCGGATGAGGAAGAAGATGAACGCGAGCAGCCCGCCGATGACGTGCAGCCCGTGGAAGCCCGTGGTCAGGAAGAACACCGAGCCGTATCCGGTCGCCGAGATGGTGTTGCCGTCGTGCACCTGGATCCGGTACTCGTTGGCCTGGCCGAGCACGAAGATCAGGCCAAGGACGAACGTGAACGTGAACCAGCGGCGCAGCTTGAACACGTCGCCCTTCTCGGCAGCGAACACGCCCCACTGGCAGGTGAAACTGGAGGCCACCAGGATGATCGTGAAGGGCAGGGCGTAGCCAACGGACAGCTTGATCGTCTCGCCGTCGGGCAGATGCATCGGCCAGTCGACGGGATGCGCGGCGCGGACCGTGAAGTACATCGCGAACAGGCCCGCGAAGAACATCAGCTCGCTCGACAGCCACACGATGGTGCCGACGCTCACGATATTCGGCCGGGTCAGGGAGTGCACCTGACTGGACGGGAAGCTCGGCGCCGGGGCTGTCGAGGTCACCCGTGCATTATGGCCTCACGTCCGCCGATAAGGCAGGCGGGGTGGGAGTGTCGGCGCGCCTCCCGGCCGGCAGGGCCGAGGGGCCCGCGCCGCGCGTCGTTACGATGCAGCCATGACCGCCAGCTCAGCAGGTTCCGCGCAGCCCGCGAACGTCCTGCTGTACAGCAATCGCCCACAGATCCGGGCGCAGGTGCGTAGTGCGGTGGGCCGGCGTCCGGCGCCGGATGCGCCACGCATCGACTGGGTCGAATGTGCTACGAACGGCGAGGTTATCGCGCAGGTCGACCTCGGCGAGATCGACCTGATGATTCTCGATGGCGAGGCGCAGCCGACCGGGGGGATGGGGCTGGCTCGCCAGTTCAAGTACGAGATCGACGACTGCCCGCCGATCATCGTGTTGGTTGCCCGTAAACAGGACGGCTGGCTTGCCAGCTGGTCACTCGCCGACGCGGTGATCAGCCGGCCGCTCGATCCGGTGACGGCGGCAGCGACCGTGGCCGAACAGCTGCGCCGCCGGTTGTCGGGCATCCCGGTTGTCCGCTAGCCAGGTAACCCGAGCTAGCGCGGTGAGGCACAGCTGGCCCGCGACGCTGTCCACGCTGCTGCGTGGTGAGGCGCTGGACGCGTCGGCCACCGCATGGGCGATGGACGAGATCATGGCGGGCGAGGCCACATCGGCGCAGCTTGCCGCTTTCGCGGTGCTGCTGCGCGCCAAGCGCGAGACGGCCGAGGAGCTTCGCGGGCTCGTCACCACGATGCTGGCTCGCGCGACGCCCCTCAGGGTTCCCCGTCCGGCGGTCGACGTGGTCGGCACCGGCGGCGACCGCGCGCAGACCGTCAATATCTCGACGATGGCGGCGCTGGTGGCCGCCGGCTCCGGACGCCGGGTCGTCAAGCACGGCAACCGGGCGGCGTCCTCGGCCTGCGGCGCGGCGGACGTGCTCGAAGAGCTCGGCGTGGCCATCGACCTGCCGGCGGCCGGGGTGGAGCGCACCATCGAGGACCTCGGTATCGGCTTCTGCTTCGCCCCTGTTTTCCATCCGGGGATGCGCCATGCCGGCGCGCCGCGGCGCGAGATCGGTGTCCCCACGGTATTCAACTTCCTCGGTCCGCTGACGAATCCGGGCCGCCCGCCGTCGTCGGCGATCGGCTGCGCCGACCCGCGGATGGCCGGAGTCATGGCACAGGTACTGGCCGCCCGCGGCGACACAGCGCTGGTGTTCCGCGGCGACGACGGACTGGACGAGCTGACCACCACCACGACCTCACACGTCTGGGTCGTGGTCGAGGGCACGGTCACCGAGGTGGTCCTGGACCCCACGGCGCTGGGCATCGGGCCCGCCGCGCCCGAGCAGCTACGTGGCGGCGACCGGGCCCACAACGCCTTCGTGGCGCGCGAGGTTCTCGCGGGACAGGGCGGCCCGGTGCGGGACGCCGTCCTGCTCAACGCCGCCGCGGCGATCGCCGTCTACGACGGGTTGACGGCCGACTCGCTCGATGCGGCGATCGCCCGGGGCCTGGAGGAAGCCCGCCGTTCAGTCGACTCCGGCGACGCACGAGACCTGCTGCGCCAGTGGGTCCAGGTCAGCCAGCTAGCCCGCACGTCAACTTGATCGCCGGCGGGTCCTGCTGGGCTAGTCGGCAGACTGGAAGCCGATGGCGAACGCGGCGTCGAGGTCGTGGCGGGAATAGGCGCGAAACGCGATGTGTGTGTCGGTGTGCAGCACGCCCTCGACCTTGGACAGCCGCCCTGCGATGACGTCGGCGACGTGGTCGAACTCGCGCACCCGCACGATCACGATCAGGTCCACGTCGCCTGCCACCGAGTAGACCTCGCTGACGCCCTCGAGGTCGGCCAACTGCTCCGCGACCTCGGGAATGCGGTCGGCCTCGACGGACACCATGACGATCGCGGTGATCATGTCGCGAATCCTAGGCCCGTCAGGCGCCGTGCCGGACGGGCCGGGTGACCGTGCGATAACTGCGACGGCCGGCGAATGGGTCGGCGGCTGCCCGCAGCGCATCGGTTGCCACGAAAGGCCGCAGGCTCGCCGCTCCGAAGGCGGGCATCGCCCACGGACGCGAGGTGCGCACCAGTCGGGTGTCCGGTTGCTCTAGCCAGCGCAGCACGCATTCGGTCTCTTCGGCGAGCGCCGCGGGCAACGGCCCCGGGCCCGGGTCGACGGCGTCGGCCGTCGCCAGCAGGGCGTCGATGACCGGCCACGGCGGCACGCCTCGAGCCGCGACCGCGGCCGCGGCGAGCCGGCCGTGCCGGATGACGGACAGCTCCCAGCCGCCATCGCCGTCAGGCGCAGCTGCGATGAGCTCTTCGATGGCGGTGATAGCCGCGAGCCGCTGCATACGCGCACACGCGCGTACGACTGAGGCGATGCGGTCGCGCACCACGGCTGCGTGTTCGAAGCGCTGCGCGGCGGCGAGCGCGGCCAGTCGCTGGCGCAGCGGGTCGACCAGCGGCCGCACATCGCCCGCCCACGCGGAGCGGACCAGCTCGGTGAGCGCGGCGTACTCGACCTGCGAGGTTGCTGCGCGAAAGGATTCGCAGGGCGCCCGGCACCGGCCGATGCCTGCGAGCACACAGGCCGCGCGCACCGCGCGATGCACCGACAGCCGGTCGCTGCACTGGCGCAGCGGCACCGCGTCGTGGATCGCGTCGCGGACCGACTCGGCTTGACGCTGTGAGCGAAGCGGGCCGAGGTAGGCTGCGCCGTCGGCGCGCACCTCGCGCACCATGGACAGCCGGGGAAAAGCCTCGCGCGTCAGCTTGAGCCACACCGATCTCTCGGGAAACCTCGACCGGCGGTTATACCGCGGTTTGTGCGCCGCGATCAGCCTCAGTTCACGCACTTGTGCCTCTAGGGCGTGGGCACATTCGATCGGGTCGACCCGCTCGGCCAGCCCCACCATCTCGCCCATCCGGCTGCGCGTTTCGCTCGCCACGAAGTACTGGCGCACCCGGACGCGTAGGTGCCGGCTGGTTCCGACGTAGAGCGGGACGCCCTGTGCGTCGCGGAACAAGTAGACCCCAGGTCCGGTGGGCAGGTGGTCGGCCAGGTGGCGTTTGCGTCGTTGCGCCTCGCTGACCTGTGCAGTGAACGCTCGCAGCTCGGGAAGCGACTGGACGCCGAGGTTGCCGAGCCGGCCGATCAGCGCGTGCAGCACGTCGGCCGTGGCCCGGGCGTCGGCGAGGGCGCGATGTACCGGCCGGGTGCCGGCCCGGAAGTACGCGGCGAGCGTGACCAGCTTGCAGTCGGGCACCTCGTCGCGGGTCAGCACCCGGCGCGCCAACAGCACTGTGTCGATGACGGCGAACCCCGGCCATGCGACGCCATCGGCAGCGCAGGCGGCCCGCATGAAGCTCACGTCGAACGGCGCGTTGTGGGCCACCAGCACGCTGCTGCGGGCGAACTCGAGGAAGGACGGGAGTACCGCAGCGATACGCGGTGCGGTCGCGACCATGGAGTCGGTGATGCCGGTGAGCAGGCTGATGAACGGCGCGATGCCCACGCCGGGGTCGACGAGGGTCTGGAATTCGCCCAGCGTCTGCCCGCCGCAGACCTTGACCGCGCCAATCTCGGTGATCGCGTCTGCGCCTGCGGTGCCGCCAGTGGTCTCCAGGTCGAAGACGGTGAATGTGGTCGTACGCAACGGCTCGTCCAATTCATCAAGGCTGGTCTGGACGAACTGTGCGCTGGTCACTGCTCGACTCCGCGCTCGGTCCGCACCTGCACCCCACGAAATCGCTTCGCGATTTCGCAGCGACCCCGCACAAGCTCGGTCCTTCGCTGCGATGCTCCCTCGCTGCCGTCTTCGCTGGTCACGATCGCGACGGTAGGCGGAGGGTCCGACGAAATGCCGGATGCCACGCGGGATCATCGCGCCCAGACGTAACCTGCGGATATGTCCGCAGACCCGGCGCCCGCCGACCGATCCGAGGGCGAGGTCGCGCTGGCGGAGCCGATCCGCCAGCGCCTTGTGGCCATCGCGTCCGATGTCCTCGGGCGGCTCGGCCAGGACGAGACACCGGCTGGGCTGCGCCCGATAGCGCGATTCACCCCGGCCAAGCGGGTTCGCCTTGGCGCGACGGCGCTGGCGGCAGTGCTGGACGCCGACGAGGAGTTTCGGACGAAGGTGGGCGACGCAGTCGCACAGTCGTCGCCGCAGCTCGCCGATGCCGTGCGCGCCGCCGAGCCGACCACGGCCTCCGATCCGATCGACACAGCGGTGGTCGCGTACCTGTTGCGTCCGGACGGCTGGCGACGCATCGTCGCGGAGTCGACCGAGCAGTGGCGGGCTGGCCGCGATCGTTCCGGAGACGGCGCGCTCGCCGAGCAGGTCTCGCTGCTGCGTAAGCAGATCGCGCAACTGAAGGCGCAAGCGCGCGCCGAGTCACGTCGGACTCGCGACGCAGTGCAGGCGGCCACCGAGGCAATGGCTGTCGAGCTGGCCGATGTGCGCCGGCAGCTGCGGGCGCGGACGTCCGACCTACGCGGCGTCGAACGAGAACGCGACGGGGCGGCCGCCAAGGCCGAGGACGAAGGGCGCCGGGCGGACGCCGCGGAGGCGGCGCGCGACGCCGAGCAGCGCCGCAGCCGCAGCCGGATCGGCGAGCTCGAACGGGCGGTGGAGTCGGCCCGCCGGGCAGCCCGCACCGACCGCGACATCGATGAGGCTCGGCTGTGGCTGCTTGTCGAGACCCTCACGGACGCCGCTGGCGGCATCCGGCGCGAGCTGTCGCTGCCCACGCCGAGTATCCGTCCGGCGGAGACGGTCGCGGCGCCCTCGGCAAGCGCAGCCGCCCGGCGCCTCGCCGACGACGGCGTCACCCTCGACCGGTTGCTCGGCCTGCCAAACGCCCACCTGATCGTCGACGGCTACAACGTCACGAAGACCGGATACGGTGACCTCGCCCTGGCCGACCAGCGCACCCGCCTGCTCGGCTCGCTGGCAGCCGTGGCAGGCCGGACGAGGGTCGAGATCACCGTGGCCTTCGATGGCGGCGAGCGACCGCCCGCGCTGCCGTCCGCGCCGCGTGGCGTCCGTGTGCTGTTCAGCGAACCCGATGAGATCGCCGACGACCTGATCGGGCGGCTGGTTTCGGCTGAGCCGCAAGGACGTCCGGTGATCGTCGTCTCGTCTGACCAGCAGGTGCAGCGCGACGTCCAGCGCGCTGGGGCGTGGGCCGTGCCATCGCCCGTGCTGCTCGCCCGGGTCGGCATGTGACGGGTGCGCGCTGTCAGCCAGTAGTTCACCAGGACCAGTAGTCGACCAGGAACAGTGGGCTGCCCGGTGAACCTACCGCCCTCACCGAGACAGGGTGAGTGTTGTTCACCCCGGCGGGGTGATTCGTCCGCGTTCCGGCGAGGACGATGCTGGGCTGTGTCAGCCGATGTCCCGACCGAGTTCCCGACCGAACCGGGCGGTCGGATCGGGCGGCTGCGAGCCAGAGCCGAGCGGGCCGGTGACCGGTATCAGCAGCTGGCGCAGACCCACCCGATCTTGGGGCTGCCGCTGGCCTTCCTCGCCCGCTACACGTCCCGGCAGGGGATACTGCTGGCCAGCGCAGTCGCGTTCCGGTTGTTCCTCTGGTTGATGCCGCTCGCCCTGCTGCTGGCAGGCGTCCTGGCCGCGTTCGCGACCGGCGACGATGGGGACGTGCGGTCGGCGGCCAAGACAGCGGGGATCACCGGTGCGGCCAGCCAGGAGGTGGTGACCGCGCTGCACGACGGCCATCGATCCTGGTGGGTGGCGATGCTGATCGGCAGCCTCCTATTCCTGTGGACGACACGCACCCTGCTGCGCACCCTGACCATCGTCAACGCGCACGCTTGGCAGGCGCCGCTGCCGAAACGGCGTCAACGAGACGTGCTGACCACCACATTGATCTTCGCCGGGGCCTGGCTCGTTGTGGCGGCCGTGGCCGCCGCGATCACCCGCATCGACGGGCTGCTGCCGGGTGGCCTGCTGCTAGGTGTCGCGCTGCAGGGCGCTGCCGTAGCCGGCACCTGGCTACTCGTCTGCCAGCGGCTGCCCGACCGGCGCACCAGCTGGATCGATCTGCTTCCCGGCTGCCTGCTGTTCGGCTTCGGGTTGGCCATCCTGCATCTCGTCAGCCGGATCTACATCCCGCCCCGGCTCGCCCGCTCCTCCGAACTCTACGGATCACTCGGCATCGCCGCGGTAATCCTGGCCTGGCTGCTGATCGTCGGCCAGGTCATCGTCAGCGCCGCATTGATCAACTCGGTCTGGGCGGAGTACCAGGCGCAACGCCACGGCTGAGGGGCGGGGTCGGTTGCTTCACCCTTTTCGGGTGAGCGCCGCGCAGCGACTCACCGCGCATCGGCCGGATACCCCGTGCAAACCCTCCACTCACGCCACGCGTGTCCGGATGCGGGGACGTTATCCGCCTTCCATGGGGCGGAAGATCACGCTAAGGTAATTATGCGCTACCGGTCGTCACGCTGATCGCGCGGGCGCGGCCAAGCCGGGAGGCGCGATGTCCGGTGACCCTGCGGATCTTTGGTCGTCCGTTCCCCCACTTCCGTCTCGATACGTCATCCGACCGCGCCTGCTAGACGCCTTGGGCCGAGCTGACGCACCGCCGCTGACCTTGCTCTCCGCCGGCCCGGGCACCGGCAAGACGGTCCTGCTCAGCGACTGGGTGCGCCAGCGGACCACGCCCATCGCGTGGTTGACGCTGCGCGCCAGCGCGAACGATCCACGGCGTTTCTGGGGACTGTTGCTCGCGGCGATGCGCGCCGGTGGCTTGACCCAGTGCGAGCTACCTTCGGTGTGGGCGGCGGGCGTGACCGAGCAGTTCCTCGAGTCGCTGGACAGCCGCTCAGCTGTGTCACCAAATCCGTTCGCGCTCGTCCTGGACGACGCTCATGTGCTGACCGACCCGGAAATCCTCGAGTTGCTCGACCTGCTCGTCTGGCGCCGGCCGCCTCGCATCCGGCTGCTCATAGCGGCACGCAGCGACCCGCTGCTGCCGCTGCATCGTTATCGCCTAGCCGGGCAGATGCGGGAGCTGCGGGCGGCCGATCTCGCGATGACCCGCGAGGAAGCCCGCGAGCTACTCGCTGCGCACGGTGTTTCGCTGCCAGACAGGCAATTCGAGGTGCTCGCCACCCGCACCGAGGGCTGGACCGCAGGGGTGCGTCTGTTGGCGCTGCGACTGGAGGGGACGGAGCAGCCGGTGGAGGTCGTGTCCGAACTGGCGCTGGACCACGGCAGCATCGGGGAGTACCTGATGGCGGAGGTCCTGGACCGGTTGCCGGAGCAGGTGCGCTCGGTGCTGGTGCAGACCAGCTTCTTGGACGAGGTGACGGGTCCGCTAGCCGACGCGGTCACTGGCATCGGTGGCTGCGGAGCGACCCTAACGGATCTTGCCCACCGCAACTCCTTCGTGATCGCGCTTGATCCGGCGCGCAGCAGATTCCGGTATCACCAGCTGCTGCGGGAGATCCTGCATTACCTGGCCCAGCGCCAGTCGCCCGACGTAGACGAGGTGCTGTTCGGTCGCGCAGCCAGGTGGTTCGCGGTGCACGGGGACTTGCCGAATGCCCTGTACTGGGCTGCGCGCGCGGGCGACGTCGCTCAGGTGGCCGCCTTGCTGGTGCACGGCGGGCTGGCAACTGCCTTCGTGCGACGGCTGGATTTATCCGCCGCGGGGCTGCCTGCCCCGGCACAGATGCGCCCGGCCGGCATGATCCCGCCAGCTCAGGGCGGTGTGCTCATCGCGGCGAGGGCGGCGATTCTGGCTGTGACGGCGGACGCCGAGACAGCGGCCCACGAGGTGCAACGCCTCGCTGGACAGCGTGCCCGCCGCGACGAGTGGGAGCCGGACACCTGGCTGACGCTCGACCTGGCAGAGCTGATCCTGGCGCAAACGGCGGACTTGTTCGCGGTCGTTGACGGCGCGGCGGGCCGGTTGCTCGCTACCGGCGCCTCGGCGCAGATCGATACGGTGCCCGGTCTGCGCGCTAGCCTGCTGCTGGCCCAGGCCCAGGCCCGCTTCAACGAGGGTCGTCCCGGGGATGCCGAGCGCTTGCTGCGAGTGGCGCTCATCCTGGCCGAATGCGACGACCTGCCAGCCGTACAGGCAGAGATCCTGGCCAACCTCGCCCGGGTCGAGGCGTACGCGGCCCGACCACGGCACGCAGGTGACGCCGAGTCGCAGGCGATCGCGCTGATAGGCCGCACCCCCGGCCTGGCCCGGCCGGCGGCGCTGGACCTGGCGCTGGCTCGCAGGGCGTACCTCGACGCCGACATTCCGGCGATGACCCGCGCCGTGCGCCGGGCAATGGTCGCCGGTCCACGGAACACCGAATCGGGAGTTGTGGTGGCGGCGGCGGTGCTGCAGGCCAGCGTCTTGACGAGTGGTCGACACGTCACGGCGGCCCGCGCCGTGCTTCAAGAGATCGCTGCGCTGAACGCGCACGCTACCGGGTTGTTCGCCGTCTACCGCGACTGTGAGCTGGCCGCGATCGAAACTGCCCTGGGACGCCCGAAGGCCGCACTGCGGCTGCTCGCCCCGTACCGGGGCACGCCGTTCGCCGTATGCGCGGCGGCGCCCGCCGCCCGCGCCTATCTCATGCTGGGCGACCTGGAGCGGGCCGAGAACAGCGTGCGCAGCGTGATCACGACGCCCAGCGCGTACGTGACGCGTGACCTGCTGGTCGACGCGATCCTCTGCGATGCGCAGATCGCTCAGCGCGGGGGGCACGACGCGCAAGCGCTCGAGCTGCTCATCCGGGCGATCGAGATTGCCGGCGGCGACCTCGCGCTGCCGTTCGTCCGGGTCGCCGACGTCTTCGCCTCGCTGCTGGCCCGGCACCCCACCGTGGCGAGACGGTGGCCGACCGCCCGGTCGGCCGGCGGCGACGAGACGCTCGTCGATGCGCCGCCTCCTCGCTTCGCAGAGCTACCCGATGCACTCACCGATCGCGAGCGCGGGGTGCTGCGGTTCCTGGCCACCAGCATGTCCACAGCCGAGATCGCCGACGAGCTGTGCTTGTCCATCAACACCGTCAAGACCCATATGGGCGCCATCTACCGCAAGCTTGCCGCGCACAAGCGGCGCGAGGCCGTGCTGCGCGCCCATGAGCTCGAGTTGCTCTGATTCGCGCGTTCATGCCATTCGCATGAGGCCAGCGGCGCAGGGATGGGCGAGCCTGGGGCTGCCATCGGTGGCCAGCGGAAGAAGGTCCCGTGCCCCCTCGCTACGAGATCCGCGTCTCGGGTCGGCTGAATGACGTCGCACGGGACGCGTTCGCCGGCTGGGACGTCGCCACGAACGCGACGAGCACCGTGATCACCGCAGAGGTCGACCAGTCGGGCTTGCACGGTCTGCTGGAGCGGATTCGAGCATTGGGCTTGGATCTGCTGGACGTTCGACGGACCAGGGGCACTCCGCGCCGCGGCACCTGAGTCGCGGCTCGCCGATCCCATCAGGCAACACAGCCTCACCATTCGCGGATGATCCGGGCTATCCACCGAAGCGGCAAGCTAATCGGATCACGGCTCGCGACGAAGGAGGTCGATGGTGGCGCGCAGGCCGTATGAGATCCGGGTTGCGGGCACACTCGGCCCGGTGGCCCAGCAAGCCTTCGCCGAGCTGGCCGTGGACGTCGAGCCCACCGCAACCGTGCTATCGGGTGAACTCGATCAGGCCGGCCTGCACGAGCTACTGGACCGGATCAGGGCTCTCGGCTTGGAGCTCGTCGACGTCAAACAGGCCCCGCAGCGGCCGGCCGGTACGCCTGCAGAGTGAAGCGCAGCGATTGTAAGAGCGTCACGGCACGGCCACGATCGTGGTCGTGGTGGGCCGTCCGCCGGGAGGCACGGCTGGCCCGCTACTTGAGGGATCCGACCTAGGTGGCTGGTGTTTTTCGTCGCGTGGCGGTGCCGCGTCTTGTTGATCATCTCTGGGAGCATGTGCCTATGCCGCAGGGACGTGGTTGCCGGGGTGAGTCGTGACGTTGGGGCTGGCGCCGAGGCAGGCTGATTTGTTCCGGTCCACGGCCGGGTTCTGTGACGGCCGGGTCGGACCGGAGTCGATCTACGGGCTGCTGCACCGGGAGTGTCACCGGCTGTTCCCCGATGAGATGTTCGCCGACCTGTTCACCGATGTGGGCCGACGCAGCGTGCCGCCTCAGATCGTGGCGGTGGTGATGGTGTTGCAACGCATCGAGGGCTGCAGCGACCGGGAGGCGGCCGACCGGTTCTGCTTCGACGCGCGGTGGAAGTACGCGGCGGGCGGGCTGGATTTCGACTACCCGGGGTTCGTGCACACAGTGCTGGTGGACATGCGCGCCCGGCTGGCCGCCTCGGCCGCGCCGGACCGGATCTTCGACATGGTGCTCGAGGTGGCCAAGGCGGCCGGGCTGGTGGGCCGGCGGCGGGTGCTGGACTCCACAGCGTTGTATGACGCGGTCGCCACGATGGACACCGTCACCCTGGTCCGCTCGGCGATCCGGGGGTTGCTCAAAGCCGCAGACAGCGAGCTGGCCGGCGAGCTCCGGGCGGTGCTGGGGCGTGATGACGACTACGTCGCTGCGGGCAAGCCGGTGTGTGACTACGACGACCCGGACGCGCGGGCCGAGCTGGTCGACGCGCTGGCCCGCGACGGCATGGCGCTGCTGGCGGTGCTGGACGGCAGAGAACTCACCGACGCGGTGGCCCAGGCCGCGGCGTTGCTGGCCACCGTGCTCGGCCAAGACCTCGACCGCGACGAGGCCGGGGTGTTCCGGATCGCCCGGCGGGTCGCCAAAGACCGGGTGATCTCCACCGTGGATCCCGAGACCCGGCACGGGCACAAGACCGCGGCGCGCGGTTTCGACGGCTACAAGGGGCATGTCGGCATCGACCCCGACACCGAGATCATCACCGCCACCACGGTGAGCGCCGGTAACGCCGGGGACGCCAGCGTCGCCGAAGACCTCATCGCAGACCTGCTCGACGAGCACGACACCGACCACGACACCGACACCGGCGAGGCCACCGACACCGGCACCGGCACCGATGGGGTTGCTGACGAGGTCGTCGAGGCATCCGATACCGCCGGCGAGGCCGCGCCGGGCAGCGACTCTGGGCAGGCCGGTGATGCCGGTAGCGACGCCGGCTCGGATCAGGCCAGTGTCTACGGCGATAACGCCTACGGCACTGGACAGTTCCACGACCGGCTGGACCAAGCCGGGATCGAGTCCAAGTGCAAGACCCAGCAGCCGGTCGCCGCGGGCGGGTTGTTCAGCAAGGACCGCTTCGACATCGACCTCGAACAGGACAGCGTGACCTGTCCCGCCGGGAACACCGCGCCGATCCGCCGCGGTGCCGACGGGGCCGGCACCGCCAGCTTCGGCCAGGCCTGCACCGGCTGCCCGCTGCGCGAGCAGTGCACCAAGGCCGCTGGCGGGCGCAGCATCGGCATCGGCCCGTATGAGCAGCAACTCGCCCACGCACGGCACCGGCAGCGTGACCCGGACTGGGTCGCCGACTACCGCGCCACCCGACCCAAAGTGGAACGCAAGATCGGGCACCTGATGCGCCGCCACCACGGCGGCAGGCGCGCCCGGGTCCGCGGACAGACCAAGGTCGCCGCCGACTTCGCCCTGCTCGCCGCCGCCGTCAACCTCGCACGCCTGGCCGCGCTCGCCGTGGCCGGCACGCCGAACCAAGGATGGGCCACAGCGGCCGGATAGGCCGGTCCAGGCAGCACAACGCCGTACCCGGCAGCCACAAGCGGCCGCCACCACCTCACCGCCACCGCAAATCGCTCACAGCAGCACCGATCGCAGGTCGCGCTCAACTCGACCCAGGCGCCGCGACACCGGCCCACCGGCACTCCGCCGTCAGCGGTCACCCCCTCAGACAGCCGTTCGACACCAGCCACCTAGGGTGATCGATCGGACAAGCGTCTCACCCCAACATGGTGAGGACAGGGCCTGCTGGCACCCCTAAGTTGAGCGTCGATCGCCCGATGGGGCCACGTCGAGAGGACCGAGCTATGAGTGCCGCGCTGCCGCCACAAGCTGCACAGGACTATCCCCTGCTGAACTTGTTCTGGACGATGTTGTGGTTGTTCCTGTGGATTTTGTGGATATTCCTGCTGATCCGCATCCTCATGGATGTCTTCCGCAGCGACGACCTGGGCGGATGGGGCAAGGCGTTGTGGACGATCTTCATCATCGTCGTGCCGTTTATCGGCGTGCTGGTGTACCTCATCGCTCGCGGGGATGGGATGTCGCGGCGGGATCACCGCGAGGCGGTCGCTGCCGATCAAGCCGCCCGCCAATACATCCAGTCCGCGGCCGGGACGTCCAGCAGTGCTGCCGAGGAGGTCAGCAAGCTGGCGGCCCTGCGTGATCAGGGTGTGCTAACCGATCAGGAATTCGCGACACAGAAGGCGAAACTGCTGACCTAGTCGCTTTCGGGATGGCGCTCACGGGGTTCCCGGGCTTCGCCGCGCGAATGATGTCCTAGATCGGGCGGCGCCGGCCGGCCGGGGTCAGCCGCGCATGATGCAGCGGAAGCCCAGGTGGCTGGTACTGCTGCGTACGTGCTGGCCCTGCCGCGCCGGCGGTCGGTAGCGCAAGCAGTACGACGGCGCGCACAGGTGCGAACCGCCTTTCATTACCCGGCGATCGTCCTCATGCAGCGCCGCGGCAGTGCTACCGCCGCAGCAAGCGTGCTGAACCGGCCGTGGGATCTCGCGGCGCCTGGAGTGGTCCTCGGTCCACACCGAGCTCGTCCATTCCCAGACATTGCCGATCAGGTCGACCAGGCCCCAGTCATTCGGTGGGTACCTACCCACCGGCGTTGTGCGGTCCCGGCCGGGTGGATCGAGGTTTTCCCAGGGGAATCGGCCGTGCCACGTGTTTGCCATCGGCCGGCCCTTCGGCATGAGCTCGGCTCCCCACGAGTACGTCGTCGAGGGGCGGCCGGCTCGCGCGGCGTACTCCCACTCGACTTCGGTGGGCAACTGCTTGCCGGCCCAGCCCGCATATGCGAGCGCGTCCTCGAACCCCACGTGTACGACCGGGTGCCGGTCTCGGCCGTGGATCGTGCTACCTGGACCGTCCGGCGATCGCCAGCTCGCACCCGGTGTCCAGTGCCACCACCGGCGCCAATCGTCGAGTGGCACCGGACCGGGGGTCGACCGGAAGACGAGTGAACCTGGCACGAGATCGGTGGGGTCGGCTGTGGGGAAGTCGGCCGGGTTCGGGACACGTTCGGCGACCGTCACGTACCCGGTGTGTTTGACGAACCGGCGGAACTCGGCGTTGGTGACCGGGTGCTCGTCCATGATGAACGAGTCGACGGCTTCCTCGTGAGCGGGGCGCTCTTCGGGATAGTGGTCGTCGCTGCCCATCATGAAGTGGCCCGGTGGAACGCGAGCCATGTTCTTCGGTGCCGGCCGCACCGCGCCAGCGGTCATCGCCTCGCTCCGATCTGCGTCGAACCCAGCCTGAGTTGGCGATGACCGCGCGGGATCATGCGCGAAGGATGAGTCCCAACCGGGCATCCGGCGGCTTCAATCAGGAGCATGCTAGGTCGGTTGGCGATACGGTTGGTCGTCCTTGCCGTGGTCATCGGGCTGGTCGCGTGGCTGGTCCCGGGCATCCAAGTGCACGGTGGCTTCGGGTGGCTGCTGTGGATCGCGCTCATCTTCTCTGTCGTCAACCTTATTCTCGGCCCGATCTTCCGCTTATTGAGCCTGCCGCTGATTATCTTGACGCTGGGCGTGTTCCTGCTGGTCGTCAACGCTGCGTTGCTGGCGATCGTGGCAGGCCTGTCGGACCACCTGGACGTCGACAACTTCTGGTCTGCCGTGCTCGGTGGATTCCTGATCGCGGTGTTCAGCTGGCTCGCCGAGATGATGCTGCCAGCGCGCGCGAAGCGGACCCGCGCACCCACGTCCTGACTCGCTCGAGAACGACGACTCACCGGTTCCGACGGGTCTGGGCGGGCAGCATCTGGGCGGCCACAACCAGCAGTAGCCCGATCTCGCGCGCCGACAAGTAGACGATCACCGGCGCCACGACGGTGCTGGCAGCAAGCACGGTGAAGATCACGACAGCGGCAACCTCTCCGCCAACTGTCGTGCCCGCACCGAGCACATGAGCAGGTTCGACCGCATCGGCCGTGGTGGGCCACAGCCAGCCCTCGCAGTTCCGTTGGTCGCGAGGACGAAGTTGGGTCTTCATCCGTCGATGATGAGGCGTTCACCGGTCCGGGGATCTACCGTTGCAGCGAGACGCACTGCGACTGCGCGGCGCGCGGGAAGTGGGTGGTCGTGTCCGGGCCATCAGGTACGACACGGGCAGGTCAAACACGTCCTGCGCCGGTCGATTCGGCCGCGCTGCTGTCGACGCTCGTCGCCGCAGTGCTGTCCTCGGCGATTCGGGCGGTCAACGCGGTGCGGACGGGTTTCGAGCGGGCGTCCGGTCGCTCGATCGAGCCAGCTGGCACCGCCCCGCTGGTCGACGCCGTGATCGATCTGACGTTGCGTGGGGTCGTCGTCGCGGCACACACTGCCGATGCGGTGGCTGGGATGGCGCGACCGTTCGTTGGGCTGGCGTTGGCACCACCGGTCGTGCCGCGTCGATTCTGGCCGCAGACCCGGCTCGACGCGATGACCGAGCGTGGACGATCGGCCCGCATCCAGGCGGACCGGATCGCCAAGCAGGTTGTGGGCGACCTGGTCCCGGATGTGCTGTCCGCGGTGCTCGATCGCATCGATCTGACCCAAATCGTGCTCGATCGCGTGAAGCTGGCCAGCATCATCGCCGAGGTGGACGTCAACGAGGTCGCGGCCAAGCTGGACATTGTTCCGATTGTCGATCGAGCGCCCATCGAACGCATCCTGGACAGGGTTGACATTGACGCGATTGTGGCCGGCGTGGACCTGAACGCGATCGTCTCCCGCATCGACGTGGACGCCATCGCGGCCAAGCTGGATCTGGACGCCGTGATCGCTCGACTTGACCTGGCCGGCATAGTCAACCGGGTTATCGATGAGATCGATCTGCCGGACCTGATTCGCGAGTCGAGTGGCGCGATGGCGTCCGAGACGGTCCTCGGTGTGCGCATGCAGGGAATCGAAGCTGATGAGCGGGTCAACCGAATCGTCGACCGGATTCTGCTGCGGCGACGCGCACGCGGCACGGCGACGCACGCTTCACCTGGGGCCAGTGATGACACAGGGAGCTGACCAACCAGTCCGGGTCGGCCGCCCGTCGTCGGTGCCCGCCGCCGCGCGACCGTTCCAAGGCCGCCGGGCGGGCGTCGTGACCCGCGTTGCCGCGAACATCGTGGACCTGGTCGTCGTCATCGTCATCCTCGGTGCCATCTACGGTGCGATCGCCGGCATCACATTCCTCGTCCACCCCAGCAGCTTCCATTGGCCGAGCAGCCTCGGCTGGAGCATCCCCGTCGTCGGGTTCGTCATCGTCATTCCATACCTGACTCTGTCGTGGTGCGCGACCGGACGCACGTACGGCGATGCGTTGCTCGGGCTGCGCGTCGTCAACTACAGGGGGGGCCGGCTACGCATCCCGGGCGCCACGCTGCGTGCTGCGGCCTGCACGATCTTTCCTATCGGTCTGCTCTGGGTCGCGGTCAGCCCGGCGAATCGTTCGCTGCAGGACGTGTTACTGCGCACGTCAGTTATCTACGACTGGACGCCACGAACCACGGACGCGGTATCCGTCGCGGCCGTGCGCGCGGAATCCGGCGTCGGGAGGAGTAACCATGGTTGACTCGACGTCAGCGATCGGGTCATCGGTCACTGCTGGTCCAGATGACGCCGTGCATCGGTCCTCCGCCGGCCTTCGTGCTTATCGGGACCTGCGTCGCGAGCTCGAGCAATCGGTCCCAGCGGCGAGACTTCCGGTGCATGGTGGTCGACCTCGGCCAGCTGCCCTGCTGTCTCACGCGACGAATTCCGACTAGGCGAATCGCTCGTCGGCGGCAAGATCGCCTCACACCCCGCGTTCATCCGCTTCGGCTCCCGCATCTCGGAGGAAGGCGGAAGCGACGTTCCAAGTGGCTGGTCGGCTGGCAAACCACGTACGAGTTGATGCACGTGTAATCGGCGCTGCCGACCAGGATCGGATCGAGATCGCGGCCGAGCCCGGGGCTGGGGTCACGGCGACATCCTGGCTCAGCCGAACCGGTTACCGCCGCGATGTGCTCGATACGCACCCGCATGTGACCGAGCTCGCAGAAACTGTCAGACCGGGTTCGTAGCGTCGCCGCCGAGACCGGACAGACCCGGATCGAGGAGGCGACGTGCTCATCGACTGCGAAACCTGCACCGTCAGCGGCATCGGCTGCGGTGACTGCGTCATCAACGTGTTCCTGGCCCATCCGGCCGCCGCGGCCGATCCGCAGCCGGCCCTCGACCTGGACGAGAGCGAGTTTCGTGCGGTGGGCGCGCTCGCCGCCTGCGGGCTGGTGCCACCGCTGCGGCTGATTTCCCATCCGACGGCCGAGCGCCGCGACAGGTCGGCGTGACGTTGGGCGCGGCACCTTGTGGTCGCCCGATGGCTGTCGTAATCTTCCCGAGACCTTTCGGCCATTCGGGTCCCGACGGGGGAGCCACCGGCAGGTCACCGCCGAATCGCAGAATCGGCGCACGGATTCGTCCGGCACATCACTGGGCGGGCCCGGGCGTCGGCGAGCCGGGGACCCGACAGGTTCCATGGGGTGAATCGGCGCGTCGTCGAAACGGGGATCCCGTTCTCGGTTACGCGCCGTAGGGCTACTTCCTGGCCCGAATCCGACAGCTAACTCGGTAGGCGGCCCGAGGAAGAAGGAGTTCCGCCAACCGTGGCGTTGACTCGTGTTCGGGCGCGCACCCGCACGTTATGGATCGGGATCGTCGCAGTATTGCTGGCAGTAACTGCCGTCGTGACGCTGCAAAGCCCCGCCTCGGCCGCACCGGCCCGGCCCGGGAATCCGCCCACCACCATCGCCTCCGCCAGCGCGGCGCTGTCCGACGCGAGCAGGAAGGCCGAGAAAGCCGCCGAGGCCTTCAACCTCGCCACCATCAAGCTGGCGGCGGCCAACAAGGCTGCCGCCGACGCGCGGCGGGCCGCGCTGCAGGCTGACGCTCGATACGACCAGCGACGCGGCCAGATGACGCAGCTCGTGCGGGCCCGTTACGAGGGTGACTCGTTCGGCACCGCGGCAGCATTACTCGACAGTCGCACCGCCGGCAACCTGATGACCCGAATGGGCACCCTCAACCTCGTGTCGTCCCGTCTGGGCGCCGTGCTTGCGGCGGTCGGTGAGGCCAAAGCGGCAGCCGACGCCGCGAACCAGGCGGCAACAGCGACGCTGAGCGCCGCGAACGCGATGGCGACCCGGGCGGAGCAGAGCTTCACCGAAGCGAACGCGTCCAAGGCGAAGTTCCAGACGATCCTGGCGACCTTGTCGGCCGCGCAGCTCGCGCAATACAACTCAGGGACGATCCCGCCGGTGGTCGCCAAGGCCACGATTGCCGCTGGAAATCCGCACCTCAGCGCGAAGCAGAAGACGATCGTCGACTTCGTCGAGGCACAGGTCGGCAAGCCGTACGTCTTCGCCGCAGCTGGCCCGGAGGCCTACGACTGCTCGGGTCTGTCGATGGTTGCCTATGCCCTCGTCGGCGTCCACCTGTCGCACTACGCGCCGACGCAGTACACGGCGTCGAGCAACCACCCCACCTCGTCGCAGCTGCAACCAGGTGACCTGGTGTTCCTCTACCCGGACATCGGCCACGTCGAGATCTATGTCGGTAACGGAATGGCGGTGTCCGCGGCCGACGAGGAGCTGGGGATCCGGTACGTCAACATGTTCGCCGACATGGGCAGCTGGTACGGCGCAACCCGGCTGCTCTGACCGATCCTCGTCCGCCCTTCGCCGTGCGCGGCGAGTCCGCGCTCCCGCGCGGCCGGGGCGGACCTAGTGACGCGGGAACATCGGGCGACACGGCCGAGGGGCGTTGCCCATCGGCCACCCATCCCGTAACCTTTCCGAGACCTTCCGGTAACCAGGTTCCCGTCCCGGGATCCACCGGCAGGTCACCGCCGAATCGCAAGATCGGCGCTCGCCTCTGGCGACAGAAGTGAGCGCCGGCGAACCGGGGACCCAACTGGCTTGCCAGCGTTCCACGGGGGTGAATCGGCGCGTATGCGAAACGGGGACCCCCGTTCTCGGCTGCGTGCCGTAGGGCTACTTCCTGGCCCGAACCCGACAGCTAACTCGGTAGGCGGTTTCGAGGAAGAGGGAGTTTCGCCAATCGTGGCGTTGACTCGCATTCGGACTCGCGTCCGAGCCGTCGCAACAGGGCTCATCGGGCTCGCGCTCGCAGGAACGATCGTTGGGCTGCTCCAGCCCGCAGCCTCCGCTAGTCCACCGACGAGCACCTCGGTGCGCGCCCAGATCGAGCAACTGGACCGCAAGAAGGAAGTGCTCACCGAGACGTACAACCTCGCGCAGGCCGACGTGCAGGCCAGCCAGAAGGCGGCCGCGGCGGCCCAACGGGCCGCGACCAAGGCGCATACCGACTTCGCCATGGCCCGGGGCCAGCTGACTCAAGTCGTAACCGCGCGCTACGAGGGTGCGTCGTTCAGCTCGGCCGGCGCGCTGCTCAGCAGCACCGACGGTCAGAGCTATCTGACCCAGATGAGCCAGCTCAGCCTCGTCTCGTCCCACCGCGGCGACGTCGTCGCGCAGCTCGACGCGGCCAAAGCCAAGGCGGACGCCGCGCAGCGGACCGCGACGAACTTGCTCAACGCCGCCAACGCCAAGCTCGCCGACGTCGTCAAGCAACGCGACGCGATCCTCGTCGAGACCAAGAAGTTCAAGGACCTGCTGGCCACTCTCACGGCGCAGGAGCTGGCCGCCTACCGGGCCGCGCATACCCCGCCGGCGACCCAGGTTCAGGCGGCTGTTGCGCCCGCCGCGAAGACGCCCACCCCGTCGACGGTTGTTCCCGGCACGATGACCGCCGCGCAGAAGAAGATCGTCGACTACGTGGTGGCGCAGGTGGGCGGCTGCTACACGTTCGCCGGCGTCGGCAACCCGTGCTTCGACTGCTCGGGCCTGGCCATGATGGCCTACCAGCAAGTCGGCATCTCCCTGCCGCACAACGCGCTGACGCAATACGACTATGGCACCCACGTCTCGTCGAGCCAGCTGCAGCCGGGCGACCTGGTGTTCCTCTACCAGCCGATCGGGCACGTCGAGGTCTACATCGGAAACGGAGTCGCTGTGTCCGCGGCGAACGAGGAGCTGGGCGTGCGGTACGTCAACGTGTTCGACGACATGGCCGACTACACCGGAGCAACCCGGCTGCTGTGACTAGGAGCCCACGCCAATAGGGACTGCCTGCCTGCGCCGGTCGTCGTCTGGACCCGGCTCGGCGACGGCGTCCCATTAGCGCGGGCTCTAGGGTGTGCCTGCGTGCGGCGCACCCTCATCGTGACCAACGACTTCCCGCCGCGTGCGGGCGGCATCCAGTCGTTCGTGCACGCCTTGGCGGTCCGGCAACCCGCCGGGTCCGTGGTCGTGTACGCGTCGGACCATCCGGGCTCGGCGCCGTTCGATGCCGGGCAACCGTTCCCGGTGGTCCGCCACCCGACAGGCCTGCTGGTACCGACACCGGCAGCTCGGCGCCGGGTGCTGGCCGCAGCCCGGGAGTACGGAGTCACCGCCGCATGGTTCGGCGCCGCGGCGCCGCTTGCCCTGCTCGCGCCCGCGCTACGGGCGGCAGGGGTGCAGCGCATCGTCGCCACCACGCACGGCCATGAGGTCGGCTGGGCTGTGCTGCCCGGGGCCCGCCAGGCGCTGCGCCGCATCGGTACGAGCTGCGACATCGTCACGTACCTCGGCGAGTACACCCGCAGCAGGCTGGCCGGGGCCTTCGGGCCTCGGGCGACCCTGCGGCAGCTCACACCTGGCGTCGACGTCGAGACGTTCCAGCTGGGCATCGCCGGCACGGCCGTGCGCGAGCGTTACGGGCTCGCCGATCGGCCGGTTGTCGTGTGCGTGTCGCGCCTGGTGCCTCGCAAGGGCCAGGACACGCTGGTCCGGGCGCTGCCCGCTATCCGGCGGCAGGTGCCGGGGGCGGTGCTGCTGCTCGTCGGCAGCGGGCCCTACCACGACGGCCTGGTCAGGCTGGCCCAACGGGTAGGGGTGCGCGAGCACGTCGTGCTGACCGGGAGCGTCTCTGCCGCTGCGTTGCCCGCGCACTTCGCCGCGGGCGACGTCTTCGCCATGCCATGCCGTACCCGCCGGTTCGGCATGGACGTCGAGGGACTAGGCATTGTCTACCTCGAAGCGTCCGCCCTCGGGCTGCCGGTCGTTGCCGGCAGCTCCGGAGGTGCGCCGGACGCGGTGCGGGTGGGCGAGACGGGCTACGTGGTCGACGGCCGCGACGTCCGTGCCGTCGCGCGGCAGATCGCAACATTGCTCGCCGACGGAACTCTGTCCGCCAACCTCGGCCAGGCCGGACGGCGGTGGGTGGACCAGGAGTGGCGATGGGACGTGGTGGCCGCGCGCCTGCACGCGATGCTGCAGGATTAGGCGAGGCTAGCTTCCCGATCGGGGGATGCTGCTGCCGGGATAGCTAGGCCGACGGGTTGGCGGCTCGATCGCCTGAGTACAGGGCGGCGATGTCGTCCGACCACGCCTGCTGCACGATGTTGCGCTTGAGCTTGAGCGACGGAGTGAGTTCGCCGGTGGCCTCAGTCCAATCGGTGGGCAGGATAACGAACTTGCGGATCGCCTCCGCCTGGCTCACCGCCTTGTTGGCCTCATCGATCGCCTCTTGAACCGATGCGTTCAGCTCGGGGTCGTCGACCACCTCGCGCATCGTCGTCGTGACTGGCCGGCCGTGCCGCTCGAGCCACAGTGGGAATGACTCGGGATCGATCGTGACCAGCGCCGCAACGAACGGCCGACGGTCGCCGACCACCAGGCACTGGCTCACCAGCCAGTGCGCGCGGACGCGGTCTTCGAGAATGGCCGGGGCGACGTTCTTGCCGCCCGCCGTCACGATGATCTCCTTCTTGCGCCCGGTGATCGACACGTAGCTGTCGGCGTCGATCGCGCCCAAGTCGCCGGTGTGGAACCAGCCGTCGGCGTCGATCGCCTCCTTGGTCGCCTCGTCGTTGTTCCAGTAGCCGTGGAACACCAGGTCGGAGCGGAACAGCAATTCCCCGTCGTCGGCGACGCGTACCGAGACACCAGGGGCCGGGCGCCCGACGGTACCGATGCGAATGCCGTCCGGCAGGTTGACGCAGATTCCGGCGGTGGTCTCGGTGAGCCCGTAGCCCTCGTAGACGGTGATCCCGACGCCGCGGAAGAAGTGTCCGAGCCGGGCACCTAGCGGTGCGCCGCCGGATACGGCGGCGGTACACCGGCCGCCGAGAGCGGCACGCAGCTTGCTGTAGACCAGCCTGTCGAACAGGGCGTGCTGCAGCCGCAACGGAAGCGTCACCGAGCCGCGTTCGAGCGCCTCGGAGTAGCCCACGGCAACCCGGTCGGCGAGGTCGAAGATCTTGCCCTTGCCTTCGCCGTGGGCGCGCTGCTTAGCCGTGTTGTAGACCTTCTCGAACACCCGGGGCACGCTGAGAACGAAGGTGGGCTGGAACTCGCCGAGAACGGTCACCAGGTTCTTGATGTCGGAGGAGTGGCCCAGCGTACAGCCGGTCGCCAGCGCGCCGATTTCGATGACGCGGCCGAAAACGTGCGCCACCGGGATGAACAGCAGGGTCGACGTGCCGTCGGCGAAGAGCACCCGCAGCGAGGTGCTGATGATCTCGGTGATCTCGGTGACGAAGTTGCGATGCGCGAGCTGGCAGCCCTTTGGACGGGCGGTGGTGCCCGAGGTGTAGATGATCGACGCCAGGTCGTCGAAGGCGGTGGCCTGACGGCGGTTGGTCACCGCGTCGGCCGGCACCTCGGCCCCCTGCGCGGTGAGGGAGGCCACTGCGTCGTCCTCGATCCGCCAGACGTGCGCCAGCCCGGGAGCGGCTGAGCGTATCGAGTCGACGATCGCCTCGTGCTCGGCGGTCTCGACGACCAGCGCCTTGGCCGCGGAATCGGCGAGAATCCATTCGACCTGCTTGGCGCTGGAGGTCTCGTAGATCGGCACGACGGCGGCACCGATTGCCAGCACCGCGAAATCGAACAGCGTCCATTCGTAGCGGGTTTTGGACATCAGCGCGACGCGGTCGCCGGGCTCGATGCCCGCGGCGATCAGACCGCGGGCGACGTCGGTGACCTCGTCGGCAAATTGCGCCGATGTGATGTCGAGCCAGCGTCCGTCGACGCGCCGGCGCAGCGCCGTGTGATTTGGGCGGCGGGTCGCGTTAGCGAAGACGTAGTCCGCGACGTTGGTCGCCCCCGGCTCGGCGCCCCTGCTGGCGACGGAAAGTTCGCGCACTCGTCCGCGTCCTTTCTCGACACGTGTCCTTGGGTCGGGTGCCGCGCCCGTCACCGTAACGGCCGCACCCGCTTCGTGCCATCCTAGCCGCGGCGAAAACGTGTCTTCTGGGCCGTGAAGGACTCGTCTCGCTGTAGCCTCTCGCCATGGCCGAGCAGTCGACCCAGTCGATCACCGTGCACGCCGATCCGGCGCAGATCATGTCCGTCATCGCGGACTTTCCGGCGTACCCGCAGTGGGCCGCATCGATCAAGTCCGCCGAGGTGCTCGAAGAGGGCCCGGACGGGCGGGCGGCCCGAGTGCATTTCGCCATCGACGCCGGGATCCTGAAGGACCAGTACGAGCTGGCCTATGTCTGGACCGGTGACCAGCGTGTCGAGTGGAACCTGGTCAAAGGCCAGATGCAGAAGATGCAGCACGGGTCGTACACGCTGACCCCGGCAGGCAGCGACACCGAAGTCACCTACTCGCTGACCGTCGACCTGGCCATTCCGATGCTCGGCATGCTCAAGCGCAAAGCCGAGCGGGTCGTCATGGACACCGCGCTCAAGGAGTTGAAGAAGCGGGTCGAGTCAGCCGGTGGCTGACGTGCGTGTCGTGCTGTTCACCGGCAAGGGCGGCGTCGGCAAGACGACCGCGGCCGCCGCCACCGCGCTGCGCCTGGCCGACCGCGGCGTGAAGACCCTGCTGCTCTCGACCGATTCCGCGCACTCGATCGCCGATGCCCTCGACGTGCGGATCGGCCATGAGCCGGTCGAGATCGTTCCGACGTTGTGGGCCGTGCAGGTCGATACCCAGCGCCGGCTGGAGGACGCCTGGCGCGACGTGCAGCGCTATCTCATCGATCTGCTCGCCCGCGGCGGGATGGACCCGATCACCGCTGAGGAGCTGACCGTACTGCCCGGCGTAGACGAGGTGCTCGCGCTGCTTGCGGTCCGCGACCTGGCGGTGAGCGGCGACTGGGATGCGCTGGTGGTCGACTGCGCCCCCACGGCGGAGACGTTGCGGCTGCTGGCCCTGCCCGAGGCGCTCGGCTGGTACCTGCGCAAGGTTTTTCCGGCACAGCGGCGGATCGCGCGCGGGGTGCGCCCCTTCGCTTCGATGCTCGGCCGGGGGGAAGCCATTCCCCCTGACGGGCTGTTCGAGGCGTTGCTGCGGCTGAACGAGGACCTGGCCTCGGTGCGCGAGATTCTCGCCGACCCGGCCGTGACCACCGTGCGGCTGGTGCTCACCCCGGAGGCGGTCGTGGCCGCCGAGGCACGGCGGACGTTCACGGCACTGGCGCTTTACGGGTACTGCGTCGATCTGGTCGTTGCCAACCGGATCTTTCCCAAGGGAAGGGACGCGTTCCGGCAGGGCTGGGTGGCTGCGCAGCAGACTCAGCTGACCCGGCTGCGTGAGTCGTTCGCTGGTGTGCCGGTGCGTGAGGTGACCTACCGGGCGGCCGAGCCCGTCGGCGTCGCGGCCCTGCGCGAGGTTGCCAGCACGCTCTACGGCAAACTGCCCGGTGAGGATCCCGCGCAGTTCGGCGCGCCGGGCGAGCTGATGACGGTCGAGTCAGACGGCGACGAGTTCGTGCTGCGGATCTGGCTGCCGCTCGCCGCTCGAGGTGCGGTGGAGGCGGCGCGCGCGGACGACGACCTGGTGCTGACGGTGGGCGACCACCGGCGGGTTCTCACCCTGCCGAGCGTCCTGCGGCGGTGCGCCGTGGTCCGTGGCGAGTTCGCCGACCGCGAGCTGCGGGTTCGGTTCCGCCGGGACCCCGCTGTCTGGCCGGCGCCGGGGCACAGATGAGTGTCGAAGACGACAGCGAGGGAGCATCGCAGGTGCGAAGCACCGACCGCGGGGTCCCCGCGAAATCGTGCCAGCGATTTCGTGGGGTGCAGGTGCGGACCGAGCGCGGAGTCGAGCCATGAGCGGGGACGACCCGGTCGGAGACATCGGCGCCGAGACCGCCAAGCTGTTCGAGGCATTGCAGGAGTGGTCGCGGTCCACGTTCGGGTCTGGTGGTCCGCTTGGTCCTGAGCACATCGCGACGGGAGCTTCCGAGTGCGCCTGGTGCCCGATTTGCCAGGTCATCGGGATGTTGCGCGGCGAACGTCCCGAGCTGACCGACAAGATCAGCGAGATGGGCTCCGCCCTGGTGGCGGCGGTACGGGCGTTGCTCGACTCCGGCACGAATCCCCATTCCCCGCACGCCAAACCGGCCCCGCATCGGAACGTGCAACATATCGATCTCGGGGACGGCTGACCGTGCCTCCGCTGGCCATCGGCGTCGACATCGGCGGCACCAAAGTGGCCGCAGGTGTCGTCGCCGACGACGGGAGCCTGGTCGATGCGGCACGCCGGCCCACGCCGGGTAACGACGTGGTCGAGACCGAGCGGGTGATCGCCGAGGTCGTGAACGAGCTGCGCGCCCGGCACGACGTCGTAGCGGTCGGCATCGGCGCGGCTGGGTGGATCGCCAACGACCGCGCCACCGTGCTGTTCTCGCCGCACCTGGCCTGGCGCGACGAGCCCCTGCGCGACGCGCTCAGCGGCCGGATCGGGGTACCGGTCCTGGTCGAGAACGACGCCAATGCCGCCGCCTGGGCGGAGTACCGATTCGGCGCGGGCCGCGGAGCGCGGGTGCTTGTCTGCGTAACGCTCGGCACCGGAATCGGCGGCGGGCTGGTTGTCAGCGGCGTGCTCTATCGTGGCGCGAACGGCGTCGGTTGCGAGTTCGGCCACATGACGCTCGTGCCGGAAGGGCGGCGCTGCGCCTGCGGCAACCGGGGCTGCTGGGAGATGTACGCGTCCGGGACGGCACTGGCCCACGACGCGGTCGAGCTCGCTGCGGCGTCGCCGGTGGCCGCGCGGCGGCTGCTGGAGTTGGCCGACGGTGATCCCTCGGCGATGACCGGCCAGCTGGTGGCCGACGCGGCGCGCGAGGGTGACCGCGCGGCAGTAGACATCTATACGACGATGGGCCAGCAGCTCGGCCACGGGCTCGCCAGCCTCGCCGCGGTGATCGACCCGAGCATGTTCGTCATCGGCGGCGGGGTCTCGCAGGCCGGCGACCTGCTGCTGCGGCCGGCCCGCGAGACGTTCCGGCGATCGCTCACCGGACGTGGATTCCGCCCCGAGGCCGAAGTCGTGCTGGCGCAGTTGGGTCCTGACGCCGGCTTGGTGGGTGCCGCCGATCTCGCCCGCCGGCGCGTCTGAGCATGCCCATTCTGCGCCTACTCAGCTATAACGTGCACTCGATGCGGGACGACGACGCTGCGGTGACGCGGGTCATTCGCGCCGCGCATCCTCACGTGGTGTGTGTCCAGGAGGCGCCGCGGTTGCTGCGCTGGCGCGCCAAGTGCGCCGCGCTCGCCCGGCGCAGCGGGCTGGTCGTCGTCAGCGGGGGACGGCCAGCAGCGGCCAACCTGCTGCTGTCGTCGTTGTCCGTCGACGTCGTGTCGTCGCGGGACCGGACGTTCTCCCTCCGCTCCCGGCTGGATTCGCGCGGTACGTCGATCGCCGTGCTGAGCCTCGCGGGTCGGCAGTTCGCCGTCGCGGGGGTTCATCTCGGCCTCGAAGCTGCACCACGGCCGCGCCACGTGGCCGAGCTGCACGCCATCCTCGACCGGGCAGTGCCCGCGGACGTGCCGGTGATCGTGGCCGGTGACGTCAACGACGAACCCGGCTCGGCCGTGTGGCAGGCACTTGCCGCGCGCGGTACCGACGCCTGGGCAGCGGCGGGGGAGGGCGACGGGTTCACCTACAGCGCGACGAACCCGCAGCGGCGCATCGATGCCGTATTCGCCGACCCGCGGCTCCCGGTGCACACGGCGCAGGTGCTCGACGGCGCCGACGTCCGCGCGGCGAGCGACCACCGGCCGGTGCTGGTCGAGATCGACCTGGCATGAGCGCGCGTCACCGAGCGAATCATGGCGCAGTGGCTGGGCTCAGACGCCAACCGGACGGACCGTGCGCACCGCGCCGAGCCAGCGTTCGAGCGGCAAGGAGCCCCGCCGTGCCGCGGTGATGCCCGCGTCGACCAACACGGCGTACGGCGTGGTGGCGAGGTCCGGTACCTGCGGACGGGCGAGGAACGCCTCCCGCTCGTCGTCGCCGAATTCAGTCGGGTCGTTACCGGTGAGCCGACACCACAGCGCGAACACCGTCTCTTCGGGTGTCATGTGAGCCCGCCTCTCGGACCAGCAATGTGACCGGTGACACCTGCGAGCGTGCGCGCGGCAGGTGACCGGCTGCCCGTGCCTAGGTGTCGTGTTGGAGAACGTTGCAACACGCGCCGGATGCTCACCGGCGCTCGGGGCACCCGCGCGGAGGCGCTAAGGTCTGTCTCGCGGGGAAGAGCCGAGCGGAAGCGGGAGCCAGATTGTCGGCAGCTGCGGACCACGAGCTGCTGCGAGACCCCTCGCGGCTGCTGCTTGACGCGATCCGGTCCGCCGTCGAGCACCGCGGCAGCGGGGTGTCGTCCGGCCGGGCGAGCCTGGATAGAGCGCGGGCCGGCGCGACGGTGGGTCAGATCCCGGTCGGCTACCTCGCCGTCCGCGCCGCGTCCGGCCGGCGCGTCGAGACGGATCCGCACCAGGGCCCGCTCGTGTCCTGGGCGTTCGAGGCTTTCGCGTCAGGCGAGCATGAGCTGCCCGATCTGCTCGCAGCGCTGACTGGCAGGGGGTTGACGACACGTGCTGGCCCGCGCACCCAGCCGCGGCCACTCACGGCGGCGCAGCTCGTGCGGCTGCTGCGCAATCCGTACTACCTCGGCGTCGTGAGCTACCGGGGCATGCGTTACACCGGGCAGCACGACCCGCTCGTCGACCGCGTGACGTTCGAGCGCGTGCAGCGCCGCCTGGACGCGGAGGCAGGTACCGCCCGTCACTACCTGGACGCAGCCGTCACGTGTGGTCGGTGCGGCAACGCATTGCGAGTGCGCCGTCCGCGAAGGGCGCCCTACCCTCCAGTGTTCGTCTGTGCGAGGACGTCCTGCGACCAACAGCCGGTCGGTGTCGACGTGGTCGAGTTGCTCGTCGCCGACCACTACCGTGACCTGACCCTCGAGCCGGAGCTGCGCGCGGGGGTGGCTGCCGAGCTGGACGGCGAGGAGGTAGACCTGCACCGTGCTTATCAGGAAGCCACCCCATCGCTGCGGCGCGAGTTCAATCAGGCGCTGTTCGCGCAGCTGCACTTCACTGACGATGGCAAGGTGCGCAGCACCCCGTCCGATCCGCCAGTCGCGGTTGCCGTCTCTTACCCGAACGTCGACGAGGGGATCGTGCCGGCCGAACCGAGTCCGGCAACGGCACGGGCCCGGCCACGACGGGTCACGATCCGGCCGCTCGTGACGCTGCCGTCGGATCCGGCGTCGGCGTCGACACCGTTTGCTCCTCGACTTCCCCTCCCGGGCCCGCTCGTGATCGGATCTGCCCTCGTCGTCACCTGGGGGGCGATGATCCTGCTCGCCAGCATTCTGCAGCCGAGCGCTCAGACCCAGCGGGTGGCCTTGTTCTTCCACCTCGCGGCGCTCGTGCTCGGTTTCGGCGCCGTGCTGTTCGTCGACTGGCACGGCCTGCTGTTCCTTGCCGGGCGCCGTAGCCATCGCGATGTCGTCTCAGTCGTCTGTGGTGCGCACCCGCTGATCTGGTCGGGGCTGGCGGTGTTGGTTGCGAGTGGCACGTTCTTGCGGCCGAACCTGACTTCGTCGCTCACCTGGGTCAAGCTGTGCCTCGTCTTGCTACTCGCGTTGAATGGGCTCGTCGCCGCACAGATCTCGGTGCGGCTGCGTGCCCTGGGTGACCGGTCGCCGACCGCTCGGCTGCTCGTTCTCGGCGGCATCGTCGCGGTGGTCTCGCAGGCGAGCTGGTGGGGCAGCACGCTGATCGGCTTCGTCAACGCCACATCCTGACCGTCGTTCTTGGCCGACGCTCAAAGGACGGCGCCGTCGTCGCCCTCGTCGTCGTGCTGGTCGCGTAGTCGCATCACCAGCATTCCGGCGCCGAGGAGAAGGCCCGCGACGCCGATCAGGAAGCGGGCAGAGCTGCCCAGGCCGAGCATGCCGCCAAAGGCGAGCACGCAGATCGCCGCGGCCAGGACGACCAGCGCGTATACCGTGGCGGGCGCGAGCCGGGGGAGCGGTGGTGGGGCGGGCGGGACGTAGTGCTCGTCCTCGTCGTCCGAGGTGGTCGGCGGGACGAGGCGGGCCCGCCATTCTGCGTCTTCGCGTGTCAGGTCGCGTTCGGCGGCGCGCACCGCGGCGACCGTGTCGACGTGCCAGTCCGAGACGAGCCGGTCGAACGTGGCATCGGTCTGCGAAGGGTCGGTCGCCAGCCCCGGGCGGGTGGCCGCGGCGACGATCGCCCGCGCGTCGAGGTGCTCGTCCTCGGCGACGAACAACCGCTCGCGCTCGTCGGGGGGAGACGGTTCCTCGAGGTAGGCGGCGATCCGGGCTCGGCGCAACGCGTCGAGCACCCGCTCGGCGACCTGGGGATCAACGTCGACGAGCGGCAGATAGGCCGGTGCGCTCAGCCCGTTGTCGCGCCGCGGCACCGAGTCACTGCCTTCGCTCACGCGCCCTCACAGTGTCCGCTCATTCGCGTGCTCTTCGATAAACGCAATGCTGCCGTCGAAGATCATCTGGGCATCGTTGTCGAGGGTGGCGACGTGGTAACTGTTTTCGAGCATGACCTCGCGGACGGTGGTAGCGGTGGCACCCTCGAGGAGCAAGCGGGCGGACAGTGGCTCGACGACGTGGTCGACCCGGCTGCGGAACATCAGGATCGGCGCGGTGATCTTGTCCAGATCCGCCACGACGGTCTTCCACAGCTGCTTAAGCGACACGAACGCCTTCAGCGGTGTCCGGTCATAGCTCGATTCGACCGCGCCGGGTTTCTTGATGTCACTGCCGATGCCGGGCCGGGATGCCACGAGTGGCGCGACGAGCCGAGCGAACTTGGCGTCGATGCGGTCGGTGCCGTACGAGGGGTTCACCAGGATCAGTCCGGCGATCGCGTCCCCGTTGTGTTCTGCCAGGCGGGTGACCAGCGTGCCGCCCATCGAAAGCCCCGCGGCGAAGACCCGCTCGCATCGCCCCGCCAGCTCCGCATAAGCGTGCTCGACCTCGCCGTACCAGTCCGGCCAGCGGGTGGTACTCATCTCCTGCCAGGTCGTGCCGTGACCAGGCAGGCGGGGCAGCCGCACCGAGTACCCGGCGCCGGCCATGTGCTCGGCCCACGGCCGCATGCTGGCGGGGTTGCCGGTGAACCCGTGGCTGATGAGGACGCCAACCGGCCCGCGGTCGGCCGCGTAGGGTTCGGCTTCGGGCAGGACGGGCACGAGGACCTCGATTCTGTCGGGACAGGACGTGGGCGGGGCCTGTCTCATCATGCCTGGTCTCGCGGGCGTGCTGCGACCTGGCACGGTGGACCCGGCACGGGCACCCGCACTACTGTTCGCACTTATCGGCAGCTCCTGCGACTCGGTGAGGAGGCCCGGATGCTCTATTGGTTCCACAAGTACATCTTGATCGGGCCGTGGCTCCGGCTGATCTGGCGGCCGTACGCCGAAGGACTCGAGAACATCCCCGCTACCGGCCCCGTGATCCTCGCCAGCAACCATCTGTCGTTCTGCGATTCGTTCTTCATGCCGGTGATCGTGCCGCGCCGCGTCACCTTCCTAGCCAAGGCTGAGTACTTCACGACGCCAGGCATCAAGGGCCGTTTGTCGCGTGGGTTCTTCGCCGCCGTCGGCCAGGTACCCGTCGACCGCGACGATCCCGACGCTGCTCGCGCCGCGCTGACTACCGGGGTCCGGCTGCTGCGCCGGGGAGCCTTGTTGGGCATCTATCCCGAGGGCACCCGGTCGCCGGACGGCCGCCTGTACCGGGGCAAGACCGGGGTGGCCCGCATGGCACTGGAGGCCGGCGTGACTGTCATCCCTTGCGCGATGATCGACACGGACACCATTCAGCCCCCTGGGCGGCGCATTCCCAAGCTGCGACCCCGGCCAGGCGTGCGCTTCGGCAAGCCGCTGGACTTCTCCCGCTACGAGGGTATGGCAGGCGACCGTTTCGTCGAACGCTCGATGACGGACGAGATCATGTACGAGCTGATGGAACTGTCTGGCCAGGAGTACGTCGACGTCTATGCGGCCAAGCTGAAGAAGGCGCAGGGCGGGGTCGCCGCATTCGGCGCACGACCCGCGTCCATACGTCAAGGCGCGGACGAGCTGCGCGAGGCAGCGGACCGGATGCCCATCGAGCGGGCTGGCTGAGGCTGCGGCCCGTACAGTCGCCGGACGTGCGCTACTTCTACGACTGCGAGTTCATCGAGGATGGGCGGACGATCGATTTGGTGTCTATCGGCGTGGTCGACGAGTCGGGGCGGGAGTTCTACGCCGTGTCGAGCGAGTTCACCTCGTCCGCCGCGATCGAGTGGGTCCGGCGCAACGTGCTGGACAAGCTGCCCTCGCCATCCGATCCGGTGTGGCGCAGCCGGGCACAGATCCGGGCAGAGCTGCTCGCCTTCCTGACCGAGCCCGGCGAGCCGTTCGACCTGTGGGCCTGGATGGCGGCCTACGACCACGTCGCGCTGGCTCAGCTGTGGGGGGACATGCGCATGCTGCCGCGCGAGATACCGCGCTTCACGCACGAGCTGCGGCAGCGCTGGGAGGACGCTGGGGCACCGCCGCTGCCGCCGGCGCCGGCCGACCAGCATGACGCTTTGGCCGACGCCCGCCACAATCTGGCCCGTTGGCAGGCGCTGGAAGCGCTTCGGCGCTAGGCTCGCCGCGGGTGAGAAGCAACACGCGACCGAAAGGAACGGCCATGCGGATCGGAGTGCTCACCGGCGGCGGAGACTGCCCTGGCCTCAATGCGGTCATCCGCGCGATTGTGCGTAAGGGTGTCGGCGTGTACGGCTACGAGTTCGTCGGCTTCCGCGACGGGTGGAAGGGTCCGCTGGAGAACCTCACGGAGGAGCTCGGTGTGCCCCAGGTGCGAGGCATCCTGCCGCAAGGCGGGACGATACTCGGCACGTCGCGCACGAATCCCTTCAAGGTCGACGGCGGGGTAGATCGCATCCGCGAGAACCTGCAGGCGCTGGCTATCGATGCGCTGATCGCGATCGGCGGCGAAGACACCCTTGGCGTGGCCACTAAGCTGCACGAGCTCGGGGTCAACGTGGTCGGCGTCCCGAAGACCATCGACAACGACCTCGACGACACGGACTACACCTTCGGCTTCGACACCGCGGTGAACATCGCCATGGAGGCGATCGACCGGCTGCACACCACCGCCGGGTCGCACCACCGGGCGCTGATCGTCGAAGTCATGGGCCGGCACGCCGGCTGGATCGCGCTGCACTCGGGGCTGGCGGGCGGCGCCAACGTCATCCTCATCCCCGAGCTGCCGTTCTCACTCGACAAGGTGTGCCACTACGTCGAGACCCGCTTCGACGCGCACTACGCGCCGATCATCGTCGTAGCCGAGGGCGCCACCCCGGACGGCGCTGAGAACGTCCTGCAGGACAAGGGCTTGGACGCGTTCGGGCATGTCCGCCTCGGCGGCATCGGCGAGTGGCTCGCGGGCGAGATCGAGAAACGGACGGGCCGGGAGTCGCGTACGACCGTCCTCGGCCACATTCAACGAGGCGGGACGCCGACCGCGTTCGACCGCGTGCTCGCGACCCGGTTCGGCATACACGCCGTCGACGCCGTTCAGGCCGGTGACTGGGGCACCATGGTCGCTCTGCACGGCACCGACATCGTGCGGGTACCGCTCACCGCCGCCACGGGGAGGCTCAAGACCGTCTCGCCCGAGCGCTACGGCGAGGCCGAGGTGTTCTTCGGCTGACCGTCACTCGCGGCACCCAGCCGGCTCGACACTTCGGACCGTGCCGATACTCTGGTGACGGTGGACCCGAGCAGTATCGTCAGCTTCGGCTGTGCCGTTCTCGCGTCGGTGGGCAACGCCACGGCCAACGTCATGCAGCGCAAGGCGAGCCTGCGTCAGCCTGACCTGCCGTTCGGTTCCCGCCTGCTGTGGTCCCTGGTGCGCACGCCCACCTGGCTGCTCGGCTTCACCGCGCTCACGCTGTCGTTCGTGCTGCAGGCCGTCGCGCTCAGCTACGGCGAGCTGTCAGCCGTCGAGCCGATCATCACGCTCGAGGTGCCGCTCACGCTGCTGTTCGCGTCATGGGTGTTCTCCGGACGGCTGTCCCGCGGCGACTGGGCGAGCATCCTGATCATGACTGCGGGCATGATCCTGCTCGTCGCGGGGCTGGCACCGTCTGGCGGGGACGCCACCAACGTCGACCACCTGACCTATGTCGCGGCAGGCGGGGCGACCGCGGGCACGATCGTGGCGTTGATCGTGGCATCGCGCCGCGGAGCGCAACTGTGGCGCACGGCGTGCCTGGGGGCCGCCGCCGGCACTAGCTTCGGGATGACCGCGACGCTGATCAAGGAGACGACGGCGCGACTGTCCGGGTTCGGCATCGCCGCCATCTTCACGACCTGGCAGACGTATGTCGCCGTGGGCTTCGGCATCCTCGGCCTGGTGCTGGTGCAGGCCGCGCTGCACAAGGGCCCCTTGGTGGCCGCCCAGCCGGGATTCACGCTGATGGATCCCCTCGTCTGCATCCTATGGGGGGTCCTCGTCTTCAACGAGGAGACGCGGACCGGCTGGTGGTTGGTGCTGGCCACGGTTGGGGCCATCGGGATCGGCCGCGGGGTCTTCCGGTTGGCGAACTCGCCGCTGCTGGCCGAGATCAAGGAGGAGCTGCCCGTTGCGCCGCGGACAGCAGCCAATGTCCGGCTAGGAGAGGCCTGACGCGCGTACGGTCGAGTAGTGGTCAGCTCGCACGACGACATCCTGCGGCTGGGCGCGCCCGGCCCGGGCAATCGACGACGTCCTCTGGTCGTCACCGCCGCGGCGCTGGCCGTTGTCGTGAGTGCTGCCGGGGTGGCCTGGCACCTGGCGCGTGGCGGCTCGCCGGAGGCCGCGCCGTCGACGTCGGCCGCGTCGAGCCAGTTTGCCCCGACCGACACGCTGGCCGACATGGGCACTCGATGCAGCACCCAGCACGGATCTCAGCTGTGGCTGGGCATCCAGCTTCGAAACACCTCGGGTTCACCGGCAACGATCGATCGTGTGCGCGTCGAGCTACCCCTGGGTGGTCTGCGGGTCGTCTCGATCCACCGGTCGCAGTGCACCGCACAAGGCGACCGGCTCGGCGGCTTCACCCTCGACGACCGAGAGCACAGCTGGGTGTCAGCCATCTTCGACGTGCTCGTCGGCTGTCCGAAGCCACTGCCGGTGTGGTTCGTCGTTGAGTACACCTTGCAGGGGCAGACCGAGACTCTGTCGCCCAGCGGGTTCGCCGACCTCTGGCGGGTCGACTACACCGGCTGTGCCGCATAGCGCGGTCATGCCCGCCGCTGGCGCCTCGGTGGATGGACGGACACGTTCAGACGTGCCGATCCGTCCACCAATCCTCGGCAAACGTGGGAGAGGCCCGGGCAGCCTCGAACACGTGTTTGAATGTTGCGGTATGCTGAATCTATGGCATTGACGCTCCAGCGCTCCCTGCTGGATCTTGCCGACGACGTCCGGCTGGGTCCGCTCGGCTCCTCGCTCACCCGGTCCCAGCTCGGCCGCGGGGCGTGGATCGACTTGCGACCGGGCTGGATCGCCGGTGCCGACGTGCTGTTCGACCGGCTCGTGCAGGCCGTGCCCTGGCACGCCGAACGGCGGCAGATGTATGAACGTATGGTCGACGTTCCGCGGCTGTTGTGCTTCTACGATGAGGGCGCGGCACTGCCCGATCCGGTGCTGGACCAGGCCAAGCAGGCGCTGGATGCGCAATACGGTGCGGAACTCGGCGAGCCGTTCCGCACCGGCGGACTGTGCTTGTATCGGGACGGCCGCGACAGCGTGGCGTGGCACGGCGACCGCATCGGCCGCGGCAGCCGTGAAGACACCATGGTGGCGATCATCTCGATCGGTGCGCCCAGGGCGCTGCTGCTGCGCCCGCGCGGCGGTGGCACGACCCGGCGACACGATCTCGGGCATGGCGACCTGCTCGTTATGGGGGGCAGCTGCCAGCGCACCTGGGAGCACGCCGTACCCAAGACCGCACGCCCAACCGGACCCCGCATCAGCATTCAATTCCGGCCACGAGGCGTTCGCTGAGGCGTTCGGTCGCGGGCATCTGGCAGAGTGTCCCTCCGTGCCAGATGCCCGCGACCGCCGACAGGAGAGCCAGATGACCGGAGGCGCCCTGCAGCGTCGGCAGACTCCGCCGAGGACCATGTCGTCCAACGGTGTGGCGATCGTCGTCGACCACGAGACGTTCGCTCCGATGCGCGACAGCACCGATCTGCTCGGGTCCGGCGAGCTGCGGGCCCGCTTTCAGGCCGACGGTTACGTCCTACTGCGGCGCGTCCTGGATCGACGCACGGCGCTGGAGCTGCGGGCGTCCTACTTCAGCCGGTTCGACGCGAGCATGTTCGCGCCCGGCACCACGGCGGAGGAGGGCATCTTCTCGGGAACGCTGCCCGACGATCTGCCGGAGTACGGCACGGCCGGGCATCCGGCATACGACTTCGTGCGGACGGCGCAGTTCGATGAGTTCACCCGCGAACCGGCGCTGCTGGAACTCGCGCAGCAGCTGCTCGGTACCCCCGCCGAGCTGACGCCGCGGCGCATCCTGCGCCACTTCCACCGCGGCTCGGGCAAGGCCTCGCGGGCGCACGTCGACTTCGACTATATGCGCCAGGGCACCGATCGGCTGGTCACCATGTGGATCCCGCTGGGCGACTGTCCGATCCAGTGCGGCGGGCTGGTGTACCTGGAGGGCTCGCATCACGTCGCGCCCGAGCAGCTGGACGAGCTGCGCCCGGTCACCGACCGGCCCGACGACCGCCGTCCGGTCAGCCACGACCTCGGGCTGGCGGCCCGCGTGCTCGGCGGACGGTGGCTGTGGACCGACTACGAAGCAGGCGACCTCGTTGTCCACTCGCCGCATCTCGTGCACGCCTCGCTCGACAACGTCAGCGATGCCATGCGCCTGTCCGCAGACCTGCGCTTCCACCCCACCGACGAGGCCGCCGACGGACGGTGGAACAACCACTGGTCGGCGGACGACGGGTTTTAGTCGCATACCCTGTGCGGGTGATGCCTCCCGCCACAGCCGCCGATCCGCCCGCTCCGGACGTGCTCGGGCTGGACGCGTGGCGCGCGCTGCCCGCGGCGCAGCAGCCGAACTGGCCGGACGAGACGGCGCTGCGCGAGGCAGCGCTGACCCTGGCCGGTATGCCCCCGCTAGTGGTGCCCAGCGAGGTCGACCAGCTGCGAGATCGGCTCGGTGCCGTGGCGCGGGGCGAGTCGTTCTTGCTGCAGGGAGGCGACTGCGCCGAGACCTTCGCAACCAGCTCCGCCGCCGACATCGCCGGCAAGGTGCGGGTGCTGCTCCAGATGGCGGTGGTGCTGACCTACGGCGCGTCAATGCCGGTCGTCAAGCTCGGCCGGATCGCCGGCCAGTACGCCAAGCCCCGAACGTCGCCGCGCGATCCGTCCGGAGAACTGGCCTACCGCGGCGACATGATCAACGAGCTCGTCGGCGACCGTACGCCGGACCCGCGCCGCATCCTGCGGGCCTACTCCACTGCCGCGTCGACGCTGAACCTGCTGCGGGCCTACGCCGCGGGCGGGCTGGCCTCCCTGGACCGCGTCCATGCTTGGAACACGGCGTTCGCTCGGTCGACGGAGACCGGCACTCGGTACGAGCAACTGGCCAGCGAGATCGACCGCGCCGTGCGGTTCATGCGGGCCTGCGGGGTCCATGACGCGGCGCTCGAAGGCGTCGAGCTCTACGCCTCGCACGAAGCGCTGGTGCTCGAATACGAGCGCGCGCTGACCCGGGTCGACGAGGGCCGCGCGTACGACCTTTCCGGCCACTTCGTATGGGTGGGTGAGCGAACCCGGCAGGCCGATGGCGCGCACCTGAACTTCGTCTCGCACCTCGCGAACCCGATCGGCGTCAAGCTCGGGCCGACGACGACTCCCGAGTTCGCCACCGAACTGGTAGAGCGGCTCGATCCGGCGGGCGTGCCCGGGCGGCTCACGCTGATCAGCCGGATGTCGAACGCCAGGGTGCGTGACGTGCTGCCGCCCATCGTCGAGAAGGTCCAGTCGACAGGGCATCTGGTCGTCTGGCAGTGCGACCCGATGCACGGCAACACCGAGGAGACCTCGGACGGCGTCAAGACCCGGCATCTGGATCGCATCATCGACGAGGTGGACGGGTTCTTCGATGTGCACGCCGCACTCGGGACGCATCCGGGTGGCCTGCATGTCGAGCTGACCGGGGACGATGTCACCGAATGCATCGGCGGTACCGCCGAGCTCACCACGGCGGACCTGGGCCGACGCTACGAGACGGCCTGCGATCCGAGGCTGAACACAGAGCAATCGCTCGAGCTCGCGTTCCGGGTGGCCGAGCGGCTCGTCGCAGACCGCCGAAGGCGGGAGGCGTGACGCTCGTCGTCGATTTGCGGTCGGACACGGTCACCCGGCCGAGTGTCGCCATGCGCCAAGCCATGGCCGAGGCCGAGGTAGGCGACGACGTGTACGGCGAGGACCCCACCGTCAACGCACTCGAGGCCGAGGTCGCAGACATGCTCGGGTTCGACGCGGGGCTGTTCGTGCCGTCCGGGTCCCTAGGCAATCAGCTGGGGATCCGGCTGCTGGTCAAGCCCGGGTACGAGCTGGTCTGCGACTCCCTGGCGCACCTAGCCCGCGCCGAACTCGGCGCGGCTGCGGTGTTCTCCGGCATCACGTTCCGCACCTGGCGAGCCGACCGCGGCAAGCTCGACCTGGCGGCAATCAGTGAGCTGATCGCGCCCGCCGCAGGCCCGCATCTCGTCTCGACTGCCGCAATCGCCGTCGAGAACACGCACAACTTCGGCGGCGGGACGAGTCAGCCGCTGGCCGCCGTTCGCGCGGTTGTCGCCTTGGCGCAGACGCACGGTCTGGCGCTGCACTTGGACGGGGCGCGGCTGTGGAATGCGCACGTGGCCACTGGCACTGCGCTGCAGGAGTTGGCAGCCGGCTTCGACACCGTGTCGGTGTGTCTGTCGAAGGGGCTGGGCGCGCCGATCGGGTCGGTGCTCGTGTCGTCGGCAGACCGAATCGCGCAAGCCCGGGTGTGGCGCAAGCGCTACGGCGGCGGGATGCGCCAGGTCGGCATTTTGGCGGCCGCCGGCAGATACGCGCTCGCCCACAACGTTGCCCGCCTCGCGGACGACCACTCGCGGGCCCGGCGGCTGGCGTCGGCGCTCGGCGCCGACCCCGAGCGCGTCGACACCAACATCGTCGTTCTCGAGGCACCAGACGCCGCGGCGGTGGCCGGCAAGGCCCGCGACGAAGGCGTGCTGGTGTCGGCGATCGGCCCGCGGCTGCTGCGGTTCGTCACCCACCTGGACGTCGCTGACGACGGCATTGACCGGGCGATCGACGTGCTGGCGCCGCTCGTCCGCTAGCCCGCCAGATGCGTGGCGCTGGTCCGCCCGAGCAGCGCTGGGATCGTGGTGACCGCGTCGGCAAGCTCGGCCAGCGAGCTCCCGTGCAGCGCCTGCGCGCCGTCGCATAACGCGGACTCCGGGTGCGGGTGCACGTCGACCATGACTCCGTCCGCGCCGGCGGCCATGGCCGCCCGGGCGAGCGGCACCACCAGGTCTCGCCGGCCGGCGGCGTGCGAGGGATCGACGATCACCGGCAGATGGGACAGCCGCTGCACCATCGGCACCGCGGACACGTCGAGCATGTTGCGGATCGCCGGCTCGAACGAGCGCACCCCACGCTCGCACAGGACGATGTCGAGGTTGCCGCGCTGGGCGATGTACTCAGCGGCCATCAGCCACTCCTCGTACGTCGCGGTGAGGCCGCGCTTGAGCATGACCGGCTTACCCACCACGCCGACCGCCTGCAGCAGGCCGAAGTTCTGCATGTTGCGGGCGCCGATCTGGAGCATGTCGGCGCATTCGGCCACGGTGCTTACCTCGGCGGCGTCCGTGACCTCGGTGACGATCGGCAGGCCGACCTCGTCGCGGACTCGAGCCAGGATGCGCAACCCCGCCTCGCCCAGCCCCTGGAATGCGTATGGCGAAGTCCGCGGCTTGTAGGCCCCGCCGCGCAGCAGAGTCGCACCGGCGCGTAGCGCCATGCGCGCCGACTCGAGGGTCTGCTCGGCCGTCTCCACCGCGCAGGGCCCGGCGATGAGGGTGAACGTGTCCGGCCCGATCGGCACGCCGCCGACTCGAACGGTCGTCCGCTTGCCGTGGTTCTGCGCCGAGACGAGCTTGTACGGCGCGGTGATGCGCATGGTCTCGGCCACGGCGGACAGCCCGTCCGCGTCCATCGCCTCCAGCACGTCCTCGGACCCGACAACGCCGATGATCGTGCGCATCACCCCGCGGCTGACGAACGCCTGACCGCCGTGCAGGCTGATGTGGGCAACGACGCCAGCGATGTCGGAGTCGGTGGCCCCCGGAGCCATGACAATGACCATTGCTGGCGAGCCTACGGCGCTAGTTCTGGTCCACGTCCGTCGGCATGCGGCATGACAGCTCGGCTATGCCACCTCGATGGTGACCGTGCTGCCGTAGCGGACCTGCCCCTGGTCGTTCTTGTCCTGGTCGCGGACTTGCACGCCGAAGGCGATGTCGAGACGCCCGCCGTAGACCTTCTTGACCCGCACGGTGAAGCCGGCCTGCTCGAGCAGTTGCCGAGCACGGTCCGCGGACAGCCCAACCACCGGCGGTAGGTCGACGTAGTGCGGGCCCTGGGACACCACGATCGTGACTGTGCCGAACTTTGTCAGCGACGTGCCGGGCTGCGGATCCTGGCTTATCACCGATCCGGCTGGCACGGTGTCACTGACGCCCTGCGTGGCGTTCACCTTGAATCCGGCGTCGGTGAGTGCCTTGGCGGCCGTGTCCTGCGGTTTGTTGGTGACGTCAGGGACGGCGAGGATGGGTGGACCGGTCGAGATCAACAGCCGTACCGTGGCGCCGCGCGCGACCTGTGCCCCGGCCGCCGGATCGGTCCCGATCACCACGTCCTTGGCCACCGTGTCATTGGCCTGCGGCGTTGTGACGATGTGCGCGCCCGGGATGTTCGCCAGTGCCGCCTTGGCCGCATCAACCGAGGCGTTGTGCACGTCGGAAACGGTGAACCGTTCCTTGCCCGACGACACGACCAGAGTGACGGTCTTGTTGGGCAGCGCCTGCGCGCCGGCGTCCGGATCGGTGCGGATGGCGTCGTCCCGTGCGATCGTCTCGCTGAACTCACTGAGCACGTTCACGTGGTCGAAGCCGGCATTCTGCAGAGCGCGCAATGCGGTCGTTCGCGGCTCGCCCACGATGTTCGGAATGTGCTTGTAGCGGCCGGACGCGAACCACCAGCCGGCATACACCGACACGGCCCCGAGCAGCAGGACGAGCATCCAGCCGATCAGCAGGCGCCTGCGTCGCCGCGTCTTCACCGACGTCTGCTTGCGCCCTGGTGGGCTTGCCGAGACGGGCCCGGGCAGACGGGCGACAGGCTGCGCCACGGTGTCGTGGACGCGTGGCGTGGCACCGACCGGATCGGTCGTCCGGTTGAGGTGGTTGACGGCCGCCGCGCCGGGCCGTCCGGCTGGATACCCGACTCCGTTGGGCCGTGGCCGGGGCGGCACCGGGATCACCGGCAGGTTCAGCGCGGCCCGCACATTGTGCAGCTCCGCAAGGAACTGGCCGGCGTCGGCAGGCCGGCCGGCGGGGTCGTTGTCTGTCGCGCGGACGACCAGGTCGTCGAGCATCTCGGGCAGCCCGCGCGTGCGCGACGACGGCGCGGGCACTCGGCTGTGCACGTGCTGGTAGGCCACCGCAATGGCCGATTCACCGGTGAACGGCGGCTGCCCGGTGAGCAGTTCGAACAGGACGACGCCCGCGGAATAGACGTCAGAGCGCTGATCGGTGCCGCCACGGCTGACATGTTCGGGCGAACAGTACGCGACCGTGCCCATCATCAGCCCGGTTCGAGTGGCGCTCGCCTCCGCTTCGACGGCGCGGGCGAGACCGAAGTCGGCGACCTTCACCACGCCTTCATCGGACAGCAGGATGTTCTCCGGCTTGACGTCGCGGTGCACCAGCCCGGCCCGGTGCGCCACAGCCAAGGCCGCTAGCACCGGTTCCATGATTGACACCGCCTCGGCGGGGCTGAGCCGGCCGCGTTCGCGCAGCAGGTCGCGCAACGTACGGCCATTGACCAGTTCCATGACCAGGAACACCAGATGGCCAGCCGGGGTGTCCTGCGTTCCGTGGTCGTACACCGACACGGCGTTGATGTGCGCCATGCGCGCCGCAGCCCGTGCCTCGCGGCCGAACCGGTCGCTGAAGGCGGGGTCGGCGGACAGTGCCCCGGACATCACCTTCACGGCGACGTGACGGTCCAGACGCATGTCGACGGCGCTGTACACCGTGGACATACCACCGCGCGCGATGCGCGTGTTGATCCGGTAGCGGCCGTCGAGGACGCGGCCAACCAGCGGATCCGCCGCCTGCGCCGTGTTCACATCGGGATTCTAAAGGTCGCGCCCGGTGGCTGGGGTCGCGACACAGTGCCGCCAGTGCGCGTGTGTGACGGCCACGTACGCTGCGTAGCCGTGCCAAATGAGGACAGCCCGGGCGGCGTCCGCACCTCGGGCGGGCACGCCGAGCTGCTGGCCGACGCCGATCGCCCGGGCGGGTGGCTGCTGATGCTCGACCGGATCCGGCAGTCGTACGTCGACCTGGAGGATCCGACGTATCTGGACTTCGAGTACATGCGCCGGCTCGTCGACGTCCTCGACGCCCTGCCCCGGGGACCGCTTGCAGTGACCCACATCGGCGGAGGCGCCTGCACCCTGGCCCGTTACATCGCCGTGGCCCGGCCCGGCTCGCCGCAGATCGTCTTCGAGCCTAACGCGGAGCTGACCGCATTCGTCCGGGCCAAGTTGCCGCTGCCGCGGGGCGCCCGGGTGCGCATCCGGTCGCTGGACGGCCGGGCGGGCATTTGCGCGATGAACGAATCGAGCGCGGACGTGATCGTGCTCGACGCCTTCCACGGCGGGCGGGTGCCGGCGGAGCTCGGGACCGTCGAGTTCCTGACGGATGCGGCCCGGGTGCTGCGCCACGACGGCGTGCTGTTGGCCAATATCGCCGACGGGCCACCGTTGACGTACGCCCGCCGGATGGTGGCGACGCTGCGCGAAGTGCTGCCGAACGTGCTGATGATGACCGACGCGTCCGTGGCCCGCTATCGGAGGTACGGGAACATCGAGCTCGCCGCCGCGCGCACCGCGTTGCCGGCCCAGGCCGTCTCCCGCGCTGCGGCGGGTGGCATGTTCCCGGTTCGGGTGCTGACTGGCCCGTCGTTGCAGCGCTTCGTCGCGCAGGCTCGTCCGCTGACGGATGCCGATTCGATGCGCTCGACGCCGCCCCCCGAGGGAAGCTGGCGGGTCAGCACGCGGTGAACGACCGTGACGGGGACGGTGCTCGCGCATCCTTGCTGACCGGCGTGGCAGGCTTGCCGCATGCCAGCCGACAAGCCGCCGGCGCTGACTGTGCCCGAGGTCGCCGAGGAGCTCGGCGTTACCGTCAATCGGGTCCATCAATACTTGCGCGACGGCCAGTTGCTGGCCTTACGCGACGACGACGATGTCCGGTGGGTGCCGGCATCGCTGTTACGCGACGGCGCGATCGTGAAGGGACTTCCGGGTGTGATCACCCTGCTGCGCGACGCCCGCTTCACCGACGAGGAAATCCTGGACTGGCTCCAGCGCCCGGACGACTCGCTGCCCGGCACGCCGATCGAGGCGCTACGCGAGAACCGGGGCACCGAGGTCAAACGCCGCGCCCAGGTCGCCGGTTACTGATCGATGTCGCATCTGCTCTACCTGGCGCTGCTCGCCGGGTGCCTGCTCGGCACTGCTCCACTCGAGATCGTCCTGCGTACCCGGGTGTACGCGCGGTGGCGGAGACTGCTGCTCGCACTCGCTCCGACTGTGGTGCCGTTCACGGCGTGGGACGCCTACGCCATCGACCACGGCCAGTGGAGCTACGACGGGCACTGGCTGACCGGCATCCAACTGCCCGGCCGTCTGCCGGTCGAGGAGCTGCTGTTCTTCCTCGTCGTTCCCACTTGTGCGGTGCTGACCCTCGAGGCCGTTCGCTGCCGCCGCCCGGACTGGACGATCGGCGACGAGCTATGACCTACACGGTTCTTGCGCTGGTGGCAGTCGTCGTCGCGGCCGCTGTCGATTACCTCGTGCTGGGGACGAATCTGCTGCGACGCAAGGCCTTCTGGGCGTCGTACGCGATCGTGCTGTTCTTTCAGCTCGTCGTCAACGGCGTGCTCGCCGGCGTGCCGGTGGTGCGTTACGACCCATCCGCGATCGTCGGTACTCGGGTTATGTACGCACCGGTCGAGGATCTGCTGTTCGGATTCGCGATGGTGCTGATCACCTTGTCGATGTGGGTGTTTCTCGGCCGGCGGGGTATCGGTGTCGTGCCCGCCGGGCGCTGAGGAAACCCCGGGAGCCCAGGATCAGGCGGCGCGAGGTGGCGACCGTTATGCGTGATCCGAACACGTCGTACTGCCGACGCTCGACAGCGTCGAGGATTCCGCCGTACAACGTGGCCGCGGTACGCAGGCAGTCCCGCGATGTCGGATGCACCAGCTCGACCCCGGGCGTGGCTCGTCGGTAGTACGTGCGGGCGCGTTCGATCTCGTGCGCCAGCAACCGGCGGATCGGCTCATCCACTCGTCGGCGCTGCAGTCGTTCCTGGTCGACACCGAACGTGCGCAACGACTCCTGCGGCAGGTAGATGCGGCCGCGGCGCAGGTCCTCGCCGACGTCCCGGATGAAGTTGGTCAGCTGGAAGGCGAAGCCGAGGTCGGTCGCGTGGGGCTCGAGTGCCGCCCAGGGCATGCCCGGGTCGCCGCGGCCGAGGATCGGCAGCATCTGCAGGCCGATCACCGCTGCCGACCCCCACATGTAGCGCCGCAGATCCTCGAACGTCTGGTATTCCGTCACGGTGAGGTCGGCGCGCATCGAGTCGAGGAAGCTCACGAAGTAACCTGCGGGCAGTCGCCACCGTCGGGCAGTGTCGACGACCGCAGCCGCAACGGCGTCCGAGGACCGTCCGCGTTCCAGGTCTGCGATGAACGCCTTGCTCCATCGGGTGAATCGCGCGACGCGTGCCTCGCTGGGCAGCTGTGGATCTAGCTCGTCCACAATGTCGTCGGCGTGCCGCGCGAGTCCGTACAGGGCGTGGACGAAGGGCCGCTTGGCGGGGGGAAGCAGCAGCGTCGCCAGGTAGTAGGTGCGGCCGTGCCGGGCGTTGAGGCGCCGGCAGATGGTGTAGCTCAACCGCAGCTTCGGATCGACGATGCCGGCAGCGTCTAGCTCGCCGCGCCCGCCGATTGCCATCAGCACATCATTACCGACGCGGTTCGCCGACAATGCGCTGCGCGGCCAGCCGTCCCGAGATCAACACCATCGGGACGCCCAGTCCGGGCTGCACGTTCGCCCCGCAGAACACCAGGTTCTCGATCTGCTTGTCGAGCGTCGGCAACCGAAACGGACCAGTCTGGCCGAACGCGTGGGCTGCGGCGAACGGCGTACCCGCGGCCAGGCCGGCTCGAGCCCAGTCGGCCGGGGTCACGAGGTGCGAGACCTCGATGCCGTCCGCGAATCCCTCGTAGCCGCGGGCCTCGAGCGTTGACAGCATGTGGTCGCGGTAGCCTTCGGCCGTCCGGTCCCAGTCGATCGGCGTGGCATGGTCGAGGTTCGGCGCCGGGAAGAGCGCGTAGTAGGTCTGCCGTCGCCCAGGCGCCAACGACGGGTCGGTCCGCGTCGGGTTCGTCAGCAGGACCGAGGGGTCGCTCATCGTCTCGCCTCGCTGGATGATCTGCTCGAACGTCGGCTCCCACGCCCGCCCGAAGGAGATCGTGTGGTGCGCAGAATCCTGGTATACGGCACGGGATCCCGCGTGCAGCACCACGCACGACGGGGAATAGCGGACCCGCCGCTTCGGAGTGAGCCGCCCGGGCAGCAGCTCCCGATACGCCGTTGGTGCATCGACATTCACCACGACGGCGTCCGCAGCGATTCGTTCCCCCTGCCGAGTGAGCACCGCGCGAGCCCGCTTGCCGACGATCTCGATTCCGGTGACGTCCGTGTCGTAGCACAGCTGCACGCCGTGCTTGGCTGCGGCGCCTGCTAACGCCTTAGCCACGGCATGCACGCCACCGGCCGGGAAATACACGCCGCGGACACAGTCGAGGTAACTGATCACCGCGTACAGCGCTAGCGCGTCGGAGGGGGCGCGCCCGGCGTACATGGCCTGGAATGAGAATATCCGCTGCAGCCGCTCGTCCCGGACGAACGAGGCGATCTTCGGCGCGAGCCGTTGCAACGCGCCGAGCCGGAGCAGATCGAGCATCGGTCCGCCGAGCAGGCTCAACGGCGTATCCAGGTTCTGGCCGATGAAGTGCGGCATCTCGACGCGATACAGGGCGCGCACATAGTCGACGAAGCGCAGGTACCCGGCAGCGTCGCCTGCCCCGCAGGCGGCCCGAATCGTGGCCTCCATCGCGTCGACGTCGGTATGTACGTCGATTGTCGAGCCGTCGGCGAAGCGGGCCCGGTACGCCGGGTCCAGGCGATGGAGGGTGATCCAGTGGCCAAGCGATTCGCCAACGGCACGGAGCGTTTCCGCCACGAGCTCGGGCATGGTCAGGACCGTCGGCCCGGTGTCGAACGTGTAACCCGAGTCGGTGATGACACCGGCCCGTCCGCCGGGGATGGCAGCCCGTTCGAGCACGGTTATCCGACGGCCCGCGCCGGCCAGATGCAAGGCGGCGGACAGGCCGCCCAGGCCCGCACCGATCACCACCACGGAGTCGGTGCGGCCGGGCACGCATCTCACGTCTGGCGCTCCGCCGCGGCAACCGCCAACCCATCGAGCACGTCGCGGACGTCGACGCGGATCGCCGGCGATGCGAGAGCGGCGCGGGCCCGCGCGGTGCATGTGGCGATGCGTGACTCGACATCCGCCACCGCGCCGGTGTCGACGATCAGCTGACGCAGTGCCGCGAGCCCCGCGTCGTCGAGGTCGCGATCACCGAGCCGCCGCCGGATCAGGCCGGCCTGGGTGTGATCGGCGCGCTGCATAGTGATGGCGATCAGCAGGGTGCGCTTGCCTTCGCGGAGGTCGTCGCCGGCCGGCTTGCCGGTGCGGCCGGGATCCCCGAAGACGCCGAGCAGGTCGTCGCGCAACTGGAACGCCTCGCCGAGCGGCAGCCCGTAGGCACTCAGTGCCGCCGTGAGCTCGTCCGACGCGCCGCCGATGGCTGCCCCGAACAGCAAGGGCCCTTCGATCGTGTACTTGCTGGTCTTGTATTCGATCACGCGCAGGGCGTCGTCCGCGGAGAAGCCGCCCCGCGCCTGGACCAGCACGTCCAGGTACTGACCGGCCATCACCTGCTCGCGCATGTCGTCGTACACCCCTCGCGCGCGCCGCTCGGCAGGCGGTTCGAGGCCGGCGTTCGCGAACAGCCGGTCCGCCCAGCTCAGCAGCAGGTCGCCGAGCACGATGGCGGCAGACCGTCCGAATGCCTCGCGCTGCCCGGTGAAGTCGCGGGCTCTGTGCAACTGCTCGAACACGGTGTAGGCCGACGGACGGCCGCGTCGGGTAGCAGACGAATCCATGACGTCGTCGTGCACGAGAGCGCACGCGTGCAGCAGCTCGAGGCTTGCCGCCGCGGTCACCATCGCCTCGTCGTCCGCATCCTGCGGAGCGGCGGTTTGCCAGGCCAAATAGGCAAAGATCGGCCGTAGTCGCTTCCCGCCGGCGAGCACGCAGGTGTGCGCGGCGCGCACGAGCGGATCGAGGTCGGCACCGAGCAGAGCCAGCACCCTGGCGCGATCGTCGAGGAACTCGACGAGGAGCGATTCGACCCTTTTGATGACGCCAGCCGGCGACGTGTCGGCCTCGGTCACGTCGTCGAACACTACGCTGGACGGATGCCGCGTTCGGTTCGTCATGCCCTTGCCACGGGAGAACCCACCTTCTCGTTCGAATTCATGCCGCCCAAGACGGATGAAGACGCGCGTCTGCTGTGGCAGACCATTCGCCAACTCGAACCGCTGCGCCCGTCGTTCGTTTCGGTGACCTATGGCGCCGGAGGCTCGACGCGCGACCGCACCATCGAGATCACCGAACACATCGCGGCCGACACGACGCTGCTGCCGGTTGCTCACCTGACGGCCGTCAACCACTCGGTCGCCGAACTTCGCTCCATCGTGGGTCGGCTCGCCGACGCTGGCGTGCGTAACATGCTCGCGCTGCGAGGAGACCCGCCGGGCGACCCGATGGGGGAGTGGGTAGCGCATCCCGAAGGGCTCAACTACGCCTCGGAGCTGGTCGAGCTGTTGCGCGCCCACGGCGATTTCTGCGTCGGGGTTGCCGCGTTCCCGTACCGGCATCCGCGTTCGCCCGACGTCGAGTCGGATACCGCGCAGTTCGTGCGCAAGTGCCGGGCGGGTGCTGACTACGCGATTACCCAGATGTTCTTCGACGTGGACATCTACCTGCGGCTGCGCGACCGGGTGGTGGCGGCGGGGTGCTCGACGCCGATAATTGCCGGCATCATGCCGGTGACGTCGATGCGCACGATCGAGCGTTCCGGGCAGTTCTCCGGCGCCCCCTTTCCCGAGGATCTCGGCGCCAAGTTCGCGGCGCTGGCCGGCGATCCTAAGGCGGTGCGCGCGCAGGGCATCGAGGAGGCGTCGCGGTTGGTCGAGCGATTGCTCGCGGAGGGTGTGCCGGGCATCCATTTCTACACGCTGAACCGATCCAGCGCGACGCGCGAAGTCTGGCACAACCTGCAGCTGTCCGTCCGGCTGTAACGGGTGATTGCCTGGGCGCCGGCGACAGCTGAGCGTCGTATCAAGGGCTGCTCGGACGCAATGGCAACCGGGCGCCGAGGACCGCGAATGGCCGAGCGTCGCCGGGGAACAGGTAGCCGCGAGCCAGGTCGACGAAGCCCACCGACCGGTAGAGCCGGAACGCCCTGGTGTCGGCGTCCGGCGTCGAGAGCAGCATGGCGCGATGCGAGATCTCGCCTGCGAGTGTAGTGAGCAGTCGCCGCCCGATGCCCGCCCCTTGGTAGCGCGGCAGCACGTGCATCTCAGACAGCTCGAACGCGTCGCGCAGCCAGTCGTCGGCCACCTTACGGCTGACTGCCCGACGGACCAGGTCATGCCACCATTGCCCGGGCGCCGTGGTGTAGCCATATCCGAAGCCGACCAGGGTCCCGTCGGCGCGCACCGCGGCACGGCAGGCAAAGCCGGCATTGGTCGTGTGCTTCTCCGCGGTGACCGATCGCTGAGCTCCGGCGTAGCTCGGGTAGTTCATCGCCAGGACGTAGATGTTCATCGCCTCGTTGATGTGCGCGGAAAGCTGCGGGCCGTGCCATGCCTCGACGCGGATCTCGCTGCGGACATCCACCGACCTCATCCGAGTCCCTCGCGAAGCCTCGAGCGCACCCTATTCACCGGGGGCGGGCATGAGCGTACGGTCGCCGCCCGATGGACGATACGCACCATGTCCCTCAGCGTAGGTCTGGATGCGCTCATGCCACGGTCGCGGGTTGTCCACCGGTGAGTCGCACCAGCTCGTCGAACGTCGTCGGGAACACCGCGTGCGGGACGCCCCCTGCGGCCCAGATCTGTGGATAGCTCGCCAGGTCGACGTCGACGAGTGTGCGCAATCGCGTCGGGTGGCCGACTGGAGCCACCCCGCCGATGCGCTGTCCGGTGGCCGCGAAGACGAGGTCTGGGCCTGCCATGTACACAGCAGACGTGCCAAGCTGTGCGGCTGCCTTCGCGGCATCGACGCGATGCGCTCCGCTGGTCAGGACAAGCACTGCCTCGCCATCGTTGGTCGCGAAGACCAGGGAATTGGCGATCGCACCGACGGCGACCCCGACCTGCGCCGCCGCGGTGGCGGCGGTCGGGGCCGCCTCCGGCAGCATCCGTACCCGGCCCGTGACGCCGGCCGCGGCGAGGATCTCGTCCACGACTTGACAGTTGCGATGCAGGGTGGTCACTCCTGCACGCTACCGGGCAGCTAGCCCGGCGGTAGCCCGGTGAAGTTGCCGAGTGTCCCGGCGAGGATGCTGAGCACGGCCTCCGGAGCGTCGGAGAAGGCCTGGGCGGCCAGCGGACACATCATGCAGCTTGTGATCTCGGCTGGGTGTGCGGAAATCAGCAGATTCAGCCGAGATCACGAAGGCCGGGTAACGATCTCCTCCGGGCGGAAGGCGCCTGAATCACGATCTACGGCTGTAGGGCTACGGGTGTAGGACTAGCTGTGGATGCCGCACTCGGTCTTGGCGAGGCCGGCCCACCGACCGGCGCGCGTGTCCTCGCCTGCGATCAGCCGACGGGTGCATGGCGCGCAACCCACCGAGCCGTACCCGTCGGCGAGCAGCGGGTTGACCAGGACGCCGTGTTCGGTGATGTAGGCGTCGACGTCATCCTGCGTCCAAGTCGCGATCGGGTTGAGCTTGACCATGCCGCGCTGCGCGTCCCATTCGACGACGCGGACGTCTGCTCGGGTGGCCTCTTCGTCGCGCCGCAGCCCGGATGCCCAGGCGAGGTACGGGTCAAGCGCGGTCGCGAGCGGCGCGACCTTGCGCATGGCGCAGCACAGATCGGGATCACGATCGTGCAGGCGCGGACCGAACGCGGCGTCCTGCTCGGCCACCGTCCGCTCCGGGTGGATCGTGCGGACCGTCACCGGCAGGGTCGCGGCAAGCGCGTCGCGGGTGCCGATCGTCTCGGCGAAGTGGTACCCGGTGTCGAGGAACACTACGTCCACTCCGGGCATGACCCGTGAGGCAAGGTGCGGCAGCACCGCGTCTGCCATCGACGAGGTCACGCACCACGAGGCGCCGAACTGCGCGACTGCCCAGCTCAGGATGTCCAGCGCGGGCGCGCCGTCCAGTTCATCACCGGCGCGCCGGGCCAGGCGGGCCAACCTTTCGTGTTCGGTCACCGGCGCGTTCACCGTGACCCCTGCACCGGCTGGCTCGTCCAGTCCGCGGCTATGCCGACGTAGTTCAGCAGGAAGACGCGTTGGCAAGCGCCACAGCGCCATTCGCCGTGCTTCTCACCGAACATCCGCAGATCCTCGTCGCCGCAGTACGGGCAGTAGAAGGGCGCGGCTCGTTCGGTCATTGCGAACCTGCTACGACAGCCATGTCTCCTCGGCTCGTGTGACGTAACTGGCGAAGGTCTCACCCTCGGTGCGCCGTTCCAGGTAGCCCCGCAGCACCCGCTCGGCGTAATCCGGTGCCTGCTCCGCGGTCACCTTCAAGCCGCGGAACTTGCGGCCGAACGCGGCCTCGCTGCCCAGCTGGCCGCCCAGGTGCACCTGGAACGCCTCCTGATCGGTGCCGTCCGCACCCCGGGCGATAACGCCCTTGAAACCGATGTCGGCCACTTGGAACCGTGCGCACGAGTTCGGGCAGCCGTTGACGTTGATCGTGATCGGCGTGTCGAAGTCCGGCAGCCTGCGTTCCAGTTCGCGGCGGATCGTCTCGGCACGAGCCTTCGTCTCGACGATCGCCAGCTTGCAGAATTCGATACCGGTGCAGGCCATCGTGCCGCGATGGAACGCCGACGGACGGACGGAAAGGCCCAGCTCGTCAAGGCCGGCGACGAGCTGGTCGGCAGCGAGCGGGTCGACGTCGAGCACGGCCAGGCCCTGCTGCGGCGTCAACCGCACCCGTGCGCCGCGCGAGCCGAACCGCTGCGCCAAGTCGGCCACGCCAATCAGTGCCGAGCCGGAGGTCCGGCCCGCCTTCGTCGTCGCGCCGACACTCACCAGCCCGTCGACCTGCCGCTCGATTCCGACGTGGTCTCGGTGGGCCGGCGAGGGATCGGGCGCGACGCCGTCCGGCAGCGCGCGGCCGAGGTACTCCTTCTCGAGCACTTCGCGGAACTTCTCGGGTCCCCAGTCCGCGACGAGGAACTTCAGCCGGGCGTGGTTGCGGGAGCGCCGGTACCCGTAGTCACGGAAGACTGAGGTGACGCCCGCCCAGACCTCGCTGACCTCGTCAGGTGCGACGAACACGTCAATCCGCTTGGCGAACATGGGATTGGTGGACAGTCCGCCGCCGACCCATAGGTCGAAGCCGGGGGTGCCGTCCGGCCCGATCACCCCGACGAACGACACGTCGTTGATCTCGTGGTTGGTGCAGTGCCGGGCACAGCCGGAGATCGACGTCTTGAACTTGCGCGGCAGGTTGGAGAACGCTGGGTCACCGATGTACCGGTCGACGGTGTCGCGCAAGGCGGCGCTCGCATCGAGCACGGAGTCTTCGGCCACACCCTCCAGCGGGCAACCGAGCATGACGCGGGGTGTGTCGCCACAGGCCTCGGTGGTCTGCAGGCCGACCGCTTCGAGCCGCTCCCATATTGCCGGGACGTCCTCGATCCGGATCCAGTGCAGCTGCACGTTCTGGCGGTCGGTGATGTCGGCGACGTCGCGCCCGTACCTGGTGGAGATCTCCCCGATCACCCGTAGCTGCGCCCGGGTCAGCGCGCCGCCGTCGATGCGGATGCGCAGCATGAAGTACTCGTCCTCGAGCTCTTCGGGTTCGAGGATCGCGGTGCGTCCGCCGGGAATGCCGGCGCATCGCTGGGTGTACAGGCCGTACCAGCGGAACCGTCCGCGCAGGTCACTCGGGTCGATGCCAGAGAATCCCGTGTACTGGTAGGTGTCGATGATCCGCTGGCGCACCAGCAGCCCGTCGTTGTCGCGCTTGCTGCGCTCGTTCGGGTTGAGCGGCTCCCGGTACCCCAGTGCCCATTGCCCTTGTCCTTTTCGCGCAACCATGCGCGCGGTCCTCTCCGATGGTGCCGACCTGGCCTCGAGTGCTAGGCGAGTCGACACGCAGCGGCCGTGATCCGGCGCAGGTCGACGTGCCGACGGGAAGTCAGCAGGACGCGCGGTTCACGGGACACGTCGTCAAGGGTCGCACATCCCGGACGATCCGCCGAGTCGCCCACCGTCATTGGGTGGCACCGCGTGACGAGGGCCACGAAGCGGTCCGCCAGGGCTGTTGGTCGGACGGGCCGCGGTGTGCGACTATGAGCGGCGTGTCCGCCGTCCGGCTCGTAGCGCGCTTGCATGTCGATCTGCAGCGCGTAGTGAGCGCGGCGTGTCTACCGTCCTGATCAGCCGGCTCCCTGAGCAGTCGCGCCGCCGCTGACGGCTTTCGCGCGACGAGCCGGCCGCTCGCCCCCGGCCCGTACGTCCGATGCGTACGTGTGCCTGCCGACGCGACCGAAGGACGACGCCATGCAGGGCCACCCGACCACCTTGTCGCCCGCTGCGGGGCCTCGCCGAGAAGCGGCACTCGGTGCCACTGTCTGGCTCACCGGCCTGCCCAGTGCCGGCAAGACGACGATTGCCCACGGACTCGCGGATCGCGTGCGTGCCGTCGGCCGCGCCGTGGAGGTCCTCGACGGTGACGAGGTGCGGCCGATCATGTCTCCGGAGCTGGGATACACGCGCGCCGACCGCGACGCGAACGTGGCGCGCATCGGCTGGGTGGCCCAACTGCTGGCCCGTCATGGCGTGCTCGTGCTCGCCTCGGTGGTCTCTCCGTACGCGGCGGCCCGCGAGGGCGTACGTGTCTGGCACGAGTCGGCGGAGGTGCCGTTCTTCGAGATCCACGTAGCCACCTCGGTCGAGGTCTGCGCTCGACGCGACGTCAAAGGTCTGTATGCGAAACAGCGCGGCGGCGCGCTTGCCGGGCTGACGGGCATAGACGGCGACTACCAGCCGCCGGCCAATCCCAACCTTCGTCTCGATACGAGCGGCCGGAGCGTCCACGACGTCGTCGACGAGCTGTACGCCCTGCTGCACAAGGAGAATCTGTCGTGACCACGATTGCCGTCCGACCGACACTCGACCGCACTTGGCTCACCGGTCTCGAGGACGAGGCGATACACATCCTGCGTGAGGTCGTCGGCCAGTTCGAGCGTCCGGTGCTGCTGTTCTCCGGCGGCAAGGACTCCATCGTCCTGCTGCACCTGGCCAGCAAGGCGTTCTGGCCGGGACGGGTGCCGTTCCCGATCATGCACATCGACACCGGCCACAACTTCCCCGAGGTCATCGAGTACCGAGACCGGCACGTCACCAGACTGGGTGTCAAGCTGGTGATCGCGAGTGTCCAGGACTCGATCGACTCGGGGCGGGTGCGTGAAGCGCCGGGCCGATCGCGCAACCCGCTGCAAACGACGACCCTGCTCGATGCGATCACCGAGCATCGGTTCGACGCCGTGCTGGGCGGCGCACGCCGGGACGAGGAGAAATCCCGTGCGAAAGAGCGCGTCTTCTCCGTACGCGACGACTTCGGCCAGTGGGATCCACGCAACCAACGACCCGAGCTGTGGAATCTCTACAACGGCCGGCACCGCACCGGAGAACACCTCCGAGTGTTCCCGCTGTCGAACTGGACCGAGCTCGACGTCTGGGCCTACATCGAGCGCGAGGGAATCGAGGTGCCCAGCATCTACTACGCACACGAGCGTCGGGTCTTCGCACGGGACGGCATGCTGCTGGCGGTAACTCCATGGACGCAGCCGGGTAACGGTGACACCGTGACCACCGAATCCGTGCGGTATCGCACCGTCGGTGACGCGACCTGCACCGGCGCGATCCGCTCCGTCGCGAGTGACGTCGCGGGGGTGATCGCGGAGACCGCGGCAGCCACCATCTCGGAACGGGGCGCGACCCGAGTGGACGATCGGGCCAGCGAAGCGGCGATGGAAGACCGCAAGCGGCAGGGCTATTTCTAGGGCCTGTGAATATTGATGCCCCGTGAACTCCTGCGCGTCGTGACCGCCGGATCGGTCGACGACGGGAAGTCCACGCTGGTGGGCCGGCTGCTGCACGACGCCCGGGCCGTGCTGACCGATCAGCTCAGCGCGGTCGAGGCGGCGAGCGAACGGCGCGGCTACGACGGCGCTGACCTCGCTCTGCTCGTCGACGGGCTGCGGGCTGAGCGGGAGCAGGGCATCACCATCGACGTCGCGTACCGGTACTTCGCGACCGCCCGGCGGACGTTCGTGCTGGCCGACACCCCCGGGCACGTGCAATACACCCGCAACACGGTGACCGGCGCCTCGACCGCAGACGTCGCGGTGATCCTCGTCGACGCGCGCAACGGCGTGGTCGAGCAGACCAAGCGGCATGCCGCGGTGGCGTCGCTGCTGCAGGTCGAGCATGTGGTGCTGGCCGTGAACAAGATGGACCTGGTGGGCTACGCCGAGGAGGTGTTCGACCAGATCGTCACCGACTTCGCCGCGACGGCGGACGGTCTCGGACTGTCGTCGTTCACGCCGATTCCGATGGCGGCGCTGTCCGGCGATAACGTCGTCGACCGGTCCGGCCGGATGGCCTGGTACCGGGGGAAGGCGCTGCTGGAGTTCCTCGAGGATGTCCAATCCCCGGCGGGAACGCAGATCCCGGCGCGGCTGCCCGTGCAGGTCGTCATGCGGCCCCGGTCGGCCGACAACCCGGACTATCGCGGATATGCCGGCCGGATCGAGGCCGGCCCGCTGCACGTCGGCGATCTGGTGGTTGTGCTCCCGTCCGGCCGGATCAGCACGGTGAGCGGCATCGACACGGCTGACGGAACCCTGCCGGAGGCAACGGCTGGCCGGTCGGTCGTCGTGCGGCTGGCCGACGAGGTGGACGTCTCCCGTGGGGACTTGATCGCCGTCGACCGCGAGCCGCGGCCCAAGGTCGTGCGAGAGCTGACGGCCACCCTGTGCTGGTTGTCCGACCGGCCGTTGCGTGCCACCGACCGGTTCTCGCTGCAGCACACCACCCGGGACGTGCGCGCCCTGGTCGACGCGGTCGTCAGCCGACTGGACGTCAGCACGGTGACGTCCTCGGCCGCGGACGAGTTGCAGCTCAACGACATCGGCGTGGTGCGGCTGCGTACTGCAGAGCCCATCGCCGTCGATGCGTACTCGGTCAATCGCTCGACGGGCGCGTTCCTCCTGGTCGACGAGGGCTCGGGTGCGACCGTCGCTGCGGGCATGGTCGCCGACGAGTAGGGCCGCGGGTCCGGACAGAATGGCGTGGTGACCGGCTTTCCGCTCCTGCTCGACCTGCGCGGGCGTCGGGTGCTCGTCGTCGGCGGGGGAGCGGTGGCGACCCGGCGGGTAACCGCCCTGGTCGAGGCGGGGGCGTCGGTCGATGTCGTCGCCCCGTCAGTCTCAGCTGACATCGAGGCGCTCGGCGTCGTGGTGAGCCGGCGGCCCTTCGACCCGGCCGATGTGGGCGGGGCGTGGCTCGTCTGCACGTGCGCCGATGATCGCGACGTCAACGCCGCTGTCGCCGCGGAAGCCGTGCGGCAGCGGGTGTTCTGCGTCCGTGCCGATGTCGCCGCCGGGGGCAGCGCGCGGACCCCGGCCGTCCTGCGCAAGAACGGGCTCACCGTGGCGATCACCGGCGGGGACGATCCGCGCCGGTCGCAGCGGTTGCGTGCCGCGATCTGCGTGGCGCTCGACGTGGGCGACTTGCCGGCCCGGCCGGTGCGTCCGGCGGTGACGGGATCGGTGGCGCTGGTCGGCGGGGGACCGGGCGACCCCGAGCTGATCACGGTGCGCGGCCGCCGGCTGGTGGCTGCGGCGGACGTCGTCGTCGTCGATCGGCTGGCGCCGCGAGGCCTGCTCGATGATCTTCCCGACGACGTCGAGATCGTCGACTGCGGCAAGGCGGCGCATCGGCACAACCTGACCCAGGACGAGATCAACGCGGTGCTGATCGATCGGGCCCGCGCCGGCAAGCGGGTGGTCCGGCTCAAGGGCGGGGATCCGTTCGTGTTCGGCCGGGGCGGGGAGGAGCTGCTCGCCTGCGTCGCGGCGGGGATCCCGGTGACCGTGGTACCGGGTATCAGCTCGGCACTCGCCGCGCCGGCGGTGGCCGGCATCCCGTTGACCCACCGTGGCGTCTCGGCCGACTTCACCGTGGTCTCCGGTCATCTCGACCCCGGCCGATCGCCGGACGGCGGTCTGGACTGGCCGGCGCTTGCCGCCGGAACCCAGACACTGGTGCTGCTCATGGCGATGGAACGGCTGGATCAGATCTGCGCGGCACTGATCGCCCACGGCCGTCCAGCCTCGACTCCCGCCGCGGTGATCCATCGGGCCACGCTCGACGGTGAACGCATCGTGCGGGCGCGGCTCGACGGCCTTGCCGCGGCGGCCGGCGCGGCCCGGATCGGGGCTCCAGCGGTGGTGGTCGTCGGCGGCGTGGTCGCCATCGGCAATGAGCCGCTAAGCCATTGGTCGTAGCGGGCTGGTTGACTGCTGCGATGCTGCCTTGGGACGCTGAACTCGCCGGTCGGCTCGACCGGCACACCATCGACTCCGCACTGCTGCGCGGCAATCTGCTCGGCGATCCGCACGAGCGACCACTGTGGGTCTATGCGCCGCCCGGCTACGACGATGGGACAGCCCGTTATCCCGCGGTGTATGTGATCCAGGGGTACGCCGGGCATATTGCCATGTGGGCCAACCGCACACCCTTCCGCCAGCCGTTCATCGAAACCGCCGACGCCGTCTTCGCCTCCGGGGACGCGCCGGGTTGCGTCGTCGTCTACGTCGACGCGTGGACGGCGTACGGCGGGTCGCAGTTCGTCGACTCGCCCGGCACCGGCGCGTACCACTCCTACCTCTGCGACGAGGTCGTGCCGTGGGTCGACGAGCGCTACCGCACCGTGGCCCGGCCCGAATCGCGGGCGATCGCCGGCAAGTCATCCGGCGGGTTCGGCGCGATGATCACGCCGATGCTGCGTCCCGATCTGTTCGGCGCTCTGGCGACGCACGCCGGTGATTCGCTCTACGAGCTGTGCTACATCCCGGACTTCGGCAAAGCGGTCCGCTACCTGCGTGACTATGACCACGACATCAATCGCTGGTGGGACGACTTCCGGTCACGCGCCGCATTCAGCCAGGAGTGCGACCAGACCCTGGTGATGCTGCTCGGCTGCGCCGCGTGCTTCTCTGCAGGCGACGACGGCACGCCTGAGCTGCCGTTCGACCCGGTGTCCGGGCGACTCCGACCACAGGTGTGGGACCGGTGGCTCGACTGGGATCCGGTCCGGATGGCCGAGCGGTACGCCGATGCGCTGCGCTCGTTGCGGGCAATCTGGATCGACGGGGGCACCAAGGACGAGTGGTTCCTGGATCTGGGCGCCGAAGCATTTCGCGCGGAACTCGCCCGCCTCGGCGTCCCGGACGACCGCATGCACTTCGAGCTGTTCGACGCCGGACACGGCGGGATCGACTACCGCTACCCACTCGCGCTTTCCTGGCTCGCCCACCGCCTCGCTCGCTGACGTGCCGCGGGTGCACGTCCGACCGTGCTAGAGTCGAACAGACGTTCGAGAGAGAGGGGTGCGGGATGGCCGCGGAGCGACGGATGGGTCAGCAAGTGACGAGCGGCGCCGGGCCGCTTCCCGGAATCCGCCCGCCGGCGACGGCCGACGCGGTCCGGCTGCTCAGCCGCGCGCGGGCGTGGCTCGCCGAGGCCGACCGTGCGTCAGCTGCGGCCGAGCGATTTCGGCTGGCCCACCTCGCCGCGCTGCGTGCGGCCGCAGCCCTGTTCGCGGTCAGGTCGCGGCCGGGGTCCGCGCCGCGTCGGCTGCGCAGCGCCTGGGCGCTGCTGGATTCGGTCGCGCCAGAACTCGCCGACTGGTCGGCATATTTCGCGAGCGGCGCTGCAGCGCGAGCCGCGGTCGAGGCGGGCGCCGTGAGTGCGGTCTCCCAACGACAGGCGGACGAGCAGCTGTGCGCGGCCAACGAGTTCCTGGACCTCGTCGAGCGGTCGTTGGGGCTGCTCGCCTCGCCGCTCGCCAGCTGAGCCCGCAGCCCTGGCCGGTCTGCGCCGTCAGGGGTCCGGACTAGGGTCGGCAATCGTGCAGACCCGCCCGCTACGGGAGCCGACGGCACGCGGCCGGCTGCTGTGGCGGCTGCTGACCGGTGCTCTGGATACCGTGACGATGCCGGGCCGCACGCCGCTCGTACTGGATTGCGGAGGGGGCAGCGGCCGGTTTGCGGTGCCGCTCGCCGAGGCGGGCGCGGACGTCACCGTGGTCGATGTCAGCGCCGATGCCCTGGCGACGTTGCGACGCCGCGCCGCGGAGGCCGCCGTTGCCGCGCGGGTGCACGCCGTCCAAGGCGACGTGGAGACGTTGGCCGAGCACGTCGCCGGCGGTGCGTATGACCTCGGCCTGGCGCATGACTTGCTGGAGGTCGTTGACGACCCGTCGGCCACGCTCGGCGGTCTCGCTGCAGCCGTTCGGCCGGGCGGCCTGATCAGCGTGCTGGTCGCTAACCCCACGGCAGTGGTGCTCGCGCGCAGCCTGGCCGGCGATGTTGCCGCTGTGCGCGACGAACTGCGCCGTTCGGCCGACGGAGCGCCTGGCGGTTTCGACCTGCCCGCCATCATCGGCTTGTGCCAGGGCCAGGGGCTCACGATCGAGCTCACACACGGCATCGGGGTCTTCGCCGAACTCGTACCAGAGTCGGACGCGCAGCCCGAGGTGCTGGCCGAACTCGAGGAGCTGGTCGCGGCCCGCCCGCCGTACCGCGACATCGCGGTGCGCCTGCACGTACTCGCGCGCCGCCCCGACCGGTAGCCATGGGCCGCAGCGCTGACGTCCCGCGGTCGGCGGGCGGGATCATCGATGCGTCCGGCGACGACTCCGGATGCTCGATCCTGCACGTCGACATGGACGCGTTCTTCGCCAGTGTCGAGGTCCGCCGTCGCCCGGAATTGCGCGGTAAGCCGGTGATCGTCGGCGGCGGCCCACGCGGCGTGGTGGCCGCCGCGTCCTACGAGGCGCGGCGCTACGGCGTGCGCAGCGCGATGCCGGCAGGCCAGGCGCTGCGGCTGTGTCCGCACGCCGTCGTGCTGCCGCCCGACCGGAAGACGTACTCGCAGGCGTCGGCGCAGGTCATGACGATCCTGCGTGACATCACACCCCACGTCGAACCACTGTCCCTGGACGAGGCGTTCCTGGACGTCGAACGCGCAGGGCGCCGGCTCGGCCGTCCAGCCCAGATCGCCGTCGTCATCCGGCGGCGGATCGCCGAGTCGCTCAGCCTGACCTGCTCGGTGGGCGTCGGCCCGTCCAAGTTCGTGGCGAAACTCGCATCGGCCCGGTGCAAGCCCGACGGCCTGCTGGTCGTGGCGGCGGCGGGAGTTCTGGACTTCCTGCACCCGCTCCCAGTCACAGCGCTGTGGGGCGTCGGTGCCCGAACAGCCGAACCGCTCCATCGCCTGGGCGTCCGAACGGTCGGCGACCTGGCGGACGTGCCAATCGACACGCTGCGCCGCGCAGTCGGGGCGGCTATCGCCGAGCAGCTGCACGAGCTGTCGTGGGGGCGCGATGCACGCAACGTCCAGACCCGGGAACCGGAGAAGTCGATAAGCGCCGACCACACCAGCGACGTCGACCTGGTCGCCGAGGCCGACGTGCTACGCGAGCTGCTGCGGCTGGCCGGCGAGGTCGGTCGCCGGGTGCGGGCCCGCAAGCTGGTGGCGCGAACGATCGGCATCAAGATCCGCTTCGCCGACTTCCGCACCGTCACGAGAGTCCGCACCCTGCCCGGCTGGGTCGCCTCCAGTGCCAGGATCTACGACGCGGCGGCCGACCTGTACCGCTCGCTCAACCTGGATCAACCCCGAATTCGGCTGGTCGGCGTCAAGTGCGAGAACTTCCGCGACCCGGCGCAGGCTCCGCACCAGCTCACTCTCGAGGATCTGGCAGGGCAGCCGCACGCATTCGGCCGCACCGGGCCGGATCCGACGCTGGACCAGGTAGGCGACGCGGCCCGTGCACGGTTCGGGTCCGATGCGGTACGCCCGGCCACGCTGATCAACGCAGGCGATCCTGCACCGGATGACCCCGATTTTGGCGAGTGGCGGGCACCGTCGTGAGCCCATGGGGTGGCTCGACGAGACTCGATACGTCATCAACTTTCGCGCGAGCGAAACGGCTCGTATGCTCGTAGTTGGCAGGTCAGCCTGAAACATGGACAAAGGAGGGCAACGTGCCGCTCTCCGAACACGAGCAGAGGCTGCTCAACCAGATCGAGCAGGCGCTGTACGCCGAGGATCCCAAGTTCGCGTCTGCTGTGCGCTCGGCACGCACCCGCAGATGGACCCGCAGATGGATCGTGCTGGCCGTCGCCGGCGTCATTGCCGGCCTCGGCGTCATCCTGATCGGGCTGGCCGCGAAGCTCGTCTTCCTCGGCGTGATCGGCTTCGTCCTGATCGTCGCGTCGTGTGCCTACGCCGCCACGATGCTCCGCGGCCGACGGGTCGCCCCTGGGTCGGCTGGCTCGGCCGGAAGTGACGAAAGCGCCAAAGCCCGCAAGTCGGGTGTTCGCACCCGGATGGAGGACCGGCTGCGCCGGCGTTTCGACGAGAGCTGACGATCCTTCGTACGACCCGCCGGCCTCAGTTCCAACGGATGATCAGTGCCGACGGATGAATCGGTGCCGGCGGATGAATCGGTGCCGGCGGATGAATCAGTGCCGACGGGCGAACCAGAGTCGACCCAGCCACGGCAGAGACGAGGGGAGTAGCCGCGCCCGAACCCGGTCCGCGCGGGTGCGGGTGGCCCGCAACGCCCCGGATATCTCGCGCAGATCGCCTACCAGATCGTCGCGGCGGATCGGCTGCGACGGCGGCGCGTAACGCGACTGTTCAACCGCACGGGCTAGCGTCTGCAGAGATCCGGCTGCCTCAGGGGACAGGCCCTCGCGCCCCAGCCAGCGGACAACCTGGCGCGGCGTACGGACCGGTGACCACACGTAACCGAGGTCGACCGCGGTGTCCGCGAGCTCGGCCCACAGCGGATCCGGGCCGTGCGCCGCGGCCCTGATCCGGGCCCGCCGGCGCGTCCAGCGCACGTTGGCCGGCACGAGAAGGAGCACGAGCAGCCCGCCGCCGACGGCCACGAGAAGCGACGTCAACCAGCCAGGCAGCCCGCCGCCGTGCCGGCTGGCCGACGTCGAGAGTGGTTGGCCGCTCGACGTGTCAAGGGCGCCCGTGCCGGTCACCGAGCCGGTGTGCTTCTGCGGGTCGACCTCGCCGCCGGCGCCCGACCCGGGCGCGTGCGGCGCCCACGGCAGCGCGACTGCCCGGGTCCCTGGGCCGGTGGCCAGCGGCGTCGGGTCGAACGGAACCCAGCCGATCGACCCGAAGTAGGCCTCGACCCAAGCGTGCGCGTCGTCCGTGGTGACAACGAAGTGCCCCTTGCTATCGGGCACCGGGTGCGTATAGCCCAGCACGATCCGAGCTGGGATCCCTGCCATGCGCAGCATGACGCCCATCGCCGCGGCGAATTGCTGGCAGTAGCCCGTCTTGTTGGTCAGGAAGTCCACCAGGTCGCTTCCGGAATCGCCGTCCTTGGTCTGCAGGCTGTAGACGAAGCCGTTGACAGGGTTGGTGAAGTAGTCAGAGATCGCGCGCGCCTTGTCGTACGACGTAGTCTTTCCTTCGATGAGCTGGCTCAACTGCTTGGAAACCTGGCTGGGAATGTTCGGCGGCAGCTGCAGCCACGCAGAGACTCCCGGGTCCGCTACCGGATTCGCTGACTGCAGCTCGGGCACGGTGGGGTCGGGCTGACGGACCTGCTCTGTGTACGTCGTCCCGCCGTGGATGCCCGACCCGACCACCAGATCGGTTTGCGGGCTCCAGCCGTACTCGGCCGGCAGCCCCGACATCGCTGACGGCATGCCGAAGACGGGAGCGTTCCCGACGAGGCGGTCGATGCGGATTGTGACCTGGTAGGACGTCGAGTCGCGCACACTCGTGGCGCCGAACGGGGTGCCGGCGTACTCGGTCGCGTCGAGGCCTTCGGTGGACCCGCTCCCGTGCGACGTCCAGCCCCTGCCGTCGTAGAAGTCCAGGACCTCTTGCCGCAGGTAGAACGGCTGACTGCCGGATGTGCTGGCACCATCGACGGTGAACAGGGTGATCGGCGACGAGCGGGTCAGCCTCCCCTTCAGGGACGCGAACGCGCTTAGGCCGACGCCTCCGTTGCCCTTCCCGTTACCGATCCCGTCGCCCACGCCGTTGTGCAGCACGTCGGCGATGAGGTCGCCGGAGCGAATGGGAATCACGAAAGGCGCGGCGACAGCCACCACGATCGCGATCAGCGCGATCCGACGGCCCGCGCTTGCCTGCCCGGCGGCCGCAGCACCGGTGTGGGTGCGGGGCATCATGCGGCCCCACCTCGCCAGCTCGTCGCGAGAGTCGGACGATAGCAGCAGCAGGTAACCCACCGCGGCAAGCGCAAACCAAAGCCATCCGACGCCATGTCGCGGTACCGCGCCCGCGAGCGTGAACACGAGCAGGAACGGGATGCCCGCCAGCGCCGGACGGCGGGCAACCACAGCGATCAGGTCGATCGCCACCGCCAGCAGGACCAGTTGTGCGCTCAACACCATCCGGATAGCCGGCGTTGAGACCAGGGGCGCGGTGCCATTGCGGATCGTGTCGCCCACCTGGTTGGACAGCGCTGCGATGTCAGACCATGCGCCGTGCAGCGGCAAGACTCCGCCGACTGCGTTGTCCGGGACGTAGCGCATTGTCAGCAGCAGGATGACCAGCAGCACACCCGGCAGCAGGTGAACGGCACGCGGCGGCTGCCGCAGCCGCAGCGCCGCCGCGGGCAGAATCGCGACGGCCATCGCAGTCCAGGCGTCGAGCACCCACGCCCCGTCGGTGAGAATCTGCAGCAGCGGCAGCACTGCGAGCGCTGAGCCGACCAAGCCGATGAGCGTGCGGCGAGCGCCCGTCTGGATGTATCGCGTGGCTGGCTGCCTTTCCTGGGGCAGCTGGCCTGGCGCCGGTGTCGCGGGGCGCGTAGCTGTGGCCGCGCTCATCGCGGGTCCACCGTCGAACGCCCGGCAGCATTCATGTCCGTACCTGCCGATTGGACGCGTCGGGGGCGCTCCATTCCGACTGGCCGACCGCGAACGCCCGCTGGCGCAGCAATCGGGTCCAGGTGGCTGGGATCGTATCTCCGGCCCGAGCGACCGCGACCCACCAGCCAGCCGATCGCAGCGTCTCGGCGATGTTCTCCGTCGCGATGCCGGCCTGCCCGGCCGCCGGACGGACCTCAGCGGGGTTGGCGAGCTTGTGCTGCCGAGCCCAGCTCGCGCGGTCCAGCAGGATCGCGAAGGCGGGCGCGGCGGAACCCCGCGGGCGCGCATCTGCAATGGCCTGAACGTCGCTGTCGTCGAGGGTGCCGAGCACTGCGACCACCGTCGAATCGCGCGTCGCCGATCGCAGCGGCGGCATCAGCGGTGTCAGGTCCTGCCGCTCGTTCGGTCCGACCTCCGCGAGGTGGTCGACGAACTGGGCTGGCGAGGAGAACGCCAGCCGTGCATTGCCTGCGGCGCTCGCGATCAGGTTGACCTCCCGCCCGGCCAGCAACAGCTGGTTGCCGATGCTCGCAACCGCGCTGACCGCCCACTCCAGGCTGCTGAACTCACGAAGATCACCGGCCGTTGCCGCGGCAACGGGCTGCTCGTGCGCGCGGGCACGCAGATCGAGGAGCAGGGCGACCTGACCCTGCCACGGGCGCTCCTCGTGCCGAACCATGAACGTGCCAGTGCGGGCGGTCGAGCGCCAGTGGATCTTGCGCAGGTCGTCGCCGTGCCGATACTCGCGTATCGACGCGTCGTCGGCGCCGTGGCTGCCGATCGAGTGGCTGCCCGCGTTGTCTCCGACGTCGATCGAGTTGGGGGTCCGCGCATCGGGCAACGCCTCGACCGCGGGCGTCACCACGAACGCCGACTGCGCAGTGAACGACCGGGTGAGTTCGATGAGCCCGAAGGGGTCGGTGAGCCGGACCTTCAGCGGCCCGCAGAGATAACGCCCCCGGCGCGGCGTCGGCAACTTGTAGGCGATGGTGCGTGCCTCGCGTCCGGACAGGCCCTCGAGGCTGAATCGCACGCGGCCTACGAGCTGATCAGGGAGCCGGTCCTCGAGCATCAACCCACCCACCGGCAGCGCCGAACGGTTCGTGATGGTCAGCTGCAGGTCGGCGTCGTTGCCGACGGACATCCGCGCGGGCTCCACGCTGCGCCGACTGGCGATTGTCACCTGTGAGCGGCTCACGACCAGGTATGCCACCAACGGCACGACGAGGATCAGGCAGCCCGCGCGAACCAGATCCGTCGACCCGAACAGCAGGCCGAACAACGCCGCGCTGAGCCCGCCCGCGAGCAGGCAGCGAGCGCGGGTTGTGAAGCTCGACCCGATCCGGCGCATCGTCCCTCAGCGACCTCAGCGACCTCAGCGGTCCTAGCGGTATGCCGGTGCCGGGATCGGCACCGCACCGATGATCTTGCTCAGCGCGTCGTCGGCGGTGCGGCCGCTGATGTGGGTCTCGGCGGTGAGCAGCACCCGGTGGGCCAGCACCGGAAGGAACAACGCCTGTAGGTCGTCGGGCAGGACGTAGTCCCGCGCATCGAGCGCCGCCCACGCCTTCGCGGCCCGCAGCAGCTGCAACGTGGCCCGCGGCGACGCACCCAGCCGCATGTCGGACGAGCGCCGGGTGGCCTCGGCGAGGTCGACGGCATAGGCCTTGATCGTCTCGGCGACGTGGACGGCCCGCACGGCGTCGATCAGCCCACGCACCTCGGTTGCGCTCGACACCGGAGTCAGGCTGTCCAATGGGTCGGTGGCCGCGTGCTCTGCGAGCATCGTGATCTCGGCCGTCCGGTCCGGGTAACCCATCGAGATGCGTGCGGTGAACCGGTCCCGTTGCGCCTCGGGCAGCGGGTAGGTGCCTTCCATGTCGATGGGGTTCTGGGTGGCGAGCACCAGGAACGGCGCCTCCAGCCGATAGGTCGTCCCATCGACAGTGACCTGCCGTTCCTCCATGCACTCCAGCAGCGCCGCCTGGGTCTTCGGCGAGGCCCGGTTGATCTCGTCGCCGACCAGGATGTTGGCGAACACCGGACCCGGTTTGAACTCGAACTCGCGGCTGTCGGCGTTGTAGATGCTCACGCCGGTGACGTCGCTCGGCAGTAGGTCGGGCGTGAACTGCACCCGGCGCACCGAGCAGTCGATCGAGCGAGCCAGCGCCTTCGCGAATTTCGTCTTGCCGACGCCCGGGACGTCCTCGATGAGCAGGTGCCCCTCGGCGAGCAGAACGGCGATGCCCAACCGGATTGTGTCTGCCTTGCCCTCGATGACCTGCTCGATGTTTGTACCGATCCGCCGTCCGGCGGCCGCCACCTGCGTCGGGGGCACGCTGGGCGCCACGTCGATGCGCGGCACGCCGCTGAGGTGGCCGATCTCGGCCAGCTGATCACCGCCGTGGTCGGCCCAGTCGCCGTGGCGACGGTAGGGATGCTCCACCCGGTCCACCCATCGTCTTCGAGCAGCGGCCACCGCTGCCGTGTGCGCGGGGCCACCCACGAGTATTCCCGAGAACGCGCCGACGCGCTGCGCGGATCGTCCTGATCGGCCGTTAGATCGCCAACCTCCCGCTGCCGCCCGCTCGGCACGCGATGGGGCCGGGGCCCTGGGCACCGTCGGATCCCCGGCCACGCCTCGTTGACCGTGGCATAAAGTGGGGTACTGTGGGGATCTGTGGGGGATAAGTCGTCGCGGTGGACATGGAGGTGGGGCGAGTGTTCCTCGGGACGCACACCCCGCGTCTGGACGACAAGGGCCGGCTCGCGCTGCCGGCCCGGTTTCGCGCCGAGCTCGAAGGTGGCCTGGTGATCACCAAGGGGCAGGAGCGGTGCCTTTTCGTATTCCCGATCGCCGAGTTCGGCCGGCTGACCGAGCTGCTGCGCACAGCACCGGTCACCGATCGGCGGGTACGCGATTACAGCCGAGTGTTCTTCGCAAGCGCGTCCAATGAGGTACCCGACGGGCAGGGCCGCATCACGGTCCCGCAGCCGTTGCGCCACTACGCCGGTTTGTCCAAGGACTGTGCCGTGATCGGCGCGAACACCCGCGTCGAGGTGTGGGACGCGTCGGCGTGGCAGGCCTATCTCGACAGCACCGAGCAGGTGTTCGCCGAGGCCGCGGAGGAGGTGTTGCCCGGACTGCTGTGACCTGCGGACCAGACCCGGCGGTAGCCCTCTATGCGCGACCGGCCGACGTCCCATCCGGCCTCCTCCCGTCGCCGCCGGCGGTGACGACCTGGCGCACCTTCCCCGGTGCCAGGACGCCAGCCGATCTGGCGGGCCGGACGGGTGGGGACCAGATAGGACGTCCGCGACCCCAACCGCACGCCACGAGACAGGGAAGACGACACGCCTCATGGACGAGAGCCACCGCAGGTGGCGCGCCGACCGTAGGTCCAGGCGCCTCAGCAAACGCGCCGACCGTAGGTCCAGGCACCTCAGCAAACCAGGACACCCCCCGTCGCCGACGGGAGAGGCCGGCACAGGCGAGTCCGTGCGGCACGTTCCCGTCATGCTCGACCGGGTGCTCGGGCTGCTCGCACCTGCGCTCACCGGCCAGCCCGCGGTCGTCGTGGACGCGACCCTGGGCCTCGGTGGCCACGCCGAGGCATTGCTCGCGGCACATCCGCAGCTCACCCTGATCGGCCTGGATCGCGACCCGGAAGCCCTCGCGCGCAGCGAGGCCCGGCTAGCCGGCTTCGGTGCGCGACTGCACCTCGTCCACGCGGTGTACGACCAGGTGCCCGACGTCCTCGCGGGCCTGGGGCTGCCGCGACGTTACGGCGTCGACGGCATCCTGTTCGACCTCGGCGTCTCATCCCTGCAGCTGGATGTCGTGGAGCGAGGCTTCGCCTACGCGCAGGACGCCCCTCTCGACATGCGGATGGACCAGGGCACGGGCGCCACAGCCGCCGACGTCGTGAACGGATATTCGGTCGTCGAGCTGGCTCGGGTCCTGCGCGACTACGGCGAGGAGCGGTTTGCGCAGCGGATTGCGGCGGCCATCGACCGCGAGCGCCGCCGGGCGCCGCTGAAGTCGACGGCCCGGCTGGCCGAGCTGGTCCGCGACGCGATACCGGCGGCCACCCGGCGCACTGGCGGGCACCCAGCCAAGCGCACGTTCCAAGCGCTGCGCATCGAGGTCAACGGCGAGCTGGACGCGCTGCGTGCCGCGATTCCGGCCGGACTAGACGCGCTGCGGACGAACGGGCGCATCGTGGTGCTGTCCTACCACTCACTCGAGGACCGGCTCGTCAAACGAAGCCTCGCAGCGCTGGCTCACGACACCACCCCGGCGGACCTCCCGGTGTCCCTAGCGGAGCAGGGGCCGCAGTTGCGCCTGCTCACCCGCGGCGAACCGGCCAGCGAGGCCGAGGTAGCCGCCAACCCTCGCGCGGCGTCGGTGCGGCTGCGAGCAGCTGAACGCCTCCGGATCCCGGCATGACCCGGGCGGGGACCGCGCCGCGCCGTGCCGCGCCTGGCAGGGCGGACCCGAGGCCACACCGGACCCGGCGGGCACCGACCGGCCATCGCGGAAAGCCAGCGCGGAAAAGGCCGGCAGCGTCCCCCTGGACCCGGCCCACCCTCAGCGCCGCAGCGCCGTCCCACCGGCCGGTTGGCCCTCGGCGGACGCCGTTCGCGCTGCTCGTCACCGCACTGGTCGTCGGTGGCCTGTGCCTTCTGCTCGCGCTGAATACCGCCTCCGCCGCCGCCGAACTGCGCCGCCAGCGCCTGCTCGACTCCAACGCCAGCCTGGCCGCAGCCGTTCAGCAGGCCAGCTCGCAGCTGGCGGCCAGCCAGGCTCCGGGGGCTCTGGCCGCGGCCGCCGCGAGGCTCGGCATGGTTGCCAACGGCAGCCCGGGCTACCTCACCGTCCACCAAGACGGCACGGTCACCGTGCTCGGCAGCCCCGCCCCGGCCACCTCCCCGGCACCCCCTGCGCCGCTGACGACGAAGCCCGCGGCGAAGCCAACCAACCAGCCCGCCTCGGCGGGCAAACCAAGCGGCAAGCCGACGCCGACGAAAAATCCCACGGTGCCGCCGACCTCTACCGCCCCGCTGCCGGGGGGCGCCCGGTGAACCCGCCGCGGGACGGCCGTCCACCGGATCCCCGCCCACGAGTGCCGCGTCCGCCGCGGCCGGCCGGCCCCGGGCGGGCCGGCACTCCGATGCGCCCCGCGCCTCCCGCCCGCGCGGGCGCGGCGGGGGAGGCACCGCGCCCGACGGCGACACCCCGGTCGGCCGCCCCGCCGCGCCCGACGCCTCCCTCGACGGCAACGCCCCCGCCGTCGGTGCCGACGCCAGCGCCGGCGCGGTCTGCGCGATCCGCATCCCGCACGGCTGCCGAACGGGACACCCTCCGACGGGCCGTCGCGAAACGGCCGGCTCGCCGTCCGCTCTCGCTGGGCCGGACGAGCACCCGGCTCTACATCGGGTTCGGCGCAGTCGTGCTGCTGCTCGTCGTCCTCGGTGGCCGGCTCGTCCAGTTACAAGGCCTCGACCGTGCAGGATTCGCGGCCGCAGCTGCCGCGCAGCGCGTGCACACCGTCGACCTGCACGCGCTGCGCGGCCAAATACTCGACCGCAACGCAACGGTGCTCGCGTACACCGACGACGCGCAGGACGTCACGGTCGACCCGTCCCAGGTGCGGCCGGTGGACCGGCTCAGCGACGCGGTGCAGCTCTCCCCGCTGGTCGGGCGCAGCATCGGCGACGTCGAACAGGTGCTGTCGCTACCCGGCAAGTACGGCCTCGTCGCCAGCGCGATTGCGCCGGAGGCCGCGCTGAAGGTCGGCCAGCTGGGCCTTGAGGGCATCTACACACAGCCGACCACCCAGCGGCACTACCCCGGTCAGACCACCGCAGCGAACATCGTCGGGTTCGTCCATGGGGACGGGACAGGCGCGGCGGGCATCGAATACCAATACAACGACGTGCTCGCCGGCAAGGACGGCAGCGTGACGTTCGCCTCGGATGCCGCCGGGAACATGAACCCGAGTGGGCCGAATCAGCGCATCAACCCGGAGAACGGCGGCACGGTGCGGTTGACCATCGACCAGGACCTGCAGTACACCGTGCAGGGCTACCTGGATGCAGCCGTCAAGGCCTCCGGTGCACGTGGCGGCCAGGTGGCGATTTTGGACGCCAGGACCGCGCAGGTGCTCAGCCTCGCGGCGTCCGGGACGTTCAACTCGGCCGACCCGAACACCGTCCAGAGCAACACGCTGCTGGACCCCGCGATCCAGTCGGTGTTCGAGCCCGGCTCCGCGAACAAGGTCGTGACGTTCTCCGCGGCGATCGAGCGTGGCCTGATCACCCCGCAGTCAACCGTCACTGTGCCCGACAAGATCGCGCTGGGCGGAGTGAACGTGTCCGACGCGTGGTGGCACCCGACCCAGATCTTCACGGCGACCGGCGTCATCGCCAAGTCGTCCAACGTCGGCACGCTGGAGATCGCGCAGCAGCTCGGCCCGGCCGCGTGGGACGCCTACGAGAGCAAGTTCGGCATCGGGCGGCGCACCGGCATCGAACTGCCCGGCGAATCGGCCGGCATCCTGCCCGACATGAAGGATTGGTCGTCGGCGTCGTTCGCCAACCTGCCGATCGGCCAAGGGGAGGCGATGACCGTGCTGCAGCTGGCGGGCATGTACCAGACGATCGCCAACGACGGCGTGCGCGTCTCCCCCCGCATCGTCTCCTCGGTCACCGGCCCGGACGGCTCGACCTCGTCCCCGGATCCAGCCGCCGTTCGGGTGGTGAGCCAGCGGACCGCGCAGACCGTGCGCACCATGCTCGAGTCGGTGACTCAGTCCGGCGGAACGGGCGTCAAGGCGGCCATCCCCGGTTACCGGATCGCAGGCAAGACCGGGACCGCCCAGCAGCCCGACCCGGCACGCGGTGGCGCCTACAGCGACTGGATGAACTGGGACACGTTCGCGGGCATCGCACCGGCCGACCACCCGCAATTCGTCGTCGCGATCATGATCGACAATCCGGCTCACGGACTGGAGGGCGGCGACGTCGCTGCGCCGCTGTACAAACAGATCGCCACCTATCAGTTGCAGCACGCGCACATCCCGCCGACCGGTTCGCTGTCCAAGCACGTGCCGCTGCTCGTGTGCAGCGCGCAGGACCGCAGCCTGTACGGCACTACCCTGTGCTGACGTGCCGGTTGCTGCTGACGTCCCCGCCCTGCCCCGGCCGACCCACGTCGCGCCTCGCGGCCTGGCGGAGCTCGCCAGGCTCGCCGGGGGACGGCTCGTCGGCGCGGACCTGTCCGTCGCCGGCATTACGGCTACCAGCAGGCAGGTACGTGCGGGTGACCTGTTCGCCGCGGTCCCCGGCCGGTCGGGGCACGGGGCTCGGTTCACGCCCGACGCGCTGCGGGCAGGCGCGGCCGGTGTGCTCACCGACGTCGCTGGCGCGGCGTTACTGCCCGCAGGCGTGCCGACCGTCCTCGTGGACGACGTGCGGGCGCGGCTCGGCCGGGTCTCGGCCGCCGTCTACGGCGAACCCAGCACTGCCCTGCGGGTACTCGGCATCACGGGCACCAGCGGCAAGACGACGACGACCTACCTGATGCGCGCTGGGCTTTCCGCGGCCGGGATCACCTCGGGGCTGATCGGGACCGTCGGCACCCTGGTTGGCGACGAGTCGGTGTACGGCGGTCTGACCACGCCGGAGGCGCCGGACCTGCAGGCGCTACTCGCGGTGATGGCCGAACGGGGCGCCCGAGCCGTGGCGATGGAGGTCTCCAGCCACGCCCTCGCGCTGCATCGCACAGACGGCATCGCCTTCGCGGTCGGGGCGTTCACCAACCTGTCGCAAGACCACCTGGACTTCCACACCGACATGCTGGACTACTTCGCGGCCAAGGCCCGCCTGTTCGACGGGCGCGGCCGCACCGCAGTGGTCGTCACCGACGACAAGTGGGGCGCGCGACTGGCCGAGGCCCAACCTGACGCCGTGACAGTGAATACCATCGGCGGCCCCGCGACCTGGCGGGCGGTCGACGTCGCCGTTGGCCCGGACGGCCGGATCCAGTTCCGCGCCGTGGGCCCCGGCGTAGAAGTGGCGGCCGGCTGCGCGATCCCGGGTCGGTACAACGTCGCGAATGCTCTGCTGGCGTTGGCGGTCCTGCACACGATCGACATCCCGCCCGGCGTCGTCGCGCCTGCGATCGCGGTCGCGTCGGTGCCCGGCCGGATGGAGCGAGTCGACGTGGGGCAGCCGTATCTGGCTGTCGTCGACTACAGCCACAAGCCCGCGGCCGTCGACAGCGCCCTGCGCGCGCTGCGGCCGCTGACCCGGGGCCGGCTGATCGCGGTGCTGGGCTGCGGCGGCGACCGCGACCGGGCCAAGCGACCGGTGATGGGTGAGGTCGCAGCGCGGCACGCGGACCTGCTTATCGTGACCGATGACAACCCGCGTTCGGAGGAACCCGCGGCGATCCGAGCGGCGATGCTGAGCGGAGCCCGTCGCGTCCCGGCCGGCGAATGCGGTGAGGTGATCGAGATCGGTGACCGCGCCGACGCGATCACCGCAGCCGTGGCCGCGGCGGTGGACGGCGATACGGTGCTCGTGGCCGGCAAGGGTCACGAGACCGGGCAGGAGATAGCGGGCGTCATTCACCCGTTCGACGACCGGGCGGTGCTGCGCGCAGCGATCATGGAGCTTTCGGGATGATTGCGCTGACGCTGGGCGAGATCGCCGGGATCGTCGAGGGGATCCTCGACGGCGCGGCCGATCCGAACGCGGTGGTCGACAAACCCGTGGCGTTCGATTCGCGTCAGGTCATTCCGGGCGGGCTGTTCCTGGCCATGCGTGGTGAACACGCCGACGGGCACGACTACGTCTCGGCAGCGCTGGCAGCCGGTGCGGTGGCCGCGATCGTTACCCGCCGGGTCTCCGCGCCCAGCATCGTGGTGCGTGAGCCGCTAGCCGCGCTGGGCGCGCTGGCGTCCGCGGTGCTGGGCCGGCTGCCGGATGCGGTCGTCGTCGGCATCACCGGCTCATCGGGCAAGACGTCCACCAAGGATCTGGTCGTCCAGCTGCTCGAAAACCTCGGACCCACCGTCGCGCCGCCCGGCTCGTTCAACAACGAGCTCGGCCACCCGTATACGGTGTTGCTCGCCGACACACGCACCCGCTTCCTCGTGCTCGAGAACAGCGCGCGCGGCATCGGGCACATCCGCTACCTCACCCGAATCGCGCCGCCACGCATCGGGGTGGTGCTCAACGTCGGCTCCGCTCACCTCGGCGAGTTCGGCACGCGGGCCGCCATCGCGCAGGCGAAAGGCGAGCTCGTCGAGGAGCTGCCGGCTGCCGGCGAGGGGGGCGTCGCCATCCTGAACGCGGACGACCCCCTGGCGGCGCAGCTGGCCACCCGAACACCGGCCAGGGTCGTCAGGTTCGGTCAATCGCCCGGTGCCCACGTCCGGGCGGACGCGATACGACTGGACGAGCTGGGTCGGCCCACATTCGTTCTGCATAACGGCGCTGAGGGCGCCGAGGTGGCGTTGCGGCTCGCCGGCGAGCACCAGGTCGGCAATGCCTTAGCGGCCGCGGCCGTCGCCCTCGAGTGCGGGCTGACCCTTGCCGAGGTGGCTGACCTGCTGGGCCGGGCAGGGCCCAGGTCCCGCTGGCGGATGGAGATCACTCGACGCCCGGACGGGGTCCTGATCGTCAACGACGCCTACAACGCCAACCCCGAGTCGATGCGGGCCGCGTTGAAGACACTCGCGACGATGGGCCGCGGCATGGGTGCACGCACGGTTGCCGTCCTTGGTCCGATGGCCGAGCTGGGAGCCGACACGCAGGCCGAGCACGATGCTGTCGGCCGGCTCGCCGCGCGGCTGGACATAGCACGCCTGATCGCGGTGGGCGGCGACGCCCGGCCGATCGCCCAGGCAGCTGCTCTGGAAGGCTCCTGGAACGGCGAATCGAGCTGGGTCGCCGACACCGATGCCGCAATCGGGTTGCTGAACGCCGAGCTGCGGCCCGGTGACGTGGTACTGGTCAAGGCGTCGCGGGCGGCGAAGCTGGAGCGGGTTGCACTCGCGCTCGGCGAGCAGGCCCCGTCGGGGAGCTCGGAGCAAGCCGCGGAAGGGAGACGCGAGCAGTGAAGACAATCCTGCTCGCCGCCGTCGCCTCACTGCTGTGCTCGATCCTCTGCACGCCATTGGTCGTGCGATTCTTCCGCGAGCACGGGTTCGGCCAGGAGATCCGCAACGACGGACCACCCGCGCACATGGTCAAGCGCGGCACCCCGACGATGGGCGGTGTCGCGATCATCGGCTCGACGGTCTTCGGCTACTTCGTGGCACACGTCCCCGACCTGTTCAGCGCGCATGCCTCGCCGACCGTGTCGGGCCTGTTGCTGCTGTTCGTCATGGTCGGCCTCGGCGTTGTCGGCTTCCTCGACGACTTCATCAAGATCAGGCGGCAGCGCAGTCTCGGCTTGCGGGCAAGGGCGAAATTCGGCGGTCAGCTGCTGGTCGCTGTCGCCTTCGGCGTGCTAGCGCTGCAGTTCCACAACAAGCTGGGACTCGCCCCCGGCTCAACCCGTATTTCGTTCGTGCGCGACATCAGCCAGCTGACGGTCGGCGCGGTCGGGTTCGTCGTGCTGACTTACCTGATCGTCTCGGCCACCGCGAACTCGGTGAATCTCACCGACGGACTCGACGGACTGGCGGCCGGGGCATCGGCGATGGTATTCGGCGCCTACACGCTGATCACGTTCATCCAGTCGCGTAACTCCTGCGGACCGACCAACCATCTGCCCAGCTGCTATCTGGTGCGTGACCCCCTCGACCTGGCGATCGTGGCGGCCTCGGCGATGGCCGCCTGCTTCGGGTTCCTCTGGTGGAACGCGTCGCCCGCGCAGATCTTCATGGGCGATACCGGGTCGATGGCCCTGGGCGGGCTGATGGCCGCGATGGCCATCCTGTCCAAGACCGAGCTGCTGCTCGTCGTGCTGGGTGGCCTGTTCGCGGTCGTCACGCTGTCCGGCCTCATCCAGACCGGCTGGTTCAAGTACACCCGCCGAAGAACCGGCGTCGGACGGCGCGCATTCAAGATGTCGCCGATCCACCACCACTTCGAGATGTCGGGCTGGCACGAGGTGACGATCATCGTGCGGTTCTGGATCATCGCCGGGCTCGCCGTGGCGTTCGGCATGGGGTTGTTCTATGCCGAGTTCATCGGCCATGGCTGACTGGCTCTCCGGGCGGACCGTCCTGGTCTGCGGAGTCCGCCTGGCAGGCGAGGCGGCTGCCCGCGCGCTGCTCGCCCGGGGTGCCCGGCTGCTGCTGAGCGACCGTGAGCGAACCACGGCCGTCGCCCCGCTCGAGGCGAATGGTGCCCGGTTCCTGGGTGCGGTCGAGCGTCTGCCCGACGGGGTCGACCTTGTGGTGACATCTCCGGGCTTCCGGCCTGACCATCCGCTGTTTGTCTCGGCCGCATCTGCCGGCGTCGAGGTGCTGGGGGAGGTCGAGCTCGCCTGGCGGCTGCGCGGCGCCGCCGCCGCCCCGTGGCTCGCGGTCACCGGGACGAATGGCAAGACGACGACGGTCCGCATGCTGGAGTCGATCCTGCGAGCGGCGGGTGAGCGGGCTCTGGCGGTTGGCAATGTCGGCGTGTCGATCATCGACGCGGTGCTCGCGTCCCAGCCCTACGACGTGCTCGCCGTGGAACTGTCCAGCTTCCAGCTGCACTGGTCGTCCAGTGTGGTCCCGGCGGCCGGCGCGCTGCTCAACCTGGCGCCCGACCACCTGGACTGGCACGGCGGGATGCGCAGCTATGCGCTCACCAAGACGCGGGTATGGGACGGGCCGATCGCCGTCGCGAACGTCGATGACCCGTACGTGGCCGAGCTTTTCGAGGGTCCCGCCTCGCGTGCGCTGGGGCGCCGGGTGGGTGTCACGCTCGGTGCTCCGCACGAAGGGCAGCTCGGCGTCGTTGACGGTGTGCTGGTCGACCGTGCCTGCTCCGACGACACACCGCTCGTGGCGGCCGGGCAGGTCCATCCGGCTGGGCCGCACAACGTGGCCAACGCGCTGTCCGCTGCCGCGCTGGCCCGGGCGTTCGGTGTGCCGGCCGGAGCGGTGGCCGACGGCTTGCGGAATTTCGTTCCCGATCCGCACCGCAACCAGCTGATTGCGCACCGGGCGGGTGTTCGCTATGTCGACGACAGCAAGGCGACCAATCCGCACGCGGCCGCGGCATCGCTCGCTGCGTATGCGCCGGTCGTCTGGATCGCAGGCGGCCAGCTCAAGGGCACGTCCGTCGACGACTTGGTGCGGGGGTACGCCGATCGTCTGCTCGGGGTCGTGCTGTTAGGCGTGGATCGGAGCCAGATCCGCGCCGCCTTGGCACGACACGCGCCCGAGGTACCCGTGATCGAGGTCGCCACCGACGACGATGAGGCCATGACCGAGGTGGTGCAGGCCGCGGCCGGGTTGGCGCGTCCCGGCAGTACGGTGCTGCTCGCCCCCGCCGCAGCCTCGTACGACATGTTCGCCGGCTACGCCGCGCGCGGCGACGCGTTCGCAGCCGCCGTCCGGGGGCTTGACCCCGCGTGACACGATGAGCACGGTTACCGCTCGGGCTTCGGCCCGACCCCACCGATCCCCTGCGATCATTCGCGGCGCCCGGCGTTACCTCGGCAGACCCTATGTCTCGGTCCAGCTGCTGGTGGTCGCCGGCGTCGGTTTGATCGGCTTCGGCATCTTGATGGCTGCCTCGACGACCATCGCCGCCGCGCACAGCGAAGGCGGATCGATGTGGGCGCAGTTGATCAAGCAGAGCTTCTTCCTGGTCCTCGGCATCCCGGTGTGCTACGTCGCGGCGCGGTTGCCTCCGCGCGCCTACCGGTTGCTGGCGTATCCGGCGCTGTTCCTCGCCACCGTGTCGCTACTTGCCGTGCTTGTGCCGGGCATCGGGGTCAGCGCGTACGGTGCGCGGCGATGGGTCGACCTCGGCCCGCTCGAGGTCCAGCCCTCGGAGTTCGCGAAGCTCGCGATTCTCCTTTGGGGCGCGGACCTGCTCGCGCGCAAGCAGCAGCTCCGCACGCTGACCCGCGCTCGACATCTGTTCGTTCCGCTCGTGCCGGCGTTCGTCCTGGTCATGGCCTTGGTGATGATCGAGCCCGATCTCGGCACCACCTTGTGCTTCGTGCTGATCCTGCTCGGCCTGTTGTGGATGATCGGCGCGCCGTTGCGGTACTTCTTCGGGGTTGTGCTGGTCTCGGTTGCGGGTGTCGGGATACTCGCCGTCAGCGCGCCGTACCGGCTGCAGCGCCTGCTCACGTTCACCGATCCGTTCAAGGACGCGCAGACGACGGGTTTCCACGCCGTTGAGGGGCTCTATTCGCTTGCGTCCGGCGGCGTGTTCGGGGTGGGTCTGGGCAATGGCACGTCAAAGTACCTGTGGGTGCCCAATGCGAACACCGACTACGTCTTCTCGGTCATCGGCGAGGAGCTCGGCCTGATCGGTTCGGCGACGGTACTGCTGCTGTTCGGCCTGTTCGCCTATAGCGCCATCCGGGTGTCGCGGCGCAGCCGCGATCCGTTCGTGCAGCTAGCGGCCGGGACCTCGGCAGTCTGGATCTGCGGTCAGGCGCTGATCAACATGGGCTACGTCACCGCGCTGCTGCCGGTCACCGGCATCCCGCTCCCGTTCATCTCCGCCGGCGGGGCATCGCTGATATCGACGTTCATCGTGTTCGGCATGCTCGTCTCCTTCGCCCGTCACGAGCCAGCCGCGGCATCGGCAGCGCATCGAGCCGCCATCGCTGGCACGCGCTCACGCGTCGAGCGGTGGCTGCGGTTGCCAGTCCCCAAGCCGTACGTCGCGCCGAAGCGCCGCACGGCACGGCCGGCCGCCGTGGGTCGGCCGGGACCAGCGGCCGCCCGGAGCCCAGCCGTGCCCAGCCGGCCGACGCGGCCTACCGGCACTGAACCACCGCCGCGCTGGGCGGCCCGGTGAGCGAGCGGGGGACTGAGCGAATCACGCCAGCCACTGCAGGGCATGCTGGTCCGCGTGACGCCGACATGGACGACGGGCGAAATCCCATGGTGACCCGCCCGACCCGCGACGCTGACATCGACCGACCTGCCGACTGGGCGGCGCCCGGTGCGGCTCTGGTACGCAGCGCGCCGACCGACGTCGTGCCCAAGCTCGCGGAGCTCGGCCGGGTCCACATCATGGGCATCGCCGGAGCGGGGATGAGCGGCTTGGCGCGGATTCTCATCGCGCGCGGCGTGCCGGTTAGCGGCTGCGAGGCGCGGGACTCCGCCACGATGGCGGCCCTGCGGGCGATCGGCGCGGATGTGCAGATCGGCAATTCGCCGGACCATCTCGCGGACGCCGACAGCTTCGTCTACACGACGGCGATCAATCCGCGGCACCCGGAGTTCGTCGCGGCTCGGGCAAGTGGCAAGCCGGTACTGCGCCGCGCGGCGGCGCTGGCCGCGGGTCTCGAAGGCCAGCGTTGCGTGGCCGTCTCCGGCACGCATGGCAAGACGACGACCACGTCGCTGCTGACGGTCGCAGCGCAGGCCTGCCAGCTCGATCCGTCCTTCGCCATCGGCGGCAACCTGTACGAGACCGGGCTGAACGCGCACTATGGCAGCGGCGAGCTCGCGATCGTCGAGGCGGACGAGAGCGACGGATCGTTCCTGCTCACGCAGCCGGTCGCGGCGATCGTCACCAACGTCGAGGCCGATCACCTGGAGAACCACGGCGACCTCGAGGGGATCCACCGCGCCTTCGAACAGTTCGTCGACCGGATCGACGCCGGCGGGCTGCTGGTGGCCAGTGCGGACGACGCGGGCGCTCGCCGCGTCAGCGACTACGCCCGGGCCAGGGGGCGGCGGGTGCTGACCTACGGCGAGTCTGCCGACGCCGACGTTCGGGTGGCCGACATCGTCGAGCAGCCCGGCGGGGTGGAATTCACCGTCAGCACCGGACGAATCGGCCGCGTGCCGGTTCGGGTCGGCTCGCTGGTTGGTCGGCACATGGCGCACAACGCGGCGGCGGCCTTGACGCTCGCCGCCGAGCTCGGCCTGGACGTGGCGGCGGTGGTGCGGGCGTGGGGCGGCTTTCAGGGCGTCCACCGCCGCTTCGAGCTGCGCGGGACGGCGGACGGCGTCCGGGTCTACGACGACTACGCGCACCATCCGACCGAGGTGGCGGCAGAGCTGCGCGCGGCGCGGGCGGTCGTCCCAGCCGGCGGCCGACTGATCGGCGTCTTCCAACCCGGCACGTACAGCCGCACGCAGACCTTCGCGACGCAGTTCGCCGAAGCGATGTCTGTTGCCGACATCGCGGTGGTGATGGACATCTTCCCGGCGCGCGAGGAGCCGATACCGGGCGTGACCGGCGCGCTGATCGCCGAGCAGATCACCTTGCCCGCGCAGCACGTCGTCTACGAACCCAGTTACGCCGCGCTGCCTGGGCGCGTCGCGCAGCTCGCCCGTCCGGGCGACGTCGTCGTGACGATGGGGATCGGGGACGTGTACCTGCTGTGCCCTGAGATCCTCGCCGCCGTGGCCGCCGCCGCCAGCACCGTCGGGCAGCCGGGCGGATGAGCGAGCGAGCATCGCAGGCGCGCCAGCGCCGAGCTTGTGCGGGGTCCCTGCGAAATCGCGAAGCGATCTCGTGGGGTGCAGGTGCGGAACGAGCGGCCGATGAGCGCTTGCGCGAAGAGGGTCGCCAATGAGTACCGAGCTGCGGCGCCAGCCGGTCCGCCCGGCCCTCCGGACTCGCCCGCCACAGCGCAGGCGGCGCACGCATCGCAGGCGCCACCGGCTGATCCTCGTCGCGGTGGTCAGCTTCGCGGTGGCCGTGGTCGTCTGGGTCGTCGCATTCAGCCCGGTGCTCGGGGCCAATCAGGTCACCGTCCGCGGCAACCACACGGTGAGCGCTGCGCAGATACGCGACGCGGCGCGGGTTCCGCACGGCCGGCCGTTGATCCGGCTGGACACCGGCGTGATCCGGGCGCAGGTTGCCGCCCTGCCCGAGATTGCGACCGCGCACGTCGCGGTCTCGTATCCCTCGACGGTGACGATCTCCGTGACCGAGCGGGTGGCTGTGGGTTACGTCACACGTGGCGCGGGTGTGGTGCTGGTCGACAAGACCGGCAAGCAGTTCCGGACGGTGCCCACGACACCAGCGGGCCTGCCGCGCTTCGACGTCCCGCCGGGCGAGGCGGGCGAGGCCACCGGCGAGGCAGTCGCCACTGTCGCGGGCGTTCTGCCAGCTGCCGTGCTGAGCAAGCTGGCCGCGATCCAGGCGAGTGACCCCGGTTCCATCACCCTGCAGCTGCGCGACCAGCGCACGGTGCGCTGGGGGAATACCGACCGCAGCGCCGACAAGGCTCGGATACTGCCCACCTTGCTCGGGCAGCCTGGGTCGGTCTTCGACGTCAGCAACCCGGAGGAGGTGTTTGCGCGCTGACACACGGCGCGCCTGCTTGAAACGGTCGTTCGGTTACGTACCGTCGCATCAACATCCTAGGTTGACATAACGTTAACGGTCTACTTGAGGGTGAGGGTTCATCACGGCGAGTCAACGGCGAGTCAGCAGTGAGCCAACAGCGGCACAGAGACACAGAGACACAGCGACACAACCGACGAGTGGAAGCAGGTGCCCATGACACCACCACCCGGCCACCGATCAAGCGTGGTGGCCTGATGACCGAATACCCCGCCGGCCTCCTCCCTGTGCTCCTGCAGTGTGCTCGATCGGAGGCCGGCTCATGACACCCCCACACAACTACCTCGCAGTCATCAAGGTCGTCGGTGTCGGCGGCGGCGGCGTCAATGCCGTCAACCGGATGATCGAAGTCGGCCTCAAGGGTGTCGAGTTCATCGCGGTGAACACCGATGCACAGGCGCTGCTGATGAGCGATGCCGACGTCAAGCTCGACGTCGGCCGCGAGCTCACCCGTGGTCTCGGGGCCGGCGCGCAGCCCGAGGTCGGGCGAAAGGCAGCCGAGGACCACCGCGACGAGATCGAAGAGGTTCTCAAGGGCGCTGACATGGTGTTCGTTACGGCTGGCGAAGGCGGCGGCACCGGAACCGGCGGCGCACCGGTCATCGCCAGCATCGCCCGCAAGCTCGGGGCCTTGACGATCGGCGTGGTCACCCGTCCATTCGCCTTCGAAGGCAAGAAGCGTGCCACCCAGGCCGAAGACGGCATAGACGCGCTGCGCGCCGAATGCGACACGCTGATTGTCATCCCGAACGACCGGCTGCTGCAGATCTCGGAGAAGAACGTGAGCGTCATGGACGCGTTCCGCAGCGCCGACCAGGTGCTGCTCTCCGGCGTGCAGGGCATCACCGACCTGATCACAACGCCCGGCCTGATCAACCTGGACTTCGCCGACGTCAAGAGCATCATGAGTGGGGCCGGGTCCGCACTGATGGGCATCGGCTCGTCGCGCAGTGAGAGCCGAGCCCGCAACGCCGCCGAGATCGCCATCGCGAGCCCGCTATTGGAGGCGAGCATGGATGGCGCGCACGGTGTGCTGCTGTCGATCTATGGCGGCTCGGACCTCGGCCTGTTCGAGGTCCACGACGCCGCCACCCTCGTGGCCGAGGCTGCGCATCCCGAGGCCAACATCATCTTCGGCGCCGTGATCGACGACACGCTCGGTGACGAGGTCAAGGTCACGGTCATCGCCGCCGGGTTCGACAGCGGCCAGCTGCCCTACAAGAAGGTCGAGCCGCGGCGCGAGCCTGCCGTGGTCGCGAGCTCGGCCAACGGGTCAAGCCACGACGGGGCGGGCAAGGTGCATGAGCCGGCCTGGTCGATGCCAGCATCCGGGGTCGGCCGTGCGGCGATCGATCTTGACGACGAGCTTGACGTCCCCGACTTTCTCAAGCCCTAGCGGGCGCCGGGCCAAGAGCACGGCGTGACCGGTTCGCTCGACCCCCACAGACAGGCGGAGCTCGTCGCGTCCCTGGCCGCGTTTCGCGCCCGCCTGGCCGACGCCTGTTCGCGCGTGGGCCGGGACCCGCGGGCGATCACGGTTGTCGCAGTCACCAAAGGCTTTCCGGCCTCGGACGTCGAGATCCTCGCGGGCCTCGGCATCCGCGACTTCGGCGAGAGCCGTGACCAGGAGGCGCGCGGCAAGGTGGCGGACGTGTCGGCAGCGCTGGCAGATGCGGGGGCCACAGCCCGCTGGCACTTCGTCGGGCGGCTGCAGACGAACAAGTGCCGGTCGGTCGCCCGCTACGCCGACGTCGTGCACTCGGTCGACCGGCCGCAGGTGGCAGCAGCGCTCGGCGCAGGCGCGCAGCGTGCGCAGCGGCGGATCGAGGTATTCGTCCAGGTGAGTCTCGACGGCGATCCGGCACGTGGGGGAGTCCCCGAGCCAGGGGTCCTGCCGCTTGCCGACGTGGTCGCGGCCACCGAAGGGCTGCACCTGTCCGGGGTGATGGCAGTGGCCCCGATGGCCGCCGACCCTCGCGTCGCGTTCGCGAACCTGGCCCGGGTATCCGAACGGGTGCGCGCCCGATACCCCGCGGCAGCCTCGATATCGGCTGGCATGAGCGCGGACCTGGAAGCGGCCGTCGAATACGGCGCGACACACATCCGGATCGGATCGGCGTTGCTAGGCCATAGAAGCGGGAATATCGGCTAGCGTCCTGCAAAGATCGTTGCAGCAGCGAGTGGAGGACGACATGCCCGGAGCCATGCGGAAGATGGGCGTCTATCTCGGCCTGGTCGAGGACGACGAAGACGCCGTCGCCGACGGCAAGGAGTCCTACGACTCCTACGATCATCGCGCCGCCTCGCGCAACGGTGACTACGGTGCCGAATCGCGCTACGCCCGCGGCGACTCGAAGATCGTCCAGCAGCGCGAGTGGTCCGACACCGACCAGAACGGCGAATACGCCGAGTGCGACTACCCGGGCTACCGCATCACCACGCTGCACCCACGCACCTACAACGAGGCCCGAACCATCGGCGAGCACTTCCGCTCGTCGACTCCGGTGATCATGAACCTCTCCGAGATGGACGACGCGGACGCCAAGCGCCTCGTCGACTTCGCTGCCGGACTCACCTTCGGACTGCACGGACGCATCGAGCGGGTCACCGCCAAGGTGTTCCTGCTCAGTCCGAACAATGTGACGGTCACCGCGGCAGACAAGGCGCGCATCGCCGAGGGTGGCTTCTTCAACCAGTCGTAGCGCACAGTCGGCCCGCGGCTCCTGGCACCATGGAGGGGGACCGCCCCTTGCCGACCTGTCAGGAGCCGCTGCGATGACGCTGTTCTGGAGTGTCATCGCCTTCGTTCTCTACCTGTATCTGCTGCTGGTGCTGGCGCGCATCATCGTCGACATCACCCGGCAGTTCGCCCGATCGTGGCGTCCGGTCGGCGTCACGGCCGTCGGCTTGGAGCTCGTCTATGCGAGCACGGACCCGCCGGTGAAACTGCTGCGGCGGCTCATCCCGCCGGTGCGACTGGGTAGTCTGAGCCTTGACCTGAGCATCATGATCCTGTGGATCGGTATCCTGGCTCTTCGGTTGCTGGCTCTGTCCCTTGCCTAGACCAGCTAGGCGGGGTCGGCCGGCCCTGATGGAGGGTTCCGGCTTGCATCATCACCGAACCACCTGCATCATCCGCACCGTGAACACGCTGCGCGGTAGCCCGGCTGCACAGCTGACGATCCCGAGGTGACCCTATGCCGCTGACTCCCGCCGAGGTCCACAATGTGGCCTTCAAGAAGCCGCCGATCGGTAAGCGCGGATATGACGAGGAAGAGGTCGACGCGTTCCTCGACGTCGTCGAGGTCGAGCTGTCTCGACTGATCGAGGAGAACAACGACATGCGCTCCCGGCCGGGCGCGGCCGGCACGAATGGCGGGGGCGGCGCCAACCCGGCCGAGCTCGCGGCTGTCCGCGACGAGAACAGCCGCCTCAAGGTGCGCATCGGCGAGTTGGAGCAGGCCGTCGCTTCGGGCCACGACGGTGCGGCCCAGCAGGTCGTGGCGCTACAGCAGCAGCTGGCCCAGGCGGAGCAGGCGCTGGCGCAGAGCCGGCAGGATCTGCAGCACGCCCAGCAGGCGGCTGCTGCCGCGCAGCAAGCCCCGGCCGAGGGGGCGTCAGCCGGCAGTGAGGCTCATCACGTCCAGGCGGTGCAGATGCTGGCGCTGGCCCAGCAGACCGCCGACACCCACCTGGCCCAGTCGAAGGCCGAGGCCGACCGGCTGCTGGCCGAAGCACAGGCCAACGCTCAAGCCACGATCACCGATGCCAAGACGGCATCGGAAAAGCACCTCGGCGAGGCTCAGACGCAGGCTGCGCAGGCCCTCCGCGACGCCGAGCAGCGCGCGTCGACGATCACCGCCCAGTTCGAACAGCGCAAGGAGTCGCTGGAGCGGCGGGTCGAGCAGCTGCGCACGTTCGAGCGGGAGTATCGCACCCGGCTCAAGAGCTACCTGGAATCCCAGCTGCGCGATCTGGACGCGAGCGGCCGAGCCGAGCCGGCGCAGCCTGGTCAGCAGCAGCGCGACGCCGCCGAGGTGACGCAGGGCGCTGCTCAGGGCTGATCGCGTACCGTCCCACGCCGTAGCCACACGTGCAGTCCGAGGTCGTCTTCCTCGGTGTGGAACAGTCCGGCCGGGTCGTCCGGAGCCCCTTCGGTCATGCGCACCGCCAGCACCTCGTCGGCCAGCTGTTCCTGATGAGTCCGGATCGCCTCGGCCGGCTCCGGTGAGCCACCCACGCGCCACCACAGCTCGATGCGGTCGGTGACATCGAGGCCCGCCGCCTTGCGGGCTTCCTGGACGACCCGCACGACGTCGCGGGCCAGCCCCAACTGGCGCAGCTCGTGGGTGAGCTCCAGATCCAGCGCGACCGTCTCGGCGGCGTCGCTGGCCACGGCCCAACCCGATCGCGGGGTCTCGTTGACGACGATCTCGTCGCCGCTGACAGCGACCGGCTCGCCGTTCACGACGACGTGTACCGCGCCGGCCCGGTATGCGGCGACCAGCTGCGCGGGATCCGCGGCCGAGATCGCCTGCGCAACCTCCTGGGTATCCGGGCCGAACCGCTTGCCGAGCGCCCGGTAGTTCGGCTTGACGGACAGCTCCACCAGCTCGCCGGCGCTGGCGAGATCGGCCAGCTCACGGACGTTCAGCTCGTCCGTGACCTCGGCACGCAGCGTCGCAGGGATGTCCGCCCAGCCCGGAGCCGACACCAGCGCACGGGCGAGCGGCTGACGGGTCTTCACGCCGGACTCGGCACGCGCCGCGCGGCCCAGCTCGACGACTCGCCGCACCAGGGCAACCTGCCCGCGCAACTCGTCGTCGATCGCGGCGAAATCGGCTCGCGGCCAGGACGCGAGGTGGACCGAGTCGGCCTCGTCGGAGGCGAACAAGGCGCCCCAGACCTTCTCAGTGACGAACGGCACGAACGGGGCCAGCAGCCGGGTCAGCACGTGCAGGCACTCGTGCAGTGTCGACAGCGCGGCCGGATCGCCGCCCCAAAACCGTCGGCGCGAGCGGCGCACGTACCAATTGGACAGGTCGTCGACGTAGGCGGCGAGCGCCCGGCCGGCGCGCTGTGTGTCGAAGCTCTCCAGCGCGTCGTCAACCTCGGCCACGAGCCGATGGACCTCTGACCGCGCCCACCGGTCCAGCGGGGTCTGCTCGGAGACCGAGCCCATGGGCACGGCGCCGACTGTAAGTCCAGGCGTCGCAGGCTCGGTCTGCTCGGAGACCGAGCCCATGGGCACGGCGCCGACTGTAAGTCCAGGCGTCGCAGGCTCGGTCTGCTCGGAGACCGAGCCCATGGGCACGGCGCCGACTGCAAGTCCAGGCGCCGCAGGCTCGGTCTGCTCGGAGACCGAGCCCATGGGTACGGTCTGCTCGGAGACCGAGCCCGTGGATACGGGCGTCCAGTCGTTGGCGCGCGCGTAGAGCGACTGGAACGACGCCACGGACCAGTAGGTGCGCAGCACTTTGGAGGCGATCTCGTCCAGGATCTTGTGGCCCACCCGCCGGGACGACCACGGCGAACCGGCCGCGACCATGAACCAGCGCACGGCGTCGGCGCCGTGCTCCTCCATCAGCGGCATCGGCTCGAGGATGTTGCCCAGGTGTTTGCTCATCTTGCGGCCGTCCTCAGCGAGCAGCAGGCCCAGGCACACGACGTTGCGGTACGAGCTGTGGTCGAACACCAGGGTGCCCACGGCCATCAGCGTGTAGAACCAGCCGCGGGTCTGGTCGATTGCCTCGCAGATGAAATCGGCCGGGTAGTTCTCGCGGGCGAGTTCGGCGTTGCGGTGCGGTGCGCCGAACTGCGCGAACGGCATCGACCCAGAGTCGAACCACGCGTCGATCACCTGCGGGACGCGTCGGTAGGTGCCGTCCTCGCCGGGCCGGGTGAAAATGACCTCGTCGACGAACGGGCGGTGCGGGTCGCGAAGATTCACCCCGGAGAGCTCGCACAGCTCGGCCAGCGAGCCCACGCACACCATGCGCGACGGGTCGGTGTCGTTGCGCCAGATCGGCAGCGGAGTGCCCCAATAGCGGTCGCGGGACAGCGCCCAGTCGACGTTGTTGGTCAGCCAGTCGCCGTAGCGGCCGTACTTGATCGTCTCCGGGAACCAGTTCGTCGCCTCGTTCTCGGCCAGCAACCGATCCTTGATCACGGTCGTGCGCACGTACCAGGACGGGAGCGCGTAGTACATCAGGGGGGTGTGGCAGCGCCAGCAGTGCGGGTACGAGTGCGCGTACGGAACGTGCCGGTACAGCAGGCCGCGTGCCTTCAGATCGGCCACCAGGGGCTCGTCGGCGTCCTTGAAGAACATGCCGCCCACCAGTGGCACGTCGTCGGCGAAGTGGCCGTCGGGGCCGATCGGATTGACCACGGGCAGGCCGTACGCCCGCCCCGCGGCCAGGTCGTCGGCACCGAACGCTGGCGCTTGGTGCACCAGACCGGTGCCGTCAGTGGTTGTGACGTAGTCGGCGAGCACCACGCTGTTCGGCGGGGTGGCCCCGGTTGCTGCCGGCATCTCGACCAGCTCGAACGGCCGGCGGTACGTCCAGCCCTCCATCTCGCGCCCCTGATGCCGGGCGCGGATCGTCCCGCCATCGGGCAGCCGGTCGCCCGAGGCACCGTCGCCGAAGCGCACCAGCACGGTGCCGTCGGGTTCCTCCACCACCAGGTAGCCGACGTTCGGGTTCACCGCGACCGAGGTGTTGGACACGAGCGTCCACGGGGTCGTCGTCCAGACGAGCAGGTCGGCTTCACCCGCCCAGGGACCCGAGGTGAGAGGGAAGCGGACGTACACCGACGGGTCGACGACCTCCCGATAGACGCCCTCCTGGCCGAGCTCGTGGTCGGAAAGCCCGGTGCCGCACCGCGGGCAGTACGGCGTCACCCGGTAGTCCTCGACGAGCAGGCCCTTGTCGAAGATCTGCTTTAGCGCCCACCAGACCGACTCGACGTAGTCCGGGCTCATCGTCCAGTAGGCGTGCTGGTAGTCGGCCCAGTAGCCCATCCGTTCGCTCATCGCCTCGAATGCGCCGACGTGGCGCTGCACCGACTCACGGCATTTCGCGTTGAACTCGGCGATGCCGTACGCCTCGATGTCAGGCTTCCCGGTGAAGCCGAGTTCCTTCTCGACGGCGAGTTCGACCGGCAGCCCATGGCAGTCCCACCCGGCCATCCGGGCCACGTGCTGGCCCTTCATGGTCTTGAACCGTGGGAAGACGTCCTTGAACACCCGCGCCTCGACGTGGTGGGTGCCGGGCATGCCGTTGGCGGTCGGCGGCCCTTCGTAGAACGTCCAGGGCGGGCCGGCCGCGGTCTGCTCGAGACTGCGCTGGAAGACCTTGGTCGCCCGCCAGGTCTCGATGACCTCACGGTCGAGCGCCGGCAGATCGACGTGCGGCGGGAGCGGCTGGTAGCGGTAGCTGGCTTGGCTCTTCGCGCGAGCGCTCATCGCCGAATTCGCTCCGCTCGGTGCCGCCCGCGCGCTCTTCGCGCGCAAGCGATGCTCACTCATCATGACGGTGGGGACTCCTCGGCTGGTGCTGCTGGCCGAGGGACGATGTGGCCGGTCTGGCCGCACCGCGGTACCACCCTCGTTGGCACCTGCCGTGGCAGGCACCCACTTCGTTCGTTCCGGGTCTACTGGAGCCGGTTGGCTCGTTCTTCCGGTGCTCGGAGGTGATCTCACCTCGGGCCATGCCCCCGGGCTCACACCGTCCCCGGGTCGCTCGCGGCTGGGCTCCGTGGCTAGCTGTCCTCGTCGTCGCGGACGTCGTACGTACGCATCCTAGCCGTCCAAGGCGGGGCTCCGGCGGCATTTGTCCCCCTGGACCGGCGCGCCCAGTGGCGGTGCGCTGCGCAGGCTCGTATATTTGCCGCCTTTGCGGGCGCGGATCGCAGCCTACCTGCGCGTACCCGTGCTGGCAGCCGGGCACGCGTGTCGTGCGGAAGAGGGGGAGTCATGCCCGCGTTAGCGAGACGCATCGGCCGCGCCCTACGGGGCGCCGGTGCGAGGAAGGCGGCGCCGGTGGTGAAGTCAACCGCGAATGCCCCGGCGAAGAAGGCCGCACCGAAGCCCACCGCGAAGGCCGCTGCGGCCAAGGAGGCGGCCGCGAAGTCACCGGCGAGCAGGGCCACCGCGCCGGTCAAGAAGGGCGCCCCGGCGAAGCCCACAGCGAAGGCCTCTGCGGCCAACCGCGCGCCGATCCAGAAGAGCGCCGCCAAGGCGGCCGCGAAGCCGGCAGCGAAGAAGGCTCCCGCCACGTCGGCCGCCGCGAAGGCTCCCACCAAGATGCCGCCCGCCCTTGGCAAGGGGCCGGTCGCCAAACGGGCCACCGTCGCGGTGCCGCACGGCTCGGAATGGACGGCCGCCGAGCTACGTGAGGTCCGCCGCGAGCTGGTCTCCGAGTTGCAGGCGATGCAGACCGAGTACGACCGTTCGCTGCAGGACCTCAACGAGCTGCAGTCGTCGAGCACCGACGGGGCCGGCGACGACCAGGCCGACGCAGGGAGCAAGACGTTCGAGCGCGAGCAGGAGCTGTCGATCGCGGCCAACCGGCTGGATCTGTTGACTCAGATCCAGCGCGCCGTCGAGCGGATCGACGCCGGCACGTATGGGTTCTGCGAGAGCTGCGGAAAGCCGATTCCCAAGGCGCGGCTCAAGGCGTTCCCGATGGCGACGCTCGATGTGGCATGCAAGCAGCGGGAGGAACGCCGCTGATCGCCGACGTGGCGGCGCTCGGTAAGCGACAATGAACTCGTGAGTTCCACGGAAAGCTCGGCAAACAAGGCGCGCATCGGCGATTCTCCTGCTCAGCCAGGGTCGACCCGCCCACGGCGGATTCGACTTTTCGCCGCCGTGGCGCTGTTTGCCCTTGCCGCAGACGTCCTCAGCAAGGTCATCGTGGCGGCTCAGCTAGACGACCACGCTCCGGTGCGGCTGCTGGGTGGCGCGATCTACCTGGTCGAGACTCGCAACTCCGGCGCGGCGTTCTCTCTTGGGACCGGCGCGACGATCGTGCTGACGGTCATCGCGCTCGTGGTCGTGGCGGTCATCATCCGCACTGCCGGCCGGCTGCGGTCGGCCGCTTGGGCGATCTCCCTCGGGCTGATCCTGGGTGGGGCGCTCGGCAACCTGGTCGACCGGATCTTCCGTACGCCGGGCGTGGGCCGGGGGCATGTGGTCGACTGGATCAGCCTGTTCGCAGACGACGGGCATGTCTGGCCGGTCTTCAACCTCGCCGACGCCGCGATCGTGTGCGGAGCAGTGCTCACAGCGGTGGTTGCGCTGCTTGGCGTCAACCTGGACGGCACGCGCGGCTCCCGCAAACCGTGAGCGAACCGCGGCTGCTGCCCATCCCGGACGGCCTAGACGGCCTGCGGCTGGATACCGCGCTCGCCCGGCTGTTCGGCCTGTCCCGCACGCTGGCCGCGAGCTTGGTCGATGCCGGGGACGTGACAGTCGACGGGCGCGTCGTCGCCCGATCTGCCCGGGTACGCGGCGGGGCATGGCTCGAGGTCCGCGTTCCACCGGCTCCGCCCGGGCCTGCCATGGAGCCTACGGTGGTCGATGGGCTGGTCGTGTTGCACGACGACGAGGACATCGTGGTCGTCGACAAGCCGGTGGGGGTCGCCGCGCACCCCAGCCCAGGATGGACCGGCCCGACCGTCGTCCAGGGCCTGGCCGCCATGGGCTACCGGATCGCGACCTCCGGCGCAGCCGAACGCCAAGGCGTGGTGCACCGGCTGGACTCGGGCACGACGGGCGTCATGGTTGTCGCTAAGAGCGAGCGGGCCTACACGCTGCTGAAGCGGGCGTTCAAGGACCGCAGCGTGGACAAGCGGTACTCGGCGCTGGTCCAAGGTCACCCGGACCCGAGCCGCGGCACGATCGACGCTCCCATCGACCGTCATCCGGGGGCCGACTACAAGTTCGCGGTCGTTGCGGGCGGGCGCCCAAGCGTGACGCACTACGAGACGGTCGAGGCCTTCCGAGCCGCGTCGCTGCTGGACGTGAACCTGGAGACCGGCCGCACTCATCAGATCCGGGTCCATATGGCCGCGATTCGCCACCCGTGCGTCGGAGATCTCACCTACGGGGCCGATCCGGTCCTGGCGCGCCGGTTGGCGCTGACCCGGCAGTGGTTGCACGCGCGCGCATTGACGATGCCGCATCCAGCGACAGGTCGGCCGGTGACGTTCAGCTCGCCCTATCCGGCCGACCTGCAGCACGCGCTGGACGTGCTAGCCGCGGAGTCCTGAGCCGCTCAATATGCTGACGCCGTGCATCGGTCGATCGTGCTCGTCGGCGTGGCCGTCGTCGGCTGCGTGCTGGCCGCCTGCTCGGCGACGGTAGGCGGCTCCGGATCCGGAGCCGGGGGCGGGTCCGCTGCTCGCGCCGTGCTGGCCGCACCCATGACCCGGCCGTCTGCGACGCACACGGTGAGGACCACGCCACCCATGCCCAACCCGTGCGCGGTCAACACCCGACCGCATCTCGTGCGGGTCAGCGTGGCCCAGCAGCACGAATGGATGTGCGCTGGCACTCGCCTGGCCTACCAAACCGCCGTCACGACCGGCATCCCGACCGAGGACTACCACACGCCGACCGGGACATACGTCATCCAGGCCAAGCTGACCAACCAGACGCTAACCCTGCTCACCGGCGACCAATACGTGGTCAACTACTGGATTCCCTTTGACGCGCCGTTGTTCGGGTTTCATGACTCGGCGTGGCAGACTTTTCCCTACGGCAGCGCGAAATACCGGACCGACGGTTCGCACGGCTGCGTTCATATGCCACTGGCGGGGATCGCCTGGCTGTACAACTGGGCGCCCGTCGGCACACCCGTGGTCATCAACTGAGAACACAGGCCACTCGCCGCCGCAACGGTGCGGAGCGGATCGTTTGCGTGGGCCTTGCAATGCGCCATCGTTGCATCACACGTGCGCGCGCCGGTTCCAGTCCGCCGACGTAGGCCGAACCAAGCGGGAATCCACCGAAAAATAAGGTGATTCTTGCTGGATAGGATGCCGGGGCGGTTCAGTACTATTCAAACATGGGTTCGGATTCCGAGTCCGATTGGGCGACGCGGGACCCCCGGCGTGGCTGGACGAGCCGGCCGGCGTGACCGGGTTCGACGCGGTCACCTGCCCCGGCTGGCGGTCGCCGCGGTGCTATGCGGGCGGCTGCCGGCTGCCCCGCGACGCTGGCGGCGACTGATCCTCGACCCGGCCACCGAACAGCTGCTCGACGATGGCCGGCGCACGTATCGTCCGACCGCCGACCTGGACGCCGCGGTCGCCGCCTCGCGCGGACTTCCTGCAGGCGTTTCGCGGACTAACGGCGAGTTGATCAAGCTACCAAGATCACCGGATTCGGCTGCAGCCCCGTAAATGGGCCCTGCAGCGTGGTGCCCCCGACAGGATTCGAACCTGCGCTCCCGCCTCCGGAG
>CAWIUB010000017.1:0-41525 GCA_963839175.1 uncultured Actinomycetota bacterium
TTAGCGTGGCTTGCGTGATCGTCGGCACGAGGCGCTGGCGACCTCCTCCGTGGTCGGCGTCGCATCCCGCCTGGGCCCGCCGTGGCTGACCGTCGGGTCATCGCCCTCGTCGGACCAACCGCGACCGGCAAGTCCGACCTGGCCGTGGCACTAGCCCAGCGACAGGACGCCGAGATCGTCAACGCCGACTCGATGCAGCTCTACGCCGGAATGGACATCGGCACGGCGAAGCTGACGCCGGGGCAGCGCGGCGGCATCGCGCATCACCTGCTCGACATCTGGCCGATCGACAAGTCCGCGGCCGTTGCCGAGTACCAGCAGCTGGCCCGGGCTTCGATCTCGGCGATCCACGGCCGGGGCAAGCTGCCGATTCTGGTCGGCGGGTCCGGTCTGTACCTGCGCGGCGCATTGGACCGGCTGGAGTTCCCCGGTGAGTCGCCGCCGATCCGCCGCCGCCTCGATGCCGAGCTGGCGCATATCGGCGCCCCCGCGCTGCACTCCCGGCTGCACAGCGTCGACCCCGAGGCGGCCAAGTCGATCCTGCCGACCAACGGCCGGCGTATCGTCCGGGCACTTGAGGTGATCGAGCTGACCGGTCGGCCGTTCGCGGCCACCATGCCCGCGTTCGAGTCGGTGTATGACTGCGTGCAGCTCGGCCTGGATCGTGACGACCTGGACGACCGGGTGGCCGCACGGGTGCACGGGATGATGGACCGCGGCCTGCTGGACGAGGTCAGGCGGCTGCTTCCGAAGGGCCTGCGGACGAGCCCGACGGCGGGCAAAGCCCTGGGCTACGCGCAGCTGCTGGGCTGCGTGGGCGACGACGGCATCGTGGTCGGCGACCTGAGCGAGGCCGTCGCGATCACCATCCGGGCCACCCGCCGGTTCCGTGCGCCGACAGCGGTCCTGGTTCCGCCGAGACCCGCGGGTGCGCTGGTTCGACGCCGCGTCGCCGAACCTTCTCGACGACGTCACGCATACCGTGCATACCCTGAGCAGGTGAGCGGTGTGCGGGTGGTGAAGGGCCACGGCACGGGGAACGACTTCGTCGTGCTGCCCGATCTGGACGGCCGCATTGATCTGTCGCCTGCTCTGGTCCGTGCGCTGTGCGATCGGCACGCCGGCGTCGGCGCGGACGGCGTACTGCGCGTCGTCCGCAGCGAGAACGACCCGGATGCCAAGGAGTTCGCACCGGGTGCCCCGTTCTTCATGGACTACCGCAATGCCGACGGATCCGTCGCCGAAATGTGCGGAAACGGGGTGCGCGTCTTCGTCAGGTACCTGCGGCGAGAAGGCCTCGTCGGCGAGAGGACGGCGGTCGCGACCCGCGGCGGGGTGCGGACTGCGGAATTGACCCGAGAGGGTCAGATCAGGGTCGAGATGGGCGCTGCCACGATCCTGGACGTCCGCCCACGGGTAAGCGTCTCCGCGCAGATTGTCGACACGCCCGGTGTCGCCGTCCGGGTGCCCAACCCGCATGTGGTGGTCACGCTTGCCGATGGGCAGACGCTGGGCACGCTCGACCTCGCGAGCCCGCCGCAAGTCGATCCGCCCTTTCCTGAAGGGCAGAACGTCGAGTTCGTGGTACGGGCCGGTGAGCGGCATCTGGTCATGCGGGTGCACGAGCGGGGCGTCGGCGAGACACGATCGTGCGGAACGGGGATCTGCGCCGCAGTGGCCGCTGCGGGCGCGACCTCCGGCAGCGGTTGGCGGGTCGACGTGCCCGGCGGTACCACGCAGGTCGAGCGATTTCGGGACGGCACGATGTCCCTGACCGGCCCGGCCGTGCTGGTCGGTGATATCGAACTGGACCCGGCCTGGCTGGCTGCGGCTGGAGGGTAATCGCCTCGCCCTGGTCGGCACACCATGTAACGATGGATACCGATGACCGAATCATTTGACGACCAGGGCGGCTACGAACTCGAAGAGCGCCAGGCGCTGCGCCGCGTGGCGGGCCTGTCGACGGAGCTCGCCGATATCAGCGAGGTTGAGTACCGCCAGTTGCGCCTCGAGCGTGTGGTGCTCGTCGGTGTCTGGACGGCGGGCTCCCTGGACGAGGCCGAGAACTCGCTCATCGAGCTGGCCCGGCTCGCTGAAACGGCCGGTTCGCAGGTGCTGGACGGCCTCATCCAACGGCGTGGCAAGCCCGATCCAGCGACCTATATCGGATCCGGCAAGGCCAAGCAGCTGCGCGACATCGTGAACGGCGCCGGGGCTGACACGGTGATCTGCGACGGCGAGCTGACACCCGGTCAGCTGCGCCAGCTGGAGGACGTGGTTAAGGTCAAGGTCGTCGACCGCACCGCGCTGATCCTGGACATCTTCGCCCAGCACGCCCGCTCCAAGGAGGGCAAGGCGCAGGTGGAGCTCGCCCAGATGCAGTATCTGCTGCCACGCCTGCGCGGTTGGGGCGAGTCGCTGTCCCGTCAGGTAGGCGGCCGGGCCGCCGGCGGCGCAGGTATCGGCGGCCGGGGCCCGGGCGAGACCAAGATCGAGATCGACCGGCGCAGGATCAAGTCGCGGATGGCGAAGCTGCGCAAGCAGATCGCGCACATGAAGACAGCCCGAGACGTCAAGCGCGCGCAGCGGGTCGACCGCCAAGTGCCGAGCGTGGTGATCGCCGGCTACACGAACGCCGGCAAGTCTTCGCTGCTCAACCTCCTCACTGACGCCGGTGTCCTGGTCGACAACACGCTGTTCGCAACGCTGGACCCCACCGTGCGCCGTTGCCAGGCGTCTGACGGACGTCCGTACACGCTCGCGGACACGGTCGGCTTCGTCAGGCACCTGCCGACCCAGCTCGTCGAGGCGTTCCGCTCGACGCTCGAGGAAGTAGCCGACGCCGACCTGATCCTGCACGTGGTCGATGCCTCCGACGCCGATCCGCAGGTGCAGATCCGCGCGGTGCGGGAGGTCTTTGCCGACCTCGGAGCGCTGGACGTGCCGGAGCAGCTGGTGTTCAACAAGATCGATACCGCGAACCCGGACATGCTGCTCCGGTTGCGGCGGTTGGCCCCGGCGGCGCTGTACGTCTCGGCCACGACTGGCGACGGGATCGACAAGCTGCAGGCGGTGCTCGAGGAGCAGTTGCCCAGCCCACACGTCGAGCTGACCGTACTCGTGCCCTACACCCGGGGCGACCTGGTTGCGCTAATCCATGGTAACGGCGAGGTGCTCTCGACCGAGCACACCGGCGAGGGCACGCTGGTCAATGCCCGGGTGAACGACGAGCTCGCCGCCGCGCTCGCCCCCTACGACACGGCTCTTGGCGTAGGCTCCTAGCAGTATCCGCGCAGCCGAAGCCGAAAGGGAGCTCGCCGTGGACTTGTTCGCTCCTGGGCACCTGATCCCCTTGCTAATCGTGTTCGCCGTGCTGTTCTTCGGCTGGAAGCAGCTGCCGGACATGGCGCGCTCGGTGGGTCGCTCGCTGCGCATCTTCAAGACCGAGATGAAGGGGATGGGTGACGACGACGCGACGCGCGACGGGCCGAAGGGCGCCCAGTCCGAGCAGACCGCCGTCGCGCCGCCCCCAACGGCAAGTGAGTCGCAGCCCGTTACGGCGCGGACCCCGAAGCCCGACCAGCAGCCCCCGGCCGCCGGCTGACTCAGACCTTCCGCAGGACCGCGACTACTCGGCCGAGGACGGTCGCGTCGTCGCCGGGGATCGGCGAGTACGCGGCGTTATGCGGTAGCAGCCAGACATGACCGTCGCGGCGCCGCCACGTCTTCACGGTGGCCTCGCCGTCGATCATCGCCGCCACGATGTCGCCGTTCTCCGCGACCGGCTGCTGGCGGACCACCACCCAGTCGCCGTCCGAGATCGCCGCGTCGATCATCGAGTCGCCGGCGACCCGCAGCATGAACAGTGTCCCCTCACCGACGAGCGTGCGGGGCAGCGGGAGGACGTCCTCGACCATTTCCTCCGCGAGGATGGGGCCGCCGGCGGCGATCCGGCCGACCATGGGGACGTACACCGGTGCCGAGGCGTGCTCTGGGGCAGCTTGGGCCTTGCGGCGCCCCGGTCGGCTCTTGGCTGGCTGTGCGTGGGATGCCTGCACGGTGACGGCCCGGGGCTGGCCGGCGTGGCGCCGCAGGTAGCCCTTGGCCTCCAGGGCCGCGAGCTGATGCGCCACGCTGGAGGTGGAGGACAGGCCCGCCGCCTCACAGATCTCCCGGATGCTCGGCGGATAGCCGCGCCGCTCGACCGCGTCGCGGATGACGTCGAGGATGACGCGCTGACGGGCCGTGAGCCCGTCGCCGGGGCTTCCAATGGGCAATGGCGTGACGGCGGCGCCGGGGGATCGCGGCCTTCCGGCGGCGCCGGTGGGTCGGGCCGTCGATGCGGCCTTACGGCGCGAGACGGTCGGCTGCGGCTTTCGAGGCACGGGGGATCTCCTGTTCTTGTCGTTGGTCCGTGTTCTTGTCGTTGATCCGCCGGGCCGACTGGGACTGGGCCGACGCGGCAGACCCGCTGACTCGAACGGTAATCCGATCTGCCCATAATCTCAAACATCTGTTCGAACGACACGCCGAGGGGCGATGGTTCTTGTCGGTGGCCGGTGGTACACCTGACCGCACAGGCGTTCGATAGAACGATTGTTCGACTAGCGGATCGCCTGCGTCGTCCCATCGTCTGTTCCGCGAATGTCAGCGAGGTAGATCGAGATGTCCCACCTATTCGCAGCCACCGAATTCCCGCCCGCCGTAGTGATTCCGCCGGTAGCCCGGGGCGGTGTTCCTGTGCGTCCGGTCGCGCAGCAGGGCGCGACAATCCTGGCGTTCCGCCCGCGACCCGAGCGATTGGCGATACCGCGCGCGGTCCGGCCTGTGTCGTCGCGGTTATCCGAGGAGACAGCGGTACGGCCCGATCTGCGTGCCATCGCGGGCGCTCTGGATGCGGCTCCTGACGCGGCTACACCAGCGCCATTGCGGTTGACCCGGCGGGGGGTCGGCGCCCTCGCCGGACTCACCGCGCTGCTGGCGGGCGCGCTGCTGTGGATCGCCCACCTCTCGGCACCGGCCGTGAGCGCGGTTGACGGGCGTCCGGACTCGATCACGGTGCGCAGCGGGGACACCCTCTGGTCGATCGCGGCGACCGTCGCACCCGAGCGCGATCCCCGACAGGTCGTTGCTGACCTCGAGCGGATCAACCAGCTCAGGTCGCCGGTGCTTGTCCCCGGTCAGCTACTGCGGACCGGTTGACTGATGGGTCGTGAGCGCGGCGACACGCCCGAAACATGTCTTGCGCAAAGACGGACGTCGTTCTACTGTCAACCCCTACATCTAGTAGTTACACTGGTGTAAGTTCGCCACAGATTGGGTTTAGCGGTCCACAGAGCGGAAGAGATACCCACAGGACCGTCCCGAGCCGGCGAACCGTGACGGGCACCTCGACCAGAGGCACCGCGACACTCGCGAAGGAGGCGAATCCGATGCGCTGCCCGTATTGCCGTCATCCCGACTCGCGCGTCGTCGACTCCCGCGAGCAAGACGAAGGCCAGGTAATCCGCCGCCGTCGCAGCTGCCCGCAGTGCGGGCGGCGGTTCACCACGGTCGAGGAGGCCACCCTCGCGGTCATCAAGCGCAGCGGGGTGACCGAACCGTTCAGCCGGGGCAAGGTGGTCAACGGGGTACGCCGGGCCTGTCAAGGACGGCCGGTCGACGAGGATGCGCTCGCGCAGCTCGCGCAGGCCGTCGAAGACAGCGTGCGTGCCGCCGGCGTCGCCGAGGTGCCGAGCGACGAGGTGGGACTCGCCATCCTCGGCCCGCTCCGCGAACTCGACGAGGTCGCCTATCTGCGGTTCGCGAGCGTCTACCAGAGCTTCAGCTCGACCGACGACTTCGAGAAGGCGATCACCGAGTTGCGTAACGACCACCGAAAGAACCAGCCATCCAGGGAGAGGGAGAACACACGATGACCGAGGCCGTCGAGACGGGTGCCCACGAACCGCAGCAGCGGGTGCCCGAGCCACACTTTCCGGCGGACGGGTTGCAGGTGCGCCGCCTCTTTACGACCCCGGATGTGCATCCCTACGACGAGGTGACCTGGGAGCGCCGCGACGTCGTCATGACGAACTGGCGTGACGGCTCGATCAACTTCGAGCAGCGCGGCGTGGAGTTCCCGGGCTTCTGGTCGGTGAACGCGGCCAACATCGTCACCACGAAGTACTTCCGCGGGGCGGTGGGCAGCGACACCAGGGAATGGTCGCTGCGTCAGCTCATCGACCGGGTCGTCCACCAATACCGGGCGGCCGGGGAGCTCAACGGCTACTTCGCATCAGCCGCGGACGCCGAGCTGTTCGAGCGGGAGCTGACCTGGATGCTGCTGCACCAGGTGTTCAGCTTCAACTCGCCGGTGTGGTTCAACGTCGGAACCAGCTCCCCGCAGCAAGTCTCGGCGTGCCAGCCGTACGACTCTTTGGTCAGCACGTCGGCCGGACTCGTCCCGATCGGGCAACTCGTCGAGCACGACGCCGTCGGCACCAAGGTTTTCGACGCACACGGCGTCACGACAGTGCGCGCGACGAAGCGCAACGGCATCAAGCCGGTCCTGCGCATCACCACGAAGGCGGGTCATACGCTCGACGTCACGGCGGACCACCTCGTGTGGAGAAGTTCCGGTGCGGGCACCGGATCGTTCTTGCCCGCGGGACAGCTGGCCATCGGCGACCAGCTCGAATGGCATCGCCGCCCGGCATTCGGCGAGGCCGAGATCGATGCGCGCGAGGTGGCCGAGGCGGCGCTGGCCGGCTGGTTGCAGGCTGACGGTTTCGTCCGCCAGTACACCGGCACGAATAAGTCGCTCACGATCGAGGCGATGACGGTCAATGACGCCGAGTTGGCTTGGGTGACGTCCGCCCTGGACGTCGTGCTACCCGATGTGCACCGCCACGAGCGGCGGGTGGCGACGCAACGCGCTGACCTGGACTGCCGGCGCACACGCTTGTACGGCCAGTTGCTGGAGCCGTTTGTCGACAAGTGGAGTCTGCGTCTGCGCGGAGTGGCGCAGACCGTGCCGGCACAGCTGTACGCCGCACCACTGCCGGTGGTTGCCGCCTACCTGCGCAGCCTGTTCCAGGCCGAGGGCTACGTGTCGCGACGGGATCGATCGACGCTCGTCGGGCTCGACATGATCGGTGAGGAGCTGGTGCGCGGCGTGCAAGCCTTGCTGAGCCGCTTCGGCGTCTTCGCCCGGGTAGGGCGCAAGCCCGAGAAGCGTGCCAACCGGCACGATCTGTGGGGGGTTCGCATCCAGAGCGCGGGCGACCGACGGATCTTCGCCGACGAGATCGGCTTCGTCGACGAGATCAAGACCGCGAAGCTCGAGCGGTCGTTCGATCTGCCCGGTCTGGCAGCCCGGCCGGTGAAGCGCCTGGAGATCGCAGACATCGAGTCGCGGGGCGAGATGGACGTCTACGACATCCAGACCGAGAGCGGGGAGTATCTGTCCGCGGGCGGCCTGCGTGTGCACAACTGCTTCATCCTGAGCGTCGACGACACTATGGATTCGATACTTAATTGGTATCGCGAGGAAGGTCTGATCTTCAAGGGTGGCTCGGGTGCCGGGCTGAACCTGTCGCGGATTCGCTCGTCTAAGGAGCTGCTCTCCTCCGGCGGCACGGCGTCCGGCCCGGTCAGCTTCATGCGCGGCGCCGACGCGTCGGCCGGCACGATCAAGTCCGGCGGTGCCACCCGGCGGGCCGCGAAGATGGTCGTTCTCGACATCGACCACCCCGATATCGAGGAGTTCATAGAGACCAAGGCGCGTGAAGAGGACAAGATCCGGGTCCTGCGCGACGCCGGTTTCGACATGGACCTCGGGGGGCACGACATCACCTCGGTCCAGTACCAGAACGCCAACAACTCGGTGCGGGTGACCGACGAGTTCATGCGGGCGGTCGAGGAGGGCGGACAGTTCGGGCTGCGGGCCCGCAAGACGCACGAGGTCATCGACACCGTCGATGCCAAGGCGCTGTTCCGCAACGTCGCCCAGGCGGCATGGGAGTGCGCCGACCCCGGTATCCAGTACGACGACACGATTAACGACTGGCACACGAATCCGGAAACCGGACGAATCACCGCATCTAACCCATGCTCGGAGTACCTGAGCCTCGACAACACGTCATGCAACCTGGCGTCGCTCAACCTGCTGAAATTCCTGCGGGACGACGACACCTTCGACGTGCAGAAGTTCGTGGGAGCGGTCGAGCTGATCATTACCGCAATGGACATCTCGATCTGCTTCGCCGATTTCCCGACCCAGGCGATCGGGGTGAACACCCGGGCCTACCGTCAGCTGGGCATCGGCTACGCGAACTTGGGCGCACTGCTGATGACGTCGGGTCACGCCTACGACTCCGACGGCGGTCGGGCTCTCGCCGGGGCGATCACGTCGCTGATGACGGCCACCTCCTACCGTCGCTCGGCGGAGCTGGCTGGGATCGTCGGCCCGTACGAGGGGTATGCCCGCAACGCCACCGCGCACGCACGGATCATGCGCAAGCACGCCGCGGCCAACGACGCTGCCCGGCGGATGGACGACATGGATCGCGACATCTTCGCCGCTGCCACGGACGAGTGGGCGAAGGTCAACCAGCTCGGTGGGCGCAACGGCTGGCGCAACGCGCAGGCTTCCGTGCTCGCGCCAACGGGATGCCTCGTCGGCGACACCCTGGTGACGACTGACCGCGGCCTGCTGCGGCTCCGGGAACTCGGTGACGTGTACGGCGACACGTGGCAGGACCTCGACATCCAGGTCTCCACCGACGAGGGCGCACGTTCCGCGACGAAGTTCTTCATCAACGGCGAGGAGCCCACGCGCCGCATCGTGACCAAGGGCGGATACCGCATCCAGGGCACGCTGGCGCACCGCATCAAGGTCGTCGACCCGACTTCGGGCCAGTGGACCTGGAAGCGGCTCACCGACATCGCCCGTGGAGACCTGGTGCCCATGCAGCTCGGTGGGACAGTCGGCGACGCTCGGCGGGTCGCCCTCCCGGTGCTCGATCAGGCCTACTACACGGGCGACCGCGACATCCAGGTGCCAGACAGCGTCGACGCCGTGCTGAGTGAGCTGGTCGGGTACTTCATGGGCGATGGAAGCCTGCACGCCAAGGGGATCCGGCTGTGCGTAGCTGACACGGACCCGGACGTGGTTGACCGGATACGCGTGTTGAGCAAGGAACTGTTCGCGGTCGAGCCCGTCGTGACTCAGCAGCAGGGCTATCAGGAGGTGACGCTGCAATCCGTGCGGCTGGCCCGCTGGTGGGCGGCGGCCGGATTCGCCAAGCTGCTGCCCGGCATGGACGACTCGGGCAAGGGCTGGACTCCGCGCGTGCCCACCGCGATCCGGGAGACCAACGACCCCACCGTCTACGCCGCGTTCCTGCGCGGCCTGTTCGAGGCGGATGGCTCGGTCGGCGCCGGCGTGCCGAGCGTGTCGACCGCGTCCCAGACCCTCGCCGACGATGTTCGGGCACTGCTGCTTGCTGTGGGCCTACCGTCGACGACGAGGGAGACGGTCAGCGGCTGGGGCGGCGCGCAGTTCCACGTGCGCATCCGCAACGTGCGGCACGCGCAGACCTTCGCCGATCGCATCGACTTCATCGGAGGCCGGAAGCGCGGATTGCTCGACGCGGTGCACTCGACGCAGTCAGGGAATCGCGACCGGATCGCGCTACCCGACCAGGTGTTGCTCGAGCTGGCTCCGATCGGCCACGAACTGCGCGGACTTGTTCAGCAGGCCGTGGCCCGCGGAAGAGGTGTCAGCCGCGATCTCGCCACGCGCCTGCTCGCCCTCACCGGCGACCCCCGACTCGAGAACGCGCTCGGCTACATCTACGAGCCCGTCGCCGAGAACGCCGACGGCGGAGTGCAGCCCACCTACGACCTGTCCGTACCGTCGAACGTCACCTACGTCGCGGCCGGCTTCGTCAGCCACAACACGATCGGGCTGATGATGGATTGCGACACGACCGGCGTTGAGCCCGATCTGGCGCTGGTGAAGTTCAAGAAGCTGGTCGGCGGCGGGTCGATGCAGATCGTCAACCAGACGGTGCCCCGCGCGCTGCGGGCTCTGGGCTACCAGGACGAGCAGGTCGAGGCGATCGTCGAGTACATCGCCGATCACGGCCACGTCATCGACTCGCCAGGGCTGCGGCAGGAGCACTACGAGGTCTTCGACTGCGCCATGGGGCAGCGGGCGATCAAGCCGATGGGCCACGTGCGGATGATGGCCGCGGTGCAGCCGTTCCTGTCCGGGGCGATTTCCAAGACGGTGAACCTGCCAGAGACGGCCACCGTCGAGGATATCGAGGACGTCTACCTGCAGGGCTGGAAGCTCGGCCTCAAGGCGCTGGCCGTGTACCGCGACAACTGCAAGGTAGGTCAGCCACTCTCAGCCGGCAGGGGTGACAACAACGGCGCCGAGCCTGCGAAGGCCGTCGAGAAGGTGATCGAGTACCGGCCGACCCGAAAGCGGCTGCCCAAGTCGCGACCTTCGCTGACAACATCGTTCACGGTGGGCGGTGCCGAGGGCTACATGACCGCCGGCTCCTACCCGGACGACGGGCTCGGCGAGGTGTTCCTCAAGTTGGGCAAGCAGGGCTCGACGCTTGCCGGGGTGATGGATGCCTTCTCGATCGCCATCTCGATCGCGCTCCAGCACGGTGTGCCGTTGGAGACCTACGTCAGCAAGTTCACCAACATGCGCTTCGACCCGGCCGGGCTCACCGACGACCCGGACATCCGGATGGCCCAGTCCGTCCTGGACTACATCTTCCGCCGGCTGGCCCTGGACTACCTGCCGTTCGAGACGCGCTCGGCGTTGGGCATCCACACCGCGGCCGAGCGGACGCGGCAGCTCGAGACCGGCTCCTACCAGCCGGTCGACGACGATGAGGACGACGTCGACGTCATCTCGTTGGCGCAGTCCGCCCCGGTGAACCTGGCACGGCCAGCCCCGGTCGCCGACGAGGTGGTGGCCCACACTGGGCACGAGGCGCCGCCACGGGTGCACAGCACGGCGGAGCTCGCCGAGACGTTGATAGGCACGTCGGCCGACGCTCCACTATGTATGAACTGCGGTACCAAGATGCGTCAGGCCGGCAGTTGCTTCGTCTGCGAAGGGTGCGGCAGCACGAGCGGCTGCAGCTGAAAGGAGGATATTGCAACTGATGCAACGTGAGTGTTGGTGCCCGGCCCCCGTGAAGGGGCGGGGTAGCGGCGCAGCGAAGACCTCGCCGGTAACGGCGGCTGGAAGCGAAAGCCGATCGCGGAGGCGATGGGCTCTTGGTGTGAAGGATGGTGGTGTTGCTGTGGGTTGGGAAGCATAACACTTTCGGTGCGATGAACGACGGGAAGGAGGTGAAGAGATGTCGGACAAGAACGTTCACGTGACGCCCGCGATGGTCGCGGGCGTCGAGCGCGAAGACAACTAGCGCGCAAGTTCGCTGCACGACACACAGGCCGAAGCTGAGGCGGCTGGCTGTGTGACTGCGCGGCGCGAGCAGGTCGAGTTCTACTGCACGGTCGGGACGGTCAGATCTGCGAGCGTGAGAGCTACGGAAACGCCGTACCGCGCGCGGCTAGCGCGGCGGATCGCGTCAAACGGGGGAGCGCTCGTCACTCTCGGGGCGGGTTCCCCCGTGATGAAGAAGAACGACGTTGAGAGGAGTTCGAGTCGTGGCTGACGCGGGCGGGAACAGCAGTCCTAAGCGTAGGAAGTCGGCAGCGCTGGCGCCTGCAGCTCGTGGGATGCCGACATGGGACGTCGATCCAGGCGAATCTCGCGGTGTTGCAGGCGAAGAACGTTCTCGGGTCCAGTGGAAGGACTTGCTGAGCAGATCGCACTGCCTCGGCCAGGTACGCGAATCTGGTCGCGGGGATGTCGACGGCGGGCGTGTTAGCGCAAGTCAGTGCAGCGCAGCGGACGGCGACCGCGAACCTCGCGGTCCAGACGGTGGTGCGCAACCGGCGTGGCTAGGCGACCGGAGTCTGTCGAAGTCGCTCGAGATCCAACCGCGTCGCTCTGTCGAAGATGCTCGGAGACGTACAGGCATTGGGTGTCTTGACCGACGCAACTAAGCGGTGGTCGGCTAGCAGGGCAAGCTACTCGCCGACGCCAACCTCCAGTTGCCTGCGCTGAGCAGACGCTGCTCGCTGGCATTGCCGTCCCGCGAATGACGCACTGCTCGGCAAGTTCGCAGACCTCATGAAGAGCATGGACGTCAGCGTCGCCAGCTCCCTCGCGGTCCAGAATGCGGCGAGCATCGTCGCGCGATCAGTGACGCTCGGACTTTCGGAGCAGCTTCGTTCGAGTGGCATGGTCTCGTCGGCCTGGCAGAGCTGTTCCAGGATTTGCAACTAGCAGATGGGCCGGGTCGGTCGCCGGTTGACCGCGACGCCCGGCCCGTTGCTCCGCTCGCCTCTCGCGTCGGGCGCTGGTTCGTACGCCTCGGTGCAGCGCGTGCTGGCAGATCTTGCTCGAGACTGAAGCGATGCACTTCTTCGCGGTCGATCATTGCGGCCGGCGGACGCTGAACTCCTATTTCGATTCTCGGGCGCACGTGTGGCGACGCTGCACGGAGCTGGCTGGCCTGGTCGGCAACGCAACCTCCGGCCTGGTTCTCGGTGAGAGCTTTACTGCTGAGCTTCACGATGACGACGCTGACCTGCTCGTCAGCGCGGCGACGACGGAGTTGATCGAGCTGTGGCAGGAAGGCTTCGACGAAACGCGGGCTGATCTGTTCGTAGCGCTCGAGGCGCTGAGCTCGCACCTCGCTAACCTGTTGCGTGGCGCGTGGTTCAACATCAAGTCGAACGGGCCGCAGCGGTCGCGAGCGCTGCGAACTGCTCGTCGAGGTGATGGACTAGACACTGCATGTGCTCGTCGACGAGTCTTTGCTGCCGGCATGGTTGTCCGACCACGTGTCTCGGTCGAGTACGTTGATGAGAAGAGCGGACGGCCGACTCGCTGTGCGCGACTGGCATACGCGTTGCAGACGAGGTCTAAGCGTGATGCCAGCTCCTCAGCGCTTGGAGACCGGCTTGGCTGCTTCGCTCAGCCGCTTCACTCGCAGCTCGAGAGCGGGAAGCACGGCCGCGTGGATATCGGCGTCCAGGCGGTCAGGTGCTACGCGGTCGCTCTTGAGAGCTTCTTGATCAGTTTGCTACTTGGAGGCTAGTTACAGTCTCGAGTCGGGCGGCAGGGGTTGACAGATCTAACAATGTTGGCTTAGATACAACGTCATGGAGCTGCTATCGGGGAGCGCAACTTCGGTCCTGCTGTCCGGGGTGAGCTATCTGGATCTGCCGCTGCGGTTTTCGGCGCGATGCTCGATGGGTGGGCGACGCAGCAGCGGACGCGGTTTCGAAGGCTTCGACGGTGCGGGCTCGACTCGATCTGGTCCGCCGGTTCGCGAGTTCTCGAACGAGTATCTGTGGCAGTGGCAGCTGGCTGAGGTGGAGCGTTCTTCGACGCGCTGCGCTCGGGTGATCGCCCGTTGGCGTGTCGACGCGAGGGGCTACAGAACACGTTGCGGATGTTCTGCGACTACATCGTGGACGCCGTTACGGCTGGGTCACCGAGTGCGTCGATCGCTTCGGTGCTGCGCTGGTGCAGATCCTGCACGAATGGAACCGATCACGCACGTTAATGAGTACGAGGGCCGGCCGGACGACGCCGCTGACCTACGAGGAAGTCCAGGCGCGTTCGACGCGGCTGACGGGCGCGCTGAGCAGATCCGTGCACGCGGCCGAAAGGGTGCGCTCGCCGCTCTGCGGGACGCGGCGCTGCTCAAGACGGTCTACGGCTACGGCCTACGTCGGCAGGAGGTCGTCGGCCTTGACCTGGCCGACTTGCAACGCCGGCCTCGCCTCGCTTCGGCCGGTTCGGTGCGCTGTTCGTCCGGTTCGGCAAGTCGTCCAAGGGCGGGCCGCCGAAGCGGCGGACCGTACTGACAGTGCCGGAGCTCGACTGGGTCGTCGACGTGCTCGAGCCTACCTCGCTGAGGTGCGGCCGCGTTTTCACCTGGTGATCATCCGGCGTTATGGATCACCGAGCGGCGCGGGCGCATGTCCGACGGCGGCGAACGAGGCGTTCGAGACCGCGCGATCCGCGGCCGGGCTCCCGGCAGAACTGGATCTGCACAGCCTGCGGCATTCTATGTCACGCACCTGGTCGAGTTCGGCTACCAGAGCGCTTCGTGCAGGACCAAGCCGGCCACGCCTACGCGAGCACCACGGCGATCTACACCGGAGTCTCGGACGAGTTCCGCCCGGCTGCTGCGCCGCGCTTGGTCGAACGCTACGGCGAACTCTGGGAGGCCGCGCATGACCAAGAAGATGGGCTACGGTGGCACCTGCGCTGGCTGATGGCTGAACGCGAGATGTTCGAACCTCGATCTCGGCCGCTGCTCGGCGAGCGGGGCATCCCTGTCGCGCGAGCAGGTTTTTCGGCTGGTCACCGGCACCGCAGCGCATGTCGATGGACATCCTCGCGCGCTCTGCGACATCCTCGGCTGCGGCGTGCAGGATCTGATCGAGATCGTCGAGGTGAACGAGCAGGTCCGCAAGAGCGCGGCGCAGTGGAACTCCGGCGCCGCGGGCACGGAAGACCACGATCCGGCGACCGTGACCACGCCGGCAGCGCGACGGCGCGCCGCGCTCACTCGGAGGCGACCGCCATCGTCGCACAACTGATCACGGACCTGGACGTGCAGACGGCGGCCGCTGCGGTCGGCGACGCGGCGCAGACGTCCGATGCGCTGAACGCCATGATCGAACACTTGGCGAAACACCCGGAGGCGCTGCGGTCGGGACGCTCCGACGGCCCGAACTCGGTCATCAAGCTGGCGCCGCTCTGCACGGCCGCGGGATCGCCGGGGTGGTCTTGCCGGGATGCGCGGTCTGCGGACGGGTCGTCCGTGACATGCGCCGCATCGACGGCACCGGCGGCGTCTGCCAGGGCTGCTACCTCGACAGCCGACGCCGGGCTGCACCCAATGCGACGGTCGCCCGCATCGTGTCCAGCAAGGACGACTGATCAATCTGCGACGCCTGCTACGGCCGCGATCCCGAACGCCACGAACTCTGCGCCGTTGCGGCAAGCCACGACGCGTGGCCACCGCGACGAACACGGTCGCCGCGCTGCGTCCGCTGCTACCGCGGCCGAAGCGACCATGTTTGACCTGCGGGCAGGTTGCTGAGACGACCGCGTTCACTACGCCGGGCCAGTCTGCCCACGCTGTTACGCAGCCACTGTCAAGCCCAGGCGGGAATGCGGACGCTGCGGACGGGTCCGGTCGATCAGCCGGCGCGCCACCGACCACACGCCAGACCTGTGCTACTCATGCGACCCGGCCACAGGACACTGCTCCCGATGCAGCTGGCTCACCACGCGAGCGGGATACCAGGACGGCCTACCGGTCTGCCACGCTGCTACCAGCGCCCGTTCATCGCTGCGACTTCTGCGGCGAGCCCGGACGCATCACGGCACGGTGGCCGAGCGGCGCGGTCTGTTCCGCGTGCTACCGCGCGTGCGCGCCAAGCCGAGAACCTGCCCCGGTTGCGGACATCACGAACGCTCAACGCGATCGACGATTACGCCCAGCCGGTCGCGCCGAATGCGCAGGATCTGGGACCAGCTACCGCTGCATGCGGTGCGGCGGCCCATCGGACGGCTACGTGCGCGACCGATGCGCCCCATGCGCGTTGCGTGATCGCCTGGACGTTCTGCTATCCGGCGACGACGGCGCCATCACCCAGCGCTGCGCAGCGTCCACGCGGCGTTGTCCGAGTGGCGCAACCCCCGCAGCGTGCTCACCTGGCTGGACCGCTCGGACGGCGCGAGCATGCTCGCCGACCTCGCCAGAAGAACGGCGGCATGGCACACGACGACCTGGACCGCTACCCGCGCAGCCGCGTCACAAACTACCTGCGCCAAGCCTCGTGCACGCCGGCGCGCTACCGCACCGCGACGAGCACATTGAACAGGTCGAGGCTGTCGAGGCTTTCCTCCGCGAGCAGCCGCCCGCGCACAGCCAGCTCCTGCGGCTGTTCGCCAGCTGGGTCGTCCTGCGGCGCGCGCGACAACGATCTCGCCGCCGACCAACTACCGAGGCCACAGCCTCGTGGGCGCGCCACGGATCTGAATCGCCGCCGACCTAATGAGCTACCTCGACGATCACAGTCTCAACCTGGGCGATCTCGATCAGCGCACCCTCGACCAGTGGCTCGCCACCGGACGGTCGACCCGCCACACCGTCCGGGACTTCATCATCTGGGCGGCGCGGCAGCGACTCGCCTCGCCGCTGACCGTTCCGCATCGCCAGCGATCGGCCGAGAACAGCCCCTCGCCGACGACGACCGCTGGCAGCAGCTGCGCCGATGCATCCGCGACCCCGAGATGCCGCTGCGCCTGCGCGTCGCCGGCTCCTTCGTCCTGCTTTACGGCCACCCGGTCAGCCGGGTGGCTGCGATGCGCCCCCACCAGGTCGAAGAGGACGCCAACGGTGTCTACCTGGTGATCGGTTCGCACCGCGCGCTACTCCGCCCGCGCTCGGCGTGCTCGTTGTCGAGCTACGCGACAGCGCGCCACCGGCATCGATCTTCGGATCATCCGCGTCGACCTCCGACTGGCTCTTCCCCGGACTCGTGCCGGCCAGCACCTCGCCGACAACTACCTGGTCAAACTGCTCAACGGCGCCGGCATCCGAACCCGAACCGCCCGCAACGGCGCGCTGATCAGCCTCGCGGCCGACCTCCCGGCCCCGATCCTCGCCGATCTCCTCGGGCTGCACATCAACACCGCCGTCCGATGGGTCCGCCGCTCCAAGCGCGACTGGGCGACCTACGTCGAGGCCCGGGCCGAAGCAGTCTCGCCGGCGCGCATCGACGCGTGAGATCGACCCTGGCCCTGTTGCCATTGATGGACATGGACGCCGAGACGTCATCCACGCGCGGTCTGCGCCGATCGACATGCTGTCCAGGCCCGAACTCGCCAAGAAGCTTGACGCTGCCTGATGATGAGCGGATGTGGACGGAAGATCGGCATCACTGGCCGGACCAAGAAGAAGCCGCCCGCTGGAAAAGCGCCCTCGACGAAGCCGCACACCGCGAGCTTTGGGAACGTGGCGTCGTCGAACGGTCCGACCTGACCGTTGCCGGCGGCGGAGGTCTTCACGCTCACTCGGACCGATCACCGTCCCCGTCGCCGGCCCTGACGCCGAAGTGGCTAGTGCGGCTGAACTATCGAGGTGATCGGCCGGTGGGTCGCTTCTCGCGACCGGGTGGGCCGGGCGCCGTGCTCGACGCGACGGCAGTTCCGAACTGATCACCTGGCGCTCCTGTGAGCAACCGGGACCTGTGGAATCAAGCCGCTCGGCTGGCCTTTCAAGACGTCCACGCCACCACGGGTCTTGACTGGTCCTGGGAGGTGATCATTCACGAAGGCTCAAGTGCCGCGGAGTTCCCGCGACGCGGCGGGGACGGGTTGCCGTGGACGGAGTTCGCGATGACCACAATCGGGAGAGGCATCGGACCGGCGGCGAACCTACAGGAGGCCGTCGATGAGATCGCCGACATCGTCCAGGACGAGGTCGCCGAAGAGTCACTGAGCGCTTGGCCGCCCTGCCCTCGTCACGGACATCCCCTCAAACCTCTAAACGCGGTGTGGACCTGCCCAACCGATGGCAACAAAGTGGCCGCTGTCGGAGCTCTTGCGGCGCCGAGGTGACAGACGCAAGCGTCGGCGAACCAACGCGGCTGTTCAAACAGTTGGCGGGGTCTGAACGCGTCAAAGCCGCGGACGGCACCTGCGCCGGGGGCACTGGACCCCCAGCCAGTGGATGATCGTTATTGGTTCGAGACTCGCAATCTGTCGCATCGCTCATCGATCGGAGCGCTTGTCGGGAGTGTGAGCACCGAAGTGATGGCCGTCGCGAGCGGCATAGCGCACGCGTCGAATACGGACACTCGCCAGTATCGCCCAGTCCCGACCCTCGACGGGGGGCGTCATCAACGCCCAATGGCGCTCATCTCGAGGATCCGGGACATGCACGCGCGGTTAACCCAGCGCGACTCATTGATCACAGTCCGGTTTCAATTCGGGCTTCAGGTAGCTCGCGGTTGGTGCTGGTAGTACACCAAAGACATGGTCAGCACGACGGCAGGGGGCGTTGGGCGACCAGCGAGGCCAACAGCCACAAAGCCGGCCAAAGCCACCGACTCGAGAACACGTTCAGCGCGCGAGCCGATGAGCGACGCGCTCTACACCGCGGTGGTCTTGGCGTCGGTGTTGCTGTTCATGATCTTGGCAACAGGTGTGGGAGTGCTCGCGATCCAGTCGTCGCTGCGCTGACTACTCGCCGGCTCTCGAGCCGCGGCCGAAGGCTGACCGGGCCGAATCGCGGCGGCTGGCAGCTGCACTGTCCGGGCTACGGCTGCCTCAACCAGCCGCCGGGTGCTGCGCAGGTCCGCACGGGTGAGCCGAAGCAACGGCACGGCCACGGCTACGGCCACGGCAATATCGATCGCCGCCGCCCGCGGCGTCGTCAGGCCCGGCAGGTTCACCGTCACGGATAGGGCCGACAGCGCCACCAGCCAGTCACGGGGCCGGCCGGAGACGATCGGGGCGAGGCAGACCAGGCCCCACAGCGCGTACCACGGATAGAACACCGGACTGAGTAAGGAGATTGCGAGCAGGGCCAGGCCCGTCGTCTTGGCGAGCGGGCGATGATGCGCGGTGACCAGCAGGTACCCGGCGATCACGATCGCCGCGAACAACGCGGTCACCCGGCAGGCGTACGCGGCGTCGGCGCCCGAAGGAGGTGGGACGACGACCGACATCAGGCTCGACAGCATGGTCGACACCGCTGCCGGCGTCGAGGTGAGGGCTGGCGTACCGAGCGAGCGCAGCCAGCCCCAGCCGTGCGGCACGAGAAGCGTGAACACCAGCCAGCAGGCACCAACTACCCCGGCGCAGCGCAGCAGCATATTGCGCAGCTCATGCCCACGGCCGACGTTCGCCGTCATGAGGGTGAGGAAGAGGATGCCGAGCACGACGACGAGCGCCGGCGCCTTGATCGCGCCCGCCCCGCAGCCGAGCATCAGCGCCAGGTACAGCTGCCCGCGGTTGGCCGCATAGATGGCGGCCAGCAGCAGCGCGCACATCAGGCCCTCAAAGTGAACCCCGCCGATGACGTGCATCAACATCAGCGGGTTGAGGATCGTGAGTCCCAGCGCGGTTGCGCTGCGGTCGGCTCCGGCCAGGCGCACCGAGAGGACGCCGATCACGACGACGCTCGCGGCCGCGAACAGCCGGAGCACGATCACCGCGCCAAGGGCGGTTCCGCCGCCAACCACCACGCTCAGATGCTCGACGAGCGTCGCGAGCGGCCCATACGGGCTCGGCTCGCTGCGCCAGGACGGGTCGACGGCGGCCAGCGTCGGGCCCCAGCCGAGCGCGGCCGGCCCGCTGGTGTAGGGGTCGTGGCCGTGCGCCAAGAGCATGCCCTGGGCGGCGTAGCTGAACACGTCCGAGCTGAGCAGCGGGGGGCCGAGCAGGAACGGCAGCGACCACCACCAACTCAACGTCCACCACTGCGAGTCGCCATGGTGCGGGCCGCGCATCGCCCGCAGGGTGAGCAGCCACACCACCACGAAGGCGCCGACGCCCAGAGCGAGCAGCAACCCGGGTACCGGGGATCGGTGCGGGTTGATCTGGTTATCCGCGAGCAGGCCCAGCCAGCTGGTGAACGGGGTGGTCGACCTGGCGAGCCCGACCCGCCCAGCCGCAACCACGATCAGGCATCCCGCCCCGGCACCCGCGGCGGCCAGCAGCCGGAGCTGGTGGGTCTGCGGCACACTGCGCGCGGCCAGTCGGCGCAGTGGCGGAGCAGCGGTGCTCAGCAGTTGCTCGGCTCCTCACCTGCGGCGCTGCGCAGAACCTCGCCATTCTACGACCGCGCAGTTCTGTGCGGCGCGGACGGACCGAATCCGCTCGATCCGGGGGCGCACGCCATGGTAGGACAGAATGGGGCCGTGGCTGAGATTCGGCACACCCCTTCGTGTAACGGGCCAGGATCGCGACGATGATGCACCTCATCTCAGGGGAAGGACCGATTCGGTGACGAGCGCGTTGCTGCGCGGGCGCACTGCGCCCACGCTGCGATCGCTGTCGCCCGCCGCCTGGGCGCTGATCTGCGGTTCGCTGCTCGCGGTTGTCTATCTGGTCTGGACGCCACTCGCCCCTGACCTCGCCGCGCAGGTAGCACGTACCAATGTGGTCCGCAATGCGGGCAACCTGTCGTGGTGGACCGGCTGGTTCGGGGGACTGTCCATGCCCTCCTACAGCCTGCTCGCTCCAACCTCGATGGCGATCCTGGGCGTCCGGTTGACCGGAGTGGCCGCGGCGGTTGCTGGCGCATGGTTCACCGGCAAGCTGGTCGCCGAGTCACGTCGTCCCCGGGCTGGCGCGGTGGCCTTCGCCGCCGCGCAGATCGCGAACCTCGTCGACGGGCGGGTCACCTTCGCGTTGGGCCTTACCTGCGCAGTCGCGGCACTCGTGGCGATGAGGTCCCACCACGTCGTCCTCGCCGGAATCTGCGCGGTCGCCGCGTACTGCGCGAGCCCGCTCGCTGCGTTCTTCCTCGGGCTGGCGCTTGTTGCGCTCGTCCTCGTGGACCCCACGCGGCGCCGGCTGGCGCTGGCGGTGGGCGGACTGCTGCTCATACTCGCGCTGGCGGTGGCGTTGCTCTTCCCGGGCAGCGGCAAGATGCCGTTCACCGTCACTGACGCCATCCCGGCTGGGTTGTGTTGTCTAGGCGTCGCGCTGTTCTGCCCCAACCGCACCGTACGGTTTACGGTGGCGTTGCTCGCGGGCTCGCTGCCGGTGTTCCTCCTCGCCCCTGGCGCGGTCGGCGACAACGTCACCCGGCTCGCCTGGGTCTGCTCCGTGCCGTTGGTGGTTGCATACGCGCCACTGCGCCGCGAGCTGCTGGCGGTGGTGCTGGGGCTGCTGGCCATCTGGCCGTCGATCGACCTGGTGGGCCAGCTGTCCGCCGGCCGGGCGGCGTCCGCAGACGCCTCGTTCTACAGCCCACTCGCCGCCGCCATCACGGCTGAGCAGGCAGTGGCCGGACCCGGGGCGATCGGGCAGCGCGTCGAGGTCGTGGACACCAGCAATCACTGGGCCTCGGCATACCTGGGCAATGGCAATGTCTCATTGGCCCGCGGCTGGTACCGCCAGGCGGACGTGGCGTACAACCCGCTGTTCTACCGCGATGGCGCACTGAACTCGCACAGCTACCGGGTCTGGCTCGACCAGCTGGCCGTCGGCTGGGTGGCGCTGCCGAGCCCGTCGGTTGCGCTGGACTACTCCGCCGTGACTGAAGCACAGCTGGTGCGCTCCGGCCTGGATTACCTGACGCCGGTCTGGTCGAACGCGGACTGGACGCTCTATCGGGTCGCCGGTGCGACGGGGCTTGCCGTCGGGGCGCGAGTCATGGCGCTCGACGCCTCGAGCGTGAGTCTGGCCGTCGATGGGCCACACGACGTTGCATTGCGGATGCGCTGGTCCCCCTACCTGGTGGTCGAGGCGCCGAACGGCACCCGTACCGAAGCGGCATGCATCATCGACAACGATGGCTGGTTGGGCGTGCGGCTACCAGCTGCCGGGCAGTACCGGATCACCAGCCATTTCGACCCGGTGAACCGGGTGCGCCCCGCGCAAAGCTGCCAGCCGTAAGCGCGCCGGTCAGCCGGCAGGCTGCACATCCAGGGCGGAGTCATCGGCTTGCTCGCTGGCGATGACGTGCAGCACGGCGTTGATCAGGGCCAGGTGGGTGAACGCCTGCGGGAAGTTGCCCAGCTGCTCGCCGGTGCGGGTGTCGATCTCCTCGGCGTAAAGCTCCAACGGGCCCGCGAACGAGAGCAGTTTCGCGCACAGCGCGCGGGCCCGCTTGACCTCGCCGATCTCACACAGCGCGGAGACCAGCCAGAACGAGCAGATGGTGAACGAACCTTCTCTGCCCGAGAAGCCGTCGTCGGTCTCCCCGGTGCGGTATCGGAGCACGAAGCCCTCTTCGGTGAGCTCGTCGGCGATCGCGAGCACGGTCGCCCGGATTCGCGGGTCGTCCGGCGGCAGGAATCGGAGCAGCGGGGCGAGCAGCAACGACGCGTCCAGGGCGTCCGAGCCGTAGCACTGGGTGAGCACACCACGGGCATCGACTCCGTGGGTGAGGATGTCCTCTTTGATCTCGTCGGCCGCCATCTGCCATTCCGACGCGGCCGCGTCCTGCCCGATCATCGTCGCCAGCCGGGCACCGCGGTCGGCGGCGACCCAGCACATGATCTTGGACGAGGTGAAGTGCCGCGGTTCGCCGCGGACCTCCCAAATGCCGGCGTCGGGCTCCCGCCAGTGCTTGAGCGCCTCCTGCACCTGCCGGCCCAGGATCGGCCAGATCCGCCCGTCCAGGTGGTCGGCGGCCTTGGAGTGCAGGTACACCGAGTCGAGCAGGGCACCCCACACGTCGTGCTGGTGCTGCGCGTAGGCGGCGTTGCCCACTCGGACCGGACGCGAGTCGCCGTAGCCGGGAAGGTGGTCCAGGACCTGTTCTTGCAGGTCGCGTTCGCCGCCGACCCCGTACATGATCTGCAGGTCCTCGTCGCTGTCGGCCACATCGGCGATGAAGGACAGGAAATCGACCGCCTCCCAGTCGAAGCCGAGACCGTACATCCCCCACAGCGCGAAGGTCGCGTCGCGGATCCAGCTGAAGCGGTAGTCGTAGTTGCGTTCGCCGCCGAGGGTCTCGGGCAGCGACGTCGTGGCAGCTGCGGCGATCGCGCCGGTCGGGGCGTAGGTCAGGCCCTTGAGGGTGAGCGCGCTGCGCTGCAGGTAGCCGCGCCAGGGATGGTCGGGGAACTGGCCGCGGGCCAGCCAGTGCTGCCAATGGTGCGCCGTCCACACCAGTCGCTGGTACGCGTCGTCGTAGGTCAGCGGCGGTTCCTTGCTGCCCCACGACATTGCCACGTAGCGGATGTCGCCTTCCCTGAGCAGGGTGCGCGCCGTGGCCCGACCGCCCTCGAACCCGAGCCGCATGTCCGTGGTGAGCGCGATCGTTTGTTCGCCGGTCGCCGACCGTGCCACGCCCTGGTGATAGACCTGTTCGGTGTAGGACCACTTGGCGAAGGTTCGGCCGTAGTCGAAGACGGGCTCGCACTCGACGACCGTCTGCACCTCGCCGGACACGCAGCGGATCGTGCGCAACAGGATGTGCTCGGCGTCGTAGTCGGTAGGCGTGCGCTTGTGCGTATGCGACAGCTCCTCATCGTGCCGCCATGGGCCGATCAGCATGACGTCGCGGACGATGATCCAGCCCGTCGGCGTGCCCCAACTGGTCTCGAGCAGCATCGTGCCCGGCAGGTAGCGACGGGCCGCGGGGACCGAGACGTCGGACGGGGCGACTCGGAAGTTGCCCGCGTGCCGCCCGAGCAGCCTGCCGAAAATGCTTGGCGAGTCGACCCTGGGCAGGCACATCCATTCGACCGAACCGCTGGGCGCCACCAGTGCCATGACCTCGCCATCGGACAGGAACCCGTACTCGCCGATCGGCACACGCGGCTGGGTGGCGCGCAGGGGACTGGCCGGCGCCGCTCCGGCGATCAACGCGTCCACGGCAAAAGCATGCGCGAGATCACGGCCGCGAACAAGCGGACCGGCGCGTCAGCGCTCCGCCGTGTCGCCCATCGCAAGGGCGTTGGCCGTCGCGTGCTGGGACGCCGCTACGCCGATCACGCGGCTCGGGCGGACCCCGGCGAGGACCGAACGGGTTGCTCGCTGCGCCGCCAGCGCCACCGCCAGTACGACGATCGCCACGATCCCGTCGAGCCAGAAGTGGTTGCCCGTTGCCGCGACGACGAAGATGGTGAGGAGCGGATGCAGCACGACCAGCCAGCGCCACGGACTGCGGCTGATCGTCACCGCGGCGAACGCGATCAGCACCGCCCACCCCACGTGCACCGACGGCATTGCCGAGAGCTGGTCGGCGCCCACGCCGAACGCCGCGTACACGGACTGGCCGTACCGGGCGGCGACGTCGACGAACCCGTATCCGGCCAGCAGCCGCGGCGGGGCGACCGGCACGAACTGGACCAGCAAGCAGGCGCCGGTGAGCAGGACGATCGTGGTCCGGACCGATGCGTAGTGGTCGCGGTGCCGCACGAACAGCCATACCAGCAGCGCGAACAGCGCCGTGAAATGCATCGTCGCGTAGTAGATGTTACATGCCTGCGCTAGCAGAGGATGCCCGATGACGAGGTCCTGGGCCCGGACTTCGCTCGGCAGGTGCCAATCCCGTTCGATACGCACGATCCACGCCGCACGTCGGTAGGCGCCGGATGTACCGGTGGCCAGGCTGCCGACGAGCTGCCAGAGCGCGTACAAGGCCGCGATGAAGCCGGACTCGACGGCGAATGGTGCCAGCGCCGCGGCGCGCAGGTTCGCTCGCAGCACCACCCCGACCCCGAGCAACGCGACAGCCAGCAAAGCCGCCTGCTCCCAGGTCAGGGCCACAGTGTGCACGCTGCCCACTATGCCGGGTCGCGGTCGCCACCGGGCACTCAGTTGATGCGCACGGTGCCCATGGCGGTCCGGAAGACCGCCGCTGCAACACCGGTGTCGTCCTGGGTGGCGGGCTGCCAGACGACGTCGACGCCGTCGAGCGGCTGGACCGACGACGAGCCGAGGTAAGCGTCAACCGTGGCCTGATCACCGGCGATCTCCAGGCCGACGAGGGTAACGGTGGATCCCCCCGCCGAGGGGTGGTGCGCCTCGTCGGTCTGCCACTGGATGAAGAACGGCCGCTGCGGATCCACGACCAGATCCTCGATCCCGATCAGCCGCCAGCGCAGGTCGAAGCCGTCAGGACGGTGCCGGTGCCCCTCGACCGCGGCTCGGCCGAGGCGCTGCTCTACGGCCGTGATGTCGTCGACGCGGACCGCCCAGCCAAGCCATCCACCACCGGCCTGCTCGCGCGCTTTGACCGCCCGCCCGAACGGGGCGGCGTCGGCTGCCGGATGGTCCAGCACGCTGATGACCTCCAGGTAGCAGCCATTTGCGAGTGCCAGGACGAGGTTTCGGGTGCCGAACCCCGGGTGCAGACCGCCGTCGCGGAACGCTGCGCCGAGCTTTGCGCCGAGCCGCTGCGCACACGGAGCGAGCCCCTCTGGTCCCGCGACGTACGAGAGGTGGTCGAGTCGCATGCGCTCATCGTGACCCACGACCTCGCGGGCGTGATCGCCGGGTGGGTGTCGGGGTTGGGCGCCGCGGCAGGTGCTGCCCGGCCAGGCATCGTTTGGCAAGGGACACACCGTTCTCTCATCCGGTTCGCAGCCTGCTATCAGATTTGGGCTCCATCGTCTGCTCCCGACGACGCTGCCCGGCGGCGCGTGCGCTTCGCAGACGAGAGAGAGCGGAATGCGGAGATTCCTCAGGCGACTCGCCACGCATCCGTGGCTCACGGCGGGGGGAGTCGTCATCCTTGTCGCGGGCGGATTCGGCGGCTACTGGATCACCCGCGGCGGGGGTAGCGCCGGCGCCCAGCCGACGGGTCGACTGGTGAGCGCGACCTTCGGCACCGTTCGCGAAACCGTGTCGGCGACCGGGACGATCGAGCCCGCGGTGCAGTCCTCGGTGAGCTTCCAGGTGTCCGGCAAGGTCACGAGCGTTCGTGTGGCGGAAGGCCAGATAGTCAAGGCCGGCACGGTGCTCGCGACTATCGATTCGGCGTCGTTGCAGGCAAATCTCGCGCAGGCCAAGGCGGCTCTGGCAACCGCGCAGGCCAAGCTGAGCACCGATACAGACGCTGGTGCGGCTGCCACCGCGCTGGCGGCCGACACCGCTTCCGTGACATCAGCCCAGAACGAGGTTGCCTCGGCACAGACGTCGTTGAGTGAGGCGACGTTGACCTCACCGGTCGCGGGCGTCGTAGCCACGGTCGACCTCACCGTCGGCCAGCAGGTGGGCGGTTCGTCGGCTGGATCGAACTCGAGCGGCAGCGGCTCGTCCGGCTCGGGCACGGGCACAGGCTCGGGTGGGGGCGCCGCCAACAGCACGTCGTCGACAGCGAGCTCGAGTTCGTCGAGCAGTCAGTTCCTGGTGATCAGCACCTCGTCATGGATCGTCAACGCCAGCGTCGACTCGACCTCGATCGGGCTCATCGCCAACGGCAACCAGGTGCAGCTCGTGCCCGGCAGCGGCTCGCAGACTGTCTACGGCACCGTTACGTCCATCGGCATCCTGTCGAGCGGCTCCTCGTCCGGCGTGGCGACGTACCCGGTCGTGGTGGACGTGACGGGTGACCCAGCCGGAATGCATGCCGGAGACAGTGCGACCTTGTCGATCATCTACCGACAGCGGGTCGGGCAGCTCGACGAGAACGATCACGGCGGCGCAGCTGGCGGCGGACCAGGCGCAGATCGATGCAGCGAACGCGCAGCTCGCGGTGGCGGACCAGAACCGGGAGCAGGCCACCCTGGCCAGCCCGATCGCTGGAACTGTGGCGGCTCGCCCAGATCGGCATCATGAACACGACGAGGGGATCGGCGACGTCCTACCCGGTCAAGATCTTGCTGAACACGACGAGCGCCAAGCTCTACGACGGCAGCGGCGCGACCGTGTCGATCACGACAGACTCGATGAGCAACGTGCTGACCGTCCCCAGCTCGGCGGTGCACAGGCTCGGGGCGTTCTCGACCGTCGAGCGTTACGCCAACGGCACGGTGACGGCGCAGCGGGTGACCGTGGGCGCGACCGGTTCCGACCGCACCCAGATCGTGTCCGGATTGACCGCCGGCGACCGGGTCGTGCTGGCCACGGTCAGCGAACCGCTGCCGACTGACTCGACCTCGACGAGTCGCCTGCGCGTCGGGGGCACGAGCCTCACCGGCGGCGGGTTCTCCGGAGGAGGAATCGGCCGGCGTTGATCACTGCGTGCTGGCGCCGTGGTCGATCAGGTTCAGCAGCCAGCTCGGGCCGACCGTCGTCGCCTGCGTGGGGAGGCGGTCGCGCAGCTGCCGGTCGGCGGTGACCACCACCGGCTGTGTTCCCGCGGTACGACTGATTGCCGCCTGACGGACGACCTCGCTGTCGCCGTCGCGCAGCGCGGCGTGGATATCGAGCAGGGCGTCCCACCAGGCGGCCGAGACGCCCTTCTCGTCCACAATCGCCGCGGCCCTGCCCTCGACCACCACACTGATCCGCGGCACGACCGCGCTCAACTGCGCCGCGCTTACCTGGCTCGGCAGCTGGTCGGCGCGAATGCCCGACCGGATGAGCCGGCGCAGGCCGTCGAGGAGCCGCTGCGTAGCTGCGGCGCGGTCGCGCCACCAGCCGTCCGGGCGCGATCCGACCACGTTGGCAGCGTCGACCACGATCGTGACCGGCTGCACGGCCGGGCGGGCTAGCGGCCAGGTGGCCGAGAATCCCCGATGCAACGGCAGGCCGGCAACTGGGGTGTCGTCCCACCACCGCACCTCGCTGCTCTCGGCATTCGCGGCGTGCGGCGCGATCCGCTCGCGTGGCCGGGCGAGCACGGTCGTGTAGGACCAGCCACCATGATCGTCGACGAGCAGGCCGTAGGGCGCGACGGCCGCGGCCACGATGCTCGCCTCCTCGGCGGCTTCGCGCAGCGCGGCCTGGACGACGTCCTCGTGGCTGTCCCGCGCCCCGCCAGGCAGGCCCCAGGTGTCACCCTCGTGCGTCCACGGCGCGCGGTGCTGCAGGATGACGCGATCGTCGTCGCGGACGAGCAGGCCCGCGGCCCCGAACCTGCCCCAGTGGCGGTGGCCGAGCGCGCAGAAAACCCAGCCGTTGCCGTCGCCCATAGCTGAAGTCCTACCTCATCGTGGCGGGCGCCCGCACGGTCGGCCATGGTGGTCGACGTCGGCCCGTCAGGTCGCCTCTCGGCGGGAGGCCGCTCGCAGCGGCGGGTGTGGGACCGGGGGCCATGTCCGGGCCGACGTCGCGGCTCCACGCTACCGGGTCGCTGCGCTGTTCCGGGACATCGACGGGCAGACGTATCGTAATCGCACAGCGCAACGGTGGGAGGGGCGGAAGGAGCGACGTGGATGAGCGAGAAGCCAGCCCGGCCGCATCGGCCCGTTCCCTACGCCGACCTGACCGATCTGATCGACGCAGCAGGCGGAACGCCACCGCGGTCGCGGGCTGAGATCGCCGCGGCCACGGCGGCGCTGGTGATTGCTGCAGGGCGCGACTCGGCCTCGCCGGTTGGTGAGCGGCGGCTGGTCGACCTCGCCGACGTCGTCGGTTTGGACACGCTCGGCGCACTGTGGCGAGACGCCGACCCGGTGAGCTTGCCCGGTGTGCTGTGGGCTCTGTACCTGGTCCGGCAATGGTGCGGTACGCGATCCGACGAGGTGTGTCGGCTTTGGCGGGTCGGTGCGATCTACGCGCCTGCAGACGCCGTCGTCGCCGGCGTAAGCGACGACGCGGATCCGGACGCCGTGCGCCGGATGGGTGACGCGGTGCTCGAGCGGGCGTACCGGGGAGATTTCGCGGTCGCGCTCGAGCGGGCAGCCGCGTTCTTCAGGGTCATTGCCGCAGGCCGTCGCAACAGCGCTCGCGCTGAAGACGGGGCGGACGAGCACCTGCTTGCACACCGCAACGATCGCGCCGCGGACGACCTCGCCCGCGCTGCCCGGGAGTGGCGCCGCGGCACGCTGCACTGAGCGCGTTCGTCCACAGGCCGCGAGCGCTGTCCACAGATCCTTCTTTGCCCTGTGCCCAATCCCGGCCGTTGCCGAGACTTGCCGGCATGACAGATCTCACGAGCGACCGGCCAGTGTTGAAGATCCGGGGCCCCGCCGACCTGATCGATGTCGTTCCCTACCTGCTCGGCTTCCACCCCCGCGCCAGCCTGGTCCTGATCGGCCTGGGGCATGATGGCGGTCGCGATAGCGACAGCGTCACGATCACTGCCCGGGTCGACCTGGCCGAGGCGGTCTCATCAGATCGGCTCGTCGACGACACCGTTCGAGCCGTCGCGCGCAGCGGCGCCACGGGCGTGGTCGTCGTCGTTTTCGACGCTGAGTGGACGCCGAGCCGCACCGCCGATCTTCCGTGGCGGACCGTCGTCGACGCCGTCGACCAGGGCGCGGAACGTGCCGGCCTGGCCCTGCTCGACGCACTGTTGGTGACCTCCGACCGGTGGTGGTCATTCGCGTGTGGTGACGTGGGCTGCTGCCCACCCGACGGGCAGCTGCTCGAAGGCCCGTCGTCGGCGGCGGCCGCCGCGGCCACCTACGCCGGGCTGGTAGCCCTGCCTAACCGCGAGCAACTGGCTTTGGTTCTCACGCCGGAGAGCGACGAGCGGCGGCGCGCCATTCTGCCGCTGCTCGAAGCGGCCGAAGAACGGGCGGTACGCGCGATCCTCGATGGCCACAGCCAGCGTCACGTTCGCGCCGTGAAGCGCGCCGTCTTCGCGGCGGCCCGGGATGCCGACTCTGCCTTGTTCCCCGGGCCTACCGGGTCGCTGCTGGATGAGCAGGCAGCGCGGTTCGCGGCGGGCCTTGCCGACATTTCGCTGCGTGACGCGGTATGGCTCGCGGTCGACCAGCGGCGACTCGATGGCCGGGCGCTGTGGCGCGAACTCGCGCGTCGGTCCCCCGAGCCATACGACGCTCCGCCCCTGTTCCTCTTCGGCTGGGCCGAGTGGCGCGCGGGAAACGGCGTGCTAGCGGGGATCGCCGCCGAGCGAGCTCTGGCGAGCGACCCGGGCTACACCGCCGCCGAGCTGCTGCTCGCAGCGCTAAACCACGGTCTCGACCCGCACCGCACACCACGGCTGCGCATGCCCAGATCGGCATAGCGAGCAGGCACCGGACGCCTACAACGCCGCGGCGTACGGACGAACCGGGCTGGGCAGCTCGGAGGCGCCGGACAGCGCGCGGTCGACGGCGGCCGCGCACGCGCGTCCCTCGGCGATGGCCCACACCACCAGGCTGGCGCCCCGCGTCGCATCGCCACACGCGTAGACACCGGGCGCGCTGGTCTGCCATGAGTCGTCCACGATCGCCGTGCCCTTGACGGGATCGCGGTCCACGCCGAGTGCGGCGAGCAGCTCGGGCACGTCCGTGCCGACGAAGCCCGCGGCCAGCAAGACCAGATCGGCCGGGAGCTGCGTGCGTGAGCCCGCCACCGGACGGAACTCGCGCCGTCCCTCGACCCTGACGATCTCCACTTTCTCCACCAGCGCCGCGCGCACCGCGCCTGTCTCGTCACCGACGAACTCGACCACCTCCCGGGCCCAGGCTTCGTGCACGCCTTCGTCGTGAGCCGGGGAGATCCCCCTGCTGCTCATCGCGGATGGCCACCGTGGATTGACCAGATTCGTGCGCGGCTCCGGACGTGGGTTGTGGTCCAACACGGTCACCGACTGTGCGCCCTGGCGGTTCACGGTGCCCAGGCAGTCGGCCGCAGTGTCGCCCCCGCCGATGATGATCACGTGCTTGCCAGCGGCGTTCAGGGCCGGGACGGCGATGTCGCCGGCCTGCACGCGGTTGCCCTGTGGCAGGTACTCCATCGCCTGATGCACGCCGGACAGCTCGCGACCCGGGTAGGTCACCTCGCGTTGCCCCAGCGCCCCCACGGCGAGCACCACGGCGTCATGGTCGGCACGCACGGCGGCGGCGGTCTCTGGCGTGACGTCGGCGCCAACCCGAAAATGCGCGCCCTCCTGTGCCATCTGCTCCAGACGGCGATCGATGATGTGCTTGGGCATCTTGAAATCGGGGATTCCGTAGCGCAGCAGGCCGCCGAGGCGGTCGTCGCGCTCGAAGACGACGACCTCGTGTCCCGCGCGGGTGAGCTGCTGGGCGGCGGCCAGCCCCGCCGGCCCCGAACCAACCACCCCGACTCGCTTCCCGCTGCGCTCGGACGGCGGCTGCGCGGCGACGAGCCCATCGTCGAAGGCTCGCTCGACAATGGAAATCTCGACCTGCTTGATGGTCACCGGGTCGGTATTGAGGGCCAGCACGCAGGCGGCCTCGCAGGGTGCCGGGCAGATCCAGCCGGTGAACTCGGGGAAGTTGTTCGTGGCATGCAGCCGTTCACTGGCACTGACGAAATCGCCCCGGGCGACGTACTCGTTCCATTCCGGGATCAGGTTGCCGAGCGGGCAGCCGCTGTGGCAGAACGCCACGCCGCAGTCCATGCAACGCGCCGCTTGCTGCTCGACGACCTCCCCCGGAGCGCGGAGATAGATCGGCTGCCAGTCACGGACGCGTTCGGCGGCAGGCCGTTTGGGTGTGTCGACGCGTGCATACTTGAGGAAACCCTGGGGGTCGTGTGCCACCGGCCACCCTTTCGGCAGTTCACGAACGCCTCGAGAGCCCGTTCGAGACGACGAGGTCAGGCGAGACGGCGGTGGCTCGCGTCGGCCCAACTCTACCCGGGGCGCTCAGGCCACCCGGCCGACCGACCCGGCACCGGCCGGTACGGCGCGCACGAACACGTGCTCGGCAACCCGGGAGTCGAAGCCGAAGCGTTCGCCTCCGGCCCATATCTCGACGCCAATGGCCGTCGACAGGGCGTTGACCGTGCGGCCGGGCAACAGGCTGGCATCGGCGAACCGGTGCATCAGCTCGGCGTCGGGCTGCAGCAGCTCGCTGATCCGGTCGACGATGACGGTCGTGGCGCGGCTTCCGGCCGCGATCGACAGGGTAACCAGGCCCTCGCCGGTGTCCGCGGGCGCGAACGGCAGGCCGAGGTCGTCCAGGCCCGGGATGGGGTTGCCGTGCGGGCAGCGCAGCGGCCTGTCGAGCAGCGCGAGAATGCGGCGTTCGACGTCTTCGCTCATTACGTGCTCCCAGCGGCACGCTTCGATGTGCAGGTGCTCCCAGTCCAGCCCGATGACGTCGGCGAGCAGCCGCTCGGCGAGCCGGTGCTTGCGCATCACGGCGACGGCCTCTCGGCGGCCCTGGTCGGACAGCTGCAGCTGCCGGTCGTCGGCGACGTGCAGCAAGCCGTCCCGCTCCATCCGGGCCACTGTCTGACTCACCGTGGGGCCGCTCTGGCCAAGTCGCTCGGCGATGCGGGCGCGAAGCGGCACCACGCCCTCTTCCTCGAGTTCGTACACGGTCCGCAAGTACATCTCGGTCGTGTCGATGAGGTCGCTGTGATGGCTCATTGTCCAACCAGGCAACTGCGCGGGGACCCCGCCCTCGGTCGCTGACGCTCGGTACGATGCTCGCTCACGGTGCCCATTCGTCGTCGGGACGGCTGACGGCCATCGTAGAACGGTTGCCGCGGAAGTGGCGGTCGCAAACAGACCGGCTACTCGAGGTAGTCGCGCAGCGCCTGGGCCCGGGACGGGTGGCGCAGCTTGGCCATGGTCTCCCGCTCGATCTGCCGAATCCGCTCGCGGGACAGCTTGAACGCCCGGCCGATCTCGTCGAGGGTGCGGGGCTGACCGTCGTCCAGGCCGTAGCGCATGCGCACCACCGCGGCCTCTCGGGCCTCGAGGGTGCCGAGTACCGACTGCAGTTGCGCCCGCATCAACCCCGCTTCGACAGCGGCCTCGGCGGCAGGCGCGGTGTCGTCGGCGATGAAGTCACCGAGCGCGGCGTCGTCGTCGGCCCCGACCGTCTGATCCAGGCTGACGAGGTCGCGCGACAGGTCGATCAGCTCGCGCACCCGCTCCTCGGGCACGTCGAGCTCGACGGCCAGCTCCGCATGCGTAGCCTCCCGGCCGAGCTCCTGGTTCATCTCGCGGCGCATCCGCTGCAGCTTGTTCACCTGCTCGACCAGGTGGACGGGCAGCCGGATGGTCCGCGACTGGTCGGCCATCGCCCGGCTGATCGCCTGGCGGATCCACCAGGTCGCGTACGTGGAGAACTTGAAGCCCTTGGTGTAGTCGAACTTCTCCACCGCCCGGATGAGGCCCAGGTTGCCCTCCTGGATCAGGTCGAGGAAGGGCATCCCATGCCCGGTGTAGCGCTTGGCCAGCGACACGACCAGCCGCAGATTGGCCCGCAGCAGGTGGTCCTTGGCCCGGTCCCCGTCCACAACCACCGCGCGCAGGTCCCGCTTGCGCGTTGCGCTGAAGTCATTGGGCGAGCTCAGCAGGTGCTCGGCGTAAAGGCCTGCCTCGATACGCTTGGCCAGCTCGACCTCGTCAGCGGCGGTGAGCAGGGCGACCTTGCCGATCTCGTTCAGATACACCCGGACCAGGTCAGCCGACGTCGCCGCCTCATCCAGGTCGGCCGCGGTGATCGCCGCCTCGGCGGCGGCCTCCTCGAGGGCCTCGGCGTCCGGCTCAGTGGTCGCTTCGACGCCCTCGGCGTCCGGCTCGGTGTTCTGGGGGGTCGTCGTGACAACCTCGGTCGCCTCGACGCTCGGCTTCGTGCGACGCACGGACGCCGGGGCCGTCACCGACGGACGGGCGCTGCGATGAGCGCGCGTCACCCGCGGCTCGCCCGAGGCCGAGCGCGTCGCTTTGCGGGTACGTGCTGTCGTTGCTGCCACCGGAGTACCGGACCACCCAATTCGTCGTCGCCGACCGCTTGCCTGCTAACTCGGCGGGCGGCTGTTTTCGGTTCACCTGATTCAACGCTGCACGAGGCGGCGTGTTCCCCGAACTGGTCGATATCTACCCCGATGCCGCGTGCTTCTCAGCCTGCGCACAGGCCCGAGGCGCCGCCCAGTCCTCAGACCTCGACCAGCACCGTCACCGGGCCGTCGTTGACCAGCTCCAGCTGCATCTGCGCGCCGAAGAGCCCCGTAACGACCGTCGCGCCGCGGGTCCGCAGGGTCGTCACCATCAGCTCGATGAGCGGCTCGGCGCGCGGGCCCGGCGCGGCGGCGCTCCAACTGGGGCGTCTGCCCTTGCGGGTATCCGCATAGAGCGTGAACTGGCTCACGACCAGGACGGCGGCCTGCGGGACGTCCGCCACGCTGCGTTCGTCGCGAAGGATGCGCAGTTCGTGGATCTTGCGGGCCAGCCTGATGGCGTGCTCGGCCGTGTCGTCCTGCCGGACGCCGACGAGCGCTACGAGCCCCACTCCGATCGTGCCGACGGGGCGCCCGGCTATCCGCACCTGGGCGCGTTCGACGCGTTGCAGCAGGGCTCTCACGTCCGGCGTCCTCTCGAAAGACCTATAGCTTGCCGTAGCGGAAACCGGCATGGCGGTGCTGCCGAGGCAGGTGCACGATGGACCCGTGCGCCCTCATCGGTCAGCCCCGCCGATGCTGATCACGAACGCCCCGCGCAGCGCGGCCGAGGAGTTCGAGCATCGGCGGCGGCGGTACGCGATCATGATGGCCTCGCGTGCGGTGTGCGTGATCATTGCGGCGCTGGTGTACCGCGAATCGGGCTGGCTGGCACTGGGGCTCGTGGTGGGCGGCGCCGTGCTCCCCTGGTGCGCGGTGATCCTCGCCAACGACGGTCCGCCGAAGAAGCGCCGGGCGGCCATGGGCCACGTCGTCGGCCCGGCCGACCATGCGCTTCCGGCGGCGAAACCCGATCGTGCCGACCGGGGCATCGACGGTTGACCCGGTGGGAGAATCGCCAACGTGACGGACACCCAGACGCTGGAGTCGCCGACCACGGCCGACGCCGACACAGGCGACGAACTGTTCCACTACGTACGCAAGGCCAAGATCGCCGAGAGCGCGGTGATGGGTACGATGGTGCAGGCGCTGTGCGGCGAGGTGTTCCCGGTGACCAAGGTGCCGAGACCTGGCTCGCCGGTCTGCCCGGCCTGCAAGGAAATCTACGACGCCATGCGCGAGTAACTCAGTCCGGCGTGCCTACGTCCGGTGCGTCACCGAGGCGCCGCCAGGACCGGTCCGTGCGGGCGCGCCGGCGTACGGGTGATGGCGACATCTGCTCGATGGCCGCATTGAATTCCGCACCGAGTAGGACGCCGAAGGCCAGCACGTAGAAGAACAGCAAGGCGGCGATGGGCGCGGCCAGGGCCGTGTAGGCGTGGTTGTGGTCGAGGATGAAGTTGATGTACGCGCGTAGCCCGACCGAGCCGCTCATGAACACGGCTAGAGCAAGCAGCGCACCCGGCAGCCCGCGTCGCCACGGCAGGCGACGCGGCGGCGCAAGATGGTAGAAGCTCGTCAACGCGAGCAGTGCGAGCACGACCACGACGGGGTAGTAGGCGTCGTGGATGATTTGGCTGGCGGTCTCTCGCTCCCGTTTAGGGAACAGGTCTGACAGCAATGTGGGACCGAGCACCATGAGCGGCAGCAGGACGACGCCAACCACTACGGCGCCGAGGAACAGCCACAACGCCAGCAGCCGACTGCGCACCGCGCCGCGTTCATCGCGCATGCCGTAAGCGATGGTGGTTGTGTTCACGAAGGTCGCCGTCGCCGACGAGCCCGCCCACAAGGCGAGCAGAAAGCCGAAGCTGATGATATCGATGCGCTGTCCGTGCAGGACTTCCCGCAACGTGGGTGACACGACCTGTGCCACCACCTGGGGACTGAAGGCACGCGAGAACGTGTTCTCCAGCTGCGTCTCGACGCGGTTGATCGTGTCCTGACCGGACCAGCCTGCGACGAGGCCGAGCGAGGCCAGGGCGGCCAGCGCCAGGGACGGCAGGCTGAGCAGCTGCCAGAACGCCGCCTCGGCCGACAGCCCGAGGATCCGGTCGTGCCACGCCTTGGACAGCGTCCGGCCACTCAGCGTCCGGATCCGCCTGCCGAGGCCCATGGCAGCACAGTCTGCCCACATTTCCTCAGCGTCTCCGCGAACGTGGCCGCGGAGCATGGCGGTCAAGCCTGCCGCGGTACGCCGCGCCGCGTCCTGCCGGATCAGGGCTGGAAGCGATATCCCATGCCCGGCTCGGTGATCAGGTGCCGAGGACGGCTCGGTTCAGGCTCGAGCTTGCGGCGCAGCTGGGCGACGAAGATGCGCAGGTAGCTCGGGTCGGTGTGCTCGGGCGCTCCGCGCAGCGCGGTCAGCAGGGCCCGTCCGGTGACCAGCTTGCCGGGGTGGCTCAGCAGGACCTCCAGCAGATGCCACTCGGTCGGCGTCATATGAACCCGCCCGCCGTCGTCACGCGTGGCGGTCTTGGCGGCCAGATCGACCGACACATCGCCGAGCCGCACCACGGCCGCCTCGTCGGCGCTCGAGCCGGCGCGGCGGGTCGCCGCCCGGACGCGGGCGAACAGCTCCTCCATACTGAACGGCTTGGTCACGTAGTCGTCGGCGCCGAGGTCGAGCGCCTGCACCTTGTCGGGGCTGCCGACGCGTGCCGACAGCACGATGATCGGCGTCGAGGAGTACCGGCGCACCGCCTTGATCACGTCGATACCCGATAAGTCCGGCAGGCCAAGGTCGAGGACGATGACATCATGGTCGGTGCGGGCCGCCTCGGTCAGCGCCTTCGTGCCGGTTGCGGCCTCAGTGACCTCGTACCCGCGGGCGGTGAAGTTCATGGCGAGGGCCCGCAGCAGCGTGGGCTCGTCGTCGACGAGCAGCACGGTGGTCACGGTGGGATTCTGCCTTCGTCCAGGGCGGTCTCCTGGATGTCGAGACTGCGTTGGACGGTGCGCCGAGTCGCCTCGCTGATCTGGCCGTTGTCACGCAGGCGGCGCAGCTCGATCGACTCGGCTGCGAGCAGATCGCGTCGCAGCGCGCGGTACGCCTCGTCGTCGGACCGTCGCCAGGCGGTCGCGTCCGCAGTCTCCGCGGATGCCTCGTACGCAGCGAGCCGTTGCTGGTCGCGCAGCGCTCGCTGCTCCAGCTCGCCGCGCAACCGGATCGCGACGATCTGCGGCACGGCCTGCACGTCGAGCAGTTCGTCGAGCCGGGCCAGCGCAGCCTGTGCGGCGACATCGCGGGCGACGAGCTCGTCGTGGGTTCGGCGCGACGGCTCCTCGATCACGCCGAGGTGGTCGACGAGCGGGGCTAGCGTTAGTCCCTGCACGACCAAGGTAATGAGGATGCAGCTGATCGTCAGCACGAGCAGCAGATCGCGATGCGGGAACGGGCCGCCGCTGTCGACGGTGAGCGGTATCGACAAGGCAGCGGTCAGCGGCACGACACCGCGCGTGCCGACCCACGTGATCACCGTGGGCACCTGCCACGGCGGGCGCGTACTCGCGGCGGAGTGACGGCGAACCCGGCCGAGCCAATACGGCAGGTAGGTGCTCGGGTACATCCACAGTGCGCGAACCACGATCACCGTCGCGGTGACGGCCACGGCGCCGAGCGCGAAGTGCTGGTCGGCGCCCGCGAGCCGCCGCACAAGTACCGGCAACTCCAGGCCGATCACCGCGAATACGACGCTCTCCAAGAGGAATTGCACGACCGCGTACACCGTCGCGATCTGCAGCCTGGCAGGGCCACGCGAAAGCCCGAACGAGCGTTCCCGCACGCCGAGGAACAGCCCCGCGAAGACCACCGCCGTGACACCGGACGTCGAGCTGATCTCGGCCAGCACGTAGATCGCGTACGGGACGATCAAGGCCGTCACCGTCTCCAGAACCGGATCTTGGAGGCGCCTGCGCAGGAATCGTACGAGCAGAGCGGCGGCCACCCCGATCACCGCGCCGCCCACGCCGAGCCGGACGTAGTCCCACGTCGCATGCAGGATCGAGACGCCGGTGCCGGCGGCGGCGACGCCGACCGCCACCCGGAAGAGCACGAGCGATGTGGCGTCGTTGAGCAGGCTCTCACCCTGGACGAGGGCGAGCAGCCTCGGCGGCAAATGCAGCCGCCGGGCCAGCGCGCCGACGGCGATCGGATCTGTGCTGGCGAGCACCGCACCGAGCACAAAACCCTCCGCCAACGACACCTGGTCGAACATCACATGCGTCACGAGCGCGACCGCGGTTGCCGTGGCCGCAACCAGACCGACGGCCAGGACGCCGACGGCGCCGAGGACCGGCCGCAGCTCGCTGATGGCGACCTCGGTGGCCGCCGTCCACAGCAACGGCGGCAAGATGGCGAGGGAGACCAGGTGCGGGTCGAACGAGACGTCGGGGACGTTAGGGAGCAGCCCGACCAAGAACCCAGCGATGACCAGCAGGGAAGGTGCCGGGGCACGCAGCCGTTCGGCGAGCGCCGCGACGACCACGGCCAGCACGACCAGCCCGAGGACTATCTCGAATCCGTGCACGAGGTTCCTCCGGGTGCGCGCGAGGCGGGCGGATTGGGCGAACGGCCGAATCGCCGACCAGACTTCCCGGCACTCCGGGGATAGACCCTAGGTGGCTGGTGTCGAACGGCTGTCTGAGGGGGTGACCGCTGACGGCGGAGTGCCGGTGGGCCGGTGTCGCGGCGCCTGGGTCGAGTTGAGCGCGACCTGCGATCGGTGCTGCTGTGAGCGATTTGCGGTGGCGGTGAGGTGGTGGCGGCCGCTTGTGGCTGCCGGGTACGGCGTTGTGCTGCCTGGATCGGCCTATCCGGCCGCTGTGGCCCATCCTTGGTTCGGCGTGCCGGCCACGGCGAGCGCGGCCAGGCGTGCGAGGTTGACGGCGGCGGCGAGCAGGGCGAAGTCGGCGGCGACCTTGGTCTGTCCGCGGACCCGGGCGCGCCTGCCGCCGTGGTGGCGGCGCATCAGGTGCCCGATCTTGCGTTCCACTTTGGGTCGGGTGGCGCGGTAGTCGGCGACCCAGTCCGGGTCACGCTGCCGGTGCCGTGCGTGGGCGAGTTGCTGCTCATACGGGCCGATGCCGATGCTGCGCCCGCCAGCGGCCTTGGTGCACTGCTCGCGCAGCGGGCAGCCGGTGCAGGCCTGGCCGAAGCTGGCGGTGCCGGCCCCGTCGGCACCGCGGCGGATCGGCGCGGTGTTCCCGGCGGGACAGGTCACGCTGTCCTGTTCGAGGTCGATGTCGAAGCGGTCCTTGCTGAACAACCCGCCCGCGGCGACCGGCTGCTGGGTCTTGCACTTGGACTCGATCCCGGCTTGGTCCAGCCGGTCGTGGAACTGTCCAGTGCCGTAGGCGTTATCGCCGTAGACACTGGCCTGATCCGAGCCGGCGTCGCTACCGGCATCACCGGCCTGCCCAGAGTCGCTGCCCGGCGCGGCCTCGCCGGCGGTATCGGATGCCTCGACGACCTCGTCAGCAACCCCATCGGTGCCGGTGCCGGTGTCGGTGGCCTCGCCGGTGTCGGTGTCGTGGTCGGTGTCGTGCTCGTCGAGCAGGTCTGCGATGAGGTCTTCGGCGACGCTGGCGTCCCCGGCGTTACCGGCGCTCACCGTGGTGGCGGTGATGATCTCGGTGTCGGGGTCGATGCCGACATGCCCCTTGTAGCCGTCGAAACCGCGCGCCGCGGTCTTGTGCCCGTGCCGGGTCTCGGGATCCACGGTGGAGATCACCCGGTCTTTGGCGACCCGCCGGGCGATCCGGAACACCCCGGCCTCGTCGCGGTCGAGGTCTTGGCCGAGCACGGTGGCCAGCAACGCCGCGGCCTGGGCCACCGCGTCGGTGAGTTCTCTGCCGTCCAGCACCGCCAGCAGCGCCATGCCGTCGCGGGCCAGCGCGTCGACCAGCTCGGCCCGCGCGTCCGGGTCGTCGTAGTCACACACCGGCTTGCCCGCAGCGACGTAGTCGTCATCACGCCCCAGCACCGCCCGGAGCTCGCCGGCCAGCTCGCTGTCTGCGGCTTTGAGCAACCCCCGGATCGCCGAGCGGACCAGGGTGACGGTGTCCATCGTGGCGACCGCGTCATACAACGCTGTGGAGTCCAGCACCCGCCGCCGGCCCACCAGCCCGGCCGCCTTGGCCACCTCGAGCACCATGTCGAAGATCCGGTCCGGCGCGGCCGAGCCGGCCAGCCGGGCGCGCATGTCCACCAGCACTGTGTGCACGAACCCCGGGTAGTCGAAATCCAGCCCGCCCGCCGCGTACTTCCACCGCGCGTCGAAGCAGAACCGGTCGGCCGCCTCCCGGTCGCTGCAGCCCTCGATGCGTTGCAACACCATCACCACCGCCACGATCTGAGGCGGCACGCTGCGTCGGCCCACATCGGTGAACAGGTCGGCGAACATCTCATCGGGGAACAGCCGGTGACACTCCCGGTGCAGCAGCCCGTAGATCGACTCCGGTCCGACCCGGCCGTCACAGAACCCGGCCGTGGACCGGAACAAATCAGCCTGCCTCGGCGCCAGCCCCAACGTCACGACTCACCCCGGCAACCACGTCCCTGCGGCATAGGCACATGCTCCCAGAGATGATCAACAAGACGCGGCACCGCCACGCGACGAAAAACACCAGCCACCTAGTGGATCAGCCGATCTCGGCGGGGAACGACCGCGCGGACCGGAACAGCATCGTGCGTTGTGCGAAGCTCAGTGCGGCGAGCTGGAGCAGCGGCAGCCGCAGCAGCAGGATGCCGGCAGCGCCCGCTAGCGGTGCGATCAGCCACAGCGCAACGGTGGCGAGCAGCATCGCGCGTCGGCGGGACGTGATGTCGCTGGATCGCCGGCGCACGAGCAGCGCGGCGGCGAGGAAGACGGCGCACTCGGTGGCCCACAGCAGGTAGGCGTTGCGGGTGCCGCCGAGCCACGTCTGCGGCACCACGCTGCTGACGAGTGCGGCCGCGACCGCGAGCCGCAAGCGCAGCCGAGTCGCATTGCTCTCGCGGGGCGGCTGCGGCTCGTAGCAGTCCAGGACGGTCGGCGGGTGGGCCGCCAGAAGCTGGTCGACGTCGACTTCGACGGACACCGACGGGTAGCGGCGAGCCACCGCTTCGCGCAGGTACGCGGGCACCTTGGGCGACATCCAGATCGCCTCGATGCGGGCCTGCTCGGCCCGGATGCCGCGCGTGCCGGCGATGACCCGTCCCCAACAGGCGACGACGGCGAGAACGTGTCGGGCGTGGGGGTACTCGTCGGCGGCGCGCACGGAGGCATAGGCGTAGAAGCCGCAGGTGCACTCCGGATCTGGCACATCGTGCGCCGGGTGCCCGTGCGTAACCCGGCACCGGGCGGCGTTCGCGCCGTCAGCCCAGCCGTGATCGCTGAACAAGGGGTAGAGCACGCCGTCGACACCGATCCGGAAGCTGCGCACCGCCCGGATCTCGCCGACCTGCGGCTCGAAGCCCGCGAAGGCCTCCATCGACGCCCCGCGGCGTTACTTCGCCGGTTCCGGCGCGGCGCGGGCTGCGCAGGCTCTCGCGCGGGTGCGGGCGCGGGTGGGTGCTGTTCGGTCCGGCCCGGCTCGGTCAACGGGAGCACCTCGATGCGACGGCGCTCGTCACCAATGTTTCCCATGGTCCCACGCTAAGCCGCGCACGGGAGCGATGCCACCCGTGGACACGACCAATCCATGAATGTGGCAGCCCTGATGTGAGCCGAATCCCGGGTGTCCGGCCGCCGTGCGCACCGCGCGAGGGCCCCGTGATGAACGCGTGAGTAAGGACCTGCCGAGGGGACATTGCGGCCGCGCCGTTGTTGACTCTGCTGCGCCCGGCCGATTAACGCCAGGCCGGTCCCGTGTGCCGTTTCACCCGTCCACTGTTGGAGTCCTGGTGCATGACGCGCTG
>CAWIUB010000018.1:0-16093 GCA_963839175.1 uncultured Actinomycetota bacterium
CGGCTCTATCGAGACCCTGCAGCAGACCGCGATCAACGCCTTCGGGTCGGTGCGGCAGCGGATCGCTGGGCACCTGCTGGATCTGGCCTCCGCCCAGCAGCGTCCGCAAGGCCCCCTCGTCGCCCGGGTGTCGCAGCAGGAACTCGCCGATGCCGCCGGTTCGGTGCGCGAGGTGGTGGCTCGAGTGCTGCGGGATCTGCGCCTCGGTCCCGCTGGTCGCGACCTCGCCGAACAGCGTCCAGATCCTCGACCCGGCCGGGTTGCACGACCAGACCTGGGATCCGACCGCAGGGTGACTTCGGTTACGCAGACCCGTACCCGAGTCACAGACACGCAGCGACAACGCGCGAAGGCTGATGTCGACGGCCCGAATCGATCGGCTCGTCGGGATCAGAGGAGGCCCACATGTCCAGCGCAGCTACCACGGTGCCGGCGCACAGCGCAACAGCAGACCCGGTAACCGCGGTATCGGTCATCAGCACCGGCAGCGTCGAGATCCATCCCGAACATGCCCTCGGCACCAGCAAGCCGCTCTACTGGTGGTTGCTGACCTCACGCAGATGGTTGCCGCCACGGCCGATCAACGTCTACGTGATCGAACACGCCAAGGGGTTGCTGCTGTTCGACACCGGGCAGGACCGTGCCTCGGTGACCGACGACGCGTACTTCCCCGGCGGGTTGCCCGGGATCGTCTACGACCGCCTGGCCCGGTTCCAGATCGGCGAGGACGACACGCTCGACGCCCAGCTTGCCAGCCTCGGGTACTCCCCCACCGAGGTCGACACCGCGATCGTCTCCCACCTGCACCAGGACCACATCGGCGGGATCCCCCAGCTGAGCAACGCAGACCTGCTGGTCACCGCCGCGGAATGTGCGCAGCTAACAGGATTGTCCCCCGAAGCCCGCGGCTTCCTCCGCGAGCACATCGACATTTCCGGCGCGAGGTGGCGGCACGTCAGCTTCGACCCGACCACCGACGCGACCCTAGGCCCGTTCACCGAATCACTCGACGTCATGGGCGACGGCTCAGTCATCCTGCTCCCCGCACCAGGGCACACGCCCGGCTCGATCTCGCTGCTCGTCCGGCGGCGTGCGTTGCCGCCGCTGCTACTGGTCGGCGACCTCACCTACCAGGCCGCGCTGCTCGAGCGGCACCAGTTCCCGGCGTCGGCGACCGCAGCCAACTCGCCAGGACAACCGACAAAGTGCTCGCCCTCGCCGAACGAATGCCCGGTCTGGTCATCCTGCCGGCACACGATCCAACCGCAGCGCAGCGTCTACTCGACAGCGCACGATAAGAACGGCAGCTCAGATGAGATTCACCAACACGATCACGATCGACCGTCAACCGGCTGCGGTATTCGCCTACCTGGCCGACCTGGAGAACCTACCCCGGTGGAACTACGCGATCCGCGAGACCCGGAAGATCACCACCGGTCCGGTGCACGTCGGCTCGCGATACCAGCAGACCCGCACCATCCCCGTCCACAGCGAGGAAACCCTCAAGGTGACCGAGTTCGAGCCCGACCGCCGGCTCACCATCCGCGGCTCGCTCAACTCCTTCCCCGCGAAGCTCAGCTACACGCTCCACCCACAGGGCAACGCCACCACCATCACCAACACCGTCGACCTCCAGCCGCCGCGCCCGCTGAACCTGCTGGCACCCATAGCGACGCACCGGAACAAGACCGCGGTAGCCGCCAACCTCGACGTACTAAAGCAAACCCTCGAACGAACATGACCCCCACCGAGCACACTCACGTAGCGATAGCGAGGAGCCGCTCCATGACGACGCAGACCGTGACCGCGCCACGCACGCCCATCTGGTCGCGTCGTCGCGTGCTGATCAGCGTGCCCGCGGCGGCGGGCATCGGCTACGTAGCGGCCTGGGCGATCGGCCTTGCGCTGTGGCCGGCGAATCCGGCGGTGGATGACGCCGAGGCGGCCGGGATGATCGTGCGGCAGGTCCGTGACGTGCCGCTGGTGAAGGTCCGCGTCGTCGAGCACCGGATGCACAGGCGGGCCTGCACGTGGCCCGCACCGACCTGCTCACCGCCTACCACCTGCACGTCAGCCGCGGCCGGGTCGCGGTCGACTCCTTCGGGGTGCTGCCCGACTACGCGGGAACCGCGGTGCACGACGCGCTGTCCGTGTACGACTGCTACCCGGCCCGGCACGCCTTGTGCGGAGCGCACCTGCTCCGCGAGCTCACCGCGGTCGCCGAGCAGCACCCCGAGCAGATCTGGCCCGGCCAGGCCCGCTCCGCGCTGGCCCAGCTGGCCAGCGCCGCCCGCACCGCCCGAGATGACGGACTGAACCTCATCCCCCCGAACGGGCCGCCGAAGCGCTGATGCTGTACCGGCACGCCGTGCTCGTCGGACTGGCCCAACACCGACGAACCGACGGGCGCAAGCAGACCAAGGCCCGCAACCTCCTCGAACGCCTCCGCGACCGCGCGGACGAGATCCTGCGCTTCACCGGCGACCTCGCCGTGCCATTCACCAACAACGGCTCCGAACGCGACCTGCGCCCGGTCAAGACCCAGATCAAAATCTCCGGCTGTCACCGCGCCGCCACCGGCGCCACCAACTGGCTACGCGCGCGGATACATCTCCACCGTCCGCAAACACGGCGACGACGTCCTCACCGCACTACACGACGCCATCACCGGAAACCCCTGGACACCACCGATACCAGCGACCTGAATGGTTACGCATGTGGCCGGTTCACACCAAACCGAGTCTCCGGAAAAACCGGGGCGGTCTAAGGCCCCCCGACCGGACCTCGGAGCACCCGGCAGACCAGCACGCCGGGCGATCACCCACGCGCTGACCCGAACCTAAACCACGAGAAGATCAACAACACACTCAAAGATCGCTGGTGCGGCCCACCTGAATAGGCTGGGCTAGGCTATTCGCTTCGCGAGAGCTCCCGAGTGTAGGCGATGAGCTCCCGAAGCCGGGCAGCTGAGCGTGCGTTTTCGCGTGCCTCGCGCTCCGCGTCGGCGGCAACTCGATCGAGGTAAGCCTCCGCGTCGTCGAGTGCGTCAAAGAGGCGCTCAGTGAGCGCCTCGACGGCATCGGCGCGTTCGAAGAGCAGCGCCGTCTCCGGGTTGCGGATTGCGATCGCCGCGGGAAGCGTAAGAATTCCGTCGGCGATATCCTTCTCGCTGCCGCCGCCGAGGGCGGCGGTTCCGCGCACGTCTGCGACGTCGTCGCACCCGTGGTAGAGGAGGCCAAGCAGTTTGCCGAACCTCGCCAGGCGATCGTCGCGGGTGCCGAGGCGAGCGCAGATCTCAAACATCGAGCCTGTATCCTCGCCCGCGATCGCGCGCCAGTCCTCGATGCCGAGTGGGCGGCGACGGAGGCGCCACTGGGCGCACTCCGCGACGCCGAGACGCTGCATCAGCTCGGCAAGCAGACGGACGCTGTACGGATCGTCCGCGACGAGCGTCGACGCCGAGAAACCGATGTAGCCCGACGTCATCATCGCCGGCAGGAAACCGAACCTGCAGTGCAGCGAGAGAACCCCGCGCCGGTAACGCGAACGGTCGAGGATGTCGTCGACGATCAGTGAGACGTTGTGCAGCAGCTCGATCGCCGCCGCCGAACGGACGACCGTGTCCGGCGGTTTCCCAGTTGCGGTCGCTCGATAGCACGAGAAAACAGTCGCCGGCCGGTAGCGCTTCGCGCGGCCGCCTAGCTGGCGCTCGACCATTGGACGGACCTCGTCGTCGACGGTCTGTGCCCACGCTGCTATGACGTCGTCGAGCCGGCGGATGTCCGCGGTGAGGCCGAGGCGGCCGGGAAGTTGCCAGACCGCGCCGTCGGTGGGAGCCAATGCGGTCGCTGAGATCACGGGACCACCACCTATGGCTTTGCGCGGGCCCGCCGGGTACGTGCCGCTTGGTTCCTCGGTTCCTTCGCAATCTGCTCGTTGAAGAGCTTGACCACCTCCGCTGGCAGATCAGTCAGCTCACGGAGATAGGTGCTGGCCGCGTTGGCGAATCGCGTCGCGGCCTCCTCTGAAGGCGCTCGGCCCTCGAGAAGATCGCAGATCTCGGTTCCGAGAACCTGCGCGTATTGGTCGGCGCTCTGAGCCCAACTCGACAAGAACCGGCTCGTCGCCGTCATAGCGGCGACCTGCACGTGACCAGCCCGAAGCATCACATCTACCACGGCGGCCTGCCTTGTTGTGTCCTCCTCCGCACCCTCGGACTCGGGTTGACTCCTCTTTGGGCTGCGTCGCCCTGTGGCCATGTCTTCGCCTTCGCATGCGAAAGATCTGGCCTTTGATTGTTCCTGTCGCGAGCACATGCGTCAAACAGACACCCGGATAACGGTCATGTTCCACCGGCGGCGATCGCGTCGCGGACGGCGTCGGCGCGCGTGCCCGGCAGAGCAGGACCGTCCTTGATCCTGGGCCAGCGCCCTTCTCGTCGATCACCCAGACCGAGCCGAGCAGTTCGCCACCGGCGCGGATCGGCACGGCCAGCCGCGGGTAGTCACAGTTGCTGGCGGAAAACCCGACGACGCCTGAGGCGCCATGGACGGCTCGGTACTCGACGTCGGTAGCTGGTCTGGAAGGAACGCGAAGTCCCAGGATGCTCTTTCGACGCGTCTCGTCGATCGGCTGCCCCTCGACTGTGGAGTAGGCGATGACGCTCTGCCGCGAGTCGACGATCGCGGTGGCCCCACCGACCGTGGTCGCAACGGCGTTCGCCAGGGCGAACAGGTCGCCGAGACGCGTGTTCCCCAGTGCCGCCTCGGAGAAGTAGCTGTGCCGCATCGCCGACGAGGCCAGCGTGACGAGGTGTTCCCAGGAGATCTCGTCCGCGAGCGAAAGCACCGCAAGCTCACTGTCAGCAGCGCTGTCGCGCAACTGCTGTGGACACGCCAGAGGGCTTCACCGCGACGCAGACATATCCGCGCGCGCTCGCCGTCTTGAGCAGTTCCCGCCACGCGTCGCCCGTCGGCAATACGCCTATCGCCAACAGGAAACCCGCCGCCACCCGGCGTATCTCGGTCAGCGGATCGTGCAGGATCACCGTCGACACCGCGCGATCGATGCCCTCGTCGCCACCCACGAGATGAGCGACGGATGGGCCCAAGGCCTTGATCACGTCCGACAGGCTAGGCGCGTCGACCGAAGAACCACGCTGCTTCGGGTGCGTGCCCCGACGAAGGGTCCGCTGCATACGACGCTCCCGCCCGTTTGAATGAACGGCCAAGGTCGCTCCTGTGCTGTATTCCGATCCTACATAGAGAACGGTGCTGCGGGTCTGGATGATCAGCAGCACCGCCGTGGTCGTCTGTGCTGCTGCGTGCATCAGTGCAGAGACGAATCAGCAATGAGGAGCCGGGCACTTGGCTGAAAAGGTTGTCAGCGTGCGTGACATGCGGCGCGCGGCGCAGCGGCGCCTTCCGCGGATGATCTTCGACTTCATCGACGGCGGAGCCCTGGACGAATTGACGCTGCATGAGAACGAGTCAGACCTGGCGCGCCTGCGCCTGCGCCAGCGGGTACTGCAGGACGTCAGCAGTTGCGAGTTGGCGACCGACGTCCTCGACCGCCGGATCGGCATGCCGTTGATGATCGCGCCGATGGGTTTACTGGGCCTGTTCCATCCCCATGGTGACCTTGCGTTGGCGAGGGCTGCCGCGCGCAGCGGCACGGTCTTCGTGCACAGCGCGTGGTCCGGCTGGTCTGTCGAGGATGTGGTCCGTGAAGCTCCGGGCTCGACGTGGAGCCAGCTCGCGTTCTGGACCGACGCCGGCATCACACGTGATCACATCGATCGCGCGGCTGCGGCCGGAATCGAGGTGCTCGTCATTGCAGGGGACGTCGCGGTGTCCAGCAAGCGCGAGCGCGATCTCCACCACGGACTGGCGATGCCACCGCGGCCGACCCAGATCCCGCCGCCGGGGCTGCTCGCCGTCCCGCGGCGGCGACCGGCGCCTTACCTGTATTCACCTGACGAGATGGCCCGAGTGCTACACGCGACCCGGCGGCTGCATCCACCGTTGCGGGCGGCCACCTACCGGACGCTGCTCGGGCTGCTGGCCGCGACTGGCATGTTCTCCAGAGGTCAGCCAGCGAGTGGCGCTCCGATTTGGGAGTTTCCCCTTTGCTCATAAGCTGATTCTGGAAGACTAGCGTGTGCGACAGGTGCGGTGGAAGTAGCGGAAGCCGTTCCCGGCGAACACGAGCGTCTCGCCAGCCACGACTGAACCGGCATTGTTGCGTTGGCTGATCCCAGGCGGCACTAGGGAGACTGGCGCGGTGATGAGGTTCAGATCTGGCTCGTCCGCTCCGGCCGGGTACCGCTTCCCGCGTGAGGTGATCGCGATCGCGGTGCGGTGCTACCTGCGCTACGGCCTGTCCTACCGCGATGTCGAAGAGCTGCTGGCCGAGCGCGGCATCACCGTCGACCACGTCACGGTGTACCGATGGGTGCAGACCTTCACGCCGGAGTTCATCGACGCCGCCCGTCCAGCCCGACGCGCAGCCGGCGACAGGTGGTTGTGGACAAGACCTATGTCAAAGTTAAGGGCCGCTGGAGCTACCTCTACCGAGCGATCGACCAGCACGGCCGGGTGATCGATGTGATGGTCTCGACGCGCCGCGACGCCGCGGCCGCACGGCATTTCTTTACCCGCGCGTCTTTACCCGCGCGCTGCGATGCGGCCCGGCCCCGGTGGAGGTCATGACCGACCGGGCGCCGGTCTACCCACGCGTGCTCGACGAACTCGTGCCGGCGGCTCGACACGTCACTGACCGGTACGGGAACAACGTGGTCGAGGCCGACCACGGCCGACTCAAAGCGCGGTTGCGTCCGATGCGCGGACTCAAACAACTTCGTTCCACCCGGATCATCTCGGCCGGGCACGCGTTCCTGCAGAACCTGCGCCGCGGACACTACGCACTCACCACCGACCTGCCGGTCCGTGATCGCATCCGCCTCGCGTTCGATGAGCTTGCGCTATTGCTCTGACCTAGTGCAGAACCTCCCGCGAATGCGGTTCCGGCACGCCCGACCTCCACCAACGCAACAGACGCCCCGCGCCCATGGTGGTGCTTGACATCAGCATCGTGAACGTGGCGTTGCCGGACATGAAGTGTGATCTGGGTATGTCGCAGAACGGCCTGGCGTGGGTGCTCAATGCTTCATCAGCGGAACCTGGCTGGTGACAAAGTCGGCGGCGCGCGGCGCAGGGGACGGCCTTGACTGCGAATGCTGGCGCCATATCCACGACCCGGGAGACGTGGTGTGGATCGCACGCCGAAGCAGCGTCACGGTGTCGGCCTTCCAGGTTTTGACCGGGCGCGCGGTGGTGATGCAGACGGGCACCTTTGCCAGGATGTCGGCCTCGGCGACGAGACTGAACGACGGCCGCGGCCACCTTCGTCGACCCTTCATCAGGTGAGCGAGCCCAGAGATCGCACGAGCGCGTCGATGTCGCTCTCGTCGTTGTAGACGTGCAGGGACACACGGAGGTGTCCGTTACGTTCGCTGCAGTTGATGCCGTGGACGTCTGCCAGCATGCGTTGAGCGGTGGCTGACGAGATCGTCGGGTGTCTCAACGCGACGATGTGACTACACGCCGCCGGATCCGACAATGCTCGATACGGAACCCAGCCGAGCTGCGCGCCTCGCTCGACGAGGGTGGACGCGAGCCGTCGAGCGTGACACTGGACCGCAACGGGGTCGAGCGCGGCCAGCATTGCGATGGATTCGCGGAGGCCGATCGCGGAAGCGTACGCGATCGTGGACATCTCAAAGCGGCGCGCGCCTGAGGCGAGCGGGAGCGACATGGCGTCGAACGCGAACGGATGTTCAGTTCCCTTCCACCCGACGATCAGCGGCAGTTTCTCCGCCAGGTCGGCACGCAATGCGAGCAGGGCTACCCCGCCGTGGGACGAAAGCCATTTGTAGCCGCTGCATACCAGCGCGTCTGCGTCCCAGCTGGTCATGTCGACCGGGGCAGCGCCGGCGATCTGCGTCGCGTCAACGATCACGCGGGCGCCAAACGCGTGGGCCCGATCGGCCACTGTTCGGACGTCGACCTGGGTGCCGGTGGCGTACTGGACTGCGCTGAAGCAGACGGCGGTGGTCGTCTCATCGATCGCGTCAACCAGACCGGTGGTCAGGTCTTCGTCTGGACGATCGTGAACCGCGGTGATGCGGGTGGCTGAGCGGCGCGCGGCGAGCAGCCACGGATAGGACACGCTCGGAAAGTCCGACGAGACGAGCACGACGGATGCGTCGGCCGTGCCGACGAGCTCTGCTGATTGGCTCAGGCCTTCGCTAGCGCCACCAGTTATGGCGACCAGCGATGACTCTGTACCGATGAACGAAGCCGCCGCGGCTCGCAACTCGTCGAGGACGCGTGCTTCGTTCTCGTCCGACAGGCGGATGTTGCCGTACTGCGCCACGTCCGACAGGAACTGGAGCATCGCGGCGGTGGAGCGCGATGGGATCAACCCGAGCGACGCCTGGTTCAGGTAGATGTGTTCAGCAAGCGCGGCGTACTCGCTGCGGTCGACGAGACTGGTCATTGCGCCTGCGCCGGAGCGAGCGCGCTGGGGCGGAGTCGGCAGTAAGCGATCACAGCGATGGCTGTTCGGTCGGGGCGGACTGCCGATGGAAGCGGGACGCCATGCCGCGCACCGTTGACCCCGGAGGGCAGCGGCGCCGCGAAGTCGGTCGCTTCCGCATCATCGAGCCGGAGTTCAGGTGAGAAGAGGCGTTGGATCGCGGCCGATGAGCGGCGCCTCGGTCCGCCCGGCCGCCAGTCGAGCAGATGTCGCTTGCCCCAGTGCTCGAGCACGAACGTGCCGCGTGGCGCAAGCCATCGATGGAGTTGCGTGCGGCAGGCGGTCACGCTCCCGCCGACGAGCGAATGCAAACAGCCGAAGTCGAAGACGAGGTCGAACCGCTCTCCCGGCTGATATAAGAAGAGGTCCACCGCGAGGAAGTCGACCCGAACGCCAGCCGCGTCGGCTCCCGTGCGGGCCATCTCGATCGCTTCAGGAAACAGGTCGATGCCTGTGACGTCCAAGCCCCGCTGCGCCAGCCAGACTGAGCAACCCCCTGAGCCGCATCCGACGTCCAGCGCCCGCCCGCCGCCACCGAGCGCGTCTACCGCCGAACCTAACAACGGCGAGGGTTCCGAGCGGTGCCAGGGAAGCCAGCCGGGATCGCCCTGGGCCAGCCGGTAGAAGCGACCCATGATCCGCTTCGAGAGCTCGCTCACATCGACCCCCTTCGCATCAGCCGGTCAGGTCGCCCAGGACCAGCCGCCCGAGCTTGTTCGGAGCGATCAGTGCGTACGACGTCCGCACCCATTCGGTGATCTGCGCCCAGCGCGCCTCATCGGCGTTCGGTGGGGCGGTGAACGAGATCCAGCCGTGGCGGCCGATGCCGTAACCGGCCGGCGTCACCTCTGGATCGGTGGCGACGACCGCTGCGGCCTCCTCGTGGGTCAGTTTGAGCGAGAGGTGGTCGGCCTTGGCATCGCAGAAGACGAAGTTCTTGCCGCGAACTCGGAAGCTGGCGTGGTCGCCCCATCCGGCGATGTCGACGCGCTCCGCCTCCGGCAGGTCCGCCATGATCGCCTCCAACCGGATCATATTGTTCACACGCCGCCGTCCATCGCGACGTTGCGGACATCGCGACTTGAGCGAAGCTTGAAGCCGACGCTGCGAAGCCAGAGGGCGAGGACATCGCCCAGTCGCTGGTGGGCGATCCGATAGTGCCGTTGGCGGCCAGACGCGACAACGGTCAGCAGACCGGCGTCGAGAAGCACCCCGAGGTGACGCGTGGTCGTCGGCCATGCGTGAGCAAACCGAGCCGAGAGCTCACCCGCGGTAAGGCTCTCTCGCGGCCCGCAATAGCCGTTGGGCAGGGCCTGGGTGGCGCGGGAGATCCGCTGTTTGGCCCACGACGCGTCGGCGAGCGGCCCGTGTGGGTCGAGGGTGACGGTTTCGCCGTTTGCGTTGACCTTGTGGGCTCGTTCCCAGTGCCGGGGGATCGTGGTGTCCGACATCCGTGCGTAGTGGCCGGTCATGAGGTGCGAGTCGTGGTCGAGGATTCGGCGGACGACTTCCTGCGGGACGTCCCGGTTGATCAATCTGGTGCCGAGCGAGTGCCGCCACTGGTGGGGCGTGAGGTGCACCGGCTGGCCGTGTTCGTCGCGGATGTCGCATCGGCGCAGCCATCGGCCGAGTGCGTCGCGGTAGGTGCCGCTACTGATCGGCTTGTGGCCGTCGGGGTTGGCCAGCGTTCGGGGGAACAGCACCGGGACGCCGTCGGGCCAGCGGTCGAGGACACGTCGCTGCTGCTCATGGATCAGTTTCTGGAGCTGCTCGTCGATCGGGACGAGCGCCTCGCGGTTCATCTTGTGGTTGTAGTAGCGCAGGTAGGGGGCGTTGTCGGCGTCGAGTGCGATGCAGGTGAAGCGCAGCTTGAGCGTGTCGGAGACGCGCAACCCGCAGCGGATCATGATCACTGTTGCCAGGCGGTACTCGGGGTGGTCCCAACGGTCGAGGTTGGCGGCGTGTTCCAACTGCGCCATGACGTGTTCGGCGACGGCGCGGGGCAACTGCTCACCGTCTTTCGGGTAGTCCTCCGGATAGAACGTGGCCGTCGCCGGCATCGATTGGTCCCAGCCGTGTTGGCGGATCGCCGTGAAGAACTGGTTGAGCAGTCCGATGTTGGTGCGGTGTGTCGGTCGGCCGGCGAGTTCGTGGTGCAGCTGTGCTAGGTATCGCTCGAGGACCGCGCGGTTGATGTCGGACAGCCGGTCGATGCCGACCTGCGGGGTGGCGAGGAACTGCGCGAAGCGGGTGACTGCGGTGACGCAGCGGGCCGCGGCGGTGCTGCCCAGCCCGGCGCTGAGCCGCCACCGCACCCAGCGCTTGGCCAGTTCCTTCAACCATGGCTGGGGAATCGTGTCGAAGCGCAGCCGGGCGGGTGATCCGTCGCCGGTGGGTCGGCCGAGGCGACGCAGCCGCCAGATATCGCGCGGGTACTCGGCCTCCCAACCCTGCTCGTCGGCGAGGTCTTCGAGCTTGCGGAACCCATAGATGAGAAGGGCTCGCGGTCCGGAGTCCTTGGGTGCGGGCCGGCCGAAGGCAGTTCGCCAGGTCTGCTCGTCCCAGTCCAGCAGCGAACTCACCTGCAGGTCTGCCAGCAGACGCACCATGCGCGTGACGGTGGTGACCGGAGTCTGCGCTAGCTGCTCGTCGCGCCGGCACTGCAACAGATATTGAACTTCGAGCTTCAGCTGCGGAGCGAGGGACACCAGACTGAGCTGGCATTCGTAGCTGGGCGCCAGGTCTAAGCCGGGAGCTGTCCCGAATCGCCCGGCGATCTTGGGATCGGTCGTCGTGATGAACCGGTCGAGATCGGGCTTGCCTTCGCGGCGCCACCAGCGCTGATGATGCCCGGCGCACAACCCCTGGCCCCGCGCCGTGCGCACGCATCCGGGCACCGCGCACGCCGGGCCGCCGAACACCGGGTCCTGCGGGTCGAACACGAGGACGTCGCTGCGGAACTCGGCGCGAACCGAGGCCATGAGCTTGCCGAGCAGGCCCGGCACGCGGGTCGGCGCGGGCCCGCTCACAGGATCACCTCGCCGCCGGTGAACCAACCGGCCGCCTGCAGCGCCTTACGGGCGTCCTCGGCGGTCAGGTGCCCGTAGACGGACAGCGTGGTAGTGATCGAGGTGTGGCCCAGTAGTTTCGACACCACCTCGACGGGCACCCCGTCGCGCAGCATCCGCGTCGCCACGCTGTGGCGGAACCAGTGCGGGTCAAAGTCGATACCGGTGCGCGTGCGCAGCCGCACCACCAGGTCATAGACCGCCGGGTAGGACAACGCCCGGCCACGCGGTTGGGCGAACAGGTTCACGAACACGTAGTCCGAGTCGAGGTCGCCGTACTCGTCATGCAGGTAGTCGCCGTAGAGGCGTATCAGCGCGGCGCTGACCGGGATCGTCCGCGGCTGCCGCGACTTGGACCGGGCGCCGTTGTCGTTGACCCGCGGCATGATCGTGATCTCGCGTTCGGCCGCGGCGAGATCCTCGTGTCGCAGGCCGAGCGCTTCGCCGACGCGCACCCGCTGTCGTGCAGGACGGCGAACAGGAAACGGTCACGCAGGCGATCACAGGCGTCCAGGATTGCCTGCACCTCGGCGACCGTCAGCACCCGGGGCAGCTTCTTCGCCGCGTTGAGCGTGATGATCCTGCCGCGCCGCGGCTTGGCCTTGGTGATGTGATGCAGGAACGGTTTCCACCCGCCGCGGCGGCCGGGCGCCCGCCCGGTGGTCAGCAGCTTGCCGACATCCACGCCATGCCGCAGTTGATGCTCGTAGAACGCGCTGAGCGCCGACAGCTTCCGGTTGATCGTCGCCGGGCCGACGTGTGATTCGAGCGACGGGAGCACCGCCACCACACCGTCGCGGCCGGGCGGCGGCAAGCGCAGCCAGGCCACGAACTCGCCGACGTCCTCCAGTCGCACCTCGCGCCACTCCAGCCCGCGCGAGGCGAGGAAAGTGAACCAGTCCTTCAGATCGTGCGCGTACGCCTTGATCGTGTTCGGTGACCGCTCGATGTCGCTCAGGTAGGCCAGGTAGCGATCGATCGGCCCGACCGGAACATCGTCATCACCGAGTACCGTCCAGGACTCAAGCGGCGAATTGAGTGACTGGACCCGCTGGACAAGCATCGTGCCTCCGGAGATCTGCCTCATGGACCGCGGCAGATAAACAGATCCACGACGCACGACCGGAGACTTCAACACCTCGTGGCGCACATGGTGGACGGCTTCCAGCTCACTCCAGATAACGATGCTGTTCGTGCTGCGCAGGATGCGGGCCAGGGTGGGCGGCACCCCGAGACGCGGCACGGTCAGCGTCTCGGCCAGGCCTTCGCGCAGCGACGCGGCTGCGCCGGGGTGGGTCCGGTCAAATCCTTGGCGAGCGCCTCGAGCTGGGCTTCGGCGGCAAGCGCGGACTCGGCGTGGTAGGCCTTGCGCATCCGCTTGGCGACCGTCTTACCGAGCTCGTCGGGCAGCCTGTCGACTCCGTTATCCCTTAACCGGCCCTCGGGAGGCGACGCGCCGGGTTTCGGCTTGAGGTACCGCTTCGTTTGCTATTTCGCCCTGACACTTGAGGTCGGTGACCTTCTTGGGAGGTGGCCGATGGGGCTTCGGGTGATCGGCGGTGGGGAGGGCTTCGTCGTCGGTGGCGAGGTCGCTAGGCGGCATGAGGATCTCTGATACGAGAATGGTCTGATGCCGCGCGCGGCGGTGAACCCCGGCCTCGGGTACCGCATCGGCGCGGGAACGATCCGCCGGATCTTGGCCGCCGCCGGGCTCACGCCCGCGGCACGCCGGGTGTCGCCGCCCTGGCGGCAGTACCTGGCCTGCCAGGCGTCCGGAATCCTGTCGTGTGACTTCCTGCATGTTGACACCGTGCCCCTCAAGCGCCTGTACGTCTTATTCGTGATGGAGATCGACACTCGGCGCGTGCATATCCTGGGCGTCACCGCCCACCCCACCGGGGCGTGGACGGCGCAGCAGGCCCGTAACCTGCTCATGGATCTAGGCGAACGCGCCGGCCAGTTCAGGTTCCTGATCCGCGACCGCGACAGCAAGTTCACGAGCACCTTCGACCAGGTGCTCGCCGGCGACGGCGCGCGGATGATCAAGACTCCGGTCCGCTCACCCAGGGCGAACTCTTTCGCGGAGCGGTATGTGGGAACGCTACGGCGCGAGTGCCTCGACCACCTGTTGATCTACGGCGAACAGCACCTTCGGCAGATCCTGACCGAGTACGCGCAGCACTACAACGAACATCGGCCCCACCAGTCGCGCGAACAACGACCTCCGCTGCACAAGCCCGGCCAGCCGATCGATGTGACTGCCCGGATCACACGAAGGCAGGTCGTCCATGGCCTGATCAGCGAATATCGGAGAGCAGCCTGACGATCAGGAAACACTAGATCCAAGAAGGATGTGCGAATTCTGGCACGGCACAGGGCTTCGTGTTACCGGCTGTGCGCGCCATCCGCCCGGACGCCGGGCAGGTGCCGCGGCTGTTGCGGTTCGCCGTCCTGCACGTGCCAGGCGTCGACCTCGCCCTGCGGGCGTTCGACTTCTTCATCTCCGACCCGCTGCACCACTACATGGAGACCGGGATGCTCACCGGCATCAAGGCGCGCGGAAGGGAGATACGCCCATGTCGACGACCACACCGCCGCGGCAGCCACCACCGTGGAGCCGTTGGTCGGTCCGGGGTCGGGCCGTTCGGCCTGAGCGGTCCGTGGCCGGCGTTGGAAGCTGCCTACGTCGCAGCACTCTGGGGAGGGAGTGAGATGGCGGGGGCACCCCGCTGGCCGTGGGGACCAGTACCCTCGTCGTGATCGTGACCGAACACGGCGCCCTGACGTCCGCCCCCAGTCGCGTGCTCCGCAAGGTCACCTCGCTGGACGATGGCCGACGTCCGCAATTCCGCGCGTAGGTGTCCTTGCGGAAAAGCTACTGGCCTCACGGCCGCTGTTGACCTGCCTGCTGACAGGGTTTGGACGGATCGTCAGCTGAGAGGCGCGCCCACGTCTTGCTGACAGCGCGAGCGGAGCCTAGGGCGAGGTGGGCCTTCGGTGAGCCAGCATGGACGGCGTAGGGGCGCCGGCTAGGTGCAGCCCAGCGACGTGACCGCGGCTGAGGTCGCGGGCCAGTGGATCGAGCCAGTAGTTGGGGTTGGGTTCGGCGGGGTCGTAGTAGCGGTGCCAGGCCGCGCCGAAGGCACCCGCGAGGTGCCCGTTGATCCATGACCAGTCGCCATACACCGGACGCCCAGCGGCCTCCTCCCGGCGTGCGAACTCCGCGAACAAGTTGGACTCGGCCACCGGTTCCGCGATGCTCACCCCCGCCGCGCAAAATGAGTGCAGCACGGCGGTGTTGAGCTCCACGGCTGCTCGCAGTTGCCAGAACGAATCAGTAGTGGGGTCGACACCCATGCGCGTCGCGATCGTCGGGAGCTGGTTGTATCGGTCCCGGTCGCCGAAGTTGCGGGTGGCGATCTCGTCAACGAGATAGAAGCCATTAAACGGTGCGCATGAGTGATCGACGCCGCCGATGCGCAGCCGCATGTTTGAGATCACGGGGACCGCGTGCCAGCGCAACCCTAACTCGGTGAACCAGGGAAGGGTTGGGTGGCTGATCGGGACCTCAAGAACGACCTCGGCGGGCACGGGGACGACCTGTGGCCGGCTGCCACGGGTCTCGACCAGCCAGGGCAGCACGTCGAAGGCGGTCGGCGGCGACGGCGGGGTCCAGCCGTACCTGCGAAGCAAGTCGGAGAAGCCGGCATAGCGAGGGTCCCCAAGGATGGTGCCGTCGGCGCGGCGGTGCCCGGCGTAGCGGATCAGCTGGTCGTTGGCGACCCGAACCCGCGGCCCGACGGCGTCATCGGCAGCGAAGACGGTGATCGTCGAGCGGATGCGCCCCGCGTTGGTCGCAAACCGCAGATGCTCGACCAGCTCCGCGGCAACCGCGGCGATCGACCGGGCCGACCGGGCATCCCGCACGACCAATGACTGCCAGCGGGCCCGTCCTACGCACCGCACCGACTGCCGCCACGAGACCCGAGCTCCCCACCGCAGCTCGGCGGGGCTGTGCGTGTAGGAGCCGGTGCTCGCGATTTCCGCGGTGATCTCGCTCCAACGGCGCTCCAGCGCGGGCCGCTGGCCGCCGCTGGTCTCGGCGTAGAACATCTCCAGCCAGTCACGGGCCTCATCCTTGTCGACCGTGGCCGCGCCGTGTGGTCGAGACGGAGCGGAACCAGGCCAGCCCGCGGCGGCGGCCGCGCCTGCCGCGGTATGCGGGAAGGGGCAAGACGCCATGGAGGACCTCCTAGTCGCAACTGCAGAATGTCACCCGGCCGACACAAAGGGTAAACGATCGGGACTCGGGGAGGAAGGCCAGCGGGGCATAGGCACACAGACTGGCCTGCTCGGTGAAGGATTGTCGGGGTTAGCGGGCCGGCGCGGGCCGCGATGTACCGGGGGCCCGCCGGGGATGGGCGGAC
>CAWIUB010000019.1:0-28854 GCA_963839175.1 uncultured Actinomycetota bacterium
TTGGGAGGCCCTTTACGCGTCCGGTGACACGAAGCGGAGTTGGTTCCAGGCCGCCCCGAGGTTTTCGTTGAAGATGTTCGCCGCCGCCGGTGTCTCAGCGTCGGACAGCGTGATCGATGTGGGCGGCGGCGCTTCGACACTTGTCGACGCGCTGGTGGGCTGCGGTTTCAGTGATGTCACGGTGCTCGACATATCCGAGGCCAGCCTGCGGTTGGCACAGAAGCCGGAGCGTTGCAGACGCCGGTCGGGTGCGGTGGATCGTCGCCAATCTGTTTGCTTGGCAGGGGCAGCGTCAGTACAACGTGTGGCATGACCGTGCCGTGTTCCATTTCCTCACGACCGACGAAGATCAAACGCGCTACGTGGATGCACTGAACTGTGCAACCACCTCAGCCTCGGTCGCGGTGTTCGGCTGCTTTGCACCCGACGGGCCGCAGCAATGCTCGCGGTTCCCACTGCCCGCTATGACGCCGAGGGGTTGGCCGCCGTCCTCGGAGAGGAGTGGATCACCATCGCCAAGGACCGCGAAGAACACGTCACGCCGGCCGGCGCGGTCCAGCCATTCACGTGGGATGCATTCCGCCGCCGGCCGTGACCGCGACATCGACGGATCGCGAGTGCGCCAGGTGTCTGGTGAGCGGAACCGCGCGGGTCGCCGCCGGCGCGTGGCGGGTGCGTGTCGGCTGAGGATCCGCGGACCGGGCGGAGGCCGGGTCGACGGAGCTTGTACGGGCTGGCGGCACTGCGGGAGGGTTGACGCAGTGTGGTGCAACGGGCGCAGAAGGGGACTCGGTCATGGGACAGCCGGTGGTGCATTTCGAGATCATCGGTGAGGATCCGGATCGGCTTTGCGGGTACCACGGCGATCTGTCCGGCTGGAGTTTCGATCGCCATCGCCGGTCGCGCGCGAGGTCTAGGAACCGCACAGCTACGGGTTTCTCGACTTCGTGACCGCCGAGGATGGCACGGGAGTCGGTGGCGGGTGGTGCCGGCTGGCGATGGGACTGTCGTGAGCGATGAGTTCGCGCGATTGTGCCGGTCTTCAGGTGCGAACCTCCCGGGTGCAAAGTTGGGGGAGAAGGAGGGTGTTGGATGGGCGAAGCGATCGATTCGACCGGCGTGGGTGACGGCCTTACCGAGCTGCGATGGTCGTTTGCCGGCGCCGTGCTCTCGCCCTCGGATGCCGGCTTCGACACGGCGCGCCGCTGCTTCAACGCTCTCGTCGATCGCCGGCCGGCCGTGATCGCGCGTTGTCTTGGCGCCGACGACGTGGCGAGGGCCTTCGACTTCGCCCGGGCGCACGCGCTGGAGGTCGCCGTGCGCGGCGGTGGGCACAATCCCGCGGGACACTGCGTTTGCGATGGCGGCCTCGTGATCGATCTTTCGTTGATGCGCGGGGTAGCCGTCGACGGCGACGCTCGGACCGCCCGCGCCGAAGGCGGTGCGAGGTGGCTCGATTTCGACCCGGCTACCCAAGCCTTCGGGCTCGTCCGCCCGGGGGGGTCGTCGGCTCGACCGGGGTCGCAGGGCTGACTCTCGGCGGAGGAATTGGCCATCTGACCGCCCAGCACGGGCTCACCTGCGACAACCTTGTCGGTGCCGAACTCGTGACTCCCGACGGAACCGTGGTGCGTGCCAGCTCGGATGAGAATCCCGAACTGCTGTGGGGGCTCCGCGGCGGCGGTGGCAACTTCGGTGTGGCGACCCGACTGGAGTTCCACCTGCATCCACTGCGCCGGGTCATCGGCGGTCGCCTCACCTACGCCGGAGCGGGAGTCCGCGATGCGCTTCGCCGCTTTCGGGACCTCGCCGCCCGAGCACCGCGTGACCTCAGCTGCGAGGCGGTTCTCGGACTGGACGAGTCGCTGGCCCCGACCTTCATCGTCGCACCCTGCTACACCGGGTCGGACGCAGATCCCGGGGAGCTACATGCGTTGCGCTCGGCGGACGGGCTCGTCGACGACGGGGTGCGGGTCCAATCGTTCCTGGCCCAGCAGCATGTTTTCAACCCCGGCTACGGCGTCGACCGCAACTACTGGAAGGGCCATTTCGTCCGCGAGCTCTCCGACCAGCTGATCGACGAGCTACTCGAACGAATGGTCGCGCTGGGCGACCGCCGGTCAGGTCCTGATCGAGTCGCTTCACGGCGCGCCGAAGGACGCCGACCGGGCCAGCGCGGCCCTCGGCTTCCGCGACGCCGCATTCAACATCAGCGTGATGGCCGCCTGGCTGGACGCCGCCGTCGACGAGCAATCGATCGGGTGGGCGCGCGGCACGGCGGCGGCCATCGAGCCGTGGTCGGTCGGCGGCGGCTACATGAACTACATGCAGGCGGACGAGCCGATCGAGCGCGTGCGTGCCGCGTTTGGCGATGAAGCGTTCCAGCGCCTCCGCACGTTGAAGCGACGCTACGACCCGGACAACGTCCTGCGCCGAAACCAGAACATCCCGCCGCTCTAGCGACCGTCGGCCCGCTATGCCGCGACCCGCGCCTCCTCGGGCCCCACCACAACGGCGACGATCCCGACCGAGAGAGTGTCAAGTAACTGAGCGGTAGTGGTAGCGGTTGGTGTCAGGTGTCAGGGCACTGCTTGGCAGCGACGTCGCGCCGTTCACCGACCCGGACGGGTTCGCGTGGCAGGCCGCACCACTCTGAGCCGGGACCGGAGCGTCTGCTACTGGTTGTTGGAGTCCCAGGCGATCTCGAACAGGTGACCGTCCGGATCGGCGAAGTAGCCGGAGTAGACCCCGAACGGGCGCAGGTCGGCCGGTGCGGTCAGCGTGGCGCCCGCGGCTTCGGCTTGCCGGAGCAGCCGGTCGACCTCCGCCTGCGATTCGGCGGGGATGCCCAGGCTGAACTCGGTCGAGCTGGGCGGGCCGGGTGCCACGCTGGCGTCCTTGGCCAGGTTGCCGCGTTCGTTAGGCCGATCATCAGGCCGTCGTCGAGGGTGAAGAAGGCGATCGTCCCATCCCCGCCGGTGACCTCGTCGTGGAACCGCTGCCCGCCGATGCCCTCGGTCGGCCAGCCCAGCCAACCCGTCGCGATAGAAGGCGACCGATCGTTGGAGATCGTCTACTGCCGGCGTGATAAAGAAGATCTTCGCCCGCACTGGCCCTCTCCTTCCCTCCCGCAGTGGCGTCAGTGAACTCTTGACCAGTCTGACCGCCACCACCGACCGGCACATATGCCGGTAGCGCGCACACCGGATCGGTCACGGTCGACCGCTCGCGCTACGGCCGTCGCGCCTCGCCGCACCCAGGCAAGATCACGCAAGCTGCCGAATACATCGCGGGGTGCGGCCGCCTGGTTCCGCCGCCTGTCGTCGGGGCGGCGCGACGCATCCCAGCGCCGCGAACGCGCACCGTGATCGCGCAGCTCAACGCGATCGCCGATTACTACCTCGTCCTGACGCCCGAGAGTCGGCGTCACGAGCTGTCGTTCTGTACAGGGAAACGCCTGATCGAGGTTCCACCGTGTGCTTGGCCTCGTACGCGCCTCTGCGTTCGCCGGCGCGCTGTCTCTCGTGGCGGCACGGACAGGGTGACGAGGCAGGTCAACACTTGTCCGTGATGCGTCGACCGAACGTCGCAGATTCTCGGAGGAGCAGCATGCCTGCCCTACCCTAGACCACCGGTTCATTCCGCGGTGCCGGGAGCTGCATGTGCTCACCTCGTGCCTGCCGCTGACGCACAGCGGGAGCGGTGCTGATATGCGCGCTGAGTCGGTCCGAGGTGCGACGCGAGCTATGTGCAACCTCGGACACTCAATCGGCGGCCTCAGACGAGGCTGCTGTTGTCGACTCTGACGGCGACCGCACGCTCCGGCTAATGGGACGAGCCGAGATCGACTGGGACGGGACTTCGAGGGCAGCGACCGGCAGGATGCAATGTGCCAAGGTCGCCAACGTCGAGCTCGCCCGCGAGGAATCTGCGGCGGAGGCTCCCGCTAACGCCACTCGTTTCGAGCAGGTGAGCGCCGTCGCCGAGGAGATGCTTGCGGCCGGGGAGTCAGGTCGGTTCGAGTTCAAACAGACAGCAGCCGCCGCCAAGCCACCAGTGCGTGTCGCCGCGGCAGACGGGGGTAGCTCTCGACCCAGCTCGCGAGGTCGTTCGCATACTCGTTGATGTCGGAGAATCGGGTGACGAACGCACCGGCCTCGTCTCGGGTCGCGTGATCGGCTTGCCGGATCTCAAGAAGGCCGTCGCGGCCATCGACGGCTATCCAGTCCGCCGGCACGCACCTCGTCGCCGAGTTCCTGTCCACGACTGTTCTTCTCTTCGGGGGCATCGGGCCGCCCGCGGGCGGCCGACACCGTGATCCAGAGCCGTGGCTATTCGCTGGCCCGCCACTGGGTCGCGCCTGTCCTGTTCGCTGCGTACCGCTGCCAGCATCGGCGCGGTAGGTGCGACGTTGACTTTGTAGGTCCGAGCCTGCCGGGTGGCTGTGCGTTCAGTTGATTTTGTTTCCGTACGGGCTCGGCAGGCCCATCGGGTAGGCGGTGGGAGCTGTGTCGCCGTTGTGGACGGTGCAGTAGGCGTCGCGGGTCGCGTTGCTGTCGATGAGTGGGTTGACGGCGAAGGAGTTCAGCATCCCTTGGGCGATGAGGTTGGCGTTGTTCTCGATGTTCTGCGCCACCAGAGCGCGTGTCGCGGCGTCTGGGGCTGCGGCCAGCGCCTCGGCGTTGCGCCAGGCGTTCTCGCGCCAGGTGGACACCATCTGGAAGGTGAGGTAGTCGACCAACGGGTTGTTGGTGTCGTCGATGGTGGGGTCGAAACGCTGTGCCGCCTCGGCGAGCAACGGCGCCGTGTCGTCGTTGAGCCACTTCTCGACTGCGTCGTAGTCGGCCTTGCCGGAAGTCCCGTCCGATCCGACGAGTCCTGAGGCGTAGAGCACGAAGGGGAGGTCGCGGTTGATGTGCGCGTTCATGCCGAGGAGCAGGTCGCCGGCGCCGCTGACGGTCTTGTTCTTCGCGGCGTCGAAGGCGTGGAGCCACGACTGCGGGACGGCTGTGCGGTCACCGTTCGCCCAGTCGTAGTACGCGTCGGTGTAGTACTTTGCGAAGACGGCGTCCATGTGGTTCATGTACGGGACGTCGTGGTAGTAGCCGACTTGATCGCGCGTCCACCCGTAGGTCTGCGTCATCCGGACGTATGCCAGCGGAAAGATCGCGAGGTGAGAGCAGGACTGCCCGTTCGGCGTGAAGATGTGCAGCTGCTCGTTGAGGGTGACCGTCAGGCATGACGGTCTGCCGGCCGCGCAGTCGTTGTCACTGCCCGGCGCGAACTGGTCGTTCCAGCCCGGCAGCACCGACGACCAAGGCGTGTAGGGCGTCGTGTTCGCGAAGGATGGCGTCACCCAGGCGACCAGCGAGAGTGCAACGGCGATGAGCGACGCGCGCAGCAGACGACGAGCTTTCACAAGAAACCCGGACGTGAAGGACCGCATGAGACACAACCTCGGCATGAGCCTGGCGTTAAGAAGTCGGTGGGACCGGCGGAGTCAAATGCTGGCGAACCCCGGCCGCTGTTGTCAAGGACGCGACTAAGCTCATCCGGTGCGAACGCGTGCATCGGTCGGGCATATGCGGGTGGACAAGTCGAGATTCGTCGACGAGCTGCTCGCGCTGCTCGATTGGCTGCCGGCCTCTGTCGCGCTGTGGGACAACGACGTCCGGCTGCGTTACGGCAACCGTCGCGCACTGACCCGCTTCGGCCGGCCGCACGACGAGCTGCTCGGTGCCCATCTTTCGGAGCTGGTGCAGGCGCAGGCCGTCGAGCTGAGTGCGCAGTACATCGACGGCGCGCTGGCGGGTCGGCCGCAGCAGGTCGAGCGGGCGATGGTGGACCGGGACGGACAGCGCTACAACGCCCACCAGGTGACGCACATACCGAATGTCGTCGATGGTGCGATCGAGGGTTACTGCGCGCTGGCGGTCGACATCACGGCGTCCATCGAGGGGTACGAGCACGCGCGGCACGTGCGGGAACGGGCCGCGCTGCGCGCCGTGCGCGAGCGCATCGCCGGCGACATCAACAACCACCACGTGGTCGACGACCTGAGCGACGCGCTGGAGCGGCTCGATGCCGCGCTCGAGCGCGCGACGGACGCGGTGCCCAGCCTGCGCACAGCGGCTGAAGCCATCGATCGGACCATCGCAGAGCTGCGTGCGATGCTGCCGGCCCGGCTGATCGACCAGCCGTACACCGACGGACCGCTCGCGGCCTTCCCGAGCTTGCCGGCGCGCCTCTCGCCGGAGGCCTCCGCCGGTGGGCGGGTCGGCGTGCCGTGGCCGCCGGACATCACCGGACGCGGCTGGTCAGCCGAGCACGCGTGCAGGCTGCTGGACCTGCTACCGGCGGAGATCGCGATCTGGGACCCCTCCTTGCGCAATGTCTTCGCCAATCGTGCCGCAGTGCGCTGGTTCGGCCGCGCCGATCGAGCAGACGCGTTGGGCGAGCACGCGCGCGACCTGCTCGGCGCCGCGGCGTTCGAGGCTGCCAACGTCGCGTATGCCGAGGCGGCCTTGCTCGGTGAACCGCAGCAGTTCGATCGCACGGTCGCACACCCCGGCGGCCTGCGGCACCTGCAGGTGTACTACGCACCGCGGATGCGTGGCGGCGGGGTGGACGGGATCTACAGCATCGTCATAGACGTCACCCCTCGGGTGCAGGCCGACCTTGCGTTGCAGGACGCGCGCGCGGCGCTGGCCAGCGCGCGTGAGCGCGAGCGCATCGCCGAGCGCCTGCACAACCTCGTCATCCAACGGCTGTTCGCCGCGGGCCTGGCCGCGAGGCTTGCCGCGCCGGGGGTGGCGCACGCGCAGGTGCGCTCGGTACAGGACGGCATCGTGGGCGCCCTCAAGGATCTCGAATCCGCGATAACCACGCTGCACGACAACGTCGGGCTGCTGGACTTGCTGCCCGATCTCGCACGCTTGGTGCACAACGCCGCGCAGCCGAATGACATCGCGGCCGCGATCGAGAACGTCGGCGCGGTGGAGTATGTCCCGACAGCGGTCGGGGCCGAGCTGCTCGCCGTCGCCGAAGCGGCGCTGTCGAACGTCGCGATTCATTCGGGCGCGAGCAGCGTTGTCGTGACCATCGCCGCTGACGCAGCCGGCGTGTGGTTGCGCGTCGTGGACGACGGCCGCGGCATCGGCGCCGAACCGCAGGGTAAAGGCATGGCCGACATGGCCTCGCGCGCTGCGCGTCTCGGCGGGACGTGTACATGGCATCCCAATGCGCCGTCCGGCACTCGCGTCGACTTCCGGGTCCCCCTGCCACAATGACCTCAGGGACACAGTTCAGGGTGATCCCGATCTGCGGACCCGGCACTGCAGCGCACCCGTCCACGGCAGTGCCCGCCAATCGAACCTTGCACCTGTGCGGCCCGCCCACTGCGCCACTGGTCGCACCGAACGAGACGGATCAGATCGCTGTCGAACGCTTGCTGTCCGCGCCATTGGAAGACGAGGTAGGGCATTGGCCGGGACTTGAAGCGATAGCGATCTTGGGGACGCAAGGGCAGTCGCCGCGGCGGCAGTCCTTACGGATTCGGCGCCACCATCTCACCTCGGCGGCAGGCGGCGTCGACACGATCGACTGTCTCACTGCCTGGCTCGAACTCGGCGTGTTGGGTGCGCTTTGTGGGCGCTAGTCGCAGCAGTCCGCCGAGACCGACGACGCGCGTTTCAACGATCACGACCTTTTCTCCGCAGCGACTACGCGCTTGTCGCCGAGCACGGTAGGTCGTCACCGCCACGGGCTTGCATGTTTCGCGGCCAGCGTCCGCAGCATCACTGACCCCAGTTGGTCGGCCGAACCGATCACCTCATCTGCGCGCTCGCTGGCTGTTGTCTGCCACGAGGCCACCGCAAACAGGTGCTGGGTGGGTGGATCAGCTGAGCAGCTTCGCCTTCTGTGTCGCGAACTCAGCGTCGGTGATGACGCCCTGGTCGCGCAGGCCAGCCAGCTTCGTCAGTTCTTCCGCATTGCTGGTGGACGTGCCTGCCGCAGATTGGATGTAGCTGCGCGTCGCCGCGTCCACCTGTTGGGCTTGGCGCGCATCTCGTTGTCCCATCGAGCTGCCGCGCGCGATCAGGTAGACGAACACGCCGAGGAACGGCAAGACGATGACGAAGATCAGCCACAGGGCCTTACCCCAGCCACCGAGATCGTGACTTCGGAAGATGTCGATGATGACGCGGAAGAGCAGGAAGAACCACAGCACCCACAAGAAGAGCTCAAGCATCGTCCAGAACAGGTTCAGCAAGGGTAGTCCTGTGACGCGAGAGGCATGGCAGTGGTCACGTTCTGGTCCCTTCTGCAGCATTAGCGCGGATTTCCGCACAACTGGTTCGGGGCAAGGTTCAGGTGAGTTCGTAGCGGAGGGTGCGGTTTCCCCACCAGGGCACGGTGGTATTGGTGGGGAGGTCGGCCTTGCGGAGCACGGGGGTGTAGGCGCGCCGCTCGAGGCGGATGGTGATGGTGTCGCGGGTGGTGGTGATCGTGCCCGGGGTTTCCAGGAAGCGGCGTTGTAGCACGTCGGGGGTGACGGTGGCGTAGCCGGGCAGCCGGGCTCGTAGCGCGGCGGTGAGCGCTTGGGCGAGGACGCAGAGCATGATGTCGAGGTCGACGTTGAGGTTGACCGTGGAGGACAGGGCGTCGGCGTGGAAGGCTTGGATGATCTCGGCGAGGCGTTGTTCGATGGTCATCCGTCGGGCGTAGTGCTCGATCAGGGCCTTGGCGGAGGAGTCCTCGTCGTTGGTGATGATCACGGTGGGGGCGTCGCGGCCGAGTCCGGTGACGGTGAGTTGGCGCACGGTGCCGGGGTAGCCGGTCAGTGCCACGCCGGTGTTGTCGTGCACCCGGGGCCGGTTGAACCTGCCGGACGGTTCAGGGTGATGGTGGTGAAGTCGCTGGGGGTCAGCGCGTTGATCTGTTTGACCAGGGCGGGTGAGCGCATGCGCAGGGTGAGGAACTTGACGCCGCGGGCGTCGAGTTCGCCGAGCACCGGCTGGGTGGTGACCCTCTGGTCCATGATCAGCATGGCCGGGTCGGTGCCGGATACGCCCTTCCAGTGGTCGCAGAAGGCGATCACCTCGCGGGCCTGGCTGGCTTTGGACAGGTCGGCGTTGGCGTAGACGAGGTTGTGGGTGCCGCTGTCTTGGGCGAAGAAGGTGAGCACCGAGCGGGCGCGTTGGGAGCGGGTGGGCACGTAGTGCTTTTCCAGCACCGGGTCCTGCCCCCAGTGCATGACCGCGTGAAAGTCCAGGTCGAAGATCGCGTCCTCACCGGTGGCCAGCCCGCCCTCGATCAGCCTGCGATCGAGAGCGGCGAGGAAGGCCCGCTGGTGCTCGTGGCTGGTGGCATAGGAGTAGTCAGTGAGCGCGGTCTTCTTCGGCAGGGTGGACAGCCCGGCGAACAGCGCGGCGGCCGGGTCGGCAAGCAGCAGGTCATCGACGTGAGAGACCCGGCGGGTGCGGGTCAGCTTCAGCGCGAGCAGCGACAGCAGCCAGGAGACGGCCGGGACGACGCGGGTGCCGGGGTAGCCGGCCGCGCGGACCAGGCCGGGTAGGTCGAGGTCGACCAGGTCGGGCACGAGCAGCAACAGCCCGGCCTTGCCGGTGGGCACCGTGGCCGGCCAGCTGGCGAAGTCCAGCCGGGCGGTGCGGGGCAGGCGGGTGTCCCGCCCCGCCGTGGCCGGCGAGATGCTCGCGGCCGGCTCGGGATGGCGCAGCAGCCGGCCGAAGCCCTCCTGGGTGAGGATCTCCGCGACGCTGCTCCGGTTCAACGGCGTGCCCTCAGCGGCCAGCCGGGTGGAGATCTCGTAGGTCGACAGCCCGGCCCGGCGCAACTCGATCACCCGACCTCGGACCCGCTCCTTGGCCGGCGCCACCCCGGGCGGCGGGCCGGGCTTCCGCGGCGGGGCGAACAGCTCCACCCGCCCTGCCCGGAACTCGCGGACCAAGTTCACCATCGCCCACCGGGTGTAGCCGAACCGCGCCCCGGCCTCGGCGTGGGTCAGCCCGTCGACGAAGAACGCGCGCAACGCCTCGTAGCGGCGGTGGTGCACCTGCTCCGGGTTGGTGAACCACGCCTTCCCAGTCGCTTGTGGTGATCCGCCTGTCACATGCCATATCTACCACGCATGATGCGCGAGCCAAGTCGAACTCGCCGTTCGGCGTGTCGGACCGATTCATCAACATTTACAAGGACGATCTCGTGCCTGCCTGACCTCGACGTAGAACAATCGGCCCAGGCCAGAATCACACTCTTGTAATTCGACAGCCAGACCCAGCAACATCACGCAGGCGATGACCTCGCTCTCAGGCACGAACCCCGCTCAACGAAGGCGATTCACCGAGACCCCCACCACGCCCCGGCATGCACGACCCTAAACTGGTTGCCCCGAACCAGCTGCGCGGAAATCCGCGTTAGACACTTCACGACAACCCGGCGGCCGTGGAGAGGGTGGCTGAGCAGACGCTACTACCGCGTCGACCAGAACGATGTGCACGACCCCGCGCGACACCCCGCGGCTTCAGACGCTAAACACGCGCCCGTGACGATCGCAGGCACGGCGAGGAGCATCCGTTCCCGTGGCACAGGCGCGAGCTTCGCCCGTTGAAAGACTTCGAAGGAGCGTCGTGTCCGGTCTGGGCCGGCACCCTCCGCCGCCGCGATCGCGGAACCCAACGGAAGGGAAGCACGATGCCTGAGCTGACCCGCGCGCGACCACCACGACGATCCTGGACCCGGTCTCGGCTTCGCGCCGCTGAGTGATTCGTTGAGCAGTCGTGTAATGCAGGTCGCCCTCGACTGGTAGGGCGCCGTCTTGCCCAGAACGGCCACCAGCGCGATTCCGTCGGCGCCCGCAGCGAACATGACGCTGTCACGCATCGGCAGTCTGCGTCACTCAACGATCCCGGCGGGTAGCGGCCCCCGCAATCGCGGGTCCGCCCAGACGCGCCGCGAGCCGCTGGATCTCGACTTGATCTCGAAGTCTCCGACCGCGGACGCAGCTACTGCCCCGCCCACCGCGACAGCCAGGAGCGGGTAGCAAGTTGCCGCCGACAGCGTGACCGGCCGATTCACCCAGCCTGGCCAGATCACCGACCTCTTGCGGTTCCTCGCCAGGGCCCGGCCGCCGAGGTGATCGGCGCAGACTTCACATCGACGGCGGACTGATCACCATCCTCGAGCGGCATGTTCGCCCGCCGCGACGAGCGCTGGAGCGCGATCGACCTGCGCGCGACCGGAATGGCAGGCTGGCGTTGACTGTGTGGTCGGGACCATCACATGGAGATCGAGAACGCCTCGGGCAGCTGTCGGCGGTGCTCGAGGCGTAGCCGCCGGGCGGGGCGCGATGTTGCGTGGTCATTGCGTGGATTCGAGTGCTTGCAGCCAGAGTTGTTCGTAGCGTCTGGCGGCGGGGCTACGCGGGGCGTAGGAGGGCAGCGGGGCGCGATGAACGGCCATCTTCTCGATCAGCGACAGCGCCGGGATGGCGGTGGTGGCGATGTCGGTCCGCTGGGTGGGTAGGCGTTGGGTGATGTCGCGGTGCAGGTGCTTGCGGTGGTCGACCATCGAGAAGAAGCCGAGCAGGTGGGGCCGGCGGCCGTCGAAGGAGGCGATGAATTCGGTGAGCTGGTCGAAGGTACGCAGCGACAGCGTGGTCGGGATGAGTGGGACCAGGACGGTGTCGGTGGCGTGCAGGATGTTCTCCGAGACCAGGGACATGCCGGGTGGGCAGTCGAGGAAGACGATGTCGTAGTCGCGGCTGAGTGGCGTGAGAAGCCGCGCCAGGCGCTGGGTGGGTTTCTTGGTGGCGTCCAGGGCGATGTCCATGTTGCGGTAGGTGAAGTCGGCCGGGAGCAGGTCGAGGTTGTCGAAGTCGGTGCCCTTGATCGCGTCCTCGAGTGGGCGCCCGCCGCGGACGAGCTTCCTGCCGCCCCCTTTGACTCGAGGACGGATCCGGAACAGGAAGGTCGCCGCGGCCTGCGGGTCGAGGTCCCACAGCAGGGTGCGGTGGCCGTCCCGCGCGGACAGGTAGGCGAGGTTGACGGCGGTGGTGGTCTTGCCGACCCCGCCCTTGATGTTGTACGTGGCGAGGATCTTCACGTCCGGGCTGCTTTGGTCAGGACACTGATCCGCTGGGTGTTCCGTCGGTTGTTGAACCGGCTGAAGGTGTTGGCGAATTCGCTGCGGGCCTGGCGTTGCCGCGCGTCCAGTCGGGCCGCGAGAACGCCCATGGTTAGCAGCGTGGCCGCGGGGGCGCCGTCGGCGAGCATTTGCTGAGCGACGGCGTTGATCGCGTCGCGCTGGACCTGACTGTCCTGGAACTCGCCGAGGCAGTCCTGCAGCAACTTCAGCTCCTTGACCATCCGGCCGTGGATTTGCCGGTCGTGCAGGGAGGCGAAGAATTCCAGTAGGTAACGCAGCTCCTTGCACCGCTTCCGCAGGTCATGCAGGTCCGTGGCTGGCGAATCCGGCGTGATCGCCGATCCGCGTTTGACGACCCGGCGGTGCGTTCGCTTGATCCTGCAGGCGGCCAACTGGCCGGTGCCGGGTCCGATCACGGCGCCCGGGCGGGAGGTGGATGCCTCGGTCAGGGCCGCGCGCCAGTCCTGGGTGAGGGTGGCGAACCGCGCCGACCGTAGGCCGGCGAGCAGCCGTACCAGCTCGGTGTTGCGGTGTCGGGTGAGGTAGCCCTGGAATGGTGCCAGGCCCGGCAGCCCGGTCGCGTCCAGGCCCTCTTCCTTACCGGTGAGGCCGAGCAGGTAGACGTCCAGATCGCGGACCGGCGTGGTCAGGTCGCCGAGCCATTTGAACCCAGGTGCGAACCGGTCGGCCAGACCGGGTGGGAGCGCATCGCCGGCCAGCTTCAGCGCGGACCGGGTGCGGCGTACCGCGACCCGCAGGTCGTGCAGGAACTCGGTATCCAGATCGCGCTGCACCCCGTCGAGGTTGGCCTCCAGGGTGTCCAGCAGGTCCAGCAGCACCACGGCAACCGACAGGGTCGCCGGTGACGATGCGGCCAGGGAGACCTCGACCCGGCCGGTGTAGTCCCCGGCCTGCCGACCGGCTGCGGCCAGCTCGGCATCCAGTCGCGATTGGCGGGCTCGCCAGAATCCCGGTGTGGCGGCGAGCAGCCGGTCAGCCCGTTCGGCCTGGCGCCGGTAGCCGCGGACCGGCACGAGCACGACCCGCGTCGGAAGCGTGGCCGCGACCGGCGCGGTCAGTGCGGCTTCCTCCACGCGGACCCGGACCACGGTCTTCTGCTCGCCGTTGAGCAACCTCAGCTCAGACAGGCTGGCCTCGGTCTCGGCCAGCGGCAGCAGCGCGCGCACCCCGACGATCGGCGCCAGGCGATCGCGCAGCCCGGACGCGGACAAGCCGTCGCGCAGGCTTGGCCAGTTCGCCCTCTCGGGCTGCATCACAATGCGTTCGCCGTCGTATGTGCACAGCGCCAGTTCGCTGCGCTGATCGCGGATCTGCTCCAACACCAGCCCGGCGCGGTGCAGCCGCCAATCGAAGGTGTCCAATCGCAGCCGACGCACCGTGCGGCGCTCCGCATCCGCCACCGCGAACCGAGTTCCCAGCGCCGCCGCCACCGTCGCCGACGGCGACCCTCCGCTGCCCTCGAGCACGAACTCGGGAAGACGATCAGACACAGCCTCGCCTCCCCAGCCGGGCACAGGCCACCACCGTGGATGCGACGCACTATAGACATCTGGTGTTCGCTTCCGGTACATGTCCCAAGCGTTGCCGAAACGAAACGCCTACCATCACCGCGCGACCCCACGGGCTCACCCCGATACGTCGAAGTGAAGCCCGACGAGTTTGCTTGATCACGTCGCACGCGTAACGCCGAATCGGGTGCGCCGGTCTCGCGCCCGATCAGCTCAACGTCGCCGTCATTCTGCGCGCTTGTCTGCGTGGCGCGATTGCGCGGGTCGGCGGGAGCTGCTGGCGTGTAGCTTTGGGCCAGGCTGCGGCCGCGCCGACGCTTCCCGGGTCGTCGCGCATCCGGCGACGCTGTCTGAGCCGGGATCGCGCTTGCAGTGTGGCTCAGTCGGGATCTTGGTTCGCCGAGGCGATGGTGTAGTCCAGGCAAGTCTGCAACTGGCTGGTGTCCAGCCGCTCGCCCGCGCGCGGGTGTAGCTGAATGGTGAGCTCATCCGGGGTGGCGTGGACCGTCATGTCCTCGAGCCGATCGTATTGGTCGCTGGGACAGCCGCAGCGGCCTTGCTGGCAGTCCTCCAGGGAGGCCAGCAGCTCCGGCGCGTGCTCGCCGGTCTGGCGCACGTGGATCTCAACGTCACTACCGTGCTCGGCGATCTCGTATCGCATCTGCCGCCCCTTCCCGTTCCGTCAGGTCATCGTCGGCGCGATCGTGGTCGCCGGTAAGAGGCGAAGGTCACCGAGTCCTGTCGCGGCCGCTACCGCTTACTCTCCGTTGGCACCTGCTGTCGGCGGCCCACGTGCAAGATCGTTGTGATCGCCGATTCCGTACTCGGCGGCTCCACGTCTGGTGCTCCATGCGACTGTCGTTATGGGCGCCGTCCCGGACCAGCGTCATCCTTGCCCTCGGGGCACAGCTGTATTCACGCTGAGGGCATATGAGTTCCGCGCTGAGCGATCGTCTCACTTGTCAGACACGAAGAGGGGCGCACATGGAAACCGTGAAGTCCGCCGACGGTACCGTCATCGCCTACGACCGCACCGGTGATGGCCGTGCGCTTGTTGTCAGCATGGGCGCGTTCTGCACCCGCCAGTCGTTTGTCCCGCCCGACGAGCTCAAACAGCGATTCACGGTCGTCACCTACGACCGTCGCGGCCGGGGTGACAGCGGCGACACCGAGCCGTTCGCGCCGGAGAAGGAGTATGCGGACCTCGCCGCGGTCGCGGCGGCGACCGGGCCCGAACCGCCGTTCGTGTTCGGCCACTCATCCGGGGCGGCCATCGCGTTACGGGCCGCCGCGGCCGGCCTGCCGATCGCCGGCATCGTCGCCTACGAGGCGCCGTTCCTCAACGAGGACACGCCACAGCCGGCCGTTGATCCGGCCCAGCATATTCGCGAGCTGGTCGGCTCCGGCCGCCGGGGCGAGGCCGTCACCTTCTGGATGTCGGAGGTCGTCAGGCTTCCGGATGAGCTGCTCGCGCAGATGGCCGGCGCCTCATGGGTAACAGCCCTGGAGCCGCTGACCCCCACGCTGCCCTACGACCTCGCCGTCACCGCGGGCGGGGTACCAAAGGCCGAGCTGGCCAAGATCACTGTGCCCGTCCTCATCCTCGGCGGCAAGAACAGTGCGGGCTGGTTCCAGCGTTCAGTCGCCGAACAGGTCGCCGCCACGCCAGGCGCGCAGCTCACGATGCTCGACGGCTACGACCACAACGCGCCGCCCGAGGTAATCGCCCCGATCCTGATCGACTTCTTCGGCGCGCACCAGTAGCGCGGCCCGGGCCGGACATCCCCGAGATCACCCGAACCGAGCGCACCAAGCGGCCACACGCGTCGGCCCGTAGCGCAAGATGCGAGAGGACATGACGCAGTCCCGCACGCACGGTGACCGTGCCACTTCCGGCGATCGCCGATTCCGGAGCGGGCCTCGCGCGTGGGCGTCCACAGCGTGGGCCGTCATTTTGCGTGTTTCGCGTATCGGGCAGGGGTGCGCTTACGGCCCGGCGGTGGCGGGCTCAGGCCGGGCCCGCCGGATTGGCTCTTGGCGCGCCGAGTGCGGGCGCGGCAGCATCGTGCTGGTCGACGGCTTGCGCGAGGAGGTGATCGTCGGTGAGGGATATGCCGCTGCCGATATCGCGGCAGCCACTGCAGGTGCGCTCGTTTGTCGCCTGCGTTGCGACGATCCTCGGGATGCCGGTCGAGCAACTCCCGCAGCTGCCCGGCGACGGCGATCCGGCGACTGGCTGGGTGGTTTCGCGGTGGCTGGGTGGGCGTGGGCTGGGCATCGCCCGGGTCGCCGAACCCACGACGTTCTGCTGGCCGGGGCCATGGTTGGCGCGCGTGTGCCCGCCGGCGGGGCCGGCTCGCTATGTGGTCATGTACGGCGTCCCGTCCGGGGTGGCATGGGATCCGGGTGGCGACGGGCAGATCAGCGACCACTCGATCGAGGAGGGCTTCGTCCTCGCCGCGACCGACATCGCGCTCGCGCTGCCGGTACGGGCCACCATGCCGCCCGCGCCGGGCGCGGTGGACCGGATCTGGATCGCCGCCTCGGCCGGGGAGCCAGCGCGATCGTTGTACACGGCGCGGGCTATCGCCGGCCAGGGCCTTGCCGGAGACCGGCACGCCCTGGGCACCGGCACGTTCCCGTCCGGACTGCCCGGCAGCGCGCTCACCCTGATCGAGGCCGGCGTGTGCGAGTCCTTCGACCCGCCGCTGCGGGCGGACGAGCACCGGCGCAACCTGGTCACCCGCGGCGTCGAGCTCAACGGTCTGGTCGGCCGCGAGTTCATGATCGGCGACGTGCGGTGCCGCGGCATGCGGCTGTGCGAGCCGTGCCGAGTGCTGGACGGGTACGCGTCGCGCCCGCTCCTGCGCGCCCTGGTTCACCGAGGCGGCCTGCGTGCCGACATCCTCCAGGACGGCGAGATCCACGTCGGCGACCGCATCAGCGTCTGCGCGCACCCGTCGCCGGCCTGACCGACCCCGCGACGGAGGACACCGTTGCCCGCAAGCAGGCCCGTCCCGAGCGGGTCAGCGAGTGAAGGATTCGCTTGCCGAGCGCCGAGTTGTGCGCAGGCCGGCCGTGAACCTGTCCAGCACGCGGATCGGACAGGTAGCAACCGCGTGACCCCTCTCGGGGCGTCGTTACGGCAAGTCACCGATCAAGATCACCGGAACGCCGAATCGGGTACGCCTTCGGCGGCTAACCGATGCACCGGGGGCCGCGCGATATGTGCGGTGGCTTCGTAGTGGGTCGCCGATCCCGGGTCACGGGCTGATGTGCTGGGCGATGTGTCGGTGGAGCCTGTTAGACAGGGCGGATGACCGGCGTGTGTGATCGGACGGAGCTTCGTGTCCAGGCGCAAGGTCATCTGAGTGCGCTCGCCGGGGAGGACGCTGTACTGCGCGAAGATCAGTGGACGGCGATCGCAGCTTTGGTGGCCGACGGGCGGCGAGCTCTGGTCGTGCAACGCACGGGCTGGGGCAAGTCTGCGGTGTATTTCGTCGCCACCGCGCTGTTGCGGGCACAGGGTAGCGGACCGACGGTGATCGTTTCGCCGCTGCTCGCCCTGATGCGTAATCAGATCGCTGCCGCCGAACGAGCCGGCATCCGTGCTGTGACGATCAACTCCGCCAACATCGGCGAATGGCAGCGAGTCTTCGCCGACGTGTCGCTCGGCGCGGTGGATGTCCTGCTGCTGTCGCCGGAACGCCTCAACAACCCGGACTTCCGCGACAACGTGCTGCCCCAGCTCGCGGCGACCTGCGGGCTGCTGGTCGTCGACGAAGCGCACTGCATCAGCGACTGGGGACACGACTTCCGGCCCGACTTCCGTCGGCTGCGCACGCTGTTGCCCGAACTCCCGGACGGCATTCCGGTGCTGGCAACCACCGCGACTGCCAACGCGCGCGTGGTCGACGACGTCGCCGACGTGCTCGGCCTCCGGCAGCGCGCACCGGACGATGTTCTCGTCCTGCGCGGCAGCCTCGACCGCGATTCGCTGCACCTGGGTGTGCTCGAGTTGCCGACGACTGCCCATCGGCTGGCATGGCTCGCTGAGAACCTCGACACGCTGCCCGGCTCCGGGATCATCTACACGCTCACGGTCGCCGCATCGCAGCAGGTCGCCGGCTACCTGCGCGAGCGGGGGTTCTCGGTGGCTGCCTACTCCGGCCAGACCGAGCAGACAGAGCGACTCGCCGCCGAGGACGACCTGATCAACAACGGGGTGAAGGCACTGGTCGCGACATCGGCGCTCGGCATGGGCTTCGACAAGCCGGACCTCGGGTTCGTGATCCACTTCGGCGCACCGGCCTCACCCATCGCCTACTACCAGCAGGTGGGCCGCGCCGGTCGCGGAGTCGATCGGGCCCAGGTGATCCTGCTGCCGGGTCCGGAGGATCAGGCGATCTGGGACTACTTCGTCTCCGTCGGATTCCCCGCCGAGCAGCATGTTCGGAAGGCGCTGCGCACGCTCGCTGCGCAGGGCGCGCCGATGAGTACCGCCGCTCTCGAGACCCGCGTCGAGCTGAGCCGTTCGCGGCTCGAGACGATGCTCAAGGTGCTCGACGTCGACGGCGCAGCCAAGCGGGTGCGAGGAGGGTGGACCGCGACCGGCGCCGAGTGGCAGTACGACGCCGACCGCTACCGCAACGTCGCGCGAGTGCGCCATGACGAGCAGCGTGCGATGCGCGAGTACCAGACCACCACCACCTGCCGGATGCGCTTTTTGCGCAAGCAGCTTGACGACCCCGGGGCGCTCGACTGCGGTCGCTGCGACAACTGCGGCGGGCTCACGCTGGCCGGCGAGATCGGTGAAGAGACGGTCTCCGCCGCGGCGTCCGTGTTGGGGCGTCCCGGCGTGCCGTTCGACTCGCGCCGGATGTGGCCGAGTGCCATGCCCGGTCTGGGCATCGAGGTGCGCGGCAAGGTGGCGGCGACCGATCAGGCCGAGACCGGCAGGGTGATCGCGCGGCTCACCGACCTCGGGTTCGGTTCCCGGCTGCGGCCGCTGCTCGCCGCCGAGGCCGCAGACGCTCCGGTACCGAACGACCTGGTCAAGGCATCGGTCCAGGTGCTCGCATCGTGGGATTGGGCGCAGCGTCCCGCCGCTGTCGTGCGCGTGGGCTCCGTGCGGCGCCCACGGTTGATTGCGGATCTGGCGTCCCGGCTGGCCGAACTCGGCCGCCTGACCGACCTCGGCCAGGTCACCCACATCGGGCCCTCGTCGACTGGTCGCACGAACAGTGCGCTACGCCTGCGCGAGGTGTGGAATGCGTACGAAGTGCCATCCGCGCTCGCCGCACAGCTGACCGGGCAGCCAGTGCTCCTCGTCGACGACTTCATCGACACCGGCTGGACGTTCACCGTAATAGCTCGGCTGCTGCGCCTAGCCGGCGCCGGCCAGGTTTACCCGTTCGCACTCGCGCTCGCCGCATGACGTGGGGCGACACCGCGCACACCGTTCGCGCGACAACATTCGTCAGCGAGCCGGGCGATCTGTCTGAGCTGGTCGATCAGCGCTTGGAGCGGCCGAGTGCCGTCGGCGATCGTCGTTGCGTCATCGAACGGCGGTCATATTGAAGACGAGCGCCTCCGCGCCTGACCGATCGTCAATCGTGTACGGCCAGCGCTCCCTATTAGCCCCAAATGTGGCTGCTTCGCTCGTGTGCGACTCGGGGTATACACGCCTACTCCGCACTGGCGCGCCACGCCTGAGGAGTATCGGAGGGAGCGACTCGCGATATGTCCAGTCGCAGGTCTCTCGGCCCGCAACTGATCGAACCGCGTCACGCCCCAGCGCTCCGAGACCCGGACGGCCCTCGCCTCAGCCTGATGATCACCCACGCTTCGGAGAGAGCGACGAGCAGCAGAACGCCGAGGGGACCGAACACCAACGCCGCCATACCAGCACTCAGAATCGTGTCGTCGGCCTGGTGAATGTAGATGTCGCCTGCGATCCTCTTGCCATCGACGATGCAGGTCCAGTCGGGGTCCCGTCCTTTCAAGATCCTCGGCTCAACTCCACAGGTAAATCCCGCCTCGCGAAGCAGATCGCGCACGATCTCCGGATGATGGGTCCAAATATCGGGCATCTTCCCCTCCTCTACAAACGGCCACGACCGCGCAGAAACTGCACTTGCGCTCTCCCGAAACAGTCCATCACCTGCATACGAGACAACTACAACCTGTGCGGTGGCTCGGCCAGCGGAAAGCCGCCCAGATCGACGGCTCGCCGCGCCTCGCTGTGGCTACTCGAAGTGATCGCCCGCACCAGGTAACTCACGCCGAAGATCACTGTGATCGCCGATTGTTCCGACCTCGTGATTGTTCCGACCTCGCGGAGGAACCCCAGCCAATCAGGGACGACGAGCCCGAAGAGGTCGGCATAATTCCGAGGCCTCTCAAAACAGCCTCGACTCGACCCTTGACCAGATACCCGCCGGCGCCAGCGCCACGCACCGCCGCAACTTCGGGGCGTGCCCCGGACCTCAGCGCATCGGTATCTCCAAGACGGGCGGACGAAGCATCACCCCGAGCTGCGGGATTATGCCGACCAAATCGCGCCGAATCCCTTGCCCCGCAGGCGATCCACCCGTCAGGTCGGAATAACCCGAACGTCGGAACAATCGGCGTTATCCCGTCGGGATAACGCCGATTCTGTGGCTCGCGTGCGGTTACGCCAACGGTCTGAGTGCCTCGTTCTGTGCGCGAACTGACGCGGCGACCGCCGCGGCACGGCGTTCCTGCTCAACTCGTCGAGTCCGGAGCGTTGCTCCAGCCGCGGCCTAGACTAATTCTGTGTTAAGCCGTGGCGCCGCGCCGAGCACGGCCGGAAGGAGCTTGTGACCCATGCAGACCCCGGGCTCGCACCCTGGCCTCCGCCAGGCGCCTGATGCCGCGGCAGAGCCATCCGCCGGTCCTGAACGGCTGCCGGGGATCCGGCACCTCATCGCGGTGGCCAGCGGAAAGGGGGGCGTCGGCAAGTCCACGGTCAGCGTCAATCTTGCGCTCGCGCTGCAACAGTTCGGCGGCCAGATTGGGCTGGTCGACGCCGATGTCTTCGGACCGAGCATCCCCGTCATGCTAGGACTCCCCACCGGTCAACAGCCGGAGGCGACCGCGGACCAAAAGCTCATCCCCCCAGCTCCCTACGGCTTGGAAGTGATATCGATGGGCATGCTGAGGGGAGACGAGAACCCCGCCATCCTGCGTGGACCGATGGTGGGCAAGTTCCTGAACTTGTTCATCGGCGGCGTGCAATGGAGCCAGTTGGACGCCCTGATCTTCGACCTCCCGCCGGGGACTGGTGACACCCAGTTGACGCTGGCTCAGAGCCTCCCGCTGTCCGGAGCGGTCATCGTAACGACGCCGCAGGACGTGAGTCTCAAGATCGCCCGCCGCGGGCTGCGGATGTTCGAGACATTGCACGTCCCCATCCTCGGCATCATCGAGAACATGAGCACGTTCACCTGCCCGCACTGCGGGAAGGACACGGATGTCTTCCGCAGCGGCGGCGGCGAGCGGATGAGCGCGCAGCTCGGGGTTGCGTTCCTCGGCGCGATACCCCTCGACGCCGACATCGTCACCGGCGGGGACGAGGGGCGTCCGATGCTCCTCGATAAGCCGAACTCGGTTGCAGCTCAGGCCTACCAGGCGATCGCCACGGCACTCGCGGATCAACTCCAGGGTCTTCCGACCATGGTACTGAGGCCATTCGCGTGGACGTGGGAGTCGGGCGAGGGACAGCCAGCCTGGGTCGAGAGCGCCGTTCGGCCGTCGGGTTCTCGGACGACCTCGGTCGGCTTCCGCCGGCGAGATGCGCGGACGGTGTCCGTGCTCTGGCAGGATGGGCGCTGTGACGAGTTCGATGTCCGGGACCTTCGGCTGAATTGCCACTGTGCCGCCTGCATCGAGGAGGCCAGCGGGCGTGCGCTTCTGGATCCGAAAACTGTGCCACCGGATATAACTCCACGCGTGATCTCGAGCGTCGGCAACTATGCCATCACCATCAGCTGGAGCGACGGTCACAGTACCGGCATCTACTCCTTCGGGCACCTGCGGGCCATCGGTGAGCGCGACGCCGCGAAGGTCGTGGAACATGTCTGAATCTGATCTGCTCATCGATCCGACGATCACGATCCAGGCAGCCACTTCGCTCGTCGATCCTGACACCTGCAAGTTCACCGTGAGCCGGACGGTGCATCCCGGCGGCCCGTTTTTCTTCGACGACCGGGAACGCGCCGGTGGGTCGCCGCTCGTCGAGCGGTTGTTCGCGCTTCCCGGCGTTGACTACGTGCTCATCGCCGACAACGTGGTGACTGTGGGGAAGCAGCCAGGCGCCTCTTGGTCCGGGCTGAGATCGGCGATCGGAACGGGTCTCCGGACGCAACTGCTCACCGGAGTACCGGCGATCCTCCAGGCTCCTGCCAACGCAAGCACACGAGAGCGGACCGACGCCGAGAGCAGGGCAGTCGTTCAAGAACTCCTGGATCGGGAAGTCAACCGTTCCATCGCTGCCCACGGCGGGCAGATCTCGATCGTAGACGTCCGGGACGGGAACCTCTTCATCGCCATGAGCGGCGGGTGCCAGGGATGCGCGGCATCAAAGGTGACCCTGCGCCAGGGGTTCGAGGTGATGCTGCGCAGAGTCGCGCCGGAGATCGTGAACATCGTCGACACGACGGACCACGCAGCGGGGAATACGCCGTTCTACCGCCGCACAGGGTAGAACCGGGATCCACCAAGACGGGCGCGCCAGTGGCTATGTCAAGCCGACTTGGATCTGGCTCAATCTCCGTGATCTAGGTGGCCATGTTTAGGCTGCCAGCAGGATTCGCCGCCGAAGCAGGTCGAAGCCGGCGCGACCATACATCTGTCGTCTGATCATCCTTACAGTTGACGGTGCCCTCGACGGCGCCGGAGCTGTGCGGCAGGGTCAGGCCGTTGACGACGGCTGCGTGGTCGTGACGCAGCCCGGTGGCGAAGGAGCGCAGGGCGGGAGCGCCGGTGGTTTCGACATCGGAGATCCAGTCGCCAAGCCGCTGCCCGTCGCGTTGGGTGAGCATCTTGGCGAACTCGCGGACCTGGCGTTGGGTGGTGGCGAGTGGATCGCTGCGGTCGAGGATCTTCTCTACTTCCAGGGCTTCGTCCTCGCTGAGGGTGTCGGGGCGGCGGGTCAACCAGCCGGTGACCTGCCGGACGCTCGGCGCGGCCGGCACCGGCGGCGGGGCGGTCAGGCTGGCCCGGAACGGTTGCAGGTAGCGGCGCACGGTCTTGTCGCTGCCCCGATAGCCGCGTGCCTTGATTTGTTCGGTCAGTGCGGCGGCGTCGGTGTGCCCCGCGTTGAATCGCTCATGCAGGTAGGGCTTGAACGCATCGAGCAGGCTCTCGCGGGACCGGGCCTTGCCCAGCAGCTCCTCGACGTCCTTGGCGCGGGCGAAACGGCGGGTGCGCCGGTCCAGACCCAACTCGCGGCCGACCGCCGAGATGGAGCGACCCTGCCCACGCAGCCGCTGGACCGCGGCGTACCGCTGCAGGGTGCGTTGCACCAGGCGTCCCTGCGCCGGTTCGGTGTCGGCGGCTGGCGCCGGCTCCGGGTGCTGGTCCGGTGCGGCCGTCGGCTGCTCGCCGTCCGGCTCGGCTGGCGGGTGCAGGTCGGCGCGGTGCACGGCCACGGTCCGCTCCACCGCCTGGGCGAGGTTGTGCCACAGGTGCCACCGGTCGGCGACCTGGATCGCGTCCGGGGCTCCGAGGCGGGCGGCCTCGGCGTAGGCGCCGGCCCGGTCTCGGCACACCACCCGCACCTCGGGCCGCGTCTTCAGCCACGCCGCGACGGTGTCCGCGGTGCGGTCGGGCAGCAGCTCCAGCGGCCGGTGGGAGTTGATGTCGATCACGACCGTGCCGTACACGTGCCCGCGGCGTAACGCGAAATCATCCACTCCCACCGCCGTCACCGCCGTGGGCGCCGGGTCGGGTAGCGCACGGACCAGCCGTAGCAGGGTCATCCTGCTCACCGGCGCGCAGATCCGTTCGGCCAATCGCGCGCCGGCGCGTCCGGCCAGCGCCACGCCGATCGCCTCCAAGATCCGGCGCAGCAGCTGGCTATGTCGCCCGTAGCGAATCGTCACCATCGTCGACCTGCTCGACGAACGTCCCACGCACACACGCGGCTCTTGCGCACACGAAGCGCCGCACCCGCAGCCGAATCCGCACCGGCTGCCCACCGATCGCCGCATCGGCCAGGGACCGTTCGTAGCGGCTGTGCACGCGGTCAGACTGCTCACCGCAACTTGGACAGACGGCGGTGCTCCCTCGTGCGGACGCGCCGATCTCGACGACGCCTGCCACCCGATCGATCCGTTCGATCACCACCCCGGCCAGGTGAGGCAACAGGACACGACAACCCTCGTGATCACATGGCTGTCATCATCAGGCCCGAGGAGCTATTCCCAGCGGCAACACGCGCAACACCAGCACCACGGAAAGTGTGCCAGAACCCACCAGTTACCCAACGTGCCCTCATTAAAGATCTTTCGGTAATTGGGCAAGTCGAGCTCATAGAGAAAGGCCGGTGTGGGCGAGGAAGGCCATGCACAGGTCGTAGTCGGCGCCGACCCGGCCCAGGCCGGTTTCGGCGGCGGTGTGCGCCTGGTCGATGCTGTCCGGGCAGAGGTTGGCGAGGTCGACCTGTTTGACGTTGCCCCAGACCATTTCGATTGGGTTGAGGTCGTGGGCGTAGCCGGGCAGCATCTCGGTGACCACTGTCGTTGGGTGGCGAGCCAGGCCTTCATGTCCTTGGACTTGTGCGCGGACAGGCCATCCCAGATCAGGGTGACCTTCGCGCCGTCGAAGTGCTGGTGCAGGTCGGTGAGGAACTCGATCAGCGACTCGGTGTTGTAGGCGCCCTGCTTGATCTGGAACAGCAGCGCGGTCTCGGAGGCGTCGGGCCGGTAGGCCAGTGCCCCGGACATCGACAGCCGGGTCCAGGAGAACCGGTGGCGTAGCACCGGGGTGCGGCCTTTCGGCGCCCAGGTCGCTCTCACCGGCGGGAGGAGCGAGAATCCCGACTCGTCTTGAAAGACGATCCAGGCGCCGCGGCGCCGGGCGCTTTTTTTGTCCTGGGCCACTGTTCTTTCACCCAGGTGGCGATCGCTTCGTCGTTGCGCTCCACCGCGCGGCGCGCCGGGCGCTGCTCGCTCCAGCCCAACCGCGTGCGCAGGATCGTCCAGGTCTGGGTCGTCCCGTGACGGACCCCGGTCACCGTCTCGATCACCTCGGCCACCCGGCCAGCGTCCACATCTCGGTCGGGTACCCGTTCGCTTTCGGGCCCGCCAGCAGCGCGGCCTCCACCTTCGCCAGCTGCTCGTCGGACAGCTTGCGTATCCGCCCGGCCCGACCGGCGCCGGCCAACGCGGCCCGGCCGCCGGCTCAGCCAGCTCCGGTACCACCGCGACGCGGTCGGCTGGCAGATCCCCAACTTGGCCGCCACCTCGACCTGACGCTTGCCACGGCCGAACATGTCCGCCGCCTGCAAGCGCCGCCGCCTCAGCGCTTCGAAGTCCCGACGAGCAGGCACCCGCTTCGTATCGTGGCCCTGCTTGCGCTCATGCCGTGCCCGACGGGATCTCGCCACACCACGATTGTCCTACAACGCAAGGCAAATCCCCGCCAGCGACATGCTGTATTTCCGAAAGATCTTTAACGCCCAGATCCCGGGCCACCTGCGCGATCGGCTTGCCGGTCTCCCGGACCAGCCGCACCGCGCCCTGCTTGAAGTCCTCATCGAACTTCCGACGCGCCTGTGCCATCGCCTCTACCTCCCTTGGCTACGTCTCCACGTTAGGAGGGGAACCGCAGTGTGCATTCGGCGGCAATGGCTCTAATGGCTTCTGCCGGGTGGTTTTGGCAGGCTCGGCGCTGGTAGCGGCTGGCGGGTCAGCACTCTTGGGCTCTGATCCTCGTTGAGGTCTTGCAACAGACGGTGCGTCCGCTGGTCGTGAGGAGATGTGACCACTGTTGGAGCGCTACTCTGCCCGGCGTGGGGGAACCTGTGCTGGATCGGCATGTCAACGTTGCGCAGCTGTGGCGACTGGCCTGCGATGCGGCCCGGAAGGGCGAGAAGTGGGGCCAGCGCAAGAAGTCGGTGAGCGACGCTATGGAGAGCTACTACACCCAGCTGCGACGTGACAAGCGCGGCGCCAAACAGTGGGTGGCTGCGGTCGTTGACGTTCTGGGATTCTTCGACCCGTCAGCTGGCTGGCGTGCTGTCGAGGTCGGCCTGCAAATGCTCGACCAGGCAGACGGTGACGCCACGGGTGTCGGTGCTGAACTGCAGCGGCTCGAAATCGTGCCGGCCTCGTCGACGAAGAACTCTCTGTTCAAGAGCGTCTAGCGCCGACCAGCCGGCCCGAACGGCCGGAGGCTCAACGCCCTCCGTGACGGCTGTCGGCCCCACTAGCACCAGCTGACGCCGGCAGCTGTTCCCCCATTCGAGAAAGGGCCAGCGTTTGAGGCCTGGCTCGACAGCACCGTTCAACGAGCAATTCGCTACTGCCATCGATCCGCGCAGGCACTAACCCTAGGGGGAAGATCCCCAATCAGGGGTGGGGCTTCACTGCGAGATGGATGACAAGGCTGGGCTGTTCTGTGCGCAGGTCGTGCCGGGTGGTGCGCCTGGCCAGTCGGTGACGGATCAGCTGGGCGGTCGGGGCCGCAGTCGTTGCGGGATGACGACTCCGGAGCGGCAGGTGCGGGTTGCACGTGTTCGGTTATGAAGGGTGGCGGTGCCGCCTTTATTTGGTGGCCGCATGGATCACCTGCTCAGCTGGTGAACCGAAGTTGGTCACGGATTTGGTCCTCGATCTGCGGGGCGACAAGCAGAACGAGCTCGTCGTCGGCGCGCAGCTCGAGATCCGAGGCGGGTGTAAGCAGGTTCCCGGACCGGATGATGGTGAGCACGGCTGCGTCGGCTGGCAGGTTGAGGTCGACCAGCGGCCTGCTCACGAGGTGGGATGCCGCGGGCAGCGTGACTTCGATGATGTTGCCCTCGCCGTGCTGCAACGTCATCAGTCGGATCACCTCACCCTGGCTGACGGCCTCCTCGACGGCGGCGACGAGCGTGCTCGGCGTGGACACTGCCACGTCGACTCCCCACTGTTGGGTGAACAGCCATTGGTTGCTGGGGTTGTTGACACGTGCCACGACGCGCGGCACCGCGAACTCGGTCTTGGATAGCAATGCGAACACGAGGTTCACCTTGTCGTCGCCGGTTGCCGCGATCACGACGTCCGCGGTCTGGATGCCGGCCGCCTCGAGGGCGTCAATTTCGCAGGCATCGGCCAACATCCAGTCGGCCTCGGGCACCAGCCCTGGCCGGTAGTGCGACCGTTGGCGCTCGATTAACAGGGCCTTGTGGCCGGCGCTGAGTACGGCGCGGGCGATCGACTGACCGACGTTGCCGGCTCCAGCGATCGCTACTCGCATCGGCGTGGTCTTCCTAATCGCGGCATCAGGCTTGCCGGGGGCATCCGCGGTAGCCCTCGCCGCACATCCCATCACGCAAGGCCCCGGGACCCGGCCAGCTGAGTCACCGACCCCGATGTGACCCAATCCGGTCGCACGTGATCACGGGAGACTGTCGCCACGACAACGGCCAGATCTCGGAGGTGCGATGAGCCTGCAGCAGCTGTACATGACGCTGCTGGCTGGCGGCCTGGTGGTACTGGTGAGCATCGTTGCCACCCGGGTAGCCTCGCGCGTCGGCCTGCCCAGCCTGCTGCTGTTCCTCGCGCTGGGGGTCGTTCTCGGCGAGGACGTGCTCGGGATCGAGTTCAACGACGCCCAACTCGCCCAGAATCTCGGCACGGCGGCGCTGGCCGTCATTCTCATTGAGGGCGGGCTGACCACCGCCTGGTCGGATATCCGATCGGTGATCGCCCCGGCAGGAGTACTGGCCAGCGCCGGTGTCGGCGTGAGCACCGCGGTCACCGCTGTCGGCGCGCATCACCTGCTCGCGATGGGCTGGCAGCAGGCCCTGCTGCTCGGGGCGATTCTCTCCTCCACAGATGCGGCCGCGGTCTTCTCCATCCTGCGTGTGCTGCCGCTGCCGCAGCGGGTAGCCGGTTTGCTGGAAGCAGAGTCCGGTTTCAACGACGCGCCCAGCGTCATCCTCGTGCTGCTGTTCAGCACAACCCCGTTTCATCTTTCCGCGCCGGCGTTCGTCGGCACGCTGCTCTACGAACTCGCCGCCGGGGCCGCAATCGGCGTCGCGCTCGGGTGGCTCGGGGCGATCGCCTTACCTCGGATTGCGTTACCCGCCTCCGGCCTCTACCCGCTTGCCACCTTCGGGCTGGGCATCGTCGCCTTCGCCGCCGCCGGCGCCGCGCATGCCAGCGGCTTCCTTGCCGCCTACCTCGCCGCATTGGTCCTGGCCAACGCCGGGCTCCCGCACCGGGCCGCGACCAGGTCCTTCGCCGAAGGGCTCGGCTGGCTCGCCCAGATCGGGCTCTTCGTCCTGCTCGGGCTGCTCGTCACCCCCCACAGGCTGCCGCCGCAGATCCTTCCCGCGCTCGCTATTGGGCTGGTCCTGCTCCTCATCGCCCGGCCGCTGGCCGTCGCCGGCTCCCTGCTCTTCTTCCGGATCCCGGTCCGGGAGCAGGCGTTCCTGTCCTGGGCAGGCCTTCGCGGTGCCGTGCCGATCGTGCTGGCCACCTTTCCGATCGTGCGCGGCGTACCCGACAGCGACCGGTTGCTGGACATCGTTTTCGTCCTCGTGGTGATCTTCACCCTAATTCAGGGCCCTAGCCTGGGCACCTTCGCCCGAAGACTGGGGCTGGTGTCTCCTGAGGTGACACGCGAGATCCTCGTCGAATCGGCGCCCCTGGATGTGCTCGACGCCGAACTGCTGACCACGACGATCGTGCCGAAATCACGACTTCACTCGGTGTCCATCATCGAACTGCGGCTGCCCGACCCCAGCGTCGTCACCCTCATCATCCGCGAGGGTCGCACCTTCGTGCCCACCGACGACACCCAACTCAAGGTCGGCGACGAACTGCTGATCGTGACCACCCGAACCCGACGGGAAGCCACCGAACGCCGGCTCAGGGCAGTCAGCCGTCGCGGCCCGCTCGCGCACTGGTTCGACGAATTCGGCGAGCAG
>CAWIUB010000020.1:0-16323 GCA_963839175.1 uncultured Actinomycetota bacterium
ATCACCCGACGTGACCGCGGCGAGCCGCGCGACCGCCGAATACAGCGTGCCGCACGGCCCGCCTCGGGGGAGGCGCGGCGCGTCGATATGCGCGCGTTCGACTCCGGCGCGTGCCTGCCCGCAAGCGGATCGGCCTGTGGACGGCTTTGCCTCGAGTCGTGTGCGCTTTGTGGAGCGCTCGTCGGTCCGGGCGGAATGCTCAGCCGTGGCTTGTCAGTCGAGTGACGGATCCGCTGCGATGGTGCGCGGCTTGTCGTTCGGCTCGGCCGCCGAGCGGTACGAGCGCTACCGGCTGGGTTACCCGGACGAGCTCCTTGACACGGTGGTGCAGCACGCACGACGGCCGGTGCGTTCGGCGCTCGAGGTTGGCGCCGGCACTGGTAAGGCGACCCGGGTAATCGCCTCGCGAGGTATCGAGGTCACCGCGCTTTAGCCCGATGCCGAGATGGTGCGCGTGCTGGCGAGGACGACCCGCCGGGATGCCGGTGAAGCCGGTGACGGCGACGTCGAGAACTTCGAGACCGACCGCCGGTTCGACCTGCTTTATGCCGCGGCGTCGTGGCATTGGACCGATCCGGTGACCTGTTGGGCCCGTCCCGTCCCGGTCGAGCTGTTGGCTGCTGGCGGGGTGCTTGCGCTGTTCGGCAGGTCGGCCGAGCCGAACGACCCGGACCTGGCCGCCGCGATCGACGAGATCGAGAAGCACGAGGACGACCCGGCTGTCATCCACCCGTGGTCGATCGAGGAGATGTCATCGACCGACGGCCTCGCCGACAGCACACAGCACAGCCTGCGCTGCGTCGTGACGACGACGGCGGCGGACTTCCCGGGACGACCGACCACCGTCTCGGCCTCCCTCTTGCTAACCCCCCGAGGCCCGCGCCGAGGCCCTGCGCCGGCGACATTGGGCCGGTGCCGCCTCCGCCCTCAGCGCCCCGCGCCACGCGCGGCCCGGTACGGCTGCCACAGGCACGATGACCTTGGTGGCCTCCGCCATCCGCTGTTCAGTGCGGGCGGCGGTTGCGCGGTCCTGGCGTTCGAGCAAGATTCGGTAGCACTCGGTGTGTTTCGGGGTGGTGCCGCCGCCTTCAGGACCTCCTGAGACGGCGGACCCACCTGCCAGGAGGACCGAAACCGATCGTCGACAGAGGTCTAGGCAGCATGGCCGAAGCGCCGGCCGGGAGGGATGATCACTCAACGACTTAACGTCAGGAGCGGTCGTGGACGCGTCCTCCATTGTGGCTCTATCCGCCGCCGGCATATCGGCCCTTGCTGCGCTCGTGAGCGCCTGGTTGGCGGCGCATACCGTGCGGTCGGAACGCGTCGCGGCCGCTGACGAGATCGCCTCTCGATTCAGGGAACCGCTACTCCAGGCCGCTTTCAACCTGCAGACCCGCATCTACAACATCGTCAACATGGGCTTTCTGCAGATCTTCGCGTCGGGATCAAGTCCTGACGACGAACGGGATTATGCCTACGAGAACACCCTCTACCTTCTCGGTCAGTACTTCTGCTGGGTCGAAGTCGTGCGCAGAGAGTCCCAGTTTCTCGATCCGCGTAGCAGAGCGCGCAATCGGGACGTGACGCGGCAACTCGAGCGAGTACGAGATGCCTTCGCCTCGAGCGAACAGCCGGAAATTCTGCTGCGGATCTTCCGGGGGGAGCAGCGAGCGATCGGCGAGGTGATGCTCGATCCGACGGAGTCGGCTGTCGCCGGACTGCCGCGGTGGGAATGTTTGGGATACGCGGCTTTTGTGGAGAAGCGTGAAGATCAACATCTCGAACGGTGGTTCCGCCGGCCGAGGTGCGATCTGAGTGTCCTGCAGTCCGAGAGCGCGCGAACGGCCCGTCTCGTCGACGTCCAGCACGCTCTGCTCGAGCTGATTCGCACGCTGGATCCGTCGGCCGAGCGTGTATCAGCGACGATGCTGACGCCTCTGGAGAAGGGAACAGCACCCGAACGCCCCCCGGGTACCCCGTAGGCGAGCACCCGGTTACCTACCGTCCGGGTCGCTGCGGCGGGAGCTCACGATGATCCAGCAGCCTGACGACGAGCACTATCGCCTAGTTGCGAGCCGGTTGATCGCCGGTGCCGTGGTTCCGTTTCTCGGCGCGGGAGTGGGCCTCTGTGGCCGACCGGCGGAGGTTCCGTGGGAGCGGGGCCGGTACTTGCCGAGCGGCAAGGAGTTGGCCGAGTACCTCGCCCAGGACATCGACTACCCCGCTGGCGAGCCGTTCGACTTGTTGCGGGTTTGCCAATACGTCGATGTGAAGCTGGGTAACGGCCCGTTGTACGAGGCACTCCATGCGGTCTTCGACGCCGATTACACCCCTACCCCGATACACCGACTGCTTGCCTCGTTACCGGAAAGGATCAGGGCTGTACGCGGCGAGGGGCCCCGCTTCTTTCCGCTGTACGTCACGACGAACTACGACAGCCTGTTGGAGCAGGCGCTGCGCGATGCCGGAGAGGAATACGACCTCGTCACCTACCTGGCAGAGGGGCCCGAGAAGAACAGGTTCCTTCATACCCGCCCGGACGGCGAGGCGACGGTCATCGCCGTCCCCAACAGCTATCCGGAGCTGCGCTGTGACCAACGGCCGGTGGTGGCCAAGATCCATGGCGCAGTGGGTCGCCGGACGGACGAGCGGGACAGCTTCGTCATCACCGAAAATCACTACATCGCGTATCTGAGCCGGGCTGATATCGCGAAGCTCATCCCTGTCAACCTCACGACGCGCATGCGCAAGAGCCACTTCCTCTTCCTCGGATACAGCCTGAAAGACTGGAATCTACGGGTGATTCTCCATCGCCTGTGGGGCGACGAAGGTCTTGCGTACAACTCGTGGGCGGTGCAACCGCGCCCGGACAAGATCGAGGAGCGGGCCTGGTATCGCCGCGGCGTCGAGCTTCTCGATTCACGACTCGAGGAGTACACGCAGCGGCTGGAGCGCGCGCTCACCTCCCTTATGCCGATGAGGGTCGAGTCATGACTGCGCCCGTACATCCGACCGCACGCGACCTCGAGCGAGATGCGCATCGGGAGTGTCCGTATATCGGGTTGCAGCCGTACGGGGAAGCCGATAGCGACTACTTCTTCGGTCGCGACGCGGATCGGGACCTGATAATCGCGAACCTGATGGCCAGCAGGCTCACGGTGCTCTACGGACCGAGCGGCGTGGGCAAGAGTTCGCTTCTGCAGGCCGGGGTGCTGCCACTCCTGCGCCACGGCAGCGATGATGCGTTCTCCTTCATCGCCAGCAATCGGGCAATCGTCGTCTACCACTCCATGTGGCGAGACGATCCGTTGGTAGCTCTAGGCCATAGCCTTCTGGCTGCTCTCCCGACCGACACCGAGCGAGACGGCCTGATGTCGTCCGACCCGGCATCGGTGGATCTGCTCCGCGAGGTCACGCGCCGCTACGACGCCGATCTCTACCTGTTGTGTGACGGCTTGGAGGAGTGGGCCCTGTATCAGGACGGAGCGAAGGCGGAGGCTTTCGCGTCAGAACTGGGCCGCATCGTTGGGACGCCTGGTCTACGGGTCAATGTGCTGCTCGGAGTGCGGGAAGATGCGCTGGCCAAGCTCGACCGGCTCGAGGCATACATACCGGATCTGTTCAGCAACGGCCTGCGCCTCGACCACCTTACGGCCGCGGGCGCGCGCGACGCGATCGAACAACCCCTGCTGAGATACAACCAGGCTCATCCTTCGCACTCGATGACCATCGAAAGCTCCCTGGTGGACCGGCTGCTGAGAGAGCTGCGCACTGGACGCGTCGTCGTAACCGACGGCCGCGGAGCCTCCGGGGCGCCGGACAAGACAATCGAGACGCCCTTCCTTCAGCTCGTGATGACCAGGTTGTGGTCAGCGGAGAAGGCGCAGGAATCGGTCGCCCTCCGCGAATCGACCCTGGTCTCACTTGGCGGCGCGAGTCGGATCGTGCGGACTCACCTCGATGAGGTGATGGCCCAACTCACGGATGAACAGCGGACGACCGCTGCCCAGGTGTTTCGCTACCTCGTGACACCGTCAGGGACGAAGATCGCCCACACGGCGGAGGATCTTGCGGAATACGCGGGGATCTCGGACATGGCGCAACTCGTTGACATGCTCGAGGAGCTGGCCTCGGGACGAGAGCGGGTCCTGCGCCCCGTCCCGCCTCCCGTCGAGCAGCCCGGCCCGCCGCGGTACGAGATCTTCCACGATGTCATGGCGCCTGCAGTCCTGGACTGGCGTCGCCGGTATGTCGCAGAACAGGATCGGTTGCAGGCCGACGCTGTTCTCGCACAGACGCGTCAGGAAGCCCAGGAGCAGCACCGGCGAACGAAGCGTCGGCTGCGGCGCTCACGTCTGCTCTCGGCGGCCCTCGCCCTACTGCTGGCGGCCGCCATTGCCGCTGTCGTCTACGCGAGACGAAGCAGCGACGACGCGGTGGCGGGTCGTCGACTCGCCGATTACGAACGCCTGTTGCCATCCGATCCGGCGGCGGCGTTGCACGCGGCCCTGGGGGCTTGGCACAAACGAAACAGCCCGGCCGCCGAGGCAGCGGTACGGACAGCGCTCGACGCCGACAACCGCCTCCAGGTTCTCAGCGGGCACACCGGCATCGTCTGGACGAGTCGGTTCGCCCCTGATGGGAAGACCGTGCTCACCGCGGGCAGTGACGGAACCGCGCGCATCTTCGATGTCGCCAGGCAGCACCCGCCGCGCATTCTCACCCCAGCCGATCATTCTCGCTCTCCCCTCCAGGCCGCCTCCTTCAGCCAGGACGGCAGCATGGTGGCGACCGCAGCGAATGACGGCTCCGTCCGCGTGTACTCCGCCGAAGGCCAACCGATTGACGCCCTCAGAACTTTCAGGCAGCCGGCGCAAGCCGTATGGACAACTCAGCACGGCCGTCAACTACTGCTGGTGTCCTCGACAAGCTACGAAGAAGTCGTGCCCGCGGTGCTGTGGGACCCGAAGCAGAACGTCCAGTTGGCCCACTACGGGGACCAGACGACTGGAGCGCTTACGGCCAGTCTCAGCCGGGACGGCAGCGAGGTGGTCGCCGCCGACAGTACCGGCTCGCTGACCGTGTGGGACACGGGCGCCGGACGTCAGCTCGCGCACTCCGAGTCGATGGGGTCGGCCGCCGCGTTTCCGCATTTCGTCACGCCCACTTCGGGTCGGATCGCCGCGCTGGCAAGTAGCAGCGGCACGGACTGGGAGTTGAAGCTGTGGGACTGGCGAAAGCCATCCGCAGCGGTGATGGGTAGCAGCAGCGAAGCTCGATCTGCTGTCGACCTGGCCGTGAGTAATGACGGAACGCGGATCGCAATGGTCAACGACAAGTTCGTCGTCTTCTTCGACGCGGCCAGTGACGGATACGCGAGCGCCTCGGGCTACACCGCGGAGCAACCGGCCGGGATCGATGGCGCCGAGTTCAGTGCAGACGGACAGTGGCTGCTCACGGCAGGCGTCGACGGGCGCAGCCAGGTGTGGGCCGCCGCCGCTTTCGATGGTCGACCCGTTGCGGAGTTCTCCGGTCACCGAGGCGAGATCCTCTCCGCTCGGTTCGATCCCGTCGACCCGACCCAAGTGACCACGGCGAGCGTCGACGGAACCGCCCGCATCTGGAAGTTCAACAGCGCCAGATTGCTGCGCCCGGCGGGTGGCGGGTGGATAACGGATGCCGAATTCAGTTCGGATGGCACGCACATCGTGACGGCGGCAGACACCGGCGACGTGCAGATCTGGGACGCCGCCACGGGGCGGGCACGACGAACGTGGAACACGTATAGTCCCGGCATTCTGGTCAGCGCGCAGTTCGTCGCCAACGATGATCGGATTGTCACCGCGACCCGGTACAGCTACGCGCCCGAGCTATGGGACTGGACGAAGCGAGAGCAGTTGGTTGAGCTCACGGCCGAGGACCAATGGATATCCAGCGGGGCGACCGTGAACCAGGACGGCACGCGGGTGGCCGTCGGCGATTACCACAACCGAGTCGTCGAGTGGGACCTCCACTCAGGAAGGATCGTGGGCAAGTCGGCGGACTCGCACGACGGATGGTTCATCACCTCGGTGGCGTACGTGCCCAACTCGAACCTGGTCGCCGCGGCGAGTGACGATGGCACCGTTCGGATCTGGGACTCGAAGCATCTGGATGGACCCGCGGTGCGCACTTTGGGTCGAGCCGGTTCGACGGCGGTCTTGGCACTTGCCGTCTCCCCGGACGGAACGCGAATCGTCTCGGTCGATGGCGGACACGTGATCAGGATATGGCGAGTCGCGGATGGCCAACTGGAGCGCCAGATCGAGGGCCCGAGCACGACCATGTCGGCTGTGACATTCAGTCCCGACGGTCACCTGATCGCGGCCGCAGCCGCGGATGCGACCGTCCATGTCTGGGACGCGAAGTCCGGGGATCCAATTGCCACGATTCAGCGTCACGGCGACCTGGTCAACTCAGTGCGCTTTGCGACTGGCGGAGGCATTCGTCTATTGACTGCTAGTGACGACAACACGTCAGCGATCTTCGCCTGCCAGACCTGCGAGTCGTTCTCGAAAGTCCTCGCCGAGGCCGAGCAGCAGGACCGTCAACCGTAGGTCGTTCATATGGACAGCCGTCGCCAGGGTTCGGGTCTGCGGACTGTCTCCGGCATAGTTACATTGATCTTGAGTTGTGGGTGCTCGAGAAGGATCGATCTGGGGCGATAACGCGCACCGGCTGACGTGGCGCCCGGCCGCGCAGATCGACGGTTTCCGCGCGAGCGGCGTCTCCCGAATCGTCACGCTCCGTGACGGCGCATGCTGTCGATGCGCTGACGTCTAGGTGCGACTGCGACTACCCAACACCTACAGGAGCGCCGTGCCACCAGTCTTGTCGGGCAGTGGTGCCTTAGCCTTAATCCGTGGACCGGCTGACGGATGATCTTGCAGCGGGGTGAGTGATCTTCAGTTGGACGCGGGCGGCGAGAGTCCGCTGGTCTGTCCAGCTTTTCCACGTGGTGTCTCCGGTTGGGCCTGTGCGGCGGTGGACGGTGTCAGGCCGCCGCCGGTGGCCCGGTCGCGCACGGGAAGACGTTGTGCCACAGGGTGGTCCACTGCTGGGCCCAGGGCCAGTGTGCGGGCAGGTGCAGCACGCGGCGGCGTTGCGGTTGGGCCAGCCGGGCCGGGACGGTGACGATGTGACGGCGCAGGGTGGCGCCGCGGGCGACGGCGTGCTGGCCGCTGGCCAGGGTGCCGGCGGCGCGCAGCAGGTTGTGGGTGATCGCGGCGCAGATGGCCCAGGCACCGTTGGCGGCGAAGCGGCCGGAGGGCTGGTGGGCCAGTGGTCCGTCGATCAGGTCGGCGAACACGGTCTCGACGATCGCGTGCCGGCGGTGGGTGATGTCCGCGTCGGCGACCGGCTCGGTGTTGTCGGTGAAGAACGGGTGGTGCCGCCAGACCGGGAACAGCTCGTCAGTCTTGGCCCGGTCGCGGACCCGGCGCACGATCAGCCGGGCGGTGACCGGCGCAGCGGTGGAGGCGAACGCGGTGAAGGTGACTTCGGCGACCTCGGCGTCGGAGATCAACTCGCCGGTGTCCGGGTCGACGACGGCGCCGGGGTAGTGCACCGGGGTCCAGGCATCGTCCGGGATCGAGGCGATCGCCCGGGCCACCGCCCGGTTCTTGGCCAGCACGACCGAGAACCGCGCCCCGGCTTTGATGCAAGCGTTCACGACGGCGCTGTTGCCGTACGCGGAGTCCCCACGCACCAGGACCTCGCCGCTGGCCCCGGCCGCGCGGGCGGTGCCGATCGCCTCGCGCACCATCGACGCCGCGCCCTTGCCGGAGCCGGCCCGCCCGGCCCGCAACCGGATCCCGGCGATCACCGGCGCGCCCTGCTCGGTGCAGATCGTGGTGGCCAGCGGCGACAGGCCCTTGCGTAGCACCTGCTTCCCGGCGATCTTGGTATGCCCGTAGCTGGCGCCCTGCTTCTGGTGACCGTAGACCGGACGCAGCAGCGAATCGATATCGACGTAGGCCCGGGTCGCGAGGCCCGGCAGCACGTTGCTGTGCTCGACCAGGTTGACCAGGTGCGCCCGGGCGACCGAGGCCAGCTGCCGGGTGTGGCCGTGGGTGAACTCCCGCAGGAACTGGCCCAGCGTCGAGCAGGCGTAGACCTCGCCGAACAGGCCCGGCATTCCACCGCAGCGGATCACCTCCAGATCATCGATACTGTCCGCGCCCGCGGCCATCCCCGCGACGATCGAGGTCAGCTTGCCCGCCGGGTTCACCGCCGCCGACTTCACCCTCGTCGTCTTGATCGCGACTCTCGCCGTGATCAACTCCGACAGGCCCGCCCGCTCGGCCAGACCCATCACCGGCACCAGGCCCGCGCACGACACCAGGCTCGCGTCGTCGAACATCGGCTTGGCCCTCGACCAGGCGTGAGATAGTTGCACTGAAAGTGCCTTCCGATGCAGTGGCGATCAGGACCTTGACACTCCCGATTCTCCTTGCCCAGAAGGCACTTTCTCTGTCACCGCGCCGAACAATCAGCCACCAGGTCCACGGATCGAGGCTTAGCTTTGCCACCCAACATCCCCTCAGTTTCCGTGCCACCCGTGCCCTCGCGTGCCCGTAACACCGGTCAGCCAGGGGTGATGAAGGCCGATGGCGGTCACTGCAATCCTCAGCAATACTCGACAATTCGGTGGCTTGCCCTGTGATCGCTGGGCTCCCAAAGTAGGCGACCTTCAGATTCCCAAGCCGAGAATGTGTCCGTGGCCATGAAAAAGTCCCCAGTGGTGGCCAGGTCTAGGTCCCCGTTTTTGGCCAAGTAGAAGTCCCCACTCCTGGCGTGTCGTGTCCAGGGTGAGCGGCCCTGCGCGGTGACGGTGTCGGTGCCAACAGATCACCGATCACCGCACAGGGGGCTTGTATTGAAGAACGCGAGGGAACGGATGGACGTACTGGCCGCCTATCGGGAGGTGGGCAGCTATCGGGGTGCCGCAGCGATCTGCGGCACGACGCACAAGACGGTGCGCCGGATTGTCGAGGGGCACGAGGCCGGTGGCGTGAAGGCGCAGCGGGTTGAGCGAGAACACAACTACGCCGATGTGACTGATCTGGTCGCGAAGAAGGTGGACAGCAGCAAGGGCCGGATCTCGGCCAAGCGGCTGCTCCCGGCGGCGCGCACAGCCGGCTATACGGGCTCGGCGCGGAACTTCCGACGCCTCGTCGCGGCGCAGAAGGCGCTGTGGCGTAAGGGCAATCACCGCGGCCGACGCCCGGCGGTGTGGACTCCCGGCGACACGCTGGTCATCGACTGGGGCGTGCTGGAGGGCGTGCATGTGTTCTGCGCGGTGCTGGCCTGGTCACGGGTGCGGTTCGTGCGCTTCGCCGACAACGAACGCGCCGCTACGACGCTGGCGCTGCTGGCCGAGTGCTTCGAGACGATCGGCGGAGTGCCCAAGACGGTGCTGGCTGATCGGATGGGCTGTCTGAAAGCCGGTGTCGTCGCTGACGTCGTCGTCCCGACCGCGGACTACGTGCGGTTCGCGACCCATTACGGGTTCCGGCCCGACTTCTGCCACGGCAACGACCCGGAGTCGAAGGGAATCGTGGAGAACCTGGTCGGCTACGCCAAACGCGACCTGATGATCCCCGAACAGCCGAGTCTGGCTGACCTGTCGGCGGCGAACTCGACGGCCGCCGCGTGGTGCGAGCAGGTGAACGCGGTGACCCATTCGGAGATCTGCGCGGTGCCCGCCGCCCGGCTCGAGCAGGAGCGGGAGCTGCTGGGGGTGTTGCCGTCGCTGCGCTGCGAGATCGGTCCGAAGCCGATCAGCCGCAAGGTCGACAGACTGTCGTGCGTGCGGTTCGGCTCGGCCCGCTACTCGGTGCCGAACCGGCTCATCGGCACCACCGTGCTCCTCGTCGTGCACGAGGGGCGGGTGCAGGTGTTGGAGCCGTTCACTGGCGAGATCGTCGCTGACCATGAGTTGGTCGCGCCGGGAGAAACCAGCATCATCGAGGAGCACTACGGCTCGAGCAGACCGGACAAGCCACGCCGCGCGCCACGGGCCAGGACGGCAGTCGAGCAGCAGTTCCTCGCCCTCGACGAGATCGCCGAACAGTTCCTGGTCGGCGCTGCCGCGGCCGGGGTGAGCAAGCTGCCCACCGAACTGGCAGCGATCCTCACCCTGCACGCCGCCCACGGGCACGACGCCGTGGTGGCCGCACTGACCCGTGCGGTCGAGTTCGGTCGGTGGCGCGCCGATGACGTCCGCTCGATCCTCGCTGCGGCCGGCGCCGCGCCGCTGCCAAGACCGGCAGGGCAGGCTCTCGTGCTCACGCTGCCCTGGGTGCCGACCCGATCGCTGGATGACTACGCCATCGACACCATCGGGGGTGGTGAGCAGTGAGCACCGCGCCGCCGCCGCTGGCCGCCGACCTGAATGACGGGCTGAAACGGTTGAAGATGGCCGCGATGCGCCGCCTCGCCCTGGAGCTACTGGTCACCGCCAAGACGCAGCGGTGGAACCCCGAAGAGTTCCTGCGCACCCTGGTCGAGGCCGAGATCACCGCCCGCGACGAATCCAACGCCCGCACCCGCATGCGCCGGGCCGCGTTCCCCGTGGTGAAGACCCTCGACCAGTTCGACGTCGCCGCCTCCTCCATCCCGAAGCCGACCTTCGACTACCTCGCCTCGCTGGAGTGGATCCGGGCCGCGGAAAACACCTGCCTGATCGGCCCGGGCGGGACGGCGATCGACTGCACTATTTGCGCTCGATACTGCCGACGGAGGTCAGTGTCGTAGCGGAGGCTCACCCTCTGTTCGGGCAGTTACTTCATGCGGCCGCGTTCAAACGGTGGAACGGTGTGCTGCATTTGGTGGTGCGGCTGCCGGATGGTTCGCCGGGCACGATTCCGGCGGCGGCTACGAGCGTGTGGGACGATCCGGCGCCTGCGGGCTCCCCTGTAGTGCTGGATCTGGACGGGTTGCGGGCGCTGCGGCGCCGAGTCGACGAACTTTCCGCCGCACCCCGCGAGCGCCGGGTGCGGGCCGGGAGAGGCAAATAGGTTCCCCTCGTCCCCGAATCGCGCCAACGACTTCAGGAGAGGTGAACCTACTTGCGCGCGCTCAGAGTATCGACGACAACGGCCCAGCTGGCTTTGCCGGTGGGGACCCGGTCGAGCAGTTTGGTGGCGGCTGCCGGCCGACGCCCGCGCGGCGGTGTTGACGCTGCTGGCGCGGCTGATCGCCCGTGGGGTGGTCGTCGAGCCGACCGGCGGTGAGTGGCGATGGCTGACCGGAGAACGTGGTCGTTGGCCCGGTGCTGCTGCTGTCTTCGGACAAGATCACCGCCGGGCACGTGTCCCGCGACGCCTATGTGTATGTGCGCCAGTCCACGCCGACGCAGATGGTGCAGAACACCGAAAGCCTGGCCCGCCAGTACGAGCTGCGGGAGCGGGCGGTGGGGTTGGGCTGGCCGCTGCATCAGGTGCGGGTGATCGATGAGGATCTGGGCCGCTCCGGCGCCGATGCGACCGCGCGGACCGGGTTCCGGGAGTTGGTCGCCGATGTCGGGCTGGGTCAGGTCGGCATCGTGCTGGGCATCGAGGTGTCCCGGCTGGCCCGCAACAACGCCGATTGGTATCAGCTGCTGGACCTGTGCGCGCTGACCGACACGTTGATCGCCGACGCCGACGGCGTGTATCACCCGGGCGAGTTCAACGATCGTCTCGTGCTCGGGCTCAAGGGCACCATGAGCGAGGCCGAGCTGCACCTGATCCGTTCCCGGCTGACCGCCGGGTTGCAGCACAAGGCCGCCAAGGGCGAGCTGCGCCAAGGCCTGCCGGTCGGGTTCGATCACGATCCGGACGGCCGGATCGTGATCAGCGCGGACCAGGCGGTGCGGGAGGCGATCGCGACGGTGTTCCGCCGCTTCGAGGAACTCGGCTCGGCCCGGCAGGTGGTGGCGTCGCTGCGCGCCGATGGGCTGCAGCTGCCGCGGCGCCGCAACGGTCACCCGCGCACCTTCTGGATCGAGGCGACCTACCCGGCGGTGCACGACCTGCTGACCAACCCGTGCTACGCGGGCGCGTTCGTGTTCGGTCGCACCCGCACCGAGAAACGCATCGACGCCCAGGGGCGGGTCACCGCGCGGGTCCGGGAGTTGCCTCGCGAGCAGTGGACGGTGCTGATCCCCGACCACCATGCCGGGTTCGTCAGCTGGGGACGCTACGAGGCGAACGTGGCCCAGCTGCGGGCCAACTGGCGCCCGCCGCGCGGCGAAGGCGGCGGCGCGGTCCGCGAAGGCCGCGCCCTGCTGCAGGCCCTGCTGCGCTGCGGGCAGTGCGGACGGATGATGCAGGTCGGCTACTCCGGCACCCATGGCACCGTTCCGCGCTACCTGTGCGGGCGGGCGCAGCAGCTCTACGGCGCGCAGCAAGGCTGCCAGAGCCTGGGCGGGCATCGGCTCGAACAGGTCGTGCTGGGCGAGCTGTTCCGGGTGCTCGAAGCCAGCGGCGTTGACGCGCGACCGCGCGGGCACTGGCCGAGGCCGAGGCGCATCACCGGCAGCGGCTGGCCGCGTTCGAGCTGGCCGTGGAACGTGCCCGCTACGACGCCGACCGGGCCCGGCGCCAGTACGACGCGGTCGAGCCGGAAAACCGGCTCGTCGCCCGTACTGTGGAACGCGCGCTGGAAGACAAGCTCGCCGCGCAGCGCCGCGCCGAAGCCGACCTGGCCGTGCAGCAAGCCCGCCGGCCGGTCGCCCTTACCGACGAGGAACTGGCCTGGCTCACCCGCGCCGGAGCCGACGTCCGCGCCGTCTTCGACGCAGCCACCACCCGCGCCCGGGAACGCAAACAACTGATCCGCGCCGTTATCACCGAAGTGGTGGTCACCGTGCACCGCGACGTAGCACGCGCCGACCTGCGCATCATCTGGCAGGGCGGAGCCACACGAGAACTGAGCATGACCCTGAACAAGTCCGGCGCGCACCTGCGGGCCACCGAGGAAGACACCGTCGAGCTCGTGCGGCGCCTGGCCGCCGACTACGACGACCTGACCATCGCGCAGATCCTGGCCCGGCAACACCGCCGCACCAGCACCGGCCTGCCCTGGACCGCACGGCGAGTCTGCTCGCTGCGTAACTCCCGCGACATCCCCGTCCACCAACACAACCCAGAAACTGTCACTGGCACCGACGACGATGCTGTCGTGGTCAGCATCAGCGAAGCCGAACGCCGCCTACGGGTCAGCCGAGTAACGATCTACCGATGGCTGCGCGACGGATTCATCGTCGGCGAGCAGCTCACCCCGGCCGCACCATGGCGGATCCGCATCGACCAGGCGCTTCTCAACAAGATCCGCCCCGAGGTGCCGGACGGGTGGCTCGGCCTAGAGCAGGCCGCCAAGGCCCTCGGCGTGGCCCGTCAGACCGTGTTGCACAAGGTCCAACGCGGCGAACTCGAGGCCGTTCACGTCACTTCCGGACGTCGGAAAGGCTTACGAATCAAGGTCTCCAGCGACCAAGCTGGACTGTTTGACACACCCTGATCGGAGGAGAAGCAGTGTTACCCAAGGCTGGCCGGCACCGGCAAAAGCCACGTGCTGGTGGCGCTCGGCGTCGCCGCCGTCGAGGCCGGCCACCGGGTGCGGTACTTCACCGCCGCCGAACTCGTGGAAACCCTCTACCGCGCCCTGGCCGACAACAGCGTCGGGCGGGTCATCGAGAACCTGCTGCGCAACGACCTCGTGCTCTGCGACGAACTCGGCTTCGCCCCACTGGACGACACCGGCGCCCAACTGCTGTTCCGGTTCGTCGCCGCCGCCTACGAACGCCGCGCCCTCGGCATCGGCTCACACTGGCCGTTCGAATCCTGGGGCCGGTTCCTCCCCGAGCACACCACCGCCGTCAGCCTGCTCGACCGGCTGCTGCACCACTGCCACGTCGTGGTCACCGACGGCGACAGCTACCGCATGAAACAAGCCCGCGCCCGCACCCCTCCCACGACAACGGCCGCCCGATGACCCAACGGCGCGAATATCGTTACAGCCCACCGGCCCGGATCGGCACCTGCCCAGACCACCCGCACTGCCTCATCCGCCGCTGCGACCGGTGGCTCTGCCAGCACACCTTCCACATCCCCGCCAACCAGCGCGGCCAACCCCGCCGCTACTGCACGCCAGCCTGCCGAGTCGCCGAACACCGCCGACTCAACACATGAACTGAAAATCGCAAACACCCCGAGCAGTGGGGACTTCAAGTTGGCCACCAGCGGGGACCACAACTTGGCCGTTGACAGCCCACATGGTCGAAGAAGTCAGTCGCGAATAGGGTCATGACCGACCGGTCGCCGCTGGTGCTTCAGCGCCTCATAACCTTCTGCGATCGCCTGCGCGAGTTGGGTTCATCGCGATATCGTCGGAGAGTCCGAGTGTGCACATGTCGGTCCCGGAATTCCTTGACGACGCGCCGGGTGACCGGTTGCCCTCAGACATGGCCGCATCCAGTACAACGCCGACCTATCAGCGCGTCCGGTACATGACCGGTCGTCGATGTGCAATACAAGTTCATCTGCGCGCGGCATCAACCTCCCCGAGCCGCAACGTCGACGGGTAGCGAGCGCGCGACGAGCGGCGGATGTTCTCTTGCGGAAGTTCGCGTCGCATAAGCATGCGGGTGTGTCGCGCGGTTCTGGCGGCGCGAGTGGGTCAGGCCTGCGCTAAAGGCGCCGACGCTCCTACGATGATCTGTCCTATGCCGCTTGTCGCGGTTCAGTTCTCCCGTGCGCGGCTTGGTTAAGCGGTTTCGGGGCGTCCGTCGCGGGACGCGGTGTTTCCGGCGGCGTGGTTGGTGTGAGCCTGGCGGAAACCACGTAGGCCACCACGACCGCCACGATCACCAGCGGCATGACCGCGAGGCCGTCCGACAACAGCAGCAGGGTGGCCAGCAACACTGAGGTCAGCGGCAGCCTGAGCATCACGACACACATCGCGCCGATACCCATGGCGACGCCGTCGACAAGGGGCAGCCCGGAAGGTGAGACATCGCGATTCCGCCCGCCGCGCCGACGAACAGGGCCGGGAAGATGGGACCGCCGCGGAAACCGCTCAGCGACGCCCCATAGGCGAGTCCTTTGCAGGCAATGAGCAACAGCAGCGCTCCCACCTAGTATCTGGCGCTGTTGGCGATGAGCGGGCCGAGGTCGGACTGCCCCGAGAACAGCACGTCGGAGGAGCTCTTTCCGGTGCCCTGGGCGTACGCGATGGCGAGTCCCGCGATGGCCAGGCCGCCACGGGGTGAGCAGCACCAGCCGCCGCTCGACATGTGGCCGCAGGAACAGGGCCAGCCATCGGATCCCGATGCCGACCGGGCCGCGGCAAGACCCGATGCCAGTGCCCAGCCGAATTCGGCGACGCTGGCCGATCGAAGGCGGGAGGCCGGGAATCGCCAGCGAGAACGTGCCGTACCCGGTCCAGGCGTCCAGGCCGATGAAGATCAGCGAACCGATGCCCGCGGCCAGCAGGCCCGGTACCAACACAAGCCCCAGGCTCGGCCCGCCCAGCCCGGAGGCCTCCATCAGCAGGAACGCCCCGAGAAGGGGCGAGCCCAGCAGGGTGCTGACGGCGGCGAAACTGCCCGGCAGCGGCCACACCACACCTGGTCCTCGCCGGGGCGTCCCGCTTGGCGAGACGGACGGCGCGAGGGCACCAGCCCACCGCCGAGGGCGATCAGCGGCGCCTCGGGCCCGAGCACCACGCCGAAGCCAGGGTCGCCAAGGCCGCGAGCACGATGCCGGGAAGGTCGATTGGGGTGGAGGGCCTTCGCCCGCCTTAAACCCCTCGGCGGGCGAGCGGCCGCCCTTTCCGGGCAGGTAGCGGATGGCGAGCCCGACTAGCACGCCAGCCACAGCAGCGGCGGAAGGGGCCACCACAGCGGCTCGCAGTCAAAGCCCAAACCGTTGGGCAGCTCAGTGAAGATCCAGCCCTGCAGTTCGTCGACCAGCGCGAGGAAGAAGTACGCAGCCGCCGAAACGGGAACGCCAACAACGGCGGCAAGTATCAGCAGCGCCACATAGCTCTTGGAGCGCAGCAACGCAAGCGGATCAGGCGGTGTTGCCGTCACCAGCCCCTCCTCACCGGAGGAAATCCCAGCGGTCCAGGCCCGAAGTACGGCGATCCATCTGGACGCGAGTCACCGCCCGCCATTGGAGCTGCCCCTGCCAAGACAAGGTCCGGCAGAGCGGTCATCGTACCGTCGCGCCCCGCTGGGCACCGATACACCGTCCCCTCGCATCCCGCCTCCGCCCTTACGTTGAATTCAATGACCGC
>CAWIUB010000021.1:0-121076 GCA_963839175.1 uncultured Actinomycetota bacterium
AGGTGGCTGGTGTCGAACGGCTGTCTGAGGGGGTGACCGCTGACGGCGGAGTGCCGGTGGGCCGGTGTCGCGGCGCCTGGGTCGAGTTGAGCGCGACCTGCGATCGGTGCTGCTGTGAGCGATTTGCGGTGGCGGTGAGGTGGTGGCGGCCGCTTGTGGCTGCCGGGTACGGCGTTGTGCTGCCTGGATCGGCCTATCCGGCCGCTGTGGCCCATCCTTGGTTCGGCGTGCCGGCCACGGCGAGCGCGGCCAGGCGTGCGAGGTTGACGGCGGCGGCGAGCAGGGCGAAGTCGGCGGCGACCTTGGTCTGTCCGCGGACCCGGGCGCGCCTGCCGCCGTGGTGGCGGCGCATCAGGTGCCCGATCTTGCGTTCCACTTTGGGTCGGGTGGCGCGGTAGTCGGCGACCCAGTCCGGGTCACGCTGCCGGTGCCGTGCGTGGGCGAGTTGCTGCTCATACGGGCCGATGCCGATGCTGCGCCCGCCAGCGGCCTTGGTGCACTGCTCGCGCAGCGGGCAGCCGGTGCAGGCCTGGCCGAAGCTGGCGGTGCCGGCCCCGTCGGCACCGCGGCGGATCGGCGCGGTGTTCCCGGCGGGACAGGTCACGCTGTCCTGTTCGAGGTCGATGTCGAAGCGGTCCTTGCTGAACAACCCGCCCGCGGCGACCGGCTGCTGGGTCTTGCACTTGGACTCGATCCCGGCTTGGTCCAGCCGGTCGTGGAACTGTCCAGTGCCGTAGGCGTTATCGCCGTAGACACTGGCCTGATCCGAGCCGGCGTCGCTACCGGCATCACCGGCCTGCCCAGAGTCGCTGCCCGGCGCGGCCTCGCCGGCGGTATCGGATGCCTCGACGACCTCGTCAGCAACCCCATCGGTGCCGGTGCCGGTGTCGGTGGCCTCGCCGGTGTCGGTGTCGTGGTCGGTGTCGTGCTCGTCGAGCAGGTCTGCGATGAGGTCTTCGGCGACGCTGGCGTCCCCGGCGTTACCGGCGCTCACCGTGGTGGCGGTGATGATCTCGGTGTCGGGGTCGATGCCGACATGCCCCTTGTAGCCGTCGAAACCGCGCGCCGCGGTCTTGTGCCCGTGCCGGGTCTCGGGATCCACGGTGGAGATCACCCGGTCTTTGGCGACCCGCCGGGCGATCCGGAACACCCCGGCCTCGTCGCGGTCGAGGTCTTGGCCGAGCACGGTGGCCAGCAACGCCGCGGCCTGGGCCACCGCGTCGGTGAGTTCTCTGCCGTCCAGCACCGCCAGCAGCGCCATGCCGTCGCGGGCCAGCGCGTCGACCAGCTCGGCCCGCGCGTCCGGGTCGTCGTAGTCACACACCGGCTTGCCCGCAGCGACGTAGTCGTCATCACGCCCCAGCACCGCCCGGAGCTCGCCGGCCAGCTCGCTGTCTGCGGCTTTGAGCAGCCCCCGGATCGCCGAGCGGACCAGGGTGACGGTGTCCATCGTGGCGACCGCGTCATACAACGCTGTGGAGTCCAGCACCCGCCGCCGGCCCACCAGCCCGGCCGCCTTGGCCACCTCGAGCACCATGTCGAAGATCCGGTCCGGCGCGGCCGAGGCGGCCAGCCGGGCGCGCATGTCCACCAGCACTGTGTGCACGAACCCCGGGTAGTCGAAATCCAGCCCGCCCGCCGCGTACTTCCACCGCGCGTCGAAGCAGAACCGGTCGGCCGCCTCCCGGTCGCTGCAGCCCTCGATGCGTTGCAACACCATCACCACCGCCACGATCTGAGGCGGCACGCTGCGTCGGCCCACATCGGTGAACAGGTCGGCGAACATCTCATCGGGGAACAGCCGGTGACACTCCCGGTGCAGCAGCCCGTAGATCGACTCCGGTCCGACCCGGCCGTCACAGAACCCGGCCGTGGACCGGAACAAATCAGCCTGCCTCGGCGCCAGCCCCAACGTCACGACTCACCCCGGCAACCACGTCCCTGCGGCATAGGCACATGCTCCCAGAGATGATCAACAAGACGCGGCACCGCCACGCGACGAAAAACACCAGCCACCTAGGCCGCCCGGAAATGAATCCCGGCCGCCGCCGACCCCGAACATCGCGAGCGACCGACCGGCCGCCGAGCCAACGGATCCGTGACACCGGCGCAACAGGCGTCGAAGCGGAGCCGTTATCTCCAGCGCTCCGAACGGTGTCCACGGTGTCCATCGCGGGCCCTTCGAACGCCGTCGTAGACACGTCTTCTGAAGCAATGTCGCCGACGTGCGCACCACGATTCTCCTTTCGTCGCCGCGCTGTTGAGCCTGCCGGGCTGGAACGCGAGTCAGCGCGTAGACATATCTACAACGCGGGAACGCCTGTCGCGCAAGGGTCCGCGATCACGGCTTCAGATATCCGTCCAGATGCGCCGTGCGCACAGCGTGTCGCGGGCGGATCGTTCGGCGCGTCGCTGTCTCAGGGAACCTCGGAGCGTGCTGCCGCGGCTCAGACGCGGCGCTGAGCGCGGCTCGTTCGTCGTTCAGGTGGGTGCGCAGCACGCGGATGAGGGCTGGTAGGCCGGACCTGAGCGCCTCTCGTTGGCAGGTGCCGGCCGACGGCGTAGGCAAACGCGAAGGCGGACGCGGCATGCCCAGAGGGAAACGAGGCCGATCCCGGCATCGGTACGTGGCGGGCCGCGACGAGGTCAGGGCCGGCGCGATCCGGACGCCGCCTCCTGGCAAGGGGCTTGACGCCGAGGTTGACGGTCGCCGAGGTCACGCCGATCGCGGCCACGCCCTCCAGCGCCGCCCGACGCCCCCGTGCGCCGCCAACCAGCGCGATCGCGGCGGCGATGCCAAGCCACAGGCGCGAGTAGTTGGCCGCGTCCGAGAGCCGCCGGACGGGTCCGTCCAGCTCCGGGGTGGGGGTGCGGGCGACCGCCTCGTACACCGCCCGGTCGACCGCCCCTAGCTCCCGGAACGCGTCCGCCCAGCGAGGTGCCACACTTGGGCGGGCTTCAACTCGCCGCGCCAGCGCGTCTGCGACGGTCTCGTTCTGGTTACCGACCTGCTGCGGCATGCCAGGATCGTACGGTCAGTTCGGAGGTCGCAGATGCGGTCGCTGAGCCCGCCACGCCGGCTGAGCGCGATCGTGGCACTGGTCGCGGTCCTTGCCATGCTGGCGGTTGCCGTCGTCGGCTTCCTCCAACGCCCTTTGGTGTTGGTGGTGGCGATCGCGTGTCTGGCCGTGGCGATCGGCGCCGCCTCCTACGCCCTCACCCGGATCGGCGTGCGCCAGCTGGTCGCGGCGGTGGTGGCGATCCTGGCGGTGGCAGCGCCGCTGGTGCTGGTCGTGGTCTACGGCCGGCTGCTGCAGCTGCTGCTGCTGCTGCTGCTGCTGATCGTGTTGGCGGCCTTGGCCGCAGTGGCGACCCGGCATGGGCTGGGACGCGACATCAAGTCGCTGAAGAGCCGCCCCAGCCCTGGCACCCTTGTCGGACCCGCGATCCGCCCGGTGCTGCTCATGAACCCCAGATCCGGTGGCGGCAAGGTCGGACGATTCCACCTGGTCGAGGAGGCGCGCCGGCGCGGCATCGAACAGGTCGTGCTCGTTCCGGGCGACGACCTGCGCGAGCTTGCCGAGCAGGCCGTGGCCCGGGGCGCCGATGTGCTCGGCATGGCCGGCGGCGACGGCTCCCAGGCACTGGTGGCCGCGGTCGCCGCCGCCCACGATCTCGGGTTCGTTTGCGTCCCCGCGGGGACCCGCAACCATCTGGCCATGGACCTGGGGCTGGACCGTGACGACCTGATCGGGGCCCTGGACGCGTTCGGTCCGGCGATGGAGCGACGCACCGACCTCGGCCAGGTCGGCGGCCGGGTCTTCGTCAACAATGCCACCCTGGGCCTCTACGCCAAGATCGTGCAGTCCCCGGCCTACCGCGACCGCAAGATGGGCACGGCCCTGGAGCTTCTGCCAGAGCTGCTGGGCCCGCTCGCCTCCCCGTTTGACCTGCGCTTCGTCGGCCCAGACGGCTCCGAGCACCAGTCCGCCCATCTCATCCTGGTCTCCAACAACCGCTATGAGCTGAGCCATCCGGAGGGCTTCGGGTCCAGGCGGCGCCTGGACACCGGGACCCTTGGGATCGTCGCGGCCCGGCTGGAGTCCCCCGGCGAAGCCGCCAGGTCCGCACGGCTGAGGTCCTCCGGGCGCATTCGCCGCCCTGCCGGCTGGGCCGAGTGGACCGACACCAGCTTCGAGGTGCGAGCAGCCGCACCGGTGGAGGTGGGCGTCGACGGGGAGGCGGTGCTGTTGGACCCACCGATCCGGTTCCGGATCCTGCCGGGGGTGCTGCGGGTACGGATCCCGCCCCAGGCACCCGGCTATTTGCCCGCCGCCGCCGTGCCAACCCCAGGCTGGGCCACCCTCACCGCGCTGTGGCAGACCGCCGCGGGCCGACCGGTAGCGATCGAGCCGTGATCCCCGCTGGTTGCTGGCCCGACCAGGTGAAGCGCAGGTCCGTCGAGGTCGGCGAACCGGACCCGGTAGAAGACCCGCTCGTCGGCTTCCAGGCCGGTTAGCCGGGACCTTGCCGGTCAGATCGGTGTCCGGCGTGACCATCGGGCCGCGGACCGGCCGGGCGCGCCGGAACGACGGGCTGGTGTCGACCTCGACCAGCATCCACGCGGGCCGGTTGGCTCTCGCCCACACGGTCGCCGCGTGCGCGGACACGTCGCCGCTCTGCACCCCGGAGGTGATCTCCGGTCGGGCGCGGCGCACGACCGCCGGTGCCGCGAACGCCGGCCGGGCTGCCTCTCGTGTGTCTTCGACTCCTCTTCCTACTTGTCTCCCGCGTGTTCGCGTGGCCGCGCCTGTCACGCCGAGATGAGTCGTGGAAGTCCGGCGGAGATTCTGCTTCTGCGTCACCAGGTCACAGTCCTGCAGCGCCAAGTGCCGGCCCGCCCGAAGACGACTTGGGCGGACCGGGGCTGCTCGCGGCGCTTCTCGAGCTCATCCCGAGGGGACGGCGAGCCGGCCTGCGTCTCATCATCACGCCGGAGACCGTGTTGCGCTGGCGGCGTGACATCGTGCGCCGACGCTGGGCCCGCAAATCGCAGCACAACCGGCCGGGCCGACCAGCCACCCATCGCAACATCACTGTGCTGGTCGTTCGGCTGGCTCGGGAGAACCCGGGTTATGTGAGGCCAAAGATTATGTGGAGTGGCCTGAGAGAACCGTCGACGTCATGCTGTTGAGCTGGGGATGCCAGCCAGGACGGGTGTCGGGGGTGCACATAACTTTTCGGCCGCTCAGAGGTCTTCGAGCCACTGGACGATGTCCTTGCTGGCATGCCAGCGGCTCTCGCCGTCTTGAACGGGAACGGGAGGCGGGCAGCGTTCGATCGCCTTGCGTTTCATGGCCATGTCGATCTCGATGTACTGGCTCGTGGTGGTGATGCTGACGTGTCCGAGCCAGGACCTGATGACGTTGAGTTCGACGCCGGCCTGGAGCAGGTGCAGAGCCGTGGTGTGGCGGAGTGTGTGCGGGCTGACATTCTTGGCGGCGAGCGACGGCTGGGGTGTGGCTGCCGCCGCGACGTTGCGTTTGAGGATGGTCCCGACGCCGAAGCGGCTGATGCGCTTGCCATGGGCGTTCAGAAACAGCGGTGCGTTTGACTGGGTGCCGTCTTCGCGTTGGTCGAGATACGCGCGAACGGCGTCCACTGTCTCCTGCCACAGCGGGCAGATTCGTTCTTTGCGTCCCTTTCCGAGGATGCGTAGCTGGGTGGGTGCATCGAGACGGAGGTCTTTGATGTTCAGTTGCACGGCCTCGGAGGCCCGAGCGCCGGTGTTGTAGAGGAGGGTCAGCAGCGCCCGGTCACGCAGGCCAAGACGGTGCGAAGAAGACGGCGCGGCGAGCAGGGCTTTGATCTCGTCCTGATCGAGATAGGTCATGGCGCTTGACGTGGTCTTCTTGAGCGGGACGTCCAGCACGCGGCGGCATAGCTCGGCGTGTCGGGGGTCTTGGTCGGCGATGTAGGTGAAGAAGCGGTGGATGGCGACCAGTCGGCAGTTCCGGGTGGCCGCGCTGTTGTTCCGGTCGGACTCCAGGTAGTTCAGGAACCCCAGCACGACCTCGGCGCGGAGATCGACCAGCTGTAGTCGGATCACCTGGCGGCGGCTGTGTCGTGCTGCGAAGCGGAGGAAGAGTTTGAGGGCGTCTCGGTAGGCGTAGATGGTGTTTGGGCTGACGTCACGTTGGCCGGCGAGGTAGTCCTCGAAGAAGCTGCGGAGCAAGCCCGGAACCGGGGTCTGTGCGTTCATGACTGGCCACCGGTCGGTGGAAGTAGACCCTCGGCGAAGGCGTGGAAGCGGGTGCTCGCCTCCTCGAGAAGGGCGGTGGTGATGCGCAGGCAGACCTCGGTGTCGCTGACGCAGGCGTGGCCGAGGTAGGTGCTCAGCAACGGTAGCCGGGCCATGACGTCCTCGCCGTCGCGATACCACTGCAGAAGACGAGTGACAGCGAAAGTCGACCGCAAGTCATGCAGCCGGGGACCGCGGCCCTCGGGCCCCCGCAGCCCCGCTTGAGCGGTGAGGTCGTGGAACATCGCTTGCACGGTCGAGGTGCTGTAGGCGGTGCCGCGACCGGAGACGAAGAAGGCCCCGGCGGGGTCGGCTGGGGCCACCGCGACGCGCAGGTCGTGATAGCGGCGCAGGAGGTCCAGCGTCCCGGTGGAGACCGGCACGAGCCGGGACTTACGGAACTTCGATTGGTGGATCGAGAGCACACCGTCGACCAGGTCGACGTCCTGCAGCGTGAGGTGCAGCGCTTCAGAGATCCGCAACCCGGACGTGACCAGCAGCAGAATGACCGTGTGCATGGTCTTCGACCGGATCGGGCAACGATGCCCACTGGTCCAGTCCCGCAGCACGAGCGCGGCAGCCAACAGCGCACGCACCTCCTCGCGGGAGTAGATGTGGGGTGGCTTCGGCGGTCGGCGGCGCGGTCGAAGCGACTCGCCGGGCACGAAGGTTCCCGGGCGACGCTTCGCCAGGAAACGGCAGAAGCGGCGTAGCAGGTGGTAGCGCGCGCAGCGGGTACTCGATGCCCGCGAGACGCATTCGGTGAGCCATGCCCTGGCCACATGCTCGTCGATCGTCCCAGCCGGTAGGCCTTTCTGGCTGGTGAAGCGATCCAGCGCCCGCAGTTGCGTCAGCGTGGTCTCGTTGGCGACGGCGCTGGCTTCCAAGGTGGCCGCGAAGGCGGCAAAGTCGCTCGCCAAAGGTCCGGAGAAGCTGTTGGCGGTCGTCACGAGACCACCGCCGGATCCAGCGCAACCATCCGGAGATCCTCGACATGCAGCTTGGTGTAGATGAAGGTCGTGTCCGGGCTGCGGTGGCCGAGAAGGTCACCGATGCTCTTGAGCGTCTCTCCGCTGCGCAGCAAATGAACTGCCAGCGAGTGTCGCAGCACATGCGCTCCGCGGCGGGGGGTCACGATCCCCGCCTTCTCCAGCCGGCGTCCCAACCAGGGGTTGATCTTGCTTCGCAGTGGGCCGTGGGGCGGGCGGCTGGAGAGAAAGACCTCCCGATGAGGTGACCGGGGACGCTCCTGCAGCAGGTAGTCCAACACCGCTTCACCCGCCGGGCGGGTCAGCGGCAATCGGCGGCGGCGGCCGGTCTTGGGCGCGAAGATGACAATCTCGTCGTGCGCCCAGTCGATGTCACCCAATCGCAGCGCTCTAACCTCGCACCCGCGCAGGCCGTAGGTGGCGATCAGCAGCAACATGGCGTAGTTGCGTCGGCCATTCGGCTCGTGCCGATCGACGACCGCGAGTAAGGCGCTCACCTGGTCCCACGGCAGGGCGCATGGCACGTCGGCGAGACGGTAGCGCCGCCGCAGCGGCACCGCAGCCACCAAGTGCGCGCCCCCGTGTCCACGCAGATCCAGCCATCGGTAGAAGCTGGACAACGCCGTGGCTAGGTGATTCCACGCCGTGCGCCCCAACGCCGCACCTCGCCGGTGGCTGAACGCGAGCAGGTCGTCCGCACCCAGTGCCACCAACTCCGCCGGGCTCACCGCATCGCCGCAGCTGACCAAGAAGTCGCGAACGTACCGTCGGTAGTTGACCACCGTCGTCTCGGCGAGGCCCCGATCACCACGCAGGAACCGGCAGTACCCCTCGAGCAGCTCGTGGTAGGCCGGTTCGTGGACCACGACCGCAGGAATGGCGCCTTCCTCGCAGAGCATCTCCAGCAGATGTGCCAAGCCCCTACGGACCGGCTCTTCTGCCCGGCCGACTGGGCGGCGGTAACAGTCACACACCGGCAGATGACCGGCGAGGAAGTCCGCCACCACACCGACATCGCGAACCTGATCGCTACCCAACTCTTCATGCAGGACCCTGCCGAGATGGACCACGGCGTGCCCGTAGTCCCGGCACGTTCGCTCGGCAAAGCCGTGACCGCGCAGCCTCAGGACCAGCCGAATCGCCTCGGGCCCCAGCGGGGCCTCCTCCCAGCGAACATCGAACAGCCCGTTCCAGAACGCTTCGTACATCCCCACCTCCACGACTTGTGATGGAGGTGAAGCGTCGCGCCGGCCAAGAACTTATGTGAAGCTCGGACGACCACCACGCCACGCCGCTCTCGACGCATCCGCCCGGCTACACATAATCAGCGGCCTCACATAACTCGGGATAGGGCTATTCAGCTGACCGGACCAATGCGCTGGACGCCCGGCGCCATGGGCGGTCCGCGCGGGGCCGGTCCAGGCTCGGTGGGTGGCCACCTCCTCCCGGCGGCTTGGGCGGGACAAGCTTGGGCTTCGGGTCTGCCACCAGCTCGCGGTAGCGCACCGGCGGGTGGGCGACGGCGAGTTCGAGGACGCGGTAGAAGGGCATGCCGCGGGCGCGGGATCGGCGCCGGTTGAAGCGGAAGACGAACTCGTTCAGGTAGCTCTGCAGATGGGCGTCCTCGACCGAGGCCTGGTGGGTGCCCAGCAGCCAGCGCTTGGCCAGCGACGCGACCCGGTGGACACCGGGCAGCAGCTTGCCGGGGTCCTCGCCGCGGGCACGGGCGGCGCGTTGGCTGCGCGGCTCGTGGGTGTAGCCGAGCCGTTCGATGCCTTGGTAGCCCGGCCAGCCGTCGGTGATCACTCGCGCTCCCGGCTCGACGTTCGCGGTGATGAACGCGTGCAGCGTCGCGGCGGAGGCGTCGGTGAGCACCTGCATCCGGCACCGCCCGAACCCGCGCGGCTCGATCACCTCGATCGCCACTCCTACCAGGACTTTCTTGCCCTTGGCGCGCCCGCCACGCAGCCCGGGCTCCTCACCGCCGACGTAGGTCTCGTCGACTTCCACGGTGCCGGTGAGCCGATCGCGACCCGGACGTACCAGCACCGACCGCAGCCGGTGCAGCATCGCCCAGGCGGTCGCGTAGGAGCCGATCTCCAGCGAGCGCTGCAGGCTCAACGCCGACATGCCGTCCTTGCCCGAGGCGAACAGCCAGCACGCCTCGAACCACACCGTCAGCGGCGTGCGGCGCCGGTCGAACAGCGTCCCCGCGGTCACCGACGTCCGCTTCCCACAGGCCACGCACTTGTACCGGCCATCGGCAACCAGCCATCCGCCCGTGTACCCACAACGCGGGCAGGCGAAGCCGTCTGGCCAGCGCAGCCAGTCCAGATAATCCAGGCAGTCCGCATCGGTCGCGAACCACGAGCGCAGCTCGCCGGCCGACCTCGGATAGTGCACACCAGCTCGCGGCCGTACCGCATCCACTACATCATCTTAGTCCGGTCAGCTGAATAGCCCCAACTCGGGAAATGTTGAGCTCAACATTTCCCGAGGTGGGGTTACCGGCGGATCCACGGTGAACTCGCTGGCCTCGGCATGCTCGTGGCGCCGTCGACGGTGTGGGAGATCCTGATCACCGCCGGGATCCCACCGGCGCCGCGGCGCGAAGGGCCGACGTGGGCGCAGTTCCTGCACGGTCAAGCCCAGGCAATCCTGGCGACGGACTTCTTCACCGTCGACCTCCTCGATGGCACCAGCGCTTATGTCCTCGCGCTTATCGAGCACGCCACCCGCCGGATCCGGATCCTCGGCGTCACCGCACACCCGGACAACGTGTGGGTCACCCAGATGGCCCGGAGCCTCGTGATGGACTTCGACGAGCACGTCGAGTCAGTGAAGTTCCTGCTCCGCGACCGCGACAGCAAGTTCACCGCTGCCTTTGACGCGGTGTTCACCGGTGCAGGGATCCGGATCCTGCGCAGCCCAATCCAAGCGCCCCGCGCGAACGCGATCATGGAGCGCTGGATCGGCGGCTGCCGCCGTGAACTGCTCGACCGCACGTTGATCTGGAATCAGCGCCACCTCCTGCGGGTCCTCCGCGAGTACGAGGCACACCACAACACCCACCGCCCGCACCGCGCTCTCGGGCAAGCCGCGCCCCTCAAGCCCCTACCAGCAGCGGTCACTGATCTCGACAGCCTCCGTGTCCGTCGCCGCGACCGGGTCGACGGCATCATCGGCGAGTACACGCTCGCAGCCTGACCCCGGATGACATTTTCGGCACGCACACGTTGAGCTCGACGCCGCGGGTGACCAGGTTGCGCCGATGCTCGTGCGCCCGCAGCGGCGGGTCGAAGGACTCGCACACCTCGGCTTCGATCAGGGTGAGCGCGCTGCCGGGCAGTCCGGACGGGAACGTGCCGGTGCCGAGGACGTGCCGGTCTCCGGCAATGCCCTGTCCGGCGAGCGCCCGCGCCCCGTGCCGTGATCGCGCCGGCTCCCCGGCCGAGGCGGCGATCCAGATCCCGTCCACCGCGCCCGGAGCAGGCGGCACGGTGGCCCGTACCGGCAGCGCGAGCGCGATGTCGGTCGCGGCGAGCACGAAGCCGTCCTCGATCAAGTGGTCGCTGATCTGCCCGTCCCCGCCCGGATCCCGTGCCACGCCGGACGGCACGCCGTACATGACCACATAGCGAGCCGGCCCCTGCCGGCGGGCAGACCCGCGCCAACCATGGCCCGGGCCAGGAGAACGTCGTGGGTTCGGCGACGCGGGCGATGCCCAGCCCGCGCCCGCCCAGCCACCGCGAAACCACCCCGCCGGTCGCCGGATCGCCGTCGGCGGGCAGCTGCGGCAGTTGCTCGATCGGCATCTCGAGGATCGTCGCAACGCAGGCGAGAAACGAGCGCACCTGCAGCGGCTGCCGCGATATCGGCAGCGGCATATCCCGCACGGACGATCACCTCTTTGCGCGAACCGTCAGCCGCCACGATACTGCCGCGCCCGCACTCGGCGCGCCAACAGCCAATCCGGCCGGCCCGGCCTGAGCCCGCCACCGCCGGGCCGTAAGCGCACCCCCGCCCGAAACTCGAAGCGCGCATAATGACGGCCCAGGCCTGTGGTCGCCCACGCGCGAGGCCCGCTCCGGAATCGGCGATCTCGTGTACGCCGTCGCGGTCGCTCCAGCCAGGCTGGACGCGGATATCGTTACCGCTGGGTGCATAAACCTGCGCTCCTGAGACGTCCGCAGATCGGCATGTCCGGTCCGCTGGACCGTCTGCACGCTGAGGCGCCCAACAGGACGACTCACTCGCAGCTTCCCCGGTGCGTGCTGTTGCGGCCGTTGTTTGACCTGCGTCTGGCGGCTCAGCGTTCGTTTGGCGGCGCCGAGCCACGACCCAAATGCTGGCTACTTTCAGTGACGATATGGCCATCAGTGGGTAGCGCTCGTGGCCGTCTCCGGGCAAGTCACGATGACCGCTGACAGCAAATGGGCCGCGCGCCCGCGTCAAGCACCCGTGCGCGCTCTGGGGAGCCGTGATGCAATTCTGGCTTTCGTACCTTCACGCGGTCAGGCCGGGAGCCCCAGTGGCTAGCAGCTCAAGTATGGGACCCGACGGGATCCGAATGAGCCGGCCAACCCTGACCACCGGCGTTGGCCACCCACCCGTCCGAATTAGTTCATACGCCAAGGTCCTTCCGATGCCTAGGAGACGAGCGGCCTCAGCTACATCAAGCATGACCGGCGAAGATGCAGAGAGGCGACGTTTCGGTGAGGTGTCCTTCATGAGACTGATTCCTCCTCCGGCTGGCTCGGCCGGCTCGATCAATGCTGATGTCACCGATAGGCCCAGGCAGGAGGGCCTCAGCGACACTTCGCGGCAAAATTTCGCCGGGTCACTCTCCCGAATTGCGCGCGGCGGACACACGAGGAGGGGCAGTTGTTCCAATGCCAGTTGACGCCGCTCCGCGGCGCGCTGTGTCACGCTGCGCCGTCCAGGTCAAGGGAGCAGTGACAAACCGCGGAAGTCCGGCGAAGGCGGCTTCACGACCCGGATCCTGGCTCTACGACGCCCGTGGAGCGCGTCGTCGAATGAGAGCGTTCGTCTGGTCAGTCTCGCGTCGATGAAGTCGGCGGTGGCGAGATCCTCATCGTTGCTGACCTCGTCGTTGCGATTCTCGACCACAACGAAGTCCTGCGCCCGAATGACACTGACCAAGAGGCCCGACGCCCGCGCCGCGTGTCACACCTTGCAACGCCGTCGGCGAGCCAGCCAGGGATCCCGGGTCTTGGCGTAGTGCGCCGATCCGAGTCCGAACGAAGTCGACGATCTTGCGATATGCGGTGACCGGCGGCCGATCCAGGACTCTCACGCGGGCACGTCCGCCGCAGGGATCACTCCAGTCGGGCTTGAGATCGGGACGCAACGAGTCCGCGTTCCGGCTGCCGGCCCCTCGACGCCTACGCCTCGCTACCCAGGCGAACGCCCTCCCACTGAACATTGCCGATGGCGTCCGACCCCGCGATGGACAGCAAACGCGATCGTTCCGTGCTGCCCGAGGCCGCACGTTGTCGGGCTGTGGCGGGGCGTTCGGGGGTCAAGCCGGGGTCAAGGGGACCCGCTGCGAATTGCTAAACGACTGAAGGCCCCGAAATTCGGAGCCTTCAGAGTGGAGCTGAGGGGACTCGAACCCCTGACCCCCACACTGCCAGTGATCATCACCACAGGTTCAACAACCCAGTGCGAACCATGGTGAATCAGACCGCTCGATGCCGGATTGTTACGTTCGTTCTCGTTGACATTTCGTTGACAAATGATCAAGAGCCCGGATGAAGATCCATCCGAGCCCTTGTATCACGGGACCTGGGTAGTGGCGGGGGCAGGACTTGAACCTGCGACCTCTGGGTATGAGGAACATCCAGCTGCTCGCCAACGCAGCGTCACATCGAGTGCCGATAAGTGTCGCAATCTGCCGCAAGATGCTGTTCCATTCGAGCAACAAATGAGCAACATGAGTGCGGAGATCAAGTCATAGAAACGACGAAGGCCCCGGAATCCGGGACCTCCAGGGTGGGCGATACTGGGATTGAACCAGTGACCCCTACCGTGTCAAGGTAGTGCTCTCCCACTGAGCTAATCGCCCCTATGTGCGTCACCTGTCGGTGCCGGTTGTCGAACGCCTTGCGGAGGCGGCGGCGGGAATCGAACCCGCGTACAGGGCTTTGCAGGCCCTTGCCTAAGCCACTCGGCCACGCCGCCGGGAAGCCGGTGATCCGCCGGTTGCGGCCCGGGCGACTCGCCGGAGGGAGGAATGGCCATTGCCAACCCGCCAACCCCCAGCGGATCCTCGAGCGGACGACGGGACTCGAACCCGCGACCCTCACCTTGGCAAGGTGATGCGCTACCAACTGCGCTACGTCCGCGAAGCACGCGAAATGCTACGCCTACCGGACGCCGACTCTATCTGATCAGCGAGAACGACTCCAACCGCATCAGGAGGTCAGCCGCTGCCACAGCGCATCGACCTGACGGGCCAGTTCCGGCCGGTCGCCGTCGTTGTGGATCAACTCGCCGGCGACCACCCGGCGTTGGTCATCGGTGGCTTGGGCGGCCATTCGCTCACGCGCACGATCGGGCGGCAGACCGCGTCGCTGGAGCCGTTCGAGCCTGGTGCATTCGCTCGCCTCGATCACCACGACGATGTCGAATTCGCCGCCTCGCCGTGTCTCGACGAGCAGCGGGACGTCGTACACGACCACCGCGCCGTCCGGCACGCCTGCCATCAGCTCCTGCGAACGGCGTGCGACGAGCGGGTGGACGATCGCGTTCAAGTCGGTGCGCGCCGCGTCGTCCGCGAAGACCAGGCGCGCCAGCGCCGGCCGGTCGAGCTCGCCGTCTGGGCCGACGATGTCGCGCCCGAATCGGGCCACCACAGCGGCGAACCCCGGCGTGCCCGCGCGGACGACCTCCCGGGCGATCTCATCGGCGTCGACGATCACCGCGCCGTGCTCGGCGAGCAGCGCCGCGACCGTGCTCTTGCCAGACCCCACGCCACCGGTCAGCCCCACCCTCACATTCCCACCCCGCCAGTTTGGGGAAGCGGCAATCAGCGGCCGGCGAGCTTCTCCCGCAGGGCAGCCAGCGCCTCGTCCGAGGCGAGCGTGCCGTTGGTCTGCGGAGGGTCGGACTTGTAGGACGTGGCGTCGCCAGCATCCACGGCAGCCTCAGCGTCGGCCTTGCGTGCCTCGCCCTGCTGCCGACGGTGCGCCTCGAAGCGCTCGCGGGCCGCCGCGTAGCGCTTCTCCCAGGCCTCGCGCTGCTCGTCGTAGCCGGGCAGCCACTCCTGCGTGTCGGGGTCGAAGCCATCGGGGTAGATGTAGTTGCCCTTGTCGTCGTACTGGGCCTCCATGCCGTACTGCGCGGGGTCGAAACTGTCGTCGGAGAGGGCTCCCTCGTTGGCCTGCTTCAGCGACAGCGAGATCCGGCGACGCTCCAGGTCAATGTCGATGACCTTGACGAGCAGCTCGTCGCCGACCTGCACCACCTGCTCGGGGATCTCGACGTGCCGCTCGGCGAGCTCGGAGATGTGCACCAGGCCTTCGATGCCGTCCTGAACTCGGACGAACGCGCCGAACGGCACCAGCTTGGTGACCCGGCCCGGGACAACCTGGCCGATCTGGTGAGTGCGGGCGAACTGGCGCCACGGATCTTCCTGGGTGGCCTTCAGCGACAGCGACACCCGCTCGCGGTCCAGGTCGATATCGAGCACCTCGACAGTGACCTCCTGGCCCACCTCGACCACCTCGCTCGGGTGGTCGATGTGCTTCCAGGACAGCTCGCTGACGTGCACCAGGCCGTCGACCCCGCCGAGGTCGACGAACGCGCCGAAGTTGACGATGGAGGACACCACTCCGGTGCGCACCTGGCCCTTGGCCAGCTTGCTGAGGAAATCGCCACGCTGCGCTGACTGCGTCTCTTCCAGGTAGGCGCGGCGGGAGAGCACCACGTTGTTGCGGTTCTTGTCGAGCTCGATGATCTTAGCCTCGAGGGTCTTGCCCACGTAGGGTTGCAGGTCCCGCACCCGCCGCATCTCGACCAGCGACGCGGGCAAGAAGCCGCGCAGGCCGATATCGATGATCAGGCCGCCCTTGACGACCTCGATAACCGTGCCCTCGACGACCTCGTCGTTCTCCTTCTTCTGCTCGATCGTGCCCCACGCCCGCTCGTACTGGGCGCGTTTCTTGGACAGGATCAGCCGGCCCTCTTTGTCCTCTTTCTGGAGGACCAGGGCCTCGATCTCGTCGCCGACCTTGACAACCTCGTTGGGGTCGACATCGTGCTTGATGGACAGCTCACGCGAGGGGATGACACCCTCGGTCTTGTAACCGATGTCGAGCAGCACCTCGTCCCGGTCGACCTTGACGATGGTGCCCTCGACGATGTCGCCGTCGTTGAAGTACTTGATCGTCTTGTCGATCGCGGCGAGGAAGTCGTCGGTGCTGCCGATGTCGTTGATCGCCACACGGGGCGTTGTGGGTACGGCGGTGGTCTCGATGGTGGACGTCATGTAGTGGTGGGTTCCAAAGGTTGTCGCGGCACGCTGCAGGATCCTTTCGCCGGTGAACGTGCCGAGGCGCACCGATCAAGTGCGCATGGAAACGTGCATGACGAGCGCGGCCTGCTCCCTATCGAGGCACGCAGACCCTGCGACGCGATGTCAAGACTACTGACAGCACTCTTAACGGGTCAATGCGGGCCCGCTATTCCCTGGCCGAGACGCTGCTGACGCGGGCAATTCGGCTAACGTCATGCCAATGGATGCGGACGTCATCGTGGTCGGCGCGGGGCTCGCCGGACTGGTGGCGGCGGCGGAGCTGGCGGACGCCGGGCGGCGGGTGATCGCGGTCGACCAGGAGCCCGCGGCCTCGTTCGGCGGGCAGGCGTTCTGGTCCTTCGGGGGGTTGATGTTCGTCGACTCCCCCGAGCAGCGCCGGACGCGCATCCACGACTCGCATGAGCTCGCCCTGGCGGACTGGCTGGGCTCGGCCGCCTTCGACCGCGAGGAGGACTACTGGCCGCGGGCCTGGGCCGACGCGTACGTGGCGTTCGCCGCGGGCGAGAAGCGCGCGTGGCTGCACGAGATGGGGATGCGCTGGATCCCCATCGTGCAATGGGCCGAACGGGGCGGCTACGCCGTCGGGCCGCACGGGTCCCATGGCAACTCCGTCCCGCGCTTCCACGTCACGTGGGGCACCGGGCCAGGCGTGATAGCGCCATTCGGGCGCCGGGTGAAGGCGGCCGCGGACCGCGGCCTGGTGCAGCTGCGTTTCCGGCACCGGGTTACCGGGCTGTCCATCACCGACGGCGCGGTGACGGGCGTCGAGGGCGAGGTGCTGGTGCCGAGCGGGGTCGAGCGCGGCGCACCGAGCTCGCGTGAGGTGGCCGGCGACTTCTCGCTCAGCGCGCAGGCGGTCGTCGTGACGTCCGGCGGAATCGGCGGCAACCACGAACTCGTACGCCGCAACTGGCCTACTGGCTGGGGGCCCGCGCCGCGGTCGATGATCTCCGGCGTCCCGGACCACGCCGACGGGCTGATGCTGGGCGTGGTCGAGAAGGCCGGCGGACGCGTCATCAACCCCGACCGGATGTGGCACTACCCCGAGGGCATCGTCAACCACTCGCCGATCTGGTCGCGGCACGGCATCCGGATCCTGTCCGGCCCGTCCCCACTCTGGTTGGACGCGCGCGGCCGCCGGTTGCCTCCACCGCTGTTCCCCGGCTTCGATGCGCTGGGCGCGCTGCGCGAGATCACCTCGTCCGGCTACGACCATTCGTGGTTCGTCCTGGACGAGAAGACGGTGGCCACCGAGTTCGCGCTGTCCGGATCGGAACAGAATCCGGACCTCACCGCCAAGGACGTCCGCCAGTCGCTCGGCCGGGCCCGCAGCGGGCCAACAACGCCGGTGCAGGCGTTCCTCGACCGCGGCGCCGATTTCGTCGTGCGCAGCTCGCTCAAGGACCTGGTGCGCGGCATGAACGAGCTAGTGGGCGAGGAGCTGGTCGACGCCGCCGAGCTGCACGCGATCGTCGTCGAACGCGATCGGCAGGTGTCATCTGGGCTCGGCAAGGATCCGCAGATCACGGCGACCAGCGCAGCTCGGCGCTACCTCGGCGACAAGATCACACGCATCGTCAAGCCGCATGCCTACTTGGGCGGATGGGGTGGCCGGCTGGTCGCGGTGCGCCTGCACGTGCTGACCCGCAAAACGCTGGGCGGCCTGGAGACGGACCTGTCGGCCCGGGTGCTGCACGCTGACGGCGCCCCGCTGCCCGGTTTGTACGCGGCCGGCGAGGTCGCCGGCTTCGGCGGCGGGGGGATGCATGGCTACCGCGCACTGGAGGGGACGTTCCTGGGCGGCTGCCTGTTCTCGGGACGAGTGGCGGGGCGCGCCCTGGCCGCTGCCCTCTAGGAGCCCGCATGGCACGATGCCTGCCCGTCGGATTTGGCGCGACGTAGTGGCCGACCAGGCAAAGCTCAACGCTGTCGGTGTCGCGCGCCGCGAGATCGACGGCGCTGCGACGCGCCGGGCCAACCGGCGCTGGTGGGACGCGGACGCTGACGACTACCAGGCGCTGCACGGCGAGTTCCTGGGCGTCGCGGACTTCGTCTGGTCGCCGGAGCGGTTGCGCGAGGCTGACGTGGGCCTGCTCGGGCCGGTGTCGGGCCGTCGCGTCCTCGAGGTGGGTTGCGGCGCGGCGATGTGCTCACGCTGGCTGGCGTCACAGGGTGCGCGTCCGGTCGCGTTCGACCTATCCGCCGGAATGCTCCGCCACGCTGCGAAGGGCGCGCGGGAGACGGGCGTCGAGGTGCCGGTAGTCCAGGCCGACGCGCAGTACCTGCCCTTCGCGACCGACGCGTTCGACATCGCGTTCACCGCCTTCGGCGCGGTGCCGTTCGTCGAGGACTCGGCCCGGGTGATGCGCGAAATCGCCCGCGTGCTGCGTCCGGGCGGGCGGTGGGTGTTCGCCACGAGCCACCCGATCCGCTGGGTCTTCCCGGACGACCCAGGTCCCGAAGGACTCACCGCGACCATGTCGTACTTCGATCGCACGCCGTATGTGGAGTTCGACGGGGCCGGCGAGGCGACCTACGTCGAGCACCACCGCACGCTCGGCGACCGGGTCCGCGAGATCGCCGCTGCCGGGTTCCGGCTGTTCGACGTCATCGAGCCCGAGTGGCCCGCCGACCTGACGGACGAATGGGGACAGTGGTCACCGCTGCGGGGCGCCATCCTGCCTGGCACCGCGATCTACGTCTGCGAGCTGTCTTCCGCCGCTTGAGGACCGACGGGCGAGCAGCCACCCGCCGACGACAGCCAGGATGCCGAGCACCAGCAAGCCTAGCGGCACCCACCACCGGATCAGGTTGATCTTGTTGATCTGCGAGTTGGCGTAGTCGGCCTGCGACTTCACAGTCGCGTCGTTGAAGATCAGCGTGCCGTCGAACGCGGTGCCGCCGCCGGTAGTGAACTTCTCCACGATCTGCTCGGATCCTTTGACAATGACGCCGGTGGTGGGCTCTACCCACACCGTTCGCACGTTGGAGTAGCTGCCCGGCAACAGCCCTTGGATCTTGATCGCGCTCTGTGGCACGCTCTGGCTGAACTTGTAAACGGTCAGTCCGTTCAGCTTCTCGGTGTCCTGATAGGACATCGGGAACGCCTTGCCGAGCACCGTGTCGAAGAACGGATACGTGGTCTTCTTCGTCCCGATCGGGAAGGTGTACCCAAGGCCGACATGGGAGATCGTCTTGTCACCGTCGACGTTCGTGCCGAAGCGCCCGGGGTCGGAAACGGCGAGAGCGGACTTGCGGCCGAACGCGATCCGATCCGTCGTGCGCTGGATGAACGTCGGGTCGGTGGTTGCCGGGCACCCCGCCCCGGTGTCGCCCGCGCCCTTGCTGGCGCGCAGGCATAACACCTCGTCCCAGACCGCGACGTTCGCCGTGCCGGCCTTCTTGTCGCCTTTCACGGGCCGGCTTGCGACCACATGGACGGTCTGCACCTGCTGGGTGGCGAGTACGAGCACCTGGCTGTCGCCTTCGGCCACGGTCGTTCGGTTGATGTCCAGCGGGATCTTGACCAACGCGGGGGCGGCCACCCACTTCACGAGTGGCGCGGCGACGATCAGCAACACGCCCACGACGGCAAGCACGATTCCGCCGACTCGGCCCACCCGTCCTCCTCGGTTGTTGGGCGATGGGAGCGGGTTGGGTCAGGCTGGTGGGTGCAGGACGGCGTCGGTGATGTAGACGATCGCGTTCTTCGTCTTCAGGCCACCACAGATGATGTGCGCGGTGCCGTTGATCACGTAGTTGTCACCGCTGCCGGTGATCGTCAGGTTCTTGCCCTCGAGCGTCTTGTGCGTGCCGGCCAGCTGGTCCTTCGTCACCTGCTCGCCGAGCACGTTGTACTTCAGCGTGGCGATGAGCTGCGGCTTCTTCGACGGGTCGGTCAGCAAGGACTGCAACAGCGCCGGCGGTTCCTTCTTGAACGCGTCGTCCGTGGGCGTGAACACGGTGAGCGCCGGCGCCGCGTTCAAGGTGGGCACCAGCCCGGCGGCGGTAGCTGCGGTGACGACGTTCTTTAGGAACGGCACACCCGCCGCCACCACGCCCACCGGAGCTTGCGCTGCCAGAGCAACCCGCGCGTCGGTGAGGCCGAGCTGCGCGCAACCCAGGCCGAACAGCCCGACCGCGGCCGCGGTGGTAGTGCCTGCGGATGTCGCCGCAGCGGACGTCGTCTCGGCCGACGTGGCCGTCGTCGGCGCACTCGACGAGGACCCAGACTTGCTGGAGCTGCTGCATGCTGCCAGCCCCAATGCCAGCGTGGCCAGGCCGGCGAGGACGAGATGGCTGCGCGGATGCATGGTGGACTTCCTTCCGATGGTCGGCGTACGTCTCATTCGGTCAGACCGCACTGGAGCGCGCAATCAGCCGGCGGCGAATGTTACTGCGCTGTGACTGACGCGAGATTACGGCATGGGGCGGCGGCGACCCCTCGATTGGACGCTCGCGGGGGATGGGCAGGATAGGGACATGTCCGTGATCCGCGCCATCGCCCGTCCCATGCTCGCCTCGATATTCGTCACCGGCGGCGTCGACGTGTTGCTGCACCCGAAGTCGCGGGTGCCGGCGGCCGACTCCGTAGTGGACGGCTTGGTGGAGCGGCTGCCCAGCGGCATCAGCACCAAGCATGTCGTGCAGGCCGATGCCGCAGTGAAGGTCGTCGCAGGCGGGCTGCTCGCGGCTGGGCGGGTGCCCCGGCTGGCAGCGCTGGCTCTGGCCGCGAGCCTGGTGCCGACCACGTTCGCTGGTCATCCGTTCTGGACGGAGGAGGATCCGGTCCGGCGGACCCAGCAGCGGCTGCACTTCACCAAGAACGTGAGCATGCTCGGCGGCCTGCTGCTCGCCGTGGTCGACACCGGCGGCAAGCCGTCGCTGGCGTGGCGGGCCCGCCGGGCCCCTGACGCACTCAAGCACGCCGCTGCGGATCTGCGCTGGGACGTACTCGGCGCGACACACTCGCGCACCGATGCGCTGCGGGAGCGGCTGTCCGGCTGAGCCTCCGGATGTGATCAGGCGCCTACACTCTGTCCCAGGCGGCGCACACCACAGGTGAGGGCAGGGGGAGGCCAGTGACCACAGTTGCCGCCCAGCGAAGCCAGGCCGGGGGCTGGCATGAGCCACTGGCGCTGTGGACCGGCCGGGTGGTCACGTACGCGGCCATTTGGTCGCTGATCAGCATCCCGCTACGGGCCTTCAGGTGGCCGGACTGGGTGGACGAGGCGTTCGGCCTCGTGAACATTCCGCCGGACCCGAGCCTGTTCACGGTCGTGCTGCTGTTCGTGCTGGGCAGTGCGCTCAGCCGCCGGATCCGGTTCGCCATGTGGGTGGTGTTCGCCTTCCAGGTGATCGCGGCGCTCATCGCGGTGGCGATCGTCGCCGCACTGCTCTTCAGCGAGTCGGTTGACGTCGACATCCCGGGCGCAGCGAGCAGGGACGTCCGGGTGGGTCTGCTGCTGTTCGAAGGTGTGGTCGGCCTCGCGCTGTGTGTGCTGTTCATCAAGGCACGGACCGCGTTCCCGGCCCGACTGGTGCGCGGCTCCCGGATCCGCGCGCTCGCCGTGCTCATAGGCGGCCTCGCGCTGTCGGCGATCATCGCGACTGCTCTCACCGAGGCCTTTCCGCGCGACCTGTCTCCCGGGTGGCAACGGATCGCCTGGCCGCTTCGGGCCGCGATCGGCCAGCTGCCGGATGAGAGCAGCAAGGCGTTCCATGGCCATCACGGGCACCATTGGATCGGGGCGCTCGCCGGCGTGGTCTCAGCGGCCGCCCTGATCGGCGCCGCGATCGTGTTCCTGCGCTCCGCACGCGCCAAGCAGTTCGTCGAAGCCCAGGACGAACTGGAGCTGCGCCGGCTGATTCTGGAGAGCGGCGAACGCGACTCGCTCGGCTACTTCGCCACCCGGCGGGACAAGTCGGTGATCTTCTCCCCCGATCGACGAGCAGCGCTGACCTACCGTGTCATGGCCTCGGTCAGCCTGGCGAGCGCGGATCCCCTCGGCCACGTCGGGTCGTGGCCCGCCGCGATCGAAGCGTGGCTGGCCGAAGCCCGCACCTACGGCTGGTACCCAGCGGCGCTGTCGGCCAGCGAAGAGGGTGCCGCCGCATATGTTGCGGCCGGGCTGCGGGCGATGTCCCTCGGCGACGAGGCAATCATCGACGTCCACGTCTTCACGCTGGCCGGCCCGACGATGGCGCCGGTGCGCCGAGCCGTCGAGCGGGTGCGACGGGCCGGGTACACGGTCGAGGTCGCGCGGCACGCCGATCTGGGGACGGAGGAGCTCAGCCGGCTTTCCGGGCTGGCCGACACGTGGCGCAGCGACGGCGACGAGCGTGGTTTCTCGATGGCGCTGAGCCGGTTGGCCGATCCCGCCGACGGGCGATGCGTGGCCGTCCTGGCCCGGGACGCCGAAGGCGCGTTGCGCGGCATCCTGTCGTTCGTCCCGTGGGGCGTGCGTGGCCTGTCCCTCGACCTGATGCGGCGCGACCGGGCGGCCGAGAACGGGCTCACCGAGTTCATGGTGGCCGGGCTGATCGCGGCCTGCCCGGACCTCGGCGTGCGGCAGGTGTCGCTCAACTTTGCCATGTTCCGCGGCATCTTCAACGCCTGCGAGCGGGTGGGCGCGGGGCCCGTGACGCGAGTGACCGGCGCGGTGCTCGGCGTGGCGTCGCGGTTCTGGCAGCTGGAGAGCCTGTACCGGTCGAACGCGAAGTACCTGCCTCGATGGGTCCCCCGCTTCATGTGCCATCACCCGTCCACGAGCATGGTGCGGACCGCGATCGCCGCCGGGATGGCCGAAGGATTCCTGCCAGCGCCTGACCCGATGGCGCCACGCGACCCGATGCAGACGGTCGTGTGGCACGGACATGACAACGTGCCGTTCGCCGAGGCGGCGATCGCCCAGGCCGAGGAGCTGCTGCGCCCGGCGCGTCCCGTCCAGCGGCTGACCGAACAGGAGCGGGTGCGCCGGGGCAAGATCGACGACCTGGCCACCGCCGGTGTTCCCGCGTACCCGGTGAACGTCGCGCGCACACACAGCCTGGCGCAGCTGCGGGCGGCCCACCCGGACCTTGCCGCCGACGAGCACACCGGCGAGCAGGTGTCGGTCACCGGCCGGGTTCGCGCCGTGCGTAACTTCGGCGGTCTGCTCTTCGCCATGTTGCAGGACGAGGAGAGCCGGCTACAGGTCATGCTCACCGACGAGCGCGCGGGGCGCGATGCCGTCGCTCTGTGGCAGCGCACGGTCGACCTCGGCGACTACGTCAGCGTCACCGGCGAGGTAGTCACCAGCCGCCACGGCGAGCTGTCGGTGCTGGCGAGTGAATGGACGATGGCCGCCAAATGCCTGCGACCCGTGCCCACCGAACGGGTCGGTCTCGTCGACCCGGACGCCCGGGTGCGCCAGCGCTACCTCGACCTGATCGTCAACGCCGACACCCGGGCGCTGATGACGAGCCGCAGCGTGGCGGTGCGGGCGCTGCGCGACGGTTTCGGGCGGCGCGGCTTCGCCGAGGTCGAGACACCGATGCTTCAAGCCGTCCACGGAGGGGCCAACGCTCGTCCGTTCGTCACCCACATCAACGCGTACGACACGAAGCTCTACCTGCGCATCGCGCCGGAGCTCTTCCTCAAGCGGTTGTGCGTGGGCGGCATGGCCAAGGTGTTCGAGCTCAACCGCAACTTCAGAAACGAGGGCGCCGACGCGACGCACAACCCCGAGTTCACGTCGCTCGAGGCCTATCAGGCGTGGGCCGATTACCACGTCATGCGCGATCTGACCCGCGAGCTGATCCTCGAGGTGGCCACCGCGATCCACGGTCGGCCGATCGCCCGGCGGCCTGACGACGACGGCACCTTCGTCGAGGTCGACCTGAGCGGGTCCTGGCCCACCGTTCCGGTGCACGAGGCGGTCAGCCGGGCGTGTGGGGTCGAGCTCGCGCCGGACACCGCCCCGGAGAAGGTCCGGGCCGTCTGCGAGCACCAGGGGGTACGCGTGCACGCCAAGGTCACCGCCGGCGCGATGATCATGGAACTGTACGACGAGCTGGTAGAAGGTCAGACAGTCGCGCCGACCTTCTACACGGACTTCCCGGTGGAGTCGTCACCGCTGACCCGGGTGCATCGGGACGATCCGCGGCTGGCCGAGCGGTGGGACCTGGTCGCGTTCGGCGCCGAGATCGGCACCGCCTACTCCGAGCTGATCGATCCGATCGATCAGCGCGAACGGCTCACCACGCAGTCGCTGCTGGCCGCCGCGGGAGATCCGGAGGCCATGCAGATCGACGAGGCGTTCCTGATGGCGCTCGAATACGCCATGCCGCCCACCGGCGGGCTGGGCCTCGGCGTCGACCGGCTGGTCATGATGGTCACCGGCACCAACATCCGCTCCACGCTGGCGTTCCCCTTCGTCCGCCCCGAGCCCGGCCGCGGCTGAAGCGACGTCAGGGTCGCAGGCCGGCGATCAGCTGCGCAGGCACGACCCGCACCGGGAACGGCAGCTGCGCCTCGAACGCCTCGCCGCCCACGATGTATGCGACCTGCCCGTATTCGTGGGCGCCGAGCTCGAAGACCGTCAGCGCCGGCTGATCGGGGTCGGGGTCGATCAGCCAGAACGACTCGACGCCCAACCGGGCGTAGACCGCCTTCTTGAGGTTGGCGTCCTTCAGCCGGCTCGTCGGCGAGATCACCTCGACCGCGAGCACCGGTGCGGTGGGTAGGTCTTTGAGGGTCAAGTCTGTGTATCGGGCCACCAACAGGTCCGGCTGGAACTCGTTGAACGCGTCGGGGCGCACTGCAAACGGCGCCATGAGCACGCGCAGGTGGGGCGGACACGCCGAACGAAGCAATCCGGTAAGCGTCGCCACAGCCTCTTGGTGCGGCCAGCCGGGCGCCGGGCTCACGAGGAGCTCGCCGTCGACGAGCTCATAGCGCCGGCCGTCATCGGGCATCGACTCCAGATCGGCGACCGTGAACGGCCGGTCGACGCCGGTAGGCGTTGTCATGCTTGTCATGGTCCCTCCTGGGCCTCATGCCGCCAAGCCTGCCGAGCGGTACCGACAGTTTTCAGTGCGCGGCTTCGTGCCAGTTCGGGCCGACGCCGATCGAGACGTCCAGCGGCACGTCCAGCGCATACGCCGACCCCATCTCGTTGCGCACCAGCTCCTCGACCGCGTCCCGTTCGCCAGAAGCGATTTCGAGGACCAGCTCGTCGTGCACCTGCAGCAGCAGCCGCGAACGCAGGCCGACCGACGCGAGCGCGCGATGGACGCCCAGCATCGCGACCTTGATGATGTCGGCGGCACTGCCCTGGATCGGCGCGTTGAGGGCCATCCGCTCGGCCATCTCGCGGCGCTGGCGGTTGTCGCTGGTGAGGTCGGGCAGGTACCGGCGCCGGCCCATGATCGTCTCGGTGTAGCCGGTCTGCCGCGCGTCGTCGACCACTGAACGCAGGTAGTCGCGCACGCCGCCGAACCGGGCGAAGTACGCGTCCATCTGGCCACGCGCCTCGTCCGGGGTGATCTTGAGCTGTTGGGCCAGCCCGAACGGCGACAGGCCGTAGGCCAGCCCGTAGGACATCGCCTTGACCCGGCGGCGCAGCTCGGGGTCGATCTGCTCGGGCGGCAGGTTGAACGCGCGCGACGCGACGAAGGTATGCATGTCCTCGCCCGTGGTGAACGCCTCGATCAGTCCGGCGTCGCGGGATAGGTGCGCCATGATGCGCATCTCGATCTGGCTGTAGTCGGCCGTCATCAGCGACTCGTAGCCGGCGCCGACGGTGAACGCCTCGCGGATTCGCCGGCCCTCAGCGGTGCGCACGGGGATGTTCTGCAGATTGGGGTCGGTGGACGACAGCCGCCCGGTGGCCGCGATCGTCTGGTTGAACGTCGTGTGGATCCGGCCGCCGTCGTCGATCAAGGGCAGCAGCGAGTCGACGACGGTCTTGAGCCGGGCCACCTCGCGATGGCGCAGCAGGTGCTCGAGCACCGGGTGCTGCGTTTGCTCGTAGAGGGCGGCCAGCGAGTCGGCGTCCGTGGTGTACCCGGTCTTGATGCGCTTCGTCTTGGGCAGCTTGAACTGGTCGAAGAGGATCTCCTGCAGTTGCTTGGGCGAGCCGAGGTTGAACGGCCGGCCGACGACGGCGTACGCGTCCTCCTCGACGGACTTCACCGCCGCGCCCAGCTCGCTCTGCAGCGCGAGCAGGTGGTCGGTATCGGTGGCGATGCCGACCGCCTCCATGTCGGCCAGCACGAACGTCAGCGGCAGCTCCATCTCGGCCAGCAGTCGCGTCGCCCCCCGCTCCTCGAGGTCGCCGTCGAGAGCGACCGCGAGATCCCTGATCGCGCATGCCCGAACGGTCTCGACCTCGGCTAGAGCGTCGTCCGCCTCGTCGACTCCTCCGTCCAGCGTGAGCTGCCCGGACTCCTCGACGTTCGCCCGTAGCTCACGGTGCAGGTAACGCAGCGCGAGGTCGGCCAGGTCGAACGAACGCTGGCCCGGCAGCGCGAGATAGGCGGCGAGCTGGGTGTCGGTCGCGACGCCCGCGAGCGTCCAGCCGCGCTGGCGAAGCGCGAGCACAGGACCCTTGACGTCGTGGACGGCTTTCGGCACCGACGTGTCAGCCAACCAGGCGGCGACCGGCTTCTCGTCCTGCTCACCCAGCTGATCGGGCTCGAGGAAGCCCGCCACGCCATCGGCTACGGCCAGTGCGACACCCGTCAGCGACCCGGTGCCTCGCCCCCACGTGCCCCGGAACGCGACGCCGACCCGACGGCCGTCGCGTGCATGTTCGTCGAGCCACCCCGCCACATCGTCCGGGCCGAGGCGCGTCGTAGCGATGTCGAAGCCCTCTTCGGCCTCCGGCTCAGTCGCCGTCAACGCGAACAGGCGCTCCCGCAGCACGCGGAATTGCAGGTTGTCGAACAGGGTGTGCACTCGTTCGCGATCCCAGGGCTGTCGCCTCAGCGAGGCCAGGTCGATCTCGAGAGGGACGTCGCGCACTAGCTCGGTGAGCCGCCGGTTGCGAATGACGCCAGCGAGGTGCTCGCGCAGTGCGTCGCCGACCTTGCCCTTGACGGTGTCGACGCGCTCGACCAGAGCGTCCAGCGAGCCGTAATCGCGGATCCACTTGGCAGCCGTCTTCTCCCCCACGCCGGGGATGCCTGGCAGGTTGTCGCTCGGGTCGCCGCGCAGGGCCGCGAAGTCCGGGTATTGCGCGGGCGAGAGGTGGTACTTGGTTTCGACCTCCTCGGGCGTGAACCGGGTCAGGTCGCTGACTCCACGGCGCGGGTAGAGCACCGTGACCTGATTGTTCACCAGCTGCAGGCAGTCGCGATCGCCGGTGCAGATCAGCGTGTCCATGCCCTCGGCGTCGGCCCGGGTGGTGATGGTGGCGATGACGTCGTCGGCCTCGTAGCCCTCGACCTCGAGCGTTGGGATGTGCAGCGCATCGAGCACCTCGCGGATCAGCGACAGCTGTGCGGCGAAGTCCGGCGGCGTCTCGGCGCGGCCCGCCTTGTACTCGACGTAGGCCTCGGTGCGGAACGTGTGGCGCGAGACGTCGAAGGCCACCCCGATATGTGTCGGCTCCTCGTCACGCAGCAGGTTGACCAGCATGGAGGTGAAGCCGAACACGCCGCTCGTCGGCTGGCCGGTCGTCGTTGACATCTCAACTTCACGCAGCGCGTAGAACGCGCGGTAGGCCAGCGAATGCCCGTCGAGGAGAAGAAGCCGAGACCTACCAGCTGCGCTCACGAACCGAGTCTAGGAGGGCGGGCTGACAGCGAAGAGCCCACATCAGTGGGGCACTGGATCAGCGTGCTAGGCGCCGCGGACATTGCGCAGCTCCACCGCCGAGCGCGAGCTGCGAAATGGGCGGCTCCCGGCGCGCACCCGGCGGATCAGTGCCAACCGGTCGGACCCGTCGTGCAACCCCAGCGATCTGCGTAGCACCGAGGTCGGCGCGATGCGGCGCACCACCAACGGCGCGAACCCGAGCCTGGCCAGATACCGATTCGCGTCGCGCGATGTCGTGACGGCGCTGGCCACCACATGCTCGACGCCGCGCTGCTCGGCCAGATGCACACACGCACTCAGCAAGGCGCGGCCGATGCCCCGACGCCGGAACGCCTTGTCGACGACCAAGTGGCTGATCTGCAGTGCTGGAAAGCGCACGATCGCGCCGATCTCGTCGTCGAAGACGAGGACGAAACCGACCAGGGCGCCTGTCAACTCGTCAATGGCGACGAGGAACTGACGATCACCGCAGGTCAGCACCTCGGCCAGGCGCTGGTCGGTATCGGAGGACCGTCCGCCAAATGCGCCGGACGGGAGTTCGGACTCGCCGAGGCGCACGAGCTGCGGGATGTCTGCAAGCTCGGCGGGCCGTACTCGGACGTGGCTACGCGACACAGCTGCGCTCCCTGCGGGGTCGGCACGACCTACGTCTGGATTTGCGACTTTCGATTGCTGTGGCAATGAACGGACCCTAGTGGGGCGGGAAGTGCGCTTGGCAGTGGGGTGTGCATTTCATGGCAGCTAGCTGAATGGGGGCTTCGCGCACCCCCCCGGAACTGGCTAGGATCGGGCGCTCCGCGGCAGCGAGGAGGCCGCGGCGACCTTGGGGGTGTCGCCGGCTAGCACCAGTTCGGCCACTGAACGCATCGAGGTGCGGTTGTCCATCGCGGCACGCTGAATCCACCGGAACGCCTCCGGCTCGGTCATCCGGTGATCGGACATCAGCACGCCCTTGGCCCGCTCGATCAGCTTGCGGACCTCCAACCGGTCTCGCAGGCCGTGCACCTCGGACTCCAGCGCCCGGATCTCGGCAAACCGTGAGGTGGCCATCTCGATCGCCGGCAGCAGATCACGCTTCTGAAACGGCTTGACCAGGTAGGCCATCGCTCCGGCATCGCGCGCCCGCTCGATCAGATCGCGCTGGCTGAACGCGGTGAGGATGACGACCGGGGCGATGCGTTCGGCGGTGATCTGCGCGGCCGCGGTGATGCCGTCCATCTTCGGCATCTTGACGTCGCAGATGACCAGGTCCGGGAGCAGTTCCTTAGCAAGCTCGACGGCCCGTTCGCCGTCCGGCGCCTCGCCGACGACGTCGAAGCCCTCCTCCTGAAGCATCTCGCGCAGATCCAGGCGGATCAGGGCCTCGTCTTCGGCAATGAGCACTCGCCTACTCGACGGCTCGGCAGACGAACTCGTTGACGCAGCAGGCACTGGTGCGTCCCTCCGGTGTGGTGCGGACATCGCTGTAAGTAACCTTAGCCCCGGTAGCGTGTCCGCTGGATTAGGCCACTCGACAGCCTGCGCGCCCTCTGCCGCCTCGCCGATGAGCGTCGAAGCCCTCCTCCTGGACCATCTCGCGAAGATGTAGACGGATCAGCGCCTTGTCCTCGGCGATCAGCACGCGCTTCGAGTGAGAATCGGCATCAGCTTGAGAGGCCAATGACCTCGTTGTCTGGCGGTAGCCTACGGTGTCGAAGGCAAGTGCGTAGGGTCAATCGCCGGGATGGTGGAACGGGATACACGATCGCCTCAAAAGCGATTGCGCGAAAGCGCGTGCGGGTTCGAATCCCGCTCCCGGCACTGAAGAATCGTCGTACCACGCTGAGTCGTGAACCCGTGGCGTGACGTGCCCTAACCGCGCAGCCACTTCTCGTACGCGTGCCGCACGTCGTGGTCGACGTCGATGAAGATCGAGCGCGCCCCGATCAAACCGGCGGCGGCATCGCTCAGCTGCGCCGGCACGAACCGCCGCACTCGCACCGCCACGCCCATGCTCGCCGGCACGTACACCCGCCGGCGGGGCCGGTGCAGCACCCGGACTATCGCCGCCGCCACGTCGTCCGGCGACACCCGTCTGTTCACGAACAGCAGTCGCCGCGCCTCGGTGGTGAGCCGCGTGTCGACGAGCGCAGGCAGAATCAGGGTGAACCGCACGCCCCGGCCGTGCAGCTCGAAACGCGCCGCGTCGGTATAGCCCACCACCCCGTACTTGCTCGCGCAGTAGCTCGCCTCGCCCCCGCCGTAGGTCTCGCCGGAAATGGACGCCACGTTGACGATGTGCCCGGTGCGGCGAGGCAGCATCGACTGCAGAGCGCACTTGGTCCCGATCATGACGCCCAGCAGGTTCACGTCGATCACCTGCCTGGTTATTGCGTCGCTCTCCTGCGCGACCGGGCCGGTCGGGAGGACCCCCGCGTTGTTGATCAGCACGTCCAGCGGGCCGAGGTCGGGTTCCACTGCGGTGACGAATGCCCGGAACGAGTGTGGATCGGTCACGTCCAAGCTGTAGGCGGTGCGGATGCCGAGACGGTCAGCGGCGCTCTTCAGCGCGCCCTCGTCGACGTCACCGATCGCCACCCGAGCGCCCGCGTCTAGCAGTGCCCGGGCCGTCGCCAGCCCGATCCCCCGCGCCGCGCCGGTGATCGCGACGACACGTCCGGCCAGCATGCCCACCGAGACTAGAGCGTGCCCGCACGAACAATCGCGGGGCAGACTGTGCCGGGTGAGCTGCCACATGACGCCCGACGAATTCCGCAGGTACGGCCGGGAGGTCGTCGACTGGATTGCCGACTACTACGACAAGATCGAGACGTTTCCCGTCCTGTCGCGGGTCGAGCCGGGCGCGGTGCGCGCCGCGCTGCCGTCGGCGCCACCCGAACGCGGCGAGCCGTTCGCCGATGTCCTCCACGACCTGGACGAAGTGATCCTGCCCGGCATCACCCACTGGCAGCACCCGTCGTTCTTCGGGTACTTTCCCGCCAACGCCAGCGGGCCGGCGATCCTGGGCGACCTGCTCAGCTCAGGACTCGGCGTGCAGGGCATGCTTTGGGCGACCTCCCCGGCGACGACCGAACTCGAGACCCACGTCCTGGACTGGCTCGCGCAGCTGCTCGACCTGCCGGCTGCGTTCCGGTCGGACGGCCCCGGCGGCGGCGTCATCCAACACACCGCCTCGGACGCCGTGCTGGTCGCGCTGGTCGCGGCGCTGCACCGCGCAAGCGGTGGCATGACCGAATACGCGGGTGTCGCGGCGGGGCGGTTCACGGTGTACGCGTCTGGGCAGAGCCATTCGTCGGTCGAGAAGGCGTGCCGAGTCGCCGGCTTGGGGGCAAACGCGCTGCGCAAGATCGATGTCGACGCCGCCACGCTGCGGGCCCGGCCGGGCCATCTGCGCGAGCTGCTGGCAGCGGACGTGGCAGCCGGCCATACGCCAGCCGTCGTTGTGGCCTCGGTCGGCACGACCGGGGTGGGCGCGGTCGACCCGGTGCGCGAGCTGGCGACGATCGCGCACGAGTTCGGCGCCTGGCTGCACGTGGACGCGGCCTGGGCAGGCGTCGCGGCGATCTGCCCGGAACTGCGCTACATCAACGATGGCCTCGAGTTGGCCGACTCGTACTGCACCAATCCGCACAAGTGGTTGCTGACCAACTTCGACTGCGATGCGTTCTGGGTGGCCGACCGGTCGGCGCTGCTGGGCGCGCTGTCGATCCTGCCCGAGTATCTGCGCAACTCGGCCACCGAGTCCGGTGCGGTGATCGACTACCGCGACTGGCACGTGCCTCTCGGCCGGCGCTTCCGCGCGCTCAAGCTATGGGCGGTGATCCGTTGGTATGGCGCCGAGGGATTGCGCGAGCACATCGCGTCGCACATATCGCTGGCCGAGCAGTTCGCCTCGTGGGTGCAGGCTGACGCGCGCTTCGAGCTGGTCCTTCCGCGGGCGCTCTCTCTCGTCACGTTCCGGCTGCGTGCCGGTGATGAGGCCACACGAGCCGTCATGGACCGGGTCAACGCGTCCGGCGAGCTGTACCTGACCCATACCTCGGTGCACGGCCGGCTTGCCCTGCGTCTCGCGATCGGCTCGCCGCAGACGCAGGAGCGGCACGTTCGGGCAGCTTGGGCCGCCCTGCAGACCGCCGTCGCGAGGCCCTGACCCCGATCGTGCAACGTTCGGCTGCCTCAGGCTGCCAGAGGTTGCGCGATCCGGGGGTCACGCGCTGGGGACCCGGAGCATGCCTTCCTGCATCACCGTGACGATGTGCCGTCCGTCGCGGGCGAAGATCCGCCCATACGCCAGGCCACGGCCACCGGATGCCGATGGCGACGAGGTGTCGTAGAGGAACCAGTCATCGGCGCGGAACGGCCGGTGGAACCACATGGCGTGGTCCAGCGAAGCCACGACGATCGGGTCGAGACCCGCGGCCAGGCCATGGTGGATCAGCACCGAGTCGAGCAGCGTCAGGTCCGAGGCAAAGGTCAGCGCGCAGACGTGGACGAGCTCGTCGTCCGGCAGGTGCCCGTTGGCGCGCATCCAGACGCGGTGCGGAGCGCTCTCCCGCGGGCCCTGCGCGTGCTGTACCCACGGCGGATCGTCGACGTAGCGCAGGTCGAACGGCCGGGGTATCCGACGCAGGTAGGCCGCATCCGGGCCGAAGTCGACCCACCGCTCCTCGAGTGTTGGCACCTCCTCCGGGCCCGGTACGCCAGGCATCGGGCTCTGATGATCGACGCCGCCCTGCCGCAGCTGGAAGGACGCAGCCAGGGAGAAGATCGCCTTGCCGTGCTGGACTGCCACGACTCGGCGCGTGGTGAACGACCGGCCGTCTCGTTCGCGGTCGACCTCGTACACAATCGGTACCGCCGGGTCGCCCGACCGGATGAAGTACGAATGCAGCGAGTGGACGCTGCGGTCGTGTGGCACGGTGCGGCCGGCCGCCACGAGCGCCTGGCCGGCTACCTGGCCGCCGAAGACCCGCTGAAACGAGACGTTCGGGCTCGGCCCGCGGAAGATGTCCTCTTCGATCTGCTCGAGGTCGAGCAGCCGGACCAGTCCGTCGACGACCGCTTGGCCGTCGGCGGCCACTTCAGCGGTCACGCTGAAGGACATCCCCGATGTGGTGGACGCGAATCGTGTTCGTCGCGCCCGGCGTGGCCGGTGGTGTGCCCGCCACCACGACGACGAGGTCGTTGGGACGGCAGACGCCACGCTGAACCAGGGCCGAGTCGACCTGCCGCACCATTTCGTCCGTGGTTTTCACCGTCCAGGTCAGGTAGGCGTCCGCGCCCCACAACAGCGCAAGCTGCCGCTGCACGTTCTCGTCCGGCGTAAACACCAGAATCCGCTGGGTGGGCTGCAGCCGCGACAAGCGGCGCGCGGTGTCACCGGTCTGGGTGAATGCGACCAACGCGGTGGCGCCGAGCGCGTCGCCGACCTCCTTCGCTGCCTTGGCGATCGCGCCGCCGACCGTGCGCGGATTGTGCTGCAGTCCGGCTATCCGCACGCCGCCCTGTTCGACCGAGGTGACGATGCGGGCCATCGTCGCAACGGTCTGCACCGGATACGCGCCGACGCTGGTCTCGCCGGACAGCATCACGGCGTCGGCCCCGTCGAGCACGGCGTTGGCGACGTCGGACGCCTCGGCTCGGGTCGGCCGCGAGTGGTTGATCATCGACTCGAGCATCTGGGTGGCCACGATAACCGGCTTGGCGTTGTCGCGGCAGATCTGCACAGCGCGCTTCTGGATGATCGGTACCTGCTCCAGCGGCATCTCGACGCCGAGATCTCCGCGGGCCACCATGACACCGTCGAAGGCACGGACGATATCCCCCAGTCGTTCGACGGCCTCAGGCCTCTCGATCTTGGCGATCACCGGACGGCGCACTCCGACCTCGTTCATGATCTTGTGGACAAGGTCGATGTCGTCAGGGGCCCGCACGAAGGACAACGCGATGAAGTCGACGCCGAGGTTCAGCGCGAACTCCAGATCGTCAGCGTCCTTGTCCGACAGGGCGGGTACGCTCACGGCGACGCCCGGCAGCGACAGGCCCTTATTGTCGCTTACCCTGCCGCCTTCGGTGACGTCGCAGACCACGTCGGCGCCGTTCGCGATCTCGACTGCGACGAGCGCTACGTTGCCGTCGTCGACGAGCAGCCGGTCGCCCGGGCGTACGTCGTCGGCCAATAACGAGTACGTGGTCGACACCCGGTCGTGCGTGCCCTCGACGTCTTCGACCGTGATCCGCACCCGCTCGCCGGTCGCCCACGTCACCGACCTGTCGGCGAAGCGGCCCAGGCGGATCTTCGGGCCCTGCAAATCAGCGAGCACCGCGAGGTTCCGCCCCGAGGCCTCGGCCGCCCGGCGCACCTCACGGAAGCGCCGGCCATGCTCGGCGTGATCACCGTGGCTGAAGTTCAGCCGGGCGACGTCCATGCCTGCCTCGACAAGTGCCCGCGCGCGCTCGGGCGACTCGGTGGACGGGCCGAGGGTGCACACGATTTTCGCGCGACGCCTCACACGTCAAGCGTAGAGGGTGCGGGCGAGGTCGGCGGCACAGCCGAACCGCCCGGATCGCCGCAGCGCCCATCGGCTCGGCCGCCACCAGGCAGCCGTCTGTGCACCGCCGTTTCGCCGCCGGTTCCCGGCCCATCCAGCGCTTCGCTATAAGCTGTCACCATCCCGAGGCGCCGAATTCGGTCACAGCTATAGCGAAGCTGCGGCTGCCGACAGCAGCAGGGCCCGTGGATGGCAGTTGCGGCTGTGGATAGCAGTTGCGGCTGTGGATAACGGACCCGGCGCGACGCCGCGATCAGCGACGATGCCCACATGAACAGCGCGTCCGCAGCCGCCGAGCGACTACTGCCCGACCTGGACTGGGTTCTCGACGAGGCAATCCTGACCGCGCAGCACCTCACTGCGGTGGCTGCCGTTCAGCGGCGCTGGCTGCTGAGGTGGGAGCGGCGCCGAGCCGGGGGCCTGACCCAGGAGGGCGTCATCGGCGGCGTCGCCTGTTTGGCGTGCCGACAAGGCTTCGTCCTGACCCGCCAGCAGGCACTCGACTGCGGCCTGTCGGCTGCGGACATCAGGCGCCTCGCGCGACGCGAGTGGGCCACCCCCCGGCGCGGGGTGTTCAGCGTGGTGCGTCCAGCGGACCGAGACGATCGACACGCCCTCGCCGCCGCGGCGGCGGTAGCCGGTCTCCGTCGCAGGGTCATTTCAAGCGGGCCGAGCGCAGCGGTCCTGCACGGCCTTCCTCGACTGACCGAGCCAGCGGTCCCGACCGTGACTGCTCCGGATCCACACCGCGCGGCCACCTCTACGCGACTCGATGACGCGGTTCGCATTCTGCACGCGTCCGTGTCCCAGGAGGATCAAGCGACCTGGTTCGGCGTGCCGATCACCTCGACGGCCCGGACGGTTGTCGATCTCGGCCGCCTCGGTGTCGCCGACGGCCTGGTCGCGGCAGACGCCGCCCTCGCCGGTGGCCAAGTGACCCGGGCCGACCTTGACGCCGCACTCGAGCGCTGCCGCGGCTGGCCTGGAGTACGCGTGCTCGGCGCGCGATCGAATTGGCCGATGCCAAGTCGGAATCCCCACTCGAAAGCATCACCAGGCTGTGCGTCATCGATGCGGGGCTACCTGTCCCGCAGTTGCAAGTCGTCATCCGCGACGGAGCCTGGTGGTGCCGGGTCGACATGCTGTGGGAGGCCGAACGGGTCGTGCTCGAGGCCGACGGAGTCGGCAAGTACCGCAAGCCCGCCGATCTGCACGCGGAGAAACGTCGCGAAGCTCGGCTGCAACGCCTGGGCTTCGAGATCGTGCGGGTGATGTGGGACGAGGTGATCAACGATCCGCAGGGCCCGATCCCCAGGATCCGCGCAAAGCTCGCGCTGACTCATCGACGCTGAGCGTCCGCCCCAACCGACCCATCGATGCTGCCCGCCGCCCCCCCATCTTCGCTTCGCTACAGCTGTGACCCTCTGGACGGGCAAAATCCCGTCACGGCCATAGCGAAGCGGCAGCAGTGGGTAGGCGCAACGCGCAGTCAGACACGTGCTGCCGCCATGACCGCGGCATCGACGTCCTCCCCGCGCTCCTCGGCCCGTCTGGTGGCCTCGACGACGCGCTTGTAGTCGCGTGGCACGATCGCCACGAACCGCAGCCGCGAGGCAGGCCAGTCGGCGAGCAGAGCCCAGGCTACGCCCGAGTCCGTCAGCTCGAGGTGCCGTTGCATCAATTGCCGCAGCACAGCCGCGGAATCGTCGGACACCGACTCGACGTCGACCAACTCGCTGTTCACGAGCCTCGGGTCGAGGTCGAGCACGAACGCAAGGCCACCGGACATGCCCGCGCCGAGGTTGCGGCCAGTGGGCCCGAGGATGACCGCGGTGCCGCCGGTCATGTATTCCAGCGCGTGGTCGCCCACGCCTTCAGCGACGGCAGCGGCACCCGAGTTCCGCACGCAGAACCGCTCACCGACGATGCCGCGCAGGTATATCTCGCCGGACGTCGCGCCATAGCCGATCACGTTGCCTGCGATGACGTTCTGCTCTGCGGCGAACGGCGCCTGCTCGTCCGGGCGGACCGCGATCACGCCACCGGACAGCCCCTTGCCGACGTAGTCGTTGGCGTCGCCGAACAGCCGCAGCGTCATGCCCCGCGGCATGAACGCACCGAACGACTGGCCGGCCGACCCGCGGAACGTGATGTCGAGCGTGCCCTCAGGCAGCCCATCGGCGCCGTACCGTTTGCTGACGTACGAGCCGAGCATCGTGCCGACGGTCCGATTGACGTTGCGCACGGGGAGCTCGAGCGTGACCGGCACGGCGTCGAGCAGCGCGCCTTCGCACAGCTGGATCAGGGTGTTGTCTAGCGCCGCATCCAGACCGTGGTCCTGCTCGACCGTCCGGCGCAGCGCAGCTGTGTCCGGTACGGCCGGCGCGGCCAGGATCGGACTGAGGTCGAGCCCGTCCGCCTTCCAATGCTCGATCGCCGTGCGAGTGTCGAGCATGTCGACCCGGCCGATCGCCTCGTCCAGCGATCGGAATCCCAACGCGGCAAGGATCTCGCGGACCTGCTCGGCGATGTATTCGAAGAATGTAACGATGAATTCGGGTTTGCCAGTGAATCTCTTGCGCAGGAGGGGATTCTGCGTCGCCACGCCGACGGGACAGGTGTCCAGATGGCAGACACGCATCATCACACATCCGGAGACGATCAACGGTGCGGTGGAGAATCCGTACTCCTCGGCGCCGAGCAGCGCAGCCACGACCACGTCCCGCCCAGTCTTCATGGCACCGTCGACCTGGACGGTGATGCGGTCCCGCAACCCGTTGAGCAGCAGCGTCTGCTGGGTCTCGGCCAGACCCAACTCCCACGGCAGGCCAGCGTGCTTCAAGGCCGTCAGGGCGGCGGCACCCGTGCCGCCGTCGTGGCCGGAGATCAGCACGACGTCGGCGTGCGCCTTCGATACGCCCGCCGCCACCGTGCCTACGCCCGACTCCGCGACTAGCTTGACGTGCACCCGGGCCTGCGGGTTGGCGTTCTTCAGGTCGTGGATCAATTGCGCAAGATCCTCGATCGAGTAGATGTCGTGGTGCGGCGGCGGCGAGATCAGCCCGACACCGGGCGTCGAGTGCCGGGTCCGGGCGATCCATGGGTACACCTTGAAGCCGGGCAGCTGGCCGCCCTCGCCCGGCTTGGCGCCCTGCGCCACCTTGATCTGGATGTCGTCGGCGTTGACCAGGTAATGGCTGGTGACGCCGAAACGTCCGGAGGCCACCTGCTTGACCCGCGACTTGCGCAGGTCGCCGTTCGGGTCGAGCGCGTACCGTGACGCGTCCTCCCCTCCCTCGCCGCAGTTCGACCGGCCGCCGATGCGGTTCATCGCGATCGCGAGCGTCTCGTGCGCTTCAGCCGAGATCGAGCCGTAGGACATCGCCCCGGTGTTGAACCGTGCGACGATCGACGACGCGGGCTCGACCTCGTCGAGCGGAACCGGCGGGCGATCACGTCGCAGCTCGAACAGCCCGCGCAGCGTGCCACCCGAACGGTTGAGCTCCTCGACCTTCTCGCTGTACTCCCGGAACACCTCGTACCGGCGCTGCCGGGTGGCGTGCTGCAGCAGGAACACCGTCTCGGGGTTGAACAGATGCAGCTCGCCCTCCCGCCGCCACTGGTACTCACCGCCCACGTCGAGGCGGCGATGGGCCCGCGCGGACGGGACGAGCGGGTATGCGGTCGCGTGCCGGGCAGCGGCCTCCTCGGCCAGCACGTTCAGGCCGACTCCCCCGAGCCGGGACGGGGTACCGGTGAAGTATTCGTCGATGAGGTCGGTAGCTAGCCCGAACGCCTCGAACACCTGTGCACCGGTATACGACCCGATCGTGGAGATGCCCATCTTGGACATCACCTTCAGCACACCCTTGTTGAGCGCCTTCACGAAGTTCGCAATCGCTGCGCTGGTCAAGGCGCGCGGGCCGACGGTCGGCGTGGCGCCCTGCACTGCCGTGATGGCTCCTCGCTCGACCAGGTCCTCGATCGACTCGAACGCGAGGTACGGGTTGAGGGCGGCCGCGCCGTAGCCGACCAGCAGCGCCGCATGGTGCACCTCGCGCACCTCGCCGGTCTCGACGACAATGCCCGTCATCGACCGTTGCCCGGTGCGCACCAGGTGGTGGTGTACCGCGGCGGTCAGCAGCAGCGACGGTATCGGCGCATGGTCGGCGTCGCACTCGCGGTCGGACAGAATCAGGATGCGCGCGCCCGCGTCGATCGCCTCGGAACATTCGCGGCGCACGCGTTCGAGGGCGCCGGCCAACGCCTCGCCGCCGCCGTGTACGCGATAACGGCCGTCGATCAGCTGGCAGTCGAACCCGGGCAGGTCACCATCCGCGTTGACGTGCCAGATCCTCGCCAGATCGTCGTTGTCGATCACCGGCCCCGGCAGGACGATCTGCCGGCACGACGCCGGGCTGGGGACGAGCAGGTTGTGCTCCGGACCGAGCATCCCGGCGAGCGACGTGACCATCTGCTCGCGGATCGCGTCCAGCGGTGGGTTCGTCACCTGTGCGAACAGCTCGGTGAAGTAGTCGAACAGCAGGCGGGGCCGCTGCGACAGCGCCGCCAGCGGCGTGTCGGTTCCCATCGATCCGATCGGATCGGCTCCGCCGACGGCCATCGGGGTGAGCAGGATGCGCAACTCCTCTTCGGTATAACCGAACACCTGCTGGCGCCGAGTGACCGATTCGTGCGAGAACACGACGTGCTCACGCCTGGGCAGGTCAGCCAGGTCGATCTGCCCCGCGTGTAGCCACTCCCCATACGGCTTGTCGGCCGCGAGCTTCGCCTTGATCTCGTCATCGTGGACGATCTGCCCGCGGGCGGTGTCGACCAGGAACATCCGCCCAGGCTGCAGCCGCCCCTTCGCGACGACCGTCGCGGGATCCACGTCGAGCACCCCGGACTCGCTGCCGAGCACCACGAGGTCGTCGGACGTACGCCACCAGCGCCCCGGCCGCAGGCCGTTGCGGTCGAGGACCGCGCCGATGATCGTCCCGTCGGTGAAGTTCACACAGGCCGGCCCGTCCCAGGCCTCCATCAGCGACGAGTGGAACGCATAGAAGTCGCGGCGGGCGGGGTCCATCCAGTCGGCCGCGTTCTCCCACGCCTCGGGGATCATCATCAGCACGGCGTGCGGCAGGCTGCGGCCGGCCATGTGGAGCAGCTCGAGGACCTCGTCGAACGACGCGGAGTCGCTCGCCGCCGGCGAGCAGATCGGGAACAGCCTCTTGAGGTCGCCCGGAATCAGATCAGACTCGAGCATCGCCTGCCGGGTGCTCATCCAGTTGCGGTTGCCCTTGATCGTGTTGATCTCGCCGTTGTGCGCGATGTAGCGATACGGGTGGGCCAGTGGCCAGGACGGAAACGTGTTTGTGGAGAACCGGCTGTGCACAAGGCCAATCGCGCTGGCGAACCGTTCGTCGCGCAGGTCCGGGAAGAACGTCCCGAGCTGGCGGGTGGTGAGCATTCCCTTGTAGACGAGGGTGCGCCCGGACAGCGAGACGAAGTACACGTCGAGCCCGGCCGCCCGCGCCCGGTGCTCGACCACCTTGCGCAGGCAAAACGCCCGGCGCTCCAGGTCCATACCGGACTCCCCGTTGACGCCGGCGACGAACAGCTGCCGGAAACTCGGCATCACGCTGCGCGCGGTGGGGCCCAGGCCGTCGGGATCGGTGGGCAGATCCCGCCAGCCGAGGACCGCCAGCCCCTCCTCACTCGCGACCTGCTTGATGAGCAGGCCGACCTCGGCGGTCGCATCCGCGGCAACGGGCAGGAAGACGTTCCCCACCGCGTAGTGTCCGCGATCCGGCAGCTCGAACGGCACGACCTCGCGCAGGAATCCATCCGGCACCTGGACCGTCAAGCCCGCACCGTCACCGGAGGAGGGCTCGGCGCCCGCAGCGCCGCGGTGATCGAGATTGTGCAGCGCGACCAGTGCTCGCGACACGATGGAGTGACTCGGCCGTCCCTTGAGGTCGGCAAGGAACGCAACGCCGCAGGAGTCGGACTCGAACCGCGGGTCGTAAAGCCCCTGTGCAGGCGGCACCGCGGAGAACATGGTCATCCGGTGGGTTCCCCTCCGAACAATGGCTGAGGACTCGGCTGGACTGGACGTTCGGCCGGGACAGCACTGGCCCGCGAGGCATCTTGAGATTACCGGCCAGCCATTCACCGCCGGAAATCCGCCTGGTGTGTCGGATCTCAGCCAGCCATGGCCAGGACGCTCTCGATCACGTCACGCTGCTCGGTGGGGACCGGTTTGCCGTCGGCCGTAGTGACGTAGAACGCGTCGACCACAGCTCCGCCGAGTGATTCCACCCGGGCCGACCGAATATCGACGCCACAGCGCTCGAGAGCCGCGGTGATCCGGTAGAGCAGGCCGATCGCGTCGTCGGCGCGGAATTCCAGCACGGTGGCGTCGGTCGCCTGGTCATCGAACCAGTGCACCGTCGGCGCGCTGTGTCCCGCGGCCGCACTGTGTCCTGCGGCTGCGCTGTGTCCTGCGGCTGCGCCGCGGGCGTAGGAGCGCTCCTTGGCGAACAGCCGCTCGGCCAGCGACAGCGACCCGTCGAGCGCGCGCGCCAGATCGTGCCGGACGATGGCGGCGTCCGGCAACGACCCAAACCGCGGCTCGACCGCGAACGAGTTGACGGCCATGCCACGGTGAGTCTGGATCGACGCCGACCGCACGTCCAGCGAATGCAGCGCGAGCACGCCGGCCGCTCGCGACAGCACGCCGAGCGAGTCGGGCGCGGCCACGACCACCTCGTCTCCGCGGACCTCAACCGCGAGCCGACCGTCGTCGGCCAGCCGGCGGCGGTGCTCGTCCAGGGCAGGTGCAGGCGGAAGTGGTGCCCCGCCCAGCACCATCCTCGTACGACGTACCAGATCGGCGACGAGCCCGGCCTTCCAGTCGCTCCACACGGCGGGCCCGGTGGCCAGAGCATCAGCGACCGTCAGCGTGTACAGCAGATCGAGCAGCTCGGCCGACCCGCCGACCGCGTCGATGACAATGCGGATGGTGACCGGATCGCTCAGGTCCCGCCGCGTCGCCGTGTGCGGTAGCAGCAAGTGATGGCGCACCAGGGCCGTCACCGTGGCCGCGTCCCCGTATGACAGCCCCATCCGGCTGGCGATCGGCGCGGCGACGTCGGCACCCACCACGGAGTGGTCACCGGGCGGGTAACCCTTGCCGATGTCGTGCAGCAGCGCCCCGAGCAGCAGCAAGTCCGGCCGGGCGACCTGACGGCGCAGCAGTGCCGCCTGCGCCACCGCCTCGAGCAGATGCCGATCGACGGTGTACCGATGCACCGGGTTGTGCTGCGCGCGGAACCGCACGGCGTCCCACTCCGGCACGAGGGTGACGAGCAGCCCGGCCTGGTCAAGGGCTTCGAACACCGGCACCCCTGCGTCGCCGGCGCCCAGGGCGGATACGAAGTCGTCCAGCGCCGCTTTGGGCCACGGCTGGGGCATCGGGGCCGATTCCGTAGCCAGCCGCTCCAGGGCGAACGGGGACAGCGGCAGGTCATGCTCAGCAGCGGCGCGGGCGGCACGCAGCACGAGCAGCGGATCGGCCCACGGATCGGCGTCTCGGGCCAGCACGACCTCGCCGTCCTGAGCCACCACGTTGTGCGCAAGCGGCACCCGCTCCGGCGCGGCCGGCGCGAACGGCCGGAGCAGCCGCAGCGGACGCAGGCCACGCTCTGCGGGGCGGGCCGTGTCAACCCGGCGCCAGGCGTTGTGCAGAGTCAGCGCAATCGTGCGGGCCGCCTCGTTGACCGCGCGGAGGACCGCATCCGAATTCGGCACCCCGAGCGCGGTAGCGATCCCCGCTTGCTCCTGCTGGCGCAGCACGTCCTCGTCCCGGCCAGTTCGGCGATGCAGCTCGCCGCGGACGTCGAGCAGCACGTTCTTCGCCTGCCGGACCGCAAGCGGAAAGTCCACCAACTGCCCCACAGCGAGGGCCCGCAGCATGTTGGCGTCCCGCAGGCAACCCTGCGAATCCTTCAGGTTCGGGTCGAGCAGGAACGCGCCCTCACCGGCAATGCGCCACCGCAGCCGTGCCATCTCGTGCAGGTCGCCCGCCTTCTTCGCGGCTGTCGCGCGCCACAGTTCGAGCAGGCGATCTCGCAGCGGACCCGAGATGCCGGGGTCGCCAGCGATATGACGCATGTCGAGCAGCCCCAGCATTGCCTTGAGGTCGTCCTTGGCCGTGCTCACAGCCTGCTCGGGTGTGCGGACCGAGTGGTCCAAGCCGACCTTGCTGTCCCAGATCGGGTACCAGATCGCGTCGGCGATTTCCGCGACGCTGGTGGCTGCCTTGGAGACTCGGCCGGTGTGCAGCAGCACCAGGTCGAGGTCCGCGTACGGCGACGGTTCGCGGCGCCCGAGGCCCCCCACGGCCACCAGGGCCATGCCGTTGCCTTCCGAGCGCTGCGCGAAAGCCGTGCGCAGCCACGCGTCATACTCATCCGCCAGCCGGTGCCGAAGGTCCTGACCGACCAGTCCGGGCTGGCGTAACACGCCAGCCCGGACTTGGTCGAGTCGGAGACTTCCCCGTTCAGACGGCGTCCGCGTCCCGCTCACCCGTCCGCACCCGGACCAGCGTGCCGACTTCCGTCACCCACACCTTGCCGTCGCCGATCTTGCCGGTGCGGGCCGCTTCGACGATCGCGTCGACGACCTTGTCGGCGTCGAGCGCATCGACCAGGACCTCGATCTTGACCTTAGGCACCAAGTCGACCGTGTACTCGGCGCCGCGGTAGACCTCGGTGTGCCCGCGCTGACGGCCGAAGCCTTGCACCTCGCTGACCGTCAGTCCCTGCACGCCCAACACCTCCAGGGCGGCCTTGACGTCGTCGAGCTTGAACGGCTTGATGATTGCGGTAATCAGCTTCATGTGCCCACACTCTCCCTTGTCGCCGTGGCGGCCGGGACATAGTCGCCCGCTCCGACCCCGCCGAGCGGACCGAAATCGTACGCGGACTCACCGTGGATGGCGATATCCAGGCCCTCGAGCTCGGCCTCCTCGGTGACCCGGTTCTTGAAGAACAGCCCGATCACCTTCGCGATGATGAACGTGCCCACGAACGAGTAGATGGTGACCGCTCCGGCTGCGAAGAACTGGTGCAACAGTAGGTTCCAGCCACCATACTTGCCGCTGCCGCCGTAGAGGATCCCGTCGTTCGCCAGTGGGTTGGTGCCGCTGGTGCTGAAGAAGCCGACGCACAGGGTGCCGACCCAGCCGCCGAACAGGTGCACCCCGACCACGTCGAGCGAGTCGTCGTAGCCGAGCTTGTTCTTCAGGCTGATCGCGAAGGCGCAGATCGAGCCGGCGAACAGGCCGACGAAGATCGAGCCGATCGGGCTGACGAAGCCCGCGCAGGGCGTGATGGCCACCAGACCGGCCACCGCACCGGACGCGGCGCCGAGGGCGGTCGACTTGCCGTAGCGCAGCTTCTCGACGATCAACCAGGCGATGAGTGCGGTGGCCGTGGCGGTGTTGGTGTTGACCCAGGCGTACGAAGCCAGATCACCCGCGGTCAGCGCCGAGCCGGCATTGAACCCGAACCAGCCGAACCACAGCAGGCCAGCTCCCAGCATCACGAACGGGATGTTGTTGCCGCGCATCTTCTCCTTGGGCCAGCCCCGTCGTCGCCCTAGCACGAGGCACATGGCCAGGCCCGCCGCGCCCGCGTTGATGTGGACCACGGTGCCGCCGGCGAAGTCCTCCGCGAAGAACTTGCCCGCCGGCCACAGCGACCGGTTCAGCCAGCCGTAGCCGTCGAAGACCCAGTGCGCAACCGGCGCGTAGATCAGGATCGACCATGCGGTCACGAACGCGACGAACGCCCCGAACTTCCAGCGATCGGCCGTCGACCCGGTGATGAGGGCCGGCGTGATGATCGCGAACGTGACCTGGAACGCCACGAAGGCGAGCGTCGGCGTGGTCTGGGCGCTACCGAGGGCGGGGACGACGTCCCTGATGTTCTGCATCCCGAAGAAGTGCAGGTCGCCCAGCCACTTGTTGTCGCCGCCGAACGCCCAGGTGAAGCCGATGATCACCCAGGTGACACTCACCACGGCGATGGCCATGAAGTTCTGAATCAGCATGGCCAGGATGTTCTTGGCTCGGACCATGCCGCCGTAGAAGAAGGCCAGTCCAGGTGTCATCAGCAGCACGAGCGATGCCGCGGCGAGCACCCATGCGGTATCGCCCGCACTCAGGCTCTTCTTCAGATCGAACGGCGCATAGGACGCCGCCACCACGAGTTGTGACACAGGGCTCCCCCTTTTGGTTAGGGACAGTCGCCGCGCGGGAACGCGCGCTGGCGACAGAGTGGAGGGCTCCTGTTAACGCGAAGCGCGCAGGCGTGTTTCAGCCGTGTAACCACGGTCGGCCAGCGCTGCGTGCTCGTCTCCTCTCGGGCCCTTTGCCCTCCTGCGACACGGTTATGGCCACCTTCGCCCCGCCGCGACGCGTTGGCCGGTGGCTAAAGCGTGCCGTGGCGGGACAAAGTCGCTTACGAATGTGTCGTTGCGGGGCAAAGCGGTGGCCGCGACGACGCGCGGTGGCGGGCAGCAGAGCCCGCTATCGCGTTTGGCGCCATCGCGAACGCCGACCGCGCAGGGTGCTGACCGCTTAGGCCGCGCTTAGGCCGCGATGGCCGACCGCGCAGCGACGAACGCCTGCACGGCTGTCTCGACGTCGGCTGCAGAGTGCGCCGCGGACAGTTGCACCCGGATCCGCGCCTTGCCCTTCGGCACAACCGGATAGGAGAACGCGATCACATACACGCCGTACTCGAGCATCTCGTCCGCGATGCGCACGGCCAGCGCCGCGTCGCCGAACATCACCGGGGTGATCGGGTGCTCGCCGGGCAGCACCTCGAAGCCCTCGTCGTTCATCCGGTGGCGGAACAGCTGCGTATTGCGGCGCAGCGCCTCCCGCTGCTCGCCACCGCCCGCCACGAGATCGAGGGCGGCAAGCGAGCCGGCGACGACGGCCGGGGCGACAGCGTTGGAGAACAAGTAGGGACGCGACCGTTGCCGGAGCAACTCGACGATCTGCGCGCGAGCGCTGACGTATCCCCCGGACGCCCCGCCCAGCGCCTTGCCGAGCGTCCCGGTGACGATATCGACGCGGTCCCGCACGCCGAACAACTCCGGGGTTCCCGCCCCTGATTCGCCCACGAAACCGACCGCGTGCGAGTCGTCGACCATCACCAGTGCGCCGTAACGATCAGCGATGTCGCAGATCTCGTCGAGGGGGGTCAGGTAGCCGTCCATGGAGAAGACGCCGTCGGTCACGATCAGCCGGCGCCGCGCGCCGGACGCTGCCCGCAGCTGCGTCTCGAGGTCAGCCATGTCGCGGTTGCGGTAGCGCAGTCGTTGCGCCTTGCACAGCCGGATGCCGTCGATGATCGAGGCGTGGTTGAGCTCGTCGGAGATCACCGCGTCGCGCTCGTCGAGCAGAACCTCGAACGTGCCGCCGTTCGCGTCGAAACAGGACGAGTACAGGATCGTGGCCTCGGTGCCCAAGAACGCCGACAGCCGACGCTCCAGTTCCCTGTGCTGAGTCTGCGTTCCGCAGATGAAGCGGACGCTGGCCATGCCGAATCCCCAGTCGTCCAAGGCCTTCTTGGCCGCCGCGACGATCTCGGGGTGGTCGGCCAGCCCTAAGTAGTTGTTCGCGCAGAAGTTCAGCACTGGGCGGTCGCCCGTGACGATCGAGGCCGACTGCGGCGATGCCAGTTCGCGCTCGTGCTTGTACAGCCCCGCGTTGCGGATCTCGTCCAGGGTGCCGCGCAGGTCGTCTCGCACCGAGCCGTACATCAGACCACCGTCCAATCCAGGACGACCTTGCCGCATTTGCCGCCCCGTGCGGTGGCGAAGGCCTCGGTCCATAGGTGAGCCGGGAACCGGTCGGTGATCACCGCGGAGATGTCCAGCCCGGACCGCAGCAGGGCGCTCATGGCGTACCAGGTCTCGAACATCTCCCGGCCGTATATCCCCTTGATCGCGATCATGTGGGTGACCACCTTGGTCCAGTCGATCTCGACCGGCGCACTCGGCAGGCCGAGCATGGCGATGCGTCCGCCGTGGTTCAGGTTGCCGATCGCGTCCGGCAACGCCGACGGATGGCCACTCATCTCAAGCGCGACGTCGAAACCCTCGACCATGCCAAGCTGCTTCTGGGTGTCCGCGATGGTGCCGGAGGTGACGTTGAGCGCGACGTCGACGCCGAGTTGCCTGGCCAGTTCCAGCCGCGGCTCGCTCACGTCGGTGATGACGACGTACCGGGCGCCGACGTGCCTGGCAATAGCAGCAGCCATCAGGCCGATCGGGCCGGCCCCGGTGATCAGCACGTCCTCGCCGACGAGCGGGAACGACAGCGCGGTGTGCACTGCGTTGCCGAACGGGTCGAAGATCGCGCCCAGGTCGGGATCCACCGGGGTGTGGTGCACCCAGACGTTGCTTTCCGGCAGCACGACGTACTCGGCGAACGCACCGTCGCGATTGACACCCAGGCTGGACGTGCGGATGCACAGATGACGCCGACCGGCTCGGCAGTTGCGGCAGGTACCGCAGACGATGTGCCCCTCGCCGGACACCAGATCGCCGACCCGCACGTCGCGAACTCCGTCGCCTAGCGCAACGACCTCTCCGCAGAACTCGTGCCCGGCGATGAGCGGGGCATCGACAGACGACGCGGCGAACGAGTCCCACGATTCGATGTGCAGGTCGGTGCCGCAGATCCCCGTGCGCAGCACACGGATCTTGACCTCGGCGGGCCCAGGCACCGGTTCCGGTCGATCAGTGAACTCGAATCCCGGCCGCGCTGCCGGTTTGTAGAGCGCCTTCATCTCAATACGGGGCCTTCAGTCCGGGAAACATCGGAAACTGCCTGACGTTGTGGGTAGCCAACTCTGCCGCAAGCCACTGAGCGGTCGCGGCGACGACCAGGTCCGCCGACCCCACGGTTTGATGGCTGCGCCGGTACTGACGACCGAGATCGCCGGCCATCCGGCTCACTGGCTCGCTGACCGGCACCCAGTCCAAGACCGCGAACAGCGCCTCAGCCGCGCGCCGCTCGCCGGAACGCAGGCCACGGATCACTTCAGCACGAGAGATCTCCGAGCAATACGGCGGCTCGTTCGCGGAGTTGAGCCACGCGACGCCGTCCGCGAACCCGCGCAGCACATCTACGAGCACTGTTGTGTCGATGACTAACCCCGCCAACGCTGCTCCAGCTCGCGCTGCCTCACCCAGTCACGTTTACGCAGTTCCTGCACGTACGTCGCGCCATCCGGCAGGTGTGGCGCGATGCCGGCAGCCGCCGCGACACCTGCTCGGAACCGCTCCATTCTCGTCTGGTGGTCGTCGGACGCGCGCTCGAGGTACTGATCCAGCGCGTCGCGAATGATCTGCGACTTCGTGCGACCCTCGGCCGCTGCGCGGGAGGCGAGCACGCGATCCTGCTGCTCGTCCAGGTAGATTTGCGTGCGGCGCACGATGTATGAGCATACATCGTGAGGCCCACGGCGGCTAGATGCTACCTTCGTGTACATGACTACTACGGTAGGAGTAGCCCAGCTCCGCCAGAACCTCAGCAGGTATCTCAAGCTGGTCGAGCGCGGCGAGCGACTGGTCGTCACCGATCGCAACCGTCCGGTTGCTGAGCTCGGCCCCCCGGCAGTGGGCAGCGCGGATCTGGATCGCCTCGTTGTCGAGGGTCGCATCCAGCGGCCGCGTCGGCGAATGCTGCCGGCGCCGCTGTCGGTCTCGGGCGACGCACGCCCGTTGAGCTCCGCGCTCGACGAGATCCGCGGCGACAACTGAGTGCCGCTCTACTATCTGGACTCCTCGGCACTGGTCAAGCTCGTCGTGCACGAGCCCGAATCGGCTGCGCTACGGCGGTTCCTCGACGGCGCCGACATCATCTCGAGCGAGCTCGTGCGGTGCGAGATTCCCCGCGTCATCCGACGCGCCGTTGGACACGATCCACAGCTGCCCGGCGACCAGCTGCTCAATCGTGCCGACGAGTTGCTGGATGCGGTGGCCGTGCTGCCCGTCGATAGCCCGATCCTGGTGTCCGCGGGCAGGCTGGCCGAGCCGGCGCTGCGCGCGCTCGATGCGATCCACGTTGCCTCGGCTTTGGACGTCGTTCCGATCGAGGGCTTCGTCAGCTACGACTACCGGCAGAACGCCGCCGCACGATTGGCCGGTCTGCGCACCGTCGCGCCAAACCCGTGAGGAGAGCCTCGACGCTCAGCCGGCTGGTTCGCCGAGCAAGGCGTCGACGCTCAGCCCACTGGTTCGCCGAGCAAAGCATCGACGCTCAGCCCACTGGTTCGCCGAGCAAAGCATCGACGCTCAGCCCACTGGTTCGCCGAGCAAAGCATCGACGAACTGCTCGGCGTCAAACGGCGCGAGGTCGTCGGCGCCCTCGCCCAAGCCCACCAGTTTGACCGGCACGCCGAGCTCGCGCTGCACGCTGATCACGATGCCGCCCTTGGCGGTGCCGTCGAGCTTCGTCAGCACGATGCCCGTGACATCAACGACCTCGGTGAATACCCGGGCCTGGGTCAGGCCGTTCTGCCCGGTGGTGGCGTCCAGGACGAGCAGTGTCTCGTCGACCGGCCCCTGCTTCTCGACCACTCGCTTGACCTTGCCCAGTTCGTCCATCAGCCCGACCTTGGTGTGCAGCCGGCCAGCCGTGTCGATCAGCACCGTGTCAACGCCGCGCCGCGCGCCGTGTCGCACGGCGTCGAATGCCACGCTGGCGGGGTCACCGGCCTCCGGGCCGCGCACCGTCTCGGCGCCGACCCTGGCACCCCAGGTCTGCAGTTGGTCGGCTGCGGCGGCCCGGAAGGTATCGGCCGCCCCGAGCAGGACGCTGCGCCCGTCGGCGACCAGCACCCGGGCCAGCTTGCCGCAGGTGGTCGTCTTGCCCGTGCCGTTCACCCCGACGACGAGCAGGACCGACGGGTGACCGTTATGTCGCGCGGTGTGCAGCGTGCGGTCCAGATCCGGCTGCAACGCCGCCACCAGCTCATCGGCAAGCAACGCCCGCAGCTCGCCCTGCGATTGAGTGCCGAGCACCTTGCTGCGGGTCCGCAGCCGGTCGACGATCTCGGTCGTGGCGCCGACGCCCACGTCCGCGCTGAGCAGGGCCTCCTCGATCTCCTCCCACGCCTCCTCGTCCAGCTTGTCGCGCGAGAGCACGGACAGCAGGCCGCGGCCGAGCGTCGACTGCGATCGGCCAAGTCTGGCGCGCAGACGATGCAGCCGCCCCGCGGTCGGCTCCGGGATCTCGACCGGGGGCGGGGCCAGCACGTCGGTTTCGGCCGGTTGGACGATCGTGCCCACGCTGCCGGTCGGCTGCGCGCGATCGGCGACTGCGGGCTCGCCGCTGGCACTGGGACGCGGTGGCGCACCCGGCGGCGGTAGTCCCCGACGAGTGCGCCGCCGCGGAACGACGAACGCGGCGAGCGCGATCAGCGCCACGACGACGATGGCGAGCGCGATCCACAGATAAGTCACGACGTCATCATCTCAGGCCGGGGCCGGGCCGGGGCGATCAGTGGTTGACCAGCAGGCCGCCGGCCTTCCAGGTGTTCCACGACAGATTCCACCAGCCGTAGCCGTCCCACGACGGCATCGCGTTACCGGGGATGTTGTAGATCACCACGTCGCCCAGCCGGGCGAAGCTGTAGAACCACTGCGCGGTGTCCAGCTGCAGGTTGGTGCAGCCGTTCGAGGTGTTCAGCTGGCCGATGTGGGTGTTCCACGGTGCGCCGTGGATGTACTCGCCGCTCGAGGTGACCCGTGTCGACCACTTGACGTCCTCGGAGTACCCGGGCCCGACCATGTGGACGATGCCGTTGGGCTTGCGGGTGTCGGTGCCCGGGATGTCCTCGCCCTTTTGCATCACGACCTTGGTGCCGCTGTAGGTCGGCGTCTTGGCCGCGCCCAGCGAGACCTGGATCGTCTTGACCACCTTGCCGTCGCTTGTCACGGTCATCCGCTTGAGGCCTGGACTGTCGACCACGGTGGAGATGTGGGCGGCGCCGGTGCTGAAGTTCAAGGTCAGGCTGTCGTCGTAGGCCAGGCCCGGTCCGGCGCTGACGCCCTTGAGCGGGAGGTTCACGAAGATCTTCGCGTGCGCCGGCCAGTAGCTCTGCGGCCGGTACAGCGCCTCGATCGGCGCCGGCTTGCCGTTGGCGAATGTGTGCGAGGACTTCTGCCAGTACCACGCGCCGTTCGCCGGCTGGCCGTTGACGGTGACGGATGCCGCCTTGGTGAATCCGCTCGATTCGGTGGGCGCGACGGTAAACCACAGCACGACGGCAAACCCCACGCCCCACACCTGCCCATCGTCCTCCAGCGTGCTGACGTGCACCGGCTTGGTCGGCTTGGGCTTGCTGCTCGTCGACGATTGACCCGACGAGGACGCCGCGGATGAGTCGGCACCGGGGACGCTGGACCCTGCGGTGCCCCTGCCCGACGTGGTAGACGAGCACCCCGCGACGACCACGGCGAGGGTGGCCAGCAGGGTCGCGACGTAGCTGAGTCGGCGCATCGCGGCGCCACGCGGGTTCGAACTCACCCGGACAGGGTAAGGGACTGCGCCATGCGCGACCTACCGTAAGGCCCGAGATCTGGCGTCACGCGTGATTCACCAGCAGACCCCCGGCCTTCCATTGGGCCCAGCCGAGGTTCCAGTCGCCCAGGCCATCCAACGCGGGCATGATGCCCCCGGAGGTCCCGGTGTACGTCGCCACGTCGCCGAGCAGCGAGAAGTTGTAGAACCACTGCGCATCCGCGACATCAAGGTTGGTGCAGCCATTGGACGTGCTGCGCGAGCCGATGTTGCCCGTATTCCAGGCCGCCGCATGGATGAACTCACCGGACAGGGTGACCCGCACCGACCACGGCACCAACTCGTCGTAGACCGACGACGGTCCGGATCGTCCGTCGCCGATCATCCGTTGCGGATTCCGCTTCTCCATCACGACCTTCGTGCCGTTGTAGGTCGGCGTGTTCGCCTTGCCGAGCGAGACGCCGAATGTCTTCTGCGTCGCCCCGTCCGAGGTGACCACCATCTGCAACGACTGCCCGTTGACCGTCGAGACGTGTCTGGCGCCGATGCTGAAGTCGAGCGTCAGGTTGTCCTCGTAGACCAGGCCCGCACCGGCGCTGAGGCCCTTGATCGGCATGTCGACGTGGATCGTCGAGTGCGCCGGCCAGTAGTCCTGCAGTCGGTAATGCGCCTCGATCGGCCCGTCGGCGTACGGCCGCTCCCAGTACCACGCACCGCTGGCCGGCGCTCCGTTGACCGTCACCGTGGTCGCCTTGGTGAACGCCGACGAGTCGGTGGGTGCGGGAGAGAACCGCGCGATGATCGGCTCGCCCACGCCGTAGGTCTGGTTGTCGCCCTGTACGGAGCTGACCTTGACCGGTGTGGTGGGGATCGCCGGCTTCGTCGTGGTCGGCGTCCCGGACGAACCGGGCGAATTCGAGCCGCTCGGGCTGCTGCTGGTGGTGCTGTTACTGGTCGAGCCGGGCGTGCCCTTGCCGTCCGTGGTGGTGGCGCACGCGGTGGCAAGCATGCCCACCGTGACCAATCCGATGAGGAGGCCGACGCCTATTCGGGCCTTGCGAGAACGAGAAGCAATAGCGCGGATGGTCAAAGGCACCCGGACAGCCTAGGTGATGCGGACAGGTCTTCCGACCGGTGTGCGAGCGCACCCGCTGTGCGTCTGCTGTGTGCGCTCAGCCGGCGGAGACGAGCTCTCGCCCAACCTCACGCAGCCGCTGGCTGATCACCTGGGTTATCCCGTCACCCCGCATGGTGACGCCGTAGAGCGCATCGGCGATCTCCATGGTGCGCTTCTGGTGGGTGATCAGCAGGATCTGACTGCTGGTTCGAAGCTCGCTGATCAGCCCGATGAGCCGGCCCAGATTGACGTCGTCCAGCGCGGCCTCGACCTCGTCCAGGACGTAGAACGGGCTCGGCCGGGCCCGGAAGATCGCCACCAGCAACGCCACGGCGGTGAGCGATCTCTCACCGCCGGACAGCAGCGACAGCCGCTTCACCTTCTTGCCGGGCGGCCGGGCCTCGACGTCGATACCGGTCAGTAGCATGTCGTCGGGATCGGTCAGGACCAGGCGTCCCTCGCCGCCGGGGAACAACGCTGCGAACACCACCTCGAACTCGCGCGCGACGTCCTGATAGGCGCTGGTGAATACCTCGAGAATCCGGTCGTCGACCTCCTTGACGACGGTGAGCAGGTCGCGGCGGGTGGCCTTGAGGTCCTCGAGTTGCGTCGACAGGAACTGGTGCCGCTCCTCCAGCGCGGCGAACTCCTCGAGCGCAAGGGGGTTCACCTTGCCCAGCAGGGCCAGCTCACGTTCGGCTCGAGCCGCCCGCTTCTCCTGGGTGGGACGGTGGAACGGTCCGGACTGAGGTGCGGTCACGGCCTCGCCACGCTCCCGCGCCTGCTCGTACTCCGCCATCTCCAGCGAGCTCGGCGGGGTTGGCTGGTCCGGGCCGTACTCGGCCAGCAATGCCTCGACTTCGACGCCGAACTCTTCGAGGGCTCGGTTCTCGATCGTCTCGATGCGCAGCCGATGCTCCGCGCGGGCGACCTCGTCGCGGTGGACCGCGTCGGTGAGCCGGGCCACCTGCTCGTCAAGCTCTCGGCTGCGGTCGCGTAACGCCAGCAGCTCGCCCTCGCGAACGACGCGTCTGTGCTGCACCGCGTCGCGCTCGGCGGCGGCGCGGGCCACCGAATGGCCGATCCCGACGAGGGCAGCCGTTGCGGCGTCACGGACCCCGGCAGCCTCCACCGCGCCCCGGGCGCGCGCGCGCATCACCTCGGCGTGCCGCCGCCGCGCCGCCCGCTCGTCTGCGGCGGCCCGACGCAGCGCCTCTGCGCGGCCGGCGAGCGCGCGCACGCGTTCCTCGCCGGTGCGAACGGTGAGCCGTGCCTCGAGCTCTGTCTGACGGGCGGCCTCGACCGCTGCGGCCAACGCCGCACGTCGGGCGGTGCCGTCGTCGGCGTCCGCGACGGGCTCGGCTTCGGCCAGCCGAAGACGCTCCTCCAGCTCGGTGAGCCCAGCCAGATCCCGGTCGCGCGCCTCCTCGGCGGCGAGACATGCTTGCTCCAGCCGCTGGGCCTCGGCCGTGGCGGAGCGGACCGATTGACCCAGCTGGGCGAGCTGCTCGGCGACGGCGGACAACCGTGCGTCGGACTCGTTCAGCGCGTGCAGGGCCGTGTACACCTCCGCCTCGTGCTGCGCGGCGTCGGCTCGTGCAGCGACCAGCTCGGCGTGCAGCCGGTCGTGCCGGACACTCGCCTCGTCCGAGCGCTGTTGTGCCTCGTCGACGGCGGCCTGCACTTCGATCGCGCTCGGCGCCGACGCCGATCCGCCGGTGGCCCACTGCGCGCCGAACACGTCACCGGCCCGGGTGACGCCCCGGATCTGCGGGTGCTCGGCTACCAGGTGTCGTGCTGCGGTCAGGTCTGGGACGACGGCGACCCGGTCCAGGGCGCTGCCGACGGGGCCGAGCAGCGAGTCGGGGGTACGTACGACGTCGATCGCCCAGACGGCGCCCGGCGGCAGCGCAGGCCAGCCCGCGCGGTCAATCGGATGTGGCGCCCCGCCGATGGCGATGCCCACCCGACCGCCCTCGTCGATCTTCAGAAGCTGCAGCGCGGCGGCGGCGTCGTCGGGTGAGGCCACTGCAACCGCTTCGGCGAGCGGACCGAGGGCTGTGGCGATCGCCGCCTCGTGGCCGGGTTCGACGCTCAGCAGCGCAGCCACCGAGCCGAGCACGCCCGGCAGCCGCGACCCGGCCGCGAGCAGCGCGCCGGCGCCGTCCTTGCGGGTCAGGCCCAGGGCCAGCGCGTCTCGGCGCGCGGTCCAGGTGGATCGGTCCCGCTCAGCCTCCCGCTCCGCCTCGGCCAGCTCCCGGACCCGCGCCTCCGCCTGTTCGTAGGTGGCGACAGCGGCTTCGTGCCGCTCATCCAGGCTCAGCTCGCCCTCGTCCAGCGCGCCCACTTGAGCGTGGATGTCGGAGAGCTGTGCTTCGGCCGCGGCCGCGCGGGCTCGGGCGTCAGCGGCCGCCTCGGCCAGCCGGGCGATCTCGCCAACGCCAGCGGTGGCACGGGTGCGCAGGGCGTTGACCTGGCCCGCCAGGGTCGCCAGGCCCTCACGCCGGTCGGCCATCGCCCGCGCAGCAGCCACGATGGCTCGCTCCGCTTCGGCGAGCTGGCCTTCCAGGTCCTGCCGGGCGCCGACGCCCGCCGTCAATGCGGCGTGTGACTCGTCGAGCTGCTGCTGGATCGCGGCTTCCTGAGCGGAGACGGCCTCGGCCTCGGCGTCCAGCGCCTCGGGATCTTGGCCGGGCCGCACGTCGGCAGATTGGGCCGACAGGTGCCGGGCCCGTTCCGCCGCGAGCGAGGCCGTGCCGCGGAAGCGTTCCTCGAGCGTCGAGAGCCGGTACCACGTCTCCTGCGCGGCGGCCAGCAGCGGCGCGTCCGTTGCTGTCGCTTGCTCGAGCTCGCTCTCCCGGGCCCGCGCCTGGGCGAGCTCGGCCTCGACGCCGCCACGACGGGCCCGGATGGCCTGCTCGTCGGCCACTTCGCGGTCGAGTTCGTCTCGGAGTGTGACGAGGTCGTCGGCCAGCAGCCGCAGCCGCGAGTCGCGCAGCTCGGCCTGCACTCCGGCCGCCCGCCGGGCGATCTCGGCCTGCTTGCCGAGTGGCTTCAGCTGCCGACGAAGCTCCGCGGTGAGATCGATGAGGCGGGCGAGGTTGGCCTCCATCGCGTCGAGCTTGCGCAATGCCTTCTCTTTGCGTTTGCGGTGTTTGAGGACGCCGGCGGCCTCCTCGATGAACCCGCGACGATCCTCCGGCCGCGCCTGCAGGACCGAGTCGAGCTGGCCCTGCCCGACGATCACGTGCATCTCGCGGCCGATCCCCGAGTCCGACAGCAGCTCCTGGATGTCGAGCAACCGGGCCGATTGGCCGTTGATCTCGTACTCGCTGGCGCCGTCACGGAACATCCGCCGGGTGATCGAGACCTCGGTGTAGTCGATAGGCAGCGCGTTGTCGCTGTTGTCGATCGTGAGCGTGACCTCGGCACGGCCGAGCGGTGGACGGCCCGCGGTGCCGGCGAAGATGACGTCCTCCATCTTGCCGCCGCGCAGGGCCTTGGCTCCCTGCTCGCCGAGCACCCAGGCGATCGCGTCGACCACGTTGCTCTTGCCGGCTCCGTTCGGTCCGACGACCGCGGTGATACCAGGCTCGAAGCGCAGGGTCGTAGCCGAGGCGAAGGACTTGAAACCTCGCAGGGTCAGCGAGTTGAGGTGCACGAATCTCCCGGCTGGCGCTCGGCGGTGTCGACGGCTCGGGCGAATCTAGCGCGCTGTAGTCGGCGCGCACGCGAGGCTGGCCGACGAGTCAGCCACGCTTCTGCCGGGTCATCTGACGGCAGGCGGGCCGGCTATGCCAGGGCGGGTTCAGCTGGTTCGGAGCCTTCGGAGAGGCGATGCAATTCGAGGTCCAGCGCGCGGTCCAGGACCGGCTGGTACCTCGCGCGTAGATCGGCGAGCTCCCCTTCGAGTTCTTGGATTCGACGGCGCAATCGCACAACCTCGAGCGAGAGAGCCTGGTCCGAACCGGTGCCGATGTACCCTATGAGGGCGCGTGCCATGTAGCGACCTTTCACACCACTATCTCCGTGCCCGACGCAATTGTCGGGCACGACAGCTTGTCCGTGTGCGACGCGGCGAGAGTGACGCACACATCCTGCAGATGCCTTGCGGCGATGCGCGTAACTCTCGGTCGGTCATCCCATGGTCTCACCGTGGTAACGACAGGTCAACAAATCGGGCCGCACCGCAGCAGGTTTCTATGCGGTCTCACACCCCTTTGCCCGGTAGAGACACATTGCCGGTCACCTCTGCCCCGCACTAGCACGCCCAGCCGCGCTCACAGCGTGGCGCTGAGGGGCAAACACGGTCAATAGCATATCAGCGCCGGCAAAGACGGAGTTTCGGGTATCCGGTACGCCGGTCAGCGACGGGCCGGACGGCGCTGGCAGCGGGGGCAATAGAAGCTCGAGCGATTCATGAACACCGAACGCCGAATCGGTGTGCCGCACCGCGGGCACGGCAATCCTTCGCGTCCGTAGACGGCGAGCGTCCGCTCGAAGTAGCCGCTCTCGCCGTTGACGTTCACATAGAGCGAGTCGAACGAGGTGCCGCCCGCGGCGATGGCTTCGCCCAGCACTGCCCGGATCTCGACCAGCAGTCGGCGCACCGCTGGGCGGGTCAGCGCAGAGGTGTCCCGTTCCCCGTGCAGCTTGGCGCGCCACAGCGCCTCGTCCGCGTAGATGTTGCCGACCCCGGAAATCAGCGTCTGGTCCAGCAGCGCCCGCTTGATCGCCGTGCGGCGGCCGAGCAACCCTGCGACGAAGGCAGTGTCGTCGAACGCCGGATCCAGTGGATCCCGGGCGATATGTGCCACCAACGCCGGCACGTCGTCGCCGGGCAGGTCCGCCGCTGGCACGAGCCTGTCGATCAGCAGCCCGCCGAAGGTTCGCTGGTCGACGAAGCGCAGCTCGGCGCCGCCGTCGGTGAAGCGGAACCGCACCCTCAGGTGTCGCTCGGCAGGCGCGCTCGGTGGCTGCAGCACCAGCTGCCCGCTCATGCCGAGGTGCCCGGTGAGGCATTCTGTCGCGCCACGCACCGGCAGCCAGAGATACTTGCCGCGGCGCCGGGCCGCGTCGAAGGTCACCCCCCGCAGCCGGTCGGCAAAGTCGGCGCCGCCCAGCGTATGCCGGCGCACCGCACGTGGATGCCGCACCTCGACCTCCGCCACGGTTCGGCCGACCACCCACCGGGCCAACCCCGCCCGGACGGTCTCGACCTCAGGCAGTTCCGGCACGCTAATTCGCCAGCGTCTCCGCTCAGGCCGACTCGACGCCTGCGTCGGCCCGCGCCTGCAGCACCCGCCACGCGCTGGCCGCGGCCTTCTGCTCCGCCTCTTTCTTGTTGCGTCCCGAGCACTCGTCGAACAGCTCGCCGCTGACGCTGGCGCGCGCCGCGAAGGTTCGAGCGTGGTCGGGCCCAGCGAAGGTGATGACGTACTCGGGCACGCCTAGGGCCAACGTCGCGGTGAGCTCCTGCAGGCTGGTCTTCCAATCCAACCCGGCGCCCTGCGTGGCCACGTCGTCGAGCAGGGGATCGAACAAGCTGTGGATCACCCGGGCGGCTCCATCCAGGCCGTGCTCGAGGAAGATCGCGCCGAGCAGCGCCTCCATCGTGTCGGCGAGAATGCTGGCCTTGTTGCGCCCGCCAGTGACCTCCTCGCCACGTCCGAGCAGCAGATATGCGCCCAGGCCGTGCCGGCTGTCGACGTGGCGGGCTACCTCGGCGAGCGCCCGCATGTTGACGACCGATGCGCGCAGCTTGGCCAGTCGCCCCTCAGGCAGCTCGGGATGGGCACGGTAGAGCGTTTCGGTGATCACGACCCCGAGCACCGCGTCGCCGAGGAACTCCAGCCGCTCGTTGTGCGGCAGGCCGCCGTTCTCGTACGCGTAGGAGCGGTGTGTCAGGGCGCGGCGAAGCAGCCCGGGGTCGAGAGTGACCCCGAGCGCGGCGGCGAGCTGAGCCTGCTCGGCAGGCTCCGGACCGTTGGCCCGCACGCTGTTGCCCGCGCCCGTCAGACCGCGAGCACCTGCCTGCCGTCGTACTGCCCGCAGTTGGGGCAGGCGGTGTGCGCCAGTTTTGGCTGGCCACAGGCTCGGTTTGGGCAGGTGACCAGCGTCGGGGCGCTCGTCTTCCAGTGCGCACGGCGCGAGCGGGTGTTGCTGCGCGACGTCTTCCGCTTGGGGACGGCCACGACGTTACTCCTTGCTGTCGGCTGTGCTCTCGGCGTCGGGCTGCGGTACGAACCCCGCTAGCGCCGCCCAACGGGGGTCAGTCGTGTCGTGCGTGTGGCCGGCCGGCAGGTCGTCGAGCCGCTGCCCGCAGGTCGGGCAGAGGCCGCCGCAGTCGGGACGGCACAACGGCGTCATGGGAAGCCCCAGGACGACGAGGTCACGCACTACCGGTTCGAGGTCGATGAGCTCGTCGACGATCCGGTACACCTCGTCCCGTTCGCTCGTCTCGTCGGTGGCGCTGTCCGGGTAGGCGAACAGCTCACACAACTCGGCGACGAACTCGTCGTGGACCGGATCGAGGCACCGCCCGCACTCTCCGTACCGCGGTGCCGTCACCGTGCCCGTAACGAGCACGCCTTCGGTCACCGACTCGAGCCGGACGTCGAGCGCGAGCGGGGCGCCTTCCGGCACCCCGATGAGATCCAAGCGCAGCCCTGCAGGCGCGGGAGCGTCACGCCGAAAGGTGAGCATCGCACCCGCCCGGCGGCCGAGCTCCCGGACGGGGAGCACGAACGGATCGCGGGGATCGAGGTGCGGTGCGTACCGCGTCGGTGTGCTGTTCTCGGGCATGCGCAAACTGGCTCGGAGCGGGTTGAGGCCGAAACGGATCTTAGCCTAGCCAGGCGCTGTGCCCGAAATCGGCCCTTCGACCTCGGCACGCTCTCGGCGCTGGATCAGCTCCTGCCGGCCCTGCTCGGTCGTGGCGGTGGCCCGATGCAGCACCGCGATGAGGTCGGCCAGCGTCTGGTCGACATACGCCTCGGCGTCGGCCCGCAGCCGGACGGCCTCCTCGGCGGCCGACTGGTGTATGGCCGAACTCGACACGAGTTCAGCGGTTCGGGCCGACGCTCCGTCGACGAGGGTCTTCGCCCGGTGGCGGGCCAGCTCGACCACGCGTTCGGCCTGCAGCGACGCCTCCGCGAGCACGACGTCGCGCTGCGCGACGACGTGGCGTGCCTCGTCCATCTCGGCCGGCATGACCTCGCGCAGCTCGTCGAGCAGGTCGAGCACCTGTTCGCGCGGGATCACGCAGGATGCGGACATCGGCACCGCGCGGGCAGTCTCGACCAGCTCGACCAGCTCGGTGAGCAGGGCATCGGCTCTGCGCAGGGCTTGGCCAGTCATCGTCAGTCGCCGCGCTTGCGCGCCCGGTCGGCAAGTCGCTTGAGCACGAGCGGGGGGACGAGCGATGATACATCGCCGCCCCACTTCGCGATCTCCTTGACCAGGCTGGACGCGAGGAAGCTGTACTCGGGGTTCGTCGGCATGAACAGCGTGTCGACTCCCGCCAGGCCGCGGTTCATCTGGGCCATCTGCAGCTCGTAATCGAAGTCGCTGACCGCGCGCATGCCCTTCACGATGACGGGGATGTCATTTGCCTTGCAGTAGTCGACGACCAGCCCGTGGAAGGAGTCGACGCGCACGTTCGGGTATTCCGCGGTCGCCTCGAGGAGCATCTCGCGCCGCTCCTGCAGGCTGAACATGCTGCTCTTCGACTCGTTTATGAACAGGGCCACGACGACCTTGTCGTAGAGCGCGGCGGCCCTGCCGATGATGTCGAGATGGCCGTTGGTCACGGGGTCGAATGAGCCGGGGCAGACCGCCCGGCGCACCCGGTAGTCAGCGCTCACGAGGTCACCGTGCTCTTCGCGCAAGCGCTCATCGCTGGATTCGCTCCGCTCTCTGCCCTCAGCGCGCCTCTGGCTCGCAAGCGATGCTCGCTCACAGACGGCGACCGTACCAAAGCACGCCCTCGCCGTAGCGCCGCCGCTTGATCGGTTCGATCACGTCGGGCCAATGCGGCTCGCAGCTGCGCACGGACCGTTCGACGACAATGATCCCATCGGGTCCCATCCAGCGCTCGCCGCTCACGCCGTCGAGCAACGCGGCCAGCGACGCGTCGCCGTAGGTGTACGGCGGGTCGGCGAACACCAGCCCGAATGGCTCCTCACTGCCGGTCGTTGCCAGAAAGGACTCTGCGGTGCACCGCAGGACGGAGGTCGACGGCAGCCCGACGGTCGCGATGTTGCGGGCGAGGATCTGCACGGCCGACCGGTCCGACTCGACGAACGTGACGTGAGCCGCGCCGCGGGACAAGGCCTCCAGCCCCACCGCCCCGGTGCCCGCAAACAGGTCCAGCAGCCGAGCGCCGGCGAGGTCGAGGAGCCCCGCAAGGGTATTGAACAGCGCCTCGCGGGCCCGATCGGACGTGGGCCGGGTGCCCCTCGCCGGAACGGCCAGCCGCCGTCCCTTGGCGATGCCAGCGATGATCTTCATGCGCCGGCCGCCGGGCGGTGACACCACGGGTCTGGAGTGAGGCGACCGGGGGGCGCACGCAGTCTCACGCCTTCTCCAGATATTCGGCCTGGCCGTCGGCGAACAGCTGGGCAACCTGGAGGGCGAGCAACGGATGATCGAGCAGGTCAGGGTCGGCGTCGACGAGCTCAACCGCCTCAGCGCGTGCCTGGGCGATCAACCCCTCGTCGTGAAGCAACGACACCAGGCGCAGCGCGGAACGCCGTCCGGACTGGGTGACCCCCAGGACGTCTCCCTCTCGGCGCTGCTCGACGTCCAGCCGGGCCAGCTCGAACCCGTCAGTGGTGGCCGCGACGGCGTCGAGCCGCTCCCGCGCCGCCGAGCCCGCCGGGGCATCGGTGACCAGCAGGCAGATGCCCGGCGACGCCCCACGTCCGACCCGGCCGCGCATCTGGTGCAGCTGCGAGACGCCGAACCGGCTGGCGTCCATGATCGCCATGACCGTCGCGTTAGGGACGTCCACGCCGACCTCCACGACGGTCGTCGCCACCAGGATGTCCGTCTGCCCCGCCAGGAACTCGGCCATCGTGGCGTCCTTGACGTCGGGCGTGAGCTGGCCGTGGAGCGGGGCGAGCCGAAGACCGACCAGCGGACCGTCGCGGAGCATCGGCAGCACATCGTTGACGGCGAGCGGCGGGCGTGCGGTGGGCTCGTCGGAGCTCGCGTATAGGTCGTTCTCAGTGTCGTCGTCGCCGATCCGCGGGCAGACCACGTACGCTTGCCGCCCCGCCGCGACCTCTTCTCGGATGCGCTGCCACATCCGGGCCAGCCACGCCGGCTTCTCGGCCGTCGGGACGACGGTGGTGGTGATCGGTGATCGGCCGAGCGGCAGCTCCCGCAGGACTGACGTCTCCAGATCGCCGAACACCGTCATGGCGACCGTACGTGGGATCGGAGTGGCGGTCATCACCAGCAGGTGCGGCGGCCGATCTGCCTTGCCGCGCAGGGCATCGCGCTGCTCGACGCCGAAGCGGTGCTGCTCGTCGACCACGACCAGACCGAGATCGGCGAACGCGACATGCTCCTGGATCAGGGCGTGCGTGCCGACAACGATGCCGGCCGCTCCGCTGGCGGCATCGAGCAGAGCCGCCCTGCGCGCGGCCGCGGGCAGCGAACCGGTAAGCAGGGCCACCCGGGTGGCATGCTCGGCGCCGCCCAGTCGCCCAGCCTGGCCCAGCTCACCGAGCATGGACTCGATCGTGCGGGCGTGTTGGCTGGCCAGCACCTCGGTGGGCGCCAGCAGCGCGGCCTGTCCGCCGGCGTCGACGACCTGCAACATGGCCCGCAGCGCAACGACGGTCTTTCCCGAACCGACCTCGCCCTGCAGCAGCCGATGCATCGGGTGCGGACGCGCCAGCTCCCCGGCCAGTTCGGCGCCCACGTTGCGCTGCCCGGCGGTGAGTTCGAACGGCAGGCGGGCGTCGAACGCAGCGAGGATACCGCTGCCTATCCGAGGACGCGGCGTCGCCGGATTCGCCGCCGCAGCCGCCCGGCGCTGCGCGAGAGCGAGCTGCACGCGGAGCGCCTCGTCCCATTTGAGCCGATGCCGGGCCGCCCACCACTGCTCGCGGCTGTCCGGCTGGTGCATCGCCTCCAGTGCGCTCCCGAGGTCCATCCACCCGTGCCGGGCCATGACATCGGGCGGCATCGGGTCGTCGACCCGGTCGAGACTGCCCAGCACCAACCCGACGGCTTTGGCGATCGTCCAGCTGCGGATCTCCTTGGTCGCGGGGTACACCGGGATCAGCGTGTTGGCGTAGAGGTCCGCCTCATGTCGCTCGAAGCCATCGCCTGGCAGCAGCTCGTACTCCGGGTGGGTGAGCTGGCGGGTGTTGCGGAAGACACTCACCTTGCCGGCGAACAGGCCCAGCGTGCCCGGTGTCAGCTCGCGTTCACGCCAGGCCTGCCGCCGCCCGAAGAACGTCAGCTGCAGCGTGCCTCTCCCGTCGCCCACGACCACCTCCAGGCGACTCTCCGCCCGCCCACCGATCCTGGAGCGGTACGGAACCATCCGACACGTGCGCACCTCGGCGAGCACCGTGACGTCGGCGTCGACGCGTAGCGATGCGAGGTCGGTCAGCTGCCCGCGTTCGGCCAGCCGCCGCGGGTAATGGCGCAGCAGGTCGCCCACTGTCCGGATGCCGAACGCCCCCTCGAGCGTCTTGGCGGTACGTCCGCCGATGACCTCGGCGAGCGGTGTGTCCCAACGCGCCACGGTCGCCTACTCGACACCGATCAGCAGGGGGAAGTTCGGCTGCCCGCCGTCGAAAACCGCGACCTCGACGAGCGGCTGAGCGGCGGTCAGGTATGCCTTCAGCGCCTCGACGCCCGCTGCATCGGCCTCGGCACCAGTCACAATCGTGATCAGCTCGCCCCCAGCGGCCAGCAGGCGGTCGAGGACTGCCCGGGTCACCGACTCGACGTCTTTCCCGATCTCGACGACCTCACCGACGATCAGCCCCAGCACGTCACCGGGCTGACAGCGGCCGACCGACGTGAGCGCCTCGCGCTGAGCGACGGTGATCTCGGCCCACCGGGTGGCGGCGGCCGCCTCGGCCATCGCGATGACGTCCTGGTGGAAATGTCGGCTGGCGTCATGGACGGCGACCGCCGCGAGGCCCTGCACCGGCGAATGGGTGGGGACGACGGCCACCTCGACCCCGACGGCGCGAGCTTCGTCGGCGGCGGCATCGGCCACATCCGACGTCTGCGTGGCGTTGGGCAGCAGGATCACCTGCGCGGCGCCGGTGGCCAGCACCGCGTCGAGGACTTTCGCCTGGGACGGGTCGACGCCCGCTCCCGCCTCGACCACCCGCACCCCCTCGCCGCTGAACAGGTGCGCCAAACCGTCGCCTGGCGCGACCGCGACCACTGCCACGCCCGTCCGGCTCGGCCGTACCTCGATCGCGTCGGCGGCGATCTGGTCGGCGAAGCGCACGACCGTGATCCGCCGGGTACGTCCCGCCTCGACGCCGGCCTCGATCGCCGCACCCACGTCGTCGACGTGCACGTGGACGCTCCACAGCCCGTCGCCGGTCCCGGCCACCACCACCGAATCGCCGATGGCGGCAAGCTCTGCACGCAGCAGGGCGACCAGCTCTTCGTTCGCGTGCAGCAGATACTGGACCTCGTAGCCGAATTCGGCGCTGCCCGATTCACGCATCGCCTGCAGCGCATCGCGACAGCGGACCACCCGCGGCGGCCGGCCGGCCGGCTCCTCGACTCCCGTGACGATGCTGGCCAGCGCACCGAGCAGCACCACCAGCCCGCGGCCGCCCGCGTCGACGACCCCGGCGCGGGCCAGGACGGGCAGCTGCTCAGGCGTATGCCGCAAGGCCTCGGCGGCACCGGCGAGCGCCGCGGTAACCACCGACGGCAGCGTTGCCGACGGGGGCACACCACGTGCAGCGTCGGCCGCCGCCCGAGCGACCGATAGGATCGTGCCCTCGACCGGTCGCGCCACCGCGGCATATGCGTGACTCGCGGCCACCTGCAGGCCGCGGCGCAGCCGATTGCCGTCGCATCCGTCGACATCCGCTGTGCCGCCAGCATCGGGCTCGGCAATACCGTCGGCCAGGCCGCGCAGGATCTGCGAGACGATCACGCCGGCATTGCCCCGCGCGCCGAGGACGGCCCCGTGGGCCATCTCACGCAGCGCGCCCAACGCGGTGTCTGTCGTGTGCGCGCCGAGGGCGTCGGCCGCCGCCCGCATGGTCAGCGCCAGATTGGTCCCCGTGTCACCGTCCGGAACTGGGTAGACGTTCAGATCGTCGATCTCGTCCTGATGGGCAGCGAGGGCTGCTGCGGCGGCGAGGCTCCACCGACGCACCGCAGGGGCGTCCAGCGTTTCGAGCACGACGTCCACCCTGCTCCTGTCAGATCTCCGGTAGGCCGAGGTTACTGTCCCGCACCGACCGTCCAGGCTGAGTTCCGATCCGGGAAGCTGCGTGCAATCGCTCTGCCTGTGCAGCGCGGGTCTGCAGCCACCATGCCAAGCCCGGTTCGGCCAGCAAAGCGGTGGTCTAGCCGGGATTTTGGCTCCCGCAGTGCCGCCCGGCTAGACTAACCTGCGCAGCCCGGCTCGCCACCGGGCGTGTTGTGTGAGTCGACCGGTACCGACGCTGTCAAGGAGGCCACAGTGGCCAGGGTCTGCGATGTCTGCGGCAAGGGGCCTGGCTTCGGCATGTCCGTCTCGCACTCGCACCGTCGCACACATCGCCGGTGGAACCCCAACGTCCAGACCGTGCGCGCTCGCGTCGCGCCGGGCACGCGCAAGCGGCTGACCGTGTGCACGTCCTGCCTGAAGGCCGGCAAGGTCATCCGCGCCTGAGCCCGAGTCTCTAGCGGAAGTGCTCGTGCCCCCTGGACGGCCAGCGCCGGCCGTCCACCCGCACGCCCTCGCCTTCGGTCACGGCGCCGATCACCGCCCAGCCGTCCGGCAGCTGCGTGCCATTGGGGAAGGTCGCCGCGAGCGCATAGTCGTCGCCCCCGGTGAGCACCCAGCTGAGCGGGTCGGTGTTGAGTGCGGCGCCGACCTCGGTTAGCTTCAGCGGGACCGGAATCGAGGCCGCCGTCAGCGCGACGCGCACCGCACTGGCCGCCGCGAGATGCTCCAGGTCGATGACCAGCCCGTCGCTGATATCGGTCATCGCCGTGGCGCCGAGGACGGCCGCGCGGGGGCCCTCGGCATACGGCGGCTCGGGACGGCGGTGCGCGGTGACCACCTGCACCGGTGACCGGAAACCCCTGCTCAACACCGCATGGCCGGCGCTCGCCCAGCCCAGCCGCCCGGCTACGGCGACGAGATCCCCGGCACGGGCGCCCGCGAGCGTAACCGGGCTGCGGCCCTGCAGGTCGCCGAGCGCGGTGACCCCGAGGGTGATGACGTCGGCCGCCGAGACGTCCCCGCCTACCACTGCCGCACCGACCTCGCCGCACTCCTCCCGCAGCCCGGCGACCAGCCCGTCGACCCAGCTGAGCTCGAGATCGCCCGGCGTGCCGAACGCAACCAGCAGCGCCGTCGGCACGGCACCCATCGCCACCACGTCGGCGAAACTCCTGGCCGCCGCCTTGTGCCCGATGTCGTTCGCCGTCGACCAATCACGCCGGAAGTGGCGGTTCTCGATCAGTAGGTCGGTGGTGGCGACCACCCGTCCGTCCGTCGCCCAGACGACTGCTGCGTCGTCGCCCGGGCCAACCAGCGTGGACTCGGCCAGATCGAGGCCCGCGGTGATCCGCGCGATGAGGCCGAACTCCCCCACGTCGGAAACGGTGATGTCGGTCATCCTCATTCTCTGCTCGGCTGTCGCTGCCCGTAGCCGTGACGGCAGCCGGATTGCGTCGACAGGTCTGCGCTACGTTCTACCCGTCCAGTGCAGCGACGACGGAAGGACGCGCCGACGATGACGTCAGGGCAGCAGGTCAACGCGTACATTCTGATCCAGACCGAGGTCGGCATGGCCGCTGCCGTCGCCAACGAGATCGCGAACATTTCCGGCGTCACTACCGCCGAAGACGTCACCGGGCCGTACGACGTGATCGTGCGCGCCGAGGCGGCCACAGTCGACGACCTGGGCAAGCTGGTCGTCGCGAAGGTGCAGGCCGTGTCCGGCATCACCCGCACGCTGACCTGCCCCGTCGTGCATCTGTAGATCGGACCGCGCATAGACCCCGTCCGCCGGCACCATGCCCTGATTGCGGGCGCGATCGCTGTTCCCGTCACGGTGCTGCTCGCGCTGCTTCTCGCGGGCGGGCTCGGCGGGTCCTCGAGCGGTGGCCCCAGCGCGGCGATCACGACCCAGCCGTCGGCGCTCACGCCCACCTCGCTGTCACCGCCACCGGACAACCCGGCTGCGGCTGCCGACTGCGCGAAGCTGCTGACCGCCCTGCCGGTGCGGCTGCAGGACCTCGCGCAACGCCGGGTGGTCTCGTCGTCCCCGTACGTTGTGGCCTGGGGAGACCCAGCCATCGTGCTGCGGTGCGGTGTGCCGAGGCCCAGGATGCTGACGCCGGGCAGCAGCGGGGTGCTGTATCCGATCACCGGCTCGACGGGCACCGTCGTCTGGGCGCCAGTCAACGAAGCGAAGCAGAACATCTTCACCACAGTGGATCGCAGCGTCTACATCGAGGTGACGGTTCCCGTCGCTTACCCTCAGCCGCCGCTTGCTCCGTTGTCCGACGCAATCGCCTCGGTGCTGCCGGCGGTATGCCAGGTCGCGCAATTCGGCAAACCGGCGCCACCGACCGCCTCGCTGTGTACACATCGCCCGTAGCCCGGCATCTTCCCTTGGTGATCTGAGGGTCTGCGTTGTACAGCGACAGCAACCCTCAGATCAAGACGTAAGGAGACGGGTCAGAGCCGTCCTGCGCGGCGCAGGGCCGACGCTATGAGCCGGTCGACGAGCTCGGGATAGTCCACCCCCGACGCCGCCCACACCCGCGGGAACATCGAGATCGGCGTGAAGCCGGGCATGGTGTTGATCTCGTTGACGACCAGCCGGCCGTCCGGCGTGATGAAGAAGTCGACGCGTGCGAGCCCGGCGCAGTCGATCGCCGTGAATGCCCGGCACGCGGCATCCCGCAGCTGCTGGGTGAGGTCGGCCGGCAGCCTCGCGGGGACGTCGAATTCGCAAGCGTCGTCGAGGTATTTGGCCTCGAAGTCGTACCAGTCGTGCCCGCGCACCAGCCGGATCTCTGCCGGGACGCTCGCCTGTGGCTGACCGCGCTCGTCCTCCAGCACACCGCACTCGACCTCGCGGCCGGCCACGGCCGCCTCGATCAGCACCTTGGGATCGTGCTCACGCGCCATGGCAATGGCGTCGGCGAGATCGGCCCCTTGCCGGACCTTGCTGATCCCGACGCTCGATCCGGCCCGGGCCGGCTTTACGAAGAGTGGCAGCCCGAGGTGCTCGACGTCGATGACCGACACCTCTTGGGTCGGTGTCACGGCGAGGTAGTCGGCGACTGGTAGTCCCTCGGCGCGCAGCAGCTTCTTGGTGATCTCTTTGTCCATGGCCGCGGCGCTCGCGAACACCCCGGCGCCGACATACGGGACGCCAGCCATCTCCAGCAGGCCCTGGATCGTGCCGTCCTCGCCGAATCGCCCGTGCAGCACCGGGAAGACCACGTCGACCGCGCCGAGCACCCTGGCACCTTCACCCGGCTCGACCACGACGAGACCATCGGACGTCGGATCCCCGGGCAGCACGACCGCGGTCCCGGCGTCGACCTCGGGCATCTCGCGTCCGGTGATCTGCAGCTTGGCCGGGTCGGCGCCCGTCAGCACCCAGCCGCCTTCGCGGGTGATGCCGACGGGAACGATCTCGTACCGCTCCGGGTCCAACGCCGACAGCACACTGCCCGCCGAGACCACCGACACCCCGTGCTCGCTGCTGCGGCCGCCGTACACCACGGCGACCCGGATCTTCGGGGTCATCGGGCCACCATGCGTAACCGATGATCAGGGAAACGGCTCATGGACCTCGACCCTACCGATCGGCCCGTTCGCTCTTCATGGTCCGCGACATCATCATCCGCACCATGTCCCTGGGATCCAGTCCGCCGAAGCAGACCTGCTCAACGGCTTGGGTGATGGGAACCTCGACGCCCGCTCGCTCGGCCAGGTTGAGGATCGCCCGGCAGGACTTGACGCCCTCGGCCACCTGGCCGTGTGTGGCGTGCTGCGCCTGCTCGAGCGACTCGCCCCGGCCCAACCGTTCGCCGAAGGTCCGGTTGCGCGACAGCGGGGAGCTGCACGTGGCGACCAGGTCACCGAGGCCGGCCAAGCCCGCGAAGGTCATCGGGTCGGCCCCGAGGGCGGTGCCGAGCCGGGCTGTCTCGGCCAGGCCTCGGGTGATAATCGACGCCTGGGTATTGTCGCCGAAGCCCATCCCCTGCGCCATGCCGCACGCCAGCGCAATGGCGTTCTTGACGGCCCCGCCGAGCTCGCACCCGACCACGTCGGTATTGGTGTAGGGCCGGAAGTAGGCGTTCGCGCAGGCGTGCTGGATGCCTATCGCACGTTCCAGGTCGGTGCACGCCACGACGGTGGCCGTCGGTTGCTCGGCTGCGATTTCCCGGGCCAGGTTCGGCCCCGAGACAACGGCTACCCGATAGGGCGACGCACCGGCAACCTCGGCGATGACCTCGCTCATCCTCTTGGAGGTGCCCAGCTCGACGCCCTTCATCAGGCTCACCAGCGTGGCGTCATTGTCCAGGTACGGAACCCACTCGCCGAGGTTCGCGCGGAGGCTCTGCGCCGGGATCGCGAAGGCCACCAGGTCCGCGCCAGCCAGCGCAGCCACGTGATCCCCCGTCGCGGTGACCGCGGCAGGCAGCACCAACCCAGGCAGGTAGTCGGCGTTCTCGTGCTCCTTGTTGATCCGTTCCGCAAGCTCGCGCCGCCGCGCCCACAGGGTTACCGGGGTGCCCGCGTCGGCCAGCACTTTGGCGAACGCCGTGCCCCACGATCCCGCGCCGACAACGGCGGCGCGGGTCACGCGCGCCTCCGCTCGACGCTGCGCAGCGCACGTCCGCGACCACGTCGCGGACGGCCAACGCCCATGGTTCGCTCGCTGCGCTCGCTCACGCGCCCCCCTGCTCGACGGTCGTGTGGCCGTGGACGTTTTGCCACAACGGCCCGGCGGGCGGTTGCTCGCCGCGCAGCTCCCCTAGCAGATCGCGGATGGCGCGCATCATGACATCGGTCATCTCCCGCAGAATCCGGCCAGTTGGCGGGTGGTCCCGGAATCTGCTCAGGTCGATGGGCTGACCGGTCGTCAGCGTCACCGGCTTTCGCGGCAATGGGCGGTACCGCTTGTGGTAGATGTCCACGGCGAACTGCGCGCCCCATTGCGCGGCGGGAACCACCGGCACGTCCGGGGCGAGCAGCGCCAGACGGGCGGCGCCGGTCTTTCCGGTCATCGGCCACCAGTTCGGGTCGCGGGTGACCGTGCCCTCGGGATAGACGACGACCACTTCGCCGCGGCCGAGTGCGGCCACGGCCTCGTCCAAGGACTGCCGCGCGTCGGCGGTACCCCGGTCGACCGGGATCTGGCCGGTGCCGCGCAGCGCGCTGCCGATGACCTTGATGCCGAACAGGCTGCGTTTGGCCAGGAACCGCGGGGTGCGTCCGGCGTCGTAGACGAATCGGGCGACGATGAATGGATCGGCGTAGGAGATGTGGTTGATGACGAGAATGGCGGGCCCGGTGACCGGGATGCTCGCCACGTTTCGCCAGCGCAGCTTGAACAGCGCGCCGATCGGCAGCCAGAGCAGGACGACGCAGACCCGAAGCCACGGCGGCGAATGCTCGGCCGACACCTGGCGACGCTTCGGCTGCCTCGGCACCGTCACACCCCATCTCTCGCGAAGCCGCAGGCTAGCGTAGACGTCGCCCGCGTCTGTCACGTCCGGAAGGCCCGTCGTTCTGCGATGTTTGTCAGGTGGACCGTCCTCGTCCCGATGAAGGCCTTGCCGCAGGCCAAGTCCCGGCTGCTCGCAGCAAGCACCGACAGTGACCAACATGTCCAGCTGGTGCGCGCGATGCGGGCCGACACGCTGGCCGCGATCGACGCGGCCGACCGGGTCGCACGCCTGCTCGTCGTCACCGACCGGGCCGACGACGAGCATCCCGGGGCGCTCGTGCAGTCCCGACCGGGCCTGAACGCCGCGCTGTCCGAGGGGGCTGCCTACGCTCGGGCGCGCTGGCCGGGTGACGGTGTGGCCGCGCTAGTGGGCGACCTGCCGGCCCTGCGCGGCGCCGACCTCGACGCGGCGCTGGGTGAAGCGTCGCGATACGCCCGGTCCTTCGCCGCCGACGCGACGGGGACGGGCAGCACGCTGCTCACCGCGCTGCCGGGCACCGCGCTGCGGCCCCTTTTCGGAGCCTCGTCGGCGGCACGTCACGCCGCGAGCGCCGCCCGCCGCCTCACGGCATCCCCGGGGCTGCGGTGCGACGTCGACACACCCGCTGACCTGCAGCGTGCCGCTGAGGTGGGGCTCGGAGTGCAGACGAACGCGCTGCAGCACCAGCGTGCGCAGGCCGATCAGCCCGCCCGCTGTTGATCGCGGGATTATCCGGCGTTGACCCGGGCGGGGCATGATGGGTCCATGACCTCGGCGACCGGCAGCAAGACCCTGAGCGCGGAAACGCCGCCCCAGCCCACGGCGCTCCCGCCTCCAGCCATCGACCCTTCGGACTCGGTTCCGGAGGGCGACCTCGAACCGGAGCCCGATCTCGCCGCTGATCTGCCCGCGGACCGGTTCAGCAATCGGGAACTGTCCTGGCTCGCGTTCAACGCACGGGTGCTCGCGCTGGGCGAGGATCGTCGCCAGCCACTGCTGGAACGGATGAAGTTCCTGGCGATCTTCGCGAGCAACCTCGACGAGTTCTATATGGTGCGCATCGCCGGGTTGAAGCGACGCGCGCAGATGGGTCTGCAAGTCACATCCGCCGACGGGCTGTCGCCGCGCGAAACGCTGGCCAAGCTCGCCGAGCGCACCCGCGAGCTCGCCGACCGGCACGCCCGGTGCTTCCTCGAGGACATCCAGCCCGCGCTCGCCGACGAGGGCATCCGCATCGTGCGCTGGGATGCCCTGGACGACGAGGAACGCGAGCGGCTGGGGCGGTACTTCGGGTCCAAGGTCTTCCCGGTGCTGACGCCACTCGCCGTCGATCCAGCGCATCCATTCCCCTATATCTCAGGGCTTTCACTCAACCTCGCCGTGCTGGTCCGTGGGCCGGACAGCGAGGTCGAGCGCTTCGCCCGGGTCAAGGTGCCCAACAACGTGCCCCGGTTCGTCGTGGTGTCGCAGACCGCTACCGAGGCCGAGTTCCTGCCTCTCGAGGACCTCATCGCCGCTCATTTGCCGATGCTCTTTCCCGGCATGGACATTGGCGAACACCACCTGTTCCGCGTCACCCGTAACGCCGACCTCGAGATGGAGGAAGACCGCGACGAGGATCTGCTGCAGGCGTTGGAGCGGGAGCTGGTGCGCCGTCGATTCGGGCCGGCGGTGCGGCTGGAAGTGGCCGATGACATGGACGACGCCGTGCTGTCGCTGCTAACCAGCGAGATCGACCTGAAGGCGGACGAGGTCGTACGGGTACCCGGGCTGCTGGATCTCAGCGCCCTGTGGCAGGTCTACGACGTGGACCGCCCGGCGCTGAAGGAGCGCCCGTTCGTCCCCGCGACCCACCCGCGATTCGCCGAGGGCGAGACGCCCATATCCGTCTTCGCCACGCTGCGCGAGGGCGACGTCCTCGTGCATCATCCGTACGAGTCGTTTGCCACTAGCGTCCAGCGCTTCATCGAGCAGGCCGCCGCCGACCCGAACGTTCTCGCGATCAAGCAGACGCTGTACCGCACGTCGGGAGACTCCCCGATCGTGAACGCCCTCATCGACGCGGCCGAGGCGGGCAAGCAAGTCGTCGCGCTCGTCGAGATCACGGCTCGTTTCGACGAGCAGGCGAACATCAAGTGGGCCCGTGCCCTGGAGCGCGCGGGCTGCCACGTCGTGTACGGCCTCGTCGGGCTGAAGACCCACTGCAAGACGGCCCTGGTGGTGCGGCAGGAAGGCGGCCAGATCAAGCGTTACGCCCATGTCGGCACCGGCAACTACCACTCGAAGACCGCCCGCCTCTACGAGGACCTCGGGCTGTTCACGGCCGATGAGGCAATCTGCGCCGACCTCACCGACCTGTTCAACGTGCTCACCGGCTACTCACGGCACACCGAATACCGCTCGCTGCTGGTAGCTCCGCAAGGGCTTCGGGCCGGACTCATCGAGCGGATCGAACGCGAATGCAAGCATGCCGACGCGGGCCGGGAGGCCCGCATTCAGATCAAGACCAATCACCTGGTGGACGAGCAGATCATCGACGCGCTGTACCGCGCGTCTCGGGTGGGTGTGCAGATCGACCTGCTGGTGCGGACGTTCTGCACCATCCGCTCCGGCGTACCTGGCCTGTCGGACAACATCCGGACCCGCTCGATCCTCGGCCGATTCCTGGAGCATTCGCGGATCTTCTATTTCGCCAACGATGGCGACCCGGAGTACTGGATAGGCTCGGCTGATCTGATGCACCGCAACCTCGATCGCCGGATCGAGGTGCTGTGCCGGGTCAGCGACTACGCCGCTACCGAGCACATCCGGCTATGCCTGGACACCGCCTTTGCTCCGAATACCGCCGCGTGGGAACTCGAGCCGGACGACAAGTGGGTGCGTTCCGGCGGGGCGCAGCAGGTCGACTATCAGGACGTGTTGATGAACCGTCTCGGGCACCGCGGCGAGTAGCCGGTGACCCCGCAGCTCAAGGCCGCCGGTGGAGTCGTATGGTGCGAGATCGCTGGCGAGATCCGAGTCGCCGTGATTCATCGGCCTCGGTACGACGATTGGACGCTGCCCAAGGGCAAGCTCGACGGCGGCGAGAGCGAGCTGGCGGGCGCAGTTCGCGAGGTACGTGAGGAGATCGGTGCCGAGGTCGCAGTCAGCCGCCGGTTGGGCTGCGTCGAATACCCGGTGGACGGGGTGCCGAAGAGCGTCGCGTTCTTCTGCATGCGTTATCTCACCGGACGGTTCACACCCAACCGGGAGGTCGACGAGCTCGTCTGGCTGGCCGTGGACGAGGCGCGCCGCCGGGTGAGCCACGACGTCTACCGCGATGTGCTCGATGCGTTTGCCGCGATGCCGGTGCCGCACGCCGTCCTCGTCCTGCTGCGGCATGCCAGGGCCGGCAAGCGTTCGGCGTGGAACGGCGATGATCGCGATCGGCCCTTGGATACGGAGGGTCGGGCTCGGGCCGAGCAGCTCGCCACCGCGCTGTCGTATTTCGCCGTCGACCGCATCGTGTCCGCAGATCGCGCCCGATGCATGCAGACGGTCGCGCCGCTGGCTGAACAGCTGGGGATTCAGGTCGAGATTCTGCCGGCGTTCTCAGACGAGTCGTTCATCGATGATCCGCTCGGCACGCTGCGTGAACTGCTTGCGCTGGCGAAGCCCGGTGCCACGGTGGTCGTGGCGAGTCAAGGCACCGCGGTCCCGGGACTGGTCTCGCGTCTGCCGATCGAGCCGACACCGACTTCGGTGGCGACGCGCAAGGGCGCCTTCTGGGTGCTCTGCTGCGCCGACGCCACGCGGGTTTCGGCCATGTCGGCCGACTACTACGACGTCGCCCGCTGATGCTTCCACCGCCCACGTACGCCGAAGGGGCCCCGGCGCTGACGCACACGGGACCCTTCGATACGGAGATCGGCTAGCGGGCAACCTTGCGCGCGGGTGCCTTCTTCGCAGCGGCCTTCTTGGCCGCTGTCTTGCTGGCCGCGGCCTTCTTCGCGGGCGCGGCCTTCTTCGCGGGCGCGGCCTTCTTCGCGGGTGCGGCCTTCTTCGCGGGTGCGGCCTTCTTCGCGGGTGCAGCCTTCTTCGCCGCCAGCTTCTTGGCGCCGCTCGCGATCGCCTTGAACTCCGCGCCGGGGCGGAACGCAGGAACGGAGGTCTTCTTGACCCGCACTCTCGCACCGGTCGCCGGGTTGCGAGCGATGCGGGCCGCCCGGTCGCGCTTCTCGAAGATGCCGAATCCGGTCAGCGTGACCCGCTCGCCCCTCGCGATGTTCACATAGACCGTGTGGATGACGGCGTCGAGAACGTGCGCCGCGCGCTTCTTGTCTTCATCGAGCCGCTGGGCGAGCAACTCGATGAATTCTGCCTTGTTTGGCACGTGTCCTCCCTGGACGTAGGTGCGTGGGCTCGACCTGTGGGCCGGCTTGCCCGACACGGTAGGACCTGAATCGCCTTACACCAACGAAATCCGCCTGTGTCGCGGCACTTTTCTTCTTCCGTGTCGGCGAAATCTCAGCGCCAGTCACGAAATCTGCCCGACCGGGCCAGATTCGAGCTCAGGAGACAGCCGGCAGCCACGGCTTGCGCGTCGCCTCGTAGGTCGCGATCGCATCTGTCTGCCGTAGGGTCAGCCCGATGTCGTCGAGCCCTTCGAGCAGTCGCCACCGCGTGTAGTGGTCAAGGTCGAAGCCATGGACCTCACCGCTCCAGCGCACCTGCCGCTCGATCAGATCGACGGTCACCTCAGTGGCCGGGTCGTCCTCGATGTCGTCAAGCAGCCGCTGCACGATCTTCTCGTCCAGCACGACGGTCAGCAGTCCTGCCTTGAGAGAGTTTCCCCTGAAGATGTCAGCGAATCGCGGGGAGATTACTGCCTTGAATCCGTAGTCCATCAGCGCCCACACCGCGTGCTCCCGCGAGCTACCCGTGCCGAAGTCGGGACCCGCGACGAGGATGGTTGCACCCCCGTAGCGGCCTTGGTTCAGCACGAAGTCCGGCTCGTTCGCCCGCCAGGCGCTGAATAGGCCATCCTCGAAGCCGGTTCGGGTCACCCGTTTGAGGTACACCGCGGGGATGATCTGATCGGTGTCGACGTTGCTGCGGCGGAGCGGAACGGCGCGCCCGGCGTGCACGGTGAACTTGTCCATCGCTCGATTCCCTTTACAGGTCAGCCGGGCTGGCCAGGTGGCCGGTGACCGCGGTGGCTGCGGCGACCAGTGGCGAGACGAGATGGGTCCGGCCGCCTTTCCCCTGCCGCCCCTCGAAGTTCCGGTTCGACGTGGATGCGCTGCGTTCGCCCGGCGCGAGCTGGTCTGGGTTCATGCCGAGACACATCGAGCAGCCGGCCTGCCGCCACTCGGCTCCCGCGGCGGTGAAGATCGCGTCCAACCCTTCGGCTTCGGCCTGTGCGCGCACCCGCATCGAACCGGGCACGACCAGCATGCGCACTCCGTCCGCCACCTTGCGTCCGTTGATGATGTCGGCGGCGGCGCGCAGGTCCTCGATGCGGCCGTTTGTGCACGACCCGACGAAGACGGTGTCGACCGTGATGTCGCACAGTGGGGTGCCGGCCGTCAATCCCATGTACGCCAGCGCCTTCTCCGCCGCCAGCCGGTCGGCGTCGTCCGCGAAGCCCGCAGGATCCGGCACGCTGGCGCCTAGCGGCGCCCCCTGGCCCGGGTTTGTGCCCCAGGTGACGTATGGGGTGAGGGTTGCGGCGTCGAGCGTGACCTCCGCGTCGAACGCGGCGTCGTCGTCGGTGCGCAGGCCGGTCCAGTATTCGACCGCGGCGTCCCATTGCTCGCCCCGCGGTGCGTGCGGGCGCCCTTGCAAATAGGCGAATGTGGTCTCATCCGGGGCGATCATGCCCGCTCGGGCGCCCCATTCGATGGTCATATTGCAGACCGTCATCCGGCCTTCGATCGACATCGCCTCGAATGCGCTGCCCCGGTACTCCACCATGTAGCCTTGCCCGCCGCCTGTGCCGGTTTTGGCGATGAGGGCAAGGATGAGGTCCTTCGGGGTCACTCCCGGCGGCAAGTCGCCGTTCACGGTGACGGCCATCGTCTTCGGCCGGTCCAGCGGCAGCGTCTGCGTAGCGAGGACGTGCTCGACCTGGCTGGTGCCGATGCCGAACGCAAGCGCCCCAAACGCGCCGTGCGTCGAGGTGTGCGAGTCACCGCAGACGATCGTCATGCCGGGCTGGGTGATGCCCAGCTGCGGGCCGATCACGTGCACGATGCCCTGATCGGCATCACCCATCGGATAGAGGCGGATGCCGAACTCGGCGCAGTTCTTGCGCAGCGTCTCGACCTGGGTGCGGCTCACCGGGTCCGCGATCGGCAGCTCTATCCCGATGGTCGGGACGTTGTGGTCTTCGGTGGCCAGGGTGAGATCGGGCCGGCGCACCGGACGATTCGCGAGTCGCAGCCCGTCGAACGCCTGCGGGCTGGTGACCTCGTGGACGAGGTGCATGTCGATGTACAGCAGGTCTGGCTCACCCGGTGCGCTGCGGACGGCGTGGCTCTCCCAGAGCTTCTCGGCGAGCGTCCTGCCCATGGTCTCGTTGCCTCTCAGAATTGCCATCTCATAATATGGGACAATAGTATTGCGTTATGGGACAGCCTAGCGGAATCGGCGTGCTTGACAAGGCCGTCGGCGTGCTCGACTTGATCGCCGAGGCACCACGCTCGCTTGCGGAGCTTGTCGAGGCCACCGGCTTGCCACGAGCCACTGCGCATCGGCTGGCCGTGGCGCTCGAGATCCACCGGCTGGTCTCCCGCAATGTCGAGGGTCGCTTCGTCCTCGGCCCTCGGCTCGCCGAACTCGCGGCAGTGCTCCCCGACCCCCTGGTGAGTGCCGCCCAGCCCGTCCTGGCCTGGGTGCGCGACGAGAGCGGCGAGAGCGCCCAGCTCTACCGGCGCGATGGCATCGAGCGCGTCTGCGTCGCGTCCGCCGAGCGCGCGCACGGGCTGCGCACGACCGTTCCGGTGGGCAGCCGGCTACCGCTAACGGCCGGGTCCGGGGCGCAGGTGCTATGCGCTGAGCTCACCGTGGCTGAACGGGACGCGCTCGAGGAGGTGCTCGCCCACGCGAAGTTCACTGCGCGAACCCTGGCGGAGGCCCGTCGCCGGGGCTGGGCGCAGTCGGTAGCCCAGCGCGAGGCCGGTGTGGCGTCGGTGTCTGCGCCGGTCCGGGACACGACCGGTGCTGTGGTGGCCGCGCTGTCGATCTCGGGACCCATCGAGCGGCTGGGCCGCACGCCAGGGGCCTGCTACGCCCCGATCCTGGTTGCCGGCGCACGGCGGATCACCGCAACGCTCGCAACCTGATTTGCTCCGCTTGTCGATCACCTCTTCCCCGAGATTGTGTGCTGACGCAGCCCGACAGCGTCCAATTGCGGGGAACACGTGATCAGCGTTCGGCGAGCGTCGGGAACGCCCATTTGTTGGCCTACCAGCTGGTGGCCACGTACGTCGTTTCCAGGTACTCGTCGATGCCTTCGAAGCCGCCTTCGCGGCCGAGGCCGGACTCCTTCACGCCGCCGAACGGGGCGGCCGGGTCGGAGACCAGGCCCCGGTTGAGGCCGACCATGCCGACTTCGAGCCGCTCGCTCACCCGCAGGCCACGCGCCAGGTCACCGGTGTATACGTAGGCGGTCAGCCCCATCTGGGTGGCGTTCGCGACCGTCAGGGCGTCGTCCTCATCGCGTACCGAAATGATCGGCGCGACCGGCCCGAAGATCTCGTCGGTCGCAACTGGCGACTCGCGCGGCACGTCGGTCAGCACCGTTGCCGGGTAGAAGAACCCGGGCCGGTCCAGCCGAGCACCGCCGATGCGCGCGACGGCGCCCGCCGACACCGACTCGCCCACCTTTTCCGCAATGCCGTCGACGGCCCTCGAACTGACCATCGGTCCCAGCTGGGTTTGCTCCTCAGTGCCCGCCCCGACGCGCAGCGCCGCCATAGCCTCGGCGAGCTTTGCCGCGAACGGCTCGGCGACTCGATCCTGGACGAGGAACCGGTTCGCGGCGGTGCACGCCTGGCCGCCGTTGCGCATCTTGGCGAGCATGGCGCCGGAGACGGCGGCGCCGAGGTCGGCGTCGTCGAGGACGAGGAATGGAGCGTTCCCCCCGAGTTCCATCGAGCAATTGACGATGCGATCGGCCGCCTGCTTGAGCAGCTGGGAGCCGACGCCCGTTGAGCCAGTGAACGACAGCTTGCGCACCCGCGCATCCGACAATGCAGCCGCCACGAACTCGGCCGGCTTGTCCGTGGTCAGCACATTGACCACTCCCGCGGGCGCACCCGCCTCGGACAGCACCAGCGCGAGCAACAGCGCGGTCAGCGGCGTCTCGTGCGCCGGCTTGAGCAGCACCGTGCATCCGGCGGCCAGCGCCGGGCCGATCTTCCGGGTGGCCATTGCGGCCGGGAAGTTCCACGGCGTCAGGAGCAACGACACTCCGACGGGTTTGCGGAAGGTCAGAATGCGATTGGCCCCGGACGGCGCGGTCCGCAGCTCACCACCGACACGAACCGCCTCCTCACTGAACCAGCGGAAGAACTCGGCGGCGTAGCTGACCTCGGCGCGTGCGTCGGTGAGCGTCTTGCCCATCTCCAAGCTCATTACGAACGCGATCTCGTCGCGTCGCGCGACCATGAGCTCGTACGCCCTGCGCAGCACTTCGCCGCGTTCCCGCGGCGCGGTCCTGGCCCACTCGGGCAGCGCCGAGCCAGCGGCTGATACGGCAAGGGCGACGTCGTCGTCCCCGGCTCGCGCCACGTCGGCGATCCGGTCGCCCGTCGACGGGTCGAGCACCGGGAAGCTGCCCTGCGAACCGCCTCCCCACTTGCCGTCGATGAACAGCTCGGTCGGGGTTCCGGCAGGCAGCGTCGTCATAAACCCAGCTTGCCACCAGACGTGGCGGCGGAGTGGAGGACCGGACCGATCCCGATCGCCCACTCCGCCGTCACGAGCTGCGGCGCAGCGTCGTGTCAGCCGCGCTCCCTCGGCAGCCGCGGTTGCCCGGTGACCGGGTCCAGGAACAGGGTGTCGTTGCCGCCTCGGTGACCTGCGAAGTCGAACATCGCGTTCAGTCGGCCGGCGATGGCGTCGAACGAGCCGGCGATGCGCGGCAGCCGCCAGTTGTCCTCAACGAACTTCAGGATCGAGCTCTGGTCGGTCAGCGTGTGGTCGACGTAGTTGTGCTTTGCCCACGGCGAGATCACCAGCAGCGGCAGGCGCGGACCGTACCCGCAGCGGCCGCTCTGCCCGGCCAGCGGTGGCTTCGCGGCCGTGTCGCCGCACAGGCCCGCACCGGTGAGGAAATCCTGTGGTCCGGGTGGGGTCGCCACCGCGGCCGTGTTCGAGGTGTTGTGGATCCCGCTGTAAACGTGGTCGTACCAGCCGTCGCTGTCGTCGTAGGCAACGACGACGGCGGTGCTCGCCCAGTCCGGAGTGTGCTGCAGGTTGTTGATCTCGGTCGCGATGAATTGCTGCTCGTCGTACGGGTCGGAGTAGCCGGCGTGTCCGTCCTGGTATCCGGGTGCCTTCAGGAAGCTCACGGCGGGCAGGCGGTCCGCCGCGAGGTAGCCGTGCGAGATCGCGCCAACCAGAGCGTCGAAGTCGCTCATATCGTACTGGTGGTTGGCGGTGTCGAACTGCGGGGTGCCGGCGGTGATCGTCTGCGTGTCGGTGCCGATGGCCGACAGCGACGCGGGCGGCACGTGGTGCGGGTTGGCCGTCGAGGCGTAGTACTGAAACGGCTCGTGGTGGGCGATGTAGTCGTCCTTGTTGCCGTAATTGGTCCCGCCGGCGACTGTTCCGCCGGTGCCGCCGAGGGCCGCGCCGACGGGGTGGACGGCGTTGCACAGGCCCTCGTCGGACGCCGGCGCAACGGCGAACTTGCCCTTGAACTGGTCGGGGATGAAGGTGCTGGTCGGCTGGGTGCCTGCCGTAGCAGTGGCGAAGCTGGTCGTGGGACGGAATCCACCCTGGAACCAGCCCCAGCTCAAGCCAGTTGCGTCCAGCATCTCGCCAACGTTCTTGCCGGTCAGCGAGACGGCGTCACGGGTGGAGCAGTCGTCGTAGTACGGCTGGGCGTCCTCGATCAGCGTGGTGCCGCCGACGCCGTCGCTGACCGTGTCACCGTTGCTCGCCGCGCCGTTGATCACGAGCCCGACACCGCCGGTGTCGCCTGCGGCAAGATTGATCGCGCCCGGCGCGGACGGCCCGAACGTCGTGCCGAACGAGTTGTCGCCCATCGCGAATTGCTGGGCGTAGTTCCACAGGCCGGTTACCGTGTTGCCGTCGTAGTAGTTCATAACGTCGCTCGCCTGGCACGGTTGCCCTGTTCCGCTCTTCCCGGACGCCGTGCCAACGGTGGTGACGAACTTGTCCATCGCGCCGCCGTCGAAGGCCTTCTGCTCGTCGTTGTAGTCGTGGTCCTGGTCGCAGGTCAGCACGTCGTTTAGGTTGGCGGGATCCAGGCGACGCGGGTTGACCTGGTTGCCTGCGGCGTCGCGGTTCGGGTTGTTGGTGAGCAAGTTCCCCGTCCCGCCGGCGCCGGGCGTGTTGGCCAGACCGTTGGCGGTCGGGGTCCGGGGCGACGCATGGAATGGCTGGCCGGACGTGTTGGCCGCCTTGGGGTAGGTGCCGAAGTAGTGGTCGAAGGACACGTTCTCCTGGAAGATCACCACTAGGTGCTTGATCGGCGTCGTGGTGGTGCCGGACCCGCCGGCCTGCTTGGCCTCGGCCACTCCGCCGGCCGTCGGCACGCTCAGCGCCGCCGCCAAGCCGAACGCGGCGACGCCTGCCACACCTCTTCCCAGTCTGGACACGTGCAACTCCTGTCATTGTGGTCGTAGGCCGGCACACCCTGGGCCCGCCCGGGCAGGTCATCAGGGAAGCTATCGACGCCAGGTGAACGCACATTGGACGGCGGGCGAACTACTGCCGCGGGCTCGCCCCGACTGTGACTAGCTGCTCGTCGACGTCCGGAGGGACTCAGCCGCGTGCGGGCAGGATGCGTCCGCGTGCCTCGCCGATGCCGACCCTGGTTCCCGCCGGTCCGGGCGCCGTGGCTCGGATGACGACCTCGTCGCCGTCCTCCAGGAAGGTGCGCCGGGCGCCGTTGGCGAGGCGCAATGGGCGTTGACCATTCCAGGTCAGCTCGATCAGCGAGCCGAGCTGGTCGGGTTCGCTGCCGGACACCGCCCCGGATGCAAACAGATCGCCGGTTCGAGCCCTCGCGCCGTTGACGGTGAGGTGAGCAAGCTGCTGCGCGGGTGTCCAGTACATCCCGGCGAACGGCGGCCGCGAGATCACCTGGCCGTTCAGCTCGACCGTAAGGGTGATGTCCAACCCCCACGGGTGCTCGTCGTCGCGCAGGTACGGCAGCAGCGGGACATCCCGGACCGGCGGCGGCACCCGGGCCTGTTCGAACGCGGGCAGGGGCGTCACCCAAGCGGACACCGTTGTGGCGAACGACTTGCCGAGAAAAGGCCCGAGCGGCACGTACTCCCACGCTTGCACGTCCCGCGCCGACCAGTCGTTGACCAACACCACCCCGAACACGTGCCCGGCGAAGTCACCGACCGGGATCGACTCGCCCAACTGGGAGCCGACGCCGACTACGAAGCCGACCTCGGCTTCGATGTCCAGCCGGTGGGCCGGGCCGAACGTCGGCAGCTCGGCATCCGGCGCACGGGTCTGCCCGCACGGCCTCCTGACGTCCGTCCCGGAGACCACGGCGGTCCCCGCGCGGCCGTGATAGCCGATCGGCATATGCCGCCAGTTTGGGGTCAACGGTGGCTGTCCCGGACGGAAGATCGTGCCGAGGTTCTCGGCGTGCTGGCGGGACGAGTAGAAGTCGACGTAGTCCGCGACCGTGAACGGCATGGACAGCGTGACCGATTCGAGGGCGTGCAGATTCGCCTCCACCGACGGGCGATTCGCCGAATCCGTCACCCAGGCAGTGACCGCCGACCGCACAGCTGCCCATACCCGCGGACCCGCGGCTAGCAACGGGTCGAGCGACCCCTGGGCCAAGAAGGGCGCGAACTGGCCGGCAACGGCGCCCAGGTCGAGGACCGAATCCCCGATCCGCACCCCGACCCGCGGAGGCGACGAGCCGATGGAGAAGACGCCGTATGGCAGCGTCTGCGGACCGAACGGCGAATCAGCAGAGACGTCCAGCCAGCTGCTGGTCACGAATCGAGGTGCCGGCCGGCCCACGACCAGGCGTACACCCCGTCGTCGGACGCCCGGCCGCCCTCGCCGAGCTGCAACGGGCGGAACGTGTCGACCATGACGGCCAGCTCGTCGAAGTAGTGCGCGCCGACGCTGGCCTCGTAGGCCCCGGGTTGCGGACCGTGCGAGTATCCGCCCGGATGCAAGGAGATCGAGCCGACGCCGATGCCCGATCCCTTGCGGGCCTCGTAATTGCCGCCGCAGTAGAACATGACCTCGTCACTGTCGACGTTGGAGTGGTAATACGGCACCGGGATCGACAGCGGGTGATAGTCGACCTTGCGCGGGACGAAGTTGCAGACCACGAAATTCGTCCCCTCGAAGACCTGGTGAACGGGCGGCGGCTGGTGCACCCGCCCGGTGATCGGTTCGAAGTCCGCGACGTTGAACGTGTATGGGTACAGGCAGCCGTCCCAGCCGACGACGTCGAAGGGATGAGCGGGATACGTGTAGCGGGTGCCAGTGATGCCGCCATTGGCGGCCCGGTGCTTCACCAGCACCTCGACGTCCGTGCCGTCCTCGAGCAGCGGTTCGGCGGGGCCATGGATGTCGCGCTCGCAGTAGGGCGAGTGCTCGAGGAACTGCCCGAACTTGGACATGTAGCGGTTCGGCGGCCGGATGTGCGAGTTTCCTTCGATGACATAGCTGCGAAGTGGTTCCTCGGCGTTGGGGAGCCAGCGATGCGTAGTCGCCCGTGGCAGGTAGACGTAGTCGCCCGGCCGGAAGTCGAGTCCACCGAAGACCGTTTCGACGGTGCCGCTGCCCGACTCGATGTAGACCAGTTCGTCGCCCAACGCGTTGCGGTACAGCGGCGAGGTCTCACCGGCAACCACGTAGCTGAGCCGCACATCCGCATTGCCCAGGACGAGTCGGCGGCCGGTGACCACATCGAGGGCCTTCCAGGCTTCGTCCGGGAACAGGTCGTGCAGCCGCAGGTGGCGAGGGAGCAGCGGTGCGTTCGCTGTCGTGCCCAGGTCGCCTACGTCCCACTCCGTCGCGCCGACGATGGCTGATGGCATCGCCCGGTGGTAGAGCAGCGACGAGTTGGCGGAGAAGCCCTCCTCACCGGTCAGCTCCTCGTAGTAGAGACCGCCGTCCGGGCGGCGGTGCTGGGTATGTCGTTTCGGCGGGACCGACCCCACGCTGCGGTAGAACGGCATCGAACTCACCTGGCCTAGAGGTTGCCGCGACGGGCCTGCTCGCGCTCGATCGCCTCGAACAGCGCCTTGAAATTGCCCTTCCCGAAGCCTAGCGAGCCGTGCCGTTCGATGAGCTCGAAGAACACAGTGGGCCGGTCCTGCACCGGCTTGGTGAAGATCTGCAGCAGGTACCCGTCCTCGTCTCGGTCGGCGAGGATCTTCAGGGCCCGCAGGACGTCTACTGGCACCCGGGTGTCGCCCACCCAGTCGCCGAGCGTGTCGTAGTAGGTGTCCGGGGTCTGTAAGAACTCGACGCCCATCTCTCGCATCGCGCGCACCGTCGACACGATGTCGCCGGTGGCAAGTGCAATGTGCTGCACGCCCGGGGCGCCGTAGAACTCGAGATACTCGTCGATCTGCGACTTGCGCTTGCCGTGCGCCGGCTCGTTCAGCGGGAACTTAACCCGGTGGTTGCCGCTCGCGACGACCTTGGACATCAGCGCGGAGTACTCAGTGGCGATATCGTCGCCGATGAACTCCTTCAGGTTCGTGAAGCCCATGACCCGGTTGTAGAAACCGACCCACTCGTCCATCTGGCCCAGTTCCACGTTACCGACGCAATGGTCGATCGCCTGGAAATACCGCGTCAGGTGGTGCCCGGGCTTGCCCGCGAACAGGGGCCCGTGAGCGACGAAGCCGGGGAGGAAGGGCCCCTCGTAGCCCGACCGGTCGAGCAGCGTGTGCCGGGTCTGCCCGTAGGTCGCGATAGCCGCGACCCGCACCGTGCCGTGCTGGTCGGTCAGGTCGTGCGGCTCGTCGAGGATCGTGGCACCGGTGGCCCGCGCATGCTCGACGGCGCGGTAGACGTCGGGCACCTCGAGCGCGAGGTCGCTGACGCCGTCGCCGTGCGCCGCGACCGACGCCCCCACCGCGGTGCCGGCTCGCACCTCGCCGGTCAGCACGAACCGGGCCTTGCCCGAGACGAGGACGTACTCGGCGAGCTCTCGGCTGCCAGTCTCCGGTCCGCGATAGGCCACGCAGCGCATGCCGAACGCGGTTGAGTAGTAGTGGGCGGCCTGCCTGGCGTTGCCGACCCAAAACCGTACATGGTCCATGCCGATCACCGGGAAGACGTCGTGGGCCCGGTCGTGGGCTACCGCCCCGACCAGGGTGTCGATTGCCATCGTGTCGCTCATGACATGCTCCAGTCTCGCGACGATTTGCCTAGCAGTGGAACGCCGCGATGCCCTCAGGAGCAATAATGAGCGCAATGGGTTTGCAAAATGCTCAGCCGAGCTGGGTTGGTTGGCCTTGGAGGTGCTCAGAATGACCACTCCGCTGGACACGCTGGACGTGCGCTTGCTGGCGCTGGTTCACGACTCGCCGCGGGCCGGTTACCTCGAATGGTCGCGCCGGGCGGGCGTCTCGCGCGCCACCGTCCAGGCCCGGCTGGAGCGGATGGAACGTAGCGGTGTCATCAGGGGCTACGGCCCGGACATCGACCTGGTCTACGCCGGTTTCCCCGTGCGCGCGCTCGCCACGCTGGAGATCTCCCAGGGCGCGCTCAGCGAGGTCGCCGCGGAACTCGCCAGGATCCCAGAGGTGATCGAAGCCTACGCGACGACGGGCGCTGGCGACGTCCAGTGCAAGCTCGCCGCGGTGTCCCACGAAGGCCTGCAAGAGACGCTGCTGCGCATCAGCCGGATCGACGGCGTCGCCCGGTCGACCAGCGTGGTGGTGCTGAGCAGGCTCGTCGAGCAGCGCTTCCTGCCGCTGCTGGAGGCCCAGCCCAGGGCCGAGCCGCACCGCGTGGCCAACCACTAGCCCCTGTCGGCCTCGGCGATCATCGCCTCCAGATCGTCGGGCCGGATCGGCGACCCCGGGAAGCGCGCCAGCCGGCTCAGCGGGATCGAACCGAGCATCTTGACCCCGTCGGGATCCAGGCCGGCACGCGCGTACGCATGACGCAGGATTCCCGCGCTGGCCGGGTCCCCCATCCATTCGGCCAGCGTCGAGTCTGCCGTGAGCGGGACGGCGACCGGCTCGCCTTCGACCTGCACGGAGATCCGACAGCGGATGTCGCGCGACGAGGCACCGACTTCGATCTCGAAAGCGCCGCCCTCGACGACCCATCGGGGATGCGTGCTGTGGAAGTACGCGAAATCGCGCCCCGCCAAGGTGAACCTGACCTGCCTGGACTCGCCCGGTGCCAATGACACCTTTGCGAAGGCCTTCAGCTCCCGCTCGGGACAGAACACAGATGCTTCCGGATCACGGACGTACACCTGAACGACCTCCTTGCCCGCGACCGAACCGGTGTTGGTCACCGTGACTGCGACGTCGACGCTGACCTGCGCACCCTCCCCGCGCACCGTCGCCGACAGGTTCGTGTAGCCGAACCTCGTGTACGACAGTCCGTGCCCGAACGGGAACGAGACGGGCAGCTGCTTCGCGTCGTAGTAGCGATAGCCGACCAGCAGGCCCTCGCCGTAGCGCACCACGCCGTTCTCGCCCGGGAAGTTGCCGAACGACGGATTGTCTTGCAGACGCTGGGGAATCGTCTCGGCCAGCCGGCCCGATGGAGAGATGCTGCCGAACAGCAGGTCCGCGATGGCCCCTCCCCCCGCCTGGCCCAGCAGCCAGCCCTCCAGGATGGCCGGGACCTGCTGCTGCCATGAGTCGACGGCGACGACCCCGCCGTTGGCCAGGACGACGACAACCCGCGGGTTGGCGTCCGCGACGGCGCGCATCAGCTCGATCTGGTCGTCGGGGAGGTTCATATCCGAGCGGTCCCATCCCTCGGACTCGTAACTCGGCGGCAGCCCGAGGAACAGCACCACCGTTTCGGCAGCCGCCGCGTTCTCCGCCGCTTCGACGATCAACGAGTCGTTGCGCTCGTCGACGCCGAAGCCGGGCGCGAACGTGATCTCGCGACCACATGCGGCACGGACCTGGTCGAGCGCAATGTCCAGCAGCGTCGGGTTGACCTGCGAGCTTCCGGCGCCCTGGTAGCGCGGCGTGCGGGCGAACTCGCCGATGACCGCGATCGACCCTGGTGCGGACGGGTCGAGCGGCAATAGCCCGCCGTCGTTCTTCAGCAGCACGGCGCAGTCTCGGGCGACCTCGCGCGCGAGGGCGTGATGCGCCTGCGGGTCGTAGGAGCCGCCGAGCTCGACGGCCGGACCAGTGCGGTCGAGCAGTCGCAGCAGCCGCGAGACCGCCAGGTCGAGCACCGCTTCGTCCAGGTGGCCGGCCCGCACCGCTGCGACGAGCTGGGCATCGGTGAGCCCGCCGGACGAGGGCATCTCCAGGTCGAGGCCGGCCTTCAGGCCCGCCACGCGATCGTCGACGGCGCCCCAATCCGACACGACGAGGCCGTCGAAGCCCCACTCCTCGCGCAGCACCTCGGTCAGCAGCCACGGATGCTGCGATGTGTAGATGCCGTTGAGCTTGTTGTACGAGCACATCACCGTCCACGGTCTGGCCTGCGTGACGACGTGCTCGAACGCAGCCAGATAGATCTCGCGCAGGGTGCGCTCGTCCACCTCGGCGCTGATCCGCATCCGGTCGGTCTCCTGGTTGTTGGCCGCGAAGTGCTTGACGGACGTGCCGACGCCCTGGCTCTGCACGCCGTTGACGTACCCGGCGGCGAGTTCCGCGGTGAGTACCGGGTCCTCGGACAGGTACTCGAAGTTGCGTCCGCACAGCGGCGTCCGCTTGATGTTTATGCCAGGCCCGAGCAGTACCGCGACGTGTTCGGCGCGCGCCTCGGCCCCGAGTGCTTCGCCGACCCGCTGGACCAGGTCGGGGTCCCACGACGACCCCAGTGCAGCGGCGGTGGGGAAGCAGGTTGCCGGGACGCTCGCGCCGAGGCCCAGATGGTCGCCGTCCTCGGTCTGCTTACGCAGGCCGTGCGGCCCGTCAGTCAGCATGATCGACTTGATGCCCACCCGGGGAATCGCCTGGGTGAGCCAGAAGCCGGATCCGGAGCAGAGGGAGGCCTTCTCCTCGAGCGTGAGCGATGTCAGCAGATCGGCACGATCTGAAGCGGTCATCTGGCAAGCATGCCCGGAAAGATCGTGGCGTGGCGGCGCCTCCTGATGTTCAGCCAGGCAGGCCGTAGGGCAGGTGCGCGTCGGCTTCGATCTCGATCAACCGGTTGTACTTGGTGACCCGCTCGCCGCGTGCCGGGGCACCGGTCTTGATCTCCCCGCAACCGCTGCCGACCGCGAGGTCGGCAATGAAGGCGTCTTCCGTCTCGCCGGAGCGGTGTGACACGAACTGCGACCAGCCGGCCTCCCGGCAGATGCGCATCGCCTCGAGCGTCTCGGTGACCGTGCCGATCTGGTTCACCTTGATCAGCGCGGCGTTCGCAGCCTTGCGGGAGATCGCCTCCCGGATGATCGCCGGGTTGGTGCACAGCAGGTCGTCGCCGACAAGCTGGATCTTCTCGCCGAGCCGGGCCGTCATCCGCTCCCACCCGTCCCAGTCCGACTCCGCGAGCCCGTCTTCCAACGACCAGACGGGGTACTGATCGGCCATCTGCTCGTAGCGGGTGATCATCTCGTCGGTCGAGAGTGCGTCGCCGGCGACATGGTAGGCGCCGTCGCGGTAGAACTCGCTCGACGCGGGGTCCATGGCGAGCGCGACGCCGTCTCGTCCGGCCTTGTATCCGGCATCCTCGATCGAGCTCACCAGAAGAGCGAGCACCTCTTCCGGCGAAGTGAGCTCGGGTGCGAAACCGCCCTCGTCCCCGAGGCCGGCGCTCAGACCCTGCTTGACGAGCTTGCCGCGAAGCACTGCGTAGATCTCTGCGCCAGCCCGGACCGCCTCGGCGACGGTCGGCGCGCCGAGTGGTGCAAGCATGAATTCCTGGAAGTCGAGCTCGTTCCGAGCGTGCTGGCCGCCGTTCACGACGTTGAAGTGCGGCACGGGCATCCTCGGCGTGACGCCTTCGGGCGTCAGCGATTGCCACAATGGCTGGCCAGCCGCGGTGGCGATCGCGCGTGCCACGGCTATCGATACGCCCACGATTGCGTTCGCACCGAGCCGGGTCTTGTTGGCCGTCCCGTCAAGCTCGATGAGTGCCGCGTCAACCTCGGCAAGATCCGCGAACGTTTGCCCGCGCAGCCGCTCGGCGATCTCGCCATTGACGTGTTCGACCGCATTCACAACGCCCTGCCCGCCATAGCGGGACGCGTCTCCGTCGCGCAGCTCGCGTGCCTCCCGGGTCCCCGTCGACGCACCGGACGGCACGCCGGCTCGAGCGGCAACACCGTCTGCGAATTCGACGTTCACGGCGAGCGTCGGGCGGGCGCGCGAGTCGAGAATCTCGATCGCCGACAGGGCCTTGATAGTCAGCATCGCGACAACTCCATTCAGGTCAACACTGTCGCCCGGAGTATGTCACGACGCCATCCGTCAGCCGAGAGCCGGCTGATCAATTACCGGCGCGAAGCTGCTGCGTGTGGGCGACGTGGGACGACACGAGCGCTCCGAGGGTGCCCGTGGTGATCGCGTTGACGACATTCATGAAACATCGACGTGCTTCCGATGACGTGGCTGACCAGACGTCACGGGTTCCCCATCGTGTACGTCCTCAGGATTCCGGCCTGATCGTCCTTCCAGGAGGCGACCAGGTAGCTGCCGATGGTCGGTCGATCTCGCGGTAGACGGCGCTCAGCCGATTCATCCCGACCAAGCAGGGCCGCGTCGTCCAGGCTGGCGTTGGGCACCCGGATCCCGGTCAAGGTGCCCAGGATGAGCACCGCAGGCGCGAGACCGATCGAGAGCACCCGAAACGCCGCACCGAAGCCTGACGCGGGCGACCAGCACCCGTCAACCCGCGACAGCGTTCGTTGATCAACCTTGACGGACGCGCCTCAGATGGAGGCGATCTCCCGAACTTGGGTGAGACGGATGTTGTTACCCGACGGATCCCGGAACGACGCGTCGATCCCGTAAGGCCGTTCCTCGGGCAGCTCGACGAACTCCACGCCCCGGCCCTTGAGCTCCTCGTAGGCCGCCTGACAGTTGTCGGTCGTAAGGAAGATCGTTCCCGCGAAGCCCTTCGCCATGAGCGCGCGTACCTCCTCAGCTGTCTCGGCATCCATCACCGGCGGCCCGGGGATGGCCATCAGCACGACCGAGATGTCTGGCTGCGCGGCCGGGCCGACGGTGAGCCAGCGGAAGTTGCCCATCTCGGCAAGCGTCACGTCCGTGCGCACCTCCATGCCGAGCTTGGTGGTGTAGAAGGCGAGCGCCTCGTCCTGGTCGTGAACCCAAAGCTGCGCCGTGCTGAGCTTGATCATCGGTCTCCTCCTGAGTCGGGGTAACTGCCGTGGCCGACGTTATTCATCCCGCAGCACGCCTGTCTTCTCGAAACGTGCGGTGTTGCGGGAATCCGCACGTGCGTGCCGGGCAGTTTGTGACGCAGTTTGTGACGTGGTTGCGGCGGTCTAGTGTCTGTCGCCTGCGGGGATGTCCCGTCGGACTTGTGGGTGAAGCGGCAGGATACCCACCTGTGTAGCCCCGAGCGGATTCGAAGCGCCGCTACCGCCTTGAGAGGGCGAATCCTGACGCGTTGATCAATGTCGGCTCTTGCTGAAAACCCCCAATTCATTGACCTTCATTGAGCTGGCGACGTTGGCCTTGATCGGCAGTTTTCGAACCTGGTGTGTACCCGTTGTGTACCCGCGGAGATCAACTTCATTTCGTGCGTCGTCGTTCGAATCTCGTGCCGTGCGATCCTGGGATCCGGCTCTGAGCCGCCCGAACTCGGGGTGCGGTGTCAATGCTATCTGCCGCGAAACGGCCGATTCCGACCTGCGAGACGGCAGCGGCCGACCCCCTCATAACGCCCGCGCGGGATCGCCGACTACAGGGCGAGATCGTTTCGGGTGAGCTGCTCGACGATGCGGAGTTCTGTGCGGGCAGACTGAGTGGTCTCACGGAATGCCGCACGGCTGCGATGCACGCACCTCAGAGCAGTTGCGCAGGCCTGCTGTTGTGGCGGGTCGTTGTGACCGGGTGCTTTCTCTGCGCAGGGGGCTGGGTGCGGCATGATGGTTCCTTATCTGCCAGACCCGACCTTCGAGGGGGGTCGACGATGAAGATGCGGAGCGGGACGTCAGATAGCGAGGCCACCCCGGTCAGGGCGGCAGGCGACGCAGCGCCAAGCCTTGCTACCCAGCCCGCGGACGCCGCCGCACCGTCGGTCAGGGCGCAACCGGCGCCTGGTCCGGGAAGTCTGTTGAACGACCGGTACGAGCTGGGACGGGTCATCGGCTGCGGTGGGATGTCGACAGTGCATCGTGCCTACGACCGCCGCACCGGCCGCGAGGTAGCCGTCAAGATCTCTCGCCCGGCGGCGGAGATGGTCGACGCGGATGGGCGCACCCGCCGCGAGGTCGACCTGCTGTCCACGCTGGATGACCCTGGCTTGGTGGCGGTCCTCGACGCGGGCGTGGGCGATGGGGCGACACCGGCATACCTGGTGACTGAGTTCGTCGACGGGCCAACCCTCGCGCAGTGGATCCGCCGCTCGACGTTGACCGAACCGCAGACGGCCCGGCTCGGCGCGGCGATGTGCCGGACGCTGGCCTATATCCATGCCCGGGGGATTGTGCACTGCGACGTCAAACCGGCCAACATCCTCATCTCAGCTAGCAGCGACGGCGACCTCGTCGCACCGAAACTGGCCGATTTCGGCATCGCCACGGCCGGCAACAGCACCCGCCTGACGACCAACGGCGCGACTATAGGCACCGCAAACTACCTCAGTCCGGAGCAAGTTCGCGGCGACCGGATAACCGCGGCCACCGATATCTACTCTCTCGGGCTGGTACTGATCGAGGCCCTTACCGGAACGCTCGCGTACCCGGGCACCGGCGCCGAGGCCGCACGGGCAAGGCTCAACCGGTCGGCGATCATCCCGCACGATGTCGGTCGCGGCTTGCGCACCGTGCTCGCGGAGATGACAGCACGGGATCCCCTCGACCGACCCGACGCCGGCCGCACGGCGGGCGTCCTGGAAGAGATAGCCGCCGGCTTTGACGGCTCGCTGACCGACGAAATTCTGATGCTTGGCCGGCCGGTAACCGAACCGGACGAGCCACCACTCGTTGGTACCCTCAACGCTCCACGGAGGCGCATCATCTTCGCCGGCGCCGCGGCGGCCGTCGTCCTCGCCGGGTGCGTCGCCCTGACCGCCACCCTCATATCCACCGGATCCAGACCACCCAGACCGGTGCCCCAGGCAGCGCCGCAAGCCGCAGCGCCTAACCAGCCGACTCCATCGCCGGCAGAACCCACGCAGGCCGGCCCGCCGAAGGTCCGCCCAGCACTACGGCACAAACCAGCCCCGACACCGACACCCGCTCGGATCGCCGCCCTAGGTGGCTGGTGTCGAACGGCTGTCTGAGGGGGTGACCGCTGACGGCGGAGTGCCGGTGGGCCGGTGTCGCGGCGCCTGGGTCGAGTTGAGCGCGACCTGCGATCGGTGCTGCTGTGAGCGATTTGCGGTGGCGGTGAGGTGGTGGCGGCCGCTTGTGGCTGCCGGGTACGGCGTTGTGCTGCCTGGATCGGCCTATCCGGCCGCTGTGGCCCATCCTTGGTTCGGCGTGCCGGCCACGGCGAGCGCGGCCAGGCGTGCGAGGTTGACGGCGGCGGCGAGCAGGGCGAAGTCGGCGGCGACCTTGGTCTGTCCGCGGACCCGGGCGCGCCTGCCGCCGTGGTGGCGGCGCATCAGGTGCCCGATCTTGCGTTCCACTTTGGGTCGGGTGGCGCGGTAGTCGGCGACCCAGTCCGGGTCACGCTGCCGGTGCCGTGCGTGGGCGAGTTGCTGCTCATACGGGCCGATGCCGATGCTGCGCCCGCCAGCGGCCTTGGTGCACTGCTCGCGCAGCGGGCAGCCGGTGCAGGCCTGGCCGAAGCTGGCGGTGCCGGCCCCGTCGGCACCGCGGCGGATCGGCGCGGTGTTCCCGGCGGGACAGGTCACGCTGTCCTGTTCGAGGTCGATGTCGAAGCGGTCCTTGCCGAACAACCCGCCCGCGGCGACCGGCTGCTGGGTCTTGCACTTGGACTCGATCCCGGCTTGGTCCAGCCGGTCGTGGAACTGTCCAGTGCCGTAGGCGTTATCGCCGTAGACACTGGCCTGATCCGAGCCGGCGTCGCTACCGGCATCACCGGCCTGCCCAGAGTCGCTGCCCGGCGCGGCCTCGCCGGCGGTATCGGATGCCTCGACGACCTCGTCAGCAACCCCATCGGTGCCGGTGCCGGTGTCGGTGGCCTCGCCGGTGTCGGTGTCGTGGTCGGTGTCGTGCTCGTCGAGCAGGTCTGCGATGAGGTCTTCGGCGACGCTGGCGTCCCCGGCGTTACCGGCGCTCACCGTGGTGGCGGTGATGATCTCGGTGTCGGGGTCGATGCCGACATGCCCCTTGTAGCCGTCGAAACCGCGCGCCGCGGTCTTGTGCCCGTGCCGGGTCTCGGGATCCACGGTGGAGATCACCCGGTCTTTGGCGACCCGCCGGGCGATCCGGAACACCCCGGCCTCGTCGCGGTCGAGGTCTTGGCCGAGCACGGTGGCCAGCAACGCCGCGGCCTGGGCCACCGCGTCGGTGAGTTCTCTGCCGTCCAGCACCGCCAGCAGCGCCATGCCGTCGCGGGCCAGCGCGTCGACCAGCTCGGCCCGCGCGTCCGGGTCGTCGTAGTCACACACCGGCTTGCCCGCAGCGACGTAGTCGTCATCACGCCCCAGCACCGCCCGGAGCTCGCCGGCCAGCTCGCTGTCTGCGGCTTTGAGCAGCCCCCGGATCGCCGAGCGGACCAGGGTGACGGTGTCCATCGTGGCGACCGCGTCATACAACGCTGTGGAGTCCAGCACCCGCCGCCGGCCCACCAGCCCGGCCGCCTTGGCCACCTCGAGCACCATGTCGAAGATCCGGTCCGGCGCGGCCGAGGCGGCCAGCCGGGCGCGCATGTCCACCAGCACTGTGTGCACGAACCCCGGGTAGTCGAAATCCAGCCCGCCCGCCGCGTACTTCCACCGCGCGTCGAAGCAGAACCGGTCGGCCGCCTCCCGGTCGCTGCAGCCCTCGATGCGTTGCAACACCATCACCACCGCCACGATCTGAGGCGGCACGCTGCGTCGGCCCACATCGGTGAACAGGTCGGCGAACATCTCATCGGGGAACAGCCGGTGACACTCCCGGTGCAGCAGCCCGTAGATCGACTCCGGTCCGACCCGGCCGTCACAGAACCCGGCCGTGGACCGGAACAAATCAGCCTGCCTCGGCGCCAGCCCCAACGTCACGACTCACCCCGGCAACCACGTCCCTGCGGCATAGGCACATGCTCCCAGAGATGATCAACAAGACGCGGCACCGCCACGCGACGAAAAACACCAGCCACCTAGGAGAGCTTCACGCTCAGCACGCCAACACCGGTCACCTCAACGGTTCGCCCAACCACCACCACAAGAACAAGGACCCACACCCCAACCGCGCACAGGGCAAGGGCGCACAGGGCAAGGGCACACAGGGCAAGGGCAAGGACTAGCCCGTTGCTTCGCGGGCCCCCGCGTGGACTGGTCGATACCAGCGCCGTACGAGGTCGTTCCGGATCGCCGAATATGAGCCGCCGCCTCATCGGGAACCCCTCATCCGCGACTCGCGATTATGTGCGCCGAATGACATCAGTTGTTCTCGCAAACCGGCAGCTTGGCTCAAGTCCAACCGTGTCTCGGGGGGAGAGTCCCGCCGGGTGGGTAAGTCGGGTTCCTTGTCAGGGTGACCGGTGTGTCGGTCCGGGATGGTGAGGGGTCATCGCGTGAGGCTCTGTGAGAGGCGACCAAGCGACTCACGGAACGGATTCACACGATTGCCCTTGATCAGCCCTGCTTGAGCTCTCGATGTGATGCGAAGCGCCGACGGCGGTGAGTTGATGCGCCGGCTGCTCGCCACGATCCTGCAGCTGCTGGTTGACGCCGAGGCGACCGCGTTCGTCGGCGCCGAACCGCATGAGCGCAGCGCGGCGCGCATGAACCAGCGTAACGGCACCCGCGACAAGCTGGTCGCGACGGCGCCCGGCGATCTGACGATCAAGATTCCGAAGGTGCGCGCCGGTTCGTTGTTCCCCGTCGCTGCTCTCCCCACGGTCGATGTCGCGTTGCATGCGGTGGTGATGCAGGCCTGGGTCGAAGGAGTATCCACCCGCAAGGTCGACGATCTAGTCGCCGCGCTCGGTGTCGAGTCTGGTATCCCGAAGTCGGAAGTGAGCCGGATCTGTGCTCAGCTCGATGCCGACGTGAGCGCCTGGCGCGCCAGGTCATTGGCCGAGCAGGCGTGCCGTACGTGTTCCTCCATGCCACCAACTGCAAGGCCAGGATGAACGGACGGGTGGTGTCGCGGGCAGTAGTGATCGCCACGGGGGTGTCCGCTGACGGGCGCGCCGTGCGGTGCTCGGCTGCGCGGTCGGAGACAGTGAGAGCGAGGACTTCTGGAGCGAGTTCCTCCGCGGCCTGCGCGACCGGGGCCTGCACGGCGTGCAGCTGGTCATCTCCGACGCCCACCGCGGCCTGGTCAACGCCATCGGCGGGGTCGGCGCCGGCGCCGCATGGCAACGCTCATCCGTCAACATCACTGGCTGCGGGACACGCTGAACCGCAGACACGGTTTCTGCCTGCCGCGTCGGGTGATCCCGGGTCGCACCGCTGCCATGCCCAATCAGAATTGGTCGCTCGACGGAGCGCACGGAGTCGAGCGTCGGGGTCGGCCACGATCCGATACAGCGGCGTCGCCCAGCCAGGGTGCGCCGCGTAAGCCGCCCAGTGGCGTAGGGAGACGGAGGCGTCCGCGTGGCCGCGGCTCGGTCTCGCCGTGGTCGTGCCAGAGCTGTAACCGTCGGGCGCGGTCGCTGAAGGCGGCGAACGCGCTGATCGGGTCGAGCAGGTCGGCGTCGTCGGCGGCGTCGCGCTCCAGGTGTTCAAGGGCCAGTTGCAGGCGCAAAGCGCGGGCGAACACCCGGGCACCGTCGCCGAAGCCATCCAGAGTGCGCGGCTCGCGCTCATCAACCAAGTCGTCGATGACCGCGCAGGAGTCGTGCGTCCAGGATCGGCGGTTGACGTTGTCCGACCCCGACCGAGGTCCAGACATCATCGACGACGCAGACCTTCGCGTGCACGTAGATCGGCGTCCCTGCCCGATTCTCGATGCCATAGACACCGACCCGGTCGCCGCCAGCAGCCCGGATGTCGTCCAGCGCCTGCTGCCGCCCGACGAGATTCAGCGGTCGGGAGAACCGTCCGTCCCGATCCGGGTGGTGCGGGATCACAGCGATCAGATGCAACGCGGGATCCGAACGCAGCGCATCGGCGAAACAGCGCACCACCACGTCGCTGGCCCAAAGTACTGATCCTCGACATAGATCAGTCTGTGCGCACGGGCGATCACGTTGTCATAGGCGTGGGCGATGCTGCGCTCCCCGTGCGGGGCGAAGGGATACCCGCACCGTCGGCGGGGATAGGTCCGCAGTGGCTGTACGTGCTTCGTCCCGCGTGGCTGCGGGTCAGGCAACGGGGCCGGAAGGGCCCCGCGAGGCTGGTCCTCGCGTCGTAACAGGTTCGCGAGCCGGTCGAATGGATTGCGGGTCAGCGGGGCGGGATCGTCCCACCGCTCGCGGAACGCCGTTTCGACATCGGCGACTGCGGGCCCGCGCACGGCCAGCTGGACGTCGTGCCACGGCGGTCGCGAACCGTAGACCTGTGCCATCGGTTGGCCTTGCGGATCTCCCGCGTGCTCAGGTCCGTCGAGGCGCCCGTGGCACAGGTCGATGCCGCCGACGAAGGCGACGTCGAGTTCCGGGCGGCCGGGATGACGCAAGACGACGAACTTCTGGTGGTGCGAGCCGCCGGGTCGAACCCTCGTGTCACGTAGGCACTCCCCGCCGGCTGCCTCGATGTCCTCGCCCAGATGGCGCTCGCATCTGGACCGGCTCGCGTTCAGGGGGGAGCCGGCCAGGTACCCGTCGGCGCACCAGCAAGACGGGTGTGTGCTTTGATGCGCAGCCCCCGCTGATTTTCGATGAAGCCCGGGCGTGGGTTCGCTGGCGTGTTCTCGGTATGGTTTTAGCGCACGCGGCTGCCGCGGGAGCGGCGGTCAACGGCCAGCGCGACGCTTACGGGTAGCTGGTCGAGTTCGAGGGCGGTGCGGGCTCGGATGATGGCTTCGTCGCGGATGCGGCGGCGGATGCCGCCGAGGTCTGTGCGGGGGTCGATGACTACCCGTAGGTGTAGTTCGGGGTGGTCGGGGTCTCCGGTGAGGCGGGCGTGCGCGGCGTGCACGCCTGGGTATGCGCCGATGTCGTTTTCGACGGCGTCGGTCAGGGCGCCGGCGGGCATCTGGGTGCCGCCGAGGGTTGCGTCTGGTTCCAGGTGCAGGCGGCGCAGGCGTTCGACCCGCAGTTGGACCAGTAGCCAGCGCAGCATCAGCAGCACGATCAGGATGCAGGTGGCTGCGACGGCGATCCAGAACCAGGGGTGGTCACCGGCCCAGCGGGCCTCTGCGTCGGTGAGCAGCGGGTCGGAGCTCCGCTGCCGCTGGCCGAGTGAGCCGCGGCTGCGCAGCAGGGCGTAGGTGCCGCCGGCGATGAGCAGCCCCCCGATCAGGGCTAATCCGTAGCGGTTGCCACGCGCGGTGCGGGGGTGCATCTCAGTCCCCCTTGTGCCGGAGGTCCACGCGCACGGCGAGCGGACGGGCCGGGCGCAGTTCGTCGAGACGCCGCACGACCGCTTGGCGGATTCGGTCGGCCAGGTCGCCGGGGTCGCGCAGCGGCGTGTCTGCCTTGATCCGGACTGTGTGGCGGCGGATGCGGACCCGGGCTGCGGACACCCCGTCGATGCGGGTGGCCTGTGCGGTCAGGGTGCCGCGCAGGCTGCGGCGGCTGGTGCCGACCGCGAGCTGCGGGTCGTCTTCCTGCAGCGCGAGCAGTTTCGGCCGGGCGGGCAGTATCGCGGCGAGCACCAGGATGGCGCCAACGACGATGGCGACGGTGCCGGTCACGGTGACCGAAGCAGCGGACCAGGCGGTATCGCGTAGATGCGCGGCGATGGTTTGCTGGTTCCACACCTGGGTGCCGTGGTTGGTGCGGGCGCTGATCACGTCGATCGCAACGGTCGTCGCGGCGGCGGCGACCAGTATGGCGACAAAGACGCTCGTGGCGCCGCGTCCGGTGTGCGGCGTGCGGGGGCCGCTCACAGCACTATTCTGGCGGGGACGGGGTCGGTGCGAAGCGCGGTGACCCTGATATCGAGCTGGCGGACCGTGACGTCGCAGAGCTGCTCGACCCGGGTGGTGACGTGCGCGCGGACCGCTCGGGTGACGGTACGCACGGGCGCTGGGTAGGTCACCGTCAGCTGTACGGTGAGCAACACGAGACGACCGTCGACGTCCGCGTCGGCGTGGGCCCGTTCGGTGTGCTCGCCGGGCATAAGGCCGCGGAGGCGGCTGGCGGGCAGGCCGCGGGCCTGGTCCACTTCGGTGACGGCCTGGGCGGCGATCTTTTCTACCACCCGGTCTGCCAGTTCGGTGCGCCCGCGTTGCCCGGCGTCGCGACCATCGGGTGGCGTTGGTCCGGTGCGGACGCCGGGCGGGGCCAGGGCGGTCACTGGTCGCGGCGCCGGCCGCGAGCGCGGCCGCCGAGGTAGCCGGTGAGGTCGAGCTCGCCGTCATAGACCCGGCCGGCGATGAGGCCGGCGATGCCCAGGACGAGCACGACGATGAACGCGGTGAATCCGCCGAACGCGGCAGCGAAGCCGAGCGCGATGCCCAGCAGCAGCCCGAGCGTCGTGCCGTTGATGTTGTCCATGCCTGGTCCCTATCGTAGAAGTGTGGGGCCTCATGCCGGATGGGCCCTCAGCTGTGCAGGTTGTCCCCTCCGCTGTGGGGTGTCGGTTGACGTTCAGCGGACTCGCGGCGGCGCGGTGCGCCGCCGATACCAGCGCAGTCCAGCCTGCGCGATGGCGGAGAGCCCGCGCCGCCGCCGGTAGATCGTGACCCAAAACTCTGCCGTGTGCCGGTGGGTGCGGGCGAGTTGGGCCTCCAGCTCCGCGAGGCCGGCAACGAACGTCTCCTGGTCGCCGCCCCGGTCCGGGTGGTTGATCCAGATGAACTCGCGCCGGGTCTGCCGCAGGACTCGCGCCGCGTTGTCGTCCATGCTTGTCATCATGACGCTCCCGGTCGCTCCGCGGCAGGCGATCCTGCCGGCGCAGCGGATCCGGCTCGGCTGCTGCCCGGACCCTCGACGTCAGGCAGCACGATGTCGTCGATGCCGACGGTGAGCGCACGCCCATGCAGCAGCGGCTGGAGCGCCCGCTGGATCTCGGCGGCGATCGCGCTCATCGGTTGGCCGTAGCGGGCGACGATGTGCACCTCAACGTGGTCCGTGTCGGCGCGGACACCAGCGACGACTCGGCCGGGAAGGTAGCTGCGGAACTGCCCGGACAGGGCCGCGACGCTGCTGCAGCCTTGAACCGTGGCACCGATTAGCTCGACATCGGTGCCCAGCGGGGCCGGTTTGGTGGACGCGGGTGGCGCAGACCCGCCGCGTCCGGCCGCCGGTGTGCTCACTCGACCCGGGATTCCTTGCTCTCGTCATCGCCCTCGATGTGTACGTCGTCGACGGCGATGTTGACCTCCATGACCTGCAGGGCGGTCATCCGCTCGATCGAGCCGATCACGTTACGGCGGATGGCGCGGGTGAGCTCGCCGATTTCCACGCCGTACTCGACAACAACGACTAAGTCGACCGCGGTCTGCCGCTCGCCGACCTCCACGGACACGCCTTGACCCGCGCTGGCCCGCGCGCCGGGGATCCGTTCCCGAACCGCGCCGAACGTGCGGGTCACGCCGCCGCCGAGGGTGTAGACGCCGGGGATCTCCCGGGCGGCCAGGGCGGCGATCTTCTCCACCACGGTGTCGGCGATAGTGGTCTTGCCCTGGCTGGTCAGCAGCACACTGGTGTCCGCCCGCTGGGCAACCGGCTCCGCCGACCCGGAGGGCTCGGACTCGCTTCTGCTCCTGACGGCGGTGGTCTTCTCCGCGGTGGGGTTGGTCATGACACGTCCTTTCGATGCGAGCCGGTCGCGTGTGCGGTCCCGGAAGTCGGCCGCCACCCGTCACCGGTGTGGCGATCCGTCTCACTGGGTATGACACCGGTCGACGGCGATCGTCACGGGCAGATTTCCGTCGCCGGGATGCGACGACGACAATAGGGAGAATCACCGTCACCGATATGCACGCGGCGGACTCCCGTCGTCCCCCAACCGGGACGTCGGCGGGTACGCACCGCGACCCGTCGCGGCGGGATCGGGTCTGGCTCACCGATCTGCCGGATGCCGAGCTTGTCGAACGCGCGCGGGACGGTGACTCCTTCGCGTTCGAGACGTTGGTTCGGCGTCACCAGCAGGCGATGTTCGCCTTGGCCGTCCGCGTCCTCGGCACGCGTCCTGACGCGCAGGACGCCGTGCAGGACGCCCTGTTGTCCGCGTGGCGCAAACTGCCTCAGTTCCACGGTGACGCGGCGTTCTCCACCTGGTTGTATCGAATTGTTACCAACCGCTGCCTGAATGTTGCGCGTCAACGTCGTAGCGAGCCAGCCGGTGGCCTCAATGAACTCACTCCACCCGGCGACGACCGTGACGACCCGGAACGTCACGCCGTGCGGACACAGCTGCTCGCCGACCTGCGCGCGACACTGGTACGGCTACCCGCCGAGCAGCGGATCTGCTGGCTGCTCCGCGAAGTCAACGACTGCAGCTACGAGGAGGTGGCCGCCGTGATGGATACCAGCGTCTCCACCGTGCGAGGGCGGCTGGCTCGGGCCCGAAGCAAGCTCGCCGAGGCGATGATCGCATGGCGCTAAACCCCGCCCCCGACCGGCTGCCATGTGGACGCGACCCGCTGACTGTGGCCGACCACGCCCGGGCCGGGCATCTGGACGCACACGCCGGCAGCTGCCCCTATTGCGCCGCGGTGATCGCCGACGACGCGGTCCTCCGCCGCGCCGGTCGAGCACTGGCCGCCCAACCGGTTCAGCCCCCCGACAGTCTCCTTCCCGCGCTGATGCGCCGCGTCCGCGCCGAACTGCGCCCCAGCCGGCAACTGGCGATGCCCTCGCCGGCCGGCCCCGCCGCCGTTACCGAGCACGCCGTGGGCAACGCCTTGCGCTTCACCCTCGACAACCTCCCGGGCGTGCGGGTCCGCACCTCCCGGGTGGAGGACGCCACGCCGACCCCCGCCGGCAGAAAGCGCAGCGCCCAACCGGACCTGTCGGTGCACCTCAGTCTCAGCCTCGCCTACAACAGCGACATCATCTCCACCACCGATCAGCTCCGCCGCAGAGTGATCGACGCCTGCGGGGAGCTGTTCGGGCTCCAGATCCAGCGAGTCAACCTCGCCGTTGTCGACGTCTACCTCCCCGGCGGCGATGGTCGGTGAGCAACACCCGATCCCACCCGCCCCCCGAGCAGCCCACGCTGGTCATCGACGATCTCGTCCTGGCCAAACTGGCCGCGCATCACGCCCGCTCGATCGACGGCGTGGCCCGACTGCAACCCGACTTGACACACAGCGTGACCGCCGCACGTCCGATCCGCCATCGGCGTCGCACACGCCAACGACCAGGCAACCGACGGCGTCACCGTCGACAGCAGCCACAGCGCTCCGCTCATCAAGATCCGGTTCGTCGCCTACCACGACCACAGCGCCCTCGCCGTCGCCGAAGCCGTCCAACGCGGTGTGCTCGCCGCCATCAACCAGTACACCGGCATCACCCCGACAGTGTCCATCCTGGTCACCGACGTCGAACCCCAGTCCTGACCAAGACCATTAGACTCACGTCGTGAGTTGTCGATAGGTTTCGAGCCGCGGGCAGCGCCCGCGGCCTAGTCGCCGACGTAGCCGGAGAGGTGGCTGGTGTTCGAGGCCGAGAACATACGCGACTGGCGCACGCATGACATCGTTGACGCGGCCGGAGCCAAGATCGGCACGCTCGAAGCGGTGTACTTCGACACAGCGACCGACCAACCCAGCTTCGCTACCGTCAAAATCGGCATGATCGGCCGGCACCGGCTGGTGTTCGTGCCGCTGACCTCCGCGGTCGTCGCACCGCGTTACGTCAAGGTCGCCTACCGCAAAAAGCAAGTCGAACATGCCCCGTCAATCGACACCGACGGCGAACTCACCGCCGCGGACGAACCGGCCGTATTCGAACACTATGAGCTGCCCTACCAGCCCGGCGCCACCGGCGAGCGCCGCCTCGCCAGACGCTGAGCGGCCGGCAACACTGTCCACAACCTAAGGAGGCGGCATCATGCTCGCCCTGTTCCTGCTGCTCATCCTCCTCTGGGTCATCGCCGGCCTGATCGGCTTCGTGGTCCACGGCCTGTTCTGGCTGTTTGTGATCGCCTGCATCCTATTCGTGGCCACGCTGATCGGCGGCGGTTTCCGCCACGGCCGCACCTCGGCGCGACCCCATCGCTGATCGGCTACTTGAACGGTCGGGAGTCCACCGACCTCGATGCGATGCAGGCAGGCGGAACGCAGCGACCGTGGCCAGCAAAGCGCCTCGCGATGACGGCTCTTCAATATTGAGCGGGCAGAGCTATTGAAGTCGCTGTCGCTGCCCGCTGGGTGCGGGTGCAGTGGAACCGTATCCTGCGATGGCTGTTGGCTGTATTTCGGAAGCCGCAGGCCGAGCGTTTTTACCTGCTTGACGAGCCGGTTGACGCCCTCGGCTCTGGCGTTCGTGATGCCGGTGCTGAGGAATGCCTCGATGGCGGGCCACCACGTTTCGACGGTGGCCGCGAGGGTGTGCAGTTCGTCGATGTCGGCAGCGGCGCACCAGCGGTAGAACACGTCGAGACGGTGACGGAGCTGGTCGCGGTGCGCACCGGTCCGGGCGAGGGCCAGCAGCGCGCGAAGCTCCTCCCTCGCGATCCACTCGGTGAGGATCTGAGCCGACGGGTCGGCGTCGATCAAGGCGTTCCACATCGCCGCGAAGGCCTTCTCGGATAGGCGTTCGCGTGCGCACAGCAGCCGGCACCCACGCCGGGTCGACCTTGCGACCGGGGCGGCCCTGTTGCTGCCAGGTCACACGGCGCCGCACCTTGCTCAGCGCATCGTTGGCCAGCTTGACCAGATGGAAGTGATCGACCACGACTGTGGCGTTGGGCAGCAACCGGGTGCCATCCTCGCGCAGACTGGTGACGGCGTGCGCGTACGGCGCGGCGGGGTCGATCGCCACGTAACGGATGGCTTCGCGGAAGGCCGGAGTGCGGGCCTCGAGCCAAGCCACCATGCAGCGGCTGGTACGACCTTCGACCTGCCCAAGCAGCCCCTGATCACCGGCAAGGTCAACGAAGCCGGTGTCCCACGAATCGACGCGTACCCATCGCTTGTCCTCGGTGCCGAAGCGCCAACGGACGCGGCCTCGCCGGGTCTCGTCGATCCCGAGCACCGCAGTGGGTTCCGGCTCGCCGCCAGCCGCCTCCGCGGCCGCCACGACCGCCTTGTGCGCGGTCGGCCAGGACACCCCGAAGCTGTCCGCGACCTCGGCCACCGACCGGCAGGCATCCCCGACGGCCGCGGCGATCGCACGCCGCAGCCGCCCCGTCGTGCGCGCGCGGCGGAATCTCCGCGATCGCTTCGGTAAACGACTTCCTCGAGCACGCCGGCTTGTGGCAGCGCCACCGCCGCTTGTGCCACACGACCGCCAGGTCCCCTTCCCCGTAAGGGATATCGCGCGGTGTCGTGGTCACCTACTGCTTCACCGATGTGGCGACCACACCGCAGCTCGGGCACCCGGCCGCCGCCGTATCCTCGGCCGTCTCCACGTGCACGACACGGCCGCCATGCTCATCCTGCTCGACACGCCGCACCCGCACTCCGGACAGTCCGAACAACACCGTCGTAGCGTTACTCAAGCCCGTGGCCTCTCGTCTGCTGCGTTGCAGCAGCCAGACTTCAACAGGTCACGGGCCCTTCAGCTCAGGCGCGCCGAGAAGGCCACGAACCAGCCGGTTGCCCAGTCAAGATCGAAGAGCCGGTTTGTCGTCGTGCCGCGACGAACGAGCAGGGCAGGGACGCAACGCCGAGACAAGTCCGGTGCCGTCGTAACAGGGCATCGATTTGTTTGGTCAATTTCACGCACGGGTTGATCACCGCACTTTGAGGCCGCCCAGGGGCACGCGCTTGCCGGTATGGCTTGAGCCGGGTTTTCGCCGAGGGCTTGCACGAGCCAAAAGCGCGGCCCTGCCAGCAGGCGAGCGTTCTCCTCGCCTTGCCGGGCGCCGCAAGCAGAGGGTCGTCACAGTCCCTGAGCGTGCCCCGCGCGGGAAATACGCAGATCTTTGGTCATCGCAATCAGACCGCTGATAGCGCAGGTCAGGGCGCTGCCGGACACAATCGATCGACGCTCTTGAAGACCGCTACCCGCAGCTTCAGCTATCCCCCGAACTCGGGCGGCGCGGCGAGGCCGCTCGCGGTAGTCGTTGCGGAGGAGTTCCGACGGCTCCTTCGACGGTATCGGCCTGCAGGGTCTCACCGTCATGGAGGCGGGCGGCGCGCAGGATCCGGAGGCTGCTGTGACCGCACGAAACGCCTGCCGGCGGGATGATGAACGAATCTGAAACCGCAGGGAAACGGGCGGTGGTGAGAGGTTGCCGGAGTCGCGTGGGGGCCGCCAGCGAGGATGGCTGCGGGCGCTGCCCGCGATGCGGGGGCTGCTGCCCATCGACCGGTCCCGGGTACCCGCGGATGTGCTCGCCGGCATGACGCTGGCCGCCTTGGGCATCCCCGAGGTTCTCGGGTACGCGAAGATCGCCGGGATGCCGGTGGTGACCGGCCTGTACACGATGCTGCTGCCGATGGCCGTGTTCGCCGTCCTCGGTTCGTCGCGCCACCTCGTGGTGGCCGCGGATTCCGCTACCGCCGTCATACTCGCCGCCGCGCTTACCGGTCTCGCGGTGGCCGGGTCGCAGCGATACGTCCGGCTGGCCGGGCTCGCGGCCCTGCTGGCCGGGGCGATGCTGCTGCTTGCCCGGCTGGCCAGGCTAGGGTTCCTGGCGAATTTCCTTTCCCGCACCGTGCTGGTCGGGTTCCTTACTGGCGTCGGTATCCAGGTGGCTGCCGGCCAGCTGCCTGACATGCTCGGGGTAACCGCGGCGGGCAAACAGACCCCGGCCAGGCTCCTGGACACGGTGCGCGCGCTCCCGCACATAGAAGGGGCAGACGTGGCAGTGTCGGCCGGGGTCATCCTGGTCGTGCTCGCGGCGCGCAAGATCACCCGCAGGATCCCGGGGCCGTCCCGGGCCGCGGATCTGGCCAGCCACGGCGTGGCCGTAGTCGGGCCGGTCCCGCGCGGGCTTCCGAGCCTGGGGCTGCCGGCCTTGGGCTGGCAGGACGCCGCCGCGCTGCTCGGCGCCACGGCGTCGATGTTCGTGGTCATCCTGGCACAGAGCGCGGCCACCTCGCGTGCCTACGCCGTGAAGTACGAGGAGCCGTTCAGCGAAGACACCGACCTGGTCGGCTTGGGCGCAGCCAATACCGTCGCCGCATTGTCCGGTACGTTCGTCGTCAACGGGAGCCCGACCAAGGTGCAGATGGTCGACAGCGCGGGCGGGCGCAGCCAGCTGGCCCAGCTCACCACCGCCGCGGTGGTCCTCATTGTCCTTTTGCTGCTCACCGGGCCGCTCGCCTACCTGCCGGATGCCGCGCTGATTGACGTCGATGGTCACTGCGGCCCGACCTTCCCGTCGGACGTCAGGCTACGAGGCACGCGGCCTGTTGTCAGCAGGGATACCTGGCCCAATCCGGCGATCCGGCAGCGTCTGCAGGTAGTCCACCTCGTCGCTCATCGCGGAGCTCACCCGGCGGAGCAGCGTCTGCACCCCGTCCACGTCCCAGTCGTACCGCGCAACGCCCTTCGTGGCCGCGAAGAACTCGCTGGACAACCGCTCTCGCGTCGCTTGGTACCGCGCCAAGGCGACTGCCTCGGGCAGCCCGCCGGCCTGCGACTTGAGGATCTCGCCGGCGAGCAGTTCGGCGTCACGCATCGCGTCGGTCGTGCCGTGGGTCGTGATCGGGCCTTTGAAGTAGCCGGCATCGCCGACCAGCGCCCATCCCGGTCCCCAGGACCGGTGGACGTGACCGGGCACACCGCCCCAGCCGCGCACCCGACCTGCTGGCGTTGCAACGCCCACCCGGTCGAACAGCGCGGGAGCTGCTCGGGTGAGGAGCGTGGAGAACGCGTGCTCGGTGCCCGCCCGGCGCAGGGCGCCCATCCGCTGCCGGGTTGTGCTGACGAACACGCAGGTGTCCCCGTCGTTGGTGGGGATCAAGCCGGCGGCGGCACCGTCGCCGTACGCCCATTCGTACCCGTCGGCCAACAGGCCGCTGACGTAGCGGTAGAGCACCGCCGAGGACGACCTGCCCTGCCTGACAACGGGGCGCCCGGACCAGCCCGGCCACGGTCGAGCGGACGCCGTCCGCGCCGACCGTCACCGACGCGGGGAGTTCGACCGCGCGTCCGCCGCGGCCCACCGCGTGAACGCCGCGCATCCGGCCCCCCTCGTCACGCCGTAGTGGACGCGCCGGCGACGCGGCCGCCCACGACCACGACGTGGTAGCCGTTCATGCCGCCGGCTGCTGGTTCGCCGTCTCACCGGCAACACGGCCGATCAGGTGACCCACGACCGCCTCGGCGTCGTGCCGGGCACCGTCGATGAACCCCGAGTCTCGGCGGTGCTGGAACCGTTGGCCGACTACGTACACCCCAGGCGCGGCCGTGACGCCGCGGTATTGCTCGATGCTTCCGTCCGGTGCAGTCACCGGCAGCCGAAGCCAGGGGTGGTGCGGTCGGTGGCCGGTGGCGAGCAGCACGGTGCGGATCCGCTCGGCGCGCAGGTCCAGCCATGCGGGAGCGGAAGGAACGTCGACAGCGCGAGGTCGCACCGAAGGCGACACCTCGCCGCCGAGTCCGGTCCGCTCGACATGATCGTCGACGGTGTCGAGGAAGCGGTGCATCCGCCGATCGGCGGCCGCGACCCGGTCCGGGAGGTCGTCGCGGAATGTAGCCCTGCCGGCGATGACCCGCTCGAGCCGCCCGGCGAGCCGGACGCCGCCCGCCTGCAGCGCGGCCAGGTCCAGGTTCTGGGTGAGCAGCTCGGGGTCGTTGCGGCCGACCAGCTGCAGGGATGTCTCCCGACGCGCTGCCGAGGCGTCCGGTACGTCGTCGATTGTGCGGGCCAGCCGGCCGGTGCTCTCCAGCCAGCAGAAGATGTCCAGTCCGCGGTAACGGCGCGGCATCCTGGTGTGCCGCCCGACGGCGAGGGCGACCGGACGGCCCGCTTGGGCGAGTTCGTCGGCTATCTGCACGCCCGACGACGACGCGCCGACGACCAGGACGCCCCCGGCCGCCAGCTGTGCCGGGTTGCGGTACTGCGCGGCGGTGACCACCTCCACCGGCCCGAGGTCGCCGGTCTGTACAGCGGAAGGCAGCTGCGGGGTGCCGTGCGGGCCGGTCGCGACTACGACGTGGCGGGTGCGCCAGGTCCCCCGGTCCGTGACGACCAGGTACGGATGACCGCACGCCCGCGGCGCGAAGGATGTCTCCTCGACGTTCGCCGACTCGACGACCGGAGCGTCGAACGACATGGCGTAGCGGTCGAGAAGGCTCACGAAGTCGCCGGCACTCGAGTACCCCTCCGGGGTGGGCGGGCGGAACTGCAGGCCAGGAAGCCTGGTCATCCAATTAGGGGTCAGCAGGTGCAGGGAGTCCCACCGTTCGGCGCGCCAGCGCTCACCGACCCGGCCGCGTTCCAGCACGACGTGCTCGTGTCTGGCGGCGGACAGCAGCCTGCTCACGGCCAGGCCGGCGTGACCGGCGCCGACCACGACGGTGTCTATGTGGGTCATGGCGCTCTCTCTCGGTTCTCAGTGGTGTCCAGGCCCAGCCGGTCCCCGGGACGAGTGGTGGACCGATCAGCCGGTGACCACGTCGATGACGACGGGCGTCGGTCTGGTGAGCGCGTCGTCCACGGCCAAGCGCCTGCGGGACTGTTCGACGAGCCACAACAACCCGACCGAGCAAGCTGCCCGACTACACAACGACGAGCTGCGGGCCACGGCGGCCGCGCGTCCGGAGCGGCTGATGGCTAGGAGCAACGGGCCAACAGCGCCAAGTTAGCACACGGTGAAATCGACACCCATTCGGATCGCCGACGCTGGCTGGCGCTGGGGCTAATTGTCGCGGCGCAGTTCATGGTCGTCCTTAACGTGGCGATCGTGAACGTGGCGCTGCCGTCGATCAAGGACGATCTCGGCTTTTCGCATGACCACAATCGACACGAAGGCCGGCCGACGAGGCGAGACTCGAGGCGTTCGTCGGGCAGGCGGTCGTCGACATGGGCGCGGCTACTCGGGGCTGCTGTTGCATCTGTACAAGGCGATGGCAGGCGCCGGCCCGATCACCTCGTCAACGCTGGCGGCACGGACCGGCACGACGGAGCGAAACCCGAACCCGGTCGGGCGAACCTTCTATTGCTTCTCCACCGTCGTTTGTACGCCTGCGTCGCTGGCGCAAGAGGTCGGCCTGGGGCTCGGCGCACAGGCCGGTGAATCCCGACTGGCCGACGTGCTGCGCGAGGCCGGGTTCTCGCACGTGCGCCGGGCGACCGAGACTCCGTTCAACCTCGTCCTGAAGGCCAGACCATAGGCGTCGCACCCATCGCGGCCAGCGCGGACTCACCCCGCACGCGTTCCGCCCCGCCGATGAGAACCAGCGTTCGGGCCCACTGGTAGCGGCACCCGGCGGCCTGCAGGGCGGCAGCCGCCGGGACCAGCCCGTCGCGGTCGCCGGCCAGGGCCGCTGCCCGGTCCACGATGGCGGCGGCGATCGGATTGTCCAGCGTCACTCGCCGTGCGCAGAGGATGCGGGCGACGGCGTCCTCATGACCGGTGAGCACCGCCGCCTCGGCCCACAGCGCGGCGTACCACGGTCGCCACATCCCATTGTGCCAAGACCGGAACTGCTCGGGCGGTGTGTGCAGGTGCTGCATCGCCCGCTCCGGCAGGCCCCGGAGCAGCAGCAGCATGTCGTCGAAGAACTCGCCGAAGTGGATCTCTGACACTGGCCGTCCTGGCGTCGCCAGGGCGTCGACGATGTCCAGCCAGGTAGCCCGGGCGGCGTCGTCCCCGCGTAGCCCGTGGACGGTCGCCGCCGCGTAGGCGGCGCGGCTGAGGTCGCCGGTGCGTGGCCGTCCCGCCCGCTCCCATCCCTCACGGAACCGCTCGCTCAGGGCGACCGCCTCGTCCCAGTCGCCTGCAAGCGCGGCCACGACGATCAGCCGTGCAGTAGCCAGGTGACCCTCCTCACGGTAGAAGGGCAGGTCCCGGACCCGCTCGGCAAGGTCTCTCGCGGCAGGCAGGTCGCCCGCAGCTACCGCGCACTCGGTGGCCATGATGAACGCATCGGCGAGCTCCAGCCCGGACACGGCCGTCACTCGCATCGGGGCCAGCAGCTCGGTGCGCCGCAATGCGCTGGCCACCGCGGCTCGGACCTCGCCGCGTGCCAGCTGGACGGCGGTGAGCTGGTCCAGCGCGGCGCTCTCGGTCAGCGGATCGCCGGCTCGGTGGGCTAGCGTGATCGCGCGCTCGGTGAGCTCGGCGGTGACCGGCTAGGCGCCGAGGTTGGCATCGGAACCGTTGCGGTCGTTGTCAGCGTCGGACCAGCCACGCATTGGCTCCGCGCACGCCCGCGCTCGCGTCCATTGAACGCGCGATCGGCGGCATAGCGGATGTTCAGGCGGCCTCGACGGTGAACACAGACGTGACTCCGCGAGCTACAGCTCGCTCCGGATAACAGAGCTCAAACTTCTGCACCGTGCCCAGTACAGCTCCGCCAAGTCGTCCCAAAAAAGCAGCTGCGCACCGACGACCTCCGCACCTGGAGTTAGCGGCTCCCCCGAAGTGGTCGAGATCAAAACGCCAGGGCTCCGGCAAAGTCGTGACTGGTGTGACTGATGTGACTTGTGTGGTGGCGGCGTGTCCGGCCGGAGAAGCAACGAGGCCCCGGTAGGAGGTGGTGGTCATCCAAGATCACCGCAGCCCTGGGAGCCTCGTTGCCTGTTCAGTCTGTCATGCCGTGCCCGCCGTTGACCGAGCAATCGTGCCAGGACTTGTTGGCCCGCTTTGCAGCGGTTCCCGATCCGCGCCGGCTGCGCGGGATCCGTCATCGGGTCTCCACGATCTTGGCGATCGCGGCGGCCGCGGTGGTGTGCGGAGCCCGTTCGTTCACCGCGATTGGCGAGTGGGCCGCGGACGCGCCGCAGTGGGTGCTCGCGGCCTTGGGTGCCCGCTGGCATCCGCTCTACGGGCGGTTCATCGCCCCTCATGAGGCCACGGTGCGACGCACGATCTGCGCTGTGAACGGTGCGCAGTTCGATCAGGTGATCAACGCCTGGCTCGCCGAAAGGGCCGCGGAGGGCGCGCAACCCGACGACGATGCCGGTGACGGGTCCGGGTTGCTGCCAGCGGTGGCCGTGGATGGCAAGACGGTGCGCGGCGCTTGGCGCGCCGACGGGTCGCAGGTGCATCTGCTGTCTGCGATCAGCCACGGCAGCGGCCTGGTGCTCGCCCAACGCGAGATCGCGGCCAAGACCAACGAAATCCCCGAACTCGCCCCGCTGCTGGCCGACCTGGACCTCGACGGGGTGGTCGTCAGCGCCGACGCGCTGCATACCCAGCGGGCCACCGCCGAGCACCTGGTCGGCGAGCGGGGCGCGCACTACGTGTTCACCGTCAAGGCCAACCAGCCCAAACTGCTCGCCGCCGTCGCCGAAGCGATGTCCGGGATGCCGAGCCAGTTCGCACCCGAACACGTCGAGGTCGACCGTGGGCACGGGCGCACCGAACAGCGCTCCTGCCGCGTCAAGACGATCACGCCCGGTGACGAGATCGATTTCCCCTACGCGGCACAGGTATTCCGCGTGCGACGCGACACCGGCGGACTGGACGGGCAACGCGTGCGCAAGGAGATTGCCTACGGCATCACCAGCCTGCCCACCACGCACGCCGGCGCCGAACAGCTGTCCTGGTACACCCGCGGCCACTGGAGGATAGAGAACGCACTGCACTGGGTCCGCGACGTGACCTACGACGAGGACCGCTCCCAGGTACGCACCGGCACCGGCCCCCGCCTGATGGCCAGCCTGCGCAACCTCGCCATCAGCGCGCTGCGCCTGAACGGTCACACCAACATCGCCTCCGCGATCCGCTGGACCGCCCGCGATCCCGCAAGATCACTACAGATTCTCGGCATCACCTGACTTTGCCGGAGCCCTGATCAAAACGCCCAGCAAAATCGTCCGATCTCTGGTCCGGCATCAACACGCAGCAGAAGGATTGACTGGGCGTGTCCATGGCGGACTTACTGTAAGCCCAGCGTCCTCACTGGCTAGCAGCACGAAGTCCGTCACGGCGCCGATCATGCGATCAGTCATCTGCAACATCAGCTGTCACGCACGCACATCGGCATTCGGGTCGATTATTCCGGTGACAGATTTCCTGATCTGTGTGCATAGAGCGCGCTCTCGACGGCTTGTGCGGCCGGTCATATCGGCGGATCTTGCGCAGGGTGACGTGCGCGGCGTTGACGCGGATCGGCCCCTAGACGCGGGTGACGCGGAGCAGGATTCCGTGCCCGGGCGGCTCGTCAACTCGTGCCTAGTCCACGGCGTCTGGCGCTCGGCGGCCGAGGTTGTTCGACTCACGTCCGACATGCGTCCCGGGCCACGTAGCGGTGAGCGCATAATCGCGACTGCGGCCCGCGTCATCTTGCGCTTTGCCTCGCGGCGAATTGCGATCTTTCTAGCGCGACGCCGATGGAATTGCTGTTCAGGTGACGACCGTCAGGTGGTCAAGAAATCGGCTTCAGCAGTTGGTCCGAACGCGCAATTTGGATCGCGTCGATGCACCTCGTCGACCGCGTCGAGCCCACGTCACCGGCTTCGCACTGGTGTCTCGTCTCCACCAGCCATGTCTCGCTTTGTGCGACTCCACGCCGCCATTTCCTGGATCCTCAATAGCCCTTCCAATGACACCGAATATCGATTACCAACGGCAACCATGGCTAACTAACAATTCCCAAGTCTTTACCGAATTGCGGTACGTATGCTACCAATTTGGTAGCCAAAGCCCCTAGCGGGGGTGACCAGGAATCGCATTGTCGGACGTTATTGGGTGTTGTTGGTAATGCATGGTGGGGTGAAGGTTTACCGCGGTGCACCTTCTGCTGCCCGCAACTACTTGGAGGCCGACCGGTCACGTGCGGACGACTACTACCTGGCCGAGGGGACCGGGATAGCCCGCCGGTTCACCGCCGGCCCGGACGCACCCATGGTCGAGCTCGCAGCGCTGAGCGGTGACGGGTATGAGGGGTGGGTCGCCGGGCTCGACCCGGAGACCGGTGAACCGCGAGGCCGCTTGCGCACTGATGGCCAGGCGGTGCGGTTCGTCGAGGTGACCATCAATGGACCGAAGTCGTGGTCGCTCGCAGCGGAGCTACACGCCGATGTCGCGGTCGCGTACGAGGCGGCGCAGGACCGTGCCGCGGCGCAGGTGATCGGCTGGCTCGCCCGGCACGCGACGACCCGGATCGGGCCGCGCGGCGCTCAGGTCGCTGTCCCGGTTGAGCGGCTCGAGGCGGTGACGGTGCGGCACTACACCTCCCGCTCAGGCGACCCGCACCGGCATCTGCACCTTCAGGTCAGCGCCCGCGTGTTCGCCGCCGGCAAGTGGCGCGGGTTGGAGTCAGTGGCGTTCCGCGATTCCATCGGCGCGATCAACGGCATCGGGCATGCCGCGGTGGCGTGCGATCCGGACTTCCGCGCCGCACTGGCCGCGCACGGCTACAGCCTCACCCCGGACGGTGAGGTCGAGCAGCTCGCGCCGTTCGTCGGCGCGTTCTCCAAGCGCACGGCACAGATAGCGACGCTGCTCGACCGCTACGAAGCCGGATGGCGTGCCGACCACCCGGGCGTTGAGCCGGGGCCGAAGCTGCGGCGGGCGTGGGACGCGCGGGCGTGGGCCGAAGACCGGCCCGACAAAGTCATCCCGCGCTCGGGTGAGGAGTTGCGGCAGCGGTGGCTCGGCGAGTTGGCCGAGCTCGGTTACCGCGACCGCGACAAGGCGGTCCAGCTCGCGCTGCCACTGACCGGGCAGCTCGACCGAGACGCCGCCGCGCTCACCGCTCGGCGCCGTCATGACGCGTCTGCCGCCGAGCCGGCGCGGCGTCCGCGCGTTCTTGCGCGCAATCGGTCACCGCGCGAGCCTCGCCGCCGGACGGATCCCGGACGAGTTGCTCGACTGGCATGTCGCCTTCGACCGGGAGACGGACACGCTCCGCAACGAACGCGCGATGGTCCGCGCGCTCGTCGACTGGCGCCATGGTCGGCTGCGGCCGGGCGTCACGTTCGCCGACGCGGAGCTCGCGGCGATCGAGCGGCCGACGATGCTCGTCTATGGCACCGCCGACCCGACGGGGACGCTCGACGTCTTCGGCCGGCTCGTGGGCGTGCTCCCGCGCGGCGAGCTGCGGGTGATCGACGGTGCCGGGCACATGCCCTGGCTCGACGACCCCGGCGCGGCCGCCGATGCCGTCCGCCGCTCCCTCACCATCTCGGACGACCAGCGGGAGCAGACACGATGAGCGAGGACTACCGCAGCACCGTCCAGGAGATCGCGCAGGCGATGGCGCCCGGCTGGGAGCGCCGACGCGCGTTCCTGGAAGACACCGCGGCGCCGGTGCGCGAGTGGCTGATCCGCGAGCTGGCGCCACGGCCCGGCGAGACCGTGCTCGAGCTGGCGGCCGGCGCCGGCGACACGGGGTTCGAGGCGGCCGCGACCCTCGGTGCGACCGGCCGGCTGATCACGACCGACGTCTCGTCGCCGATGCTCGACGTCGCCCGCCGCCGCGGCGCCGAGCTCGGCGTCGAAAACGTCGAGTACCGGGTTGTCGACGCGGAACGCATCGAGCTGGACTCCGATTCGGTGGACGGCGTCTTGTGCCGGTTCGGCTACATGCTGATGGCCGAGCCCGGCGCGGCGCTGGCCGAGACGCGCCGCGTGCTGCGCCCGGGCGGCCGGCTCGCCCTCGCGGTCTGGGGCCCGCCGCAGCGCAACCCGTACTTCACCATCCTCGGCTCGATCCTGGTCGAGCACGGGCAGCTGCCGCCGCCGAACCCCGCGGAACCCGGCATCTTCGCGATGGCCAGCGCGGAACGAATCCACGCGCTGCTCGACCGCGCGGGCTTCGCGAGCGTGCGCCCCAGCGAGGTGCCGGTCCGGTTCGCCGTCGCGGACGTGGGCGAGTACCTGGACATCATCGCCGACACCGCCGGCCCGATCGGGCTCGCGGTGCGGGCGCTGTCCGACGCCACCCGCGCCGCAGTAGCGGCCGCCGTTGCGGACATGTTCGCTCGATTCGCCAGAGCCGACGGCTACCGGATCGACGGTCTCGCCCTCTGCGTGGCGGCACGCTGAACTCGGCGAGCTCCCGCCGCACCGGGCTCACCGGATCTCAGCCGCTCGTCTTCGAGCACGGACCCTCATCAACCATGCCAAGAGCCTCCCGCCGAGAGCTGCTCCTAGGCACATGCATGCACGGCTGAACCGCGCAGGGTCCCCCGGGTTCACGCGGTGGTCATTCCGGTGGCCAGTCGATGAGAGGTCTGCCAATCTCCCACTCGTGACCGAACGGATCGATGGCTCTGCCACCCGCCAGTGGAGGCGTGAGCTCGACCGCCTCAACATATGCGGAAATGAGCATCTGCTCGACCTGGGATGCGGCCGCGGCGCCGTGCTCATCGAGGCCGCCCAACGCCTGCCCAACGGTCGCGCGGTCGGCGTGGACTTGTGGCGCGGCCAGGATCAAAGCGCCACGGCAACGACCCCAACGTCACCCTCGCCAACGCCGAAGCCGCCGGCGTCGCCGACCGCGTGGAGCTGCACACCGCCGACATGACTCAACTGCCGTTTCCCGAGGACAGTTTCGACGTGGTCACCAGCGCGCTGGCAATCCACAACATCCCGACCTCTGCCGCACGCGCACAGGCACCAGACGAGGCGAAGCGCGTGCTACGCCCCGGAGGACGGCTGCGGATAGCGGACTTCCGACACGTCGACCGCTACCGAGAGCACCTGGGGCACGACGCCGAACAACGCGAGCTGGGCCCCAGCTATTGGTACGGCGGCCCATGGGCGGCCACCACGCTGCTGAGCACCATAAAGCACTGACCTGGTCGCCCCCTTGAACCAGAGCCGCCAACCCGTCGCACTAGCCGGATCCTGCTCTGGAACCGAGCCCGATCTCTCAACCGGTCGATGTGTGGAGGTCTGGTGCGCCAAGGGCTGAAGAAGTCAGCTCGCTGGCTGAGCAGGCTTGAGGAGCCGTTCACCGGTCAGGTAGACCAGCGCGTGATGGACGACGGACACCGTCGCGAGGGCGATGCCGAGCGCTGGCTGTCCTGCCGTGTATAGCGCGGTCGCGGCGAGGCCGGAGATGGCCAATTCCTCGGCCAGGCGCAGGGGCTCGGCCAGCCGGCCGGCAAAGCGGAAGTCGAGGGCGCCCCAGACGCCGAACCCGCCCGCAGGCGCCGCTAGCGCGAGAAGCACTTTAGTGGCCGAGTTACCACCGGCTTGGTATCCCCAGTAGGCCAGCGCGCCGACCACACCGGCTTCGACGATGCCACGCAGAGCGAGATTGAACCGCTTTGCCGGTGTCACCGTGTTCCGGCCTCCTTCCAGCGAAGATCGGCTGCTACCCGTCACGGGGCGGGTCAGCTGGCGGTGACCTCCTTGCAGAACCGAACCAACGGCGGGTTCACCAGCTGCGGGTACTCGACGTGGGGGTAGTGACCGGCGCCGGGAACCATGACGACCTCGGCGTGGAGCCGTTCGGCGATCCACCCGGCTTCAGCGGCCGGGTCGGAGAAGTCCGGGTCGGCCGCACCCATGACCACCAGCGCCGGCGCCTTCACCCCTCCGACACGGGCCTCGGCCGGTTCGTGGCTGGTGCGGGTAGTTGCCGTGAACGCCTTGCGGTGCCCATGCCGTTTCATGCTGGCCGCGATCGCGTCGCGGTGCTCCGCGAAGTCCTCGGGTTTGCGGCCTGGGTACAGCTTCGGCTGGTAGGAGGCCCACATCTTCGGCGCCCACGGCCCGGACATCAATCCCTTGAACACGAGCACCATCACCGGGTTGGTCGGCGGGTTACGTACGAACGGGCCGACCAACACCAGCCCCGCCACCGCCTCCGGGCGTTCGGCGCCGGCCCAGACCGCCGCACCAGCGGCCATCGAGTTCCCGACCAGCACCGCCCCGCCACCAAGATGCCCGACCAGCGCAAGGGCATCCTGACCGGCGGCGACGTCGTCATACCGGTCGAAGGTGGCGTCGCTGTCGCCATGCCCGCGCAGGTCCATCGTGGCAACGCGGAACCCGGCCGTGGTCAGCGCCGGCACGGTGTACCGGTAGCTGCTCCGGAGCTCGCCCATCCCCGGCACACACACCACCAGCGGCCCGTCCCCGGTCACGTCGAAGGCAACACGACCTCCGGGGCGATCCAGCATCTGCACTCTTGACCCTGTCAACCTGGCCAGTCCTCTCCGCACCAGCAGCGTCAGGGACCAGGTTCGAACCAGACGTGAGAGGCCCCTACGGTTGCGACAGGGATTAGCGTCACCCGACCCCTGCCGCCGGACTCCGGCGCCGTCATCAGCCGACACCGCCGTTCTAATCCGTCTCGCAACGCGAGTCAATGCGCATCGGCGTTCATGGCTCAACTTCGGGCGCTTCTTCAGCGCCCTCTCCCACCCATGGGGACGGCCCTGGCATCCCGGCGGAGTCGCCCGGGAACAATCAGGTTTAGCAAGTCGTCGCGCGCGTCGGACGTTGAGGCAGCCGCAGACCTTCCCGCGGCAGCGACCTTCTGCCGGCGCAGCTACGGCGTCGCGTAAGCGAACCTCTGCGAGACGTTGCTACCCGACTCGATCGGACCTACCAAGGATGATCAAGGCCGTCCCGCAGGGGATCCTCAACTGACACGGCCCGGCCGCACATATGCGCAGCGGCCGAGACACCTACTGGCCATCGAACACGCGCCAGAATCGGCGATACCCCCGTCGAGGTTGTGACGTTGCGTGCGGATCGCGAGCGGCCGTCTCACGCTGGATCCACTTGCCGCTCAATCGCGCGACCGCGGCACGGCTGACCAAGTCACACGCGAAGCTCCGCACTGAGTTGCACCGCCAGACGCACCGCCATCTCGATTTCGACGCGCCGGATAGACACGCTTTCGACGTTGATGCCGAACGGGACGCCGAGATCGCGGCAGTAGGTGATGAGGTCGGTAGCCGTGGCGAGAGCCAGCCGGTAGGACGCGTCGAGCGGGTCGGTCGCGTGTCTGAGGTCGTTCTCGATCCAGCGCGGGACGTCAACGCCGAGCCAGCGCAGGAACTCCAGGGTGCGCATCGACCCGCACACCGAGAATGTGAAGACGATGGGTGCGACGCCGGTGCCGCGCTCGGCGCACGCGTAGTGGTAGTCGGAGACCAGGTTCTTCGCCGCGTTGATGTCGTAGACGACCTGGGTCACGAAGAAGCGGTTGCCCGCGTCCTGCTTCGCCAGCAGTCGCAGATGTTCGTCGTCGCGCCGACTGTGCCGCTCGGGTATCGCGACACCGCCCACCAACAACGCCGGGTTCGCTTCGCGGCTCAGTGCCTGCGCCTGCGTCAATGACGTCTGTGACCGGCTTCCGCGGCTGGCCGCTCCGACCAGCACCGTCATCACCCGCGAAGGATCTTGCTCTTCCAACCAGGCCCGCAGCTGCGCAGGTGAGTACTTGCCCACCGCGCGGTAGACGATCACCGGGGCTGCCCAGTTAGTGAGGTTGTCGGCGAGGAAGGCCGCCGGGTCAAGGGTCGGCATGAACGGGAAGGGCCGCTGCGCCGGGTTGCGCGCCGCTTCGTCGGCGAGGTCGTAAAGGATTAACCCATCGACGTCCAAGGGCCCGAGGCGAGCGAGGGTGGCGTCGGCGATCTCTTGCGCCCGGTCGCCGGCGCTGGCTGCGCGCGGCGGTGTCAACGCAAACAGGAGGAACTCTCCCGACCCGCTGGCAATCCGGTCGGCCAAACTCATGATCGGCAATGTAACGGCTCGCAAGAAGCCGCCATGCGCGACCTTCGGCCATATTGGGAAGCACTTACGAGCGACTCGCTTTGCATCGGCCGCACATAATCACCCACACAGGGACGGACAACGCACCCCGAAGTCCGCGAAGTAATCGGCGCTCGCGCTCGCCGCGTTGATCAGGATCGTGAGGCGCGTCGCGCCGCCATGCATGTCAGGTAGCCGAGTGAGGACCACGTCCGAGCCGTCGTTCGGCTCGTGGACCTTCGACGGCGAGACATGCGCGTTACGCCGACCATCAGACATTCTGCACGCGACCGCAGTGCTTCGGTTGGTGGTGAGCGACCCGCGTGTTTCGCTTGGGGTGGGCTGGCAGGATCGGCTTGGGCGCCCGAGTCGCTCGTCCGGGTCGGGAGCCTCAATGAGGACGATCTGGCGGCGGCGTTCGGCGCAGTGTTGTCTTGAGCGCCGCATGCAGCATCTCAGGCTGCAGCGTGCGTGGCCAGCAGTTCGCGCACCTGTCCGGGCGTCGGCACCCGGCCGGCGAGCAGTACGTGCTCGTCGACCACGAGTGCTGGTGTGCTCATGACGCCGTAGCTGGCGATCGTGGGGTAGTCACTGACTTTCTCGATCTGTGCGTCGAGTTCGAGTTGGATGAGGGCGTCGCGGGTGACGCGCTCGAGTGCTGCGCAGTTGGTGCAACCTGAGCCGAGGATCTTGATCAGCATTGCGGTTCTCCTTTGGTGGCGGTTAGAGGATGGCGTTGAACAGGTAGCCGGTGGCGAGGATGACGGTAGCGACGACGCCGACGAAGCAGGCCAGCAGTTGGGGTCGGAGCACGCGGCGCAGCAGGATCATCTCGGGTAGCGAGAGCGCGACGACGCTCATCATGAAGGCCAGCAGGGTGCCCATAGCCAGGCCTTTGGCGTGCAACGCCTCGATTAGCGGCAGCACGCCGGCGGCGTTGCTGTAGAGCGGGACGCCAAGGGCAACCGCGATAAGCGGCGCGAACGGGTTGTGCGGTCCCGCGTGGCGGGCGAAGAAGTCGGTGGGCGCCCAGCCGTGAATGACGGCGCCGAGCCCCACGCCGACGAGCAGGTAGGGCCAGATCTTGCGCAAGATGGTGCGGACTTCCTCGCGGCCCAGCGCTGCCCGGTCGCCCCAGCTCAGCGTGCTGCCGGGCTGAACTGGCTGGCCGCGCAGAGTGGTCTGGAAGACGAATGGCTCCACCCACCGCTCCAGGTGCAGCCGGCCGAGCAGGAACCCGGCGAGGATGGCGATGAGCAGCCCGGAGGCGATGTAGAGCGCGGCGATCTTGAAGCCGAACAGGCCGTAGAGCAGGACGACGGCGACTTCGTTGACGAGCGGCGAGGCGATCAGGAACGACAGGGTCACCCCGAGTGGGACGCCGGCGGCGACGAAGCCGATGAACGCCGGCACGGCCGAGCAGGAGCAGAACGGGGTGACCACGCCGAGCCCGGCGGCCATCACGTTGCCAACCCCTTCGCGGCGCCCGCCGAGCAGTGCTCGGGTGCGTTCGATCGTGATGAAGCTGCGCAGCACGGTGACCGCGAAGATGATTCCGACGAGCAGCAACCCGATCTTGACGGTGTCGGCGAGGAAGAAGTGCACCGCCGACCCAAGTCGACTGTTGCGGTCCAGTCCGGCCCAGCCGTAGACGACGCGGTCCCAGATCGGCTCGTTGACCTGCAGCAGCGCCACCCACCCGCCTCCGAGTCCGAGCGCGACCACTACGCGCCGCAAGCTCGGTCTGCTGTCCGGGTGCGAAACGCGAGGCTCGGCGTGCGGGATGGTCATTCTCGGCCGCGCCCGCTCGTGCAGCACACGCCCGCCTGCGGTGAGGCGACGGAGGCGAGCGGGAGAGCCGCCCGGAGCCGGTCCGCGGCATCTGGCATGAGGGTGTAGTCGATCCAGCGGCCCCGGCGCGCCGCACTGATCAGCTGGGCTTCGCGCAGCACCCGCAGGTGGTGCGACAGCGCCGGCGCGCTCACCGCGGCCACCGGCTGCAGCTCACACACACAGCGGGTGCCGTTGGCCAGCGCGGCGAGCAGTCGCCACCGCACCGGGTCGGCCACCGCCGCGAGCAGGTCCGTACCCGATGGCTGCGTCGCCGGCGATAGTTCCATCACGGTGGAAGTGTTCACAACGTTCACGGTCCGCGCCCGAGTACAGGTCGCGTAGGGCCGAAGGTCCCCACGGCAGGGGTCGTTTCGGCCGCCGTTCAGACGCGGTCGGATGCGGCTAGGAGCCGGTTGGGTGCGGTAGCGGGCGAGTGTGACCGGGACGGTGAGGGCGAGCAGCGCGGCGATCCAGGCCAGCGCGTCGAGCACGGTGCGGGTGGTGGGCCCACCCGAGACACAGTGCGCGCAGGGCGTCGACGGTGACCGTGACCGGCTGGTGCGCGGCGAAGGCCTGCAGCCAGCCGGGCATCGTGTGGATCGGGACGAGCGTGGAGCTGGTGAAGATCAGGATGATGACTGGGAACAGGCCGGCGAGCCCGGCCGATTCGGCGTCGCCGACGGCTAGGCCGAGCAGGAGGTTCAGCCAGGAGAACGCGACCCCGACGGCGACGGCCAGCGCCGCCGCGGCGAGGACCGCCTGCGGGTTGGTGTGGAACCGGAAGCCGAGGGTCACGGCGGTCGCGGTCATCAGGCACGCCACGAACAGATTGCGGATCGCGTCCGCGGCGACTCGACCCAACAGCACCGTGGCACCGCTGACCGGAAGCGAACGGAACCGGTCGATCATGCCGCTGGTCCGGTCGTCGGCGATCGCGACGCCGGTTTGCGAGGCACCGAAGCCGATCGCGAGCACGACCAGGCCGGGCAGCAGGTAGTCGATATAGCGATGCCCGCCGGGCACCTGGATCGCCCCGCCAAAGGCGTAGGTGAACAGCAGCACGAACAACACCGGCTGCGCCGTGGCGAACACGAGCAGCGTCGGGACAAGGATGAGGCGGCGCAGGTTGCGACCGGTCACGACCATGACGTCTTGCACGACCTGCCGGACAGCGTTCGGGTTGTTCTGCACGGGCGCCATGGTGGTGTTCATTCAGTTGCCAGCGATCCGGCCGAATGGTGCGGGGCCGCCGGCCCGCTCGCGGCATCGTCTGCCGCGTTTGCCGCGGTGCTTCCCGCGGTGTCCGGGCCGTGACCGGTAAGGGCCAAGAACACGTCGTCGAGGGTGGGCCGGCGGATCGCGAGATCATCCAGAGCCAGTTCGGCGTTTGCGAGAGCCCGGGCCAGGTCCGGCAGTACGGCCGGCCCGCTGGTAACCGGGACGGTCAGTCGACCGGTAGCGGGGTCGCGCCGTATCGGGCCGCTGGCCAGGGCGGCGACTGCGTTGGCGAGCTGGTCCACTTGTCCGGGTCGGGCAGATAGCTTGAGCCGGTCGCCGCCGAGGTGCGCCTTCAACTGCGCGGCCGTGCCGTGCGCGATGACACGACCAGCGTCCAGCACGGTGATCTGATCGGCGAGCCGATCGGCCTCCTCCAGGTACTGGGTGGTGAGGAGCACCGCGGTGCCGTCGGCGACCAGCTCGCCAAGCAGCTGCCATACCGCGATCCGGCTGGCCGGGTCCAGCCCGGTGGTCGGCTCGTCCAGGAACA
>CAWIUB010000022.1:0-76606 GCA_963839175.1 uncultured Actinomycetota bacterium
GACTAGCTGATACCGCGGACGTGGTAGCCGCACAGCCTGCGGACGGCTGACGACGGCGGGCACGCTGCTCACGACGATCGATGCATGACCACTGCACTGACTGCGACCACCACTGCGGCCGCGCGAGCGGAACGCGTCACCAAGATCTACGGCAGCGACGAAACCGCCGTCACCGCGTTGGACGACGTGAGCCTCGACATCCCGGACGGGCAATTCATCGCGATCATGGGCCCGTCCGGGTCCGGTAAGTCGACGGTGATGCATTGCCTGGCCGGGCTGGACACGCTCAGTTCCGGGCGGGTGTTCCTCGGCGACGTCGAGCTCGGCACGCTCACCGACCGGCAGCTCACCCAACTTCGGCGCGATCGGATCGGGTTCGTGTTCCAGGCGTTCAACCTGGTACCCACCCTGTCCGCGTCCGAGAACATCACCCTGCCGCTGTCGCTGGCCGGCACGACGCCGGACCGGCGGTGGGTCGAGGCGATCGTCGAGACCGTCGGGCTGACCGACCGGCTGGCACACCGGCCGTCCGAGCTGTCCGGAGGCCAGCAGCAGCGCGTCGCGGTGGCTCGCGCGCTGGCCAGCCGGCCGCAGATCGTCTTCGCCGACGAGCCGACCGGCAACCTCGACTCGCGCAGCGGCGCCGACGTCCTCGGGCTGCTCCGCCACGCCCGGCAGGAGTTCGGGCAGACGATCGTGCTGGTCACCCACGACCCGTTCGCGGCCAGCTACGCCGACACGGCGGTATTCCTCGCTGATGGCCGAGCTGGTGAGCACCCTGGCGCAGCCCACCCCAGCGACGGTGCTCGACCAGCTGAAGAACCTGGAGGGCTGATCCGCCATGCTCACCATCGCTGCAAAGGGCGTCTGGGTCTACAAGCGCCGGCTGGTCGCCACGACGCTTGCGGTACTGCTCGGCGTGGCCTTCCTGTCCGGGACGCTGCTGCTCGGTGACACGTTGCGCGCCAACTTCGACACACTGTTCACCCAGGCCGACGGGCAGACCGATGTCGTCGTCCGCAGCGCCACCGCGATCGGCGCCGGACCCGGGACGAGCACCCGTCCCGGAATCGACGCCAGCCTGCTGGCCCGCGTCGAGCAGGTGCCCGGCGTGGCCGATGCCGCCGGCTACCTCGAGGGCTTCGGTCAGTTGCTCGGCCGCGACGGCAAGGGCATAGGCGGCAATGGGCCGCCGACTCGCGCCGCGAACTGGATCGCCGACCCGGCACTGAACGCGTACCGGCTCGTGCAGGGTCACGCCCCGCGGGCCGACGACCAGGTGGTGATCAACCGCGGTGCCGCCAAGACCGGCCACCTCACCCTCGGCGCCACCACGACGCTGCTCACCCCGCGTCCGATCCGGGTGCAAGTGGTCGGCATCGCGACCTTCGGCAGCGCCGACGGGTTCGGCCCGAGCACGTTCACCGGCCTGACGATGCACGCCGCGCAGACCTACCTGACCGGCAAACCGGCGCAGGTCACCCAGATCATGGTGAGCGCCACGCCCGGGGTCAGCGCAGATGCATTGGCCGGGCGGGTGCAGGCCGTGCTGCCGGGTAGCGCGCAGGCGATCACCGGCGCGCAGCTGGCCGCGGAGAACTTCACCGACATCAACAACGGCTTTCTGGGCTTCGTGCGCACCGCGCTCACCGTGTTCGCGGTCATCGCTCTGCTCGTCGCCGCGTTCAGCATCTACAACACCTTCTCGATCCTCGCCGCGCAGCGCAGCCGCGATTCCGCGCTGCTGCGTGCGCTCGGTGCCAGCCGGCGCCAGGTGATCGCCACCAGTGCGATCGAGACCGTCCTGGTCGGGCTGGTCGGCTCGGTGGCCGGCTGGGCCGGTGGCATCGGCATCGCCGCACTGCTGAAGGGTGTCTTCGACGGTTTCGGCTTCGCCCTGCCCGCCGGCGGGCTGGTGTACCGCCCGGCGAGCGCCGCGTTAGCGATCGGTGCAGGGCTGCTCGCCACGGTGCTCGCCGGTGTGCTGCCCGCTGTGCGGGCCAGCAAGGTGGCGCCGGTCGCCGCGCTGCGCGACTCCGCGGCGGAGCCACCGACCGTGCCACGCCGCCGGGTCGCTGCCGGCGTCGTGCTGACCGCCGCCGGTGTCGCAACCGTCCTCGCCGCGGTGGGTGGTGAGCAGACCGCTCTCACTGGACTGGGCGCGATGCTGATCATCGCCGGCATGGTCGTGCTCGGACCGTTCGCCGCCCGCGGCGCGGCATCCGTGCTCGGCGCTCCCATCGCGGCGCTGCGTGGAATCACGGGATCGCTGGCCCGGCAGAACGCCCGGCGCAATCCCCGACGCACGGCCGCGACCGCGTCTGCCTTGATGGTCGGCGTCACCGTGGTCGCGCTTTTCACCGTGGTCGGCGCGTCGCTGAAGGCCTCCGCCGCGCACGGCGTCAACCGGACGCTGCGCGCCGACCTGGTGGTCGACCTCGGCGGCTACGGCGGCCAATCCGGCGCCAGCGGGCTCAGCCCGCAACTGGCCGATCGGCTCGCTCAGCTGCCAGGCGTGCAGACGTCCGCGCCGATCGCCAAGGGCACCGTCCTGCTGGACGGGCACGCCCGCTCGATCAGCGTCGCGGACCCGAACGCGCTGGGCCGGGTCGCCGATCTGGGCGGATCGGTTGCCGGCCTGAACGGTGGAACCCTGGCCATCTCGAAGACCGCGGCGAAGGACCGGCACTGGGGGATCGGTACTATCGTTCCCGTCACCTATCCCGACGGAGCGACTGCCCGCCTGCGCGTCACCACGATCTACGACTACGCGGATCTCATCGGCGACTACCTGCTCGCCCCGGCGGCCTGGACGCCGCACGCCGGCCAGCTCATGTACGGCCAGATCCTGCTCGGCTTGCGGCCCGGCAGCGACCTGCGCACCGTCCAGGCCGCGGTCACCGAGGCGGCCGCGCCGTACGGCGCACCGCGGGTGCAGGATCGCGCCGAGTACCGCGGCAGCGTCACCAGCGGCGTGAACACCATCCTCGGCCTGATCTACGTGATGCTCGCGCTGGCGATCCTGATCGCCTTGATGGGCATCACCAACACCCTGACCCTGTCCATCCACGAACGCACCCGCGAGCTCGGGCTGCTGCGCGCCGTAGGCCAGAGCCGGCGCCAGGCCCGGTCGATGATCCGCTGGGAATCGCTGATCATCGCGGTCTTCGGCACCGTCGGCGGCGTGCTGCTCGGCGTATTCCTGGGCTGGGCCCTGGTCAGCGCGTCGCCCACCTCGGCGCTTGCGGTCTTCTCCGCTCCGCCGCTGCAGCTGGTGATCTTCCTCGTCGTCGGGGCGATCGCCGGCGTGCTCGCTGGCATCCGGCCTGCACGGCGGGCAGCGCGCCACAGCGTCCTGGCCGCGCTCGCCGCCGACTGAGGGTTCGCGCTGATGCCATCATCTGCACCGTGACGAGAGGAGACCGACCATGACTGGCAATGCGTATCTTCGCCCGCGATGGCCGGCTCGGGTCATCGGCGAGCGCATGGCACGGCTATTCCGCCCGTCCGTCGTTTGCCTGCTGTCGGTGCGCGGACGAAACACCGGCCAGTGGCGCTCTCACTCCCTCGTCGTCCTCGAACACGAGGGTCAGCGATATCTGCTCGCGGCCTACGGCCACACCGAGTGGTCACGCAACCTGCGGGCCGCCGGCACTGGCCGGCTCACCCGCCGCGGCCAGGTCGAGGAGTTCACCGCGGTCGAGGTGCCGGTCCAGCAGCGGCCACCGCTGATCGAGGCCTACCTACGCCAGTTCGGCACGTTGCCGACCGTCGGTCGGACCTTCCGCGAGCTGCCCGACGCGGCCGATCACCCCACGTTCCGGATCTCCAGCACGACGGCGACCGAGCCGCAGCGTTAGGCGTGCGTGTACGGCGGATATCGGACGGTCAGCAGCAGCAGGTGGGCCACCGCCGGTCGGGGCTGGAGTTCAGTGCTCCGTTGCGAGAAGCGGGAATCCGGCGAGGATCTGCTGCAGATGGATGACCTGCCGCTGGATGAACTCTGCGACAGAGAACGCGACGACATCCGCCGCCTGATCCTTGTCAGCCACGATGCGGCGGGCCTGGGCGCTCGTGAGGCCGTCCGGTTCCGCGCCCGCCGATCTGGCCGGCTCGCCTGCGGACCTTCGGCCCTCCGGCGGCCGGCCCGGCTGGGCACGGACATAGGTGACGGGCCGCTAGTGTCGTGCGCCAGAAATTCGTGCATAAGTCGTAGAATGGGGTATGCCGCGTTCTGGACGCCCGAAGGCCGTGTTGGAGCTGACCGGTGAGGAGCGTGATCAGTTGCGGCGGTGGGCGCGGCGGCGCAGTTCGGCGCAGGCGTTGGCGTTGCGGTCGCGGATCGTGCTGGCGTGCGCGGACGGGGTTGGACAACAAGCAGGTCGCGGCCAGCGGGAGCGGAGTCGTCGCCGCCGACGGTGGGCAAGTGGCGGGCGCGGTTCGTGGAGTTCCGTCTGGACGGGCTGAGCGACGATCCGCGTCCGGGGCGGCCGGCCGTCGATCACGGCCGAGCAGGTCGAGGACGTCGTGGTCGCACGTTGGAGTCGACGCCGGCCGAACGCGACGCACTGGTCGCGGGCGAAGATGGCCGAGCGCAGCGGGCTGTCGAAGTCGAGCATCGGGCGGATCTGGAAGGCGTTCGAGCTCAAGCCGCACCGCGCCGAGACGTTCAAGCTGTCCAACGATCCGTTGTTCGTGGACAAGGTCTTCGACGTCGTCGGGCTGTACCTGAACCCGCCCGAGGCGGCGGTGGTGCTGTGCGTGGACGAGAAGTCCCAGGTGCAGGCGCTGGCCCGTTCGCAGCCGGCGTTCCCGATGATGCCGGGCATGCCGGAGAAGCGCACCCACGACTACGTCCGGCACGGCACGACCAGCCTGTTCGCGGCGTTCAACACCGCCGACGGCACCGTGATCAGCTCGCTGCACCGCCGGCACCGCACGATCGAGTTCAAGAAGTTCCTGACCAAGATCGACACCGAGGTCCCCGACGATCTGGAGGTGCACCTGGTCTGCGACAACTACGGCACCCACAAGAGCCCGGCGATCACGCGACTGGCTGGCCGCCCACCCGCGTTTCCACGTGCACTACACGCCGACCTACTCCAGCTGGATCAACCAGGTCGAACGCTGGTTCGCCTACCTCACCGAGGATCTGCTGCGCCGCGGCGACCACCGCAGCGTGCAAGCACTCGAAGAAAGACATCCGCGACTGGGTCAAGGCCTGGAACGAGAACCCGAAACCATTCATCTGGACCAAGACCGCCGAACAGATCCTCGAATCACTCGGACGACTTCTTAAACGAATCACCGGCGCAGGACACTAGTAGCCGGCAAAACTCTTACCAGCACCAGCGGCCCGCATCATCGGCCAGCTCGACGCTCACGGCGGAACAAGCCACGAGGCGCTAGTCGTCGTTGCGTTCACCCTGTGATGACGCGTCGCGGGTTATTCCAGCTCCACGGAGTGGAAATCCAACCGATACTGGTCGATCCCGCGCACCGTGACGTTTCCGCCTTTGACGGCCTCCAAACGGCGGGCGGCCGCCGGACCGCGTGCGGCGACGAGCGCCTCGCCGTCACGCCACATGGTCTCCACAACTGCCCGGCCACTCTGAGGGTCCACAAGCAGAACAGCGGTGCAGAACCCGTCGCTACCGGCGAGCGACTCGATCGCGAGATCGTCATACGCCGCAAGCACGTCATCCAGGCCCGTCGCCTCGATGTCGAGGCGAGTCAAACTGACGGCGGCTCCTGCACGGGCCGGAGCGACGTGCACGAATCTCGCGACCTCGTAATGCTCGATTGACACGGTGGCGCCAAAGAATGCGGCGTCGTGAACCGGGCGGACGAAGCTCGCATCATTCGCTCGCATCGCGTCCTCGGTGGCCCAGTACGCCTCGACCAGCGCAACGCCCAGATCATCGTTGACGAGCACCGATATGCCCCGACTTCCCGGCTGGTGCGTGAAATCCATCCTGACGTCATGCTCGTAGTGGCTGATCACCTCACTCAAGCGCGCCGGATCCGCCGCATGAAGCGTCAATCGCGCGTACACGGCCCAAACCTCCACCCGACCGAACCCCGCTTGATCCCACTGACGCTTCCTTGCTGGCGATCGCATGTCAACCGACCGGCAACTGCCAAGCCGACCGGATACGGCACGCAGCGCGCCCGGTCGCGCACCACAGGCTGCACCAAGGCAGAGTGACGCTCAGACGAGCCGCACCGCATCCGCAGGCCGGCCACCTCGATGACAGTCTCAGTGCCAATGCCGCCCACCGCTGATCCCCTGTCGCGCCCGTCGCTCATCATTCCGTTGCTAGCCCCACTACCCCGTGGTCCACGAGCGGGCGGGCGCGCAATCGGCGCAGCGGCGCGGGGGCGTACCACGCGGCCCGGCCCAACAGCCGCTGACAAGCGGGCACTAGCACGGCGCGCACCAGGGTCGCGTCGATGAGGACGGCGAATCCTGCGCCGATGCCGAAGAGTTGCAGGAAGCTGACTGTCGCGGTGCCGAAGGCGAAGAAGCTCACTGCGACCAGTGCGGCCGCGGTGGTGACGATGCGCCCGCTGCGGGTCAGCCCCTCGGTGACCGCGGTCTGGTTGTCGTGGCCGCGGTCGTGGAGTTCCTTGATCCGGCTGAGCACGATCACCTCGTAGTCCATCGACAGGCCGAAGGCGATGCAGAACAGCAGCATCAGCATGCTGGTGTCCAGCGGCAGCGCGGTGAAGTGCAGTGCGCTGGACAGGTGCCCCGCCTGGAAGATCCACACCATCAGCCCGGCGGTGGCGGCGAGGGTGACCGCGTTGAGCAGGAGCGAGCGAATCGGTTGCAGCACGGACCCGGTGAACAGGAACAGCACGATGAAGGTGGTCACGACGACAAGCAGGCCGACCAGCGGCAGCCGGCTGCCGATTGCGTGCGTGGTGTCGAGCAGTTCGGCTGTCTGGCCGCCCACGTAGACACGGACGCTCCGTGGGCCGGGGATCTCGCGCACCGTCCGCACCAGCTGCTTCGCGGCGTCGGAGCGGGGGTCGGCCGCGCTCACGACCGAGAGCCGTTGCGCGGTGGGGCGGCCGAGGGTCGGGTTGGCCGAGTTGGGCACGGCTGTGCCGTGGGCGAAGGTCGCAGTGCTGGTTTCGACACGCGCGACCCCGGCCAGGTTCGACAGGCGCGTCGCGTAGGCGGTCAACGCGGCGCGGTCGAGCGGGCCGTCGGTGACGACGTTCAGTGCGGTGGCGCTGTCGCCGGCGAAGTCGCCGCGCAGCACGTCGCCCACCGCCCTGCTCTGCGTGTTCGTCTGCAGCACGCGGTCATCCGGCGTGCCGAACTGGACATGCCGCAGCGGCAGCGCGAGCAGCAGCAGCACGGCCAGCACCGGGATCGCGATGAGCGCCGGGCGGCGCATGACCTGCGCCGCGAGCCGTCCCCACAACGGTGCGGCGGTGGACGGCGCGCGGTCGCGCGCCCACGGCAGCCGGCCGGAGTTCACGCGCCGGCCCAGCACGGCGAGCAGGGCGGGCAGGACGACGACCGCGGCGACCATCGAGATGAGTACCACGCCGATGCCGGCGTAAGCAAACGAGCGCAGGAAGTACAGCGGGAAGATCAGCAGCACGGCGAGCGCGGCCACAACCGTCGCGCCGCTGAACGCGATCGTGCGCCCGGCCGTCTGCACGCTGCGCACGACCGCCTGCACCGGCTCGCGACCGGCCGCGAGCTCCTCCCGGTAGCGGCTGATCATAAGCAGCGCGTAGTCGATGGCTAGTGACATGCCGAGTGCGGTGGTCAGGTTGATCGAGTAGATGGCCACGTTGGTCACCGAGCCGAGCACGAACAGCTCGGCGAACGTGCCGAGGATCGCGACCATCCCGATCGCCAGGGGCAGCAGCGCGGCCACGACGCTGCCGAATGCGAACACCAGCAGCGCCAGGACGATCGGCACGGCGACCAACTCGGCGATGGCGAGGCTCTTGCCGACCTGCTCGGTGATGTCATTGCTGATCGCCGCATCGCCGCCGACCGTGACGTCAACCTGCCTGTTGCGCGATCGCAGGCCCGCCAACTCGGAGGCGCTGAGATCGCGGTCGCTCTTGGTGCTGCCCACCACGAGCGCGTACTTGCCGTCCTTCGACTTCAGGCCGGGGTTGCGCGTCGACCAGTAGGACACCACGTTCGACACGCCCTGTACCGCCTTGAGACGGCCGGCCGCCTCAGCACCCGCTACTCGCGCGGGTGCGTCGTCGACCGTTCCGGCTTTGGCGTGGACGAGCAGCACGACACCGGCTGCGCCACCGAAGCGCTGGTCGGTCAGCGTCTGCGCGGCCGTCGACTCGGCGGCCGGGTCCTGGAAGCCGCCCGTCTTCAACCTGCCGAAAGCGCCGAGCCCGAGGACGCCGAACCCGACGACGGCTAGCATTGTCGCGATCAGCACGAGACGGGCGCGGCGGACCACGAAACTTCCGATCGACCCCATCATTCTGCCCCCAAGGCGTGGCAGCGGGCTCGCCGTCTTGCTCTGGTGGAGATCACGCGGCAAGGTCAGGTCAGTCATGAAGCACTCCGGTAGCAGATCATGTTGACGATGCCAACATTCGGGGTTGTTGACGAGAGTGCCACACACTGTGGACACTGTCAACATGGTTCGTGGACCCGGCGGCAGCGAAGCGCGCGGCTACCACCACGGCAACCTGCGTGCGGCTCTCGTCGAGGCCGGCGTCGAGCTGGCCCGCACCGGTGGCCCCGGCGCGGTGCTGCTGCGCGCGGCCTCACGCCAGGCCGGCGTCTCGCACAACGCGGCGTATCGGCACTTCGCCAACCAGGAGGACCTGGTCGCCGCCGTCGCCGAGCGGTGCATGACCCGGCTGGGCCTGCTGATGATCGATCGCTCGAACCTCGTCACGGCGCGTGGCCCCATCCGCCGGGCCCGCGCGCGCCTCGAGGCGATCGGGCGGGCCTACATCGACTTCGCCCGCACCGAACCCGGCTGGTTCCGCACCGCGTTCACCTCCGCGCGACCCCACCCCGCCGACGCACTGACTCGCGAACCATCCCCGGAGGACCGCACCGACTCCGAACAGACCACCCGTCCGTACGACGTGCTCAGCGCCCGACTCGACGAACTCGTCAGCGTCGGCGCGCTCACACCCCAACGCCGCCCCGGCGCCGAGTACGCAGCCTGGTCCGCAGTCCACGGCCTGTCCAGCCTGCTGCTCGACGGGCCACTACGCGACCTGCCCGAACCCCAAGTCGAGTACGCGATCACCACCGTCCTCGCAGCCGTCGACCGCGGCCTGCGATGACATCAATCAGCCGCTCCCGCCTTCCCTAGTCATCAGACCCAGACGCGATCAGGTACAAGCGCTGCGTCAGCGCATGCTGGCTCGTGCTCGGCTCGGGCCCGTAAACCGCCGAACCGCTTGCGGGAACTGGACGAGGTCAGCGTTGATGGCCTCAGAATCACGTATCGCCGCGGATTACGCCGATTGCCTCGCGGGTGCGTAGGCGTGTTGAGCGGATCAGCGAGGACGTCACCCACAGTCCCGATGAGTGGCCGAGCCGTCACTACCCGGGAAGGATCGCCTTGAGGTCCCACGATCGCGCGCTCTCGACGGGAAGCCTGAGGACGGCGGCGGGGCCTCGCTCCGCGGTGAAACGCTCGCCCCGTTCGCGGCCGAGGTATCGGGTCGCGATCGCCCGGCGCACCTCGGTCACCTTGTCTCGGCGCAGCGTCGGTTCGCCGTCGACCCGCACACCTCGAAACGGTGGCACGGCCTCGAACACGACGAGCGAGCATTGGGGTCGAGCGGCGAGGTGCCGTAGCTTCACGTCGTCCTCGGCGATGATGACCTCGAAACCGTCGTCGATGAAGCGGAACCACACCGGTGACGTGATTGCTGTGCCGTCTTTGCGATAGGTGGTCAATACCGCAGGCGAGGGTCCGTTGAGCAGGGAGGCGAATCGATCGATCGAGATCGCCATCCGGTCACCACCGTACGGACGCGCCGCCACGCACATGGCCGTGCATGATCAGCTCACGGTTCGCCGGGCCATGAGGACGACGGCGGCCCGGTCGAGGGTGTCGAAGTAGACGAAGCCGGATCCGTTGGGACGCTGGCCGCGCATGCTGACCTGCAGCCCGAGCGCTTCGCCTTGCCGTACGGCGGTGTCCACGTCGGATTCGAAGCCGATGTGGAAGACGCCCTCGCCGTGGGCATCGAGAAAGCGGCGTTGCGGGCAGTCGAGCTGCGGTGGTTGGCACAGCTGGAGTTGCACGTTGTCGAGGTTGACGAACTTGTAGCGCAGCGCGTGGAAGGCGTCCGGGTTCGGGACGTCGAGGTCGGTGAACTCGGTCAAGGGCGGGTAGTCCTGCCATGGACCTACTCCGAGGGACTCGTAGTAGGCGACGCTCTTGTCGAGGTCGTGGACGACCAAGCAGATGTGGTGCAGCTGACGGAACGGGGTGTCGGTCACTCGTGTGCCTCCAGGTAGGCAAGCCTGGTCAGTTCTTTGCGGAGCGTTTTCGTGGGGTGCTCATGCCGTCACGCTCGCCAGCGCGTCGAGGACCTGCTCGTTGAACTCGTCCAGATCGATCGTCGGCTCGCCGGGCGCGGCGAGGTCGTAGGTCGGTGGCGCGATGTCGATGACGTGGTCGAGCGCGCGGCGAACGCTCGTGTGCAGATCCAGCGCGGCGAGGTCCGGACACCAGGCGAACAGGTCGGCCAGCGCGAGCCAGGCTCCGGTGGGGTTGGAGCGCCGGCTGCCGGTGCGGTGCGGGGAGGATCCGTGTGCCGGCTCGAACAGCGCCGTCGTCCCGTTGCCGAACAGGCGGTCCGGGTTGATCGTCGCCGAACCGCAGAGTGCCGGTGAACCGGCGCGCGCGCAGACGATGTCGGACAGAATGTCGCCGAACAGGCCTTCGGTGACGATGACCGACGGCAGCTGCGCGTACTTCACGAGCTCGTAGGCAGCGCGGTCCACGTTCACGTCGGCGAACCGGACGCCGGTTGCCGTGACGGTTGCGTGTGCGATGAGTCGCCACAGTCGGGAGGTGGCATAGACGCTGGCCTTGTCGACGCTGAGCGCACGCCGGTCCGGGTATCTGCGCGCGTGCTCGACGGCGATGTCGAAGACCTCCTGCACGCGCTCGGGCTCTAGGACGAGCCGGTCCTCGGCGGGCCGGGTGCCGTCGCTTTCGACGCGGCACTGCGGGCCGGCGTAGGCGCCGCCGGTGATGTTGCGGACGACGATCACGTCGTCATCACCGGGTATGCGGACGGTGCGGACGCTGATGCGCAGGTCGAAGATGTGCCGCAGCTCGATGAGCGCGGCCTCCGGGTTGGGGCACTGCTGGGCGGTGATGCCGGGGTGGGTTCCGACGGCGCCGGAAAGGATGACGTCGGCGGCGTGGCAGGCAGCGATCGTCTGCGGTGGCAGGATCGAGCCGGACTGCGCCCAGCCGCTACTGCCGTAGGGCCATGGACCGGTGACGCTGATTGGGGCACCGTCGCGTTCGAGCTGGTGCAGGAAGGCGATGGGGCCGTCGAGGATCTCCGATCCGATGCCGTCGCCGGGAAGTGAGGCAATGGTCGTCACAGCAGGAGGCTCCTCGTGTGGGTGGTCATGATGGCGACGGCCGTGTCGGTGCCGACGTGCTTCTCGAGGTCATGCAGCCACGGCGCGACGGCGGTGGCCGGGGGCGGGTGGTTGGCGTGGCCGAGGTCGCTGCCGAAGACGAGCAGCGAGGTCGGGTAGCTGCGGGTCAGGCTGAGGCTGGCGTGGTCGGCGTCGCCGAGCAGGTCGGGCAGGACGCCGAGCTCGAGGTGGGCGTCGAGTTCCTGCAGCGCGGACGATGCCGCGTTGTTCCAGTGCAGGAACGCCATCTTCGGATGGTTGACCATCAGCCGCTGCACGCCGTGGCGCTTGGCCTCGCGGAACAGCACGACGGTCTCGTCGGCCGATAGGTGGCCGCTGGCCAACAGCAGTTCGTGAGCTGCGACGATGTCGAGCACGTCGTACCACTGCGGCAGCAGGGTGCCGTCGACGATCACGTCCACTGGGCGTAGTTCGAAGCCGCGGTGCACGGACAGTTCCGGTGACGTTGCTCCGGCCTGGTGCGTTCGCGCCGACACGGTGGGCATCCACACGACCCGGCCGCCGAGGCGTGCGGCGACCTCGACCGCGTCGGGGTTGGCGCCGCCGACCGGGCTGTTCAGAACGATCCCGCCGTAGACGCCTTCGCCCGCTGCGACGGCGCGTTCGACGGTGCTGCCTTCGTGCGCCTTGAGCACGACGGTGCTGAACCCGACGGCGTGCTCGGCCGCGACGGTGGCGCGGTCGTCGCCGTGGCGGGGCAGCAGGCTGGGCGCGGCGTGCGTGTGCAGGTCGGCCATGCCGACCGCCCAGTCGGGGCGTGTCACGACAGTTCCACCCAGTCGAGGACGGGGTGCTCGGTGAGCAGGCGGCGCTGGACCTTCCCGGCTGCCGCGTCGCGGGGGAGCGTGGCGACCCGGGCGACGGCAACCGGGCGCATGAACGACGGCAGCTGCGCGATCCGGGTACGCAGCTGCTCGACCGGCAGCGCGTCGGCGACGGCGTAGAGCACGACCTCCTCGTCCACCAGCGCACCCTTGCGCTTCCACACCGCGTGGTCGGTGATGCCGTCGACCGCCGCGAGATGGTTCTCGACGTAGGGGATGGGCACGAACTCGCCCTTGACCCGGATGGACTCCACGCCGCGTTCCAGGAAGATCAGGTAGTCCGCTCCAGCTGCGCGGCCGAGGTCGCCGGTGTCGAACCAGCCGTCCGCGTCCCGCGCGAGATCCACGCCCTCGGCAGTGATGTAGCCGTCGAACAGCGCGGCGTGTTCGCGTTCGCGAACGAAGATCGTCCCGTTGTCATCGAGGCGCCATTCGATGTCATGCCGAGCCGCGCCGCCGTGCCGGCTGGCATCGGCCGGGATGTCGTCGGTCGCCGACCAGCGACGCAGGTGTGAGACGCCGCCGGCCTCCGTCGAGCCGTACCCGGAGACCGCGGCCGGGATTGCGAACCGGTGCAGGAACTCGGCATCGGCGTAGAACATTGTGCGCACCTGGTGCCCGGTGGCATCGGACGTGGTTGTTGCCTTCTTGAGGATCTCGACCGGGGGCGCGTGCAGGATCAGCACCGTGATCTGCTCGGTGACGACGGCCGGCCAGAATGCGCTCGCGGAGAACTTCGGCACGGTGAGCGCGTCCGCGCCGGTGAGCAGCGCGGTGAGGATGCCGTAGCCCATCGGGTTGATGTGGAATAGCGGAAGCGGCGCGAGCACGCGGTCTGCGGGCGTTAGATCGAGTGCGGCGGCCATCGCGGATGCCATGCGGCGGAAGTAGTCGTGGGTCAGCGCGCAGAACTTCGGCAACCCGGTGGTGCCGGATGTGTGCATGTACGAGGCGACGGCGAATCGGCCGGCGTGCAGGCCCGGCAGGACCTCAGCGTCTGCTCGCCCCTGGGTGCGGGCCATCGGGACGTTCTCGGGACGCAGCACGAGATCGGGGCCGAGCGGGGCGAGCATGCGCCCGACCAGCTCGTTGGGGTAGGCCGGATTCACCAAGGCGACCGGCGTGCCGGCGAGCAGGCAGGCCAGCCAGGTGATGAGGTAGTCGGTCGAGGTGGGCGCGACGAGCGCGACCCGCTGGCCTGGTAGCAGCCCGTCCTTCATGAGGTCGACTGCCCGACCGGCAGCGAGTGCGACCGCATCGGCGAGCTCGACCTGGTCGTCGACGGTGCCGAGCCGGAGCTGCGGCCGGGCGCGTGCCTGGGCGACGATCGCGCGGGCGACGTTGCTCATGCCAGACCCTCGTGCCCCGGGTCCTTCAGAATGCGTTGCGCGATGTAGTTGCGCATGATCTCCGTCGAGCCGCCTGCCACCTTGAGCACCTTGATGTCGTTCGCGATGTCGGCGTAGGGCGTGTCGAGGTAGAGACCGTGCCCGCCCACGAGGCTGTAGGACGTCTTTGCGGCCTGCTCGGCAGCCGAGATTGCGAGTCGCTTTGCCGTGGTGGTGCGCAGGGCGATGTCTTCGCCGCGTTCGTGGGCGATCGCCGCATCGTCACGGGCGAGCGACGCGGCCTGTAGCGCGGTCCAGGCATCGGCGACCATCCAGCGGATGCCCTGGAAGTCGGTGACGACGCCGTCGCCGACCTGGCGAGTCCCGGCGTAGCGCAGCCCGAGTTCGAGGGCGCGGCGGCCGAGTCCGATCAGCTCGGAGGCGTTGCCGAGCCGGCTGATGTTGAAGGTGGACAGGAATGTCTGCAGGCCGCCGCCGACCGGCCCCAGCCGGGCCGAATCCGGGACCCGGACGCTGGCGAACTCGACGTCGGCGGTGCGGATCAGCCGCAGCCCGATCGCCCGGGTCACGTGGGTGCGGATGCCGGGCACGGACATGTCGACGAGGAAGCTGGTCAGCCCCTCGGGTGCCATGGCGTAGAAGAGGGTGACGTCGCAGTCGGCGCCGAGGTTGATGTGAGTCTTGCTGCCGGTGAGCAGCCAGTCGCCACCGGCGCGCACCGCCGTGGATTTCATCGCCTTGAACGACGAGCCGGCGTTCTTCTCGCTGATCGATTCGGAGAAGACGATCTCACCGGTCGCGATGCCGCGCAGCCAGCGAGCCTTCTGCTCGTCGGTGCCCCAGTCGAGCAGCCAGCGTTGCCCCTGGGCGGCGATCTGCCCCGAGACGAGGCCGTGCCGGCCGACCTCCTCGCTGATCACGACGTACTCGGGGACGCCGCCGCCCAGCCCGCCGTACTCGACCGGGACGAGGGGCCCGAGATAGCCCCGACCGCCCAGCTCCCGGTACAGCTCGCGCGGGAACTTGTTGGCGCGGTTGGCGATGTCGAGTTCGGTGCGGTGCTGCTCGCCGAACGCAGCGAGCTCAGCGACGGTTTCCTTGATCCACGCGGCCTTCGCCGGGTCGGTCTGCAACGTCGGGTACATCAACTCTCCGTGCGGGGACGGGATAGCGACCACATCTGGCGGGCGCGTTCGATCTCGACCGAACGGTCCCACGCGGTTAGGTCGGTGACCGTGCGCCGCAGCGTGGCGGCGAGGGCCCGGGCCAGCGGCGGGTCGGCCGCCAGATGGGTGACGGCCCGCTCGGCGGCCGGGAGCAGGTCTGCGGCTGGGACGGCCGCCCAGGCCAAGCCGCTGGTGACCGCCTGGTCGGCGCTGATGGGGTGGGCGAACACGCCGGCGGCCGCCGCGATGCCGGTGCCGCCGGCGCGGGCGAGCAGGTGCAGGTGTCCGCCGCCGGGATGCAGCCCGATCGCTGCGAAGCCTGAGACGAGGACGGCGCCGGATGCGACGAGGCGCAGGTCGGACGCGAGAGCGAGGTTCAGGCCAGCGCCGACCGCGGCACCGTTGATCGCGGCAACCGTCGGAACGCCAAGCTGCCCGACCCGGCGGAACGCGCCGTACACGATCTCCAGGCCGTCGTACGCCTCGTCCGGCCGCGCGCCGCGCAGGCCGGCTATGACGCGGGTGTCGGCGCCGGAGCAGAACGCCTGCCCGGCACCGGTGATGATCGCCGCCCCGACCCCGGGGTCGGCGTCGATCTGCGCGCATGCCGCGACAAGATCGCCGGCCGCCTGGGTGTCCAGAGCGTTCCGGGTGGCGGGGCCGTCCAGGGTGATCCACGCCGTCCCGCTCGCGATGCGCAGCTCGATCCGTGTCTCGCCCATCAGAACACCAGCCCCACTCGGTCCGCGGCGGCGCTCGCCGCAAAGCGCTCCAGCCGCAGCGCACTCGCGTCGACGCTGGTGATCGCTCCGTCGATGATCTGCTCGGCCGTCAGCCGGCCGATCTCCGGTGCTTGCATCAGGCCGTGCCCGGAGAAGCCACAGGCGTTGACCCAGCCCGGCGCGGCGGCATCTTCGCCGAGGATGCCGTGGTGGTCGGGGGTGTTCTCGTACGTCCCGGCCCAGCAGCCGCTACGGTCGAGCGGCAGATCAGCCAACCACGGGAACCGGGCAACGGCCTGCTCCAGCACCGACTCCATCCACGGCCAGTCGACGCTCACGTCGTACCCGTCCATCTGGTCCGGACGGGCCGCTCCGAACAGCAGCCGCGAGCCCTCGGTGCGGACGAACACGCCGGTGCCCAGGTCGATCGTCATCGGCAGCACCTGGGTATCCAACGCGCCAGACGCGGTGGCGTAGATGTTGCGCCGGGAGTGCACCACGGGAACGGTCAGCCCGGCCAGGGCGGCGAGTTCGCCCGCCCATCCACCGGCCGCGTTCACGACGTACTGCGCGCGGATGCGCCGCTCGCCGGCCGTAACCGTCCACATCCCGGCGTCGTCGCGCAGCACACCTGTGACCCGATGCCGGTACAGGACCTGCGCGCCCGCCGATCGCGCGAGTTGGAGGTACGCGGTGGTGGCGAGGTACGGGTCGACGACTCCGTCGGCCGGGCCCCAGGTCGCACCGGCGAGCCCGTGCGGGGCGAACGGCGTGATCCGTTGCGCTTCAGGGAGATCGAGGACGTCGACGGGAACGCCGTGCTCGCGCTGCAGGTCGACGGCGGCGAGTTGCGCGTCCCAGGCGGCGTCCGGGACGAGGAAGAGGTAGCCGCTGGGCCGATAGCCGACGTCGATGCCGTGCTGCCCGGGGAAGCAGCGGTAAGCCTGGATGCCACACCAGGACAGCCGAATGTTCAGCGCATCGGCCCATTGCGCCCTGATCGACGCGAACGAGCGTCCGGTGCTGCCCTCGGCCGGCCCGTCGAAGGCGTCGACCACGACCACCCGCAGTCCGGCTCTGGCCAGGTGAAAGACGCTGCTCGCACCGACGACTCCTGCGCCCACGACCACGACGTCGGTGTTCAGATCGCTGGGCACCTGATGTCTCCGTTCGCGTCATCGGTTGCGTGGGTCGACGTTAGGCCCGGACCTAGCCTCGTGGCTTCGGCACTCGGCCGAAAGATGCAACCTCGTCTTTCGACAGCAGTCGAACGGGTTTCACTCGGCGGCCCGCGCCGACCGTAGGTCCAGGCGCCTCAGGCAGCCAGCCGGAAGGCGGTCAGGCGCAGGGCCATGTGCAGGTCGTCGCGGCCCGGTCCGGCTTTGAGGTCGACGCCGGTAAGTGCCTCGATCCGCTCGAGCCGGTAGTAGAGCGTGGTCCGGTGGATGTGCAGCTGTCCAGCGGTACGGGCGACGTCGCCACCGTGATCGAGCAACGCCCGTGCGGTGATCATCAGGTCCGGCCGATCCTGAGTCGCGAGTACTTCGGCGCCCGGGTGCACATCGGCCACGGCGAGGTCGTCTGGGGCGCTGGCGATCAAATGCCAGGAACCGAGCGAATCCCAGGTGGGTTGATCGAGGATCGCGCCGGCGCGCAACGCCTGCGCCGTCACGCGCGCCCGGTGGACCGCCACGCCCAGCTGCGCGAGCGGAACCGGTGACCCGCTCGTACCCAGGGACCCTCCGGGGTGAACGGTCATCCCGTCGGCGAGCGGCCAGCCGCCAGCGCGTCCCGGCGCCTGCACGACAACGGTGACGTCCGGGTCGCGGTCCTCCAGGCGGATCAGCTCGCGGGCAGCGTTCACGTCCGGGCCGGCCGCCAGGCGGGCGAGCAAACAGGCGCGTCGGCGGTCCCGCTTCTCACCAGTGATCCGCTCCTCGGCGAGCGTGGCAGCGGCGAGGTCCGCGCAGGCGACGATCTGCGGCAGCTCGGCCCCGGTCAGGGTCTCGTCGGGGTCGAGGACCCACAGGTAGCCGAACAGATCGCGGCCGACCCGCAGCGGGACGCACCAGCGGGGCAGCATGTCCGCTTCTGGCACGGCAGGGATACGTACGGGACCCTCGGCACCGGCCAACCTGAACCGCGCGACGACGGCTGCCGCGGCCGGTTCAACGTAGCGTTGCAGGATTGTGCGCATCCGGGTTCCGTCGACCTCGCCCTGCGCGCTCCACCACAACGGCCGATGGTGAACGTCCTCGACGAGCACCGCACGGCCCAGCGATGTGCCGAGCCGGTCGACCGCCGCCTGAACCTCTGCCGACGCTGTCGCCATCGAACCCCCTGCCGATTCGACAATCGTAGGAGACTGGGCCGGCAAGTTCCGGTGCGGCGCCGAAGCCGTCGGCGGTGCATCGCGCCTACCGTTGCACGAGTCCACACCGCACCGCCTCTCGGAGTACGCCATGACCGCTCCCGCCGGCCGGACCGCGCTGTTCCCCATCGGCCCCACCGCACCCCGCTCCTACGCCCCGGGCTCACCGGAACGCGTGACCACGGCGGCCGCACTCGCCGAAGTGCGAGCGGCCGACTACGACATCGGCAACCTGATCGGCGCAGCCGAGGTCCGCACCGGCCGGCAGGCCCCTGTGGTCACCCCACACGAGCACAAGCGCCAACTCGGTCGGGTGCACTGGGCCGGCGCGGATGAGACGCAGCGGGCCATCGACACGGCGCTGTCCGCGTCGCGCTGGTGGGGCCGGCTACCCTGGGAGGAGCGCGCCGCCCCGTTCCTGCGCGCCGCGGACCTGCTTCAGTACGGACCGTGGCGCGACCGGCTCAACGCCGCCACCATGCTCGAGTTGTCGAAGACGACCTATCAGGCCGACATCGACGCCGCGTGCGAGACGGTCGACTTCATCCGGGCCAACGTCAAGAACATGCTCGGCATGTACGACGTGCAACCCGGCTCACTGCCGGGAATGTGGAACCAGCTCGAGTACCGGCCCCTCGAGGGCTTCGTCTTTGCCGTCACCCCGTTCAACTTCACCTGCATGAACAATCTCGCGTTCGGGCCGGCCGTCCTCGGCAACACCGTCGTCTGGAAGCCGGCCGAGAGCGCATCGCTCGTCGCGTATCTGTCGATGCTGCTGCTGCGCGAGGCCGGACTGCCCGACGGCGTCATGAACGTCGTCTACGGGGACGGGGCCGAGATCGGATCCGTCGCCCTCACTCACCGGGATCTGGCGGCGGTGCACTTCACCGGCTCCACGACGACGTTCCAGCACATCTGGTGCACCGTCGGGGCAAACGCCACGCAGTACCGCAACTACCCTCGCCTGGTCGGGGAGACCGGCGGCAAGGACTTCATCCTCGCCCACGCCACCGCTGACCTCGACGCCCTTGCCGTGGCGTGCGTCCGCGGAGCCTATGAGTACCAGGGCCAGAAATGCTCGGCCGCGTCCCGCCTCTACGCGCCGCGCAGCCGGTGGCCGGCGCTGAAAGAACGCCTCGTCGCCCTGACCGAATCCGTGGTTGTCGGTGATCCCACCGAGCCCGAGACCTACGTCGGCGCCGTCATCAACGCCCGTCAGCACGCCAAGCATGCGGAGGCGCTGGCGCGCGCCCGGGCCGAGGGCCTTGTCGTCGCGGGCGGCAACACCGACGACTCCACCGGATGGTTCGTCGACCCGACCGTCCTGGAAGTCGCCGACCCCACGTCGCGGTTCCTCACCCAGGAACTCTTTGCCCCGGTGCTCACCACGTACGTCTACGACGACGCCGACTGGGCACAGACCCTCCGGCTAGTCGACGAGTCGACGCCGTACGCCCTCACCGGTGCCGTCTTCGCCGAAGACGACGCCGCCGTCCGCGAAGCCAACGACGCGCTGCGCTACACCGCCGGCAACTTCTACGTCAACGACAAGCCCACCGGGTCGGTCGTCGGTCAGCAGCCCTTCGGCGGCGCCCGCGCCTCCGGGACGAACGACAAGGCCGGCACCGTCTGGAACCTGATCCGCTTCGCCAGCCCGCGCTCGATCAAGCGCAACCATCTCGCGGTCCGCGACTACCGCTACCCACACCTCGAGGTTTGACCCAGCACGCGCGGGCGTGGCTGGCAGACGCCGCGCGGCTCCTGACAGGACGCTCGAAATACTCCCCGCTGAGCTGATCGACACGATGCTCCGCAACGGTGCCATTGTCCGTCGCGACGGGCGGTTGCCCGCGGCCGCCGAGCACACCCCGGTATCGGCCGGTCCTCCACCGCACTAGGGCCCGGCTCCCGGCCGAGTGTCAGCACGCCTGTGTCGGTCCTGGATGCCAGACTTGGCAAGCATGAGGAGCACGACGTGACAGCGCTAACGCAGCCGCCCGGACGCTTACTCACCATCGCTGAATACGCCGCACTCGGCGAGGACGATCGCAATCGTTGGGAGCTCCAGGAGGGCAACCTCGTCATGTCGCCGAGCCCGACGCCGCGTCACATGGTTGCTGCCGTTGAACTCGATGTACAGCTGCGGAGCCAGCTGCCGGGCAACCTTCGCATGGTTCCCGATGTTGATCTCGACGTCCAGTTAGCGCCTGAGGGGCAGCCCGGCACTGCCCGTCGTCCAGACCTGGTGGTCGTTGAACGTTCAGAGTTCGATCGTGTCGGTCGAGAAGGTGGGCTGCTGCGTGCGGCGAGCACGCTGCTGGTGGTCGAGATTGTCTCTCCCGGGTCGCGGCGAACCGATAATCTCGTGTAAGCGCGGCGAGTACGCCGACGCCGGCATTCCGCACTATTGGATCGTTGATGTTGACGCGCCCGTCTCCTTGATCGCATGCCACCTGGCGGGCGAGTTCGGGTATCAGGACGGCGGCGAGGTCGCAGGTGTCTTCCAGACGACCGAACCGTTCGCCGCGCGTATCGAACTGGACGCCCTCACCTGATACCGATCGTCGAGGGGCGCGATACGCGCTGCTGTCCCGTCCCGGGCAGTAGGTTTCGAGCGTGGCAGCCGATGAGTCGCCGGCGGCTCGGCAGCGGACGGGATCTGTGGTTGTCGCGGGTGTAGTCGGCGCAGTGGCTGGTGCTGCCTTCGCCGGTCACCGGGGCCTGCGGACCGCCAGCGCGAGCGCGGTCGCCGCAGGGGCCGGGCTGGCAGTGTCCGAAGGGGTGGCCCGAGCCCGGCAACGTCCCGGTGAGATCCCGCCACTCTGGCAGCGGATCGCGACCAGCGCTGCGTTGGTTGCACCGCTTGGCTGGGTGGCCGGCCGCGTGTCCCGCGCTGGGCCGGTTGCTGTGGGAGTGGCGACGGGCACGCTCGGCGGCCTGCTCGGGATCCGTCCGCAGAAGGTGCTGCTGGGGCCGCTGCTCGGCGCGGCGGTAGGCCGGGCGTTCGCGTCACGGCGCCGCCAGGTGCCCGCGTCGGTGGTCGCCAGCAGCACCATGCTGGCCTATCGGGTGGTGTCGTCGCTGATCTTCCGGGACGCGCAGGTGAGCTTGCTCGCCGAACGGGTCCGAGCGGAGGAGCTGCCGTTCGTGGTGCCGCGGGAGGCCCGGTCCCGGTACGTGGGTACCGGCTATGTCCGCGAGCTGGCCGAGGCGCTCGGCGGTCGCTATGTCGCCGACGCGCCCGATGTCGGCATCGTCGCGTCGGTGGACGAACTGGCCGGTCCACAGTTCGACCCGGCCGACGTCGACCCGCAGGTGCGAGAGTTCTACGAGCACACCACCCGGTTCGCCTTGGACATCGTCCCGCAGTGGCGAGTGTGGGTACGTCCCGGCTACCTGTTGTATCGGACGCTGGTCGCTCGCCCGCTGGGGCAAGCCAACGTGCCGATGAACCAGCGTGAGATGCAGCGGGGGATCCGCAGCCGAATCGACACGATCACCCCTGTCGACGCCGACGTCGTGGCGATCCGCGGCTGGATCCGGTCCTTCGGCGATACCGACGAGCCGATCTATGTCGGCATCTACACCACCTACCGGCACGACGGCCGTGGCTACGTCAGCGTCGGCTTCCCCGTGCCGCAGGCGAGCTTCACCGCGACGCTGCTGCCCCTGGCCCGCCCGGGTGGCGGCCTGGTCCTGACCAGCCGCAGCAACCTCGACCAGCCCGGGCACTACCTCGCTTACATCGACCCAGCCAGCAGAGATCTCACGGTGCTGGCAGTCCATGGGTTCGCTGAGCAGCTCGACGTGTACGTGCAAGACGGCGAACTGCGCGCCGAGCACGCATTCGCCATCTTCGGACTGCCCTTCCTCGTCCTGCACTACCGCATGCACCGCAAACCCACCAGCCATTGACCCGCGAAGGAGCACGCTATGACGCTCGAGGTCACCGAGAACGCGGTGGCGCATCGCTTCGAGATCGCCGTGGATGGTGCGCTCGCGGGCTTCACCCAGTATCGGCCGGTCGACGTGCACACCTGGGACTTCTTCCATACCGAGATCGACCCGGCGCTCGAGGGACGCGGGCTGGCCAGCCAGCTCATCGGACGGACCCTCGATCAGTTGCGCGCCCGCCGGATCGCCCTGGTTCCGTCGTGCCCGTTCGTTCGCGGCTATCTCGACAAGCACAGCGAGTACGTGGCGATGGTCCCGGTCAGCCAGCGTCCGCGGTTCGGGCTGGCCGACCCAGACTTCGCGTCATGATCTCGCTGACGGCGAACGGCGCGCTGCGACATCGGAACGTAGGATTCGAACGATGGGACGGGCAGCAGGCAACGTGGTGTATCCGTGACGTCCAGCAACTCGGCACGGACGGCGCTCCTCACCGTGGACGACGACCCTGGTGTCTCGCGTGCCGTGGCACGAGATCTGCGGCGGCGCTACGGCGCCCAGTACCGGATCGTCCGGGCCGAGTCCGGCGACCAGGCACTCGATGCGCTGCGCGAGATGAAGCTGCGCGGCGACCAGGTCGGGGTCATCCTGGCCGACTACCGGATGCCGCAGATGAGCGGGATCGAGTTCCTCGAACAGGCCATGGACCTGTACCCCACGGCCCGTCGCGTGCTGCTGACCGCGTACGCCGACACCAACGCGGCGATCGACGCTATCAACGTCGTCGACCTCGACCACTACCTGCTCAAACCGTGGGATCCGCCCGAGGAGAAGCTGTACCCGGTCATCGACGCGCTGCTCGAGCAGTGGCTTGCCACCGACCACCGCCCGGTTCCCGAGACGAAGGTCGTCGGGCATCGCTGGTCGGCGCGCTCGTCGGACGTGCGGGAGTTTCTCGCGCGCAACCAGGTGCCGTATCGCTGGTATCTGTCCGAGGAGGAGGAGGGCAAGCGGTTGCTCACGGCGGCCGGAGCGGACGAGTTTCGGCTGCCGGTGGTGATCACCCCGGACGGTGACGTGCTGGTAGAGCCCACCGATGCGCAACTGGCGACTCGCGTCGGGCTCAACACCAGGCCTGCCGATCAGTTCTACGACCTCGTGGTCGTCGGCGGCGGGCCGGCCGGGCTGGGTGCCGCGGTGTACGGCGCGTCCGAGGGCCTGCGTACGGTCCTGATCGAGCGGACGGCCGCAGGTGGACAGGCCGGGCAGAGTTCCCGCATCGACAACTACCTGGGCTTCCCGGACGGCGTCACCGGCGCGCAGCTGACCGAGCGCGCCCGGCGACAGGCGACCAGGTTCGGGGCCGAGCTCATCACCACTCGTGAGGTGGTGGGCATCGAGGTGAGCGGCTCGGCCCGCACCGTTCGTTTCGCCGACGGCGATGCCGTCGACGCGCACTCGGTCATCCTGGCGACCGGCGTCTCGTATCGGCAGCTGGCCGCCCCCGGGTTGTCCGACTTCACCGGACGAGGCGTCTACTACGGCTCCGCGATGAGCGAGGCGGCCTACTGCGCCGGCCAGCAGGTCTACATCGTCGGCGGCGCGAACTCGGCGGGGCAGGCCGCGGTCTACTTCTCACGCGTCGCCGGTTCGGTGACGATCCTGGTCCGCTCGTCGTCGCTCGAGACGTCCATGTCGTATTACCTGGTGCAGCAGCTGGCGACCGTCCCGAACATCACTGTGCGCACCTGCACCGAGGTCGTCGAGGCCAACGGCGACGACCATCTCGAACGATTGGTGCTGCGCGACAACTCGACGGGCGCGACCGAGAGTGTCGACGCGCAGTGGCTGTTCGTCTTCATCGGTGCCGCGCCGCGCACCGACTGGCTGGACGGCGTCGTGGTCCGCGACGACAAGGGATTCGTCGTGGCCGGGCCGGATCTGCCGCTCGACGGCGCCCGGCCGCGTGGCTGGACCTTGGAGCGGGCGCCGTACCACCTGGAGACCAGCGTCCCCGGGGTGTTCGTCGCCGGGGACGCTAGGGCCGACTCCGCGAAGCGGGTGGCCTCCGCAGTGGGCGAGGGAGCCATGGCCGTCATGCTCGTCCACCGATACTTGGAGAAGCGATGAACTGCAGTCCCGAAGAGCTCCGGACGCTGTTCCTGTTCGAGAAGCTCAGCGACGAGCAACTGGACTGGCTCTGCCGGGAGGGGCACGTCGAGCTCATCGAGCCCGGCTGGGTGTACCGAGAGGGCGAGCCGGCCACCTGCTTCTACGTGCTAATCGACGGATCGCTAGTGCTGAGCCGGCTGGTCGGCGGAGACGATGTCGAAGTCAGCCGCACCGCCCAGCGCGGCGTCTATGGGGGTGCGTTCCAGGCGTACCTCGGCGATCGCGTGCCTCAGGTCTACAACAACTCGATGCGGGTCATCGAGCCGTCGCGGTTCTTCGTGCTGGACGCGGACCTGTTCGCGCAGATGATGCGCGAGTGGTTCCCGATGGCGTTGCACATGCTGGAGGGGCTGTTCTTCGGCATGCAGAGCGCCCGGCAGGCGGTCGGGCAGCGGGAGCGGCTGCTGGCTCTCGGCTCGCTGTCGGCCGGGCTCACCCACGAGCTCAACAACCCGGCGGCGGCCGCGGTCCGGGCGACCTCGACGCTGCGCGACCGGGTGGCCGGGATGCGGCACAAGCTCGCGCTCATCGCTGCCGGCCCGTACGACCGGGCCACCCTGGAGACACTGATCCGGCTCCAAGAAGACGCCGTCGAACATGTGGCCAAGGCGCCCAGCCTGACGCCGATGGAGGCGTCCGATCGCGAAGACCGACTGGCCGACTGGTTCGAGGAGCACGGCCTCGCCGGCGGGTGGGACCTCGCACCGACGTTCGTTCAGGCGGGTCTCGATCTCGACTGGCTCGGCCAGGTCGTCGGCACGGTCGACGAGCCGACGTTCGAAGGCGCGATCCGGTGGCTCAACTACACCGTCGAGACCGAACTGCTCATGAACGAGATCGAGGACTCGACCACCCGCATCACGACGCTGGTCGCCGCTGCCAAGCAGTACTCGCAGATGGATCGCGCGCCCTATCAGGTCGTCGACGTGCACGAGCTGCTCGACAGCACCTTGCTCATGCTCGGCCGCAAGATCGGCGAAGACATCACCGTGGTCAAGGAGTATGACCGGACGCTACCGGCCATCCCCGCATACGCCGCCGAGCTCAACCAGGTCTGGACGAACCTCGTCGACAACGCGATCGCCGCGATGGTCGGCGCGGGCACGTTGACCGTGCGCACGTTCCGGGACGAGGCCAACATCGTCGTCGAGATCGGCGACACCGGGTCGGGTGTGCCCGAGGAGATTCGCTCGCGGATCTTCGAGCCGTTCTTCACCACCAAACCGTTCGGCGAGGGCACCGGCCTGGGTCTTGACATTTCCTGGCGCATCGTCGTCAGCAAGCACCACGGCGATATTTCGGTCGAGTCCGTGCCGGGCGACACCCGGTTCCGGGTTCGGTTGCCGCTCGTGGCCCCCGACCGGGTTCCCGACTGACGCCTGGAGGAGCGCATGACCGAACTGGCCGGCATCGACCCGACCGTTGCGCCGAGCGGTCCCGGCTGCGCCGAGTGTCTGGCGTCCGACGGGTGGTGGTTCCACCTGCGCCGCTGCACGCAGTGCGGGCACATCGGCTGCTGCGACACGTCGCCCTCCCAGCACGCGTCCGCGCACGCGAAGGCCACCGGGCACCCGATAATCCGCAGCTTCGAACCTGGTGAGAGCTGGTTCTGGGACAACTCGACCGAGCAATATGCAGACGGCCCGCCGCTCGCCGCGCCCGAGCACCATCCGCTCGACCAGCCGACGCCCGGCCCTGCCGGGCGGGTCCCCAGCGACTGGCGCCGACACCTGCACTGAACCGCCATGGCTGCCCGTGGTACGTATGCGCTTTGCCTGTCGTGGAGGGCCTGATCAGCAGTCAACGACGCCGCTCCGACAGGCAAAGCGTGGGCTCTGTTGGCGGCCAACGGAATCTGCCCTGGCATATATTTCGTGATGCTGGTGTTGCGCGTGTTGCCAATGAGACGGGGCCTGTCGGTGTGACGGTGAATGCAAAGATCATCGGCTGGCTGCTCGAACGCCGCTCGCCAACGCCCGCCAGCTCTGACTTACGGGACTTCCGGCGTCCTGCGCCACCTCCTGGCTGAGGCGGCAGGATGGCCACGGTGTTGAGACAGGGTCCGTACGAGGTCGACGCCGATCCCGCGCGGGTCGACCTGGACGCCGTGTGGTGGTTCCTCCGCCGCGAGGCGTACTGGTCTCGGTGGCGTTCGCGGGAGAACGTGCGACACCAGGTCGAGGGCGCCTGGCGCGTCGTGGGCTGTTACGACGATGACGGGCGCATGGTGGGGTTCGCTCGGGCCTTCTCCGATGGAGTCGCGATCGCCTATCTGGCTGATGTCTACGTCCTCGTCGAACACCGCGGCCGCGGCCTGGGGGCCGCGTTGGTGCGCGAGATGATCGACAACGAGCCTGGGCGCGAATTTCGTTGGATGCTGCACACCGCTGACGCGCACGGTCTCTACCGCAAGTTCGGCTTCTCCACACCGGATTCGACGTACATGGAGCGTGCCGGCGGCCGTCCCCGGTAACGCCTGATTGCGGTTGGGCTCCGAGTTGTCAGCCATTCATCAAGACGACCGATTGCCGATCGGCTTGCGGTGATGATCGAGGTCCGCCGCCGCTCATCCGCCGCCTTCCAGCTCGTCACCGCAAGTGGGTCCGAATGCGGGACAATCGAAGTGGTCGATGTGCGGGCGCGCCGTCGATGGCACTTCGTAGCATCGGTGTCATGAAGTTGGTGCGTAACGTGATCGTGTTCGACGCGGCCGACTTGAACGCCGAGAGCGCGTTCTGGGCTGGGATTCTCGGCGGGCACGTCTTCGAGGACGAGGCATGGCACAGCGTTATCGACGCCGCTGGGGAGTGGCGGATCGGCGTGCAGCTGGCACCGAACCACGTTCCTCCTGACTGGCCGTACGGAATCCCTCAACAAGTGCATCTCGACCTCCACGTCGATGACCCACGAGCTGCGCACGAAGAGGCAGTCGCCCGCGGCGCCCGACTGCTCCAGACAGCTCCTGATTTAGATAGCGACCAGGGCTATCAGGTGTACGCCGACCCGGCCGGGCACCCGTTTTGCATCGGCTGGGGACACCCGTCTCGAGAGGCGCTCGCCGTGTTCGTTGCCGACCGCTTGGAACGCAGAGACCTCGATCCAGACACGTAGCGGTGCGCAAGACCAATCGCACTCGCATGCCGCTGGTCGCGCGTCCTGACGAGGGATCCCGCTGCGGGAAGGCTGGAGAGCTCCGGAACGACCTCGGCACATCGGTTCGGAGCAGCGCGGCATCGCAGTCATAGCAGTGCACTGGCGACTATGCGACGGTGGGCCGATGAATCAGGTCGAGGCTCGGCCCCTTGACGAACGGCGCAAGGCGGCGATGGAGCGTCTTCGTTCGAACAGCAACCTGTGGCTTGCGACGGCAAGCGATGGGCGGGGACCGCATCTGATCCCTGTCTCCTGCTGGTGGGACGGATCCTGGTTGACGACGGCGACCGTCGAGGGCAGCCGAACCCTGAAGAACGTAAGGACCCAACCGAAGGTCCGCGCCGCGATTGGGAGCACCGGCGACGTTCTCATGGTCGATGCGACGGCGATGATCGTAGCGGTGGCCGACATCGCCACAGAAGTCGCGGACCGGTACGCGCAAGCGTCGGGAAACGATCCACAATCGGTGCCGGGCTTCGTATACATCCAGCTCTTACCGCAGCGGATCCAGGTATGGAAGGTCGTCGCGGAGTTCACGGGGCGGACAGTGTGCGCGCAGGCGTGTGGTTAGACGATCCGATCGATTGAGCTCGACGAGGACAGCGTTTCAGATCGCCCGTACTACCTCCGCGGTGATGGCCTGGGGCTGACCTCGGTGATCCCAGTAACCGAACCGCTTGTGAGGACGCCGCCGGTCGATGAGTGCGCCGGGACAGGCATCTTGCCGATCACCGCTAGCGGATCCGCAACTAACACACGCAAGATCAAGTCTACGAGCGTGCGAGGACCCGCAGCTCGCCATGCCCCAGGCGTTCCTGACCTGAGACGACGGCGCATGGCCGGAAATCGCCGCCCGATCTGATGATCTTGCTGTCGTGGGCGCGGCTCGCCAATCGGGGCGAGCTCAGCTCCAGAATCCCGTTGGCTTTCTCCCACCGCTGCTGCTTTGCTGGCTGGGTGGTGGACATCGAGACGCCGCGGCTGATCCTGCATGCCATCGACGAGTCGGAGGCCAGGCGTATCTGCGCTCGGGCTGCCGGACCGGACGACAGATGGGCAGCCGACTACCCATTCGCGGGCGACCTCGCCGCGGTCGGTAGCTTCCTCCGCGCCACCGAACAGCTGGGTGAGCAGCGACCTTTCGGCTACTACCAGATCATTTCCGCGGCCGACGGGCTGGCCGTTGGCGGGGCAGGGTTCAAGGGCCCACCCCGCGGCGGGAGCGTCGAAGTTGGCTACGGCTTGGCACCGTCCGCTCGGGGACACGGCTACGCCACCGAAGCGCTCACGGCGCTGCTCACCCTCGCCGCCAACCACGGCGTAGCGACGGTCCTGGCCGACACCACCGCCGACAACATCGCCTCCCAGCGAACACTTGCCCGCGCAGGGTTTATCTTTCTCGGCGCGGACGCAGACCTCCAGCACTACGAGATCTCGCCTGCCTAACCCTTTGCCCGTTCATGGCTTACGGGACAACCGGCGGCGAGTCGACTGCACCGCTGAGCGCACAGAATGACGCGTGACCCGAGACGATCCACGCGTGCGCGCGATTCGGCGATCGGTTGGCAATTCCAAGCCCGTACGAACCGGCGACCGCTTACTCTCCGTGACCGCGGTGATCGCGCGCCAGCGGGCAGATTCCGATTCCGATGGCCGCCGACAGGGCTCCGCGACCGCGCGGCCCGCAGCTGACAACACGCCGTCGGCTCGATCACCTGGTGTCGATCATCTGCCGCAGTACGAACTTGATCGCATCGATCTCGGCGCGCTGTAGCTGTGCCGAGTGGCGGCGCACCAGCCGCTGTCGGCTTATTGACTTGAGTTGGTCACACATGGCATAGCTTGGCCGGTCCAGCGACGTGACGGCCGGGTGGAACGGGAGGCCGCGGTCGGTGGCAGTACACGGAACGACGAATGCCAGCTGATTGGGTAGCTGGCAGGCAAAGGATGTGCCCACGACAATTGCAGGCCGCAGTCCGGCCTGTGCGCGCCCAACCTGACGGTTGAAATCGACCCACCACACCTGCCATGGCCCGACGCCAGCGGCGCTCACTCGGCGATCGAGGTGTCGACCTCGGCGAGTTCGGCTGCCTCACGCAGATAGCCGGCGTGCTGGTCTGGGTCGGCGGCCAGGCGGGCCAGGGCAGATCGAGTCTCGCGCTCGAACAGGACGATCCGCAGCGCCTCGTCCAGGCTGACGCCGCCCAGCTCGATTGCCGCGATCCGGGCGAGGGCGTCGCGGTTTTCCGCCTCTACTCGCATACTCGTCTTCATACCTAAAGCATACATCGTGTGGAGAGTCGCGTCCACATGGGTCAGGAGCGCCGCCGAACGGCATACCAGAGCACGCCGAGGGCGAGCACCCCGGCGCCGGTGATCACGGCCGCGGCGGGAAGGCTGAGGGCCAAGGTGATGCAGCCGACGATGCCGAGGACGGGCAGCCAGCGCGGTGGGCGGTGCTCGGCAACCATCAGCGTGAGAGCCGAGGCGTTCGCGATCGCGTAGTAGACCAGCACGCCGAACGACGAGAAGCCGATCGCCCCGCGCAGGTCCGTCGTCAGCACCAGCACGACGACGACCAGTCCGACGACGAGTTCGGCGCGGTGCGGCACCCGAAAGCGCGGATGAACGACGTCAAGACCGCGCGGGAGGTACCGGTCGCGCGCCATCGCGAACATGGTGCGCGAGACCCCGAGGATGAGCGCCAGCAGCGAGCCGAGCGCCGCGACGGCACCCCCGATGCGGACTGCCGGAGCGAGGTCGTGCAAGCTGCCCACTTCGACGGCTGCCGTCAGCGGCGCGGACGTCGCGGCGAGGGCATCGGCGCCCGCGGCCAGCAGCGCCGAGAGGGCAACCACGAAATACACGAGCAGGGTGATCGCCAGGGCAATCGGAATCGCCCGCGGGATCGTGCGAGCCGGATCGCGAACCTCCTCACCGAGCGTCGCGATGCGCGCGTAGCCGGCGAACGCGAAGAACAGCAGACCCGCTGTCTGCACGATTCCGTGCACAGTCCCGCCGGGGAAGGGCGACAGGTGATTGGTCGACGCCTGCCCGCCCGCCAGGCAGGCTACCACCACAATTCCCAATGCCAGCAGGGAAATCGCCACGATGACACGGGTCAGCCACGCGGACTTATGCACCCCGATGTAGTTCACCGCGGTGAGCGCAATGACGGCCGCGGTCCCGACCAAGCGGACGTGGGCAGGCGCTGCGTAGGACGCGAACGTAAGCGCCATCGCCGCGCAGCTGGCGACTTTGCCAACCACGAACGCCCAGCCGGCGAGGTATCCCCAGAACGGGCCGAGCCGTTCCCGCCCGTAGACGTAGGTGCCGCCGGACTGCGGGTACAGCGCGGCGAGGCGTGCGGACGAGGTGGCGTTGCAATAGGCGATGATCGCCGCGACCGCCAACCCGATCAGCAGCCCCGACCCGGCCGCGGCCGCAGCGGGGGCGAACGCCGAGAACACCCCGGCACCGATCATGGACCCGAGCCCTACGACGACCGCGTCGCCGAGACCTAGTCGACGCGCCAGGCGCGGCCCGCTCACCGACTGATCGGGTCGGCCCATGACGGGCGTGGGACAAGGCAGAAGGGGTGGCCGGCCGGATCGGCGAACACGTGTGCCGGCTGCGAGAGAAGCCGCGCGCCGAGCGCGAGCACCTGGGGCGTCGCGGCCGCGACGTCGTCGACCATCACGTCGAGGTGGAACTGTTGCGGGCGAGAGGGGTCACCCCAGTGCGGTGGCTGATGATCAGGTGCAAGCTGGAACGCCAGTCCGGAGGACGTGTGGTTGCGGGCGACGACGACCCAATCGTCGCTGCGATAAGTGATCGGCAGCCCGAGCAGCTGGCTGTAGAAGGCCGCAAGTCGCGCCGGATCCGGGCAGTCGAGCACGACGTGGTGCATTCGGCCGATCATGCTGCCGATACTGCACCACGGTCAGGCGAGCAGGGTTCGGCCGTACCAATCGTGGACGTCCCGCACGCCGGGCAGTGCGAAGAAGTACCCGCCCCCGGTCGGCGAGATGTAGTCGACGAGCGGCTCGTCGATGAGCCGTCGCTGGGTGGCCTCGAACTGGCGTACCGGATCTTGCTGGAAGCAGTTGAAGACGAGCCCGACGTCCAGGTTGCAGTTGCCGTCAACGCCGCGGTCGTAGTTGTAGCCGCGGCGCAGGATGCGGCTGTTGTCGGTGGCCGGCGTTCGCGGGTTCGACAACCGGATGTGGGCGTCCAGCGGGACGACGGTGCCGTGCGGGTCCTTGCCGTAGGCGGGCGTGTCGGTCTCCACGCTGCCGTCGAGTGGAGCACCCGAGTCGCGACGCCGGCCGATCATCTTCTCCTGCTCGTTCAGCGAGACCCGGTCCCAGAACTCGACGAACATCCGGATGATCCGCAGCACGTGGTAGCTGCCGCCCATCGCCCAGCTCGGCTCGTCGGATGCCGCCCACAGCAGCTGCTCGGCGGCCTTCCGGTCCGACGTGACGGGCGGGTTGGCGGTGCCGTCCTTGAAGCCGAGCTGGTTGCGCGGGGCACCGGACGGCGCGGGGGGCGAGACGAATCCGTCGATGCGGTAACGCAGCTGCATGCCGCCGCGGGTGTGCTTGCTGATGAGTCGGAGCGCGCGCAGCGTGGTGTCGGGGTGGCCGGCGCAGATCTGTAGCACCAGGTCGCCGTGAGTCTGGGCCGGATCGAGGTTGTCGTTCGGGAAGGTCCGCATCGGGGTCAGCCGCTTCGGTTTCCGCGCTGCCATCCCGAACCGGTCGTCGAAGAGGGACGCGCCGGCGCCGACTGTCACGGTGAGCCCGTCTGCGGGAGCCTCGGTGCCCAGCACTGCGTTGTCGGTTGGCGGAGTGCCGACCCCGGGATCGGGCAGCGCGCCGCCCGCGGTCGCCTGCCGGGCGACGCTAGTGATCGCCTGCAGCAGATCGCGCAGCTCGCGGCGGTCGCCGGCCGTCAGATCGTAGACGGCGAAGATCGCCGCGGGGGGCGGGGGCGTGAGGATTCCCGCCTGGTGCACGCCGTGGAACGGCACCGCGGGCAGGCGCGTATCGGCTGGGGTGTCGGCCGCCGCGGCGGCCTCCCTCGAGGCCAACGTCGCGGTGGTGATCGCGGCGGCTCCACCGGCGATGCCCAGGCCGCCGAGGCCTTTGAGGAAGTTCCTGCGGTCCAGACTCATTGGATAACCTCTTCGCGCGAGCGCTCATCGGCCGCTCGTTCCGCTCCTCGGCGCTGACGCGCCTGCGATGCTCGCTCGCTCATTGGCTGCGCACCTCGAGCAGGTCGGGGATCGGGGCGAGCGTTTCGAGTAGCGCCCCGGTGGCGGCGTTCACTTGTTGCCGGACCGCCAGCGGGGCACGGCCGACAGCGCCGGCGGCCATGGACCGGTCGAGGACGCGCTGCAGATCGTCCATGTCCCTGGTGGCGTCGGCGACGATGTCGGCGTCGCGCTCGGTGAGTGCCGGCGCCAGCAGGTTCACCAGGACGCGATCCCCGTCCAGGTCGGCACGAGCGGTGGCGAAGCCCGAACCGGACCCGTAGTCGTCCTGGCCGGTGAGGGTGAACCGCAGGGTGTCCTCGAGGATCTCGTGCGCGCGGATCGCTACATCGTTCGGGTCGAAGGTGAACGAGGGCAGCTTGGTGTGCAGGACGGTGACCGCCCGGGTCAGCGCGCGAGCTTCGGCGGTCAGCTGTGTCGCGGACGCGCCATGCCACAGGCCGGACTCGATGCGGTGGAAGCCGGCGAAGTCCGCGTCGTGTACGTCGCCGGGCAGACCCTGAGCGAGCCCGTCGACACTGTCGCCGGCCTCGCCGAAGGCGTCGTAAGCTGCGCCGATTCGGTGGTAGGTGAGATGCGCGATGTGCCAGGCGCGCTTGGCTGCGGCGATATCTCCACGCCCGAGGTCGGCCGCAAGGTCGGCCGTCTGGCGATCCAGCGCTGCGAGCTGGGTGGCGACGAAGGTGCGGTATCGCGCGATGGCCGGTGCCAGCTCGGCCGCGGTCGCCGGCTTGAGCGCGACGACCGGCACGGTGCTCGAGTTCTCAGTCGCCGTCACCGTGTGACTCGTGGAGACGGTCGTGGGCAGACCCGAATAGACACACTGCCAGTGGTACTCACCAGCCCCGAATGTCGCCTGCAGCTGCCGCGTGGTGCCCGGGCCGAGCACCTCGATCTCCGCGGCCACCGCTCCGGTCGCATCGACGATGATCTCCACGTCGGCCGCGCGGCTCGAGGAGTTGGTGACCGAGTAGGCCGTGGTACCTGCCCGGGGGGCAGTCCAGGAATCTGCGCAGCCCGTCCCGGTGATCGTCACGTCCGTCGCCTGCTTCGCACGCCTGCCGGAGTCGACAGCAACCCAGGTAATAGCCGTCATGGCCGGCAGGGCGACCGCTACACCCGACGCGATCCACCAGCGGCGCCGGCTGGTTGCCCTCGACACGGGTTCGCGCAGCGATGGCGTGTGCGGCGACCCGGCCGCCCGGCGGAGGAAGAGCCCCAAGGCCACGACCAGGTATGCGACGTAGGCGGTCACCTGCAGCCACGACATCCGGTTGTCGAGGTTCGTCACTCCGCGCACGAGCTCGGTCCACCAGCTGCCGGTCGGGACGTGCCGGCTGACGTCGAAGGCGAGATTGTCATTGCCGGGCAGCACGTTCGCGTCCTGCAAGTCGCGCACCCCGTAGGCGAGGACGCCCGCCACGATGACGATCAGCACCGCGCCGGTGATCCGGAAGAACCGAGCGAGATCGATCTTCAGCACCCGGCGGTAGAGGCCGACGCACAGCGCGATCGCGATGAGCAGTCCGATCAGCGCGCCGATCAGCGGAGACGTCGACGATCCCGCCGCCTGCGCGTTCGTCCAGACGAACAGCGCCGCCTCCAGGCCTTCGCGGGCCACGGCGACGAAGGCGGTGACGACGAGGGCCGCACCGCCGGCCAGCAAGGCATCACCCACCCGGGCTCGCAACTCGCCGGCCATGCCCCGAGCGGCTCGGCGCATCCAGAAGATCATCGTCGTGACGAGCGCGACGGCCACCAGGCTGGTGACTCCACCGAAGATCTCCTGCGCCCTGGGGCTAATCTCCGCGCGGGTGAAGGTGAGCACGGCCCCGAACGAGAGGCTCGTCACCGCGGCGGAGGCGACGCCCAGCCAGACCGGCGTCAGTGAGCGGCCGGGCGCGAGTTTGCGGACAGCTCCGATCAGGATCGTGACGACCAGACCGGCCTCCAGGCCCTCTCGCAGCCCCACCAGCAGGTTGGGGAAGGCGAGCGACCAGGTCACCTGAGGAAGGTTAGGCTAACCTAACTACGGTGGCAAGCACGGTCCGGCACGTCGCACCGACCGCACGATCACTTGCCGGTGCTCGCCGGCCGCACCCGGGCGAACATGGCCGCGGCCTCCTCGACCGCCTTCTCGTACTCGGCGGGCGCCAACTGCCCGGATCCGCCGTGCTGCTTGTTGAGCGCGACCACCCGATCGATGTATCGGGCGGCGTTAGCCTTCCGGTCCGATGTCGTCATCTGCCAGATCCTCCCAGGTTCGGTCGAGGATGAGGTCGGCAAAGTATTCGTACCAGTATTTCTGCGTCAGCCGATGCTCCGCGAGATACGTCTCGAGCGGCTCGGACACTTTCAGCGCCAGTTCGAGGGGCATCGCGACATCGTCGATGCGAACCGGCAACCCGGCCTGCCGGATGTAGCTGGATGCGTACCGGTACGCCTCGGCGGCCATCGCCGCGAACAGCTCCCGGTGCCGCTCGAGGAACTCGACGAGGCCGGCGTCGCTAAGGCGCTGCTCGTTCTCCGCGGTCAGCCCCACGGTCAGCTCCCCCAGACGATGCGCAGCAGCACGTGCGCGACAGCCGCGGCGAGCAACGCCAGCTGCAGGAAGAACGTGACGACCGCCAGCACGTACAGCCACTGGACATCGCCGAGCGCGACGAGCCAGCTCGCAGCGAGCACAGTCGACAGCAGACTGGTCGCGAAGGCGACGATCACAGTGATGGCGGGCCGCCGGTACCGGGCCAGGATCGACCGTGACGTGCCTGGCTGGAATGCCCGGACCCCGGTGACGACCAGGCCCAGGAACACCAGGGTCAATCCGGCGATCCCTGCGGACGCGCCGACCGCCGCCATCATGACGTCCCTGTGCTCCGTCACTGCATCACCAACCATCGCGATAGCCGCAGTATTCGCTTCCACGCAGGGCGGCTCGACGAGCCACGCCGCGGCGCGGCGTGAGCTGAAACCATGCGGAATACCTCGGAATCTGTTCGTCCGCGTCAGTCCCTACGAACGCCGTGATCGGGTATGTTCCGCGATGGCTTTCCATATCCCACCCAAACGGAGGAACCGGGACATGAGGCGCAGAACCTTCGACATCCTGGTGAGTACGGGCGGCCTATTCCTCGCGGCCGTCCTGATCGTCGCCGGCGTGCTGCTGACCTGGGCTCACAACTTCGTGTCGCATGAGGTGCACACTCAGCTCGCCGCGCAGAAGATCTTCTTCCCACCGAAGGGCAGCCAGGCAATCGCCGGTCCCGAGTTCAAAGCGATGCAAAAGTACGCCGGCCAGCAGATGACTAACGGGGACCAAGCCCAGACCTACGCCGACCACTTCATCGCGGTGCATCTGCAGGAGATCGGCGGCGGCAAGACGTATGCCCAGCTAAGTTCCGAAGCTCAAGCGAACCCCACCGACACCAAGCTGGCAGCCACCGTTGAGACGGTGTTCAAAGGCGAGACGCTGCGCGGACTCCTCCTCAACGCCTACGCCTTCGGTCGCGTCGCCACGATCGCTGGTATCGCCGCGATCGCTGCGTTCGTCGCCGCCGCGGTCATGCTCGTGCTCGGCGCTCTAGGCCTGTGGCATTCCCGCCGCGTTGCGCCGACCGCTGAGATTCCTGCTGGGCAGCCACCCGCGACGCCTGAGCAGGAGTAGGCGGGCTCCGTCAGCGCAGGTCGCTCATCGTCTCGGTCAGCCTTGGCAGGCAGGGGGCACGTCGAGCGTGATGACATGTCCGGCGTTGATCGCGTATGCGAGGGCGGTGGGGCTGCGGCTGGTGGATACGACCGGGCCATCGATGTTGGCGAATAGAGCGTCGACTTCGCCGGTTACGGCATCGAGGCAGGTCAGCGTCCCGTTACTGGCGTCGTGTTCCCAGATGACGAAGTCCCCACTGCCGAGGACCGCGCCGGCAGTCGCGCTCGTCTGGGCCGGGGTTGGCGGTGCGGGTTGCAGCGTGCCGGGGTCTAGCCGCTGCAGGTGGTTGTGCCGCTCGGTGGTCCCGCTGATCCAGATCTGGGAGAGGACGTCGGCGATCGACAGATTGCTTAACGGCACTGTGGGCCCGTCGAGCACTTGCGCCGCGCCGGTCCGCATGATCCACAACGATGCCGGGTCACCGGTTGACGCAACCAGCAGCCGATGCTGGGATGGGTCTGCGACCAGGGCACCCACACCGCCGCCCAGCCCGGACGGGGCGGCCAGTAGGGCCACCGTCGTCGCGCGCAGTTCGACGAGCCCGGCTCGGCCACCCAGATAGAGCGCTCCGTCCAGGACCGCGCCGGTCGTCACGGCGAAGGGCACCAGCCGGTCCGCGGTCACGCTGAGGGTGTCCGCGTCGTAGCCACGCACCCGTACCCCTCCCGCGGTCCCATCGCTGATCACCCACAACCGGTGGTTCGGCTCATCGAGGACCGCGAACCTAGGCCCGGGCAGCGCGGGCACACTCTGGCGCGTAGTGCGGCCTATCGCCGATAGGCCTGCTGGCCGATCCAATAGCACATATAGGGTGTTGTCTTCGCTGTTGAGGACCAGGCCGACCGGCGAGCCCGGACCCACACTCACCTGTGGGCCAGCGTGGCCTACCGCCGCTGGTGGCGGCGGGATCGGCAGCATCGCGGCCGCGCTCGGCCAGGCCGGCGCGCTGTGCGGGTGCGACCCGGATAAGTGGCGGGCGCTGATCGCCGCAATGATCGATGCGGCCAGGAACAGCCCCTTACCCACGGTCGGCCAGCGCCTGCGCGACACGCCGGCGCGGCCGAAATTGATGACGTCGTACTCGACCGAGTCTGCCGTGTCGCCCGGTCGTCCCGGATCGGCGTCGACCAGCTCGAACCCGAAACCGCGCTGATCGGCGCCACCCGAACGGGTGGTCACCAGGCCAGTCTCCCCCGCATCGGGCCGACAAACCAGAGTGTTCCGGTGCTCCGGCGAGAAGTCTCGGTAGGGCCGGACGGCCGGTAGTCGTGGTGAGCTGGACCAGTGAGTAGGCGCCGGGTGAGTGTCTCTGTCGAACGGCTGGCTAGATGGCTGGAGGGCTTTACGGACCGTCACGGCGCGACGGTGACCGAGGCCGATGCAACCGAGGTGCGGCTCATCGGCGCCGACGGCGCCCGCGCGTGGCTCGTCGTGCCCTTTCCGCCGCTGCGTGCGGTCGGGTCCGACGAGGACGCGCGCGCCGTACTGATCGCCCACGCGGGCCGCCGCCGCACGGTCGGCGTGCTGCTCGTGCGCCGGCGCGCTCATGCGATCGGTGTCTTCGCCGGCAGCGACCTCGTCGCATCCAAGGTCGACTCCTCGTACGTGCAGGGAACCACCCGGGCCGGCGGATGGTCGCAGCAGCGTTTCGCCCGGCGCCGGGCTAACCAAGCACGAGCCGCAGTTTCCGACGCGGCGGATGCGGCCGCCCATCCTGCTGCCCTACGCCGCCCAGCTCGACGCGGTCATCTGCGGTGGCGACCGGTCCGCGGTCGACGCGGTCTTGGCCGATCCCCGACTCGATACGTTCGGCGACCTGCGCCGCGGTCCGTTCCTTTCCGTGCCCGACCCGCGGCTGCGGGTGCTGCAGGCTACGCCGGACCAGTTCCGAGCTGTTCAGGTCACCCTCGAGCCCTGAGAACACGCGATGAACGACGTCAGACGCCGACTGGCGCACTGGGTCCTGTCGATATCGCTAGCCCGCACACGGAAGCAGCTCGTGCTGCGGCCTCGCGCCGGGTGGGGTTGCGTCGCGGCCAATAAAGTGATAGCTATTGGATATCACTTTATTGAAGCGGGAGAACGCCGGTGACCTCAGCTCAGGAATCCACGCAACCAACGGCGGTCCCGGTCGGCCACGAGGGCGCTCGGGTCAATATTGAGGAACGCCCGGCGCGCGCGCTCAGCGGCCTACTCGGCGTCGTGGTGCTCGTTGTTTGCATCATCGCTGGGATCGCCCTGGCTTTCACTCCTGTCAAGCCGCTGATTGTCCTGCCGGTCCTGGTGTTCCTCGTGGTGCTGTTCTCGTTGGTGATCGTCCAACCCGGTCAGACCAGAGTCATCCAGTTCTTCGGCCGTTACGTCGGCACGGTCAGACGGCCGGGGCTGTCATGGGTGCAGCCCCTGACGATGCGCCACGACATCAGCGTGCGCGTCCGGAACTTCGAAACCAATCACCTCAAGGTCAACGACGCCGACGGCAACCCTGTCGAGATCGCCGCCATCGTCGTCTGGCAGGTCGCCGATACCTCGAAAGCGGTTTACGCCGTCGATGACAACCGCAACTTCGTGTCTGTCCAGGCCGAATCCGCATTGCGTCACGTCGCCACTACCCACCCCTACGACGTCGCCGGTGACGACGGCACGTCGCTGCGGGGCTCGACCGACGTTGTCGCCGGCGAGCTCGCCCTGGAGGTCGCCCGCCGTGTGTCTCTTGCCGGCGTCGAGATAGTCGAGGTGCGCATCAGCCACCTCGCCTACTCTTCGGAGATCGCCCAGGCGATGCTGCGGCGGCAGCAAGCCAACGCCGTCGTCGCTGCACGCTCCCGCATCGTCGAGGGCGCGGTCGGGATGGTGGAGATGGCGCTACAACGCCTCAACGAGCGCGGCATCGTCGACCTCGACGAGGAACGCAAGGCCGCCATGGTGAGCAACCTGATGGTCGTTCTGTGCGGCGACCAGCCCGCATCGCCGATCGTCAACGCCGGGTCGCTCTACACGTGAGCCAGGACCGCAAACAGGTCTTGCTCCGCATCGACCCCGCCGTGCACGACGCACTCGCCCGATGGGCGACCGACGAGTTCCGCAGCCTCAACGCACACATCGAAATGCTGCTACGCCAAGCCCTCACCAGCGCAGGACGAATGCCTAAGCGCGCCGGCTCGCTACCCAGACGCGGCCGCCCACCTGCCGGTTGAAACACGGATGTTCCGCTCACATGTGCAGCTGTGATGGGCGGCGCCGGCCGCCGCGCCGTCGCCGCTGCGGCACCACCACCACCACCACCACCACCACCACCACATCGTCGTCAGTCGGGCATGTCGGCGAAGCGGCTGTAGTGGCCCTGGAAGCTGACCGCGACGGTGGCAGTGGGGCCGTTGCGGTGCTTGGCGATGATGATGTCGGCCTCGCCGGCGCGTGGGGATTCCCGCTCGTACATGTCCTCGCGGTGCACGAGCAGCACCAGGTCGGAGTCCTGCTCGATCGAGTTGTGTGCGGCGATCCCGTCGGCGATGAAATTGTGCGTGCCCTTGACCGTCGCGTCGTACACGGGCGCAAGGCCCAGTGGCTCGATCTCGACGACGCGATCCCAGAACACGTCGTCGGCGGCCTGGAACTGACGTCCGATCGGGCGGTTCGCCAGCTCGGCCAGCAGGCGCTCGGCAATCTCACCACGCCGCCCGTGAACTCCGATCTCTCGGCAGAAGATCCGCAGGCTGCCGCCGTCAGCGATCACGACGTGGTACCCATGCCGGTAGCCGGCTTTGGCGACGTTCTTCAGTCGCGCCACAATCCCGAACCGAGACAGCAGCAGCATGACGCCGTCGGCGAGAGCTCGGCTGGCCGTGGCGTAGTACGCCTTGTGCGTGGTCGTCGAGCCGGGTCGGCCAATGCTCATGCAGCCGTCCGTTGCCCACAGATGCCGCAAGAACGTGGCTAGTTCGGCGTTGTCGGCTCGGTAGAGCACCTCAGGTAGTCGCTTCTGGTGCGATCGGAGGTCTTCGATACCCAGTTCGCGCAACCAGATATGCAGCGGGTTGAGCCGTCCGTGGGCAGATCTGTACGGTGCGGGCAGGTAGCTGCGCCACCAGCTGCCCTGTTGCACGCGTCGCGGTGATATGTCGAACTCCGCGCAGGCGGCTTCCTCGACGAACGCCAGGTTGGCTGGATCGTTCGAGGTGTAGTGCACAGGCTGGGAGCGCAGGACGCAGCCCTCGCCGAGCAGGTGGGCGAGCAGGCCGAGCCGGTATGTCGACCAGCCGAGCCCAGCGGCCACGGGCGCCGGCACCTGCCGGGGAATCGCGATCCGATCACCGATCCCCAGGGCCTGGAGCGGCGTCCAGCCGCCGTGGGTCAGGAACGGGTGGTTACCGGTCGCCTTGACCTCCCGGCCAGAGGTGAGCCTGAGGCGGAAGGTCGGCTTGTGGCCGGACGGGTAGACGTTCGTGATCGGCGCCGCGACCAGGCGCCGCCGATCGTCCAAGGACCAGACGAGCACGCCGTCGTGTCCGTTGCGCAGCAGCTCCCGGAAGCTCACCGGGGAGCCTGTGTCGGCCCGCAGCAGCATGGTGTCGGCCGTCATGCACCCGCTTTCCCGCAGGTCGGCGAGCATTGGCTTCTTGTCGGTGCGCTGCTCCGGGCCGCGGTTGAGCTGGGAGAGCGCAACGACTGGAACGTCCAACTCCTTGGCCAGCAGCTTGATCGCCCGGGAGAACTCGCTGACCTCCTGCTGGCGCGATTCGACGCGCTTGCCGCTGGACATCAGCTGCAGGTAGTCGATGACGATCAGTTGCAGGTCGTGACGCTGACGCAGTCGGCGCGCCTTGGCGCGGATCTCCATCATGGTCAGATTCGGCGAGTCGTCGATGAACAACGGCGCGTTGGCCAGATCGCCTGCTCGCCGCGCCATCCGCGTCCAGTCCTGGTCGCTCATGTGCCCCGACCGCATGTTCCGTAGCGGCACCACGGCCTCGGCCGAGAACAGCCGCATCATGATCTTGAGCTTGCCCATTTCCAGGGAGAACAAGACCGTTGGCTTGTTGTGCTTGACCGCCGCTGACCGGGCGAAATCCAACGCCAGGGTGGAGTTGTGCGTTGGCACGAACGCTCGGCTGGCCAGATACATGTGGTCGTCGTTGCAGACTTGGACGCACCGGACTGGCACGGAAGCCGCCGCGCGAACGTCGGCAACGAAGCGGCTCTGGTCCAGGTCGGGTCCGCAATTGCGCACCCAATGGTTGGGGTTACCGTCTGCATCGGTCAGCGTCATCGCGATCTGCTCCGTCGTGACCACGCGAGACCGCTCAGGTGCCGTTACCGGGCCCAGGCCGGCCCGCGAAGAGGAGGCCAGGACCAATTCCGCGCCGGCCACTAGCGCGTTCAGGTGAACGCACGTCGGCCATTGATGCTCGGCGTCAGCGACGATGACGGTTCCGTCGGAGAACTCGACCTCATAGCACGGCCGGCCCACCATGACATCCGTCGCGGCGACGACGCGCGTCGGACGGCCGTCCGCGCCGAGCAGCAGGCCTCCGACTCGAACCGCACCCATGGTCGTCCAACCAGTCGGCGTCGGCAGTCGGGTGTCGAGCGCGAGCGCCTTGCCGCTGCCCGGCCGGCCGGCGACGGTCACCATCTGGCCCGGATGCAGGCCGTTGGTGATCTCGTCCAGCCGGCTGAATCCGGTAGGGATGCCGGTGCCGATGCCGCCGGTGGCCGAGATGCGGTCGATCTCGTCCATCGTGCCCTGCAGCAGCGTCTCGATGTGGACGTAGTCCTCGCTGGTCCGCCGCTCGGTGACGTCGTAGATCTCCGCCTGCGCGCGGTCGACCACGTCGTCGACGCTGCCCACGATGCCGCCACCGCCCGAGGCGGTGTCGTAGCCCATCTGCACGATCCGGGTGCCGGCCGTGACCAGCCGGCGCAAGGTGGCTCGCTCGGCCACGATCTGCGCGTAGTAGCCGGCGTTGGCTGCGGTTGGCACCGCCGAGATCAGCGTGTGCAGGTACTCGGCGCCACCGACCCGGGCGATCTGACCGGTGCGGACCAGCTCGGCGGAGACTGTGACGGGGTCGGCCGGCTCGCCCCGGCCGTAGAGGTCGAGGACGCCTTCGTACACGAGCTGGTGCGCGGGACGGTAGAAGTCGGTGGGCCGCACCACCTCGACGACGTCGGCGATCGCGTCCTTGGACAGCATCATCCCGCCGAGCACCGATTGCTCGGCGGCGATGTCCTGCGGCGGGGTGCGGTCGTACTCGGGTGGCCGGGACGTACCGGCCGGGCCGACGCGCGGGTCGTCCGCCAGAACCATGCGGCCCCCTCCCGGTCCTAGTGGTCGCTCACCTGTTCGGCTGATGTCTACCGGGAAGGTCCGACACTTTCGGTGTGCGGGCTCGGTGCGGCGTCGTGCGCGGGAGTGACCGCGCTGACGCTAGAGGTGGCGATGCGGCGCGGCAATTCGGCCTGTGCACACCGCTGTGGACAAACCTGTGGGACGTCTGCCGCGGGCTGTAGACGATCGGTGGACGAGCCTGTGGATTACTCCGCGCTGACGGCTACGACCCGGCAAATCCGGGGGGCGCGTCGTCCACGTCCTGTGGAGGAAAAGTTCTTGGTCAGACCGCCGTGACGGTCAGCGGCACCGAGGCGACGACGTCGGGGTGCAGCTCGACGGTGACGACGTGCTCGCCGATGGTCTTGATGTGGCCGGGCAGCCGGATTCGCTTCTTGTCCAGCAGCGGACCGCCAGCGTCCTTGACGGCATTCGCGACGTCGGCGACGGTGATCGAACCGAACAGCCGGCCGCCCTCGCCGGCGCGGGCGCCGAGCCGAACGGTGAGCTTCTCCAGCTCGGCCTTGATCTCGCCGGCGTGGCCGAGGTCGCGGATCTCGCGGGCGTCGCGGGCCCGCTGGATCTGGGTGATCTGCTTCTCGGCGCCCTTGGTCCAGGTGATCGCGGCGCCGCGCGGCACGAGAAAGTTGCGGCCGTATCCGTCGGCCACCTCGACTATGTCGCCGGCCAGGCCGAGGCCCGCGACCTCCCGGGTCAGGATGAGCTTCATCCGGTCACCGTGCCGTCGACGTGTAAGGCAGCAGGGCCATCTCGCGGGCGTTCTTGATCGCCTTCGCGATCTCGCGCTGTTGTTGAGCGCTGACACCGGTCACCCGCCGGGCACGGATCTTGCCGCGATCGGAGATGAACTTGCGCAGCAGCGCGGTGTCCTTGTAGTCGATGTAGTCGATCTTGGCCGCCAGCAGGGGATTCTGCTTCTTCTTCGGCTTGCGAATGGGTGGTTTGGGCATGTCAGTTCTTCCGGTGAGGCGAATCGTTAGAAGGGGGGCTCGTCGCTGGATCCAGCGGGCGGAGGCGAGCCCCACGGGTCGTCGCTCGGCTCGGCGGTGGCGGCGCCGGAGCCGGAGCCGGAGGCGCCGAATCCGCCCGAGGACGAGCCACGCTGGGTGCGGTTGACCTTGGCGGTGGCGTAGCGCAGCGACGGGCCGATCTCGTCGACGTCCAGCTCGATGACCGTGCGCTTCTCGCCCTCGCGGGTCTCGAACGAACGCTGCTTGAGCCGGCCCTGCGCGACGACGCGCATTCCGCGCTGCAACGACTCGGCGACGTTCTCGGCCGCCTGGCGCCAGATCGAGCAGCGCAGGAACAGCGCCTCGCCGTCCTTCCACTCGTTGTTGGCCCGGTCGAACTGGCGCGGCGTCGAGGCGATCGTGAAGCTCGCGACCGCGGCACCCGATGGGGTGAAGCGCAGCTCGGGGTCGGCGGTCAGGTTGCCGACCACGGTGATGACGGTGTCTCCGGCCATGGCGTTACCGCGCTTCCGGGCGGAGGACCTTAGTCCGCAGCACCGACTCGTTGAGGTTGAGCTGACGGTCGAGCTCCTGTACCGCGGCTGGCTCGGCCTGCAGGTCGATCACGGCGTAGATGCCCTCAGCGTGCTTGTCGATCTCGTAGGCGAGCCGGCGCTTGCCCCAGATGTCGACCTTCTCTACGGTTCCGCCGTCCTTCTTGACGACGTTCAGGAACGCGTCGAGGGACGGGGCGATGGTGCGCTCCTCGAGGTTCGGCTCGAGGATGACCATCACTTCGTAATGGCGCATGGCGGTGGTCAAGGAACTGCCTCCTATGGGCTAGATCGGCCACGGACGCTCCGTGGCAGGAGGATGCGTCAGACGTCTGACACAAAACTGTTGCAGCCTACCTGGACGGCCGGTGAATCTCGAAATCTTCGCGTTGACACACGCCTAGACCACCGCTTTGCCGGCCGAACCGGTGTGGGATACACGTTGCGGCCCGCGCGGCACAGGCAAAGCGAGCGATCGGACGGTAGTCGTAGGCTCGGTGTTCGTGGCAGTCATCGGAGCGCATGTCGACTCGGCCGACCCGCTCGCCGCAGCGGCCGCCGTCGGCGCGCAGGCCGTGCAGTTCTTCCTGGCCGACCCGCAGGGCTGGAAAGCGCCGAAACGGCACGAGCATTTCGATGCGATCAAAGCCAGCAAGCTGACCGTCTACATCCACGCGCCCTACCTGGTCAACGTGGCGACATTGAACAACCGCATCCGCATCCCCAGCCGCAAGATATTGGCGCAGCACTCCGACGCGGCGGCCGCCATCGGCGCGAAGGCACTGATCGTCCATGCTGGGTACGTCAACGACGGTGACGATCCGGATGCAGGAATCGACAACTGGCGCAAGACCTTTGCGCGGGTCGCTGAAGAAGGCGGTTTCCCGCTGTCGATCCTCATCGAGAACACGGCCGGTGGAAACAACGCGTTGGCCCGCCGCTTCGACCGGCTTGCCCGGCTGTGGGACGCCATCGGCGAGTACGGCCCGGGATTCGTCCTCGACACGTGCCATGCACACGCGGGCGGCGAGGAACTGGACGGCATCGTCGACCGGATCAGCAAGATCACCGGGCGGGTCGATCTGGTGCACGCGAACAACAGCCGGGACGCGTTCGACTCCGGCGCCGACCGGCACGCCAACCTCGACGCCGGGCAGATCGATGCGCAGCTGATCGCCGCCATCGCCCGGGAAGCCGGCAGCGACGTCATCGTCGAGACGCCGGCGGCTGGTCAGGCCGACGACATCGCGTTCCTGAGGGATTCCCTCGTCTCGGCCAGCTGACTCTCCGCGGGCGGCGGTCGCGAGCGCAGCAGCGCCATGACCGGGCCGTCCGGCGAGCCGTCGTAAGGGCCGCCGCCAGGATCGTCCAGCCCGCCTGATCGCACGACGTCGAGGTCGGGGCGCCACATCTCGCGGATCACCAGCCCGGCCAGGATGATCAGTGTGACGTCGCGCAGGATGACGGCGAACATCAGCCAGGTGTAGCTCATGCCGCGGCTGGTGTCGTTCAATCCCATCAGATACAGCATGAAGGTGATCCACAGCGTGATCTCGCTGAACTGCCAGATCAGCGCCATCCGCCATCGGGGCCGGGCAAGGGCCACCAGGGGCAGCAGCCAGATCGAATACTGCCGGCTCCAGATCTTGGACGCGAACAGGAACACCACGACGGCGAGGAACACCAGCTGCGCCATCCGCGGCCGGACCGGGGCGCGCAGCGCTAGCGCGACGACGGCCGCCTCGGCCACGATCGCCACCACGGCGACGGCCACGCCGGACGGCGTCCATGCGCCGGCGTTGCCGGTGAGCGCGTAGTGGCCGATGAACCACAGCGTGTCCCATTCGGTCGTGCGTGTCGCGTTGAACGTGAAGAACTCGCTCCAGCCTTCGTGGTAGGCGACCGCGACGGGCAGGTTGACCGCGAGCCATACGGCCACGGCGGTGAGGCAGCACCAGGCCGCGGGTCTGTATCGCCCGGTGCGCAGCGCCAAGGCCGCGATGGCCACAAGCAGCAGCGCGGGGTAGAGCTTGGCTGCCGCGCCCAGCCCGATCAGCACGCCGGCGGCCGCGGGCCGGTTCTTGGCCCACGCCCACAGGGCGCAGCCGGTGAACGCCATCGCGTACAGGTCCCAGTTCGAGAACGCGTGAAAGACCAGCAACGGCCCGAGGGCAAAGATCGCGACGTCGTACGGACGCCGCCCGGCGGCACCGACCGTGCCCGCGACCGCGATCAGACCGCAGGCGGCCAGCAGCAGGCACGTCAGGATCCCGAACAGCTGCACGTCGGAGGTGTCGCCGAACACGCCGTGGAAAGCGTGGGTGAGTCCGGCGGTCAGCCACATGAATCCCCCGGTCAGCACGGGGTATTCGACCGCGTGGTCGCGGTAGGGAACCGCGCCGAGGTCGAGCCCCTCGGTGTTCCAGAGCGGGATGATGTCGGAGTAGCAGGCGTGCGTGTACTGCCGGTTGGCCACCCAGTTGGCGTTCGCGCACGGCGACTTCTGCAGGTACCCGAGGACGAGGGTGAACGACGCGAGGCCCAGCAAGACCCGCAGCGGAGTCCACCAGCCACCGGCCACGGCGTGCCGGCCCCAGGCGCCACCGACGATCCGCACCGCCCGGGCCACGGTCGGGTCGGCGCGGCTCGGTGGCGGCTGGCCGAGCCCGGACCAGGCAGGCTCCGGCGCGCGCGTCACCGGCGCATCCTCGCATGTCCGCCGTTACGGTCCTTGGCGGCAGCTGACTACGGAACGGCTGTGCTGGGCGGCCCGCTCGTCGCTGGTGCGGACGACGACGGCGGGCGCGCGGACGTCGGCGGCGCAGGCGGCGCAGACGAGGCGGGCGGACGCGCGGACGTCGCTGGCGCGGACGAGGTGGTGGGCGCCGAGGTCGTAGGAGGTGCGTTGGACGTCGACGGCGCCTCGGACGTCGGCGGTGCGAACGACGACGGCGCAACCGTGGGCGCGACGGGCACCCCGACCTGCGCGGTCGTCGGCATCGCCGCGACCGGCTTGTTCGCCAGGTAGGCGTCCATGAACAGCTTCCACGCCGCTCCCGGGTTCTGCCGCCCGTACATGGACGTGCCCTGGTCGTTGTAGATCGGCTGCAAGCTGTTCGACCCAACCCAGGACGCAACGCTCACCTGCGGGGTGAAGCCGACCGTCCAGGCGTCGCTCGACTCCAAGGTGTTCTGGATGCCGACCGTGCCGGTCTTCACGGCCACCGTTCGCCCGTCGGCGAGCCCGATGTCCGACGACGACGCTACCTGTTCCATTGACAGCGTCGTGTCGTTGGCGACCTTGGGGTCCATCGCCCGCTTGCCGCCGATCTTGCGCTGGAACAGCACGGTGCCTTTGTCGTCGGTGACCTTCTGCACCAGGTAGCTGCCGCGTTGGACACCGCCGTCGGCGAACGTCGCGTACGCGGTGGCCATGTCGACTGGCGTCACCTCGTAGGCGCCGATGCCGATGAACGGCGTGGTCGTGCCGTCCTTCTGCAGGGTCGGCGAGCCGTTGTGCGTGGCGGAAATACCCGCGGCGTGGGCGAATGCGGCGACGTTCTTCGGGCCCACCAGATCAGCAACGCGATAGAACACGGTGTTCAGCGAGATCGTCATGGCCTGCAGTAGTGAGTACTGGCCTTGCGCGTTCTCGCTCGGGTCGTTCTCGACCAATTGCCCGTCGATCGTCTGCGGCGACGAGCCGAGGAACGTCGAGTTCAGTGTGTAGCCGGGCTGCGCTCCAGCGAGGTTCTGGGCCAGCGCCGTGCCGAGGGCGAACGGCTTGAACGTCGAACCCGGCTGGCGCCAGGTCTGCGCATAGTCGAAGCCGATGCCGTTCGAACCGCCGTAATAAGCCAGGGTTCCGCCGGTGGCTGGATTGACGGCCACCAGCGCCTTCTGCAGGTTCTTCTGCTTGGCGGTGGGGTTGGCGTACGCCTTGGCGATGGCTGCGACGGCCGCGGCCTGCGCGCTCTTGTCGATGGTGGTCTGGATGCGCAGCCCGCGGGTGTTGATGATCGACTCGTCGATACCGTCGGCAAGGAGTTCACGTTCGACGGCGGATGCGATCAGGCCGGTGGGACCGGTGCCGCCGAGCCGGTCGTTGCTGACCGGGATCGTCTTGGGGAACGTCAGCTTGGCGGCTTGCTCGCCGTCAAGGTGACCGATCTGGACCATCGAATCGATCACGTACTGCCACCGCACCTTGGCCGGGCCGGGGTTGTTCGCCGGGTCGTAGTAGCTCGGCGATCGCAGCAGCGCGGCGAGCAGCGCGGCCTGCGCCGGCCCGAGCTTGTCGACCGACGTGCCGAAGTACAGCTCGGACGCGGTCTGCACCCCGTAGGCCCCGCGGCCGAAGTAGACCGTGTTCAGGTACCACTCCAGGATCTGGTCCTTGCTGTAGTTGCGGGCCAACTTCACCGCGATCGCCAGCTCCCGGAGCTTGCGGGTGAGGGTGCGCTGTGAGCTCAGGTAGGCGTTCTTGACGTACTGCTGGGTCAGCCCAGAGCCGCCCTGCGTGTCCCCGCCGGTCAGGTCGTTGAACGCCGCGCGGATGGTGCCCGTGATCGAGAAGCCGGGCTCGCTGTAGAAGCCGCGGTCCTCTGTCGCGATCACCGCCCAGCGCACCGCCTGCGGGATCTGCGACAGCGGCACCGGTTTGCGGTTCTCGGCGCCGATCTGCGTCATCGTCGAGCCGTCGGAGTAGGTGATGGTGGCGACCTGTGGGAGTGGGAGATCTTCTGGCCGCGGGACGTCCGAGAGCGTGTAGAACAGCACGACGGCCAGGGCCATGAAGGCCGCGATGAACCCGAGAAACCAGGTGGCCAGGATGCCGACGCGGCGCCAGATCCGCCTCGTGTGCGACATCTTCGCCAGCCGCGCTCGCTTGCGCTGCCGGCGCCGCTGCCACCGTTGCGGCAGGTGGCTCTCGATGATCCGGCGCTTCTGCTCCGCCGCCTTGATGGTGGTCGGCTCGGACCAGCCGTCGTCTGGGGTCTCCGGCGGAGTACTCGTCACGCCGGATCCTGCCGTCCCTCGCTGGTCTAGCCTCCGTGGGCTAACCGTCGGCCGCGCTCAGGCCTTCGGCTCGCCCGTCGTCAGAGCCTAGGACGAACGAGCGCAGCAGATGGTTCCAGCTGCAGTCCTGGCAGACCTCGACGACATACACGGTGAATTCATCCACTCGCGCCGCGAGCGCATTCAGCTCGCCCACGGACTTCGCCTGCCCGGCGGACGGTCCGAGGGAGTCGCCGTAGACGTAGTGGACGTGCCGGATCTTCGGCTTGCGGCAGATCGGGCACGGGTGGGCGGTCGGCTCGCCGTAATGCCGGGCGGCGAGCAGCAGGTAGGGATGCGCGTCACACAGCTCGGCCGTGGACACCCGGCCGTGCGCGAACTCGGTCAGCCGGGCGCGCCGCTGCAGCGCGTAGTCCACGACGTCCCGGGGTCTCACCTGCGCCAGGGTACGCGCGTAGTCCGGCCGGTGCTCCGCCTTCGGTGACTGGGACTTTTGCTGTATCGCAATCAGCCATTGGTAGTATTCGCATATGGCTAGCCGAAAGATCACCATCTCATTGCCTGAGGAGGTCCTCGAACGTGTCAATACGCTGACGCGCCGTTCGGGGACCGCAGTGTCGGCGTGGATCGCGCGGGCCGCGCGCGAGCAGGCCCGCGTCGAAGACGGGCTGGCCGCCATCCGCGAATGGGAGCAGGAAGCAGGCGCACTCACCCCGGAGGAGCTCGCGACCGCGCGCGCTGCCCTCGCGAGCGCGGACGTGGAGCGTCTGAAGCGCCGGCGCAGAGCCAGCTGAAGGTGGACGTACCCACGCTGCCGGTTGTCTACGACGCGGGTGCGCTGATCGCGGCGGAGGCGGGCGACCGCTTCATGATGGCGCTGCACCGCACTGCCCTGCACGAGCGGCGGGTGATCCTCGTGCCCAGTCCGGTGCTCACTCAGGTGTGGCGCGGCGGCGCCCGGCAGGCTCGATTGGCGCTCGTGCTCCGTGGCTGCATTGTCGATGCGCCGGACGAGCAGATCGCGAAGCGCGCTGGGGTGCTGCTCGGGCAGACCCGTACGTCCGACGCCGTCGACGCGATCGTGGTGGCAACCGCGTCAGTCGTATGCGGTTCCATCGTGACGTCCGACCCAGGCGACCTCCGCTCGCTAGCGACCGCGGCAGACCGGCGGCACCCGCCGCCGCTGATCGAGCTGTAGGAACGCGATACCGGCAGGACCGACTACGAGTCCTGACGCGAGCCTTGCCCCCGCCGCCAGGCCCCGGGCGCCTCGCCAACCGCGCGTTTGAAGGCCCGATTGAAGGCCGCCTCGGACTGGTAGCCGACCGCGGAGGATGCCTGGGCGACGTTGACGGTGCCGGACTCGAGCATCCGCGCCGCGAGCTGGAGCCGCCATCGGGCGAGGTACTGCATGGGCGGGATGTGCACGTACACGGTGAAACGCTCCGCGAACGCAGACCTCGACATGCCAACGTCCCGGGCAAGACGGTCGAGGGTCCACGGGTCCGCCGGCCGGCCGTGCATCAGCCGCAGGGCCGCCCCTACCTGCGGGTCGCGCACGCCGGCGAGCCAGCCGCGCTGTGTGTCCGGCAGGTGCGCCAGGTGGCTTCGCAGCGCCTCGACGAACATCAGCTCGGCGAGCTTGGCCAGCATGGCCTCCCTCCCCGCGCTCTCGTCGCCGCTCGTCTGCACCGCGGCCTCGAGAAGGCTCGCCACCCACTGCCGGCTCATCTCGGAGACGGGTGAGTGGACGATGCGCGGCAGCGCGTCGAGGAGCGGGTTGAAGGGGCGGGAGTCGCAGCCGAGGAAGCCACAAACGAACCGGGCGCGGTCGGCGGTGGACTCTCGACTCATCCTCAGGGCGAAAGGGAGCGTACGGTCCGGAGGCCGGTTCCACATCGAGGGATCGGGGTTGCCGCGCATGCCAGGTGCCGAGGACATGACGTTGGCGTCGCCACCCGGGAAGGCCACCATGTCTCCTGCCTCCAGAGAGACAGGCGGATCGCCGTGATCGATCGTCTCGGCCCAGCACGTCCCTTCGGTGACGACGTGGAAGGCGATGACGTGCTCGGCTCTGGCTAGCACGTGGTCGCGGATGGCGGAGACGTTCGGAGACTCTGTCACGAACGGCGAGCGCGCGTCGACGGCGAAGAACACGGCGCCGGTCAGGCGCACCGCGAGCAGCACGTCGGACAGCACGTCCACGCCGCCTCCCGGATGTTCGGGCAACCCGTCCGGACGCCCGAGCAGGAGCGCCCTGCATCAAGGATATTCGGGCAACGGTGCCGGACGCGCAGTCATTCTTTCTCGGCCGGATCGCTCCTAGGTTCGACGCCAGGCCTCTCGACCGGAGAGGCATCACGAAGGAGTCATCATGACTGTGGACACCCACACGGACCTGGGTCAGTACCTTCGCGGCCGGGTCATCGATCGCGGGCACCCGGAGTACAACGACGCGCGGGCCCTCTACAACGGCATGATCGACAAGCGGCCGCTGCTCATCGCGCAGTGCCTCGACGCGTCCGACGTTGTCGCGTGCGTCGGCTACGCACGCGAGAGGAGACTGCCGGTGGCCATCCGGGGCGGGGGCCACAACGGTCCCGGATTCGGCAGCGTCGACGACGGGTTGGTGATCGACCTGACCCGGATGCGCGGCGTCCGCGTCGACCTGGAGCACAGGACCGTGCGGGTTGCCGCCGGCTGCACCTCGGGGGACGTCGACCACGCGACGCACGCCTACGGGCTCGCCGTTCCGTTCGGTATCGTTTCGACCACCGGCGTCGCGGGCCTCACGCTGGGCGGCGGCATGGGCTACTTGTCCCGACAGTACGGCCTGACCATCGACAACCTCCTCGAGGCCGACGTGGTGCTCGCCGACGGCCGGCTGGTGACGGCCGGCCCGTCCAGCCACGCCGACCTGTTCTGGGGGCTGCGTGGGGGCGGCGGCAACTTCGGTGTGGTCACCAGCTTTCTGTTCCAGGCGCATCCGGTCAGCCGGGTCTTCGCCGGCCCGGTGTTCTGGGATCACGAGCACGCGGGCGCGGTCATGCGCGCGTACCGCAAGTTCCTGGCGGAGGCCCCCGAGGAGGTCGGCACGTTCGTGGGACTCAAGAAGGTCCCCACTGTCGACCCGTTCCCGGCGGAGCACCAGGGCAAGCTCGCCTGCGCCGTCATCTCCTGCTACAACGGCCCGGCCGACCAAGGGGCCGAGATCATGGACCGGCTGCTCGGAGAACTCCCCGAGCCGCTGTTCAACTGGATGGACGAGATGCCGTTCCCAGCCGTGCAGCGGCTGTTCGATCCGCTCTTACCGCAAGGCTTGCAGTGGTACTGGCGTGGCGAGTACGTCCACGATCTCACCGACGCAGCCATCGAGGAGCACGTCGCCCAGACCCGCGACATGCCCGGCGTCTTGTCGCTGATGCACCTGTATCCGATAAACGGGGCCGTGCACCGGGTCGGTCCCACCGAGACGGCCTGGCACGAGCGCTCCGCCACCTGGTCGATGGTGATCGCAGCGATCGACGCCGATCCGGACCTGGCGCCGGACCTCGGCGCCTGGGCGAAAAGGTACTGGTCAGCCATCCACGCCCACACGCGAAGCGGCGGCTACGTCAACTTCATGATGGGCGACGGCGACCTCGCACGCCTGGCCGCGACGTACGGCGAGAACTTCGACGGCCTGGTCGCGTTGAAGACGAAGTACGACCCGACGAACTTCTTCCACGAGAACCAGAACATCCCGCCGCGTCCTCGTCCCTGAGGCGGCGTCACGTCCCCCGGGCGGCGGCGAGCCTGACGCGACACAAGCACGAGGAGGTAGACCATGGCAGCGCCTGGGCCGGCAGTGCTGGCCGGCATGGTGTCGAGCACGCTCTTCGTGGTCAGCTACCTGCCGATGCTGGTCAAGGCCTACCGCACCCGGGACCTAGCCTCCTACAGCCTGGGCAACCTCGTCCTCGCCAACGCAGGCAACGCCATCCACTCAGTGTACGTGTTCAGGCTGCCGGTGGGACCGATCTGGTTTCTGCACACGTTCTACTTGGTGTCCACCATCGCGATGCTCGTGGGGCACCGGCGGTACGCCGATCAGGCCGTCGCACGGCCGCCCGGCGCTCGAGCGGATTCCGATGGGGCCATTGGTGAGACTGGAGGTGCACTCGACGAGACGAGGCGGGCGCTCGTCGTCGACCATATCGGCGACGCCGCGGGCGACACAGCCGGCACACCGGACACCGCAGGCGACCTGCGCATGCCCTGCTACGTCCGCGGCCGGGAACGCAGCCTCGACCAGCTGGGCGAGCAGGCCATGTCAGCCGGCCTGCAGGTCAGCTCGGTCAGGCCGGCCGGCTCGCGCTCGGTCATCGAGTTGCGCCCATCTGACTGAGCCGTAGCGTGAGGCTCAGTCCTCAGCTCACCGCTTTCTTTACGAGCGCGCCGATCCTTGCCTCTTCGGCGGTGGTCAACTCCTTCAGCGCGAAGGAGGTCGGCCACGCATCCGGGTCTATATCGGATCGTGCGTACCTGAATTGCTGTTGCCCGGGCTGTCCGCTGTTGGGACACTCTGAAGTCGCCGCCCCGGCGGTGTAGACACGCGATCACCTGCTCGACACCGAGAGCTACGTCTCGACCGTGCGCCCGATCGTCGGTGACCCGAGAGTGCGGGCGGACGTGATCGCGGCGGTCGACCAGCAGATCACCAGCCGGTTGAACGTCGCGTTCCCTGGTCAACGGGCGCTGCTGGCCAACCTGCGCGGCCTCGGCTCGACGTTGCAACTGGCCGTCGACGGGTTCGTCGACAGGGTCGTGACCAAGTTCGTCCGCAGCAGTACGTTCGCTGATTTGTGGGTGCAGCTCAATCGCGCCGTACACCAGCACTTGTTGTCCCTGTTGACGACGGGCGTGACGACCAACGGCGTGGCCCGGGTCGACGAGCAGGGCCGGGTGTTCCTCGACCTCGGGGCCGTGGTCGCCCGGGTCAAGCAGCTGCTGATCGCCGCCGGGCTGACCATCGCCAACGCGGTTCCGGCCGTGACGCTGCTGGTCGAGGTGGCCGCGCTGCACATGTTCCACTCCATGCGCGGCGCCGTGCGGCTGACCACGCGTGCCGCGACCTGGCTGCCGTGGGTGGGCGGTGGGCTACTGGCCGCGATGCTGCTCGCCCGGCGCCGCCGCCGCGCGCTGGCGACCTGCGCGCTCGGCGTCGTCGCGGGCATGCTCGTGGCCGGGGGAGCGCTCACGATCAGCCGCAACCGCTATCTGGACGCTGTCCCCACCGGGCCGCTGCGCCGCGACACGGTCCGGGCGGCGTACGACATCGTGTCCGGCTCGCTCAGCGATCTGATCCGGGTCATCCTGCTCGTGTCCCTCGGCGTCGGGGTGATCGCCTGGCTCGCCGGTACCTTGGAGCTCGCCACCTCGCTGCGCCGCACCGCGCGCGCCATGCCGGGCGCGGTGATCAATCCCGGCCGCTACGCAGTCGAGCACGCCGCGCAGCTTGGCGTTGGCCGCCGCCGCCGTCGTCCTGGTCTGCTGGACGCGCTCGACCCTGACCGTCGTGATCACGGTCGCCAGCGTCACTGCCGGGTGCTGATCCTGCTGCTCGGCGCTGCCGCAGCGCGACGGCGAACGTCCTAGCCCGTTGTACGGTCAGGCGATCTTGATATCTATGATCGGCTGTGGAGCCTGTTGCAAAATGGCCGAACGCCGACTGCAGGACCGAGAGTTCGCCGTTGGGGCGAGGCAGATTTGGTCGGTCGTATCGCATTCGGTCGGCTGCGACGACTTGGGAGCTTCACGCTCAGCAGACGGCCCGGCCGCGCGTCGATTACGCAACAGGCTCTGTGGCAACACATAGGTATCAAGATTCCACGCTGATCGGCCAGCGACCCAACTACTGCGTAATCTCGCAGACCGCCACCCTCGGAGGTTCAGGAAGCGATCGACTGGCGCAGGATCTGTGCCACGTCGAGCACCTGCACGTCCTCTCGGGCGGACCCGTCGGCCTGCTTGGCGGTGACTGCGTCGGACAGCATCACCATGCAGAACGGGCAGGCCGTCGAGATCAGGTCTGGGTCCAGGCCCAGCGCCTCCTCGGTGCGCTCGATGTTGATGCGCTTGCCGATCCGCTCCTCCATCCAGAACCGCGCCCCACCGGCACCGCAGCAGAATCCTCTTTCCTTGCAGCGATGCATCTCCTGCGACTTCAACGCCGGAATGGCGCCGAGCACCTCACGGGGCGGCGTGTATACCTTGTTGTGCCGCCCGAGATAGCACGGGTCGTGGTACGTGACGTTCTTGTCGACCGGCTGAACGGGGGTGAGCCGCCCTTGCTCGACCAGCGTGGCGAGCAGCTGGGTGTGGTGCACGACCTGGTAGTGCCCGCCGAGCTGCGGGTACTCGTTGGCAAGGGTGTTGAAGCAGTGCGGGCAGGTGGCGACGATCTTCAGCGGCGCCGCGCGGGTGATCGACTCGAGCGTCTCGACGTTCTGCATGCCGAGCATCTGGAAGAGGAACTCGTTTCCGAGCCGGCGCGCCGGGTCGCCGGTGCAGGATTCCGCCGCCCCCAGCACCGCGAACTCGACGCCCGCGACGTGCAGCAGCTCGGCGAAGGCCCGGGTGACCTTCTTCGACCGGTCCTCGAGCGCGCCGGCACAGCCGACCCAGTACAGGTACTCGACGTCCGCGTCCAGCTTCTGCCCCGGTACTGCCCGGCGTACTTCGAACCCGAGACCGTCCAGCCAGTCCTCGCGGCTGCGTTCGGCCAGCCCCCACGGGTTGCCCTTGTTCTCCAGGTTGCGCAGCATCACCCCGGCCTCGGACGGGAACGCCGACTCGATCAGCACCTGATAGCGGCGCATGTCGACGATATGGTCGATGTGCTCGATGTCGACGGGGCACTGCTCGACGCAGGCGCCGCAGGTTGTGCAGGACCACAGCACGTCCGGGTCGATGACACCCCCGGAAGCGAGGTCACCGACCAGTGGCCGAACCGCCTGGTCCGGCCCGGAGCCCTCGACACGGGCGAACCCGGATTCCGGGACGTGCTGCCCGTGCGGCTCGTGGCCCTGCGCGGTTGTGCCTTCAGGGACGGACTGTCCACCGATCAGGTAGGGGGCCTTGGCGAACAAGTGGTCACGCAGGTCCATGATGACGAGCTTCGGCGAGAGCGGCTTGCCGGTGTTCCACGCGGGGCACTGCGATTGGCAGCGGCCACACTCCGTGCAGGTGGTGAAGTCGAGGTAGCCCTTCCAGGTGAAGTCCTCGATTGTGCCCTTTCCGAGCACCGTGTCCTCGGACAGGTTCTCGACGTCGGCGAAGTCGATCGGCTTGCCGTCCGCGTCCGCAGCGGGCAACAGCTCCCGCATGCCGTCCGGCAGCCGTTTGGTGGTGACGTTGAGGGGCGCTAACGCGATGTGCAGATGCTTGGAGTGCACGACGATGATCGTGAAGGCGAAGATCACCGCCATTTGGGCGATGAGGAAGAACGTCTCGACGCCTTGGTTGTGCGCGCCGTCGCCCAGCATCCGGGACACCAGGTAGGAGGCGAATGGCGCCTTCGACTTCCCGTACGGGAAGTGCCCGGTGTTGTACTGCGCACCCCGATAGAGCAGCAGGGTGACGATGACCAGCGCGATCATGCCGAGGATCACCCACGCGGCGCCGGTGTGCGAACCGTAGAAGCGGCTGTCGCGGTGCCTGCGTTGCGGGGCGTTACGCACCCTCAGGATGGCGAACGTGATCAACCCGAGCAGCACGGCGACGGCGAAGAAGTCCTCGAGGAAGCCCAGCCACCGGGCGTGGCCGAAGAACGGGAACGCGAAGTCCTGGCTGATCACCAGGGCGCCATATGCCTCGACGATCGTGATCGCCAGGACGACGAAGCCCCAGAACGTGAAGAAGTGGGCGAGCCCCGGCACGCCCCACTTCAGCAGCCGCCGCTGCCCGAATACCTCGACGACTTGCTCCCGAAGCCGCGCCGGCATCTCGTCGGTGCGTCCCGGCGCGGCCCGGCCCGAGCGGATGAGCTTGACCAGCCAGACGATCCGCCGTCCCGCGATGGCCGCCGTGATCACCAGCATGAGCAGGGCGATGGTCAGCCGCAGCGCCACGAGTCGGTCTCCTCACGGGTGAACGATGGTCGCGGACAGTGTCCCGCCGATCCGGGCAGCGTACGCCGGGCTACCGCTGGGCGGTCAGTGATGTGGACCATCGGTCGAGCAGCTCGACCGCCTGGTCGAGGTCCGCGGACAGGTCCCGGTCGGCGGTCTCGCTCGGGAGCGACGCCAGCGGCGCGGGAACCGGAAGTCCGCGCATCCGGGTGGCCCGCACGGCCGCCACGACTTCGCAGGCCAGCACGATGCGGTATCGGTCGACGGCATCGAGGGCCTGCCTCGCGGCGAGCGAGGCGAAGCTCGCGTCTTCCTCGACGCCGCGGGAGAGCGTCACGGTCTGCACGCCGGTCGGTGCCGTGAGCGCGCGCAGCGAGCCGAGCGCCGACGCCGCCACGTACTCGCAGGACATCACCCCGGACGCGCCCGCCCGGCCGTCGCCGAGGAACGGCGGGAGCCCGGTGAAGGCCGGTTCGCACAGCATGGACAGCCGGGCCAGGACGAGCTGCGCGGACTGCGCGGCAGCCGACACGACCGCGTCGAGGGCCTGCCCGAGATAGGCGGCGTGGAAGCCGGCGTGATGCGCGACCCCGCCGTCAGGAAGCAGCAGCGGGTTCTCGCTCGGGGCATTGGCCATCCGGGTGACGACGTCCTCGGCGTGGGTAAGCGCGTCGAGAAGCGCGCCGTGCACCTGCGGCATCGCACGCAACCCGAACGGATCCTGGATGCGCGCCGGCCGCCCGTCGGGTTCGACCAGCGAGCGCACCCACCGGCACACCTGGCGGGCCCCCTCGAACGGGGTCGCCTGCTCGACCACCTCGGCAAACGCCTCCGGGTTGCCGTCTACCGCGGTGAACGTCAGCGCCCCGGCGGACACGGTTGCCCGGGCCAGCGTCGTCAGCCGGGTGCAGGCGAGCGCGGCGTCGCCGACCGCGGCCGCGTTGCTGCTCAGGAACGCCAGCGCATCGTGCGGGCCGAGCGTGATCGGCGAGGTTGGCGTCTCACCGGTCAAGGCCAGCGCAGTGGTGGCGAGCGCGGATAGATCGCCGGTGCCGATGCTGCCGAACTCGCGCACCTCGGGCAGCGCATCGGCGTTGATCATCCTCACCAGGCCGTCGAGCAGGGCCGGGCTGGCGCCGCTGCCGCCTGCGGCGAGCTGATTGAGCCGGACGACGAGCATGGCCCGCACCCGCTCGGGGACCCGCAGCGGTCCAGCCGACGTCGCATGGCTGCGCGCCAGCGCGACGGCGTGCGCGGCCGGGTTGTCGATCGCGACGTCGCGGTTCGCGCCGACGCCGGTTGTTCGGCCGTAGACGGCCCGTTCGGTACTGATCCGTTCCGCGAACTCGTGCGACTGCGCCGCACGCGACCGCGCCTCGTCGGCTAGCTCGACGTTCCGCTGCTCGACGGCAACGGAGAGGATGTCATCGACGGTGAGCCGCCTGCCGTCGACCCGTATCGGCTGCACGCTCAGCTCATGCCCGGACGATCAGGCTCGGCGCTGCCACCGATCCGCGCGGCCGAGCAGTAGGCATGAGGACCTTGCGCCGGCTGCGCTTGCCCTCGTCGACCGCGCGGATCGTCCGGTCGACCACCGTCTCCACGAGGACGTCCACCGGCCACCGGAAGGTCGACAACGGCGGGGTGAGCACCCGCGACACCGGGTGGTCGTCGTAGCCCAGCACCGACACGTCGCCGGGGATCGCCAGGCCGAGTTCCCGCGCCGCGTCGTAGACGCCGTACGCGATCGAATCGGCCAGGCAGAGGATCGCGGTCGGCCGGTCGGCATCGGTGAGGATGGCCCGGGCAACCGCGCTGGCGCCGTCCAGATCGTGCGGGGCCGTGCAGAGCGTCGCCTCGATCTGCAGCTCTGGTGCGACGCGCTGCACGACGGCTTCGCCGGGACGATCGGGCGTACTCGTCGCCAGCGGGGTGAGCACGGTGATCCGGCGATGCCCCGCGTCGGCCAGTTGGCGCAGTGCGTCGGTGACCCCGGCCTCGTTGTCGAAGACGACCTCGGCCGAGGTGGCGGCACCAGGCAGGCTGTCGCCGATCGAGACCAGCACGGTGCGCTCGGCGATAGCCGTCCAGTGCTCGCCGCGCGGGTCGACCGGCAGCACGATGAGGGCGTCGACCCGCTGGTCGACGAGCCGTTGCGCCAGCGAGGCCTCGAGTTCCGGGTCGTTGGCGGCATCGACGATCAGCGCCTGGCGCTCGGCCTGCAGCAGCCCGCGTCCGAGGGCGGCGGCGACGCCCTGCTGCCAGATGTCCTCCAGCGAACCGCACAGCACGCCGACATTGCCGGTGCGGCCCAAGGCCAGGGCTCGCGCGATCGGGTCGGCCTGGTAGCCGAGGCGGTCGGCGACCTCGCGCACCCGGCGCTGTGTCTCCTCCGGCACTTGCAGCCCGCGCAACGCATAGGACACGGCGGCGGACGACAGCCCGGTCTCGTCGGCGATGTCGCGCAGCGTCGGCCGACGCGGGCGCTCGGTCATCCGCTCAGCCTAAGGGCGTTGACAACGGCGACTGTGAAGCGCTTCACTGGAACGTATCAGTGAATCGCTTCACCGAGGAGCCGGCATGGCCGCTGCGAGTGGATGGATCGATGTCCACCAGCACCTGTGGCCGGTCGAGTTCGTCGACGAGTTGCGAGCGCGCTCGGTCCCGCCGTACCTGGACGGGTGGACGCTGCACCTGGCCGGCGAGCCGCCGTACGACATCACTCCGGCCGACCACGATGTGCGGCGGCGGCTGGCCATGGACGCCGACTGCGCGCGGATCCTCGTCTCGGTGTCCAGCCCACTGGGCATCGAGCTGCTCGATCCGGTACATGCAGCACCGTTGCTCGGGGCATGGCATCACGGTGCGCTGCAGCTGCCCAAGCCGTTCAGTGGATGGGCCTCGATCTGCCACGTCGAGCCGGACCTGGGCGAGCTGGAAACCCTGTTGGACAAAGGGTTCGTCGGCGTGCAAGTCCCGGCGACCCTGCTGGCGACGCCAGCCGGCGTCGAGCGGCTGGCGCCGACGCTGCGCGTCTGCGAACGGGCGGACCGTGCCGTGCTTGTGCATCCCGGTCCCGCGCCGGCACGCCACACCACGCAGACGCTGCCCAGCTGGTGGGCCCCGGTCGTCGATTACCCGTCCCAGCTGCAGGCCGCCTGGTGGGCATGGCAGGCGGCCGGGCGTGCCCTGTTGCCGGCGCTGCGAATCTGCTTCGCCGCCGGCGCCGGCCTCGCGCCGGTTCACCATGAGCGGTACGCGTCACGCACCCGTCGACGGGCGCCGTCGGTGGATCCGCTCACCTTCGTCGAGACGTCGTCGTACGGTCCGCGCGGCGTTGACGCGCTGATCCGGGTGCTCGGCATCGACATGATCGTGCACGGCACTGACCGGCCCTACGCCGGGCCAATCGAACTCAACCTGGGCGCCGCCGCGGCGCACGCGGTCCGCGTCGTCAACCCCTCGCGACTGCTCGAAGGAGATCGGCCATGACCACCCACCTCGCCAACTCGGCCGCAGCCTTCGACTCCCTCCCGGGCCGAGACTTGGACGAGCGCGAGTTGCGCGCCCTCGTCTCGTCCATCGCGGCAAGGCCGGAAACCTGGCAGAAGCACGTCGCTTTCAGCGACGACGAGCGGCACTACGTCGAGCTGCACCGGGACACCCACGTCGACGTGTGGCTGCTGTGCTGGACGCCTCGCAACGACACCGGCTGGCACGACCACGACATCTCCTGCGGTGCGGTCACCGTCGTGGACGGATGCCTGACCGAGCACCGGCTCGCGGTAGGGGCGCCCAGCGCGGCGGTCGACGTGGCAGCCGGTCAGGCATTCAGTTTCGGCCCGGACCACATTCATCGGCTCACCGGACGTGCCGTCGGCAGTGTGTCGATCCACGCCTACTCGCCGCCGCTGTGGCGGATGGGCCAGTATGCGGTCAGCAGCACCGGCGTACTGCGGCGCAATTCGGTCTCCTACGCCGAGGAGCTGCGCCCGCTGGACGACTTCGCCTGAAGCGATTCACCGTTCTAACGGTCGGATTACAGCCTGCGGTGCAGGTGCGTGTTGTCGGTCGTCTGTGCAACGCTTGACGTTCGCAAGGTGATCGCCCGTGCCGCTGAGGCGTCGGCGGCTCGTGTCCCGGACGGAAGGCCGTCAGTCCACGATGATCCGGTTCGACTCGGTCACCAAGCGGTATCCGGACGGCACGGTCGCCGTCGACGAACTCAGCTTCGAGGCACCGTCCGGCCAGATCACCGTGCTCGTCGGCCCGTCCGGGTGCGGCAAGACGACCAGTCTCCGCATGATCAACCGGATGATCGAGCCGACCAGCGGCCGGATCTGGCTCGACGACCGCGACACGTCGACCGTCGCGCCGGCCCAGCTGCGTCGTGGGATCGGGTACGTCATCCAGCACGCCGGGCTGTTCCCGCATCGCACCATCGTCGACAACATCGCGACCGTTCCGTTGCTGCTCGGCCAGAAGAAGCGCGCGGCGCGCCAGCGCGCGATGCAGCTGCTGGACCAGGTTGGCCTACCAGCGAACTTCGCCAAGCGGTATCCGGCCCAGCTCTCCGGTGGCCAGCAGCAGCGGGTTGGCGTCGCGCGAGCTTTGGCTGCCGATCCGCCCGTCATGCTGATGGACGAGCCGTTCAGCGCCGTCGACCCGGTCGTCCGCGCCCAGCTGCAGGACGAATTCCTGCGGCTGCAGGGCGAGCTGGGCAAGACCACCGTGTTCGTGACGCATGACATCGACGAGGCGATCAAACTCGGTGACCAGGTGGCGGTGATGCGCGTCGGCGGCAAGCTCGCGCAGCTGGCGACGCCCGCCGAGCTGTTGTCGAAGCCTGCCGATGCGTTCGTGGCCGGTTTCGTGGGTCGCGACCGCGGCTACCGCGCGCTGGGCTTCGCGGTGGCCGGCCACCTGCCGGTCTCTGCCGAGCCGGCGGTGCCGCTCGGCGCCGAGCTGAGCACGGTGAAAGACCTCGCCCACGACGGGTGGGTGCTGGTTGTCGACGACCAGAAACGACCGCAGGGCTGGCTCGCGCTCACCGGGGTCGCGGACGGCGCGTTGCGCGGGCCGGTGACCCCGGACCTGCTCAACCTTGGTGGCACCTTGGCGACCTCCGACGGGACGCTGCGCGCCGCTCTGGATGCCGCGCTCTCCTCGCCCAGCGGTCGGGGGGTTGTCGTCGACGACGACGGCGGGCTGCTGGGCACGGTCACCGCGGCGCAGGTGCTCGCCCGGATCGAGGAGCACGCTGCAACGGCGCGACATGCGCCGGCCGAACTGGTCACGGAGTCCCGATGAGCGCTTGCGCGAAGAAGGTCAGCCAATGAGTCTGTGGGATTACTTCCGCGATCACCAGGCTGACATCTTGCACTGGATGTGGACCACCATCTGGTTGGCAGGGTTGCCGCTTGTCATCGGGCTGCTGCTTTCGCTGCCGCTCGGCTGGCTGGCCAGCCGGTACAAGTGGACCTACCCGCCGCTGGTCACGCTCACCGGCCTGCTCTACACCATCCCGTCGATCGTGCTGATCCTGACTCTCCCTGGCCTGCTTGGCACGAAGACCCTCGACCCGATCAATGTGGCGATCGCGCTCACCGTCTACACGGTGGCATTGCTCGTCCGGGTCGTGGCTGATGGCCTGTCGTCCGTGTCCGACGAGACGATGTCCTCCGCGTCCGCAATGGGTTACACGACCCGGCAGCGCCTGTTCGCCGTCCAACTGCCCATCGCGGTGCCGGTGATAGGCGCGGGCGTTCGCGTGGCCGCGGTGTCCAACGTGAGCCTGGTCTCTGTGGCGTCGCTGATCGGGGTACCGCAGTTGGGGTCGCTGTTCATCGAGGGCAACCAAACCAATACCCTCACACCGATTCTGATCGGCTTGATCTTAATCATCGTGCTGGCGCTGATCTTCGATGGTCTCGTCTTGGCGGTTATCCGGGTGCTGGCCCCGTGGCAGCGGGTGGTGGCGGCGCGATGAGTGTTCTCGCGGACAGCGGGCTGAACTTCGACCGGGTCGGGGTGTGGCTCAACGACCCGGCAAATTGGACGGGTGCGAACGGGCTTCTCGCCCGGCTGCGGGAGCACGTGGCGTACACGCTGGTGGCGGTGTTGATCGCCTTCGCCATCGCCCTGCCGCTCGGGCTGCTCATCGGGCACACCGGTCGGGGCGTGCTTGTCGTTGTCGGGCTCGCCAACGGGCTGCGCGCCGTGCCGACGCTGGGCTTTGTGGTGCTGCTGGTCGTCTGGCTCTCGCCGAAGATCCACAGCACGATTCAGATCCCGGTCTTGGTGCCCAAGGGCGGCTTCCCGTACGTCGTGCCCATCGAGATCGTGCTGATACTGCTGGCAATTCCCGCAATATTGGTCAACACCTATGCCGGCGTGCAGAACATCGATCCAGCCGCCCGCGACGCCGCCCGGGGCATGGGAATGACCGGCGGTCAGGTTATCCGCAAGGTCGAGTTCCCGTGCGCCTTGCCTCTGATCATGTCCGGGCTGCGTAGCGCCACGCTGCAGGTGATCGCCACGGCCACGGTGGCCGCATACGTTCCTTTTCTCGGCGGCCTGGGCAGGCTCATCGTCGACGGCGTCCAGCAGATCAACGACCCGGTGGTCGGTTACCCGGCGATGGTCGGCGCCGGCATCGTGGTCGCCGTGCTAGCCGTCGTGGTCGATCTGCTGCTGGTTGGGCTGGAGCGACTCGTGGTCTCGCCTGGCATCTCCGGGCGCTACTCGCGCAGGCACCCCCCTGCGGAAGTGTTGGCGGCTGCCGTGCCCAAGGTGCCCGCCGCTGCATGACCTGCACCACCCACGCTAACGAGGGAGAGAGATGAAAAGGATCTACATGCTGGTGGCCGCCTTGGTGGGGCTGGTGCTCGCCGCCGCGGCGTGCAGCAGCAGTGGGAGCTCCAGCAATACCACCGGCGCGGCGACCTCAGCGGCCTCGAGTGCCGGGGGCTCTTCCGGCGCCGCGGGAACGGGATCGGTCATCGTGGGCTCAGCCGACTTCCCGGAGAGCACGCTGCTTGCCGACATTTACGCAGACGCGATGTCGGCCAAGGGCGTCTCGGTCACCAAGAAGTTGAATATCGGCGAGCGATCCGTCTACATCAACGCGCTCAAGGACGGCTCGATTAGTTTCATCCCCGAGTACACCGGCTCGATCCTGGCGTACCTCGACCCGAAATCCACCGCGAAGACGCCGGATGCGGTCTATGCGGCCTTGCAGACCGCCGCCGGGGGCATCAACATGACGGTGCTCAAGTACGCACAGGCGCAGGACAGCGACACGATCACGGTCACCAAGCAGACCGCCGACAAGGACAACCTGAAGTCGATCGCTGACCTCAGCTCGGTCGCGAGCAAGCTGACCCTGGGAGCGCCCGCTCAGTTCAAGACGCGCCCGGACGGCGTCCCGGCGCTCAAGAGCGTCTACGGCGTCGAGTTCGGCACGTTCACCCCGTTACAGGCGGGCGGCTCGATCACCGTCACGGCGCTCAAGAGCGGCAGCATCGACGCGGCCGACATCTTCTCCACCGACCCGTCGATCGCGGCCAACAACTTCGTCTCCCTCACAGACCCGAAGAGCATGTTCGCGGCCCAGAACATCGTCCCGATGGTGGCGCAGTCCAAGGTGACGCCGACGATCACGGACGCGTCAAACGCGGTGTCCGCCAAGCTCGACACGAAGACGCTGGCCGAGCTGGTGGCCAAGGTCCAGACCGACAAGCAGGACCCGGAGACTGTGGCGAAGGCCTGGCTGTCCCAGGTAGGTCTAGGGTAACGGGGCTCGGTCGCTCCCAATCACGTTGTTCGATCCCCGGCGTCCTCACCATCCCTGAGGGTCGAACAACGCGGGACGGCCGGCGTGGCAGGCTGAGCCGGTGACCTTCGACGGGTTGTGGGCCGAGCTCGAGCCGGTCGGCCGCGCACCATCCGGAGGGTATCGCCGGTTCGCCTGGACGCCTGTCGACCTGGCGCTGCGCGAGTGGTTCGCGGCGTGTGCGGCGAAGCGCGGCCTCGCCGTCGTGCTCGATCGGGCAGGCAACCAGTGGGCGTGGTGGGGCGATCCCGACGCAAGCGGCCCGGGGCTGGTCACCGGCAGCCATCTCGACTCGGTACCGGAGGGCGGGGCCTTCGACGGTCCGCTCGGCGTTGTCGCGGCCTTCATGGCGGTGGATGCCTTGCGCAGCAAGGGATTCGTGCCGTCCCGGCCGATCGGGGTGGTCAGCTTCGCGGACGAGGAGGGGGCCCGGTTCGGGGTTGCGTGCGCCGGCTCGCGGCTGGTCACCGGGGCGCTGTCGCCCGAGCGCGCGCTCGCGCTGCGCGACGGCGACGGCACCACCATGGCCGACGCGCGGCGCTCGGCCGGGCTGCAGCCGGACGGGATAGGCCGCGACGACGCAGCGCTGCGCCGGGTCGGCGTGTTCGTCGAGCTGCACGTCGAGCAGGGACGCGGGCTCGTCGACCTCGGCTCGCCGATCGGGCTGGCCAGTGCGATCTGGCCGCACGGCCGATGGCGGGTCGAATTGGCCGGTGAGGCGAACCACGCCGGTACCACCCGGCTGGACGATCGTCGCGACCCGATGCTCGACTACGCCCGGCTGGTGCTCGCCGCGCGCGCGTCGGCCGCCGAACACGGCGCGGTGGCCACCTGCGGCAAGGTGGCGGTCGAACCCAACGGCGTCAACGCGATCCCGTCGCGGGTCACGGCGTGGGTCGACTCACGTGCGCCGCAGGCAACAGCGGTGCGTCGGGTGATCGGCGACCTGACCGCGCTGTCCAGCAAGACGGCCGGGTCGGTGGTCGAAGAGGAGTCCTGGACGGACGAGACGCCTTTCGATGTGACATTGCGCGAGCAGCTGGCGATCGCTGCCGGCGGCGCTCCGGCGCTGGCCACCGGTGCCGGTCACGATGCTGGAATCCTCGCCAATGCTGGGATTCCGACCGGAATGATCTTCGTGCGCAATCCCACCGGCGTGTCGCATTCCCCCGCCGAGTTCGCCGAACGCGACGACTGCCTGGTGGGCGTGGCGGCGCTCGCCGCCGTCCTGGAGCGGCTCGCCGGATGAGGGCACGGTGACCGGCTACTTCGCTGGGTACGCGTGGCTGCCGGTGGGCGTGCAGCCGGACGTCCGTATCATCGTGGACGGCGGGCGGATCACCCGGGTGGCCGCCCGCACCGAACCGCGGCCGGACGACGAGCGGCTGCCCGGCCTCGTGCTGCCGGGATTCGCCAACACCCACAGCCACGCATTCCACCGGGCGCTGCGGGGGCGTACGCACGGGGCCGATGGCACGTTCTGGACGTGGCGGGAGGCGATGTACCAGGTCGCGGACCGGCTTGACCCGGACCGCTACCTGGTGCTGGCCCGGGCGACGTATGCCGAGATGGCGCTGTCCGGGGTCACCAGCGTCGGCGAGTTCCACTACCTGCACCATGGCTGCGGGGGCCGGCCCTACCGCGACCCCAACGAGATGAGCAATGCCCTGCGCCGAGCTGCTCGCGACGCCGGAATCCGAGTCACACTGCTTGATTCCGCCTATCTCGCGGGCGGGATCGGCGAGCCCTTGGACGCGCACCAGCTGCGCTTCTCCGATCAGACCGCTGAGGGCTGGGCGGATCGCCACGATGCGCTGCGCGACGACGACACCACCCGGATCGGCGTGGCGATCCACTCGGTGCGCGCGGTGCCCCGGGTGGCGCTGCCGACGCTGGTGCAGGCCGCCCGGGGTCGTCCCCTGCACTTCCACCTGTCCGAACAGCCGGCCGAGAACGAGCGATGCCTGGCGGCCTACCGGCGCACCCCGACCGCGTTGCTCGCCGAGTCCGGCGCACTTGGCCCGAACAGCACCGCCGTGCACGCGACGCACCTCACCGACAACGACATCGTGGCGCTCGGCCGGTCACGAACCAGCATCGGCATCTGTCCGACCACCGAGCGCGATCTCGCCGACGGCGTAGGCCCGGCTCGTCGGCTGCACGACGCTGGAGCGCCGATCACCCTTGGCAGCGACCAGCATGCCGTCATCGACTTGGTCGAGGAGGCCCGCGCGCTGGAGATGGACGAACGGCTCGCAGCCGGACGGCGGGGACGGTTCCGGCCGGCCGACCTGGTCGAGGCGCTCACCGGGGCGGGCCAGCACAGCCTCGGCTGGGACGACGCCGGCCAGCTCGAGTCCGGAGCTCGCGCCGACCTCGTCGAACTCAGCCTGGACAGCCCGCGTACGGCCGGATCCCTGGTAGATCAGGCGATCCTAGCCGCCACAGCCGCAGACGTTCGTACGGTTGTCGCCAGCGGCCAGGTGATCGTGCGGGAAGGCCAGCACGTCCTCGGGGACGTGGGCAAACTACTGCGCGACGCGATCGAGCCGCTCTGGCGTGAGCAATGATCCGGCTGATTCGTCGCCTGCCACTGACGACCGGGTTGGTGAGCGCGCTCGTCGGGACCGCGCTCGTCAAACGGCGCGTCGACGGCGCGGCCATGGAGCGGGCGGCGAGCACCAATCTCGACAACCTGGCCAGCAGGCCCGTCCGCTCGCTGCTCGTCAGCGCTGTGGTGGTCGAGGGCGACCGTTGGCTGGCCCCGGCGGCCGGAACGGCGGCTGCGCTCGGAGGCCTGGAGTACCTCGCAGGTACCCGACGTGCTGCGGCCATTGCCGTTGCCGGGCATGTGCTGCCGACCCTGGCTACCCAGGCCGCGGTGTGGTCGGGCATCAAAGCTGGCCGGCTCCCGTCCAGTGCTCGGACGCAGGTCGATGTCGGATCCTCGTACGTGATGACGGCGGCCATCGGCGGGCTGGTGACCGTGCTGCCGGAGCGCCATTGGCTGATCGGGTCCGCGATCGGCGTCGCGACCGCGGTTGGGGAGATTGTGGCAACCCGTCAGGTTGTGGCAGCCGGTCACGGCCTGGCGTTCGTGCTCGGCTACCTGTCCAGCCCGATTGCCGTGACACCCTCGTCAGGTCCGGTCACGCCGGCCGGTTGATCTTCCTGCACATCCGAGCGTGGTCGCGGCCACCAGGGCCGGTTGATCACGTGTTCCCTGCGATTGGAGGCTAGCCGCGGCGCCCAGTGAGCAATTGCGGGAAACCCGATCAGGCACTAGCACTAGCCGTCTGGCCGCCGCTGCGGCTCGGCGACGCGTGCCAGCCATTCGTTGTACGCCGCGAGCCGCGCGTCGTCGTCGTCGATCGGGTCCTCGGCGACGGCACCGGTTCGCTCGTTCAGCGCCGCAATGCGCGCCTGCTCGAGCCAGCCGACGCGGTCCGAGCCGGACTGTCCGGACGTCCGCAGCCAGCCGAGCACCAGCGCGATCATGACGACTGCCATGATCCCGTCACCGCCGAGCCACATGATTGCCCCGCCGGTCCGCGTGTCGCTCAGCGGATTCACCGTGAGGCCAGGTGTCGGCTGCATGGTGATCGGGGCGAGCGACATCATGATCACGACGCCAGTGAACGTGTCGACCGCCATCGAGATCGCCAGCATGACCCATCGAGCCAGGGTCGCCAGCCGCCAGCGCAGCGGCTCGTCGCCGATCACCAGAGCGAAGAACAGATACCCGGCCACCAGGTAGACCACATGCTCTACCTGGCCGGCCCAGGTGAGGCTCATGATCGTGTCCATCAATCCGGTCAGGTGACTGCCGACGATCACGGCTGTGTAGCAAGCTAAAGCGACCGGCGGCGTGGTCAGCAGCGACACCACCGGGCCGCGCACGACCCGCTCGATCCGGGCCCGTAGTGGCGGACGAGACGCCTCCACCGCCAGGCGCATCGGGCGTCCGACCACGATCAGCGCCGGCGCGAGCATCACCAGAGCCAAGTGGCCGAGCATGTGTGCCGTGAACAGGGCCTGGTCGTAGACCGCGATGGCCCCGCAGGTGGCGTAACCGATTACCGCCAACCCGGCCAGGAACGACACCGGGTAGCCGACCGGCCAGGCGAAGTCGGGCCGGCGCCGGCGCAGCACCGCAACCCCGGCCAGGTACCACGCGGCCGCCAGGACGAGTACGGCGAGAGCCACCGCATTCACCTGCCATACCGTGACTAACCGGTGAGTCAGCAGCGGGCCGAGCGTCTGGTTGTCGCCGGCCCGGAAGAGCGCCGTGGACGCGTGGTGGTGTGCGCCTACCGGCGGCGCCGCCAGGTGGCGCACGACATTGATCGCCAGCAGCACCAGCACGGCGAACGCGATAATACCGGCGAACCACACGGTACCCGGCAGGCCACGCTGCTCGCGCGTCTCGTCCGGGGCCTGGGCGGCCGTGACTGCGTCCGACACGAGCCCCAGTGTGCTCCCTTCCGCGCGTGTGAGGTGGATCACACTGATTGAGGGAAGTTGAGCCGACCCGGCTCAGTTCCGGTGATAGCGGGCCGGTAAAGGCCGGTACGATATGGGCAAAGCAACTGGTCGTCTGAAGAGGAGTCTCACATGAGCCGTGCGGTCGGCATCGACCTGGGTACCACCAACTCCGTCGTCTCGGTACTCACCGGTGGCGAGCCGGAGGTGATCGCGAACGCGGAGGGCTCGCGTACCACGCCGAGCGTCGTGGCGTTCGCCAAGAACGGCGAGGTCCTCGTCGGTGAGGTCGCCAAGCGTCAGGCCATCACCAACGTGGATCGGACGATCCGCTCGGTCAAGCGCCACATGGGCGACCCGAGCTGGAACGTCGACATCGACGGCAAGAAGTACACCGCGCAGGAGATCAGCGCCCGCGTACTGCAGAAGCTCAAGCGTGACGCGGAATCCTACCTGGGCGAGGACATCACCGACGCGGTGATCACGACCCCCGCCTACTTCAATGACGCACAGCGCCAGGCCACCAAGGAGGCCGGCCAGATCGCCGGGCTCAACGTCTTGCGAATCGTCAACGAGCCCACCGCGGCCGCGCTCGCCTACGGCCTGGACAAGGGAGAGAAAGAGCAGACGATCCTCGTCTTCGACCTGGGCGGCGGCACGTTCGACGTCTCGCTGCTCGAGATCGGCGAGGGCGTCATCGAGGTCAAGGCCACCAGTGGCGACAACCATCTCGGTGGTGACGACTGGGACCAGCGGATCATCGACTGGCTGGTCGACAAGTTCAAGGCCGCTCACGGCATCGACCTGACCAAGGACAAGATGGCCATGCAGCGGCTGCGCGAGTCCGCGGAGAAGGCCAAGATCGAGCTGTCGAGCTCTCAGCAGACGTCGATCAACCTGCCCTACATCACCCAGGACGCCGAGAAGAACCCGCTGTTCCTCGACGAATCGCTGTCCCGCGCGGAGTTCCAGAAGATCACCGCGGACCTGCTCGACCGGACCAAGGCACCGTTCCACAACGTGATCAAGGACGCCGGCATCAGCCTGAGCCAGATCGACCACGTGGTGCTCGTCGGTGGCGCGACCCGGATGCCGGCGGTCGTGGACCTGGTGCGCGAGCTGACCGGCGGCAAGGAGCCGAACAAGGGAGTCAACCCGGACGAGGTTGTGGCCGTCGGTGCCGCGCTGCAGGCCGGTGTGCTGAAGGGCGAGGTCAAGGATGTCCTGCTGCTCGATGTGACCCCGCTGTCGCTGGGCATCGAGACCAAGGGCGGCATCATGACGAGGCTGATCGAGCGCAACACGACGATCCCCACGAAGCGTTCGGAGATCTTCACGACCGCCGACGATAACCAGCCGAGCGTGCAGATCCAGGTGTACCAGGGCGAGCGAGAGATCGCGGCCTACAACAAGAAGCTCGGCATGTTCGAGCTCACTGGGCTGCCGCCCGCGCCGCGCGGTGTGCCGCAGATCGAGGTCACCTTCGACATCGACGCGAACGGAATCGTGCATGTGACGGCGAAGGACCTGGCCACCAACAAGGAACAGGGCATGACGATCACCGGCGGCTCGGGCCTGTCCAAGGACGAGATCGACCGGATGATGGGCGACGCCGAAGCGCACGCCAAGGAGGACCGCGAGCGGCGTGAGCAGGCCGAGGTACGCAATACCGCGGAGTCTCTGCAGTATTCGACAGAGAAGTTCCTGGCCGACAACGGCGACAAGATCCCGGCCGACAAGAAGAGCGAGATGGAGGCTGCGCTGGAGGAGCTGAAGACCTCGCTGAACGGCGCGAACTACGACGCGATCAAGGCCGCCCACGAGAAGGTTTCCCGGGTCTCGCAGGAGGTCGGCGGCGCGATGTACGCGGCCACCCAGGCCGCCGGCGGTGAGTCGGGCGCAACCGGTGGGCCCAGCAGCGCGCCCGGTGCCTCGAGCGGTTCGGCTGACGACACGGTGGTGGATGCCGAGGTCGTCGAGGAAGGCCCTGACTCGCAGGAGCAAAAGTGAGTGAGCATCGCGATCGCGAGCGTCATTCGGAGGAGCACCCCGACGGGGTCGTGATCCGCGACAAACGGCGTATCGACCCGGTCACCGGTCAACCTCGCCAGCCCGACGCTCCTCTTGGCCCGTCAGCCGCGCCCGACGAGCACGACGTGCCCAAGGCGGAGGCGTTGCAGCTGGCCGAGAGAACGGCCGACCTGCAGCGGCTGCAAGCCGAGTACGCCAACTACCGCAAGCGCGTCGACCGTGATCGTGTCGCACTGAGCGAGCTTGCGGCCGGTCGCGTGCTCGCCTCGTTGCTGCCGGTGCTGGACGACATCGACCGGGCTCGCGAGCATGGCGACCTGACCGGCGCGTTCCGGGCCGTGGCCGATCAGCTCGACGCCATCCTCGCCAAGAACGGCCTGGTCGCGTTCGGCGATGTCGGTGATCCATTCGACCCGGCGATCCACGAGGCCGTCATGCACGGGGAGAGCGACGACGTCGATCGGCCGACGGCCACCACCGTGATGCGCCGGGGCTACCGGCACGGCGACCGCCTGCTGCGTCCCGCCATGGTGGGGGTGTCCGACCCGCCCACCCCCGTCCCTCCCGCAGCTGAGCCCTCGGACGCTGATGGCTGAGTTGGATGGTGGCTTTGTGGACGCTTTCTCCGGGCGGTCATGCTTGATCCCTCCGAAAGCGTCCACAAAACCACCCTGGCCCACCCTCCGTTCCGCTCACCGCCGAGAAGCCAGTCCTTCGTACGGGCCGGCGGAGGGCGGGTCTGTGAGGCGAACTGAAGAGTGGCATAGAGGCGGGTTTAGGGATGCCTGCGGAGGGGATCAAGCCTGACGACCCGAGGCAGGCATCCCTAAACCCGCCAGCCAAGGTGACCACGGGGCGAGCGAACGAAAAGAGGTGACGCGCAGCGATGAGCACGAAGGACTGGCTGGAGAAGGACTATTACCAGGCGCTGGGCGTCGCCAAGGACGCCTCGGCCAGCGACATCAAGAAGGCGTACCGCAAGCTGGCTCGTGAGCTGCACCCGGACAAGAAACCGGGAGACGCCGCGGCCGAGGCGCGCTTCAAGGAGGTCTCCGAGGCCTACGACGTGCTTTCGGACGAGGGAAAGCGCAAGGAGTACGACGAGGCGCGATCGCTGTTCGCGAGCGGGGCATTCCGCGGCGGCTTCCCGGGCACCGGGTCTGGCGGATTCCCCGGTGACGGCACCACCTTCGACGTGTCCGACCTGTTCGGCGACAGCGCCACGTCTGGCGGCGGGCTCGGCGACTTATTCGGCGGACTGTTCGGACGCGGAACCGGGACTCGGACGCGATCGCGTCCCAGTGCCCCAAGCCGTGGCGCGAACCTCGACGCCGAGATCACCCTCGGTTTCGACGAGGCGGTGCGGGGCGCGACGCTGCCGCTGCAACTGTCTGGTCCCGGCCCGTGCAAGACCTGCGGCGGGATCGGCGCAAAGCCTGGTACGGCGCCGCATACCTGTCCCACGTGCGGCGGCTCCGGATACGTCAGCCGCAACCAGGGCGCCTTCGGCTTCAGCGAACCGTGCCGGGACTGCCAGGGCACTGGCCAGATCATCGACAATCCCTGCCCCGAATGCCATGGCAGCGGCGTCACCACGCAGACGCGCAGCATCACCGTCCGAGTGCCGCCGGGCATCCGCGACGGCGCCAAGCTTCGCATCCGCGGGAAAGGGGCACCCGGCCAGCGCGGTGGGCCGGCTGGCGACCTGCTCGTCACGGTCCACGTCGCGGAGCACAAGCTGTTCGGCCGCAGCGGCGATGACCTGACGCTGACCGTGCCGGTCTCGTTCCCGGAGGCGGCGCTCGGTACGACGCTGCGGGTTCCGACGCTCGACGGCACGGTGACGCTTCGGATCCCGCCGGGCACGCCCTCCGGGCGCACCCTTCGGGTGCGCGGACGTGGCGCGCCGAAGCGTGGCGGCGGGCATGGCGACCTGCTCGTCACCGTCGAGGTGGCCGTGCCGCAGCACATGTCCGCGCAGGCGAAAGAAGCCCTGCGCAGCTACCGGGCCGCACAGTCCGACGACCCGCGCCCGCACATCACCGCGGCCTCCGGTGATGCACCGCGACGGTCGGAGCCCGGCAATGGCTGAGCTGCGCGACTTCCCCGAAGACGCCCCCGTCTTCGTCATCTCGGTTGCGGCACAGCTGGCCGGGATGCACGCCCAGACACTGCGCCAGTACGACCGGCTGGGCCTGGTCACTCCCGGCCGGACGATCGGCGGCGGGCGGCGCTACTCTGCGCGGGACGTCGCGCTACTACGCGAAGTGCAGAGACTCTCGCAGGACGAGGGCATCAACCTCGCGGGCATCAAGCGGATCATCGCCCTCGAATCGCATGTCGACGTGTTGCGTGACCGGCTGGCCGAGCTGAACGAGGAGCTACGCCACGCCTACGCCCAGCTGGATGCGGCGCGGGGTCCGTCAACCGCCCTTCTCGTGTGGAGGCCGCAGCGCCGCTAGGTCAACGCGCCTCCTCCTTCGTCCGGGCTCAGGAGATCACCTCAACCCGGCACGCTAGCCCGGCTGCTCGTCCCAGCCGCCGGTCGAGCGTGATCAGGGTCGCGCCGAGGGCCTCGGCCAGCGCGACATACATCGCGTCCCAGGCTCGCACGTGCCCCCGCAACTCCCACGCCCGCTCGAGCAAGCTGCGCTGGCCGAAGCGCTCTCCAGGCCACTCCCGCAGGTCGTCGACCGCCTGGCGGGCGGCGGTTCCGTCAAGCCGGCCAAGCATGTGATCACGGCGAATGATGCTGAAGACTTCGACGTCGATCACGTGCGGTGCTGCGTGATCCTGGTCGAACGCGAGCCGATCGCGAACAGGTTCCGCCCCGGCGGCATCGGCAACGACCTGGTACAGGCAGGACGCGTCAACGATCAGCATTGGGCCACGGCCCGCGCAGTTCATCGAGCGCTTCGACGACCTCGGCACGAGTGATGCGCGAGGGCCGGCGTCGCGTCCGCTCTAGCCACTCCTGGACGGTCGGACGCGACGCGAGTCTCGCTGCCTCCCGCCGCAGAAGGTCCGGGATCGTGAGACCTGCCTCGGCCGCCCGCCGGGACAGAGCCGCGTACACCGCATCATCGATATCCCGAATCTGGATCGTTTTTGGCATGAGCGCATCGTATCATGCGTCTCCGCATGATCGCATGCATAGGCTAACGCAGAGGGTCAGCAGGGGCCCGCCACGTGGGTTCAGGCGATGACGGTGACCGGCCGCATCATGTCGTTGTCCTCGTGCTCGAGGATGTGGCAGTGGTAGACGTAGTCCTGTGGCGCGGTGACGCCGTCCGGTAGCTCGTATTTCGCCCGGATGGTGGTGAACGAGCCGGGGTTGGCCTTGACGGTGTCCTTGAAGCCGCGCTCCGTCGGATCCGGTGGCTGCATCGGTCCAGTCGCGAACCGGGTCGGATCGATCCCGCCGGGGACGCCAAACGGGCCGCCGTAGGCAGCCTGGTAGGCCTCCGCGTCGAACGGGGTCCGGCCGATCACCTGGAAGGTGATGAGGTGGTTGTGGATCGGGTGGGTGTCCTCGGTCAGGTTGACGTAGACCCAGTCCTCGACCGTCCCGACCTTCGGCGTCTCGGTTGCGGTGATCGGCTGGCCGGGCTCGCGGAAGTGCACGGCGTTGAGGTTGAGGAACCAGTGGTCGGTCTCCGCGGCGACCTCGTTCAGGGTGATGTAACGAGTCGTCACGACCGGGCCGGGGACGTTGGCGGCGCGCCCGGGAAGGCTCGCCGGGATCGTCGTCGGGCCGGGCTGGCTGACTGTGGTCCCGACCCGGATCTGCATCACCTGCGGCAGCGGTGGGGCCGGGGTCGAGATCGGTTTCGGCGGCTTGTGGTTCATCAGCACCGCCGTCTGGCCGGCGAGCCTGCTGAAGTCGACGATCACGTCGGCCCGCTCGGCGGGGGCGAGCACGAGCCGCCTGACCGGCACCGGCTGGTCCCACAGGCCGTTCTCGGCGCCGATCTGCCACATCCGCGTCCCGCCGATGTCGAGGTTCACGATGCGGGCGTTGCAGCCGTTCAGGATCCGCAATCGGTACAGCCGTGGCTCGACGGAAAGGTATGGCCAGACCTTGCCGTTGACCAGCATGACGTCGCCGAAGTACTCGCCGATCCAGGGCGCACCCGGGAACTCGCTGATGGGGTACCGGATCGTCCCGTCCGGGTTGAACTGGCGGTCCTGGATGACCAGCGGGATCTCGTATGCCCCGCCGGGGATGCCGATCGGGTTCGGCTCCGCACCGGTGTCGAACTCGTCGCGCAGGATGTAGGCGGCGGCCAGGCCGGCCACCACGTTCAGTCGGGTGGTGCCCAGGCCGTGGTCGTGAAACCACAACAGCGCGGCGGGCATCTGCGGCTGCTGGTTGGTGTAGAAGACCGTCTGCGTGTCGCCGGGGCCGAAGCCGTCCGGGGTGACTGCCGGGTTGCCGTCGCTGTCGCCGGCGACGAATCCGCCGTGCAGGTGGGTCATCAGCCGCACCTCCCGCCCGCGCGGCGTGATCCGGATGTCGACCGGGAGCCAGTCGGGGTAGACCGCCGGGAGCTCGTGCGTGAAGCGCGCGGTGACAGGCGTGCCACTCTGCGCGACGACCGCCAGCCCAAACGAGCCGGCCTGCCCCGCCAGCCCGGACCCGTCGTCGTAGGCCCAGACCGGCGTCGGCGGCAAAGCTGCGGGTGTAGTTGCCGGGTGATCTGCGTCTGGGTGAACGAGTACTCGTTCGGCGTTCTCGAGGACGCGACGACCATCCCCGCGCCCGGCAGCGGCACCGGTTCGAGGTACTTCGTCAGCTTGCCACCCGGCGCGGCGGATGCTGCGGGGGTTCCCGCCGACCAAGGCAACGCGAGCGCGGCACCGACACCCGCCCCATAGCCCAGGAAACGCCGGCGCGTGATACCGGCCATGTCGACCACCCCGCGTTTGATCGTCAGGAATCCAGCGGGGTCATCGCGGTCTCGAGCCCCGCCGGACCATGGATA
>CAWIUB010000023.1:0-50196 GCA_963839175.1 uncultured Actinomycetota bacterium
CATTATGTGAGCCGCTCGCGGCGCGGTGAGCTTCGATCACCCACATGATGCCGCTGTCAGGACGACTGCGGGCACGCGCTTGTGATTCCAGCCAAGATCGAACTGTGCCATCTTCTTGACGGTGAAGATGGAGCGGTCGCGCGCGCAGGTGGCCGGTCTGACCTGTTCTTGACCGACCCGAGCTGATCGCGCGTTAGTCGAGTCCTTCAGTGCCTGTCTCGGTCAGCGGAGTTCCTGGTGTGGCGCGGTAGAACGTATTGCCACCAGGAGGCCTCACCCCGAGGCGCTGGGCGTAGACGTCGCCGTCGCCGAGCGACAGCTCATCGGCGAGGTGGTGCGGTACGAGGACATCTTTCTGCTCTGCTACCTCCGCGGCCCCGAAGGCGTCATCGTCGCGCTGGCGCTCAGCGCATTGCTTGCAGCGGGCTTCGCGACGGTGCTGGCCCGCCAACGGGCCGTCGCCGTCGGCTGAACCGTTTGGTGGTATCTCGCGCCGTGCTGCGCGAGCTGCCTCGGCCGGTGCTCCCTGCGCTCCGAGCCACGCTGCGCCGCTGTGTCGGACTGTTCGCTGAGAGCGAGATTCCGGTGGAATCCCTGGCGATTCTCTCTTGCAAAGTGTCGTAGCAGGCCACTAGAATCAAACACATGTTCGAGGGGTCAACGGGCGCGGTGACCGCCGAGGTCGCCGTCAAACAGCTGGCCGACGCCCTGGACACGCTGCTCGCCGTGGACCTGACCGGCGCGTCGCGGGACGAGCTGCTGGAGCTGGCCCGCGGCCTGGAGGCCCAGCGGCGGCGGCTGCCGGCCGCGGACCACGCGCTGGTCGGCGAACTCGAGTCACGGGCGGTGGCCGGCGAGCTGGCCTGCGCCTCGACGGCGGCGCTGCTGGCGGGTCTGCTGCGGGTCACCCCGGGGGAGGCGAAGGCCCGGGTGCGGGCCGCCGGGGATCTGGGCGCCCGGCGGGCGCTGACCGGTGAGCCGTTGCCCCCGATCTTCCCTGTGCTGGCCGCGGCGCAGGCCGCCGGCGAGATCAGCCCGGCGCACGCCGCGGTGATCCGGCACACCGTGCACCAGCTGCCCGCCGCGGCCGCCGACCAGGCCGGGCCGGTGGAGGCGGCGCTGACCGGGCACGCCCGGCGGCTGGACCCCGACCAGCTGGCCCGCGCCGCCCGGCGTGTCGCCGACTGCCTGGACCCGGACGGCCGGCTGGCCGACGAGCGTGACCACGACCGGCGCCGGCACGGCACGCTGACCGACCGCCGGGACGGCTCCGGCGAGCTGCACGTGCGGCTCACCCCGGCGGCGCTGGCCAAATGCCACGCCGTGCTCGACCCGCTGGCTGCCCCGCGCCCGGCCGCCGACGGCACCCGCGACCCGCGCAGCGCCGGGCAGCGGCTGCACGACGCCGTGGAAGAAATGGTCGACCGGCTGCTGCGCGCCGGCGGGCTGCCCGACGCCGGCGGCACCCCGGCCACCGTGCTGGTCACCTTCACCCTGGCCGACCTGCTGGACCGGGCCGGGACCGCCACCACCAGCCACGGCGGCACCCTGTCCGTCCCGGAGGCGCTGCGGCTGGCCGGCGAGGCGGAGATCATCCCGGTCGTGCTGGGCGACACCGGCGGGGTCGTCGGCTACGGCCGGGCCCGCCGGGTCGCCTCATCTGCACAGCGTCTGGCCCTGGCCGCCCGCGACGGCGGATGTTCCTTCCCGGGCTGCGACCGGCCCGCCGGGTGGTGCCAGGCCCACCACGTCACCGGCTGGATCGACGGCGGGCCCACCGACCTGGACAACCTGACATTGGTCTGCGGCTTCCACCACCGGGAGTTCGCCAAACGCGGCTGGTCATGCGCCATGCTCGACGGCGTCCCACACTGGATCCCCCCCGCCTTCCTCGACCCGCACCAAACACCCAGACGAAACACAACCCATCGACCAGACCTCTGCTGACTCAAGGGCCCGCCGGGTTGCCCTGGCACGACTCAGCCGATGCGCGCGGTGAGCAACTGGACCAGCGCGCCGTCGGCCGTCGTCACCGTGAGCGCCTCCGGGCCAAGCACGCGCAGCGCATCACCCGGTAGCCAGAGGTCGGAATTCGCGATCGTCACATCCCCACGCCCGATGAACAGGTGCAGCCACTGGGATTCGTCGACGGGGATCTCCTCGCCTCCTGGGCCAAGTGTCCGCACGACGATGGAGCCGATGCGTGCCGGCTCGTCGAGGAGTGCATAGGTGGGCGATCCAGCCTCCGTCAGCAGCGTCGCCTGCACCAGGCGCAGCGGCGCCGGGCCGTCGTTGCGCTCCTCGTGCCGCACTCCGGAGCCAGCGGTCAAGAGGGCCAGCCCACCCGCGGTCACGATCTGCTTGTTTCCCAGGGAATCCTTGTGTGTCAGGACACCGTCGAGCACCCAGCTGATGATGTCGACGCCGCGATGGGCGTGCATCGCGAATCCGGCGCCGGGATCGATGATGTGCTCGTCGAATCCGATGAGGGGCCCGAAGCGCACATCGTCAGGATCGTAGTGCGGACCGGCCGAAAAGCTGTGGTGAGTGATGATCCCCGGCTGCGTGGTGACGGGCCGGTCGCCCGCACGGCGGATCTCGACGCTCACGGCCGCACTGAGTGGTCGGCGGTCCAGGCCAGCAACTGGTCGGCCGTCCAGGTGTCGACTACATTCCCGGCGAGCACGCCACAGGCGGCGGCCCGTTCGCAGCCGTACGGCTGCCAATCGAGCTGGCCCGGCGCGTGCGCGTCGGTGTCGATCGACACCAGGCAGCCCGCCTCAACGGCCAGCCGCAGCAGCCGCTTGGGCGGATCGAGGCGCTCGGGCCGGGAGTTCACCTCGACGGCCACCCCGAATTGCGCGCACGCGGCGAAGACGATCTCCGGGTCGAACTCGGATTCTGGGCGCCGCCCTCGCCCGCCGGCGATGAGCCGGCCAGTGCAGTGGCCGAGGATGTCGGTATGCGGATTGGCGACCGCGGCGACCATCCGAGGCGTCATCTGCGCGGCCGGCATCCGAAGTACGCTGTGCACGCTCGCCACCACCAGATCCAGCCGGGCCAGCAGCGACGGCCGCTGGTCAAGCGTGCCATCCTCGAGGATGTCGACCTCGATTCCGGTGAGGATCCGGAACGGGGTGAGCTCCGCATTCAGCTCGGCGACGACCTCCAGTTGCCGTTCCAGCCGCTCGGCCGACAGCCCGCGGGCGACCTTCAGCCGTGGTGAATGGTCGGTGAGCGCGAGGTACTCGTGCCCGAGGTCGCGTGCCGTTAATGCCATCTCGAGGATCGGTGAACCGCCGTCCGACCAATCCGAATGGGTGTGGCAGTCACCGCGCAACGCGGCCCGAAGCGCAGCGCCCTCCTCGGCGACCGGTCGGGCGTCCGTCGCGGACAGGCGACGTAGATACGCCGGCTCCTCGCCACGTAACGACTCGTCGAGGCACCGCGCGGTCACCTCGCCGATCCCGGCCAACTCGCGCAAGGTGCCCTGCGCGGCGCGTTCGGCCAGCTCGGCCGCAGGCAACGACTCGGCCACAGCTGCAGCGGAGCGGAACGCTTTGACGCGAAACGTCGGCTCGTTCGCCCGTTCGAGCAGGAACGCGATCCGCCGCAGATCGGCCACCGGGTCACGCGGCGACTCGGACATGGGTGCACCGTAGCCGCCGCCGATCACCGGCCGACGTGGGACGCTGATCTTATGAGGCCGACGCTGTCGGACGAGACGATCCGCCGCATCGAGCACGCTGCCGGCCGGGTGGCTACGCAGAGCGTCGCGCGCATGGACGAGGAGCTGCCGTGGTTCCGGCAACTGCCGGCCGACCAGCGATCCTGGGTGACCCTGGTCGCGCAGGCGGGCATCGCGTCGTTCGTCGAGTGGCTGCGCTCTCCCGACGACGTGCTTCGGCTGACCGGTGAGGTCTTCGCCGCGGCGCCCCGGGCGATGGCCCGCTCGGTGTCGCTGCTGCAGACCGTGGAGCTGGTCCGGCAGACCATCGCGGTAGCCGAAGAGCAAGTGCCCTCGCTGGCCGCGCCCGGCCAAGAGGCGGCGATCCGCGACGAACTGTTGCGGTTCAGCCGCGAGATCGCCTTCGCCGCCGCGCGTGTCTACGCCGGGGCCGCAGAGAGCCGCGGCGCCTGGGATGCTCGGCTGGAGGCTCTGGTCATCGACGGGATGGTGCGCGGCGCCCCGACCGGCAGCGAGCCGCTCAGCCAGATCGCCGCGTTGGGCTGGCGCTCTACCGGCCCGGTGACCGCGGTGGTGGGTTCGGCACCCGACCGCGCCAGCGAAGATGTGATGGCCGAGGTGCACCGCACGGCTCGGCGCGGGCACCTGGACACGCTGGCCGGGGTGCACGGTGGCAGACTGGTCGTCGTCCTGGGCAACATCGACGACCCGCTCGACGCCGCGCGGCTGCTGCTGCCGGCGTTCGCTGACGGCCCGGTTGTGGCCGGACCTCGGGCCGAGGACATCAGCGCCGCAAGCCGGGTGACGCGCGCCGCATTGTCTGGCTTGAGAGCGGTTCCTGGCTGGCCCGGCGCGCCGCGACCGGTCAGCGCCGATGCGCTGCTGCCCGAGCGCGCGTTGGCCGGAGACACCGACGCCCGTGACGAGCTCGTCGACAACGTCTACCGGCCGCTGGCCAAGGCGGGCGACGTCCTGCTTGACACGGTATCTACCTTTCTCGATTCGGGCGGCGCGTTGGAGGCGACGGCTCGCACGATGTTCGTGCATGCCAACACCGTGCGCTACCGGCTGCGACGGGTCGGCGACATCTGTGGGGAGGCGCCGACCGATCCGCGCGGTGCCTACGTCATTCAGGTGGCACTCACCCTCGGCCGCCTCGACGGCGCCCTTAGTTGAAATGCGATAGCAATCTACCGGACATCCGGACAAGTTGCCTGCGTGTTTTGTAGCTCTCCTACAAGGTCTGCCCCGATAACGCTGTATGCGTCGTGCTCGCGTCGCGGCCCTAGCGTCCAGGAGCCTGATAAGCGTGATCGCCGTACTGGCGCCCGGGCAGGGCGCCCAGACGCCGGGCATGTTCACGCCCTGGCTGCAGCTCCCGGGCGTCGAAGAACAACTCGGGTCCTACGGCGAGCTCGCCGGGCTCGACCTGGTGCGCCTCGGCACGACCGCCGACGCCGACGAGATCAAGGACACCGCGGTCGCCCAGCCGCTGATCGTGTCGCTCGGCCTCGTCGCGGCCCGCGAGCTCGGGCTCGTGGGGCACGACGGGCTGGTTGTCGTCGCCGGGCATAGCGTCGGTGAGCTCACCGCGGTCGCAATCGCCGACACACTGAACCCGGATGTCGCGGTGGCCTTCGCCGCGCGCCGCGGCGCGGAGATGGCCACCGCGTGCGCGCTCGCCCCCACCGGGATGTCGGCCGTGCTGGGCGGCGATCCGGATGAGGTGGTCGCGGGCATCGAGGCCGCCGGGCTGACTGCGGCCAACCGCAACGGCGTAGGGCAGATCGTCGCGGCGGGAGCCCGGGACGCGCTGGCGAAGCTTGCCGACGAGCCGCCGGCCGGCGCGCGGGTGAGACCGTTGGCGGTCGCCGGCGCCTTCCACACGCATTTCATGGCGCCAGCCGAAGAGGCGCTCGCGGTCTACGCCGACGCACTGCCGTCGCGCGATCCGATCCCGCTGCTGCTGTCCAACGCCGACGGGACGGCCGTGGCGAACGGCGCCGAGGTCCTCGCCCGGCTGGTGCGGCAGGTCACCCGCCCGGTGCGTTGGGACCTGTGCCAGCGCACGATGCACGACGTCGGCGTCAACGCCGCGATCGAGCTGCCGCCGGCAGGCACGCTGGTCGGCCTGGCCAAACGCGGGCTCCCCGGCGTCGAGTTGCTCGCGGTCAAGAGGCCCGACGATCTCGAGGCGGCCCGGGCGTTCATCGGCAGCCGTCCGCTGCACGGGCAGGGTGAACACGTCCCGGACTTCCAGGTGGTTGCGACTCCCATCAAGGGAATCTTCACCCGAGCCGATGGGCTCGGCGAGGGCCAGGCCATCCCACGAGGTGGCCGCATCGGCACCGTGCGAACGAACCGGGACGAGCAGCCGATCGTGGCACCCAACGCCGGTGGCCCGTTCGAACTGGTCGAATGGTTGCGGCACGACGGCGACATCGTCGCAGCGGGACTGCCCGTTGCCCGGCTGCACAGATCGGAGCCCTAACCCATGCTGATCAACCCGCTGCCGACCCCGCGCGCCGGCGCGCGCATCCTCGGCCTGGGTCATTACCAGCCGGCGAACGTCGTCACCAACGACGACCTCGTAGCTCGCGGCGTCGACACCAACGACGAGTGGATCCAGGCCCGCATCGGGATCCGCGAACGCCGCTACGCGGACCCAGCCGAGACCGTGGTCGACATGGCCGAGAACGCGGCAAGCAAGGCGTTGGCATCCGCAGGCGTGTCTGCCGACGATATTGATCTGGTGATCGGGGCAACCTGCACCATGCCCACGTCGGTGCCCGCAGCCGCCCCGCAGCTGGCCAGCAGGCTCGGCATCCCTGCGCCGGGCGCGTATGACGTCAACTCCGGTTGCTCTGGCTTCGTCTACGCGCTCAACGCGGCTGCTGCGGCCGTCCGCACCGGACAGGCCCGCAACGCGCTGGTCGTGGCGTCCGAGCGCTTCTCCGGGTGGATCGACTTCCGCGATCGGACCACCTGCGTGATCTTGGCCGACGGCGCCGGGGCCGCAGTCGTCGCACCATCCGACGAGGTCGCGATCGGCCCGGTCGTATGGGGCAGCGACGGCGCGCAGGCCGGCGTCGTCACCATCGACGAGGAGAGCCGCTTCTTCCAGCAGGAGGGCCAGGCTGTCTACCGCTGGGCCATCTCGCAGATGACACCGGTGGCGCTGGAGGCCTGCAGGCAGGCGGGCATCGACCCGGCCGAGTTGGCGGCTTTCGTGCCGCACCAAGCCAACCTGCGGATCGTCGATGTGCTCGCCAAGAAGCTCAACGCCCCCAACGCCATCGTCGCCCGCGATATCCAGGTGTCCGGCAACACCTCGGCTGCGACGATCCCACTGGCGCTATCGAAGATGGTAGAACGGGGTGAGATCCCGTCCGGCGCGCCCGTTCTGCTGCTGGGCTTCGGCTCAGGATTGGCGTACGCCAGCCAAGTCGTGCTCGCTCCCTAGCGCCCGGCCCATTCCAGGCCGGCTAACCAACCGAAAGGAACCAACGAAGTGGCTGCCTCCCCCGACGAGATCCGCGCTGGACTGGCCGAGATCCTCAACGAAGTTGCCGACGTGAACGCCGACGACGTGTCGGACGAGAAGTCGTTCACGGACGACCTGGATGTCGACTCCCTGTCCATGGTCGAGGTGGCGATGGCCGCCGAGGAGAAGTTCGGCGTCAAGATCCCCGATGATGAGCTTCCGAAGCTCAAGACCGTCGGCGATGCCGTCAGCTACATCCAGTCCAACGGCTGAGCCAGCACCACAGGATCCAGCGAAGGACACAGGATGACCAGCAACGACGAGGTCGTGGTCACTGGCTTGGGCGCGACGACGCCGCTGGGCGGCGATGTGGCGACGTTCTGGGCAGGGCTGCTCGAGGGACGCTCGGGCGTCGCCGCGCTGCGCGAGGAGTGGGCTGCCGACCTGAAGGTACGCATCGGCGCTCGGATGGCGGTCGATCCGGCCGAGCAGCTGCCTCGGGTCCAGGCACGGCGGCTGGACCGATCGCAGCAGGCCGCGATCGTCGCCGCGAGCGAGGCGTGGGCCGACGCGGGATTCACTGGCCGTTCGGACGAGATGGGTCTCGAACCTGAACGCGTCGCGGTCGTGATCGGCACCGGCATCGGCGGCGTTACCAGCCTGATCTACCAGCACGACGTCATGCTGGAGAAGGGCCCCGGCCGGGTCTCCCCACTGCTGATCCCGATGGACATGCCGAACGGGCCGGCGGCGCATGTGGGCCTGCAAGTCGGGGCGCGGGGTGGTGTGTTCACACCGGTCAGCGCCTGCGCATCAGGGGCCGAAGCGGTCGCGTACGGGCTGGACCTGCTGCTGCTCGACCGGGCGGACGTGGTCGTCGTCGGCGGCACGGAGGCGTGCATGCATCCACTGACGATCTCCGGGTTCGCGCAGATGCAGGCCATGAGCACCCGCAACGACGAGCCTGAGCGCGCCTCCCGGCCGTTCGACAAGGGACGTGACGGGTTCGTGCTTGGCGAGGGCGCGGGCGTTCTGATCATCGAACGCCGATCGTCGGCACAGGCCCGGGGGCGCGAACCGTACGCGGTGCTGGGTGGCGCGGGCCTCACGTCGGACTCCTACGACATCGTCGCCCCCGATCCTGACGGCAATGGGCAGCGGCGCGCCGCGCTGCTCGCGATCGAGCGGTCTGGGGTCGACATGTCCGACGTGGTGCACGTGAACGCGCACGCGACCTCCACACCGAGCGGCGACGGCACCGAGGCGAAATGGATCGCTGGCCTGCTCGGCGAGCAGACGGTCGTCACCGCCACAAAGTCAATGACCGGCCACCTGCTCGGTGCCGCCGGCGCGATCGAGGCCATCGCGACCGTGCTCGCAGTCCGGCACGACGTGGTTCCGCCCACGATCAACCTGGACGACCCCGACGACGATGTGGCCGTCGATGTTCCGCGAGCCGCCCGCGACATGGCCGTACCGGCTGCGCTCGACGACTCGTTCGGCTTCGGCGGGCACAACGCCGCGCTGCTGTTCCGCAAGGCGTAAGACGAAAGGCCGGCTGATGACAGTGTTCCCCGCCGACCTCCGATCTGCGCTCCTGCTGTGTGCTCGATCGGAGGCCGGCTCATGACAGTGTTCCCCGCCGACCTCCGATCTGCGCTCCTGCTGTGTGCTCGATCGGAGGCCGGCTCATGACAGTGTTCCCCGCCGACCTCCGATCTGCGCTCCTGCTGTGTGCTCGATCGGAGGCCGGCTCATGACGATGACTGTGGACGCCCCGTCCGAGGTCGAGCGAGACCCGCGGGACCCGGAACTACGGCTGGAAAGACTCCTCGACCCGGGGAGCCTGCGGCCGCTGCATCCGCGCGACGAGAGCGGGGTGTACGCGGTGCGTGGCTTCGTTCGGGGAGCGCCGGTCACCGCGTTCGCGACCGACGCGCTGAAGATGGGTGGCGCAATGGGCAGCGACGGCTGCGCGCACATCGTCGACGCAATCGACGAGGCCGTCCGTGACCGGGTACCAGTTATCGGACTGTGGCATTCCGGTGGCGCGCGGCTTGCCGAGGGTGTCGAAGCGCTGCAGGCGGTGGGCCTCGTGTTCGCAGCGATGATCCGCGGATCCGGACGGGTGCCGCAGATCTCCGTCGTCCTCGGACCGGCGGCCGGCGGTGCCGCGTACGGCCCGGCACTCACCGATCTGGTGATCATGTCAGCAGCCGGGAGGGTATTCGTCACGGGACCCGATGTCGTGCGCAGTGTGACCGGCGAGAACGTCGATATGGAGTCGCTGGGCGGTCCCGACACGCACGGGCGGCGTAGCGGCGTGGTCCACATCGTCACCGCAACCGACGACGAGGCAATCGCGGTCGCCCGGCAGACGACGGCCTTGCTCGAGCAACAGGGCTCCTTCGACCCGTCCGCGGCCGGCCACGATCGGGATCTGTCGAAGCTGCTGCCGGACAACCCCAAGCGCGCATACGACGTGCACCCGCTGATCGACGGCGTCCTCGACGACCGGACGTTCGTGGAGCTGCAGTCGCGGTGGGCGCCCAACATCGTCACCGGGCTCGGCCGGCTCACCGGACGAACAGTCGGTGTGATCGCCAACAATCCGTTGCGGCTCGGCGGCTGCCTGGACTCGGCGTCCGCCGAAAAGGCCGCGCGGTTCGTGCGCATGTGCGATGCCTTCGGGGTGCCGCTGATCGTGCTGGTCGACGTACCGGGATACCTGCCGGGCGTCGGTCAGGAATGGGACGGTGTCGTGCGGCGCGGCGCCAAGCTGCTGCACGCATTCGGCGAGGCCGTCGTGCCGCGCGTCACCCTGGTGACCCGCAAGGCCTACGGCGGCGCCTATATCGCCATGAACAGCCGGTCGCTCGGGTCGAATCGGGTGTTCGCCTGGCCGGGTGCGGAAGTCGCCGTCATGGGGGCCTCGGCTGCAGTCGGCATCCTGCACCGGAAGAGGCTCGCCGCGGCTCAACCCGGCGAGCGCGAAGCCCTGCACGCGGCGCTCGCTGCCGAGCACGAGCAGATCGCCGGTGGTGTCAGCCGCGCGATGGACATCGGGGTCGTCGACGAGGTCGTGGCGCCGGCACGCACCCGGGCGGCGTTGACCGCGGCGCTCGCTGCGGTGCCAGCCGGGCGCGGCGCGCACGGCAACATCCCGCTCTGAGCGCGGTCAGCAGCAGTGCTCGGCCGCCGATTCGCCGATCGAAACCAGGCAGGTCTCGCCCTCGCCGACCGCCTGGCGGCAAGGTTCCACCCCGATGCCGAGTCCATCGTGTGTGCCCTGCCTCGCGGCGGCGTTCCGGTGGCGGTGCCGATCGCCAAGACGCTCGGCGCGCCATTGGATGCGATTCTCGTGCGCAAGCTGCGCGCGCCCTACCAACCCGAGTTCGCGATGGGCGCACTCGCCTGCTTGGGCGCGACGATTGCCGAGGTGCATTACGAGGAGGCCGGGATGGCGGAGGACGTTTACCGAGCCGCCGTCGCCCGGGAGACGGCCGCGCTCGCCGACCTCAATGAGCGCTACCGCGAGAGCCGCCCGGCGCCGGACCTCACCGATCGCAGCGTGGTGGTCGTCGATGACGGGCTGGCCACCGGGTCCACGATGACCGCGGCGGTTCGGCTGGCTCGCACACTGGGGGCCGATGAGGTGATGGTGGCGGTCCCCGTCGGGTCCGCCAGCGCCTGCCGGGCGTTGTCCCGGGAGGCCGACGACGTCTTGTGCTTGCTCGTGCCGGATGACTTTCGCGCGGTGAGCCTGTACTACCGGGAGTTCTCGCCACCGTCCGATGACGCGGTGCGCGCGGCTTTGCGGGCCGGAGCCGCGACGAGTTAGACCACTTGGTGCAGCAGGGTAACGGGGGCGCCAGCGCCACCCTGCCGATACGGCTCGAGTTCGGCGTCCCACGTCGTGCCCAGCAAATCGGCTAGGCCGTGGGCATACTCCTCGGCGGTGCGCGCCCGGCTGAGCAGGCCGCGCAGACGCTCCTCGCCGACGACAATGTCACCGTTGGCCGCGATCATGCTGCGGTGGAAGCCTCGTCCGGGCAGGTACGCCAGCCGCTCGCCGTCCGAGACGGGGGTGCCGTCCTCGGTCACTTCGAAGACCAGCATCGGCCAGGCGCGCAGCGACGCCGCGAGGCGCGCGCCGGTGCCGATCGCGCCGGTCCAAGTGGCCTCGGCGCGCAGGTGCGCGGGCGCCACGGGCTGCCCGGTCCATTGCATGCGGGCGGGCCGGCCGAGGACGCCGGCGAGCGCCCACTCGACGTGCGGGGCGATCGACGACGGGCAGCAGTGCATGAACACCACGCCGTGCGTCGATGGCCGCGCATTAGTGACGCGGGCACCAGTCATCGCACACCTCCACTGACTCGGCGGCCGGACGGATCCGCCTTCCCCGACGTCCCGTCCGCGGGCCGTGGTGTGTGCGTGGTCATTGTGACCCATGAGGCCGCCGTTACGCCAGTTAGCCGCGGTTCGCCCGGCGATTCGCTGCCTGTGTCAGCGGCCATCGCGAACTGCCCAGCGGCGTTCACCGGTGCAAGACTGTGTCGCCACCCAGGTGTGACCACAGCGACCGCAGCGGCGCGTTCGGTTGGGCCATCCAGACCTCGACATCGGCTTCATCGGGCCCCGACGGCGGCAGATCCGGTCGATTGCGGGTGGAGGGAGGAGTTGTGCCGGAGCCGAAGGACTACGAGAGGTGGCATGAGGGGTAGACGTCGCGGGTTCCGACCGCCGGGTCAGGGGAGCTCGAGGATTGTCAGGAGGTCGCGGAAGTCCGTGATCGTGAAGTCGGGAGCACAGTCCTGGTGGACCTTCGTTCCCTGGTCGGAGTCGAACATCACGGTAATCATTCCTGTCTCCTGTGCACCGAAGATGTCACGGTGCATGTCGTTGCCGACGTACAACGTGTTCTGGGCGGGCACTCCCATTTTGTCGAGGGCCAATTGGAACAGTCGCCGGTCGGGTTTGCGGTAGCCGTAGTCGCCGGAAACGATGATCGGATCGAAGTAGTCGAGCAGACCGACCTTGTGCAGCTCAGCACGCGTGTACGCGGTCTGCGCATCGGTGACAATGGCGAGCGGGTATCGCTCACGCACCACGTCCAGCGTCGCGCGGACATGGGGGTAGAGACTCAGGCGGCGGCGCGCGATGCCGCGTGACATCTCGGCGAGGAACAGCGGGACCTGTGCGAGCTTCTCGGCCGGCAGGCTGCGGGTGAACGCCGTTTGGTGCGTGTCGAGGATGCTGCGCCAGATCGCGACCACGTCGAATTCGGGATGCGTCTCCGGGCTGGCCTGCTGCTGCTCCTTCATGATCTGGAAGTAGAGATCCCGGAGGTGGTCTCGGCGCAGGTCGATGCCCTGATAGGTGAGGAAATGCGCCGCGGCGCGGAAGATCTGATCCATGTGGTCCTCGGTGTGGATCCTGACCAGGGTGCCGTTCACGTCGAAGGTGACCGCTCGAATGTCCATGCCCCGCTCTCAGTACTCCTTGCTTTCGACATTTCAGCACGGCCGCGCGGCAGGCTCAGCGTCACGCCAGCCGTGCAGTGACGTGAGCCGGTGCCGACCTCGGCGCCGCCAGCCTCTCACGGCGGTGCTCGTCACCGGATTCACTGACCCGAGTGTTTGGGCCGGTCCCAACCCGCTTGTCGGGTGAATCCCGCCGACCCGACGAGCGGCCGGGCAGCGCCCAGCCATCACCCAGCGCGGTCGGCACCTCAAGCGGCTCGAAGCAGCTTCTTCGCTCGCGCCACGAGCCTGCCCCCATACTCCCGGTCGATGTAGTCATTGCGCGCGATCCGCAGCAGATTCAGCGCCATGTAGTACGGCACCCGCGCGGTGATCGACTCGAACGTCCCCAGACGGTCAGGGAAATGGCAGCTGTATTCCCACAGGAAGTGCCCGATGAACGGCTCCGCACGATGCCTATCACCGACAGTGTTCATGAACGCATGCTGCAGCTCGCCGGCGACCCGCCCGACGTCGAACATCCGATCCCCGCGCTTCATGCGTTCCAGATCGATCGCAGCGACGTCCATGCCATGACCGAACAGAAAGTTCGCCGGCGTCGCGTCGCCGTGCAGCCACACCTGCCGGTCCTGCCACATCTGCGGCCGGTCCCGCCAACGCTCCCGCAACCACAACAGCTCGTCGATGTCCCACTGTCCGATCCGGCCGACCGTCCGCAACCTTGCGACCAGCTTGTCGAGGTACCGGCATTCGGGATTGAAATCGACGGTTGCCCCGTTGGCCGTCCGGTTGTGCTGCGTGGCAAGGAAGTAGGCCAGCGCCGTCAGCCGCCAGTAGAGATGAGCGTCGTCCCGATACTGCGTCGCACGCGCGATCGCCTGGCTGAATTCCTCGCCGGCGTAATACTCGACCGCCAGCACCCCGTTGATCTCCCGATTGAATCCCAGCGGCCGAATCACGTGGTGCGGTGACCCGATCAGGTTGTACCGGCGCAGCGTCTCGAGGCCGTCGTACTCCCGGCGGGCCATCCGGGCTGCCTTATCCCGGTCCCACCCGAACCTCGTGCCGAAAAACTTGCAGATGATCTTCGTGCCGCTGGACTTCTCCTCGTACGCGTAGACCTCGTTGCTGCCGGACAGGCGGAAGACACGAAATGCCGGCCGGGGCTCGCACACTCCCATGCCATCACGGAGGATCCCGCACAAGAATGCGTGCAGCGGGTCATGACCCGCGAGGTAGCCCACATACTTTCCGTTCATCTCCAGCCTCCCCCCCTCCCGCAGCGACGCCATCGAACAGTCCCCCGCCCTGCTGCGAGCGCAGCACTCCGTCACCCCGCACGGGAACCGCCGGCACTCTGTCCCACCGGGTCCGGCGAAGAACTGGCTGCGAGTCGGCGTGCCATCCGGCATGTGACCCACGATCCCCCCGCACACGGCGCGCTATACACCCTGGCCATTTGCCACCAGCCGCCCCTTCACTGATCTAGAGACGGCGACCTCGCCTCTGATACGCACCCAGCCAGCAGCCGCGCCATGGCGACGCCGAGCACGGCGGCGCGGCCACACCGCTGCGCTACCCCTGCCGAGGCTCGTGCGCGAGCCAGACCACGCCGAGCGGAGGAAGGGTTCCGCAGACCGAGTACGGCAGGTCGTTCCATGGCACGGCCTCGGGGGTGGCTTCGCCGAAAGACACCCCGCTGCCGCCGAATTGGGTCGCGTCGCTGTTGAGGATCTGCACCCATCGACCCGGCTCCGGGACACCCACGCGGTGCTCGCGGACGACTGGGGTCAGGTTGGCCATGCACGCGACGGTGCGACCGTTGGTCGGGTACCGAAGGAACGACAGGACGCTGTGGTCCGCGTCGTTCGGGTCGATCCAGCGGAATCCGGTCCACTCGAAGTCCTGATCCCACAGCGCGGGTTCGTCGCGGTAGACGCTGTTGAGGGTGCGCACGAACTGCTGGATGCCGCTGTGCTCGGCGTGGTCGAGCAGGTGCCAGTCGATGCTGCGGACGTGGTGCCACTCGTCGTTCTGCCCGAGTTCGCCACCCATGAACAGCAACGGGCGACCCGGGTGGGCCCACATCCAGGCCAGCAGCGCGCGTAGATTCGCGAACTGCTGCCAGCGGTCACCCGGCATCTTGCCGAGCAACGATCCCTTGCCGTGCGCCACCTCATCGTGACTCAACGGAAGAACGAAATTCTCATGAAATGCGTACAGCAGCGCGAACGTGATCTCGTGGTGGTGGTAGCGGCGGTGCGCCGGATCTCTGGAGAAGTAGACCAGCGTGTCATGCATCCAGCCCATATTCCATTTGAAGCCGAACCCCAGCCCGCCGAGGTAGGTGGGACGCGACACCGCCGGCCAGGACGTCGACTCCTCAGCCACCAGCATCACCGATGGATGGTGACGGTAGACCAGCTCGTTGACCTCCCTGATGAAATCAATCGCCTCCAGGTTCTCGTTGCCGCCGAAGCGGTTGGTTATCCATTCACCTTCTCGGCGGGAATAGTCCAGATACAACATTGACGCGACCGCATCGACCCGCAGGCCGTCGAGATGGAACTCCTCGAGCCAGAACAGGGCATTCGCTGACAGGAAGTTGCGAACCTCGTGGCGTCCGTAGTTGAACACCAGCGTTCCCCAGTCCGGGTGCTCACCGAGGCGCGGGTCGGCGTGCTCGTAGAGGGCGGTGCCGTCGAAGCGGGCCAGCGCCCAGTCGTCTTTCGGGAAATGCGCGACCACCCAGTCCACGAGGACACCGATGCCAGCCTGGTGCAATCGGTCCACCAGGTAGCGGAAGTCGTCCGGAGAGCCGAACCGCGCGGTGGGCGCGTAATACCCGGTGACCTGGTAGCCCCAGGAGCCGCCGAACGGATGCTCGGCCACCGGCAGCAGTTCCACGTGCGTGAAGCCGAGATCCCGTAGGTACGCCGGCAGCACGTCGGCCATCTCCCGATAGGTGAGCGGGCGCCATCGGCCCTCCGCGTCCTGCGTCAGGCGCCAGGAGCCCAGGTGGCACTCGTAGATGCACACCGCGGCGTGCAACAGGTCGGTGGTCTCCCGGTCGGCGTACCAGGCGGCGTCCTGCCACCGATAGCTGCTCTCGGTGATCACACTCCCGGTGGCCGGCGGCACCTCGGTTGCGAACGCGAACGGATCCGCACGCAGGCTCAGGTGCCCGTGCTCGCTGAGCACTTCGTACTTGTACCGCGCGCCAGCCCGTGCGTCAGGCAGGAACAGCTCCCACACCCCGGAACTGCCCAGCATCCGCATAGGGTGCACACGGCCGTCCCAGCCATTGAAGTCGCCCACCACGCGCACCGCTTGGGCGTTGGGGGCCCACACCGCGAACGACGTGCCGGCGACGCCCTGGTGCACCCGCGGGTGGGCGCCCAGGTGCCGCCACAGCCCTTCGTGCCGTCCCTCGCCGAACAGGTGCAAGTCCAGCTCCCCGACGGTGGGCCAGAACCGGTAGGGATCCTCGACAATCACCGTGACACCGTCCCGGTAGCTGACCTCCAGCCGGTAGTCCGGGACGCTGTCACCGGGCAGCGCGGTGGCGAACAATCCGGCAGGGTGAATACGCTCCATCTCCGCCCGCTCATCACCAATCAGCACAGCCATCGCGACCGCCTCCGGCCGCCAGCCCCGGACCAGCACACACCGGCGGCCGGCAGAATCGACCGCGAGCGACGCGCCGAGCAGGGTATGCGGGTCGTGATGCAACCCCGCGATCAACCCAGCGGCCTCGCCGTCATCGATCGTCAGGCTGACATCGACTGTGCTAGGCATCCTGACTCCCTTCGCGCCACACGATCCGCCACGGCCGCCCGCCCGTCTCGAAGTCTGCCCTCGGTCCGCGCGGACCACTAGGTTAGCGCGGATTTCCGCGCAACTGATTGAACGCAAGGCCGGGGTGCCGGCGCTGGTCGGCGCGGATGGGCCTTGTGCCGTGTCCTGTGCATGATCTGTGATCGCCTGCTCGGGCAGTGCTCGGCAGGCTTGCGACGATCAGCCTGTCGAATCACATCCATGTAGTTCTGCTGATGCCTCTGCACTCGACCTGGATCAAGGACCGTGCTGCCGGAAACCGCTGAAACATAGGGTGATCCGCACTGCGACACGCCGATCACGATGATCGCAGAGGGCTTGCTCTGAATCTGGTATACCCGTCATATGACAGGTGGATCGGCACAAGCCAGTTGCGACTGGTTCACCGCGCCGCAGCAGGTGAACCAACGCCGCTACGAGGCACTGCGGGCCTTCTACGTCGACGGCCTGACCCACGCTCAGGCCGGCGCCCGCTTCGGCTACACCCGCTGGGCGATGGTCAACCTGGTCCGTGAACACCGCGCCGGGCGGCTGGAGCTGTTCGCCCCGCCGGGCCGGCCCGGCCCCAAACCAGGGGTGGCGCCGGCCAAGGACCGCGCCCGCGGCCGGATCATCGAACTACGCCGACAAGGACTGTCCACATATGAGATCTCTCGCAAGCTGGCCAGCGAGGCTACCCCGTTGAACCGGACCAGCGTGGCCGAGATCCTCACCGAGGAAGGCTTCGGCCGGCTGCTACGCCACCCCGAACCGGCCGCCAGCATCAGCGCGGCCACCCCCGGACGCGACACCCACCTGCCCCGCACTGCGAAGCTGGACTTCACTGCCTGGCCGACCAGCGTGGACACCGGCAAGGCAGGGCTGCTGCTGCTCGTGCCCGACCTGATCGCCCTGGACCTGCCCGGGCTGGTCGCCGAGATCATCGGCGCCTTCCACGCCGACGCCCTGTCCTCCACCGTCAACCTCAACGTCGACCTGGACATCATGCTCTGCGTCCTGGCCCAAGCCCTCACCGCCGCGCTCCGCGCCCGCCTACCCGGCTACACCCGCGTCACCCCCGACGTTCTGCAACGCCGCTTCCTGGAAACCCCAGGCAAGATCACCACCACCGCCGACACGATCACAGTCCACCTCGACCGACGCGCCTACTCACCAATACTCCGCACCGCCGGACTCCCCAACGACACCGTCGTCCCCTGGTGGGCAAACCGCACCCTGCGCTACGAAATCACCTGAACACCTTGCCCCGAACCAGTTGCGCGGAAATCCGCGTTAGTGTTCAGTCGGAGGCCCCAGCTGCGTTCACCAGCTGGGTGGGATTGCGCGAAGTGCCTGGCCGCTTGGGTGTCTTGGCAGGATGGATGTCTCGCGCGTAGCGTCCCCCGACAGCAGGTGTGTGAAGCCGGTTGTGCGCGCGGCTGGCCACTTGGTTGGCCTGCCATTGCCATGATCAGGCAGTCACGCCGGGTCTCTCCCCTGGTGAATGGGGCACTGATGAATCGAGCGGAAACATCGCGTAGATCCTCCGTAGGACCTCGCCGCCCACTGTTCGTCTTGGTCGCGCTGATGGCGGTTCTCGCTGCGGCCGGGTGTGGCTCGAGCTCAAGCGGCGGTGCAGCGAGTTCATCGGCATCCTCGACGACGGCCACCGCGCCGGCCCCTACTTCTGGCGGTTCGGCCACAGTCAGCGGCGGCTCAACGGTCGAGATCACCAACTTCATGTTCACCCCGATGACGCTGACCGTCGCGGTCGGCACGACCGTCACCTGGAAGTTCGAGGACTCCACGCCGCACACGGTCGCCGCCGATGACAAGTCGTTCATCTCCTCGCCGATGAGCAAGGGCCAGACCTACACCCATCCCTTCGACTCCGCTGGCACGGTCAAGTACCACTGCTCCATCCACCCGTTCATGACCGGCACCATCGTGGTGAGGTAGCGGCGGGAGATGACCGCACCTGCATCACCCGCGCACGTGCGTGCGTGGCTGGTGATCAGGATCGCGCTGATCGTCGTGGTGGTGGCGGGACTCACGGTCGACGCCTGTGTGCACTTCGATCTCGCCAGCAACTACCGGCTGATCAAGACCAGCACGCTCAGCCAGGCGGACCTGTTCCGAGCCGAAGGCGCCGTCGCCATCATCGCCGCGTTGTGGCTGGTGATCCGTCCCCGTCGCTATATAGCGGCGATCGCCGCCCTCGTCGCAGGCTCGGCCCTGCTGGTGGTGCAGGGCCAGCGGACCCGCCTCCGCCGCGCCCGGCCACCGACCGATCCTCACGTCGGGCGCCTTGCAGCAAGCAGCTCGCGGGCCCGGGCGGCCACGTCGTGCTCGACGAGGACCTGGTGACCCGGGGGGCAAAGTCGTCCCTTTTGCCGGTGGGCAAGGTGAGCCGCTGGGCCTATACCGAGTGCCGTAGGGGCGGAATGGTCGCGTGGACTGGGCGCGGTCCGATGGCCGAGAGGAGAGGGTATCCCGGGCACGGGTTCACTGTGCGACGGTCAGGGAGGGCTGTCGGGCTGCGGGTCGACGTCGGTTGGCGACGGGTCGTCGCTCACTCCGATCTGATCTATCGCGGGGACTACCAAAGGTTGCAGTGTTTCTGTCACAGGAAGGGAAGGCGTGCAAGATGAAGATCATTGCGCTGGTGTCGGCGGTGGCGGCGGCGGCGATTCTCCTCGTTGCCCCGGCCGCGTCGGCGGCGTCCGGCAACGTCGGCTTCGGTTTCAACGCGAACGGCATCAGCGGCTTCCCCACCGGTGCCGCCACGCTCACCGGCGGCGGCGCGTACAACCCCACGACGGGCTTCGTGCACTCGGCTGGTGGTTTTCGATGCACCAGCGATGTCAGGCAGGGCCCGCTGACTGGCTGTCTGGCCGGTCAAGGGGTTCGCTGGGACACGGTCAATCTGCTGAGAAGCACGACCTTCAAGTGCACCGGGGCAGCGGCGGAGCCGTTGAAGACCGCGATTACCGATGAGAACACGGTGGTCTTGCTGGCGGACTTCTACCGCGCCGGTGACGGCAACGACGAGTCCTTCACCGCGCAGATGATCGTCTCCGCCGACGATATTGCCCCCGACATCGCCGGGGTCCAGAACGTCTGGATTCAGGGCGTCGGCTGTGCCTCGGCGATCGCGAACTTCAGCTCCTGACAGCCACCCGGAAGGAGACGATCAACACAAACGACCGGGCAGCCGCAGCATCGGACCATCAGTCGTTCCTTCCCGCTCAACGGGGGCCGCGGTGTCGGCCAGGAACGATTAGGCCATTGCGGCGAACGCGTCCTCGATATCATCGAGGCCGATTGTCTCGGTGACGAAGGCGTCCAGCGGCAACCGGCCCTGCAGGTGCAAGTCCACGAGCACCGGGAAGTCCCGGAACGGCAGGCAGTCGCCATACCAGCACGACTTGAGCGCACCGCCGCGGCCGAACACGAAGGAGCGGCAGGTCGAGGCGCATCTGCGGCGTCGGTACACCAACCAGGACGAGGGTGCCCGCAAGGTCGCACGCGTAGAAGGCCTGCCGGTAGGTCTCCGGTCGGCCGACGGCGTCGATCACGACGTCGGCACCGAATCCGCCGGTGAGTTCGCGGATCGCCTCGATGGCGTCCGTGCTCGTGGAGTTCACGGTATGCGTGGCGCCGAGCGTCGTGGCGGTGCGCAATTTCCGGTCGTCGATGTCGACTGCGATGATCTTTGCGGCGCTCGCGAGGCGCTCCCGCGATGGCCGCGCAGCCCACGCCGCCGCAGCCGATCACGGCGACACTCTGGCCCCGGCGAACGCCGCCCGTCTTCAGCGCCGCGCCCAAGCCGGCCATCACGCCGCAGCCGAGCAGCCCGGCGGCGGCGGGAGACACCGCGGGATCGACCTTGGTGCACTGCCGAGGGTGTACGAGCGTCTTCTGCGCGACGGCCCAGCGCGGGAGCCAGCGGCGTGCCGTTGGCGAGAGTCATCCGCTGGGTCGCGTTGTGGGTGTCGAAGCAGCACCACGGCTCGCCGCGCAGGCAGGCGCGGCACCGCCCGCACACCGCACGCCAGTTGAGCACGACGAAGTCGCCCGGCGCCACATCGCTTACGCCAGCGCCCACGACGTCGACCAGGCCGGTCGCCTCGTGCCCGAGCAGGAACGGGAAGTCGTCGCTGATCCCGCCGTCGCGATAGTGCAGGTCAGTGTGGCAGACGCCGCACGCCTGCACGCTGACCAGTGCCTCACCGGGGCCGCGGGTCGGGCACGACGATCGTGTCGATGTGGACCGGCTCGTTCTTGGCGAGGCGCACGACACCTACACCTTCATTCAGGTCGCCTCCGGCGAAATCATCCCAGCCCAAGTCAGCGAGGTGGCGCAGGCCACCCTCCTTCGGTTCACGGAAATGAGGTAGACAGAGCAGGCAGAGACCTCTGTCGACCCGAGGAGTGTGCAGATGACACGTGACGCCGTGATCGTGGAGGCCGTCCGCACTCCGATCGGCAAACGCAACGGCGGGCTTTCGGGCGTCCATCCGGCGGACCTCTCGGCAACGGTGCTGACCGCGATAGCCGAGCGGTCGGGCGTCGACCCAACATTGGTCGACGACGTGATCTGGGGCGTCGTCGGTGCCGTCGGCGAGCAGACCTTCGACATCGCGCGCACTGCAGCCTTGTCGGCCGGCTGGCCAGAGTCGGTTCCGGGCACGACTGTCGACCGGCAGTGTGGGTCGTCGCAGCAGGCCGTGCACTTCGCCGCCGCCGGGCTTATCGTGGGCCACTACGACGTCGTGGTCGCTGGCGGTGTCGAGAGCATGTCCCGCGTCCCGCTCGGTGCCAGCGCCTTGGTAGCGGGCAACCCGTTCAGCGGCAAGGGCTGGGCGGAGCGATACGCCGGCGTCTTCCCCAACCAGGGCCTCGGAGCCGAGGTGATCGCGCAGCGCTGGGGCCTCAGTCGGCAGCAGCTGGACGAATTCAGCCTGGCCTCGCACGAGAAGGCGGCAGCGGCGCAGGACGAGGGGCGCTTCGACGCACAGCTGGTCACCATCGCGACCGAGGGCGGCGTGGTTACCGCGGACGAGGGGGTGCGGAGGGGCGGCACGCTCGACAGTCTGGCCAAGCTCACCCCGGCGTTCTCGGAGGACGGCGTGATCACAGCGGGCAACTCCTCGCAGATCTCCGACGGATCGGCGGCCCTTCTGATGACGACCACGGATAGAGCTAGGCACCTCGGGCTGACCCCGATCGCCCGCATCCACACGGCCGTGCTCGCGGCCGACGACCCGATCATCATGCTGACGGCGCCGATTCCGGCGACGCGCAAGGTGCTGGACCGCAGCGGGCTGCGGCTCGACGAGATCGGCGCGTTCGAGGTCAACGAGGCATTCGCCTCGGTGCCGCTCGCCTGGCTCGCCGACATCGGCGCGGACGACAAGGCGCTCAACCCCAACGGCGGGGCCATCGCGATCGGCCACCCGCTGGGCGGTTCCGGGGCCCGGATCATGACGACCCTGGTCCACCACATGCGCGACCGCGGCCTCCGCTACGGCCTGCAGACGATGTGCGAGGGCGGGGGCCAGGCGAACGCGACCATCCTCGAGCTGGTGTGATGCCAGGTCCGCTTGCGGGCGCCCGCATCATCGAACTCGCGGGCATCGGCCCGGTCCCCTTCGCCGCCATGCTGCTAGCCGACCTCGGCGGCGAGATCGTGCGCATCGACCGGGTCGTGAAAGGACAGGAGCAGCCAGACGGTGTGCAGCCGAGGATCGTCTTGCGTGGTCGCCGGTCGATTGCGGTCGATCTCAAACAAGCGGCCGGCCGACAAGTGGTGCTCGACCTGGTCGCTGACGCGCACGCGCTGATCGAGGGGTTCCGTCCCGGCGTCGCCGAACGCCTCGGAGTCGGACCGGACGCCTGCCTGGCCGTCAACCCCCGGCTGGTGTACGGACGGATGACCGGCTGGGGCCAGGACGGGCCACTTGCCAGAACCGCTGGCCACGACATCGCATATATCGCGCTGACCGGTGCCCTTAACGGCAGCCGGCGCGCGGGCGAGCGTCCCGTCCCGCCGATGAACCTGGTCGGTGACCTCGGCGGAGGAGCGCTCTACCTGGCGCTCGGCGTGGTGAGCGCGCTCTACGAGGCGGGACGCAGCGGACAGGGACAGGTGATCGACGCCGCCATCGTCGACGGCACCGCGTCGCTCACCAACTTCATCCTGGGGCTGCGCGCACAGGGCGAGTGGAATGCCGAACCCGGCAACAACCTCCTCGACACCGGCGCGCCCTTCTACGAGGTCTACACCTGCGCGGACGGCCGCGAGATCGCGGTCGCCCCCCTCGAGCCGCGGTTCTACGCCGAGCTGCTGCGGCTGTCGGGCATCGAGGTGGCCGACGAGCTCTCGCCGGAACGTCGCGACGACCGCGGCACCTGGCCCGCTGCGAAGAAGCGGTGGGCCGAGCTGTTCGTCACGAAGACCCGCGACGAGTGGACGGCGATCTTCGAGGGCACCGAGGCCTGCGTTGCTCCCGTACTTGACTGGGACGAGGCACCGGCGCACCCACATCTGGCCGCACGCGGCACGTTCATCGAACGCGACGGGGTCAGTCAGGCGGCGCCCGCGCCCCGGTTCAGCCGAACCGCTGCGGAATTGGGCCGACCGCCGGCCCGTCCTGGCGAGCACACCGACGAGGTGCTCGCCGAGCTGGGTCGATCGCCCGACGAGATAGCCGCGCTGCGCGCCGCGGGAGCAGTCGGCTGACTGCCGTCACTCCAAGCCGCGGACGGCTCGTGCCGGGGGGCGGGTGCCGCGGATGCTCGCCACCATGTCGAGCACCTGCCGGGTCTCGGGGACGTTGTGCGCCCGGAAGACGGCCGCGCCGTGCCAGGCGCAGATGGCCGTCGTGGCGAGCGTCCCGATCAGTCGCTGATCGAGCGGAACGTCAAGCGTCTCGCCCACGAAGTCCTTGTTCGACAGCGATACGAGAACCGGCCAGCCCGTCGCCACCATCTCGTCGAGCCGCCGGGTGATCTCCAGCGAGTGGTGGGTGTTCTTGCCGAAGTCGTGGGCGGGATCGATCAGCACCCGGCTCGGGTCGACCCCGATCTCGACCGCGCGGCGGGCCAACCCCACGGTGTGCTCGATGGCGGCCTGCATCACGTCCTCGTATTCGACCGGGTACGGGTGAGCGCGCGGCGGAACACCACCCGTGTGAGTGCAGACGATGCCGGCGTTCCACCGCGCTGCGACCTGGGCGAGCAGCGGGTCGTGTCCTCCCCAGGCGTCGTTGAGCAAATCGGCTCCCGCAGCGCACACCGCGTCGCCGACCTCGTGCCGCCAGGTGTCGACGCTGATGATCACCTCCGGATGTGCGGCACGGACCGCGGACACGAACTCGACGGTGCGGTCGATCTCCCCAGCGACGGTCACCTCGTCGCCGGGCCCTGCCTTGACCCCGCCGATGTCGACGATGTCGGCGCCCTGAGTGATCACCTCGTCCACCCGAGCCAGCGCCGCCTCGAACGCGAACGTCGCACCCTTGTCGTAGAAGGAATCCGGGGTGCGATTGACGATGGCCATGATCGCGAACTGACCGGCGGCGAACTCACGTGAGCCGAGCCTCAGCATGCTCGGTACGTTACGGCGACACGATGAATTACCGAGAGTCGCGGTGAGCGAGGAGCGCGGACGATGACGAGGGGTCGGGCTGAGTGCTGGCTGACGGACATGGACGGCGTGCTCGTGCACGAGCAGCACGCGTTGCCCGGCGCCGCGGAGTTCCTCGAACGGCTGGTCGACCAGGAACGCCGATTTCTGGTTCTCACCAACAACTCGATCTTCACGCCGCGCGACCTCGCGGCCCGGCTCGAGCGCGCCGGGCTCCGGGTGCCCGAGGAGGCGATCTGGACCTCCGCCCTTGCCACTGCACGATTCCTGTCCGAGCAGCTGCCCGGAGGATCCGCCTACGTCATCGGCGAAGCTGGCCTGACGACCGCGCTGCACCAGGTCGGCTACATTCTCACCGAGGCCGACCCAGACTTCGTCGTGCTGGGCGAGACGCGGACCTACTCGTTCGAGTCGATCACCCAGGCCATCCGGCTGATCAGTGCCGGCGCGCGCTTCATCGCCACGAACCCGGATACCACCGGACCGTCGCCGGACGGACCCACGCCCGCAACGGGCGCGGTCGCGGCGTTGATCACCCGGGCCACCGGCGCGGAGCCGTACTTCGTCGGCAAGCCGAACCCGATGATGTTTCGCAGCGCCATGAACCAGATCGACGCGCACTCGGAGACCACGGTCATGGTCGGTGATCGCATGGACACGGACGTCGTGGCCGGCATCGAGGCGGGCCTGGAGACGATCCTGGTCCTCACCGGGTCGACGACACGCGACCAGATCGGCCGATTCCCGTTCCGCCCGGGCCGGGTGCTCGACTCGATCGCCGACGCGATCCCGCTGATCTGACCGCTAGGCAGACTCCGCGGCTCCCAGCGTCAGATCAGCCAGCAGGGTCAACACCGCGCCGAGCGGGGCCAGTATCCGGATGTCGGCTTGAGTATCGCCGCGGGTGCGACCCTGATTGACGATGGCTATCGGGATGTGCAGCGCGGCTGCGTGCCGCACGAAGCGATAGCCGGACATCACCGTCAGCGACGAGCCCAGCACGAGCAGCGCGGCGCTCGACTCGACGAGCGCGTAACAGCGCTCGACCCGGTCACGCGGCACCGTCTCACCGAAGAACACCACGTCGGGCTTGATCGGGCCGGACGCGCAGACGCGACAGTCGACCATGGTGAAGTGGTCAAGGTCGGCATCGGCCAGCTCCGCATCGCCGTCCGCGTTGACCGTCGCCACCCGCGCATCGAAGTCCGGATTCGCCTCACGGAGCATCGCGTCGACATCCACGCGGGCCGCGATCTCGCCGCAGTTGAGACAGACGGTGCGGGCCAGTCCACCGTGCAGCTCGACCACGTCCGCGGTACCGGCTGCCTGATGCAGTCCGTCGACGTTCTGCGTGATCACCGCAGTGAGCTGGTCTGCGTCGCGCAACGCGGCCACCGTGCGATGTCCGGCATTGGGACGCGCCGCGGCAATCCGCGGCCAGCCGACGTAGCTGCGCGCCCAATAGCGATGCCGCGCGATGGGATCGCCAACGAAGGCGTGGTACGTCATCGGTGTGGCACGCCGCAGCGAGCCCGTCGGACCGCGGTAGTCAGGGATGCCGGACTCCGTCGACAGGCCGGCGCCGGTCAGCGCGACGACGTCACCGTCGGCAAGCAGCTGCGCGAGATCCCGCAGTGGTCCCCGACTCGAGCCCGGACGATGGCGCTGGCACGCGCTCGATAGTAGATCGAGTCTGCTAGACAACACTCAGGTCGGCGCACATCCGCGGAGGCGATGTGATCGAGGTACTGGACCAGGACGGGATCGTGATCGTCCGAATCCAACACGGCAAGGTCAACGCGCTCGACCTCGAACTGGTGCGGGCGATCACGGTCACGATGAGCGAGATCGCCGATGCTGCGGCAATCGTGCTGACCGGCGCTGGCCGAGCATTTTCCGCCGGCGTCGATCTGCGGCGCATCGTCGATGGCGGTGCCGCGTACGTGCAGGAATTCCTTCCCGCGCTCAGTGCGGCATTCCTCGCGGTCTTCGACTGCCCGCGCCCGGTCGTTGCGGCGGTCAACGGGCATGCCGTCGCCGGTGGGTGCGTGATCGCTGCCGCTTGCGATGTACGGGCAATGTGCGCCGGGACGATCGGGCTGACCGAACTGCTGGTCGGCGTGCCGTTCCCGACCAGTGCATTGGAGATCATGCGCTACGCAACGGGATCCGCGGCCGCGCCGCTTATGCCGACCGGTCGAACCCTCGATCCCGAGGAAGCGCGCTCGATCGGCCTCGTCGACGAGGTGATCGCTCCGGAGGCGCTCATGGCCCGGGCAGCGGAGCTGCCGCGTACGCCCTCCCGAGTCGCCCCGGATGCGTACGCCCTCACCAAGCACCAACTGCATCGACCGGCCAGACTTCGCATCGCCGAGCATCAGCCCGCCGACGACGAGGCGGTCACCAGGCAGTGGAGTTCGCCGAGGACCATGGACGCGATCGCCGCATACCTGACCGCCCTTGAGGAACGCCGGCCACCGCCCGCCGCCGGCTGAGCACTCGCCCGCGAAGGAGACTCCGTGGAATACCGCACGCTGGGGCCTAGTGGTTGCATTGTGTCGACCTTTGCTCTCGGCACGATGACGTTCGGTACCGAGACGAACGAGGACGGCGCGCACGCTCAGCTCGACCGGTTCGTCGAGGCCGGCGGCACGCTCATCGACACCGCGGACGTCTACAGCGCCGGAGTGAGCGAGCAGATCATCGGCAGCTGGCTGGCCGCACGCAGCGATGCGCGGGACCAGATCGTCCTGGCTACCAAGGGCCGATTCGCCACCGGCGGGGGGCCGAACGATGCCGGCCTGTCGCGGCGGCATCTGCGTGTGGCGCTGGACGCATCGCTGCGCCGGCTCGGCGTCGACTCGGTCGATCTGTACCAGGTTCATGCATACGATCCGCTGACGCCGCTGGAGGAGACGCTGCGATTCCTCGACGACGCAGTACGGGCCGGCAAGCTGCACTACCTCGGGTTGTCGAACTTCACCGGCTGGCAGGTGCAGAAGACCGTGGACATCGCCGACTTCCGCGGACTGTCAAAGCCGGTCACCCTGCAGCCGCAGTACAACCTGCTGGCCCGCGAGATCGAGTGGGAGATCGTGCCCGCCTGCCAGTCCACTGGCCTGGGGCTGCTGCCGTGGTCACCGCTCGGCGGTGGCTGGCTCACCGGCAAGTACCGCCGCGAGCAGCTGCCCACCGGCGCCACCCGGCTCGGCGAGAACCCCGGGCGAGGCGTCGAGGCCTACGACCGGCGCAGCCTGCTCGATCGCACCTGGGACGTCATCGACACGGTCCGCCAGGTCGGTGCCGGACGCAACGCGTCGATGGCGCAGGTCGCGTTGGCCTGGCTGGTCGACCAGCCCTGCGTGACGTCGGTGATCCTCGGCGCCCGCACTGTCGAGCAGCTCGACGACAACCTCGGTGCCGCTGGGCTACACCTGACCGCAGTGGAGACCAGCCGGCTCGATGCCGCCAGCGACCCTGCGGCAGCTGACTACCCCTACGGTGGCCCGGGTGCCGCCCAGCGCGACCGGCAGCTCACCGAGGACGCGTGACGTCGGCGTGCGGCAGCGGGATCTCGATCCACACCGCGGAAGCGCGGCCGAGTTCGCGTCCGTCGGCGCCGTACGCGGTGGTACGCGTGTATGCCTTGCGCCCATCCCACCTGTCCAGTTCGCCAACGACGACGCACCGCTCGCCGATAGCCGGCACGTCGACCACCCGGGCGGCAATGCGGCCGAGCACCGCTGGGCGCTGCGGCAGGCCGATCGCCCAGCCTCCCGGGCAATCCAGCACACCCCATACCAGCACCCGCCGCGCACCGTCGGTCGGCTGGTCCGGGGCGTCCGCCCCTCCCAGACCGTCGAACAGGTGTTCCGCGCGCACCACGAACGGCGCCGCTGTCCGGTGCGGATCTGCGTCGACCGGCCCGGCAAACACCGCCAGGCCGTCCCCGGCGGGCCGACGTGTCCCGCAGACGAAGCAGGTCGGGAACGGATGGGCGGCCAACCCGTCGAAGTCCGCGGCCGCGCGCTGGGCCTCGGCAAAGCTCACCGCCGCCACGGGAGTTCCGGGCACGGCGCGGTCCACGACCGCCGCTTCCGCCAGGACCTCACCTGCGTGATGCGCCGTCGCCGACTCACCGCTGACCTCGACGCGCAGCGGGGTATCGAGCGGAACCGGGCGCCGCAAGGTCACCTGTACGGCGGCGTCGCCGGGCAGGAACGCTGCGAGCCGGCCGGCGCTGACCCCGCCGTGGCCGGACTCGGCCGGCCCGTTGAAGCGAGCCGGGATGATCAGCGCCGTCACGCATTGAACTTAGCGTCCTGATCACTGGTAACTCCGAGGCAGACTGGACGGGTGAGCGGGCTGGCCGGGGTGATCGCGCAGCGCGTGGTCGTGGTCGACGGTGGGATGGCGACCGAACTCGAGCGGCGCGGTCATGATCTGCCCGGGCAACTGTGGTCGGCCCGCTTGCTGGCCGACCGGCCGGACGAAATCCGCGCGGTGCATAGCGCGTATTTCGCCGCGGGAGCCGAAGTTGCGACGACGGCCAGCTACCAGGCCTCGATCGACGGCTTCCGCAGACGCGGCCTCGACCCGGCGGCAATGCTTCGGCGCAGCGTGACCCTGGCCCGCGAGGCCCGTGACGCGCGCGGCCGAGGTTGGGTGGCTGCCTCCGTCGGACCGTACGGGGCGGTGCTCGCCGACGGGTCGGAGTACCGCGGCGACTACGGCCTGAGCGTCGCGCAGTTGCGACGCTTCCACCGCCCGCGGATGGAGATCCTCGCCGCAGCGGGCGCCGACCTGCTCGCCATCGAGACGATCCCGTGCCTGGCAGAGGTCGAGGCGGTGCTCGCCGAGGTAGACCGCCTCGCTGTGCCCGCGTGGCTCTCGCTGACATGCCACCGGATGCGGACTCGCGAAGGCGAGGACGTGACGGAGGCATTCGCCATGGCCGGCGGCTGTTCACCGGTGATCGCCGTCGGCGTGAACTGCACCGCACCGCCCGAGGTCACGGACCTGGTCGCGGCCGCTGCGGCATGCAGCGGCAAACCGGTCGTCGCCTATCCGAACAGTGGCGAGGCGTGGGACCCCGCGCGGCATGCCTGGATCGGACGGCCAGCCTTCTCGCCACGTCAGGTCAGGGACTGGATCGCCTCCGGCGCCCGGCTCGTCGGTGGCTGCTGCCGGGTGGGCCCGGCCGAGATCGGGCTGGTCGCCTCCCAGGTGGCCGAGCTGGCGGACGCTTGACCTTCACCGCCCGTCTCCATCCGCACGCTGGACGGCGGCGGATGAGACGCCTGGCGGTCATCGGTACGACACTGGCGCTGGCCCTCGTCGGCTGTGGTGGCGCCAGCCGGCCCGCGCCCAGTGCGTCGATAGCAAGAGCTTCGACGTCCGCCTCAACGGCTGCCTCTCCCACGCCCCATTCCACGCGCCGATCGGCCGTTCCGCGACCCGATCACGTCGTTGTGGCCGTGCTGGAGAACCATGCCTACGACGAGCTGATCGGCGATACGAACGCGCCGTTCATCAACTCCCTGGCCACGTCCGGTGCGCTCTTCACGCAGTCATACGCGGTGGCGCATCCCAGCCAGCCGAACTACCTAGCGCTGTTCTCCGGCTCGACGCAGGGCATTACCGACGACTCCTGCCCGCACACGTTCCCGACCCCGAATCTCGGCCGCGAGCTGCTCGACGCCGGTCTCACGTTCGCCGGCTATTCGGAGGGTCTGCCGGCTGCCGGATTCACCGGCTGCAGCAGCGACGCCTATGCCCGCAAGCACAACCCGTGGGTGAATTTCGCGAACCTGCCAGCGTCCGTCAACCGGCCGTTCACCGCATTCCCGAGCACCTTCGCGGCGCTGCCCACGCTGTCGTTCGTCATTCCGAACCTCGACCACGACATGCACGACGGAACCGTGGCGCAGGCCGACCAATGGCTGCACAACAACTTGGGCGGCTACGCCGACTGGGCCGCTCGGCACAACAGCTTGTTCATCCTGACCTGCGACGAGGACGACTACAGCCAGGACAACCGGATCGTGACGATCGTCGCCGGCGCGCACGTCCAGCCCGGCAGGTACAGCGAACGAATCGACCACTACCGGCTGCTGCGCACCGTCGAGGACGCCTACGGCCTGCCTGCGTTGGGTGCCAGCGCAGCCGTAACGTCGGTCACGGACATCTGGCGCACCGGTTGAGACACGAGCACCACCTCGAGCGTGCGCGGGCCGTGCACACCCTCGACCCGGTTGAGCTCGATGTCGCTGGTAGCGCTGGGTCCGCTGATCCAGGTCAGTGGGCGGGTCGGGTCGAGGGCCGCGATGGCATCAGGGACGAGCGCGCGGATCTGCTCGGCACGAACCACGACCAGGTGGTAGTCAGGCACCAGGCTCAGCGATCGGCGACCCTGGCCGGGTCCGTGGTCGAGAACGATCGTGCCGGTCTCCGCGATGACCACGGCGCAGGTGGTAAGGACCCCGTCGGCAGCGTCGAGCTCCTCGACCGTCGCCGTATCGGGGATGGTCTGGACTTGAGGCAGCCATTCGGCGGGGAACCCGGCCGGCACCACCACTCGGGTTGCGCCGCGTTCGGCCAGGGCGGCGGCCACGACTGCGGCGACGCCGTCCGCGGCCGCGGTTAGGACAGTCGCCCGGTAGTCGGCGACCCGCTCAGCGAACAGTTCGCGATTGGGCTGGACGCTGCCTGCCGGCCGGTAGTCGCGCACGATCGCTGGCGGCGTCGGACGATCGGCCAACGCGGTGCGGATGCGGGCCAGGACCTCGTCCCGCGCGGTCATCGGGCTTCCTCCCCGATCGCGCAACTCTCGGCCGCCCCAGGCGGCCAAAGGTTGCACGATCGGCAAAGGACGGCGCTCACGGCCGTCCCTCGCGAGTCCACCAGTCCCGGAACGTCTCGCTGGGCGGATCAGGCAGATCGCGGGCGGCGGCCCAGGCGCCCAGCGGCGAGGGCAGTGCCCGGCGCTTCTTCAGCAGCCGACTGAGCCGGATCGAGCGCAATGTCCGCGCCCAGCGCGTCGGGTCGCTCATTGTCCATGCCGCCGCGGACATCGCCGTCTGCTCCGCAGATGGCAGCCGATGTGTGTCACGCCGCTCCTGGACGACGCGGGCCCGCAGGTGAACGAGCATCGTCGGGATGTCGATGGCGACCGGGCACGCGTCGAAGCAGGCGCCACACAGCGTCGAGGCGTACGGCAGCGACGCGTTGTCGGCCACCCCGGTCAGCTGGGGCGAGAGCACAGCCCCGATCGGCCCGGGGTAGACCGAGCCGTAGGCGTGCCCGCCGGTGCGTTCGTACACCGGGCAGACGTTCAGGCACGCCGAGCAGCGGATGCAGCGCAGCGCCGACCGCCCATGCGGATCGGCCAGCGTCGCGGTCCGCCCATTGTCCAGCAGCACCAGGTGAAAGTCCTGTCCTTCGGCGGCGCCCGTCCACATCGAGGTGTACGGGTTCATCCGCTCGCCCGTCGATGAACGAGGCAGCAGCTGCAGGAACACCTCCAGGTCGCGCCAGGTCGGCACCAGCTTCTCGATGCCCATCACCGTGATCAGCGTCCGCGGCAGGGTCAGGCACATCCGGCCGTTCCCCTCGGACTCCACCACCGCCAGCGTTCCGGTCTCGGCGACGGCGAAGTTCGCCCCACTGATCGCCACCTGAGCGGTGAGGAACTTCTGCCGAAGGTGCCTGCGCGCCGCTTCGGCCAACGCCGCCGGCTCGTCGCTCAGCGCCGGGTCGACGTGAGGCATCTCGCGCAGGAAGATCTCCCTGATCTCGGCTCGGTTGCGGTGGATGGCCGGCACCAGGATGTGGCTGGGCGTGTCGTGGCCGAGCTGCACGATCAGCTCGGCCAGGTCCGTCTCGACCGCGGTGATCCCAGCGGCCGCGAGGGCTTCGTTCAGGCCGATCTCCTGGGTGGCCATCGACTTGACCTTCACCACCTCGCGCGCTCCGGTGGCCCGCACTAGCCCGGTGACGATCGAGTTTGCCTCCACCGCGTCCCTGGCCCAGTGCACGGTCCCACCCCGCGTCTCGACTGCGGATTCCAGCTGTTCCAGGTATCGGTCCAGGTGCGCCAGCACGTCGCCCTTGATCGCTGCGCCGGCCGCCCGCAGCTGCGTCCAGTCCGGCAGCTCGGCCACCACCGCCGCGCGTTTGCCGCGGATCGTCGCCGTCGCATTGCCCAGGTTGCGGCGCAGCTGGGCATCGGAGACGGCGGCCTTCGCGGCCTGCGCGAATGGCTGCGAGCCGCGCAGCTGACCTACCCCGCGCGACGCGGCCGGCATGCCAAGAAACGTCATGACGCCGCCAGGATCTCGGCCAGATGCACGGTCCGCACCCCGGTCTGCAGCCGGGACAGGCCACCCCCGATATGCATCAGGCACGACGCGTCTCCCGCCGTGCATACCTCGGCCCTGGTGTCGAGGACGGCCCGCATCTTGTCGGCCAGCATCGCCGTCGACACGTCCGGGTTCTTCACCGCGAACGTGCCGCCGAACCCGCAACACGAGTCCGCATCGCCCAGCTCCACCAACTCGATGCCGCGTACTGCCCGCAGCAGCTGCAGCGGACGATCACCCACCCGCAGCAGCCGCAGCGAATGGCACGTCGGGTGATATGTCACCCGATGCGGGTAGTGCGCCCCGACGTCCGTCACACCCAGCACGTCGACCAGGAACTCCGACAGCTCGAACGTGTGTCGGGCGACCACCTCCGCCGCGTCGGCCAGCTGCCGGTCACCGAACCGCCGGGCGACCTCGCAGTGCTGATGCCGCACCGATCCCGCGCAGGAAGCACTCGGCGTGACTATCACATCGCAATCCAGAAACGTCTGCACGTGATTGCGCACCAGTCGCAACGCCTCACCGGGATAGCCGGTGTTCACGTGCATCTGCCCGCAGCACGTCTGCGCCATCGGCACCACGACCTCATGCCCCAGCCGCCGCAGCAACCGCACCGTCGCCTTGCCTACGTCGGGAAACAGCCCGTCCACCAGACAGGTGACGAACAACGCGACCCGCACTTGTGCCTCCAGGATCCGACCATAGACGAGACCCCAGACGATCGAGTCGTGCGTCCACGTGACGCATGCACCGGATAGGAGGACACTGGGATCGGCGATGGAGCTCGCCCGGCCCGCGTTGGCCGAACTGCCGAACGGCTGACGGCCCCTCTCGTGAGAGGAGCGGCCATGACAGCCATCGTCGACACCGAGCTGCGCCTCGTAGTCCTCGAGGGAGCCTCCATGGTTCCGCAGGTCCATGAGCTCGTGCAGCGCTGCACCACTCATCCCGACCCTGGCCAAGAGCTCGCCCGGGCGTGCGGTGAGGTTGTGTCGGCCTACCTCGACCTGCGCAAGCGCGTTTGGGTCATGCCGCAGAATCCGCAGACCCGCCACGTCGAGCAGCTGCTTGATTACCAGCAGCAGATCCTGGAGCAAGCCGCGCTGCTCGCCTTCCGGCCCCGCCTCGGCAGCAGCGGCAGGTGGGCAGCGCTCGCCGCACGGTTCGGACGGGTGAGCGACGCCCCGGGGGACGAGCTGATCCAGCTCGCCGGACTAACGACTTCGCCAGACCTTCCCGCGTCTTCCTGACCGCCGGACCAGATGGCGACAAGCAGCGCTATTGCCGCTCGCCCGGCCGCGCAATCGGCCGCGTGGTGTGTGCCGGGCGCGTGTCGGATCGTGCTGAGCCGGCACCGGTCCCGAAGACCTGCGTGTACAAGTCCGCGCCATAGCTCGTGGGCAACGGGGCGCCCTCGACAAGTTTGAACGTTCGCCGTCCGCCCGCCTTCCGCTCCGCCCGAAGGAAAACGCCGGCCTCCCGCTGCTCCCGGTAGAGGCTCTCCGCCAGGTCGTACAAATGGGTCACGAAAAAGACTTTGATGTCGGTATCCACCAACGCCCGGACTACCTGCCTCCCGATCTCGGAGCCTTCTCGCTCATTCGTCGCCGCGAATGACTCGTTACAGAGCAGGATGGAGCGTGGCGCTATCTTGTCGGCAATCTCCCTCATCCGGCTCAGCTCCTCGTCCAGCTTCCCGCTGGTCATGCTCGTGTCCTCCTCGCGTTTGTAGTGCGTGAAGATCCCGCTGCACACATTGGCAGAGAAGGAGTTTGCCGCGACGAACATGCCCGCCTGCATCATCAATTGGCCCAGGCCAAGACTCCGCAGGAACGTCGACTTACCCCCCGTGTTCGCGCCAGTGATCACCACCAGCGATCTGTCGTCGGCGTTCAGGTCGTTGCCGACGACTGGCTCCGGGGTGGTCAACGACAGACAGGGATCGTACAGTCCGCCGCTCGATAGAGCGCACTTCTCCACGGGAAGCGGTTTGGGGAAGCAGACAGCGACACTCTTGGCGGAAAGTGCTTCATATAGGTTCAGGCAACCGACGTAGAATGCCATTTCGGACCGTAACAGGCTAAAGAAGCTGAGAATGTGATCCGTCGCCTGAGCGAGAGCGTTCGCCACCAGGTTGATCCCACGGTCCCTCAGTTCTGAGAGGGCCTGGGCTCCGCTCTCGTCGCGATCGCTGATCGTCAAAGTGTAACTGGCCGGACCCTTGCCAATGATGCGGTCCACTAGACCCAGCTTCACCTCTCGGGGCTCACGAAGTACGTAATCGGTACCCTTGTTTCCGTCGCCCAGCGTGGCGCTGATCAGCGCTCCCGCCCGGAAACGTAGTCGCTTCAAGTGGTCGGTGACCACACCGAAGTAGTCGTCATCCAGTTCAGCCGTCAACATCGCGAAGAACCTGGTAAAGCCCTCCGATCGGAATTTGTGCCCGTGTTCGTCAGCTAGCTGCCTCAGCTTCCTCAGCTTCCCGACGAACAGTTCCAGCTCGGATACCGATCCGTTCAATATCGAATCCGGACGTCGGAAGAAGCCGCGATAGATCTTCTTCTCCTCGACGATCGTCTCGACCGCGATGTCGTAGATCTCCCGGACGACATCGGGCTGCGCAAGGCAATCACTGACGATGTGCTGGCGATATGCGATACCTTCAGGGTCGTCCAGGCTGCACAACAGCCCGACCCGCGCTACATTCAGCAGGAACTGGTCGCCCCGCGCCATCGCAGCGAGCAGGGTGGTCAGCTCAAGGTCCTGTGTCAATGCCTGTTCGTTCTGCGGGAGGTGCTGGGACAAGTCGAAGTCCTCATCCCGGTGCATGAGGAAAGCTTTCATGCTGCGATGCGCCTCCTCAACGACTCGTAGGTGAGGCCGTACTTCTCAGCGATCGCCGTGGCATAGGCGAGCCCATCGGCGGGCCTTCTAATCAGCTTGTACGTCCGTCGCGCGGGATTGCCTGCGTCCACGCTGCTGACCATGCTGACGGTGGTGTCGCTCAGCGACGCCAACTCGACGATGAAGGTCACGTAGACGCACAACGCATCTAGCTCGATTATCCGTGCCATCACCTCTCTACCGAGGTAAATTGCGTCTTTGAGCGTGGTGGAGTCGAAGATTTCGTTGATGACGATGACGCTCGAGGCCGTGGCAGTGTCGAGTATCTTGCGAATCCGGACCAGATCGTCCTGAAGCTTCCCTCGTAAGTTGCCGAGATCCTCTTCCTTTTCGAAGTGGGTGAACAGCTCGTCGTAAAGGAACAGGTGTGCTGACCGGCCGGGGATCGGGCAACCCAGGCGGGCCAGGTAGTGCGTTTGACCGAATGTTCGGGCCAGGGTGGTCTTGCCGCCCTGGTTCGGGCCGGATACGACAAGGATCCGTTCCGGTTCGTTCAGCTGGAAGTCGTTGGTGACAACTGGTGCACCCTCCAGACTCAGTTTTCTGGCCAGGGCTAGGTCGAACGTTTCGTAAGCGTGGACCTCTTTCGACTCGCTCGACATCTTCGGATAGCAGAACTTCAGCCCAGCGGCTCTGATCGGTCTCAGGTACTCAAGGTACGCGACGTAGAACTGTATTTCACGGTCGAACCTGCCAATCGTGTCATCGACCAACCCTTGATAGCGCCGGCAGTAGGCCTCGAGGGTCAAGAACGTTTCGGGGTAGAGTTTTGCCACAAGGTCAAGTACGCCCGCCTCGACGTGATTCATGTCCGGCCAGTCCGACAAGCGGACGCGGTAGTCCTTGTCCGCGTGCTGTTTGAACTTGGCGAATGTTCTGTCCACGTCTGCGCTGTAGTCAGGCTCGCCGGCGTATCTCCGGACTCTGATGTGATTCCCTTTGATGTGCACGGAATAGTGCACCTGGTCGAGGTCATTCCTCAGCTGCGTCGTGTCTGCGAGGAGGGAGCGGAAGCTCGGGGAGCTCAGATAAGCCGCCAGATACTCGCGCAAGCTCAGGAAGCCCTGTGAGGTCAGCTCGGCGGCGCGAAGATCAGCTGCTAGCTCGGTGGCCGCTTCGCAATACGTTGCCACCGCGTCCAGGTACCAACGTTGCTTTTGATACTTGTAGTGCAGCTTGTCAGCCAGCGCGATGCGTTCGCGCATGAGCCTCATCTTCCTGGCGAAGGACTCGACGTGCTCGAGCAGCGGCGCGCGGTCCAGATCGCGCAGGACCTCGTGGCGATAGCTGATGGCAGCCCGGTCGGCGAGTGAGGTGTAGAAGAAGGGCGTGAGGTCGTAGTCCTCGCGGCCACTTGTGAGGGAGCTGACGACCTGATCGAGATTCAGGTCGTGGAAACACGCCGGCTCGGCCCGGTCTGCGAGGTCCGCAGTTGCCCCGGCGTCGGCGAACAGGATGCTGCTGAACGGTGCGGAACGCACCTGATCGATGTGGGCCACGCCGCTCTCCTTCCACGCATTGCGTGTCAGGGACCGTTAGCAGCCTCCGCTGCAGTTGGTCGGCGAGCCCCATCGCCTGAGATCAATCCTCCCAGATAGGTGATCCGTTCGCCAACCGGCGGGAGCAGACTCGCGGGGGCGGAACAGCGGCGTCAAGTCCCGCTCGGCCGCGCGCTGAGTCGGTCATGGTCACCACCATCGGGCCTTGACCACGATCATCTGCGCTTGATTGACTGGCCGAAGGCGATGGAGCCCGCCTGGACGAGTGTTCCGAACCGCGGCCAAGCTGATGGCACCTGCGAACGAAGGAGTCGCAGATGCTGTGTGTCGCCAGCTGCCCTTGCGGCAGCGCAGCCCTAGACGCACCGGCGGACGGGAACGCCCACGTCTTGGCCAATCAGCTGCTTGGACGGAGAGCAGTGTCGTGACGACCGGTGCGGACAGGCCATTTCGGGACGGCCTCGCGGACGATGAGTCGCTCGTGGACTTGCGCTGCTCGGTGGCTGTGGTCGGCCATGACAAGTTCCTGCTTGTACACAGGGAAGCCGCTGACGACTGGGTGCTACCCGGAGGTCGGCCGCGCGACGGCGAGAGCATGGCCGCCTGCGCCCGTCGTGAGGTGCACGAGGAGACTGGCCTGGAGATCACGCCGACGCGATGCGCCTTCGTGCTCGAGGTGATCAATCCACGGAACCAGCGTCGTATCGTCGAGCTGATCTTCCTTGCCGACGGGCGCGGCGTGGACGGGCTCGCGACAGGTGAGCCGGGCACGGTGCCGCAGTGGGTTGCATTGGAACGGCTCCCGAAGCTCAAGCTGCGTCCCCCGATCGCCGGTTACCTGCCGGCGATCGCACGCGGCAACCGAGGTACTGCCCCCTACTTGGGCAACTTGTGGCGCCCCGACGACTCGGGTCAATGGCCAGACGAGTTCTCGGACGCCGGGGAGTGAGCTGCACAGTATTGCCCGGCTGACGAGTATCCGCGCGTGCCCTGCCGGCCAGCTTGACCGGGCCGCGCGAGGTTTGATGTACTTGCGGTGAGGCGATGGAGCCCGCCTGGACGAGCGTTCCGAACAGCGGCGACGCTAATGGCCCCTGCGAACGAAGGAGTCGCAGGTGTGCCGCGTTGTCTGCTGCCGTCGAGGGCATCCGCCCCGCGCCTATTCAGTGTCGCCGGTAGGCGGTGCCTTTCGAGATGATGCATGGCGCCCGGCCGTCGCGGCCGGGCGCAGGAAATCGGCCGCGCGCTCGGGTGGCCTGACCCGGCGGCCAACCGCACGCGCCTCTGGCACCGCCGCGCCGTGCCAGCGCGTGCAATGACCGCCACGTTGCCGATCGCGGTGATCCAGGGGTTGCAGGTCGCCACTGTCGCCGCTGGCGCGCCGCTGCTCAGCGGTGTGATCGCGCAGGTCGAGGCACGACTGCAAGGGCGGCGCGGGCCGCGGATCCTGCAGCCTTACTTCGACCTGGCGAAGTCGTTCGGCAAGGAGGCGCTGGCTCCCGAAGGCACCGGCCCGTTCTTCCTGCTCGCACCGGTGCTGTCGTTCGCCTGCTACCTGACGGTGCCGCTGCTGATCCCGGTCCTCACTAGCTACGCCCTGCCACTTGGCTACATGGGCGACATCCTCGGCGGCGGGTTCGTGCTGGCGCTGGCCAGCTTCGTGGTGGCGGTGGCGGCCGCGGAGTCCGGCGGGGTGTATGCGCAACTCGGCTCCAGCCGGGCCAAGACGTTCGGCGCGATCACCGAACCGGTCGTGTTGCTCGTCGTGTTCAGCGTCGCACTCGTGACCACCACCGACCTGCCGTACGTGCTCGGCGCGACGGTGCGCAGCGGGCCGGACCAGATCGTCCGGCCGGCGCACCTGCTCGCGTCGGCGGCGCTGTTCCTGGTGATCCTCTTCGAGACTGGGCGGATCCCGGTGGAGACGCACACCGGCACCACCGAGTTCGGGATGATCGAAGAGGCGCTGCCGTTCGAGCACTCCGGCCCGTATTTCGCATTGCTGAAGTGGGGTTCCGCGGCGAAACAACTGGTGCTGTACACGATCTTCATCAACGTCTTCGTCGCGCCATGGGGGCTGTCATCGACCACGCGGGCCGACCAGGTGGGCCTCGCAATCCTCGCGCTGCTCGGCAAGGCGATCCTGCTCGGCTGCGTGGTCGCGGTTATCGACAACTCGTTCGCGAAGCTGCGGCTATTCAAGATCACCGAGTTCGTCGCGGCCGCGTTCCTGCTCGCAGTGCTAGCGGTGTTCACGCTGTACCTGGGCGGTGGCTGATGACCACCGGGATGAGCGCATTCGCTGCTGCATCGACGAGCGTGCCAAGTGTGTTCGAGGGGACGACAAACACGATCGCGGTCGTCGTGCTGCTGCTGGAGTTCCTCATGCTCCGCTCAGCGATGCTGCGCGCTCAGGTGCGCTTGTTTGCAGTGCAGTCTCTGGCGATCAGCATCCTGGCTGCCGTAGTCGCGAGCGCCCGTGGCATCCCCGAGCTGTACGCCCTCGCCGCGATGTCGTTCACGTTGAAGGCGGTGATCGTGCCAGCGGTGATCCTGCGGCTGCTCGGCGACGCCGATACGGAGATCGCCGGCAGCGGCGCGCTCGGGGTGGCCAGCGAGGTCATCGTGTCGATCGTGGTGGCGGCGTTCGGGTTCTTCACGGTCGGCGCGCTGCAGATCCACTCGAACGTGTTACCGAAGGCGGCGCTGAGCCTGTCGATTGCGGTAGTGCTCGTGGCGTTCGTGCTAATGATCGTGCGACGAGACGTGGTCAGCCAGGCGATCGGGTTCTATTCGCTGGAGAACGGCGTCTCAATGGCCAGCCTCGTCGTCGCTGCCGGGCTGCCGTTGATCTTCGAAGTGGCCTTCCTGTTTGACCTACTGGTCGCGGTCGTGGTGTTCGGCGTGCTGATGCGGCTGCACCATGGACGAACCCAGTCGCTGTCCACCGAGACGCTCGACCGGTTGCGGGGCTGACGTGTCCGTCGTGCTGGTGCTGCTCGTTATCGTGCCGCTCGTCGCCATTGCCGCGTCGGGGGTGGCCCCGCGTCGGGTCGCCGCGGCGGTCACCGTGCTGGCCGGGTTGGCTACCCTTGGGCTGGCGCTGGCCATCATTCCGGCGGCCGCCGACCATACGGTGACCGCGATCCGCTACCTGCGGGCCGACGCGTTGCCCGTGGTGTTCGTGTTGGCGACTGCGTTCCTGTACGCGGTCACCGGTGCGTACTCGATCGGGTATCTCGCAGACGAGGCGCGGGCCACCGCCGCCGAGGGCGGCGCGGAAGCCGCGATGTTCGCCCGCTACAGCCGGCGTTTCTACCTCGGGCTGAATGCGTTCGCCTGGTCGATGGTGTGCGCCCCGCTGGTCAACGGCCTGGCGTTGCTGTGGATCGCGGTGGAGATCACTACCGTGGTGTCGGCGCTGCTGGTCGCCATCGACAACACCGAGGGCGCCACCGAGGCCGCCTGGAAGTACGTGCTCATCGCGTCGTCCGGGCTGGGCATCGGACTGCTAGCGACGGTTGTCATGTACTACGCCGGTGCCCAGGCGCTGGGCCCGTCCTACGATCTGGCCTTCGATCCGCTGTTGCGCGCCGCGCATCAGTTGCCGGCCACGCCGGTGCGGCTGGCGTTCGTGCTGGCGGTGGTCGGCTACGGCACCAAAGTGGGCCTGTTCCCGGTGCACACCTGGCTTCCGGACGCGCACGCGGAGGCGCCGACGCCGGTGTCGGCGCTGCTGTCCGGATCGCTGCTCGCGGTTTCGTTCTACGCGATCCTGCGCTTCTACCAAGTGACCGCCGCGTCTGTCGGCACGCACTTTCCGCAGACCGTGCTGCTGGTGTTCGGCGTCGCGTCGCTGCTGATGGCCGCGCTGTACGTGCTCGATCAACGCGACGTCAAGCGGTTGCTGGCCTACTCCAGCGTGGAGCACATGGGCATCCTGGCGGTCGGGGTCAGCTTCGGCGCGCCGCTGGCGTTCGCCGGCGTGTTGCTGCACGTCCTCGCCCACGCTGCGGCGAAGGGGAATGCGTTCCTGGGTGCGGGCGTGCTGGTGCGCAAGTTCGGCACCAAGGAACTGGGCCGCATCCGCGCCGGCATCAACCTGCTGCCCTGGTCCGGGCCGCTGTTCCTGCTTGCGGTCTTCGCGCTGTCTGCGATGCCGCCGTTCGGTATCTTCCGCAGCGAGTTCCAGATCGTGGCCGGCGGATTCGGCAGCGCGCACCACGCGGGCGGCGGGATCCTCGTCGTGCTGGTCACCTTGGCGTTCCTCGGGCTGACCGCATCGACGACCCGCATTCTGTTCCAGCCCGGTGCTGCCGATGCCGCGGTCGTTCGGGGGGAGCCGAGCGCGTGGATGGTCGTCCCGGTGTTGGCCGGTGTGGCGGTGCTGATCGTGCTCGGCGTCGACCCGCCGACGCACCTGGTCGACCTGCTGTCGCGGGGGGCACTGGAGTTGCAGGGCGGTGCTGGCTGATGGCCCTCCCCCGCCCCACGGTGGTGCCTGGCAGCGATGTGGATGCCTGGCGCCGCGAGATTGTCTCCCGCGTCCAGCGTGGTGCCCGGTTCGCCGGGGCGTACGGCACCGCCCGCGGCGAGGCCTGTCAGCTGACCGCTCTCGTCGCGGCAGGCGAAAGCATCGACTGCCTGAGCACCCTGCTCATCGCGGACGGCACGGCAGGTCTGTCCTACCCGTCGCTGACCCCGCAGGTGCCGGCGGCGTTCTGGTACGAGCGCGCGCTGCACGACCTGTCCGGCGTCGTCCCGGTGGGACATCCGCGGCTGGACCCGCTGCTGCTTCCGCTGCCCGAAGGCAGCCGTTCTACCGACGCGCGGCCCCGGCCTGGGCTCCCGATCGAGCCGGATCTGCTGTACCCCAGCGACGAGTCCGGCCCGGTTGACGTGACCGGCCGTGGCATGTTCACGACTGCGCTGGGCCCGGTCCGGTCCGGGGTGTTCGAGTCGATCGAGTTCCTTGTCGAGACGCCGGGTGAGGACATCCCGCACCTCAATATCCGCCCGCATTTCAAGCATCGCGGGATCGCCAAGCGCTTCGAGGGCCTCGGCCTGGACGACGGGGCGCTGGTGGCCGAACGGGTCGAGGGCGTCGCCTCAGTGGCGCATGCGCTCGCTTACGCGCACGCCATCGAGGCCATCGGCGGCCTGAATGTGCCGCGGCGGGCTCGGCTGCTGCGGGTGGTGTACGCGGAGCTGGAGCGCATCGCCAACCACTTGGACGTGGCCATGCGACTGTGCGACGCGGCCGGGCTCGCGGTGGCCACGGCGCGCTTCGGCTGGCACAAGGAAGCCGTGATGCGGCTGGTGTCCCGGATGTGCGGAAGCCGATTCGGCCGCGGCGTCGTCGTCCCGGGCGGTGTGCAGGCCGAACCCGCACTAGCCGGGGCGGAGATCGTCGCGCGGGTCGCCGCGATCCACGCCCGCGTGCGCGCGGACGCGGCCGCGCTGATGAACACTGCCTCGTTCCTCGACCGCGTCCGCGGCGCGGGCTGGCTCGATCCCGCGGTAGCCCGGGCCTACGGGGCGCTGGGCCCGGTGGGCCGCGCATCCGGGTTCGACGACGACGACCGGTGGCGCCGTGGCGCGGACGCCTACTCCGAGCTGAGTCGCCCCGCCTCCGTAGCCCAGGAGGGTGGCGACGCCATGGCGCGGCTGCGAGTGCGCTGGGCAGAGATCGACGCCGCGGTCGCGTTGATCGCCGAGGCGTGCGAGCAGCACGGCCAGCTACCGGCCGGGCCGGTGAACGTGCGGGTGCCGGCCGGTGACGGGTTCGCCGCCGGCTGGGCGGAAGCCCCGCAGGGCGAGGTGATCTACGCCATCGAGCTGTGGGCGGGCCGGATCCGCCGCTGCCTGGCCCGGTCGGCGTCGTTCCACAATCTCGTGCTGTTCCACGACGTGTGGCACGGGGACATCACGACGGATTTCCCGTTCATCGAAGCCAGCTTCGGGCTGTCGTACGCCGCGGTGGCGATGTAGATGCCGTGGGTACTGCGTGGCCTGCGGGACGGCGTCGCAACGAGCCGCTGGCCCTGGCGCCGCGACGACTACTTCGACGCCTTCCCAGCCGCCGTGCAGGTGCGTGACCCAGCCGCCGCGGGCGGGACCGCCGGGCATCGCGCGGCGCTGCGCGAGGTCGCGGTCAGCGAACGACTCTGTCCCACTCGCGCCATCGCGGTCGACGACGGGGCGGTGCGCCTCGACCGCGGCCGTTGCATCCTGTGCGGCCGCTGCGTCGCCGCGTTGCCGGACCTGTTCGAGTGGGCACCGGGCTCAGCGACGGCGACGCTCGACCGACAGCGGCTCGTCGTCGGCGTCGTGCCGGAGACCGACGAGGCGCTCACCGAGTTGCGCGCACAGCTGGCCGCGCGGGTGCGGCGGCTGCGCCGCTCGGTGCACATCCGCCACGTCGACGCCGGCTCCGACGGCAGCGACGAATGGGAGGTGCATGCGCTGCTCAACCCGGTCTACGACGTCCACCGGCTCGGCATCTTCCTCACCGCCAGCCCCCGGCACGCCGACATCCTGCTGGTCACCGGCATCGGTGCCACCGGCATGGCCGCGCCGCTGCAACGCACCCGTGCGGCCATGCCTGACCCGGTCGTCGTGATCGCCGCGGGCAGCGACGCGGTCAGCGGCGGGCTGATCGGCGGCGGCTACACCGGCGGTGCCGGCGTCGGCCCGCTCGTCGACGTGGACGTATGGGTGCCCGGGTCGCCGGCTACACCGTTCAGCCTGCTGCACGCCATCCTGGTGGCCCTCGGCCGCGTTCCGCCGGGACGGGGGGCGGCCTGATGCTCCTCGCCGCGCTCGTGATCTTCGCGGTCGCCGCGGTTGCCAGCTGGGCGGCCGGGGTACCCCGGTGGTCGGTTTGGCCGAAGCCGCGCACCGCCGCGCTGCTCGCCGGTCTCGCGATCCCGCTGTCCTGGCTGCTGTGCGCCGCGGGAGCGGTGGTGCTGGTCGTGGCCGGTGGGCGCGGCCTGGCCGGCGACACCGATACGTTGCGACTGGGGAATCTGGGCGGGCTCGGCTCGGCCGCGTTGCGTACCGACCGGCTGTCCGGACTGTTCCTGGTCATCGCGTTCGCGGTCGCCGTCCCGGTGCTGCTGGCCGCCGCCTCACCCGTCGCTGCCTCGCGGCCCCGGTTGCCCGCGGCGGTGGCGCTGACCCTGGCCGCGGTCGAGGTGATCGTCACCGCCGATCATCTGTTCGTCCTGCTGTTCGGCTGGGAGGGGCTCACCGTCGCGTTCTACCTGCTCGCCGGCTTCGACCGTAACGAGCCGGGGCGCCCCCGGGCCGCGGTCATCACGGCCGCGTTCGGCAAGGTCAGCGGCGCTGCCTTGCTGATCGGCGGGTTGCTGGTGGCCGGCCACGCGCACACCTTCAGCCTGGCGGCGTTCGGCGCGGGGGTCGGCGGAGCGACGGGGCAGGCCGCGTATGCGCTGCTGCTGTTCGGGTTCGGGGTCAAAGTCGGGCTGGTGCCGGTGCAGGTGTGGCTGCCGCCCGGCTATGCCGCGGCCCCCGGCCCGGCCCGGGCGGTGATGGCGGGCGTCGCCGTCAACGTCGGCTTCTACGGCATGTGGCGCACCTTGCAGGTGCTCGGCGCGCCGCCGGTGTGGCTGGTCGTCGCGGTCCTGGTCATCGCCGGAGTCACCGCGATCCTCGGCATCGCGCACGCGGCTGTGCACGCCGACCTGGCCTACCTCGTCGCTTGGTCCAGCGTCGAAAACGCCGGGGTGATCATCGCCGGTTTCGGTGCCGCGTTGGTCGGTGCCGCCGCGCACAACCCGAAGCTGACCGCGGCCGGGCTGCTGGCCGGCACAGCGCAGATCTGCGCCCACTCGTTGGGCAAGGCGCTGCTGTTCGTCGCCACCGCTGCAGTCGAGCGGGCCACCGGCACCACCGACCTGGACTGGCTGCGCGGCGTGGCCCGTCGCCTGCCGTGGGCCGGCACCGGGCTGGTGATCGGGTCACTCACCCTGGCCGGGCTGCCGCTGACCGCGGGCTTCGCCTCGGAGTGGTTCACCCTCGAGTCGCTGATGCAGCAGTTCCGGGTCGACACGCTACCCATGCAGCTGGCCACCGCCACCGCCGGTGCGCTCGTCGCGCTGACCGTCGGCGTCGCGGGCGTGACCTTCGTGCGGCTGGTCGCGCTGACCGCGTTCGGTCACCCACCCGTCGAGCTCACCGCCAGTGAGTCGGCCGAGGCCGACCGCGGGCTGCTACACCGGGCCGGTATCGGCCTGTTGGCGGTCGGCTGCCTGGGCGTTGCCGCAGTCGCACCACTGGAGGTGCGCATGATTGCCACGGGGCTGTCCCCGATCGTCGGCGACCAGACTCGCGGCGCGCTCGCCTCCCCCTGGGTGCTGCAGCCGGTGTTCTCCGATTTCTCGGCGTTGTCCCCGACCTGGCTTTGGATCGCCATACCGGCACTCGTCGTGCTCATCGGCCTGGTCACCGCCGCATTCTCCGGCCGGCGGCTGTGGCGGGTGCGCCGGGTGCCGGCGTGGAGTTCGGCCTCCCCCGGTGTGGAGGGCAGCGTCGGCTATACCTCGTTCGGCTATGCCAACCCCATGCGCAAGGTGCTGGCCAATCTGCTACTCACTCGCGGTGAGCTGCGCCGCGAGGAGGCCCGCACCGGCGGGCAGGTCGGCGGCGAGGACCAGGGCGCGGCCGGCGTGCGACTCGGCTACACGGTCGACGTCGTCGAGGTGGTCGGACACTATATGTACCGGCCGCTCGGTGGGATGTTGCTCGCCGTCGTCCGGGCGGCGAAACGGTTGCAGTCCGGACGGCTGGACGCCTACCTGGCATACATGCTCATCGCCCTAGTTGCAGTGCTCGCGGTGGTGGCCGGCACTGCGTGACACTGAACACGCGGATCGGAGGTTGCCGATGAGTAGCCAGGTGCGGGCCTGCCGGCTGACGATCTACCTCGGCAACGCCGATATCCACCAGCACAAGGCGCTCAGCGGCGAGATCGTGCACCGCGCGCACCGGGCCGGCCTGCGCGGTGCCACCACCCTGCAGGGCATCCAGGGCTACGGCCACTCCACGAAGATCCACACCATCCCGAAGTGGGGGCTCGTCGATCGCACCCCGGTCACCGTGCACATCATCGACAGCCCGGCCAGCATCCGTGCCTTCCTCCCCCAACTCGACGACCTGGCTGGACGCTGCCTGATCGTGTGTGACGAGGTCGACGTCGTGGCCACCGCCGGGCAGCGGATGCATCTCGCCAACCCCGAGTAACGAGTTGCGATAGCGCACTTTGCCTGTCGGCCACGTGCCCGACCACGGTGCCAGCACGGCCTCGACCGGCAAAGCGGGCGAACCGGCCTGCACCTCCAGCAGAGCCGGGCCGACGTCGCACCGCCAGCAATGTCGCACCGGCCCCAGCGCCACGATAGGCGCGCCCTTTCCGGTCAGTCGGGCCGCTGCACACGCAGCATGCGCGAGGTGAGGACGGAGGCAGCCATCCAGGCCGCCGCGTACCCGAAGGCGAGCGTCGGCGAGACGAGGGTCCACAGCAGGCCGGCGACCACCGTCGAGCCAAGATCACCCAGCGCTTGGGTGAGGCCGAGGACCCCGAATCCGTTGCCGCGTAGCCGTTCGGGAAGCGCGTGGGCCACCACCGTCGACTCGGCCGTCTCGGCGAATCCGATCCCCACCCCGGACAGCAGGAACGCGCTCAACAGCACCGGCCAGGCATGCGATCCGACCGCGAACAGCGCGTACCCGCCGACGTACACGATCCCTCCGCCGGTGAACACCAGCCGTAGGCTTAGCCGGTCGGCCAGCTGGCCGCCGGCCAGCGCGGCGACCGTGGCGGCCGCGTTGTGCGCGGCGTAGAGCAGGATCGCCAGGCTGGTGGCCGGGGTCAGGTCCCGGCCGGAGACCTGCAGCAGGTCGGTGGCACGCAAGATCAGCAGTGTGGTGGCGACGTTGCCGAGCTCGAACAGGGCGACCGGAGTCAGCGTGCGGGCCAGGCCGGCACGGCGTAGCTCACCCAGGTTCAGCGCCAAGGTGCGGCGGGCCGCGCCGTCCGCGACGGTGCGCCGGGCTTCCCGGGCCGCGAGCGTGATCGCGACCGCGGCCAACACCCCCGGCACGATCGCCAGCACGATCGCGTGCCGCACACCGAGCGCGGCGACCAGCCCGGACGCGGCCAGCGGCCCGATGATCGCCCCGGCATTGTCGCCGGCCCGCTCGACGCCGAACGCCCGGCCGAACGCGCCGCCGCTGGCCAGCGACGTCAACAACATGTCCCGCGCGGGTGAGCGGATACCGCGCGACATCCAGGCGAACGCGCGCAGGATCGCCACCTGCCACACCGCAGTGGCCAGGCCGATCGCGGCAGTGGCCACCGCCGTGCCCAGGTAGCCGCCCGAGGCGAGCCGGGCCCGGCGCCGGGGATCGTTGGCCAACGGCCCGCCCGCGAGCTTGCACAACCCAGTCAGCGCGTCGGAGACCCCGTCGATCGCGCCGAGGGCGCCGGGGCCGGAATGCAGCGTCGAGGTGAGGAACGTCGGAAGGATGCTGGTGACCAGTTCGTGGCCGGAGTCGCTGAACAGCGACGCCGCACCGACGCCGAGCACGCCTGGGGTGAGCCAACTCCGGTCGTCCTCCGGCGCACCGCCGCCGGCCGGGTGCGCCTGCTCGACCGCCTCGCCAGGCTCAGTCACGAACCCTCGTCACCTGCGCCAGCAGCTGCCGCAGCGTTTCCCGCCGGTCGCGAAGCTCGGCGAGCCGTGCGACGCGATCGGTGCGCACCGTGTCGCTGATCCGGGCCGCATCACCCAAAGCGGCCAGCAGCCGATCGATCATCCCGGCATGCTGCTGCTCGAGGTCGCGGGCCAGGCGATAAGTGCTCTCCCGCAGCCGCTGCTGCAGGTCCGCGCGAACCCGGCCGAGTTGCCGGTCGACGAGCTCGGGCACCTCCCGGATCAGGTGATCGCGGGCGCGCCGGGCCTTGCCGGGCATCACCCGGCGGGCGGCGTCGGCCAGCGGTGGCTCGACAACCGGGTCTCGATCGAACGAATACCAGAATCCCTTGCTGGGCAACAGGATCTGCTCGTCCATCTCGATGGATAGGTCGATGTTGAGGAAGTCCCGGGCCGCGCGGCCGCGCTCTTCGACCTGGTCGGCGGGCACCTGGCGTAGCGGGCCATCGAGGTGATCGAGGGTGGCCTGCAGACAGACACGATGCGGCCAGCTCACCCACCGCCAGCCGATGGGACTCATCAAGCGCCCGGCGCATCCGCCGCTCCGCGACCGCGCAGCGGTCCCCCAGCTCACCTCCACGCGCGGCGATTTCCCGCAGCCGATCCTGGAAGCCACGGACCTGTTCCACCGCGCTCGCCTCCGCCAACTCCAGCGCCCGGTCGGTAACCGCGATGCCATCGAGCATCCCGTTGATCAACCGATACAGGTGACCCCGCAACGAGACCACGAGATCGTCATGTGCGCTCTTGCGCAGGGATTCGTCGAACGCGCTCGTGAAGGCGGCGAAGCCGGGCTCGCCCCGCCCAGCGCGGGCCACGCACGGGTACACGTGGACGGCGGCACCGGACGCGTGGGAGCAAACCTGCTCGGTGGCCTCGGCCAGTTCGGCCGCATCAAGACGGTCGGCCTTGTTCAGCACAACATAGGTGCGCACCGACCCTGGCAATACTCGAGCCAGCAAGGCGCGTTCGCTCTCCGAAACCGGCGGGTCCGAGGTGAGGACGAAGCTCGCCGCGTCCAGCGAGTCGGGCGCCCCTTCGGCAGCGCGAGCGTTATGGGCGAACACCGAGCCGGTTCCCGGCGTATCGACGAGTTCCACGCCATGTTCAGCGAGGAATGGCGAGTCGATGCGTACTTGGACGTCGGCCACGTTGCGGGCGTTGTTCGGATTGGCTCGCTCGCTGACGAAATCCCCCAACGCGGACACTCCAAACCGTTCGTGGCGGCCGTCGAGAAACGTCACCACCAGGTGATCGTCGTCGTCCTCATCACGAGCTAGCACAGCGGTGACCACCGCGGTCACTGGCGTCACGCCGGTGGGCAGCACGTCCCGCTCAAGCAACGCATTGATCAGCGTGCTCTTGCCGCGCTTGGCCTCACCGGCTACCAGCACGCGCAGCCGCTTGGCGGTGAGCCGCTCGTCCAGCTGCGCCAGCTTGCGGCGATCGTCTGCCGAAACCAGCTCGCGCAAGGTCTGCAGCGTGTCGCCGAGCCGATCGGCAAGCGTGACCGGCACGGACGCCTCCCACCGCATTGGGCAGGGACTGTTGGCGACTGTCACGTTTGCGGCGAGCCCCTCCGCCGTATGGTCGAGTCTAGTGCTCACGGGTACAGCCGGGACATCGAGACGATCAGCACGCCCGCCACGACGACGCCGAGCAAGGCAACGGCGGTATCAATAGCGCCGCCGGAGAACCCGATCTCGCCGATCAGCAACGTCGCGGCTGAGGTGGCGAGCGCAGGTACGCCGTAACCGAGGTGGTCGACGGCCGCCGCCCGCCAGCCCGCCAGCCAGCTCTCGGTCTCCGCGATCTGCGCAGCCGCCATGAATGCCGCGAGCAGCAGCGCGGTAAGCAGCGTGGCCACCACCGGCGGGCGCGCGGCAAGGGCGAGGTGCCCGATCGCGGCGGCCGTAACGAACGTCGCCGCGCCTCGACGACGCAGCGCCGTCAGGATGCTGCCCACGACGCCGGCCATCGCGAACGCGAGCCCAAGCAGGTCGTGGCGCGGCCAGCACGGCACCGCCGAGAGCGCAGCACCGAGCAGCCCGACGGCGAGCCAGGCCCCGATCCCGCGGGCAGGCACGGCGGTCACCGGGCACCTGCCGTGGATCGGCGCAGGATCGGCTGCAGCACCGCATCGAGCGGCGTGCGGCCGTCCCAATCCACCACGGGCACGCCGATCCCGGCGAGCTCGTACCGGCTGGCGGCCCGGTCCAGCCGCCACAGCCGCAGCGCCACGTGCTCGCTCGGGAGCGTCACCACCGGTTCGGACGTCAGCACGTCGACCACGGTCACCGGATGCCCGCAGGCCCGCAGCGCCTGCACCGCGCCGAGCGCCCGCTCGTCTAGCAGCGGCGACAAGAACACGATCGTGCAGCCGGGCGGCAGAGCGGCCGGAGAGACGCCGCGCAGATCTGGGTCGACGTAACTCTCCCGGCCGATGACGTCGAGCATCGCCTCCGCGACCCGGTAGAACTGCCGCTCCCCGAGGTCGGCGCGCACCCAGCGCAGCCATCCGCCGATCGCGACCACGCCGACCCGGTCGTGGGGCGCAGCACCTGCCGGGCCA
>CAWIUB010000024.1:0-39816 GCA_963839175.1 uncultured Actinomycetota bacterium
GGTCCGTGGCCGCTTGACCGACACCTTCCGTCCTCGGCGCGAACGGCCCCTCGTGATCGACTGTCCGCCGTGACTAGGTGGATCGACCACGCATCCACCTCGCGCGTCGCCGCGCCGACTACGAGGCGGGCAGCTCGATGACCGAGACCGGCGGGTTCGCGGCATTGATCGCGTAGCTCATCTTTGCCGCGCTGCTCGCCGCCCTCGGCTGGTTCGCGGGTTGCGCGCTGGCGCTGGAGGATGCCCGGCACCGGCCCGTGCTGCCCACGTTTCCCCTGTAGCCGTAAGGCCAGCCCGGTGCCGGGCGGCGACGCGGCCCTCTCGACTTGGGTGCGAAACGAGGCCGGCGTCCGCCATGAACTCTGAGCACCGGGCAGCGGTTGGATCCGGCGCCGAGTGGGAACGAGATCGGAAGGAATCCATGGACGTTGGAGGCATCATGGCTAGCCGAGCGAATGTCAAGAACGAAAAGCAGTACGAGGCTCTCAAGGACAAGGGAATGTCAAAGGAGCGGGCGGCGCGCATCGCCAACTCGCCGGAGGCGTCGCAGCAGGGGGGAACAGTCCGGCTCGTGCGGCGACTCCACCCAGGGCGGGACGACGGCCCAGAAGAAGAACCTCGGCCGCAAGGAAGGCAAGGCGGCGGCGAAGTCCTGACTGATGCCGACGAACTCCGAGCATCTGCTCGCGATCTATCTGAACGATCACCTGGCGGGAGCGACCGCAGGGGTGGCCCTTGCCCGGCGACTGGCCCGTAACCATCGGGGCACCAGGTTCGAGCGGCAGACTGCGGATCTGGCCGACCAGATCGTGGCGGACCGTGCGTCGTTGCTGGAGATCATGCAGGCGCTCGGCGTCCGGCCGCAGAAAGTCAAAGGTGTGCTGGCCGTATTGGCAGAGCGCGCCGGTCGGCTCAAGCTCAACGGTGCCCTGTTGCGGCGCTCGCCGTTATCGAGCGTTATCGAACTGGAAGGCATGCGGCTCGGCGTCGAAGGCAAGACCGATGGCTGGCAGGCGCTGCGACAAGTCGCCGACGGCTACGCCCGCCTCGACGCGACCAGGCTGGACGATCTGCTGCAACGGGCCGGTGAACAATCCAAGACACTCCAGGATCTCCGGTTGCAGGCCGCGGCCGACGCATTTCGCCAGATAGCCGCTGCCGTAGCAGTGCCTCGGCGCGTCCGTCGCCAGCCATCGGCGCGACGCAGCGTCAATCGCCGACACAGCCGCGACCGGTGAATGTGCTGCGTCAGCGCTTGGCGTGTGCCGCGGCGTTCTTCTTCAGCGCGCGGCGTAGCTGGATGATCCGGCCGTGCCGGGGATGGCAACGAGCAGTACGCCGCCAACGGCGGCGAGCAACAGTGCGACCGCCAGCGAGACGTGCCCGTTGAAGCCAAGGTAGTGGATCGCGACCTGCTTGAAGATCTGTGCGATGAAGATCAGTAACGCGATCAGCAGCAACGCGGCGACAATCATGCCGATCCACAGGGCGCTCACGCGGATGCGCCGCACCCCGCCGCGGCCGGTGAGCATAGCTATCGCGGCCACGGCCGCTTGACGGACAAGGCCGCAGTGATCAGCCGCGGCGACAGCGGTATCGGCCGGGCGGTAGCGATCGCCTACGCCCGAGAAGACGCGGACGTACTGATCTCCGACTTGGAAGAAGGCGAAGACCCCGAGGAGACCGCCCGCCTCGTACGAGAGGCCGGGCGTAGCGTGCGCTTCGATCATCGAGGAGGTTTACGGCATGCGCTCATCAGCGTAAGTCGTTTGTGTCAAGTCTTTGGTCGTACGAGATGGCTGAATCGTGATGGTCGCGGTGGTCGGTCGATCGGTCCATGTCGGCGGTTTCACCGGTTGCCGCGATGGTTGGCGACTCGGCAACGGGTGGAGCAGAAGCGTCGGGGTTGCCCAGGCTGTGCGAGCCGGTGGATGAGCTGGTTGCAGCAAAGGTTCGCACAGCGCAGCAGGATGCAGCCCGGGTGCCGCGGGCAGGGGTCGCCGTGGTGAGCGGTAACGATATTCGCGGTGATGAGCATGTGTCCTTGCCTTGCATCAAGCTGGTTGATCAAGCCAGTGGTCGGTGCCTGGCCTGTCGTCTGTCCCTGCATAGCTGAATGGGGTTGGTCCCGGCAGCGTGTAATCGGGTTGCTGAGACGACGGGCTGGGCTGCCCATGATGTGCGTCGAGGTGACCGCGTGGTCCCTCAATGCCGCGTGGGGCTCGCCCCGACCCTGCTTGAGGGCCGCCTGCTGGTCAGGCGGCGATTGGGATTGCGGCTGGTGGTCGGGTGCCGTGGGCGGCGATGACCGGGTCCCAGCGTTGGCCGGTGGTGATGACGGCGTGCAGATGTCGCAGGATCGCTGCGGCGATCACGGCCTGCGCCTGGGTGACGGTGAGCTTGTTCGTCTCACGCTTGGTCAGGTGAGTGAATCGGGCGGCGTAGACGGGGTTGGCTCGTTGCGCGCCCCAGACCGCTCGCCACGCCGCGAGGCGCAGTCCGGGCCTGCCTTGGCCGGTGAGTTTGGTGCGGCCAACGAACTTGCCGGACAGTTTCTCGCGGGGCGCCAGGCCGGAGTGTTTGACCAGCGCCCTCGCGGTGGCGAACCGGTTCGGGTCGCCGGTCTCGGCGAGGATCGATGCGGCGCCGATCGCGGACAGGCCGGGTGATGGAGGTGACCAGCTCGGTCAGTTTCAACTCATCCAGGACCGTGAGCATCCGCGCCTCGGCATCGTGCAGGCGGCGGTGCGTCTCGCGCAAGTCGCCCAGCAGCAGTCCAACGCGTTCCAACGCACCGGGGCGGTGACTGATCACGCCGGCTGGATCGGCGAGCGCGGTGAACAGCCGGCGCAGGATCCGCCCGCAGGGTTTCTGCCTGCCGGATCGAATGATCTCACGTCGCACCGAGGCCTCGAACCGCTCCAACCCGAGTCGCCGGGTACGGGCCAGGTCCCCGCCGTCGCGTTCCAGGATGATGCGCATCGCGGACAGCCAGGTGACCGATTTGAACGGTTGCTGCGCAGTCTCCAGCGCCGCCGGCCAGACACACTCCAGCAGCGCGCGGATCTGTTGGACCTGACTGGTGGCCTCGACGATCAGCTGCTCACGGCGCGCGCCCGAGGTGCCGTAGCCGGCCCCACGTCTCATCGACCGGTTCAGGGACATAGCAGCGCAGCTGCCCAGTGAGCCGGGCGATCAGCACGGCGTCTTTCTCATCGGTCTTGTCGAAGGTCAGGTCCTCGCTGCGGCGAGCCCACGAGGTCAGCATCGGCTGCACGCACACGAACGGCATCGACCGATCGGCGGCGAGCTGACCGAGGACCCGCCACCGGTGACCGGTCGGCTCACACGCCACCGTGACGCCGGCGAAACCCCTAGCCGCGGCGCGTTCGGCGGCCCAGTCCAACGCCGGGCCGAGATCCCAGGCTCGGCAGCGAAACGTCCGACGAGCCAGCACCTTCGAGTCGTGATCGGTGACCACCACCATCTGCTTCGCATCGGCCAGATCGATCCCGACGACCGCATTCGTCGTCGGCACCAGGGCACGAAGCCGAGCCAGCCGAGCGTTGCGGTTGCGATCACCCCGGGACACGCCACTACCGTTACCCACGAACGTCCTCCTCCTGCGTGGGACACCAAGCCCGAAGCGCATCAGGAGGACGTTCCAACGCCCCGCAACGACACGCAGAACGTCTTTCTATGCCGGTAGGCGTATCACCGTGGGTGTTGCTGGCCTCGATAGGGCTCTCTGCGTGCGGCACGAGTGGCCGTGAGGATCGATGCCGCCGAGGTCGGCGTCGGCGTCGGTTGAGGGGGAACCGCTAGCCGACCTCGTTGGGCTGCCTGGTGGGGCGGTCAGGTCGAGATTGGCCGTTTGTTTTCTTGCGGTCTTGCTGGGTCCGTGTCGGGTGCTGGGTCTGTTCGTGGGGTTCGCGATGTTCGTCGGTTGACCGGTCGGCGTGGGTCGATCGATTCTCGGTGTTCGGCAGTGCGTTGCCGTCAGCGGGGGCGGGCGGGGCGCCGACTGGCCGCGGTGAGTGTGGCGTCGGCCCGGTGTAGCCAGGTGGTGAGGGCGGTGCCGGGGCGGCGGCGTTGTGTGCTGGCGGCGGCGCGGTGGACGAGGGTTCGGGCGAGCGGGAGCGCGACGGCGATCAGCAGCCAGGTTCGTAGTCGGGTGGAGAGGAGTAGCCACATCGGAGGTCGGTTTCCTTTCTGGGATTCGGACGGGGTGCCGGTAGATGGTGGGCAGGTCAGGTGGTGCGGTCGGGCGTGGGGCTGAGGTGTCGGGGGTCGTTTACTTGGTCTTGGCCGCGGCGTCGGCGCGGAGTTTCTTCGCGGTCTGTTTACGGGCTTTTTTCGCGGTCTTCAGCTGCGACTTGAGGTTTTTGAGGTCGGCCGTGTGGGCGTCGAGGTCGTCCTTGGCGGTGTTGATGGTCTTGGTGTGCTTCTTCAGCGTGGCTCTGAGCTGCTTCTCGGTCCGGGCGGCGTGATCGAGCGCTTGCTGAGCGCGGATCAGTGGTTTCGGCGTGCTGCCGCCGGCCGGTTTCGTCGTGGCCTTGCGGGGGCGGGGCGTGCCGGGCTTGCCGGTCGCCTTGTGGGGTGTGCCGGTTTTCGACGCTGCCCCTGGAGGGAGCGGCGGCGGTGCGCGCCGGGGTGCGGGTCGAGCGTGTCGTGGAAGCCATGGTCGGTGTCCTTGTCTGGATTGGTGCCGCGCGAGTTGCGCGGCGATCAGGTCGGCGACGAGCTGGCTCACGCTGCGGGTGCAGGCGACGCGGCGCGGCAGTTGGGCGCCGGGTGCGGCGGTGAGTCTGATCCACAGGGCGCTGACGCGGGTGGGCCGTACCCCGCCGCGACTGGTGAGTCCGGCGGGTGCGGGTTCGGCAGGTGCCGTGTGTTGAGGGCCCTGCGTGGCCGGGTGCGGCTCGGCGGCGTTCGTGCGCCCAGTCGGTGGCCCGCTCGGTGGCTAGTCCGGCTGGTTGGGTGGCTCGCTACCAGGTTGATAGGTCATAGCGCGCCCGCACCTTCGTGGTGATCGATCAGCTACGGACGCTGCGTCGGCCACCTACGCGCGTCCAGACAAGTAGCACGATCACGGCTCCAATGACGGAGCCGATGATCCCGGAGGGTTGGAAGAAGCCGTCCTGGCTGTCCTTGTGGAAGATCAGATAGCCGAGGAAGCCGCCGACGAACGAGCCGATGATGCCGATGAGGATGGTCATCGGCACCGACATGTCCTGCCTACCGGGCACGAGCAGTCGGGCCAGCGCGCCGGCGATGAGTCCGATGACGATGAGGCTGACGATCAATCCGATCATGGTGCACTCCTTGTTGGTGTGACGTTGCTGGTCATGGTGAGGTTTGTGGACGCACGTGATCGGTGACGTCGTGGGTTGCGGACTTCGCGTGACCTGTGACGTCTCCTGCCGCACGCTTCGCCTCGTCGGTCACAGTGCTGGCCGCGTCCTGGGCACTGGAGCGAACCGTGTCGAGCGCCTCGTGCGCCGGCTGCTGCAGATTGCCGGCCACCTCCTTGGCGGATTGCTGCGCCTGTTCGACGAGCGGCTGAGCTGCGTCGGCCACCGTGTCCTTGACCTGTTCGGCGAGCTGCTGCTCCTTCCTGCTCGCCGGCATCAACGACGCGGCGAGCCAGCCGACGCCGAACGCGATCAGCCCGGCCGCGATCGGATTGCCCTGCGCTTGCTGGGTTGCTGCTGTGGGCGCCGCCTTCGCGGCGTCGGCGACGGTGGACGCTGCCGAGGACACTGCATCGCCGGCGGTTGACGCCGCCGAAGACACAGCGTCACCGGCGGTCGATGCTGTCGACCGCACCGTGTCGGTTGCCGGCGCGCTGGCGCCCATGACTCGCTCTTTCACGCTGGTGACCGCCGCTCGGGTCCGCCGGACGCGGCGCCCCACGATGCGGTTCGGGCTGACCTTGTCGGCGAGCGCGTTGACATTGCTGCTCAGGTCGCCACGAGTCCTGTCGATCTCGTCCTGAATCTGCTTGGGATTGCTCTGGGTCATGATGGTCTCCTCACCGGCCCTTGAGGGCGTCTGGTACCTGCTGCAGGGTGTCGACGGTGAGTTCGGGTTTGGGATGCACCGCGCGAAGCTGCCGGCGGCCGATGACGAACAGCACGGCACCGACCAGCGCCCATACGGCCGTGACGATCAGCGCGGCCCAGCCTTGATCCATCACGTTCGACAAGCCCCACCAAGCCGCGGTCGAGGCGAAGAGCAGCACCATGTATCCGGCGAAGCCCGATCCGGCGAGCATGCCCGCGCCCTTACCGGTCCTGGCGGCTTCCTGTTTGAGCTCGGCCCTGGCCAGGTCGATTTCCTGTCGCATCAGCGTCGACAGGTCGCGGCTGATCGCACCAACCAACTCCCCTAGTGATGCCGCCGAGCCGTCGACTCCTACGTGTTCTCCTACGTTCATCGCCGACGGTGCCTGGGCGCCTTGGCCCGGCGGCATGGCCGTCCTACCCCCGCTCGACATGACGGTCACACCTGCCCTTGAGGCTCTGCGCCCACGCTGAGCCCGGGAGCGCCGAACGGCGGTGCCGGCGGCGAAGGAACTCGCTCGTAACCCGGCACAGCCGGCTGTGGAGCTGCGAGGCGGCCACTCGCGCTCTCGCTATCCGACGAGGTGCGCGATGCCGCCTCGACCGCTCCTCTGGTCAGTCGGCCGACGAGCACCCCGGCCACTACCGCGCAGAGTAGGAAAGCGCCGGGGTGCTCCCGGCCCAGTCGCCGCACCTCGCCGACCAGGTCGCCCGGCTCGCGCTTGTCGAGCCAGGACGCCGCGTGGCGCGCCCGCCCTGCTGCTTGGTGGGCCAGCTCAGTGGCCGGTCCGGACTGTCCGCCGTTCTCGGCCATCGACGTCAACTCGTCCACCAATGAGCGCAGCCCGTCGGCGACTTTCTGCTGCTGAACCGAGGCCTGACTAACGAGCTGGCCCCGCGCCTCCCCGATCAGGTCACGCGCTTGCCGTCCAGCCTCCGCTGTGACCTGCTTCGCCTGATCAGCCGCCGTCCCCGCGAGCTGGGATCCCTTCTCCCCAGCGTGCTGACCCACTCTCGTGGCCTGCTGCCGTGCCGCATCCACCGGCCCGGCCGACTCGTCAGTTCTTGCGGTTGGTTGGGTCATGTCTGTATCTCTCTTTCAGTTTCTGCGCCAGGGGTTGGCGTTTCTGGCTCTCGGGTGAGCACGGTCAGAGGTAGTCGCCCAAGCCGCCGCCGAACCTTTCGGTGAGGTCGTTGAGGTCGACGCCATGGCGCGCGAGCAGGTCGGCGTGCTGGCCGGTGTCGACCCGATCCGGAAGCTCCCGTGCGGCTTCGTCGGCCTGCTGGTCGTGCCCCTTGTCCTTGAGGAACTGGACGATCTGCTCCTTGTCCATGTTCACGACGAATTCCTTTCTGTTGGTCGCGCCGACGCGCGGAGACGCCCGCCTATCGGCCTGCGTATGTACGTCTCTGATTTGCCGTCCGCCGCTCGCGGTGCCCGTTCTCCTGACGACCTTGAGCGACCTTGAGCGACCTTGCAGCGGACGAGAAATCCGCGACGATAGTTCGGTTACCGCGCGCATCCCAGGTATGGCCAAAGGCCAACGGATCAGTTCAGGGCTAATCGGGTGTTGATCATGGGTGGTTCCCCCTCGTTGGAAAGGCTGGCGCTGGTTTCGTCTCGGGCGAGATACTTGGCCCGACCCGCAACCGTCATACCCAGATCTTCGATCCGTCACACGCCTTGACCACAAAGAACAATCGCTGAGTTTTAGCTTCGGCTGAAATGGGGTAATCGCGTGAATTCCACTGCGTACGAGTGAGTGGACCAACGTCAGGTCGAGCGGTGTGACGCGCCCGACGGCGTACCCGTCGATTCGTGCTCGACGGGTGCCAGCACGGGGGAGCGGCCGATGAGCACGGCGCTGGTGATCATCGCCAGCACACATAGGCATTCGATTGCCGGGGCCGGTCCGGTTGTGGACAGCGTGTCGCCGAGCAGGATGATCCCGAGCAGGCCGGCGGCGATCGGTTCGGCGACCGTGATGGGCGGCAGCGAGTAGTCAAGCCGGGCGGCGCGGAAGGCGCTCTGGGACAGGATCACCCCGACGACCGCCGAGGCGAGCAGCAGGTAGGGCCATGGTGTGTGCCAGCGTGGCGACCCCTCGGTGGCGCACCGAGACGAACGCGCCACGGGTACTGGCGTCCTGCATGCCGTACAACAGGCCGGCAGCGGTCGCTATCAGAATGGACTCGGGCACCAACGTGCGCCGTTTGCCGAGTAGGACCAACGCTGGGACCGCGGCGGCGAGAACCCCGCAGGCCACAGTGATCCTCGGCCACGGCGCGAGACTGTTCGACGTGCGCGGGTCAGCCACCGCGAGGAAGATCCCGACCGCGCCGCACAGCAGGACCGCCCCGAACACCTCAGGCATGCCAGGACGTCGGTGATTCGCTACCGCCTCAATGACGAACGCGAACAGCAGATTGGCCGACAGCAGCGGGGCAACGACGGTTACCGGGCCCAGCTGCAGGGCTAGCCCAGCGAGGGTCTGCCCGATCGCCATCGCAGCGATACCTACCCACCACACCCGGTTGCGCATGAGATCGCGCAGCATCCGGAAGGACAGCATCTCCGACAGTTCCACCTGGGCCGCGATGCGCTGCTGCAGTACCCAGCCGAGACCAAGTGCGGCTGCAGCGCACACCGCGACGACATAGACCATCAGGTCTCACTTCTCGTTTCGCCATTTTATACCGGCACGGACGGCCCGCGGACGTGGCTGTTGATACCCGCGGCGCGATGCGGCGAATCAGTGCGGCGACCAGCGACCGCCCAAGATGTGGCATTCGGCGCCGATCGCCATACCCAGGCGCGCCGAGTGACTTCACGCTCGTCGGTTATGGACGGTCTGCGGTGTTCCCAAAGCGCAGCCCGGCACGATTGGTGCCCGGCTGTTTCAGCGGCTTTGCTGCGGGGGAACCATGCGAAACAACGATCCCCGGAGCGTGTCCGCGAACGTCAGGACTGAAGACGGGACGACGGCCAGGCGGTTTCCATAAACCAGTGCGAAAGGATGCAAGTTATGGCCAAATTACGTCCCTTGCATTGGCTTTCCGCTCAGACATCGAGCGGGATCAAAGACTTGCCGCGTAACAGCGCGTGGGTGTTGTCCAGGATCGTCGGGCCAGGTTCTGCTGCGAGCTCGGCGGGCGGCGCCGCGACGAATACGGCCCGGCGGGTATCGACCGTGCTGGCGGACGCGCTGCCCGGTGCGCACGACTCGGTGGAGATGCGGCTGAAGCGGGCCGAGGCCGCCGTGGCCAAAGCCAAGAGGGCCGAGCAGGAGGCGTTGGCGGAGGCGGGCAACGCCGACAACCTTGCCGAGGCTGCGAAGGCTATTGCCGAACAGGGTCGGCAACGCGTGCGCGAGGCAAGCCAAGAGGGCAAACAGGAGATCGATCGGCGAGTGAATGAAGCCCGCCGCAATCTGGAGTACCAGGTCGAACAGGAACGCGAGCAGGCCGCTAGAGACGTCGCCGATCGGCTCGAGGAGATCAAGGAAGAGGTACAGGCGCGCACGCAGATGTCGCGTCAGGACGCCGAGGAAGCGACGAAGCGCGCCCATGAACGGATTGCCCGGGCCCACGAACAGATGGCCGCGGCCCGAACGCTGGCTGCCGAGGCGACGAAGGCAGCCGAAGATGCGGCGGACCAGGCGCATCGGCAGGCCAGGGCAGTCGCGGAACAGGCCCAGCAGGACGCCGGCACCGCTGACCGAGCTTTGGATGACGCCCGCGGCACGGAGAACATGCTGGCGACCGAGACAGCCCGCGCCGTTGAGGCAGAGCGCGAATACGACGTACGGCAACGGTTGACCGAGCATACAAAGGCCGAATTGCTCGAGCTCGCACATCCGTTGCAGATTCAGGGTGCGGCACGGATGACGAAAGATCAGCTCGTCCGCTCTATCCAGAGAACATCACGAGCAAGAACCCGTAGCTGACCAGTGACGATAGGAGTTGATCAACGATGAAGGTATTGCCGGTTGTGCTCGGCGCCTGGTAAGTCGAGTTCATCGACGCCTGAGACTCGGGCCCCCAGTTCGCTTGCTTCGTCAACATCGATAACCGCCTCGCTGATCGTCGATTCTGACTCCATGGCCCATCCACCAGAGAGTCAAATCGCCGACAACCGGGCAACAGATCGCACGCGTGCCGTGCATTCGACCCGCACGCATATGCCGTCTTGTCATGTGAGCGCATAGGCCTGGGTTAGCAGCGGTCGGTCCGTGTGCTCGCGTCAGGAAGAGGCTCGCGCACCCTGTCGACGGATAGCGCGCGGGTTGCCGGCGGTGAGCCGGGGCGGCTTGTGCCTCGGCGTCCGCTGTCGGCAACGGCCACAGGAGACGCCTGGCAGTGCGTCACTTATTGCCGGGCGGCTAAGGCGGCGCAGCCACTGCCTTTGCCGACACGGATCAGCATTTCCGGGGTTTTCTGCGGCTGGCGGCTGGGGGAGGCTGTTATTGAGCCGAGGGTTCCGGCTGCGGCTCATCGGGCGATTGCGCTTCGCCCACTGGGTGCTCGCCGGCGAGTGGGCGATCGGGCGTGAGACTGTCGTGCTCGACCGGTCCGGCGGGAGCATCGCCTACCGGTTCCACGCGCGCATCTCGTGCTGTCTGCCGGAACGCGAGAGCCCATTACCTTGCGCGTGCTCCTCGACGGCGAGGCTCCGGGCCCGTCACGTGGTCGCAGTCGGCAGCGGTGTTTGCGCTGCTCGTGGCGGGAATCGTTCACCTGGTCTACGGGCGCGCCATCGACGGCGTTCACCGTCGCCGAGCATGCCAACCGCGCGACCTGCTGTGCGAGGTCCTCCCGCCGGCGCCTCGGCGAGCTCGGTTCGTAGGCCCCGTCTCGCCGGGCGGGGGCACCGGCGTAGAACTGGTTTCGACTAGAAGGGGTGTCGCCGTGACCAGTACCCAGCCGTTGACCAACGTCGACCTCGCCACCGTCCGGGAACTCGGCGCTCAGCTGCGCGTCGACTCGATCCGTTCGAGCACCAGTGCAGGGTCAGGGCATCCGACGTCGAGCATGTCGGCCGCGGACATCCTCGCGGTGCTCGTCGCGCGTCACCTGCGCTACGACTGGGACAATCCAGCGGCGGACGACAACGACCACCTGATCTTCTCCAAGGGCCATGCATCTCCGTTGCTGTACTCGGTGTTCAAGGCGGTGGGCGTCGTCTCCGACGACGAGTTGATGACTGGGTACCGACGGTTTGGCGCGCGCCTGGAGGGACATCCAACGCCTGTGCTGCCCTGGGTGGACGTGGCCACCGGGTCGCTCGGCCAGGGACTGCCCGAGGGCGTCGGCGTCGCGTTGGCCGGCAAGTACCTCGAGCACCGGCCGTACCGGGTGTGGGTGCTGTGTGGTGACAGCGAGATGGCCGAGGGCTCGATGTGGGAGGCGCTGGACAAGGCCTCGCACTACGGGCTGTCTAACCTGACCGCGATCGTCGACGTCAACGGCCTCGGCCAGCGCGGGCCGACAGAGCTCGGCTGGGATCTCGATGCCTACGCGCGCCGGGCCGAATCCTTCGGCGCCCGGGTGCTCCGCATCGACGGTCACGACCTGGACGCGATCGACCAGGCGATGGCCACGGCGGCCGAGCCGAGTGACGACCGGCCGACCGTGATCCTGGCGCGCACCGTGAAGGGCAGCGGCTTCTCCGAGGTTGAGGACCGCGAGGGCTGGCACGGCAAGCCGTTCCCGGCGGACATGGCGTCGCGGGCTATTGCCGAGCTCGGCGGTGAGCGCAACCTCGTGGTGCGGGGGGCTTCGCGGTCGGTGTCGCCAGAGCCGTCCGCCGCTGCGGCGGCCGATGGCGCGCTGGCGTTGCCGGCCTATGCCGTCGGCGACAATGTCGCGACGCGCAAGGCCTACGGCGACGCGCTGGTCGCACTCGGGGCTCACTACCCGCGCGTCGTCGCCCTCGACGGCGAGGTCAGCAACTCGACCCACGCCGACGAGTTCGCTAAGGCCTACCCGGACCGCTACTTCGAGATGTTCATCGCCGAGCAGCAACTCGTCGCCGCGGCGGTCGGGCTCGGCGTCCGCCACTACGTCCCGTTCGCGTCGACGTTCGCGGCGTTCTTCACCCGCGCCTACGACTTCATCCGGATGGCGGCCATCTCGCAGGCGAGCATTCGGCTGGTCGGCTCGCACGCCGGCGTCGAGATCGGCGCCGACGGGCCGTCCCAGATGGCCCTCGAGGATCTGGCGATGATGCGCGCCGTGCAGGGCGCGACAGTGCTCTACCCGGCGGACGGCACGAGCACCGCCGGGCTCGTGCACGCGATGGTCGATCAGCCCGGCATCAGCTACATGCGGACCACGCGCGGCGGTTACCCCGGGCTGTACGAGAGCGCCGAGGACTTCCCCATCGGCGGCTCGAAGGTGCTGCGCTGCGGGGCGGACGACGCCGTGACGCTCGTCGGCGCCGGCGTCACCGTGCACGAGTGCCTCGCTGCGGCCGACCGGCTGGCGGCCGACGGCATCCTTGCTCGGGTCATCGACCTGTACTCGGTCAAACCCATCGACACCGCGACGCTGCGCGACGCCGTCGGGGCGACGGGCGGCCGCATCGTCGTCGCCGAGGACCACCACCCCGAAGGCGGCCTCGGCTCCGCTGTGAGCGACGCGCTGCTGGCCGACGGCGTCCAGGGCATCCGGCTCGCGCACCTCAGCGTCCGCGAGCTACCCGGCTCGGGCACCACCGCGGAACTGCTGGCCGCCGCCGGCATCGACGCGCAACACATCGAAGCCGCCGCCCGCTCGCTGCTGACCTGATACCCATACTGCATAAGGGGAATCTCGTGGCGGAGCTGACTCGCGCTTACTCGAAATTCCGAATCCCACCGGTGGAAGCCGTCGATGGCATAGCAGAACCGGACAAAGTGACTCTGGTCGAGCCATCCGAGGGTCTGTCTGCGCTGCTGCCAGCAGTCGACGTTGAGCCGGCCCAGTCGGTCTGGCGGTCCCACCGTGCCGTATCAGGCCGAGGTGGTGCACCTGTACCAGACCGCCCTGTCTCTGACCAAGATCTCGAAGAAGGTCGGCATCGCCTGGGACTCCGTGGCACGGCTGCTCGACCGAGCTGGCGGCCGGGAGCGCAAGATACAAGGCGGTAGGGGCTATAGGTTGCGGCCTCGGTGGCGGGAGTTCGGCGCTCGCTTGGGCGTGATCGTTACCGCCTGGCCGCGGTCCGCCGCCAGCCGCGAATGCCTAGTACTCGTTCGCAATAGGCGCGGACCTCCTGCAAAGGGCGGGGCTCTCATCGCCGGAGTGGTCGGCGCTTCGGTCCGGTAAACAGTTGCGTAGGTGAGCGAGGGTGCCGCAAGCTCGGCGTGGAGGTGATCGCCGTGGGGGCGAGCGGATATGACGTGGTCGTGGTCGGCGGCGGTCCGGCCGGGTTGAGCGCCGCTCTGGTATTGGGTCGAGCGCGCCGCCGCGTCGCCGTGGTCGACGCCGGAGCGCCACGGAATGCGCCGGCGGCGCAGATGCACGGGTATTTGTCTCGCGACGGTATGCCGCCAGCCGAGCTACTTGCGGTCGGGCGAGCGGAGCTGACCAGCTACGGTGTGGAGCTGATCGCTGATCAAGTGGTGGCCGCCGATCGCGGGTTCGTCGTCCGGCTGGGTGGCGGCCGCGTGTTGACCGCGCGGCGGCTGCTGATCGCGACCGGGGTCCGGGACGAGCTGCCGGACATCCCGGGCGTTCGGGAACGGTGGGGACGGGACCTGTTGCACTGTCCGTACTGCCACGGGTGGGAGGTGCGGGATCAACCGCTCGGCGTGTTGGGCACGCATCCCGCCGCGGCGGAACATGCGTTGCTGGTGCGGCAGTGGTCTGCAGACGTGATCTTCTTCGCCCACACCGGCGAGTTGTCCGTGAGTGAACGCGCGCAGCTGCAGGCGTGCGAGATTCGGGTAGTCACTGGTGAGGTGTCGCGCCTGGTGGTGGAGGCGGACCGGCTGACAGGTGTCGAGCTGGTCGATGGCCGGGTGGTCCCTCGGATGGCGGTGTTTATTCGGCCCCGCAACGTGCCCCACGCCGATGGCTTGCTGGCCGGCCTCGGTTGCGCCGTCGACGACACGGGCTTCGTCACGGCCGATGCCACCGGTCGGACCAGTACGGACGGAGTCTGGGTAGCCGGCAATGTCGTCAACCCACGCGCCCATGTCATCACCGCGGCAGGTGCCGGCTGCACAACAACCATTACCATCAATGTCGACCTGGTTCAGGAAGATGTCGGGCGCGCGATGGAAACCCAGCAGGCTATGGAGGTTCCGTTGTCGGCGCCGTCTGAGGCGCAATCACGGAGCTAGGGTTGCGTGTCGGCCCACACCAGACCACGACACCGGGCCTGCGGATGGGCCACGGCATGCGGAAAGCTGTGCACCACCCCGGACTCAGCGTTGACGACGTAGCGGCACGTGCCCGCGTTCGCGATGCTATGCGGAGCAGTCCGGCACGGTACGGTCCACCGCGCGACGCCGGACGGGCGCCTTCGACTCATCGTCGCTACATCATCAGCTCAATACGCTGCTCGGCGCGCCGGCCCTCGACGATCGTCCCATCCCGATCGGTGCGATCGTCCAGTAGGACGAGCGCGAGGTCGATGGCGAATTGCGGGGAATCGCGACGGGATGTGTTGGCGAATACGAGCGCATTCCGATCAGCGAATCCCGGCATCGCATCATCGCCCTGCCATGGACGGCGATTCGCCGCAAAGATCCGTAGGCGTGCCATATCCCAGTCCGCGACTCCCGTTTCAGGCCTGGCCGCGGACGTCGTCGACCTGTGGGTGCCGAAAATCTCGTTCACGGTCATGCGGCGGGCGTGTATTCGTGGATGACGCCGCCGATGCGGTCGTGTCGGCGGACTTGGAAAGCGTTGAGGTCGGTGACGGGCGGTGGTACCGCCTTGAGGGGTGCCGCCTGTTTGAGGGATCGGTGCGGGCGGTGCTCGTTGTGATCAGCCTCGTGCTCGCGGAGGACCCTCAGCAGATGTCGTTGGTTCCAGATCAACGTCTGGTCGAGCAGTTCGCGGCGGCAGCACTGATCCAACGTTCCATGATCGCGTTCGCACGCGGGGCTTGGATCGGACTGCGCAGGATCCGGCTCCCCGCGGCGGTGAACACCGCGTCCCAGGCGGCGGTGAACTTGGTGTCGCGTTCGCGGAGCAGGAACTTGATCGACTCAGCGCGCTGATCGAGATCCATGAGCAGGTTGCGGCCCATCTGGGTCACCCAGGCGTTGCTCGGATGGGCGGTCACACCGAGGATCCGGATGCGGCGGGTGGCATGCTCGATCACTGCCAGGACGTAGGCGGTGGTGCCGTCGAGCAGGTCGACGGTGAAGATGTCGGTGGCCAGGATCGCTTCGGCCTGAGCATGACCGAACTGCGCCCAGGTTGGTCCAGCGCGTCGCGGTGCTGGTGGGATCCTCGCCTTGGTGAGGATCTCCCACACCGTCGAGGGGGCCACGCGGATGCCGAGGCCGGCAAGCTCACCGTGGATACGCCGGTAACCCCAGCCCGGGAAATGTTGAGCTCAACATTTCCCGAGTTAGGGCTATTCAGCTGACCGGATTAGTTCGATGAGTCGAAGCGTACGGCCGCGCGGGGCCGGTGAACTCTCGGTAGGTGGCATCCTCCGGCGACTGAGCGGACGCTGGCTTCGGGTCTGCACCAGCTCGCGGGAGCCGCCCAGAGCGTGGGCGACGGCAAGGTCTGGAGACGCGGAGAGGCATGCTGGGGTGCGGTCGGGCGGTTGAAGCGGAAGACGTACTCGTCGAGGTAGACCTGCAGGTGGGCGTCGCCGGACACGCCGGCGGTGGGTGCCTTGCAGCCAGCTCTTGAGGTTGGAGATCACCCGGTGCACGCCGGGCAGGATCTCGTCGGGGTCGTCGCCTCGTCTGCGTGCGGCGCGTTGGCTGCGCGGCTCGGTGGTCGTAGCCAAACTTGGACAGCGGCAGATAGCCCTTCCAGGCATCGGTGTGGACCGTCGTTCCCGCGGCGACGTTGTCTTGGACGAAGCGGGTGAGGGTCGGCAGCGGCGGCGTCGTTGATGACGGACATGCGGCACGCGTCCGGAACCGGGGCCGCGCGACCTCGACACGCCACCGCCACAAGGGCTTTCTCGCCGCGGGCGCGTCCGCCACGCAGGCCCGCCTCGTGCCCGCCGACGAAGCGACTCATCGACCTCCACCGTCGTTAGTCAGCGGCACGCGTTCGGGGTTGACCATCGCCCGGCGCAGCTTGTGCAAGCATCAGCCAGGCCGTGTCGTAGCGAGTCGAGTCGCCGAGCTGAGCGCTGCAGTTGCAGCGCGCGACACACCCGGCGTCGGCGTGGCTCAACAGGTAGGCCGCCCAGAAACCACAGATGTAGCGGCGTGTGCGTCTTGTGCAACACGGTGCCCGCAGTCACCGATGTCTGCCGATGGCAGGCCGCGCACTCCCACACCACCCGCCGGCGCGCCACCGGCCAGGCATGCCCGCTCCCACAGCGCGGGCAGCAGAACCCGTCCGGCCAGCGACACGCGAACAGATACTCCGTGCAGGCCCGCTCGTCCGGGAAACGTGCTGGAACTCAACGATCGTCCGCGGGAAGTCCGGGCGCGGCATTCATCCACACTACCTGAACTAACCGGATAAGCCATGTCCCGAGTTATGTGAGGCCGCTGATTATGTGTAGCCGGGCGGATGCGTCGAGAGCGGCGTGGCGTGGTGGTCGTCCGAGCTTCACATAAGTTCTTGGCCGGCGCGACGCTTCACCTCCATCACAAGTCGTGGAGGTGGGGATGTACGAAGCGTTCTGGAACGGGCTGTTCGATGTTCGCTGGGAGGAGGCCCCGCTGGGGCCCGAGGCGATTCGGCTGGTCCTGAGGCTGCGCGGTCACGGCTTTGCCGAGCGAACGTGCCGGGACTACGGGCACGCCGTGGTCCATCTCGGCAGGGTCCTGCATGAAGAGTTGGGTAGCGATCAGGTTCGCGATGTCGGTGTGGTGGCGGACTTCCTCGCCGGTCATCTGCCGGTGTGTGACTGTTACCGCCGCCCAGTCGGCCGGGCAGAAGAGCCGGTCCGTAGGGGCTTGGCACATCTGCTGGAGATGCTCTGCGAGGAAGGCGCCATTCCTGCGGTCGTGGTCCACGAACCGGCCTACCACGAGCTGCTCAAGGGGTACTGCCGGTTCCTGCGTGGTGATCGGGGCCTCGCCGAGACGACGGTGGTCAACTACCGACGGTACGTTCGCGACTTCTTGGTCAGCTGCGGCGATGCGGTGAGCCCGGCGGAGTTGGTGGCACTGGGTGCGGACGACCTGCTCGCGTTCAGCCACCGGCGAGGTGCGGCGTTGGGGCGCACGGCGTGGAATCACCTAGCCACGGCGTTGTCCAGCTTCTACCGATGGCTGGATCTGCGTGGACACGGGGGCGCGCACTTGGTGGCTGCGGTGCCGCTGCGGCGGCGCTACCGTCTCGCCGACGTGCCATGCGCCCTGCCGTGGGACCAGGTGAGCGCCTTACTCGCGGTCGTCGATCGGCACGAGCCGAATGGCCGACGCAACTACGCCATGTTGCTGCTGATCGCCACCTACGGCCTGCGCGGGTGCGAGGTTAGAGCGCTGCGATTGGGTGACATCGACTGGGCGCACGACGAGATTGTCATCTTCGCGCCCAAGACCGGCCGCCGCCGCCGATTGCCGCTGACCCGCCCGGCGGGTGAAGCGGTGTTGGACTACCTGCTGGAGGAGCGTCCCCGGTCACCTCATCGGGAGGTCTTTCTCTCCAGCCGCCCGCCCCACGGCCCACTGCGAAGCAAGATCAACCCCTGGTTGGGACGCCGGCTGGAGAAGGCGGGGATCGTGACCCCCCGCCGCGGAGCGCATGTGCTGCGACACTCGCTGGCAGTTCATTTGCTGCGCAGCGGAGAGACGCTCAAGAGCATCGGTGACCTTCTCGGCCACCGCAGCCCGGACACGACCTTCATCTACACCAAGCTGCATGTCGAGGATCTCCGGATGGTTGCGCTGGATCCGGCGGTGGTCTCGTGACGACCGCCAACAGCTTCTCCGGACCTTTGGCGAGCGACTTTGCCGCCTTCGCGGCCACCTTGGAAGCCAGCGCCGTCGCCAACGAGACCACGCTGACGCAACTGCGGGCGCTGGATCGCTTCACCAGCCAGAAAGGCCTACCGGCTGGGACGATCGACGAAGATGTGGCCAGGGCATGGCTCACCGAATGCGTCTCGCGGGCATCGAGTACCCGCTGCGCGCGCTACCACCTGCTACGCCGCTTCTGCCGTTTCCTGGCGAAGCGTCGCCCGGGAACCTTCGTGCCCGGCGAGTCGCTTCGACCGCGCCGCCGACCGCCGAAGCCACCCCACATCTACTCCCGCGAGGAGGTGCGTGCGCTGTTGGCTGCCGCGCTCGTGCTGCGGGACTGGACCAGTGGGCATCGTTGCCCGATCCGGTCGAAGACCATGCACACGGTCATTCTGCTGCTGGTCACGTCCGGGTTGCGGATCTCTGAAGCGCTGCACCTCACGCTGCAGGACGTCGACCTGGTCGACGGTGTGCTCTCGATCCACCAATCGAAGTTCCGTAAGTCCCGGCTCGTGCCGGTCTCCACCGGGACGCTGGACCTCCTGCGCCGCTATCACGACCTGCGCGTCGCGGTGGCCCCAGCCGACCCCGCCGGGGCCTTCTTCGTCTCCGGTCGCGGCACCGCCTACAGCACCTCGACCGTGCAAGCGATGTTCCACGACCTCACCGCTCAAGCGGGGCTGCGGGGGCCCGAGGGCCGCGGTCCCCGGCTGCATGACTTGCGGTCGACTTTCGCTGTCACTCGTCTTCTGCAGTGGTATCGCGACGGCGAGGACGTCATGGCCCGGCTACCGTTGCTGAGCACCTACCTCGGCCACGCCTGCGTCAGCGACACCGAGGTCTACCTGCGCATCACCACCGCCCTTCTCGAGGAGGCGAGCACCCGCTTCCACGCCTTCGCCGAGGGTCTACTTCCACCGACCGGTGGCCAGTCATGAACGCACAGACCCCGGTTCCGGGCTTGCTCCGCAGCTTCTTCGAGGACTACCTCGCCGGCCAACGTGACGTCAGCCCAAACACCATCTACGCCTACCGAGACGCCCTCAAACTCTTCCTCCGCTTCGCAGCACGACACAGCCGCCGCCAGGTGATCCGACTACAGCTGGTCGATCTCCGCGCCGAGGTCGTGCTGGGGTTCCTGAACTACCTGGAGTCCGACCGGAACAACAGCGCGGCCACCCGGAACTGCCGACTGGTCGCCATCCACCGCTTCTTCACCTACATCGCCGACCAAGACCCCCGACACGCCGAGCTATGCCGCCGCGTGCTGGACGTCCCGCTCAAGAAGACCACGTCAAGCGCCATGACCTATCTCGATCAGGACGAGATCAAAGCCCTGCTCGCCGCGCCGTCTTCTTCGCACCGTCTTGGCCTGCGTGACCGGGCGCTGCTGACCCTCCTCTACAACACCGGCGCTCGGGCCTCCGAGGCCGTGCAACTGAACATCAAAGACCTCCGTCTCGATGCACCCACCCAGCTACGCATCCTCGGAAAGGGACGCAAAGAACGAATCTGCCCGCTGTGGCAGGAGACAGTGGACGCCGTTCGCGCGTATCTCGACCAACGCGAAGACGGCACCCAGTCAAACGCACCGCTGTTTCTGAACGCCCATGGCAAGCGCATCAGCCGCTTCGGCGTCGGGACCATCCTCAAACGCAACGTCGCGGCGGCAGCCACACCCCAGCCGTCGCTCGCCGCCAAGAATGTCAGCCCGCACACACTCCGCCACACCACGGCTCTGCACCTGCTCCAGGCCGGCGTCGAACTCAACGTCATCAGGTCCTGGCTCGGACACGTCAGCATCACCACCACGAGCCAGTACATCGAGATCGACATGGCCATGAAACGCAAGGCGATCGAACGCTGCCCGCCTCCCGTTCCCGTTCAAGACGGCGAGAGCCGCTGGCATGCCAGCAAGGACATCGTCCAGTGGCTCGAAGACCTCTGAGCGGCCGAAAAGTTATGTGCACCCCCGACACCCGTCCTGGCTGGCATCCCCAGCTCAACAGCATGACGTCGACGGTTCTCTCAGGCCACTCCACATAATCTTTGGCCTCACATAACCAGAGTTCTCCCTCGCCATTCGCAGGACCAAAGCCCGGATGGTGCGACGCGTACGGGGGCGGCCAGGTTGCTTGTGCTGGGACTTGCGGACCCAGCGGCGCCGCACGATGTCACGCCGCCAGCGCAACACGGTCTCCGGAGTGACGAACAGACGCAGGCCAGCTCGCCGACTCTTGGGGATGATGTCGAGCAGCAGCGCGATCAGCGCCCGGTCGGCCCACCTCACCTTCGGTCGACAGTCGATCTGGCGCTGCAGCACCCTGAGCTGATGGCGCAGTAGCAGGATCTCCGCCGACTTCCACGACTCCTCACGACGCGACAAGCGCAGCCACCCAAACAGTCGGCTGATCATCAGGAAACCCAGTCGCAGACACACGATCCAAGATCATCCCAGGACCCTGCTCGACGGCCCGAGCCCGGCGCCATGAGCACGGATGAGGTTTTCGGCACCCACAGCGGTGTGCTCGCCGGGCGTCCACATGTGGACGGTGGCCTGTGGACGGTCGCTGGAGGGCAGACGGTGCGGCGACGGTGGAGCAGTCGGGTCAGCGACGCGATGTCGCGATGACCGGCACGGAGCGGGCGACAGCCGTGGCGATCCTGGCCGGCCACATCGACGAGCTCGAGCAGGTTTGGCGGGAGGGCGACGACGACCGGTGGGACGACATCGCCAGTGACGGTGTCGAGGTGGTGGTCGGCGGGGCGACCTGGGAGCTGTGGCTCGGCAAGGGTGGATGGACGGCGTCTCGGCCGACCTACGAGTCAGCGATCGGGTCGGCGGCGTTCGGCGAGGGCGACCTCATCGGGACGGTGGGCCCGGTGACGCTTCGGCGGAGGAGATCGTCCGGCGGATCGAAGAGCTCGGGTTCCAGGAGTTGACCGAGAACTGAACGGGTGCGGCGCGTGGGTCGGGTGCCAACGTGGCAATCCGCGGGGGAATCGATGCGGGCTGACCCGCTCAGGGTCCGATGCGAGACCGTGGCGTTCGTCGGGGTACAGGCCCACGGTGCGCAGGGGCGGCCTCGGTGCTCGCCGGGGCACGTGTCCCGGTCATGCTCGTATTGCTCGACGACGAACACGCGGCCGCTCGGCCAGCCATCGCCGTACGGATCCTCGGGAGACAGCGGGTGGACAGGGGCCCAGCGACCGAAGAATCGGACCTGGCATCCCTGGTGAAGCTTCTCGGCGCTGAGCTCCGGGAGGCGCGCAACGCCGGCGGCTCGGGGCAGCGTGGAACCCTCGCTGTCGTAGAACCCCGTCAGTGGGCCGTCATGGACCGCGACGGCATGGGTGGGTCGGCCAGCTGGACCGCGACGAACGGGCGACCATGCTTGTCGGGAGAGCCCATACCCGAGGCCAGGTCGGTTTCCTGCGCAGCGGGTCAACGGCCCGGCGGGTGCCCTGGCGTGTCGCCGGACATCGGCCGCCTCAGCCGCGGTGGTCCGTCAGCCGCGCGGTGCTCGTGATCCGTGTTCCGTCGAAGAGCTCGATGACCTCGCGGTAACGATCGCTCTCGCGGTCGAGCGTGTGAGTTCGCGCTCGCCCCAGGCGGCGAGATCGTGGCTGAAGTCATCGCCGCCGCGTGTGTCGAGGACCCAGCCGCCGTTGCCGGCGCGCTTCACGCGGGCTCGCAACGAGTCGTGGAGCTCGAGCGTCTCAGAGATCGACACGCTGAAGTGGCGGATGAGGGAGCCACACGCCGGGCACGGACGGCGATCGTCACCGGGGAGGTCGGGAGGCTCGTCGATGGGCCGCTGGCACTGCCCGCAGGCAACGTGCGTGCTGGTCGGCGTCTCGGCCGGTGGCGGCGCAGGGGTCCGGCTGCGGGCCGCCGCCACCTTGAGCTGGCGGTCGTGCGACCGGCAGACGTTCCACATCTTGGCGGGTTGGTCCGGAAAGGTGATCTCGACGGTATGGGTCGCCGGATCCGCACACGGCGTCCACTCGCACGCGGTCACCGCGGCGACCCCCTCAGGTCGACCGCCGCTCGCTCGGCTCCTCCGTCCCGGACCTTGGCCACCCTGGCACCGTACACATCCGCGTGCTCTTGGAGCGCCAGGCCGCTTGATCAGCACGGTGAGCCGGTCGCAGCAACGCCGAGGAGCTCGGCGAGTCGCGGCCCGAACGGATCGCCGCTCCCGTCCAGCGTGCGCAGATAGGTACTCGTCTTGGCACTGACTGGCAACCGCGGCCGGTTCCAGCCCTCGAGCTGGGCAGGATAGGATGCGCGCGGGCCGGGGCGGCGGGATATCCCGGACGGGTTCGCCGTCCGGATGGGTGCGATGGCTGCAAGGGATCGAGGCCTCGGGCTACAGATCTTGCCCGCCCTTCAGCGCCGGCGCCGACCAGCGGCCCCGGCGTCGGCCGGCGGGCGGCGGCCGGGCAGAGGGGAGACGAGGTTGATCAAGTCCAGGGGAGCGAAGGGCAAGGCCCGCGTCACCTTCACCGTCGATGCCGGGGTGGGTGCCCAGACCGCGGCGGTGTGCGGGGACTGGAATGGCTGGTTGACCGACGCCGACGTGATGCGTCGCGACGCCGAGGGCGGGTTTAGCCTGACGGTCGAGCTGGAAGCAGGCCGCGCCTACCGGTTCCGCTACTTCCTCGATGGTCAGCGGTGGGACAACGCCTGGGCAGCCGACGCCTACCTCGCCAACAGCTTCGGCGGAGACGACTCCGTCGTCGACTTGACAGCCCTGGCCGAGCCGGTTCCAGCGGCGGCCACGAAGGCACCGGTGAAGAAGATCCCGGTCAAGAAAGAAGCCGCGGCGCAGAAGGAAGCCACGGGACCGACCACCAAGAGGGCCGCGCGTGGGGCGGAACCAGCGATGAAGAAGACCCCGGCCAAGAAAGCAGCCGCGGCGCAGAAGGAAGCCACGGGACCGACCACCAAGAAGGCCGCGCCTGGGGCGGAACCAGCGATGAAGAAGACCCCAGCCAAGAAAGAAGCCGCGGCGCACAAGCAAGCCACGGGACCGACCACCAAGAAGGCCGCGCCTGGGGCGGAACCAGCGATGAAGAAGACCCCAGCCAAGAAAGAAGCCGCGGCGCACAAGCAAGCCACGGGACGGACCACCAAGAGGGCCGCGCCTGGGGCGGAACCGGCGCGGAAGACGACCAAATAGGGCATACGACGGCGCGGGCAATATTCGAGACGGTGCCACCGCCGAAATTGATCCGTGTAGCTCAGCAGTCAGAGTGACAGGACCGGTGCCCTCTGTGACGCGAAACTCAGATGGCACCGAATGCGCAACGCCGGTGTCGGCAGCGAGGCGCAATCCCGGTGCCACTCGTCCTCCGGGGTGGCCTCGAGCTGGAAGGTGCGCAGCGAGGGCAACTCCGCGTCGCTGCGCCGCCGCTCTGCCCAGGCCTGGCTGGCGTTGCCGTGCCTGTGGGGTTCCGATACTCAGCCGACGATGTTCTTGGCTCAGGCGGCTCGCCGGTATTCGTTGATGAGGCCGCCGAGGATTGGTCGCCGGACGATGCGTGTGGGTCCGTCGTGAGTGGGGTGCTCGGGTCGCGGTGGGTGCAGTTGCTGGCCGCGGTGGGGCCGTTGCGTGTTGTAGTGGCGGACGTATTCGCCGAGGAGCAGTCGAAGATGTCGCTGGCCGAAGATCAGTATCCGGTCGGTGAGTTCGGCTCTGACAGTTCGTACGAATCGTTCGGCGAAGCAGTTCGCTTGTGGACATCGGGGTGGGATCTTCACGACGCGGATACCGGCGTCGGTGAGGACGGCGTCGAAGGAACTCGTGAAGTGGGTCATCCATTTCACTGCCACGCGGGCAGATCGGCTGGTTCAGTCGGCGCACGCGGCGCGACATCAGGCATCCGGCCCCAAGGGCCAGCCACGCCTCGTCGTCGGGGAGTCACGCTCTCAGCGCCGCGCACGACCTCGGACCGCGCAGTATGCCTGGCGACACATGGTGATCCCACTCGAAATGGGCAGTCAAATGGATAACCCACCTCGTGAATTGGCCGGCTCGATCCCGTACGAGTAGCCGGAACCGTCCGGCCCGATCGGCGAGGTCTGCCAGGAGATTGCGGGCTTGCTGGGTGGTCCAGGGCCCGTCCGGGTTCGTCGTGGCGCCGAGGATATGGACGTAGCGGCTGCCGATCTCGATCACGAAGAACACGTACATCCGGTGGAGGGTGACGGCGCAGTCGACGTGGAAGAAGTCGCACGCCAGCATCGTCGATGCCTGGGTGCGCAGGAACTGCCGCCAGGTGGCGTCTGTTTCGCGGATCGGCGCGGGCGGGATCCGCAGCCGCTGGAGCACGCGCCGGATCGAGGAGGCACCGACATGGTGACCGAGTTTGAGCAGCTCGCCCTGGATCCGTTGGTATCCCCACTGGGCATTGTGTCGGGCCAGCTGGGCGATCAGATCGACGATCGCGTCGTCGATTGGTGGGCGTCCGGTCCGGTGAGGATAGGTGCACGTCCTCGCTACCAGCCGGCGATGCCAGCGCAGAATCGTGCCGTAGTGACCAGCCGACGGTCCCGGACGGGCCGAGGCAAGAGCCCACACAACGCGGCGAGCAGCGCGCGTGCCCAATCCAGCTGAGATTTCGGGTTCGTTCGACGCAGGACCGCGACCTCGTGCCGCAGCACCAGCAGTTCGGCATCCTTCGACGCGGATGATCGAGCCAGCAGCGCCAGCCAGCCGGAGATACGGACGAGACTCAGATAGAACAGCCGCAACGACACGGCCCGTGATCATGCCGAACCGCCGACACCACCGGTGCGACCTTCTGGCCACCCCTCAGGCCATTTGCCGTCAGCCGCCCCTTCACTGACCTAGAGACGGCGACTTCGCCTCTGATACGTACCCAGCGAGCAGCCGCGCCATGGCGACGCCGAGCACGGCGGCGCGGCCACACCGCTGCGCTACCCCTGCCGAGGCTCGTGCGCGAGCCAGACCACGCCGAGCGGGGGCAGGGTTCCGCAGACCGAGTACGGCAGGTCGTTCCATGGCACGGCCTCGGGGGTGGCTTCGCCGAAGGACACCCCGCTGCCGCCGAATTGGGTCGCGTCGCTGTTGAGGATCTGCACCCATCGACCCGGCTCGGGGACACCCACGCGGTGCTCGCGGACGACTGGGGTCAGGTTGGCGATGCACGCGACGGTGCGACCGTTGGTCGGGTAACGGAGGAACGACAGGACGCTGTGGTCCGCGTCGTTCGGGTCGATCCAGCGGAATCCGGTCCACTCGAAGTCCTGATCCCACAGCGCGGGTTCGTCGCGGTAGACGCTGTTGAGGGTGCGCACGAACTGCTGGATGCCGCTGTGCTCGGCGTGGTCGAGCAGGTGCCAGTCGATGCTGCGGTCGTGGTGCCACTCGTCGTTCTGCCCGAGTTCGCCACCCATGAACAGCAACGGGCGACCCGGGTGGGCCCACATCCAGGCCAGCAGCGCGCGGAGATTCGCGAACTGCTGCCAGCGGTCACCCGGCATCTTGCCGAGCAACGATCCCTTGCCGTGCGCCACCTCATCGTGACTCAACGGAAGAACGAAATTCTCGTGGAATGCGTACAGCAGCGCGAACGTGATCTCGTGGTGGTGGTAGCGGCGGTGCGCCGGATCTCTGGAGAAGTAGACCAGCGTGTCATGCATCCAGCCCATATTCCATTTGAAGCCGAACCCCAGCCCGCCGAGGTAGGTGGGACGCGACACCGCCGGCCAGGACGTCGACTCCTCAGCCACCAGCATCACCGATGGATGGTGACGGTAAACCAGCTCGTTGACCTCCTTGATGAAATCGATTGCCTCCAGGTTCTCGTTGCCGCCGAAGCGGTTGGTTATCCATTCACCTTCTCGGCGGGAATAGTCCAGATACAACACCGACGCGACCGCATCGACCCGCAGGCCGTCGAGATGGAATTCTTCGAGCCAGAACAGGGCGTTCGCTGACAGGAAATTGCGAACCTCGTGGCGTCCGTAGTTGAACACCAGCGTTCCCCAGTCCGGGTGCTCACCGAGGCGGGGGTCAGCGTGCTCGTAGAGGGCGGTGCCGTCGAAGCGGGCCAGCGCCCAGTCGTCTTTCGGGAAATGCGCGACCACCCAGTCCACGAGGACACCGATGCCAGCCTGGTGCAATCGGTCCACCAGGTAGCGGAAGTCGTCCGGAGAGCCGAACCGCGCGGTGGGCGCGTAGTACCCGGTGACCTGGTAGCCCCAGGAGCCGCCGAACGGATGCTCGGCCACCGGCAGCAGTTCCACGTGCGTGAAGCCGAGATCCCGTAGGTATGCCGGCAGCACGTCGGCCATCTCCCGATAGGTGAGCGGGCGCCATCGGCCCTCCGCGTCCTGCGTCAGGCGCCAGGAGCCCAGGTGGCACTCGTAGATGCACACCGCGGCGTGCAACAGGTCGGTGGTCTCCCGGTCGGCGTACCAGGCGGCGTCCTGCCACCGATAGCTGCTCTCGGCGATCACACTCCCGGTGGCCGGCGGCACCTCGGTCGCGAACGCGAACGGATCCGCCCGCAGGCTCAGATGCCCGTGCTCGCTGAGCACTTCGAACTTGTACCGCGCGCCAGCCCGTGCGTCAGGCACGAACAGCTCCCACACCCCGGAACTGCCGAGCATCCGCATAGGGTGCACACGGCCGTCCCAGCCATTGAAGTCGCCCACCACGCGCACCGCTTGGGCGTTGGGGGCCCACACCGCGAACGACGTGCCGGCGACGCCCTGGTGCACCCGCGGGTGGGCGCCCAGGTGCCGCCACAGCCCTTCGTGCCGTCCCTCGCCGAACAGGTGCAAGTCCAGCTCCCCGACGGTGGGCCAGAACCGGTAGGGATCCTCGACAATCACCGTGACACCGTCCCGGTAGCTGACCTGCAGCCGGTAGTCCGGGACGCTGTCACCGGGCAGCGCGGTGGCGAACAATCCGGCAGGGTGAACGCGCTCCATCTCCGCCCGCTCATCACCAATCAGCACAGCCACCGCGACCGCCTCCGGCCGCCAAGCCCGGACCAGCACACACCGGCGGCCGGCAGAATCGACCGCGAGCGACGCGCCGAGCAGGGTATGCGGGTCGTGATGCAACCCCGCGATCAACCCAGCGGCCTCGCCGTCATCGATCGTCAGGCTGACATCGACTGTGCTAGGCATCCTGACTCCCTTCGCGCCACAACGATCCGCCACGGCCGCCCGCCCGTCTCGAAGTCTGCCCTCGGTCCGCGCGCCCCACTAGCGTGTGGGTCTCAAGAACCTTAGTTCGGGTGTCCGAGTTCCGTTCGGCGTGATCGCTTGAGTGCTCGTGTCGATCTTGTATGCGGTTTTACGAACGGTGCTCGGCCTGCTCGTGCTGCGGGGTCGGGGCCGGGCTGTGACGGATGTCGAGCTGCTGGTGTTGCGGCACGAGGTGGCGGTGCTGCGCCGGCAGGTCGCTGGTCCGCGGTTGGCGCCGAAGGATCGGCTGGTGTTGGCGGCGCGGCGCTGTGTGGCGGGGACTGGGATCGTCAGCCCGGCGACGCTGTTGCGGTGGCATCGGGATCTGGTCGCCCGTCGTTGGACTTGCCCGAGAACGAAGATGTCGGTGGGTGGCCGGCCGCCCACCGCGACGGTGATCCGAACATCGGTGGTTCGGCTGGCGCGGGAGAACCCGAGTTATGTGAGGCCGCTGATTATGTGTAGCCGGGCGGATGCGTCGAGAGCGGCGTGGCGTGGTGGTCGTCCGAGCTTCACATAAGTTCTTGGCCGGCGCGACGCTTCACCTCCATCACAAGTCGTGGAGGTGGGGATGTACGAAGCGTTCTGGAACGGGCTGTTCGATGTTCGCTGGGAGGAGGCCCCGCTGGGGCCCGAGGCGATTCGGCTGGTCCTGAGGCTGCGCGGTCACGGCTTTGCCGAGCGAACGTGCCGGGACTACGGGCACGCCGTGGTCCATCTCGGCAGGGTCCTGCATGAAGAGTTGGGTAGCGATCAGGTTCGCGATGTCGGTGTGGTGGCGGACTTCCTCGCCGGTCATCTGCCGGTGTGTGACTGTTACCGCCGCCCAGTCGGCCGGGCAGAAGAGCCGGTCCGTAGGGGCTTGGCACATCTGCTGGAGATGCTCTGCGAGGAAGGCGCCATTCCTGCGGTCGTGGTCCACGAACCGGCCTACCACGAGCTGCTCGAGGGGTACTGCCGGTTCCTGCGTGGTGATCGGGGCCTCGCCGAGACGACGGTGGTCAACTACCGACGGTACGTTCGCGACTTCTTGGTCAGCTGCGGCGATGCGGTGAGCCCGGCGGAGTTGGTGGCACTGGGTGCGGACGACCTGCTCGCGTTCAGCCACCGGCGAGGTGCGGCGTTGGGGCGCACGGCGTGGAATCACCTAGCCACGGCGTTGTCCAGCTTCTACCGATGGCTGGATCTGCGTGGACACGGGGGCGCGCACTTGGTGGCTGCGGTGCCGCTGCGGCGGCGCTACCGTCTCGCCGACGTGCCATGCGCCCTGCCGTGGGACCAGGTGAGCGCCTTACTCGCGGTCGTCGATCGGCACGAGCCGAATGGCCGACGCAACTACGCCATGTTGCTGCTGATCGCCACCTACGGCCTGCGCGGGTGCGAGGTTAGAGCGCTGCGATTGGGTGACATCGACTGGGCGCACGACGAGATTGTCATCTTCGCGCCCAAGACCGGCCGCCGCCGCCGATTGCCGCTGACCCGCCCGGCGGGTGAAGCGGTGTTGGACTACCTGCTGGAGGAGCGTCCCCGGTCACCTCATCGGGAGGTCTTTCTCTCCAGCCGCCCGCCCCACGGCCCACTGCGAAGCAAGATCAACCCCTGGTTGGGACGCCGGCTGGAGAAGGCGGGGATCGTGACCCCCCGCCGCGGAGCGCATGTGCTGCGACACTCGCTGGCAGTTCATTTGCTGCGCAGCGGAGAGACGCTCAAGAGCATCGGTGACCTTCTCGGCCACCGCAGCCCGGACACGACCTTCATCTACACCAAGCTGCATGTCGAGGATCTCCGGATGGTTGCGCTGGATCCGGCGGTGGTCTCGTGACGACCGCCAACAGCTTCTCCGGACCTTTGGCGAGCGACTTTGCCGCCTTCGCGGCCACCTTGGAAGCCAGCGCCGTCGCCAACGAGACCACGCTGACGCAACTGCGGGCGCTGGATCGCTTCACCAGCCAGAAAGGCCTACCGGCTGGGACGATCGACGAAGATGTGGCCAGGGCATGGCTCACCGAATGCGTCTCGCGGGCATCGAGTACCCGCTGCGCGCGCTACCACCTGCTACGCCGCTTCTGCCGTTTCCTGGCGAAGCGTCGCCCGGGAACCTTCGTGCCCGGCGAGTCGCTTCGACCGCGCCGCCGACCGCCGAAGCCACCCCACATCTACTCCCGCGAGGAGGTGCGTGCGCTGTTGGCTGCCGCGCTCGTGCTGCGGGACTGGACCAGTGGGCATCGTTGCCCGATCCGGTCGAAGACCATGCACACGGTCATTCTGCTGCTGGTCACGTCCGGGTTGCGGATCTCTGAAGCGCTGCACCTCACGCTGCAGGACGTCGACCTGGTCGACGGTGTGCTCTCGATCCACCAATCGAAGTTCCGTAAGTCCCGGCTCGTGCCGGTCTCCACCGGGACGCTGGACCTCCTGCGCCGCTATCACGACCTGCGCGTCGCGGTGGCCCCAGCCGACCCCGCCGGGGCCTTCTTCGTCTCCGGTCGCGGCACCGCCTACAGCACCTCGACCGTGCAAGCGATGTTCCACGACCTCACCGCTCAAGCGGGGCTGCGGGGGCCCGAGGGCCGCGGTCCCCGGCTGCATGACTTGCGGTCGACTTTCGCTGTCACTCGTCTTCTGCAGTGGTATCGCGACGGCGAGGACGTCATGGCCCGGCTACCGTTGCTGAGCACCTACCTCGGCCACGCCTGCGTCAGCGACACCGAGGTCTACCTGCGCATCACCACCGCCCTTCTCGAGGAGGCGAGCACCCGCTTCCACGCCTTCGCCGAGGGTCTACTTCCACCGACCGGTGGCCAGTCATGAACGCACAGACCCCGGTTCCGGGCTTGCTCCGCAGCTTCTTCGAGGACTACCTCGCCGGCCAACGTGACGTCAGCCCAAACACCATCTACGCCTACCGAGACGCCCTCAAACTCTTCCTCCGCTTCGCAGCACGACACAGCCGCCGCCAGGTGATCCGACTACAGCTGGTCGATCTCCGCGCCGAGGTCGTGCTGGGGTTCCTGAACTACCTGGAGTCCGACCGGAACAACAGCGCGGCCACCCGGAACTGCCGACTGGTCGCCATCCACCGCTTCTTCACCTACATCGCCGACCAAGACCCCCGACACGCCGAGCTATGCCGCCGCGTGCTGGACGTCCCGCTCAAGAAGACCACGTCAAGCGCCATGACCTATCTCGATCAGGACGAGATCAAAGCCCTGCTCGCCGCGCCGTCTTCTTCGCACCGTCTTGGCCTGCGTGACCGGGCGCTGCTGACCCTCCTCTACAACACCGGCGCTCGGGCCTCCGAGGCCGTGCAACTGAACATCAAAGACCTCCGTCTCGATGCACCCACCCAGCTACGCATCCTCGGAAAGGGACGCAAAGAACGAATCTGCCCGCTGTGGCAGGAGACAGTGGACGCCGTTCGCGCGTATCTCGACCAACGCGAAGACGGCACCCAGTCAAACGCACCGCTGTTTCTGAACGCCCATGGCAAGCGCATCAGCCGCTTCGGCGTCGGGACCATCCTCAAACGCAACGTCGCGGCGGCAGCCACACCCCAGCCGTCGCTCGCCGCCAAGAATGTCAGCCCGCACACACTCCGCCACACCACGGCTCTGCACCTGCTCCAGGCCGGCGTCGAACTCAACGTCATCAGGTCCTGGCTCGGACACGTCAGCATCACCACCACGAGCCAGTACATCGAGATCGACATGGCCATGAAACGCAAGGCGATCGAACGCTGCCCGCCTCCCGTTCCCGTTCAAGACGGCGAGAGCCGCTGGCATGCCAGCAAGGACATCGTCCAGTGGCTCGAAGACCTCTGAGCGGCCGAAAAGTTATGTGCACCCCCGACACCCGTCCTGGCTGGCATCCCCAGCTCAACAGCATGACGTCGACGGTTCTCTCAGGCCACTCCACATAATCTTTGGCCTCACATAACTCGGGACATGCTTATCCGGTTAGTTCAGGTATCGGGGTTCCCGAGGCCACGGCGACAAGAGGAGGGGCCGGGCGCCAGAGGCCGCCATGCGTCTGCAGGATTGGCGTTCTTAGCTTGCGAGCGCACGCCGGAACTCCATGCGCGCATGGGCATCTACGGCTCCCACCTGAAGTAACCGGATAAGCATGACCGGGAAATGTTGAGCTCAACATTTCCCGAGCTGGGGTCATCGCCGCATCCACGGTGAGCTGGTCGGCGTCGGCTACCGGGTCTCGCCCGCGACGGTGTGGAACATCCTGCGCCGGGCGGGTATCGACCCCGCGCCGCGACGCAGCGGGCCCACGTGGCGGGAGTTCTGCCGGGCGCAGGCGAGGACGATGCTGGCCTGCGACTTCTTCACCGTGGACACCGTGTTGCTGCGCCGGATCTATGTGTTCTTCCTCCTCGAGGTCGGTTCGCGTCAGGTCCACATCCTCGGGATCACCCCGGCATCCGACCGGGCAGTGGGTGACCCAGCAAGCCCGCAACCTCGTGATGACGATGGGGGAGCGGGCCGCGGGCTTCCGGTTTCTGGTCCGAGACCGCGACGCGACGTTCACCGCCAGCTTCGATGAGCTGTTCGCTGACGCGGGCATCGCGGTACTGCGCAGTCCACCCCGGGCCCCGAAAGCGAACGCCTACGCCGAGCGGTGGGTCAGCACCGTCCGCCGCGAGTGCCCGGACCGGCTGCTGATCTTCCACGAACGACAGCTCGTGCGGGTGCTGGCCGATTACGAGACCCACTACAACACCCACCGGCCGCAGCGATCCCTTGATCAGCGGCCGCCGATCGTCAGCCTCGCCGTTCTTCCCGGCCAGAGCCTCAGCCCAACGATTTGGCGAACCGACGTCCTCGGCGGCCCGATCCACGAACACCGACATGCTGCTTGATCGGATGCGCGCAGCTATCCGAACGGATCGAGGTTCTTGAGCCCCACAGGCGCACAATCCGGCCACTGGGCGCGCCGGTCACCCGCGGCGGCCCGACCGTAGGACTCCGATGCACACGGCCTCGCGAGATAGGGACTTGTTCCGATGCCGGGGCCCGGTTTAGTCACGCAATCTCGAATGGCAGAGCGCATGAGAAACATGGAGGACAGGTGTACACCCACTTGACTGAAATCGAGGCGGACTACCGGCGTGATCGGATCGCCGAGGAGTACCGCAGCGGCCAGCGTCGGCACAGGCGCCCGCGACGCACCCACCAGGAGCGGCGCTGGGGTGTTGTTCGGCGCCACACCGCGTGACGGCCGCGACCCAGCCAGACCGCGATACGCGGCCCGCGGCTGCTGGCCAGCTGCCCGACCGAGCCGAGATCGGTCGCCAGCACTGCTGCGGTGATCGGGCCAGCCCTCGACCCGATCTCGCGGCGTAGTCCGGCGGATCTGCCGTGCCGGGTGCTGAACCCGGACCTCTGGTTCGCCGAGACGCCGGCGGCGCTCGAGCAGGCCAAGCAGTTCTGCGCCGGCTGCCCGGCCCGGGTTGCCTGCCTGGCCGGGGCGATCAGCCGCCGGGAGCCGTGGGGCGTCTGGGGCGGCGAGATCTTCGACCACGGTCAGATCATCGCCCGCAAGCGCTCGCGAGGGCGTCCGCGCAAGAACGACGTCGCCGCTTGAACGACGGCGGCGGTGTATCCCACGAAATGTCTGTTGCCGCTGCGACCCTCAAGTCTGGGTTCGGTCAGCGCGGGCCGCCAGACCCGCCCAGGTACTCAACGCCTGAGAGAGTTTGCGTTGAGATTCGGCCCAGGCCGCTGCGATCTCAGCGAGTTCTCGCTGGGATTCGGCCCATTGGGTGATCCGGTTGGACAACTCGCGCTGGGACTCGACGAACACCTGCAGTGGCTCCGCGAACGCGGCGAAGAACTGCAGCGTGCTGCGCTGCAGATCTGGGAGGTCCTTGTCTGGCCCGTTCGGCAAAGCGGTTCGGAAGAAAGACAACCAGCTGTCCTGTAGTTGCGCGAGGGCTTTGTCGAACTGGAAGCCCGCGTCGCTGCTTTCACTCATGGGTACCTCTTCGCTGCGGCGGTTCGGGAAGTGAGCAACAGGATCGTGAACGGCCTCGGGTCAACGGTGACCACCTCGTTCTCGAACCTACCGAACTTGCCCCGGACGCGCGCCCGCTCGCCGTCAAGCGCCCAGTTGAGACTTGCGCCTGGCGTGTCCGCGTCCCCTGTCAGCGAGGCTGGGGGGCGGAAACGGCTGGACCTCTCGGAGGTTGCTTGGTGACGAAGGCTCGCCGCATCGCCGCGAAGTTATGACGGTCGTCGTAGATGTCTCGGCTCATCTCGGTGAGCTCGTGGACCCGGTAGGTGTCCAGCGGTCTGCGTCGTTCGTCCTCGGCCCGGCCGGCGCACTTGGCCTCGAGCAACCCGTCGTAGTCGTCCCGCGTGGCCAGCGCCGCGGCATACTCGTCCACCGTCTGATCGAACTCCTGGCGCGACCCCGGCACCACCTTCCGCACATTGTCGGTTCTGTAAATGTGCACTTGACCCCAGCAACAGATCGCTTCATCTGCGCGTCGCCGTGCGTCGACCGCCAGCGTGGGAAGCCGCACCGATCGAGACCTCTTTGTGTCAAGTGCGGGAGTCGGCCTGCTCCTGCGCCGGGATTGTCGGCCGGTGCTCGCCGGCGTCAAGGTCGTTCCTGCCCGCGCCCGCGGCGCGGGCGGGGCTCCACCTGGACTCCGGCTGCGCTCCGGCGAGTTCGGCGCCTAGCAGGAGCAGGCCGGGATGTGAGCATGGCCTGCTCGCCGGTGGCGGTTCTAGGGTTGGGGGTGGCCCGGGAGTGGCTTGTCCGAAGAGCCGGTCTATCGGGGTGTGAGCCGGCCGCGCTGGATGCAGCGTCGTTCCCCGATTGCCCTCCCGGGTCCTTGCTGGTGCCGGTGTCGCGTCGGCGTGCGTCCTCGAGCATCCGCTTGTAGAGCGTGTCGCTGATCTTGCGTTTGAGCGATCGCAGCGCGCACTTGCCGGTCATCCCTTCGTCGATCTTCTTGTCGTAGTAGGCGCGGCCCTCGGTGCCGCGGTGGCGGATCTGGCTGACCGCGGCCATGTGGATGACGTAGTTCAGCTGCCGGTTCCGCCGGGACAGCCGGTAGATGACCCGGTCTGCGGAGGAGACCTCGATCGGGGCGGTGCCGTTGTAGGAACCCCGATGGCCAGGCACGTCGTGCACCGGCGTAACGGCCAGGTCGACGAATACCAGGAACTGCCCGACGCCGAGCAGCTGGAACCCGACGTGGTGACCGTGACCTTCCCCGACGGGTCGCTACGGTCCTACCACGTCGAAGACGGACTCGGCGGTGTCGGCTTCGAGTTCGCGCAAGCCGGAATCCTGGTGCTGCGCTTCCAAGACAGCGACCATCTGCTGGCCGCCTTCGCGCCCACCGCCTGGACCTCGGTCAGCGGCACCGCACTCGGCGACCGCGGCCGCCGATCCTCCAGCGGCCGCTGAAGTCCACCACAGAGACTCACAGCAGACCGGCCCGCACCATCCACCGTGGTGGGCTAGGTGGCTGGTGTTTTTCGTCGCGTGGCGGTGCCGCGTCTTGTTGATCATCTCTGGGAGCATGTGCCTATGCCGCAGGGACGTGGTTGCCGGGGTGAGTCGTGACGTTGGGGCTGGCGCCGAGGCAGGCTGATTTGTTCCGGTCCACGGCCGGGTTCTGTGACGGCCGGGTCGGACCGGAGTCGATCTACGGGCTGCTGCACCGGGAGTGTCACCGGCTGTTCCCCGATGAGATGTTCGCCGACCTGTTCACCGATGTGGGCCGACGCAGCGTGCCGCCTCAGATCGTGGCGGTGGTGATGGTGTTGCAACGCATCGAGGGCTGCAGCGACCGGGAGGCGGCCGACCGGTTCTGCTTCGACGCGCGGTGGAAGTACGCGGCGGGCGGGCTGGATTTCGACTACCCGGGGTTCGTGCACACAGTGCTGGTGGACATGCGCGCCCGGCTGGCCGCCTCGGCCGCGCCGGACCGGATCTTCGACATGGTGCTCGAGGTGGCCAAGGCGGCCGGGCTGGTGGGCCGGCGGCGGGTGCTGGACTCCACAGCGTTGTATGACGCGGTCGCCACGATGGACACCGTCACCCTGGTCCGCTCGGCGATCCGGGGGTTGCTCAAAGCCGCAGACAGCGAGCTGGCCGGCGAGCTCCGGGCGGTGCTGGGGCGTGATGACGACTACGTCGCTGCGGGCAAGCCGGTGTGTGACTACGACGACCCGGACGCGCGGGCCGAGCTGGTCGACGCGCTGGCCCGCGACGGCATGGCGCTGCTGGCGGTGCTGGACGGCAGAGAACTCACCGACGCGGTGGCCCAGGCCGCGGCGTTGCTGGCCACCGTGCTCGGCCAAGACCTCGACCGCGACGAGGCCGGGGTGTTCCGGATCGCCCGGCGGGTCGCCAAAGACCGGGTGATCTCCACCGTGGATCCCGAGACCCGGCACGGGCACAAGACCGCGGCGCGCGGTTTCGACGGCTACAAGGGGCATGTCGGCATCGACCCCGACACCGAGATCATCACCGCCACCACGGTGAGCGCCGGTAACGCCGGGGACGCCAGCGTCGCCGAAGACCTCATCGCAGACCTGCTCGACGAGCACGACACCGACCACGACACCGACACCGGCGAGGCCACCGACACCGGCACCGGCACCGATGGGGTTGCTGACGAGGTCGTCGAGGCATCCGATACCGCCGGCGAGGCCGCGCCGGGCAGCGACTCTGGGCAGGCCGGTGATGCCGGTAGCGACGCCGGCTCGGATCAGGCCAGTGTCTACGGCGATAACGCCTACGGCACTGGACAGTTCCACGACCGGCTGGACCAAGCCGGGATCGAGTCCAAGTGCAAGACCCAGCAGCCGGTCGCCGCGGGCGGGTTGTTCAGCAAGGACCGCTTCGACATCGACCTCGAACAGGACAGCGTGACCTGTCCCGCCGGGAACACCGCGCCGATCCGCCGCGGTGCCGACGGGGCCGGCACCGCCAGCTTCGGCCAGGCCTGCACCGGCTGCCCGCTGCGCGAGCAGTGCACCAAGGCCGCTGGCGGGCGCAGCATCGGCATCGGCCCGTATGAGCAGCAACTCGCCCACGCACGGCACCGGCAGCGTGACCCGGACTGGGTCGCCGACTACCGCGCCACCCGACCCAAAGTGGAACGCAAGATCGGGCACCTGATGCGCCGCCACCACGGCGGCAGGCGCGCCCGGGTCCGCGGACAGACCAAGGTCGCCGCCGACTTCGCCCTGCTCGCCGCCGCCGTCAACCTCGCACGCCTGGCCGCGCTCGCCGTGGCCGGCACGCCGAACCAAGGATGGGCCACAGCGGCCGGATAGGCCGATCCAGGCAGCACAACGCCGTACCCGGCAGCCACAAGCGGCCGCCACCACCTCACCGCCACCGCAAATCGCTCACAGCAGCACCGATCGCAGGTCGCGCTCAACTCGACCCAGGCGCCGCGACACCGGCCCACCGGCACTCCGCCGTCAGCGGTCACCCCCTCAGACAGCCGTTCGACACCAGCCACCTAGACCGTGGTGGGCTAGACCGTGGTGGGTAGAACCGTGCCGGGCCGCCCCCAGCAGCCCGACACCCCGGGCCCGGGACACAGACAGGGCACCGGGGTATCGCTCGGGCCCGATCCATGAACAGTCTCACCCCTGTGGGGCTCAACAACCTCGGATCGCCCGGCGGTGGCGTGCTCGGCATGATCGTTTCGGTGTTGTTGTCGATCATCTACGCGGTTGCACGTGCTGTATTCGGGCTGGTTGTGCTCCGCCGTCGTGGTGAGGCGGTGAAGGATGTCGAGCTGTTGGTGCTGCGCCACGAGGTGTCGGTGCTGCGACGGCAGGTCAGTCGACCCAGGCTCGAGGCGAAGGATCGGCTGGTGTTGGCGGCGCTGTGCCGTCTGCTGCCTCGCAGGGTGCGGGGGAGTCGGATCGTGAGTCCGGCGACGCTGCTGCGCTGGCATCGTGAGCTGGTTCGGCGGCGCTGGACCTGTCCGAGGGTTCACCGGTCGGCGGCCGGCCGACCACCCACCGCGGCCGCGATCCGAGCGCTCGTTGTTCTGCTTGCGCGGGAGAACCCGAGTTATGTGAGGCCGCTGATTATGTGTAGCCGGGCGGATGCGTCGAGAGCGGCGTGGCGTGGTGGTCGTCCGAGCTTCACATAAGTTCTTGGCCGGCGCGACGCTTCACCTCCATCACAAGTCGTGGAGGTGGGGATGTACGAAGCGTTCTGGAACGGGCTGTTCGATGTTCGCTGGGAGGAGGCCCCGCTGGGGCCCGAGGCGATTCGGCTGGTCCTGAGGCTGCGCGGTCACGGCTTTGCCGAGCGAACGTGCCGGGACTACGGGCACGCCGTGGTCCATCTCGGCAGGGTCCTGCATGAAGAGTTGGGTAGCGATCAGGTTCGCGATGTCGGTGTGGTGGCGGACTTCCTCGCCGGTCATCTGCCGGTGTGTGACTGTTACCGCCGCCCAGTCGGCCGGGCAGAAGAGCCGGTCCGTAGGGGCTTGGCACATCTGCTGGAGATGCTCTGCGAGGAAGGCGCCATTCCTGCGGTCGTGGTCCACGAACCGGCCTACCACGAGCTGCTCAAGGGGTACTGCCGGTTCCTGCGTGGTGATCGGGGCCTCGCCGAGACGACGGTGGTCAACTACCGACGGTACGTTCGCGACTTCTTGGTCAGCTGCGGCGATGCGGTGAGCCCGGCGGAGTTGGTGGCACTGGGTGCGGACGACCTGCTCGCGTTCAGCCACCGGCGAGGTGCGGCGTTGGGGCGCACGGCGTGGAATCACCTAGCCACGGCGTTGTCCAGCTTCTACCGATGGCTGGATCTGCGTGGACACGGGGGCGCGCACTTGGTGGCTGCGGTGCCGCTGCGGCGGCGCTACCGTCTCGCCGACGTGCCATGCGCCCTGCCGTGGGACCAGGTGAGCGCCTTACTCGCGGTCGTCGATCGGCACGAGCCGAAGAGGTTGTCCCGCTTCCCGTTGAACTTCGGTGGCGGTCCTCATGATCGTCAGGCGGCGATCACGTTGTCATTATGACGGGTGGCACTGACAGTTTGTGCGGCGACATGCTCATCGAGGGCGACGCGAAGCGCGGGCAGGTGCAGGTGACCGTTGACGCGACGGAATTGCTTGCTCGCCTCGGTCATCCCGGCCGCGCACCAGCGCAGCGCCATGTTCCCGTTCTGCCAGTTCTTCACGTTCATCGAGTGATCACGTGCGATCGAGATCATCGACTCGATGCTGTTGGTCGAGCGCAGCGTGCGCGCCAGCGTCGGCGAGACACCCAGGCGCAGCACTGTCAGCGTCTCGACCAGCCCCTCGCGCAGCGACGCGGCCGCGCCGGGATGGGTGCGCTCCAGTTCCTTGGCCAGCGCTTCGAGCTGTGCTTCGGCCACGATCGCCGACTTGGCGTGGTAGGCCGCACGCATCCGCTTGGTCACCGTCGCGGCCAGATGATCGGGCAGCTTGTCCGCTACGTTTCTGATCTTGTGGAGTTGGCAGCGCTGAATCACCGGATGATCGAAGACCCGGACGACTGCGGCCCGCAGCGCCTTGCCGCCGTCGATGCCCACGAAGATCGGCCGCGCGGTGTCCAGGCCGCGCTCACGCAGCCCGGTCAGCAGATCGGTGACCACGCTGGTGTTCTCCGTGCTGCCTTCGGCCAGCCCGAGTGGGTGCTTGGTGCCGTCGATGCCGATCCCGAGTGCGACCACGCACAGGTGCTCGCCGAAGTGCACCCCGTCGATCATCAACGCGACCAGGTCCAGCTCGTGCAGCGGCGCGGCGAGCAACTCGGCCAGCGCGGTCTCGGTCGCGGCCACGAACCGGCGGCTGACCGCGGACTTGCTCGTCGAACGAGCCGACTTCTCGACACGCTGCCCGACCGGTTCCAGCCCGAACGGGTAGCGGCGCGAGGACAGGCCGGCCAGCATCCGACCCATCGCCATCCGGCCCAGGATCTCGGTCGAGGAGAACAGCTCGTAGGCCGGCACGGGCAGCTCGCCCGAGCCGTCCGCGGCGCGTATCCGCGGCCGCTCGATCGGCACCCGTCGTCCACCCAGGGTGACCGACCCGGCCTCGCTGCCATGACGCACCGCCGTCCGGTCCGGGTCGTGCTTGCCCTTCGGCCCGCACGCCGCGCTCACGTCCTCGGCCATCATCGCCTGCATCACCTGCAGACCAGTGCCCACAGCCAAGGCCAGCAGGCCTTCCTGCACATTCTCGGCGATCTCGCCCATCGCCACACTCACCGTCTCCGGCAGCGCGAGCCGCAGCTCGGCGCTCGTCATCGACGCCCTTGTCTGGTAGTTCTTGGTCACGGCGGTCCCCTTCTTGTCGAACTTCTTGGCGGAAGCCCGACACCTACCATGCGGCAGGCATCGAGCGGGGGACCGCCACCTCGACTTCTACGAGACCCGGGACAACCTTGAG
>CAWIUB010000025.1:0-216010 GCA_963839175.1 uncultured Actinomycetota bacterium
CGGCCTGATGCTCCTCGCCGCGCTCGGTGATCTTCGCGGTCGCCGCGGTTGCCAGCTGGGCGGCCGGGGTACCCCGGTGGTCGGTTTGGCCGAAGCCGCGCACCGCCGCGCTGCTCGCCGGTCTCGCGATCCCGCTGTCCTGGCTGCTGTGCGCCGCGGGAGCGGTGGTGCTGGTCGTGGCCGGTGGGCGCGGCCGGGCCGGCGACACCGATACGTTGCGACTGGGGAATCTGGGCGGGCTCGGCTCGGCCGCGTTGCGTACCGACCGGCTGTCCGGACTGTTCCTGGTCATCGCGTTCGCGGTCGCCGTCCCGGTGCTGCTGGCCGCCGCCTCACCCGTCGCTGCCTCGCGGCCCCGGTTGCCCGCGGCGGTGGCGCTGACCCTGGCCGCGGTCGAGGTGATCGTCACCGCCGATCATCTGTTCGTCCTGCTGTTCGGCTGGGAGGGGCTCACCGTCGCGTTCTACCTGCTCGCCGGCTTCGACCGTAACGAGCCGGGGCGCCCCCGGGCCGCGGTCATCACGGCCGCGTTCGGCAAGGTCAGCGGCGCTGCCTTGCTGATCGGCGGGTTGCTGGTGGCCGGCCACGCGCACACCTTCAGCCTGGCGGCGTTCGGCGCGGGGGTCGGCGGAGCGACGGGGCAGGCCGCGTATGCGCTGCTGCTGTTCGGGTTCGGGGTCAAAGTCGGGCTGGTGCCGGTGCAGGTGTGGCTGCCGCCCGGCTATGCCGCGGCCCCCGGCCCGGCCCGGGCGGTGATGGCGGGCGTCGCCGTCAACGTCGGCTTCTACGGCATGTGGCGCACCTTGCAGGTGCTCGGCGCGCCGCCGGTGTGGCTGGTCGTCGCGGTCCTGGTCATCGCCGGAGTCACCGCGATCCTCGGCATCGCGCACGCGGCTGTGCACGCCGACCTGGCCTACCTCGTCGCTTGGTCCAGCGTCGAAAACGCCGGGGTGATCATCGCCGGTTTCGGTGCCGCGTTGGTCGGTGCCGCCGCGCACAACCCGAAGCTGACCGCGGCCGGGCTGCTGGCCGGCACAGCGCAGATCTGCGCCCACTCGTTGGGCAAGGCGCTGCTGTTCGTCGCCACCGCTGCAGTCGAGCGGGCCACCGGCACCACCGACCTGGACTGGCTGCGCGGCGTGGCCCGTCGCCTGCCGTGGGCCGGCACCGGGCTGGTGATCGGGTCACTCACCCTGGCCGGGCTGCCGCTGACCGCGGGCTTCGCCTCGGAGTGGTTCACCCTCGAGTCGCTGATGCAGCAGTTCCGGGTCGACACGCTACCCATGCAGCTGGCCACCGCCACCGCCGGTGCGCTCGTCGCGCTGACCGTCGGCGTCGCGGGCGTGACCTTCGTGCGGCTGGTCGCGCTGACCGCGTTCGGTCACCCACCCGTCGAGCTCACCGCCAGTGAGTCGGCCGAGGCCGACCGCGGGCTGCTACACCGGGCCGGTATCGGCCTGTTGGCGGTCGGCTGCCTGGGCGTTGCCGCAGTCGCACCACTGGAGGTGCGCATGATTGCCACGGGGCTGTCCCCGATCGTCGGCGACCAGACTCGCGGCGCGCTCGCCTCCCCCTGGGTGCTGCAGCCGGTGTTCTCCGATTTCTCGGCGTTGTCCCCGACCTGGCTTTGGATCGCCATACCGGCACTCGTCGTGCTCATCGGCCTGGTCACCGCCGCATTCTCCGGCCGGCGGCTGTGGCGGGTGCGCCGGGTGCCGGCGTGGAGTTCGGCCTCCCCCGGTGTGGAGGGCAGCGTCGGCTATACCTCGTTCGGCTATGCCAACCCCATGCGCAAGGTGCTGGCCAATCTGCTACTCACTCGCGGTGAGCTGCGCCGCGAGGAGGCCCGCACCGGCGGGCAGGTCGGCGGCGAGGACCAGGGCGCGGCCGGCGTGCGACTCGGCTACACGGTCGACGTCGTCGAGGTGGTCGGACACTATATGTACCGGCCGCTCGGTGGGATGTTGCTCGCCGTCGTCCGGGCGGCGAAACGGTTGCAGTCCGGACGGCTGGACGCCTACCTGGCATACATGCTCATCGCCCTAGTTGCAGTGCTCGCGGTGGTGGCCGGCACTGCGTGACACTGAACACGCGGATCGGAGGTTGCCGATGAGTAGCCAGGTGCGGGCCTGCCGGCTGACGATCTACCTCGGCAACGCCGATATCCACCAGCACAAGGCGCTCAGCGGCGAGATCGTGCACCGCGCGCACCGGGCCGGCCTGCGCGGTGCCACCACCCTGCAGGGCATCCAGGGCTACGGCCACTCCACGAAGATCCACACCATCCCGAAGTGGGGGCTCGTCGATCGCACCCCGGTCACCGTGCACATCATCGACAGCCCGGCCAGCATCCGTGCCTTCCTCCCCCAACTCGACGACCTGGCTGGACGCTGCCTGATCGTGTGTGACGAGGTCGACGTCGTGGCCACCGCCGGGCAGCGGATGCATCTCGCCAACCCCGAGTAACGAGTTGCGATAGCGCACTTTGCCTGTCGGACACGTGCCCGACCACGGTGCCAGCACGGCCTCGACCGGCAAAGCGGGCGAACCGGCCTGCACCTCCAGCAGAGCCGGGCCGACGTCGCACCGCCAGCAATGTCGCACCGGCCCCAGCGCCACGATAGGCGCGCCCTTTCCGGTCAGTCGGGCCGCTGCACACGCAGCATGCGCGAGGTGAGGACGGAGGCAGCCATCCAGGCCGCCGCGTACCCGAAGGCGAGCGTCGGCGAGACGAGGGTCCACAGCAGGCCGGCGACCACCGTCGAGCCAAGATCACCCAGCGCTTGGGTGAGGCCGAGGACCCCGAATCCGTTGCCGCGTAGCCGTTCGGGAAGCGCGTGGGCCACCACCGTCGACTCGGCCGTCTCGGCGAATCCGATCCCCACCCCGGACAGCAGGAACGCGCTCAACAGCACCGGCCAGGCATGCGATCCGACCGCGAACAGCGCGTACCCGCCGACGTACACGATCCCTCCGCCGGTGAACACCAGCCGTAGGCTTAGCCGGTCGGCCAGCTGGCCGCCGGCCAGCGCGGCGACCGTGGCGGCCGCGTTGTGCGCGGCGTAGAGCAGGATCGCCAGGCTGGTGGCCGGGGTCAGGTCCCGGCCGGAGACCTGCAGCAGGTCGGTGGCACGCAAGATCAGCAGTGTGGTGGCGACGTTGCCGAGCTCGAACAGGGCGACCGGAGTCAGCGTGCGGGCCAGGCCGGCACGGCGTAGCTCACCCAGGTTCAGCGCCAAGGTGCGGCGGGCCGCGCCGTCCGCGACGGTGCGCCGGGCTTCCCGGGCCGCGAGCGTGATCGCGACCGCGGCCAACACCCCCGGCACGATCGCCAGCACGATCGCGTGCCGCACACCGAGCGCGGCGACCAGCCCGGACGCGGCCAGCGGCCCGATGATCGCCCCGGCATTGTCGCCGGCCCGCTCGACGCCGAACGCCCGGCCGAACGCGCCGCCGCTGGCCAGCGACGTCAACAACATGTCCCGCGCGGGTGAGCGGATACCGCGCGACATCCAGGCGAACGCGCGCAGGATCGCCACCTGCCACACCGCAGTGGCCAGGCCGATCGCGGCAGTGGCCACCGCCGTGCCCAGGTAGCCGCCCGAGGCGAGCCGGGCCCGGCGCCGGGGATCGTTGGCCAACGGCCCGCCCGCGAGCTTGCACAACCCAGTCAGCGCGTCGGAGACCCCGTCGATCGCGCCGAGGGCGCCGGGGCCGGAATGCAGCGTCGAGGTGAGGAACGTCGGAAGGATGCTGGTGACCAGTTCGTGGCCGGAGTCGCTGAACAGCGACGCCGCACCGACGCCGAGCACGCCTGGGGTGAGCCAACTCCGGTCGTCCTCCGGCGCACCGCCGCCGGCCGGGTGCGCCTGCTCGACCGCCTCGCCAGGCTCAGTCACGAACCCTCGTCACCTGCGCCAGCAGCTGCCGCAGCGTTTCCCGCCGGTCGCGAAGCTCGGCGAGCCGTGCGACGCGATCGGTGCGCACCGTGTCGCTGATCCGGGCCGCATCACCCAAAGCGGCCAGCAGCCGATCGATCATCCCGGCATGCTGCTGCTCGAGGTCGCGGGCCAGGCGATAAGTGCTCTCCCGCAGCCGCTGCTGCAGGTCCGCGCGAACCCGGCCGAGTTGCCGGTCGACGAGCTCGGGCACCTCCCGGATCAGGTGATCGCGGGCGCGCCGGGCCTTGCCGGGCATCACCCGGCGGGCGGCGTCGGCCAGCGGTGGCTCGACAACCGGGTCTCGATCGAACGAATACCAGAATCCCTTGCTGGGCAACAGGATCTGCTCGTCCATCTCGATGGATAGGTCGATGTTGAGGAAGTCCCGGGCCGCGCGGCCGCGCTCTTCGACCTGGTCGGCGGGCACCTGGCGTAGCGGGCCATCGAGGTGATCGAGGGTGGCCTGCAGACAGACACGATGCGGCCAGCTCACCCACCGCCAGCCGATGGGACTCATCAAGCGCCCGGCGCATCCGCCGCTCCGCGACCGCGCAGCGGTCCCCCAGCTCACCTCCACGCGCGGCGATTTCCCGCAGCCGATCCTGGAAGCCACGGACCTGTTCCACCGCGCTCGCCTCCGCCAACTCCAGCGCCCGGTCGGTAACCGCGATGCCATCGAGCATCCCGTTGATCAACCGATACAGGTGACCCCGCAACGAGACCACGAGATCGTCATGTGCGCTCTTGCGCAGGGATTCGTCGAACGCGCTCGTGAAGGCGGCGAAGCCGGGCTCGCCCCGCCCAGCGCGGGCCACGCACGGGTACACGTGGACGGCGGCACCGGACGCGTGGGAGCAAACCTGCTCGGTGGCCTCGGCCAGTTCGGCCGCATCAAGACGGTCGGCCTTGTTCAGCACAACATAGGTGCGCACCGACCCTGGCAATACTTGAGCCAGCAAGGCGCGTTCGCTCTCCGAAACCGGCGGGTCCGAGGTGAGGACGAAGCTCGCCGCGTCCAGCGAGTCGGGCGCCCCTTCGGCAGCGCGAGCGTTATGGGCGAACACCGAGCCGGTTCCCGGCGTATCGACGAGTTCCACGCCATGTTCAGCGAGGAATGGCGAGTCGATGCGTACTTGGACGTCGGCCACGTTGCGGGCGTTGTTCGGATTGGCTCGCTCGCTGACGAAATCCCCCAACGCGGACACTCCAAACCGTTCGTGGCGGCCGTCGAGAAACGTCACCACCAGGTGATCGTCGTCGTCCTCATCACGAGCTAGCACAGCGGTGACCACCGCGGTCACTGGCGTCACGCCGGTGGGCAGCACGTCCCGCTCAAGCAACGCATTGATCAGCGTGCTCTTGCCGCGCTTGGCCTCACCGGCTACCAGCACGCGCAGCCGCTTGGCGGTGAGCCGCTCGTCCAGCTGCGCCAGCTTGCGGCGATCGTCTGCCGAAACCAGCTCGCGCAAGGTCTGCAGCGTGTCGCCGAGCCGATCGGCAAGCGTGACCGGCACGGACGCCTCCCACCGCATTGGGCAGGGACTGTTGGCGACTGTCACGTTTGCGGCGAGCCCCTCCGCCGTATGGTCGAGTCTAGTGCTCACGGGTACAGCCGGGACATCGAGACGATCAGCACGCCCGCCACGACGACGCCGAGCAAGGCAACGGCGGTATCAATAGCGCCGCCGGAGAACCCGATCTCGCCGATCAGCAACGTCGCGGCTGAGGTGGCGAGCGCAGGTACGCCGTAACCGAGGTGGTCGACGGCCGCCGCCCGCCAGCCCGCCAGCCAGCTCTCGGTCTCCGCGATCTGCGCAGCCGCCATGAATGCCGCGAGCAGCAGCGCGGTAAGCAGCGTGGCCACCACCGGCGGGCGCGCGGCAAGGGCGAGGTGCCCGATCGCGGCGGCCGTAACGAACGTCGCCGCGCCTCGACGACGCAGCGCCGTCAGGATGCTGCCCACGACGCCGGCCATCGCGAACGCGAGCCCAAGCAGGTCGTGGCGCGGCCAGCACGGCACCGCCGAGAGCGCAGCACCGAGCAGCCCGACGGCGAGCCAGGCCCCGATCCCGCGGGCAGGCACGGCGGTCACCGGGCACCTGCCGTGGATCGGCGCAGGATCGGCTGCAGCACCGCATCGAGCGGCGTGCGGCCGTCCCAATCCACCACGGGCACGCCGATCCCGGCGAGCTCGTACCGGCTGGCGGCCCGGTCCAGCCGCCACAGCCGCAGCGCCACGTGCTCGCTCGGGAGCGTCACCACCGGTTCGGACGTCAGCACGTCGACCACGGTCACCGGATGCCCGCAGGCCCGCAGCGCCTGCACCGCGCCGAGCGCCCGCTCGTCCAGCAGCGGCGACAAGAACACGATCGTGCAGCCGGGCGGCAGAGCGGCCGGAGAGACGCCGCGCAGATCTGGGTCGACGTAACTCTCCCGGCCGATGACGTCGAGCATCGCCTCCGCGACCCGGTAGAACTGCCGCTCCCCGAGGTCGGCGCGCACCCAGCGCAGCCATCCGCCGATCGCGACCACGCCGACCCGGTCGTGGGCGCGCAGCACCTGCCGGGCCAGCCCGGTCGCACCGCGCACCGTGAGATCCAGCGTGCTGTGCCCGGCCGGCCCGATATCGTCGAACGCGTCCAAGGCGATCACCACGTCGACGGCGTGCTCCGCGGCCGTCTCGGTGACGTGCAGCCGGCCCAGCCGGGTCGAGACCGGCCAGTTGATACGCCGCACGGCATCCCCACTGTGGAACGGCCGGATGCCAGCGAATTCGACACCCGGGCCTGCGGCGCGGGCCAGATGATCGCCGGTCAGGTCGGTGCGGCCGGCCGGCATGCCCAGCCGCTGCATCGGCGCGGGCTGCGGGAAGACCGCGAGCTCGCCCAGGTCGACCTCGACGCGGTCCCGCAGTAGCAAGCCAGTGGTGACGACGTCGACCTGCGCGATGCCGACCCGGCGGCGCCCCCACCGGTCGGCCTGCAGCCGGCTGTCGAGTTCGACGCGGGCTGAGCGGGTCGCCACCGCCACCGGGGCACGGCCGCCGGGCGCGGTGCGCACGGGCGGGGCAAGGAGCAGCCGCACTCGTAGCAGGCCGATCGGCGCCTCGAGCTCGGCCCGCAGATGTGCCGCCACCGGTTCCCGTTCGAAGCACCTGCTCGCCGCGAGCTGCCCGCCAACATGCAGCCGAGCGGGCGGTTTGCGCCGAGCGGGCAGGGTCAAGTACGCGACCGGGACCGCGGCGAGTGCGACCACCGCCGGACGGGCAAAGCCGACGCCGACGACCAGGGCGAGCGCCACCAGGGTAAGCGCTCGACGGGCGTGCGCCGACGGCTGCCAGTCCAGGTCGAGGCCTGCCGTCATGACGGCTCGGTCGGCGGTGTCGGCACCTTGGCGAGCAGCTCGTTGATCACATCGGCGCCGGTGATCCGGCGCACCCATAGCTCCGGTTTCAGGCTGAGCCGATGCGCGAGCGCCGCTATCGCTACCGCCTTCACGTCATCGACGAGGACAAAATCGCGGCCCTCCAGCAGCGCCCGTGCGCGGGCCACCTGCAGCAGGGCAAGCCCGCCCCGCGGACTGACACCCACCGTCACCTGGGGGTGTGCCCGGGTCGCGGCCAGCAGCCTCGTCACGTACCCGACGACGTCGGACTGCACGTGCACTGTCTCCACGCCGTTTCGCATTTGCAGCAGCGCGGCGGCGTCGACAACCTGACGAAGCGCAACGGCGTCGCTGCCTCGGCCAATCCGCCGCTGCAGCAGCTCAGCCTCGCCCGCGGGCGACAGGTAACCCAGGCTGATCCGCAGCGTGAACCGGTCCAGCTGCGCTTCAGGCACCGGGTAGGTGCCCTCGTACTCCACCGGGTTGTCCGTGGCCAGCACGATGAACGGCTCCGGCAGCGCACGCGTCACCCCATCCGCACTGACCTGATGCTCCTGCATCGCCTCCAGCCGCGCCGACTGCGTCTTGGGAGGCGTGCGGTTGATCTCGTCGGCCAGCAGCAAGTTCGTGAACACCGGGCCAGCGCGGAATACGAACTCGTTGCTGCGCTGGTCGTAGATCGACGACCCGGTCAGGTCGGCCGGCAGCAAGTCCGGGGTGAACTGCACCCGCGTGAACCTCAGCCCCAACACGGTGGCGAACGAGCGAGCGATCAGTGTCTTACCCAGTCCGGGCAGGTCCTCGACCAGCACGTGACCACCGACCAGGATCGCGAGCAGGATGTCGTGCAGCGCGGCGCGTTTGCCCACCACCGCCCGTTCGACCTCGTCCAGGATCGCCGTGCTTCGGGTGAGAGTGGACTCGGCTGTCTGCGTTGTCATAGCTGCTCGATCCGATCGACGAGATCCTGCAGCGTTCGCATGTCCGGGCCCGGGGCCCGCTGCCCGAGCTTGTCCATCCACTCCGGCCGATCAGGGTCGAGCAGCTGCCAGGCGTCCTCGCCGAGCTGAGCGCGGATCCAGTGCCGATCGGCGGCCACGACCGCGCCGTGCCGCTCGGTCACCGCGACCAGCAGCAGCCGCCACAGCAACGGCCGCACGATCCGGTCGAAGTGCCGGCGTTCGGCTTCCGCCCACACGACCTTCGAATACAACGCCGCGAACCCCGGATAACGGCCGTGCCCAGCCGAGGGATCGTCGAGGACGACGCCTGCCGGAACGCCCCGCTCCGCCCACCGAACACGCATCGCCAGGGCCACCAGCGCCACCAACCCGACCGCCCACCACAGCAGGCCGGCCGCACCAGCTGCCTCGAACGCCAGCCAGCCAACCCCCGCCGCGACGACCACGCCGCTCGCCGCCACACCGGCCCCGGTCACCACCGCGCCACCACATCGTCCTGCAGCTGGCGTAGCGCCCCGACCGCTCGTCCACGGTGCCCACTGGTCATCGGATGATCACTGAACCGCGCCTCCTCGAACAACGCGGTCAGCTCCCCCGCAGCAGCCGACCTCACCACACCGGTCACGCTCGCCGCCGCCAGCAGCTCGGCCGGCGTCTGCGCCGCGCCTCGCAGCAGGCCCGCCGCGGCCAGGCTGCGCTCCATCGCGGTGTAGCAGGCGATGATCGCGCGGCGGGCGTCGTCGACGCCCGCCATCGCCGACGACCCGGCACGCACGCTCGCCTCCAGCCTGCGCTGCACCAACGGCTGCTCCCCGGCGTGGTTCGCGGTTGACGGCGCAGCGCTCCCGCGCCCCCGCAAATACACGGCCCCGGCCACCGCGAGCAGCGCGACACCACCAAGGACCAGCCCATCGACGGCGCCCAGGCCGGAGCCGCCATCTGTGTGGTGCTGCGTGGGTGATGTCGGTGTCACGCTGCTGATCGGGCTTGTTGCCGTGCTCGGGCTACGCCCCGTCGATTGGTGGCGCAGGATCTCCAGGCCCAACAGCAGCGGCGTCATGATGACAGCCAGCGCGACAACGAGCGCGGCCAGTTTCGCCCAGCGTGACTGCGGAATCTCGAGAAGGTGTTGCCGCTCGTCCGGGCGGCGGCGGCGCCGCCATCGGCGTCCGCGCAGCAGCGAGACGACGGCCGTGATCGTCGCGAGCGCCGCCACGGCGACGACCACCCAGGCAACCGCGGTGACCGCCGGGCCGATCTGCGCAGTCCGGCCGGGTACCTGCGCGCGGGATGCAGCGCCGAGCCCGGCAAGCAGCAGCAGGACCGCTGCGCCGATCGTTGACGCAGCTGGACGCGAGGTCATCACTCGACCTTCTGGTCGACGCGCTCCACCGTCCAGACACCGTCGACGCCGCTGAGCACGTTCCAGCACGCGGTGCGCTGGTCGATGCGGTCCGGCGGTCCGAGCTGCGGGTCCAGCTGGTGCAGCAGGCCACGATTGATCGCGTCGTGCGCCACCAGCACGACCGGGCCGGTCGCGGGATCGGCACCCTGCGCGTCGAGAACGTCGCGGGCCCGCTGCGCAACCAACCGTGCCGGCTCCACCCCGGGGGCCGCGTCCAGACTGCCCCACTCGGCGATCACGGCGTCCTGCCGCTCGCCCGCCCACGGGCCGTAGTCCCGGTCGATCAGCCGCTTGTCGACCAGCACGGGCGCGCCGGCGTGCGCCGCGATGATCTCGGCGGTCTGCACCGCGCGAAGCAGCGGGCTCGTCACGATCCGGCTCGGCCTCAGCGACGCCAGCACGATCGCCAGGTCTCTCACCTCGGCCCGTCCGACCTCGTCCAGCGGTGGATCGAGATGGCCGCGCAGCCGGCCGTCGGCGTTGAATGCGGTTCGGCCATGCCGCACGAGATAGCAACGTTGGCCGATCCAGGCACACATCGGTCCCCACCTCCGTTCGAGGCAGGGACCGTTGGCGACCACTCGCACTTGACGGCGGGCCCCTCCGCCGTGCTGATCTTCCCAGCGTATCCAGTCCGGCATCCACACGCCACGGCAACGGCGGTACGGTGCCGGGCGTGGTGACCGTCGATGACGTGGCTCGAATGGCGTTGGCGTTACCGAAGTAACTGAAGGAGAGCGGTACGGCAACCGCACGTGGTACGTCGGCAGTAAAGGGTTCGCCTGGGAACGGCCCTTCAGCAAGGCGGACCTCAAACGGTTCGGGGATGCTCCGCCACCCGACGGACCCATCATCGCGGTGCGCGTGTCCGACCTGGGAGAGAAGGAGGCCGTGCTCGCCGCGAACCCTAGCGTTCCTGTGTTCTCCAACACAGGACGCTAGTGATCGAAGTGCGCTTCGTTGTGGGGCGGGCTCAGCCGGCCGGCCGCCTGAACCTGGACCAGCAGTTCGGTGGTCTGCGAACTGGGCGCGGTCAGCCCAGCGCGAACGATCCTGTGACGATCTCGCCAGCTGGCTCGTACGTCCCGATCAAGACTCCAGTGGTGGAGACCTTGCTGTCGACGAGCCTTAGCCCGGAGGGAACGGTGCCTTCCGAGAACAGGCGTTTGCCCGACCCGATGACGAGGGGGAAGACCCACAGGCGGTACTGGTCGACAAGGTTGTGGCGCAAGAGCGTCTGGATCAGGTTCCCGCTGCCATGCACTTGCAACTCTGGCCCATCTTCCTTCTTGAGCGCTGCGATGCCCTCGGCCGCGTCGCCCTCGATCAGGACCGAGTTGTTCCACGCCAGCGTGGGGTGACCGCGTGACGCGACGTACTTGGTGGCCTCGTTCAAAGGCTTGGCGCCGGCATCGTCTGAAGCGTGCGGCCAGTGTCCGGCGAAGATGTCGTAGGTCTTGCGTCCGAGAACGAGGCCGAACGGCGCGCTCATCGCCTCGCCCATGATCTGGCCCATGCGCTCGTCCCAGTAGTTCACCGACCAGCCACCGTGCGCGAAGCCGCCGCCGTCGTCCTCTTCAGGGCCGCCCGGCGCCTGTATGACCCCGTCGAGGGTCAGGAAGGTGCTCACGATCAGCTTTCTCATCTCTCGTGTCCTTTCGATCGGATCCTCGGCTCGAGTCAACCCCACCGCGGGATGAGACGGCCCAGCGGGGGAAATCTCATCGCGAGTGGACCCCAGCTTCCGCTAAACCGACGTCTACCGGGATCGGATCGCCGCGTTTCGCCACCAAAACACGGTTGCAGGCGGGCCTGGCACACGATCGCCCACGATCAGCTGCGGCAGCGCGTCGAGCGGCCGCCGGCTGATCTTGCCTTCGGCCTGGTAGGTGCCGCCATGTGGAACGGCCTGGCAGCCCATGGAGTGGCCCGTGCTGCCGGCGGCGGCGGACTCATCGGCCCAGATCGAGCTTACGGACGACCGACAGCGAACGCGAGCCCGAACACGGCTGGCAGGCCGGCGACGAAGCCGCCGACCTTTGTCGACCTTGGCGTCGGTCACGCCCGGCAACGCACGGATCTCCTCCGTGACGGCTGCGACGCAGTGCTCGCAGGTCATCCTGCTGATGGAGTAGGTGGTCTGGCTCATCACCACATATCCGCGCTGGTAACAGCAATGTCGGCCGGCTACCTTCAGCGCTCGGCTAGGTGCGCAGCCCGGTGCCCCACGGGAGGGGACGGGATTAGTGGGCGCCGCCGCTGAGTTGCAGGCCGATCACGCCGGCGAGGACGAGCACGACGGAGACCAGCTTGAGCACCGTGACCGGTTCGTTCAGCCATGCCATGCCGACCACGACGGTGCCGGCCGCGCCGATGCCGGTCCATACCGCGTAGGCGGGTCCGACGTGGAGATCCTTCAACGCGAGGGTCAGCAGCCCGAAGCTGCCGAGCGCGAAGACGGCGAACAGCACGGTGGGCCCGATGCGGGTCAGCCCGTGGCTGAGTTTGAGGCAGATCGCGAAGCCGGTCTCCAGCAGCCCGGCGACAACCACGATGAACCAAGCCATCTTCACCTCCGTGCATCAATGCTTGCCGCCGATCGAGGAGGCCTGCGGCCGGCTTGTCCCCGGGGCGGGCGGCTTGGTGGCCGGTGCGCGTCGGCGGGTGGCGTGCAGGCTGGTGGCGGTGGTGACCGTCAGGGTGGTGGCGATGAGCAGCAGTGACAGGCCGGTCGGGATCTCGGGAAGGGCGGGGGCGAGCGTGTGTAGGTAGTGCAGGGTGAGTTTGCCGCCGATCACCGCCAGCACGATCGCCAGCCCGTAGTGCAGGTGCACCAGCCGGTCGAGCAGTCCGACGAGCAGGAAATACAGCGCCCGCAGGCCGAGCAGCGCGAAGGCGTTGGTGCACAGCACCAGGTACAGGTTCTGGGTGATGCCGAAGATCGCCGGCACGGAGTCCAGCGCGAACACGATGTCGACGGACAGCACGGCGAGCACGGCCAGCCCGAGCCCGGTGATCGCCCGGCCGCGGCCGGCCCGGATCAGCAGCGCCCCGCCGCCGTCCGGGGCATCTGCCGGGGCGACCGGGAGGTGGCGCCGCGCCCAGCGCAACACCCGCCCGTTGCGCACGTCCGGCGGCGTCCCGTGGCTGCGCAGCAGCCGCACGGCGGTGTAGACGAGCAGCGCCCCGAATCCGAGGAACAGCACCGAGAAGCGGCTCAGCGCGGCCGCGCCGGCCAGGATGAACACGATCCGCATGCCGAGCGCGCCCAGGATGCCGATCAGCAGCACCTTGGCCTGGTGGCGGGCGGGCACCGCGAACGCGCCCAGCACCAGGGCGAACACGAACAGGTTGTCCACCGAGAGCATCTTCTCGACCAGGTATCCGGTGGTGAATTCCAGCGCCGGGCCGGGGCCGGCGAACAGCAGCACCCCGAGCCCGAACAGGCCGGCCACCCCGACATACACCGCCGACCAGGCCGCCGCTTCCCGGACGCCGACCGTGTGCGGCCGGCGGGCCCGCCAGACATCCACCGCGACAAGGGCAGCCAAACCGGCGACAGTCAGCAGCCACACAGCCGGCGGCACGACCATGACATCGCCTCCCTCCGCGGGTGCGGCAACCGCGTAACCGGGTGACGCAACGTCCGGCTCATGCCATCGTCAACTGCATGGGTGCGCAGCGACGAGGGCGAAGACAGCCACAATCAGCCGATTTGGTTGCCGAGGTTCGGCAACACTGGCAGGAGCAGGTGGCACGGGCAGCTGCAGCCGACGCGGGCGGCCTGGCCCCGGAGCTGCTGGGTGACTTCCTGGCTCGCCTCGCCGATACCGGAACGGACAGGGGCTGGGATCGGCATCAGCGGGCCGGCTTTGTCACGCTCGGCGCCCGCGCCGCGGAGCAGGGCGTGGCACTGCGAGCCGTGGTCGACCTGTATCTGTCCGCGGCCTGGCGTGCCTGGCCGCTGCTGCCAGCGGTTGCCAGTGACGACACGGCCGCGATCCGCCACGCCGGGTTGCAGGTGCTGCATGCCTGCGACGACGTGGTTGCCGCGGTGGCCGAGGGATTTACCGCCGCCCGCCGATCGATGGTGCGCCGGGAGGAGTCGCTACGCCGCGAGTTCGTGGACGATCTTCTCTCGGGAACCGCCGACCCCGCCCGCCTGCTAACCCGATCAGAGGCCTATGGGCTGCAACTGGGCGGATCGCACGTCGTGGTGCTCGTCCAGGGCACGGTCATCTTCGACGATGCCACCCCTGTTCTGTCCCGGCTGACCACCGCGCTCGGCCCGCATCAGGGAATGGTCACCACCCGCGACGGACAGCTGGTGATCGTCATCCCCGCCTACAACGACGGAGCGGTCGACACCGTCGTCGCCGCGGTGCACCGAGCGCTCACCCAGCGGGGGAGCCCGCAGTCGCTTGCCAGCCGGATGGCCGTGGGACGGTCGCACGCCGGGCCGTCGGCCGTTGCGCGCTCCTACGCCGAGGCACGCGAGGCCTTGGATCTGGCCGATCGGCTGAAGCTACCCGACCCGATCGTCCATACTGCGGACTTGCTGGTCTTCCAGGTGCTGCTCCGCGACCGGGCCGCGCTGAGCGACCTGATCGAGAACGTGCTCGCACCGCTGCGGCAGGCGCGCGGCGGGGCCGGGCCGCTGCTGGACACCCTCGACGCCTACGTCGGCGTGGGTGGCAACACCACCCGAGCCGCGCAACTGCTGCACCTATCGGTCCGCGCGGTCACCTACCGGCTGCAGCGGATCGCGGCGCTCACCGGCCGCGACCCCACCGATCCCGCCGACCGGTACGTGCTGCACACCGCGGCGTTGGGCGCCCGCGCCCTCGGCTGGCCGGCCCACGACTAGGCTGCTGCTCGTATGCGGTGCTGAAGCCGCATGCCACGCATGCCCCATCGAGGAAGGTCAGGCTCTGCGGCAGGCGAACGCAGGTCGCTTCCTCGGCGAGCAGGTAGTCGGCGTGCCCGCCGTCGCGCTCCCATCCGTATGCCGCGCGTTGTGGTGACTCGCAGCTGAGGTAGTAGCCGCGCAGACACTCGCCGCACTGACCACATCCGGCAATGTGATAGATCGCGACGCGGTCGCCTGGCGTGAAAGCGGCGGCAGGCCGCTCCCACCGCGACGACCTGCCCGGCAGGTTCGCGTCCGGCGATCACGTCCTGGTAGCGCTCCGGGCCGGAGCCGAGATGCTCACGATAGACGGCCCGTACGTCGCTGCCTGGCCAGGGCCTGGCGTGGGCACCCCGATGTCATCTCGGACCATGGCGACGCACCCGCCCGTTGCGCAGACCTTGCTCATATGAGCGCTCACGCGCGCAAGTTTCCAGAAACCCTTGACAACGGCATGAGTTGGCGCGATGTTGGCCGCGTCACATTCTGAGGTAAGCCCGCTCAGGTGAGCGGCCCTCCCACGAGGAGATCTCATGGTTCGTGGCGCACCCAAGCGGATCCTGGCAGCGCTGGCAGCGCTGACCGTGGCATTAGGCCTGACGGCCTGTGGTGGACTTGGTTGGGCGGGGGGCAGCGGCAACGCGGTGCGCGTGCTGATGGTCAACAACCCGCAGATGGTGGATCTGCAGAAACTCGCCGGCACGTTCACGCAGCAGACCGGCATCAAGGTCGATTTCACCGTGCTTCCGGAGAATGACCTGCGGGACAAGGCCAGTCTGGAATTCGCCAGTCAGGCAGGCCAGTATGACGTGGCGACCTTGTCGAACTTCGAGATTCCGTTCTATTCGAAGAACAACTGGCTCACGCCGATGGATGATTACATCGCCAAGGACCCGCTTTTGACCAGGCCGACGTGCTCAAGCCCATTGCCCTGAGCCTGACCGGCCCGGACCGGAAGACGTACGGCGAGCCGTTCTATGGCGAGTCCTCATTCCTGATGTACCGCAAGGACGTGTTCGCGGCCAAGGGTTTGACTGTGCCGGATCATCCGTCGTGGGACCAGATCGCTGATATGGCCGCCAAGGTCGACAACGCGCAGCCGGGGATGCGGGGCATCTGTTTGCGCGGCCAGCCCGGTTGGGGGCAGGTGCTTGCACCCTTGACGACTGTGGTGAACACGTTCGGTGGTACCTGGTTCGACAAGGACTGGAACGCACAGGTGAACGGCCCTGGTTTCACCGCCGCGACAGACTTCTACGTCAATCTGGTCCGCTCACACGGCGAGGTCGGGGCCGCGCAGGCCGGCTTCACCGAGTGCCTCACCGATCTGGAGCAAGGCAAGGTCGCGATGTGGTATGACGCGACATCCGCGGCCGGATCGTTGGACGGTCAGGGCTCGCCGGTCGCCGGCAAGATCGGCTACGTCCAGGCACCGGTCAAGCTGACCAAGAGTTCGGGCTGGTTATACGCGTGGTCCTGGGCGATCGAGAAGGCGAGCAAGAAGAAGGACGAGGCGTGGAAGTTCGTCTCCTGGGCGTCGAGTAAGGGTTATGAGGACCTCGTTGGCAGCAAGCTGGGCTGGGCTCGGGTACCGGCCGGCAAACGGGCCTCGACGTACACGAATCCCGATTACCTCAAGGTCGCCAGCTCGTTCGCCGGGCCGACCCTGGCCCGATCAAAGCGGCCGACCCGGTCTCACCGGGCGTTCAGTCGCGCCCGACGATCGGTATCCAGTTCGTCGACATCCCGGAGTTCACCGACTTCGGCACCGCCTCCTCCTTGGCGATCGGTTCGGCGATCGCTGGCAAGGAGTCGGTCCACAGCGCGCTGCAAACCAGCCAACGTTTGGCCGCGAACGCCGGCAAGCTCTACCAGAAGTAGCGGAGGACAAGCGATGGCAACACAGGTAACCGACGCCGAGGTACGGCCGTCGCGTATCCGCCGCCGAGCCGATCGCGGCGCGTCGCCGGCAGGGCCGCCGACCACCTCGCGCGAGCGGTGGGTACGCCGCGCTCCGCTGCTGCCCGCGCTCGTGTTCCTGATCATCGTCACGCAGCTGCCGTTCGTGGCGACCCTGGTCATCTCGTTCCTGAGGTGGAACTTACAAGAAGGTGTTCACCGATCCGGCACTGCGCTCGTCGGTGATCTTCACCATTGTGCTCACCGCAACCGTGGTGATCGTCAGCTTGGCACTCGGCTTGGCTATCGCGCTGCTGCTCGACCGGGCGTCGTGCACACCATGATGATCACGCCGTTCCTGATTGTCCCCGTCGCGGCAGCACTGCTGTTCAAGCACGGCATCTACAACGCCAGCTATGGCCTGATCAACGGCACGTTGACCTGGATCTGGGATCTGTTCGGCGGCACCGCTCCCCAGCCGGACTGGCTCACCGAGTACCCCAAAATCATGATCGAGGCCCAGCTGATCTGGCAGTGGACGCCGTTCATGATGCTGATCCTGCTCGCCGGTCTGCAGTCGCGCGACCCTGAGGTGATGGAGGCAGCGCGCGTCGACGGCGCCTCAGCCTGGCAGATGTTCACCCACATCACGCTGCCGCACATGCGCCAATACCTGGAACTCGGCACCCTGCTGGGCACGATCTTCATCCTCCAGACCTTCGACGCGGTGTTCGTGATCACCTCCGGCGGCTTGGGCACGGCGAACCTGCCGTACACGATCTACCAGACGTTCTTCAGCGCGCACGACTACGGCTTGGCCTCGGCGCAAGGCGTCGTGGTAGTGGTCGGCTCGTTGATCGTCGCGACGCTGGCGCTGCGCACGGTGTCGGGGCTGCTACGCGAGGAGAAAACCTGATGACCACCGCAGTAGCGCGGCGTCCCGTCGCGGTCACCGACACGCCGCCACGTCGCAAATGGCGTGCCGGCAACGCGTTGCTTGGTCTGCTTGCTTGGCTGATCGGCGTGCTCTTCATCATCCCGGTGCTCTGGATGGTCCTGACGTCCTTTCACAGTGAGGCCGACGCCAGCACCAATCCGCCCAGCATCGCCGCGCCGCTCACCCTCCAGGGCTACCGACAGTTCTTCGGCCAGGGCACCGGCACCAGCCCGTGGCCGTACCTGGCGAATTCGATCACAGCGAGCGTCACCTCGACGATCCTCGTGATAATTCTGGCATTTCCCGCCGCGTACGCGCTCTCCATCCGGCCCGTGCGCAAGTGGTCAGACGTCCTGTTCTTCTTCCTATCGACCAAGATGCTGCCGCTGGTCGCCGGACTTCTGCCGATCTACCTGTTCGCGCAGAAAGCCCACATGCTCGACAACCTCTTCATACTGATCATCCTCTACACCACGATGAATCTGCCGATCGCGGTCTGGATGCTGCGGTCGTTCCTGGCGGAGGTGCCGATCGCGATCATCGAGGCGGCCGCCATCGACGGCGCAGGCATCCTCTACACGATGCGCAAAATCATCGCGCCCATCGCGGTGCCGGGCATCGCGGCCACTGCGCTCATCTGCTTCATCTTCAGCTGGAACGAGCTGCTGTTCGCCCTGGTGCTAACCGGGGTGCAGGCACAAACCGCACCGGTGTTCTTGACCAGCTTCGTCACCAGCCAGGGTCTGTTCCTGGCCAAGGTGTGCGCAGCCGCCGTCGTCGTGTCCATACCCGTGGTGGTAGCTGGCTTCGCCGCGCAAGACAAGCTCGTACAGGGCCTGTCCCTGGGCGCGGTCAAATGAGAGCGGCGGTCATCAAGTCGCCTGGCGAGGTCACCGTCGAAACCGTCGAAGACCCCACGCCTGCATCCGGCGAAGTGGTAGTCGAGGTCGCCGCATGCGGGCTGTGCGGCACAGACCTGCACATCCTCGAAGGCGAATTCGCCCCGTCCCTGCCCGTGATCCCCGGACACGAATTCGCCGGTCAGGTGGTCGCCCGCGACACGAACGCGCTCGGCGTGAGCGATGGCGACCGGGTCGCCGTCGACCCGTCGCTGTACTGCCATCAGTGCCATTACTGCCGCATCGGACACAACAACCTCTGCCAGCGATGGGGAGCGATCGGCGTGACCGCAGCCGGCGGCGCGGCCCAGTACGTCGCTGTGCCGGCAGCCAACTGTGTGCGGCTGCCCGATCACATCGAAACCGCCGACGCAACCTTGATCGAACCCCTGTCCTGCGCCGTGCGCGGCTACGACGTGCTGCGCAGCCAACTCGGATCACACGTATTGATATACGGCGCCGGCACCATGGGCCTGATGATGCTCGAGCTGGCCAAACGCGTCGGCGCGGTCAGCGTCGACCTCGTCGACGTCAACCCGGACCGGCTCGTCGTGGCCAGGCAGCTCGGCAGCTCCAACGCGGTCACCTCTGCCGACCACCTCGAACGACCCTTCGGGTGGGAGCTGGTCGTCGACGCGACCGGCAACGAGAAAGCCATCCAGGATGGCCTCGGTCGGGTCGCACCGGCCGGCACGTTTCTGCAGTTCGGGGTGGCCACCTACGCGGCGCGAGCCACCATCGAGCCCTACAAGATCTACAACCAGGAGATCACCATCACCGGCGCGATGGCTGTGCTGCACAGCTATGAAAGGGCCGCCGAACTGTTCGCCGCCGGGGTACTCGACCCGCGGGTGTTCATCACCGACCGGCTGCCACTGGAGAGGTACGCAGAAGCGCTCGACACGTTCCGGGCGGGGAAGGGACTGAAGACGCAGGTCCTGCCGTAACGGTGAGCGGGCCCGAGCGATGTCGTCGACCTCATGCTGGCTTCTCCCACGCACTGTGCCAAACTCGAAGACTGATGCTCAGATGAGCGATCGGCGTCATGAAGGGACGCGGTCGACGTGCGGACCGGGCCAGCGCAGCTCCTGTTGATGTCCCGGGTTGCCCGCAGGTACTACCTCGACGGTCGTTCCAAGAGTGACATCGCCGCCGAGCTGAACATCAGTCGCTTCCGCGTCGCACGTCTGCTCGAGGCAAGCCGCCAATCAGGCCTGGTCCGCATCGTGATCGAGCATCAGGGCTCGCTCGACACCGACCTCTCGATGCAGCTGCAGTCAACGTTCGGCCTGGCGAACGCCGTGGTCATCGACATCCCCGACGATGACGAGGTCGCATTACGTCGACAGTTGGGAGAAGCGGCCGCCGAGCTGCTCCAGGAACTTGTCACCGCCGATGACGTCTTGGGCCTCGCGTGGGCACGGTCGCTGAGCGGTATCGGCACGGCACTCACGAACTTCGTGCCGTGCCCCGTCGTCCAGCTGACTGGCGCGCTCTCCCGTCCGGACGCGAGCGATGTTCTCGAGCTGGTGCGGCGCGTGGCACGGGTCGGCGGCGGCACGCCTCACGTCTATTACGCCCCACTGGTCGTCGCGGACGCCGCAGCCGCGCGCATGCTACGGCGGCAACCGGACGTCATGCATGTGGCCGCTCTGCTGCCGGCGGTCACGGTCGCTGTGGTCGGCATCGGCGCCTGGGCCGAAGGGCTGTCTACTGTGTTCGACGCGGTCGAGCCCGATACCCGCGAGCGCGTGGGTCGGGCGGGAGTCGTCGGTGAGATTTCCGGAGTCCTGATCGACCGGAACGGCGAGGAGGTGATCACACCGCTGAGCAAGCGCATCATCGGCATCACTGGCCGGCAATTGGCGGGAATCAAGGTCGTGCTCGGCATTGCATACGGCCAGGAAAAGGCCGACGCCGTACGATCCGCCCTGACGGGCGGTCTGGTGACCAGCCTCGTGACCCACTCCGCGCTGGCACGGCGATTGATCGAGCCCGAGTCCGACACCCACGCCGTCGATTCCGATGCACTCCGTGCCTGACGCCCACATCCTCCCGGGAGGCACCGCGAACCGCGGTCTCGTCCAGCGCATCGGCAGCACGGTGCACCGACCTCTCGGCCCGCATAGCTTCGCCGTCCATCACCTGCTCAGGCATCTGGAGAGTTCAGGATTCGGCGGGTCGCCGCGCGTCCTCGGAACTCTTGGTCCGACCGAGATGCTCAGCTACATCGACGGCTGCGCCGCATACCCACCGGTGCCGGACTGGGCGCTCACCGACGATGCCCTGGTGACTGTCGCCGCCCTGCTGCGGACCTATCACGAGCATGTGGTCGACTTCGAGCCTCCTGACCACAACTGGCAACGCCCCGTGCCGCGGAAGTGGCGCGGATCGCTCATCACCCACAACGACACCAATCCGGCCAACGTCATCTTCCGTGACGGCGTTGCAATCGCCCTGATCGACTTCGACCTGGCGGCACCCGGCTGCGTGGCGTGGGAACTAGCCGTCGCAGGATGCTTCTGGGCCCCGCTCCTGGACCCGTGCGATGTCGCCGACTCTCGCCACGGTCGTGGCATCGAACGGTTTCGGCTGCTCCTGGACAGTTACGGAGCCATGCCCGAGGTTCGGCGAAGCGCTGCCCAGGCGGGATTGTCTGCGATCAGCTGGATCGCCGAGATCATCGAGGACGGCAGCAAGCAGGGTCATCCGGCGTTCACTGCGACGTGGTCAGCCACCGCGGCCATGTACCGCCGGGCGCGCCCATGGATCCGCGCGCACGTCCACGAGCTGGCCGAGCGGCCGCAAGCCCGCTGCTGAGCAGTCCCGCGAGCGCCGGCCGAAGACACCCAGGCAGGAGACGGCATGACCCGTGTGGCAGGTGTCGACTCGTCCACGCAGACCTGCAAGGTCGTTATCCGGGACGCGGATTCGGGCGCGCTGATCCGTGAGGGGCGCGCCGCACATCCAGCCGGTACCGAGATCGACCCGCAGGCCTGGTTGATCGCACTGGAAGAGGCGACGCGCGCGGCGGACGGCCTTGATGACGTGTCAGCGATCGCGGTGGGTGGGCAGCAACACGGGATGATCTGCCTCGACGAGAACGGCCAGGTGGTCCGGCCGGCGCTGCTGTGGAACGACACCCGATCAGCGCAGGCCGCCGACGACCTTGTCGCGGAGCTGGGCGGTCCGCGAGCCTGGGCTGACGCCATTGGATCCGTACCGGTGGCCTCGTTCACCGTCGCCAAGTTGCGGTGGCTGGCCGAACACGAACCCGCGAGCGTCGCCCGGACCGCCGCCGTATGCCTACCGCACGACTGGCTCACCTGGGAGCTGGCCGGATCAACGGACCGGAGCACACTGGCCACCGATCGCAGCGACGCAAGTGGCACCGGATACTGGTCGCCCGCGACCGGGACGTATCGGCCCGACCTGCTGCGGTTGGCGCTAGGCCGCGAACCGCAGGTGCCGAACGTCCTCGGGCCCAACCAACCCGCCGGTCACGCCGCGGGCGGCGCGCTGCTCGGCCCGGGGGCCGGCGACAATGCGGCCGCGACCCTCGGGGTCGGCGCGGCGATCGGAGACGTGGTCGTCTCTATCGGAACATCCGGAGTCGTCTGCGCGGTCAGCACCCATCCGACCGCGGACCCATCCGGAACAGTGGCCGGCTTCGCATCCGCGACCGGAGAGTTTCTACCTCTAGTCTGCACGCTCAACGCGGCAAGGGTGCTGGACGCGGCCGCCGCGATGCTGAGTGTCGACCACGCCACGCTGTCCCGGCTGGCTCTCAATGCCCCGCCGGGAGCCGGGGGCCTGGTCCTCGTGCCCTATCTCGAAGGAGAACGCACCCCCAACCGGCCCGACGCTACCGGCGCTCTGCACGGACTGACGCTGCGCACCAGCACCCCCGCACACCTCGCCCGGGCGGCGATCGAGGGCTTGCTGTGCGGACTCGCGGACGGTCTCGACGCCCTGGAACGCCATGATGCCCGTATCAATCGCGTCATTCTGGTCGGTGGCGGCGCACGATCGGAGGCGCTCCGCCAGATTGCGCCGTCCATACTCGGCCACCCAGTCGCGGTGCCGCCCCCCGGGGAGTACGTCGCCGACGGCGCTGCCATCCAGGCCGCCTGGACGCTCAGCGGCGATCCGCACCCCCCGTCCTGGGGGTCGACCGACCCGCAGCTGTATGAAGCCGACCTCGTTCCCGCCATACGGGAGCGATACGCCGTGGCACGGGACCTCACCGTCCGCCGATGACGCCCTCACGAGCCGTGGCCCTGCCGCTAGGGCCTGTCTGGAGTCGTGATCACGTGGCGGGGAAAGGGTTGAAGGGCTGATCATCGGGCTGGTAGCTTTCAGTCGACCGTGACACTGCCGAGGAGGTGAGACCCATGAACGCTGTATCCATGTGGGTGCTCCTCCTTGCCGTCACGGCCGGCGATTGACGTAGGTATCGCCGGGAGCGCCTCGCCAACAAGGCACTCCCGAAGGGCAACACCTATGCACTCTCTGCACTTCACCGCCGAGTCGTCGTCTAACGGCATGCTCGAACGCGACTTCACCGTGGGCGGCGTCCCCGGCGTCCTGTGGTCGCCAGCCTCCAACGCGGCCGATCGCGCGCCCCTGATCCTGATGGCCCACGGCGGCGGCAATCACAAGAAGCATCCGGCGATGTCCGGCCGCGCCCAGCTCCTCGTGAACGGCTGCGGCTTCCACGTCGCCGTCATCGACGCGCCCGGTCACGGCGACCGGCCGCGCACGCCGCACGACGAGGCGGAAATCGCCGAGCTGTTCCGGGCGAGGGCGGCGGGCGAGCCGGAAGGCCCGGTCGTCGTCCGCTACAACGACCACCTGGCCGAGCTGGCCGTGCCCGAGTACCAGGCGACCCTGGACGCGCTCCAGGAACTCCCGGAGATCGGCACCGACGGGCCGGTCGGCTTCTGGGGCATCAACATGGGCACCGCGATCGGCGTACCGTTCGTGGCGATCGAACCCAGGATCACCGCCGCGGTCTTCGGTCAGCACTGGCCCGATGTCCTGGCCGAGAAGGCGAAGCAGATCACCATCCCGATCGAGTTCGACCTGCAGTGGGACGACGAGCACATCTCGCGCGAGGCCGGTCTCGCGCTGTTCGACGCCTTCGCCTCGAAGGAAAAGTCGTTGCACATGAACTCGGGCAAGCACAAGGAGCTGCCTCGGTTCGAGGCCGACAGTGCAGTCCAGTTCTTCGCCCGGCACTTCGGCCGGCCGATTACCTCGCCGGCCTGATGTGCGCGGTTGCGGCGAGTCGACGGTCACCGGGGTGATTTGCCCGGTTTCCGTGGCCCCTTTTCCTGTGCCACGGTTTCTTCCAGCGCCGCCAGGACCTCCGGTTCCACCGCCATCCCGGCCGCGTCGTGATGGGCGCGGGCCACGGTGGAGTCCACACTGACCAAAGACATGTCCGCCTGGCCGCGCCGAGCGGCCTCGACGATCATCCCCTCCATCAGCGCGGCGAACATGCCGACGTCGCGCCACGGCTCTATCAGTTCCCACTCACCATCGCTCAGTTCACGTCGCGTCACCGGAGCGTTCTATCAGCTCGGCGTGATCCACGAGTCCGAAACAAACCGCATTGATCACGACTGCAGACAGTCGCTAGGTCGCTGGTCTGTGGTGGGATCGGGCCGTGGCGCGGTTCGTGGCATTCCTTCGTGCGGTGAACGTCGGGACCCGCAAGGTGGATATGGCCACGGCCAGGCAGGCTCTGGAGGAGCTCGGCTTCGATGCCGTCGGCAGCTACGCGAACAGCGGGAACCTCCTATTCACCGCGACGGGTACGGCGTCCGACCACGAGGCGGCAATCCGCTCGAAGTTGGAGGACGTATTCGGGTTCGAGCTCACGACGTTCGTCCGCACGGTCAGGCAGGTGCAGCAGCTGGCGACCGCCAAGCCCTTCGGCACCATCGCAGCCGGCCACACCCACTTCGTGCTGCTGCCGCTGACGAGGCTCACCGCGACAGAGAAGGAGGCGGTCGAGGCGCTGTCGAACGACCATGACGAGGTGGTTGTGGTTGGCCGTGACGTGCACTGGCTGATCCGCTCGAAGTCGACCGAGACCACGCTCGGGCCGAGGCAGTGGACGCAGGCACTACCCGATAATCCGACAACGGCTCGCAATACCACGATGCTGGCCAGGTTGGTGGAGAAGCTGTAGCCGCGGCTGGCTCACAGCGATCAGCGACGCCAGAGCCACAGCCAGCCGAGGAGCACGAGCACGGCGACGATCGCGAACCCGCTAATGGCGAGCAGATACTGTTGCCATCGCGGCTGGGCGCTCACCCAGGACGTCCACCGGCTGACGAATCCCCGCACCCGGCGCAGCAAACGGCTCGCCCAGGCGAATTCCGTGGCCCATACCCCGAGTCCCAGAAAGATGATCAGCCAGCCGGGTCCGGGCAGTGGCAGCAGGACCACTCCGACGACAATGATGACCAGCCCGATGACCGCAACCCCGATCCGCCAAACTGCCTTACCAGCAGGCAGTTTGTGCACCCGACCGCGTACCGAGCGCATGCCACGGCTCCACATGTTGCCGTTACGCGAGTCCGGCCGGGACATGCACCGACGTTAGCTGGCCCGCGCTGGCCTGACCGCTGCCGCGGGATCGACCGCGTGAGATTCTTCGGATGGTGTTGTCCTCACGGGTGGTGCCCGTTCGTGGAGTAGGTGAGGGACGGCTACCAGGGCTCGTCCCTGATATGTCTACGGCACAGGAAGGAGACCACGAAGATGACCCAGTATCTGTTGTCGGTATGGAGCCGCGAGGGCGACCCCACCCCGACCGACGAAGAGATGCAGAAGGCCTACGCGCAGGTGGACGCCTTCAACGACGAGCTGAAGAAGTCTGGAGCGTGGGTGTTCGCCGGTGGGCTGCACCCGGAAACCACGGCGACCGTCGTCGACGCGTCGAAGCCAGGTGAGCCAGTGACGACCGACGGCCCGTTCGCGGAGTCCAAGGAGCACCTCGGTGGCTTCTGGGTCGTTGAGGCGGCCGACCTGGATGCCGCGCTCGACCTGGCTCGGCGCGGCTCGGCCGCGTGCAGCGGGCCGGTCGAGGTACGCCCGTTCCAGGACGACTCGGGGCAATGACGGAGCGGCCGTGACCGCGTCCGGTCCTAGTGGCGACGACCTCGACCGGGTTTTCCGCGAGGAGCACGGTCGGGTCGTCGCCACCCTGATGCGCTACTTCGGCGACATCGACGTCGCCGAGGACGCGGCACAGGAGGCGTGCGTAGTCGCCCTCCAACGGTGGCAGACGTCCGGCATCCCCCCAAACCCGGGCGGTTGGCTGACGACCACGGCCCGCAACCGGGCGATCGACCGGCTGCGACGGGAGGCCACCCGCGATGCCCGACAGGCCCACGCCGCGCTGCTCGCTCACGTCAAGGACGACAGCCCGGTGAGCTCGGTGGTCGACGACCGGCTCCGGCTCATGTTCACCTGCTGCCATCCAGCGCTCGCGCCTAGCGCCCAGGTGGCGCTGACGCTGCGGCTGGTCGGCGGGTTGACCACGACCGAGATCGCCAACGCCTTCCTCGTTGACGAGGCAGCAATGGCCAAGCGGCTGACCCGAGCGAAGCAGAAGATCAAGGCAGCGAAGATCCCCTACCGCGTTCCGGCCGATCACGAGCTGCCGGAACGCCTGCGCGGAGTACTCGCGACGCTCTACCTCGTCTTCAACGAGGGCTATCTGTCCTCGACCGGCGACGTCGCGATCCGCACCGACCTGTGCGCGGAGGCGATCCGGCTGACCCGGGTCCTCGTGTCGCTGATGCCCGACGAGCCCGAGGTCCACGGGCTGCTCGCCCTGATTCTGCTCGTCGATGCGCGACGCGCCACCCGTGTCGCCGACGGGGTGCTTGTCACCCTGCCCGAGCAGGAGCGGGACCGTTGGGACCACCGGCTCATCGCCGAAGGGCACGACCTTGTTCGCGGCTGCCTGCGCCGAGGTCGGCCGGGGCCGTTCCAGCTCCTCGCCGCGATCAACGCGGTCCACACCGATGCGACGACGGCGCAGCAGACCGACTGGCGCCAGATCGTCGCGCTGTACGACCAGCTGTATGCCGTGCAGCCTGACCGCGTCGTCGCCCTCAACCGCGCGGTGGCCATCGCTGAGGTCGATGGCCCGGAGGCCGGCCTGGCGCTCCTCGACGCGCTCGACCTCAACGGATACCACCCGTTCCACGCGTCCAGGGCCGACCTGCTCCGCCGAGCTGGGCGCACCCGAGAAGCCCGGACGGCATACGAGCGAGCGATCGAGCTGACCACCAACCCGGCCGAGCGGGCCTTCCTGCGAACCCGCCTTGCCCAGACGTGACCGTCGGGTCAACTCGGGAAGGTCGTAGCCCAGCCCCTGCGCAGGATGGGGGCAGCTACCGTGGCCGAATGGGTCGCCGCGTGCCGCTGCACTCGGCTGCGGTCGCAGTTGCCGCGCTGTGCGCCGTCATCGCAGCAGCGGGTTGTAGCCCGGCGCAGGGGCCTGCTCCCACGTCCGTCACCAGCACTGCGGGCAGCCCCTCGGTCGAGGTATCGCAGCGGAGCGGCGCACCCGCGCCGGCCACGAACCGGGCGCCGGTCAGCCGGAAGCCGAGCCCTGCACGTCCGCGACCGTCGACGAGCAGCCCGCGGGCCGCCGCGCCGTCACCCAGCCGCCCGGTCATCGTGATCGACCCCGGCCACAGTCCTACTATCCACGGGATCGATCCGGCTACCGGACTGATTGTCTCCGGATATGAGAACGAGCCGGAGATGCGTGACGTGTTCGCCGTGGCCGAACTGGTCAAGGCACAGTTGGCGGCTGCCGGCTACCGCGTGATCATGACGAAGACCACCGTGGATACCCCGGTCTTGCTGAACCAGATCGCGGCCACCGCCAACAATGCCCATGCCGCGCTGGCGTTGAGCATCCATGACCAGGCCGGCACGAACGGCGGCATCGGATTCGATCAAGGCAACAACATCGTCTACTACCAGTCCGTCGGCACGTACCGCCAGGCCCCGGGCCACCCGAAGATCGTGTTCACCGACAGCCGCGTGGCGGCGCTCAGCATGAAGTACGGCCAGATCTTCCGCACGCAGCGAGCCACGGCCGAGGGTCACCCGGTCACACTGCAGGACAACGTGGGCTACGACCTGAACTCACGTGGGCTGGACGCCGGCAACATCTGGATCGTCCAGCTGCTTTCCCACGTCCCGTGGATCTACAACGAGGCAGGCGGAAACAGCGCGGGGATGTCGGGCTTGACCGCCGTCGACAAGCGCAAATACGCCGCCGGTCTCGTGGCCAGCGTCGAACATTGTCTCCCCCTGCGGCGGTAAGCCGAGCGGCACGGACTGCCGGTAGATTCCGGCCCAACGAGGGGCTATGTTAAAGATCCAAGTCGCGAATGCGACGGCCGGGAGGCGGTCCCGATGTCCCACTATCTGCTGCAGGTCGCGTACACACCCGAGGCAGCGGCGGCCTTGGTCAAGAACCCACAGAACCGGCTCGAGGCCGTCCGACCGGTGGCCAAGCGGCTCGGCGGAACCGTAGACAGCCAATGGATGTCCCTCGGAGAGTACGACGTCGTGGCAGTGATCAACATGCCGGACAGTGTCAGCGCGGCGGCGTTCGCCATGGCGGTCTCGGCTGGCGGTGCCTGCAAGGCGGTCACAACCACCTCGCTGCTGGGCGTCGAAGAAGGAATCGAAGCCATGCGGAAGGCGGCAACGGCCGACTACCGCCCTCCGACGGAGGACTACGGCTACACGGCGAGCTAGGGTCGTCCAGTGATGACTGGCGTGGGCTGTGAGGAAAACATTCAGACCGCTCCCGATCATCGATGGATGGATGCGGGCGAAGGTGCCAGGGTGTTCTAGAGCGCGATAGTCGCGAAGGCGAAGGCCGAGAGGTGGTCCCGATGTCCCACTATCTGCTGCAGGTCGCGTACACACCCGAGGCGGCGGCGGCCTTGGTCAAGAACCCACAGAACCGGCTCGAGGCCGTCCGACCAGTGGCCAAGCGGCTCGGCGGAACCGTAGACAGCCAATGGATGTCCCTCGGAGAGTACGACGTCGTGGCAGTGATCAACATGCCGGACAGTGTCAGCGCGGCGGCGTTCGCCATGGCGGTCTCGGCTGGCGGTGCCTGCAAGGCGGTCACAACCACCACGCTGCTGGGCGTCGAAGAAGGAATCGAAGCCATGCGGAAGGCGGCAACGGTCGAGTACGTGTCCCCGATCGACTACGGCCATTGGGGGTTCGTTGAGTAGCACCGCACTTCAGCCATAGCTATTCGACCTCGACGCGCGCCGCAGTGAGCGTGGGTAATGCACACTGCCGGCCTAGGCCCAGCCACCTCGACCTCGGCCGTTCGCGGGCTGACCCGGAACGGCCCAGGTACCGTGGACCGGCAACAGTTGTGGCGGCTCGCAGTCGCCGATCGGAGGTGCGGCACAGGTTCCGACCCGACGAGCAGACGGAGGCAGCGTCGATGCAGTCGGATGCGGACGTCGGGGTGCACGACGCGAGCCAGGTGACCCAGATTCGACTGCGCCATTGGGACATCGTGGTGGCCGTCGCCGCCGGGGGCATGGTCGGCGCCGAGGCGCGATACGGCGTCGGCGAGGCCCTGCCGCACACTGGGAGCCAGTTTCCGTGGTCCACACTGCTCATCAACGTGTCGGGCAGCCTGGTGATCGGCGTGCTGATGGTGCTGCTGCTCGAACTGACCTCGCCACATCGGCTCGCCCGACCATTCCTCGGCGTGGGAGTGCTCGGCGGCTATACCACCTTTTCCACGTTTGCGGTCGACGCGCAACGTCTCGTCACCAACCACAGGCCGCTGACCGCACTGGCCTACGTGGTGACGACGGCCGTCGCCTGCGTGGCCGCGGTGTGGCTAGCCACCGTCGCCACACTGGTTGGCGGCGAGCTGATCATCAACACTCGCGTGCGGCATGACATGCGAAGGGATTCGAGATGACGTTGTCTGGGCTGGCCCGCCGACTAATGGTGATCGTCGACGAGGACGCCACCTGGAACCACAAGCCGGTGTACACAGAGATCGTCCGGCGGGCGCACGATGCCGGGCTGGCCGGCGCGTCGGTGTTCCGGGGCATCGAAGGGTTCGGCCACTCCGGGCGGGTGCACACCAGTCGCATTCTCAGCCTGGCCGAGAACCTGCCCGCCATGGTCGTCATCGTCGACACCGAAGCTAACATCGTGCGGTTTCTGCCCCAGCTGGAGGAGCTCAACGTGCGGGGGGTGGTGGCCATCGATGACGTGGAGGTGGTCACCCCGGGCCACGTCCCGCAGGCAGCGCAGCCGTGATTCCGGTGTTGATCGCCATCGGTGCGGTTGTCGGCGCGCCCGCGCGATACCTGACCGATCGGGCGATTCAATCACGGCACGAGACTGTGTTCCCATGGGGCACGCTGGCCGTGAATGTCGTGGCCTCGTTGGTTCTCGGCGTGGTCACAGGCGCAGCAGCACACCTTGACCCGAACGTCCTGGCGCTGATCGGAACGGGCTTCTGTGGCGCGCTGAGCACCTACTCCACGTTCAGCTACGAGACAATGCGGCTGACCCAGGAGGGCGCCCGGTTCTACGCGGTCGCGAACATTCTGCTCAGCCTGGTTGCCGGCCTCGGCGCGGCCTCGTTCGGCTGGTCGATCGGGCACTCGATCGGCTGACGAGCAGTCGTCTAGTTGCGCTGCTCGCCGGCGCGCGGCCAGCCAGCGAGCGCCCGCCGAGCGGCCCGACGGGCCGGCGCCGGACCCGCCCGGGCCACCGCCAGCAGCGTTCGGCCGACGTCACGGAACCGGTAGTGGGCCAGGGCGTTGATCGCGGCCGCAGCAAGGTACGGGTCAGGGTCGCGGGCCATCACCCGCAGTGGCTGCAGCGCCCGCGGTTCGGCGTGTTTCCCCAGCGTCCCGGCGGCGATGACACGGCGCTCGACGAGCGGATGCTGCAGGGCCCAGAGCAGCTTGTCGGTGAAGCTGGTGCCCGCCGGCTCCGTCGGTGGCCGTCCGCACTGTGGGCACGGCAGATCGCCGGTTTCCGCGCGGTCCTGCGGGGCGTAGCACCACCAGCAATACCGCACCGGTCCTAACGCCATTCGTCGTCACCGCGGAGGCAGCAGGCGCGAGGTGAGGACGGAGGCAGCCATCCAGGCCGCCGCGTACCCGAAGGCGAGCGTCGGCGAGACGAGGGTCCACAGCAGGCCGGCGACCACCGTCGAGCCAAGATCACCCAGCGCTTGGGTGAGGCCGAGGACCCCGAATCCGTTGCCGCGTAGCCGTTCGGGCAAGTGCGTGGGCCACCACCGTCGACTCGGCCGTCTCGGCGAATCCGATCCCCACCCCGGACAGCAGGAACGCGCTCAACAGCACCGGCCAGGCATGCGATCCGACCGCGAACAGCGCGTACCCGCCGACGTACACGATCCCTCCGCCGGTGAACACCAGCCGTAGGCTTAGCCGGTCGGCCAGCTGGCCGCCGGCCAGCGCGGCGACCGTGGCGGCCGCGTTGTGCGCGGCGTAGAGCAGGATCGCCAGGCTGGTGGCCGGGGTCAGGTCCCGGCCGGAGACCTGCAGCAGGTCGGTGGCACGCAAGATCAGCAGTGTGGTGGCGACGTTGCCGAGCTCGAACAGGGCGACCGGAGTCAGCGTGCGGGCCAGGCCGGCACGGCGTAGCTCACCCAGGTTCAGCGCCAAGGTGCGGCGGGCCGCGCCGTCCGCGACGGTGCGCCGGGCTTCCCGGGCCGCGAGCGTGATCGCGACCGCGGCCAACACCCCCGGCACGATCGCCAGCACGATCGCGTGCCGCACACCGAGCGCGGCGACCAGCCCGGACGCGGCCAGCGGCCCGATGATCGCCCCGGCATTGTCGCCGGCCCGCTCGACGCCGAACGCCCGGCCGAACGCGCCGCCGCTGGCCAGCGACGTCAACAACATGTCCCGCGCGGGTGAGCGGATACCGCGCGACATCCAGGCGAACGCGCGCAGGATCGCCACCTGCCACACCGCAGTGGCCAGGCCGATCGCGGCAGTGGCCACCGCCGTGCCCAGGTAGCCGCCCGAGGCGAGCCGGGCCCGGCGCCGGGGATCGTTGGCCAACGGCCCGCCCGCGAGCTTGCACAACCCAGTCAGCGCGTCGGAGACCCCGTCGATCGCGCCGAGGGCGCCGGGGCCGGAATGCAGCGTCGAGGTGAGGAACGTCGGAAGGATGCTGGTGACCAGTTCGTGGCCGGAGTCGCTGAACAGCGACGCCGCACCGACGCCGAGCACGCCTGGGGTGAGCCAACTCCGGTCGTCCTCCGGCGCACCGCCGCCGGCCGGGTGCGCCTGCTCGACCGCCTCGCCAGGCTCAGTCACGAACCCTCGTCACCTGCGCCAGCAGCTGCCGCAGCGTTTCCCGCCGGTCGCGAAGCTCGGCGAGCCGTGCGACGCGATCGGTGCGCACCGTGTCGCTGATCCGGGCCGCATCACCCAAAGCGGCCAGCAGCCGATCGATCATCCCGGCATGCTGCTGCTCGAGGTCGCGGGCCAGGCGATAAGTGCTCTCCCGCAGCCGCTGCTGCAGGTCCGCGCGAACCCGGCCGAGTTGCCGGTCGACGAGCTCGGGCACCTCCCGGATCAGGTGATCGCGGGCCCGCCGGGCCTTGCCGGGCATCACCCGGCGGGCGGCGTCGGCCAGCGGTGGCTCGACAACCGGGTCTCGATCGAACGAATACCAGAATCCCTTGCTGGGCAACAGGATCTGCTCGTCCATCTCGACGGATACTTCGAGGTCGAGAAAATCGCGGGCCGCGTCGTGAACCAGGCCGCGTTGCACAGCGAGATCCGCCAGCGCCTGATCCCGCAGCTCTCTCAACCCGACCTCGAGCCTGGTCGCCGTGCCACGCCGCCACCGCTCGGCGGCCTCGCGGATCGCCTCCACCGCGAAGCCACGGCCGCGCTCTTCGACCTGGTCGGCAGGAACCGCACGCAGCGGGCCGTCCAGCTGGTCCAAGGTGACCTGCAGACACGATGCGGCCAGCTCACCCACCGCCAGCCGATGGGACTCGTCAAGCGCCCGGCGCATCCGCCGCTGCGCGACCGCGCAGCGGTCACCCAGCTCCCCTTTGCGGGCACCGATCTCACGCAGCCGATCCTGGAAGCCGCGGACCTGTCCGGCGGCACTCGACTCGGCCAACTCCAGGGCACGGTCGGTCACCGCGACGCCGTCGAGCATCGTGGTGATCAACCGAGACAGGTGACCGCGCAACGACACGACCAGATCGTCGCGCGCACTCTGCCGCAAGTACCCGTCGAACGCGCTCACGAAGGCGACGAAACCCTGGTCGTCCGCCCCGGCGCGGGCCACACACGGGTATACGTGGACGGCGGCCCCCGACGCGCTTGCGCAGACCCGCTCGGTGAACTCGGTGGCCTCGGCCAGCTCGGCCGCGTCGAGGCGGTCGGCCTTGTTCAGCACGACGAACGTCCGCACCGAGCCAGCCGTCACCCGGGCCAGCAGCGCACGTTCGCTCTCGGAGACCGGCGGGTCCGAGGTGAGCACGAAGATCGCCGCGTCCAGCGAGTCGAGGGCCTGTTCGGCGGCGAGGGTGTTGTGCGCGAACACCGAGCCGGCCCCGGGCGTATCGACGAGTTCGACGTCGTGTTCGGAGAGGAACGGCGAGTCGATGCGTACGCGAACATCGGCCACCTGGCGGGTGTTGCCCGGATTGGCCCGCTCAGTGACGAACTCGCCCAACGCGGAAAGGTCAAACCCTTCATGGCGGCCATCGAGGAACGTCACCACCAGATGATCCTCATCGTGCTCATCGTCACGACGCAGCACGGCGGTGACCACCGCGGTGACCGGCGTCACGCCAGTGGGAACCACGTCCCGGCCGAGCAACGCATTGACCAACGTGCTCTTGCCGCGCTTCGCCTCGCCGGCCACCAGCACGCGCAGCCGCTTAGCGGCAAGCCGCTCGCCCAGCTGCGCAATCTTGTGGCGATCACCAGGCGACACCAGCTCAAGCAGCGTCCGCAGGACGTCGGCAAGCTCATCGTCAACCGTGACGGCCACGGGCGTCTCCCACCGCATTGGGCAGGGACTGTTGGCGACTCTCGCGTTTGCGGCGAGCCCCTCCGCCGTACCTGCCAGCCTAGAGATCGACGCACCCGGTCGGCCAGCCGACGAAACGGCTTTCGACAAGCACGACCTGCTGATGAACCGAATACCGGACTACGGTCCCAAGGGGGTATGGCGAGGGAGCTAAGAATGGGCGAGCACGGCGAGCGACTGAGTGGGTACAGCGCGGTTGGAGTCTCGTGGCCGACGGCAGTGAAGCGGGAACGACCATGAGCCTGTTGGACGAGGTGGCGTGGCGGGGCAAGGTCTTCATCGGCGGGTCGTGGGCCGCCGGGTCGGCCGGGGAATACCCGATCGTCGAGCCGGCGACCGGCGGCGAGCTGGGCCTGATGGGACTGGCCTCGCCGGGTGATGTCGCCGAGGCGGCGGCCCGCGCGGCCGAGGTGCAGCCGGTCTGGGCCGGCACACCCCATCCGGCGCGGGCGGCTGTGCTGCGCCGGGCCGGTGACCTGTGGTCGCAACACGCCGAAGAGATCGCCTGGTGGAACATCCGCGAAGTGGGCGCGATCGGGCCGATGGCGGACTTCGCGCTGCACGTCGCGGAGCAGGAGTGCTACGAGGCGGCGGCCCTGCCCAGCCGCGCCTACGGGGAGCTGATCCCCAGCGAACAGCCGCGGCTGTCCATGGCCCGCCGGGTTCCGGCCGGCGTCGTTGGGGTGATCGCGCCGTTCAACGTGCCGATCATCCTGGGTATCCGTTCGGTCGCCCCGGCGCTTGCCCTCGGCAACGCGGTGATCCTCAAACCCGACCCCCGCACTGCGGTGAGCGGCGGAGTGACCATCGCGCGGGTCTTCGAGGAGGCTGGGCTACCGCCCGGTGTGCTGCAGATGCTGCCCGGCGGTGCCGAGATCGGCGAGGCGATGATCGTGGATCCGCACGTGCGGGTCATCTCCTTCACCGGGTCGACGAAGGTGGGCCGTCGGGTCGGTGAGCTCGCCGGCAAGCACCTCACCCGCGCGCACCTGGAACTCGGCGGCAACTCCGCGCTGCTCGTCCTGGGCGACGCCGACGCCGACAAGGCGGTGACCCTCGCGGCGTTCGGGTCGTTCTTCCATCAGGGTGAGATCTGCATGACGGCTGGCCGGCACATCGTGCACGAGCGGCTGTACGACCATTTCGTCGAAGCGCTGGCGCGCAAAGCGGAGAAGCTGGCAGTTGGCAACCCGGCCACGGACGAGGTCGCGCTCGGCCCGGTGATCGATGCGGCGCAGCGGGACAAGATCCACCGTGCCGTCGTCGTGAGCCGGGACGCCGGCGCGACGGTGGCGGCCGGCGGCGAATACGACGAGCTGTTCTACCGGGCCACTGTGCTCGCCGATGTCCCGCTGGACTCGCCGGCGTTCGCGGACGAGGTGTTCGGCCCGGTCGCCCCGGTGGTCAGGTTCTCCGACATCGACGAGGCGATCGCGCTGGCCCGGGCAAGCGACTACGGCCTGTCGCTGGGCATCGTGACCCGCGACGTAATGAAGGGCCTCGCCGTCGCGGACCGGATCCCGAGCGGCATCGTGCACATCAACGACCAGACCGTCAACGACGAGGCGAACGTCCCGTTCGGTGGCGTCGGCGCGTCCGGCACCGGATCGAGATTCGGCGGGGCGACCGCCAACGTCGACGCATTCACCGAGACGCAATGGGTGACAGTCCGTGGCGATCCCCCGCCCTACCCCTTCTGATCGATCTCAGTCGGTGATCTATTCGGCGTATAAATCGATGGGAGACCCCTCGCCGCCGGAGTCCACGATGACCGCCACGACAGCCCCGCCCGATCGCGTCTCGGCCGCTATGCCGCCGGGTCCGCGTCTGCCGGTGGCAATCCAGACCGTCGTGTTCGGGCGCTACCGTCACAAGTGGCTCCCCGTCCTACGTCGTCGCTACGGCGATGTCTTCATGCTGCGGATCGCACCGCACGCTCGACGCCTGGTGATGCTGAGCCGTCCCGAGGACATCAAGGCCGTCTTCGCAAACCGAGCCTCGGTGATGCATGCCGGCGAGGGCAACGCGATCCTCGGACCGATCATGGGCGATCACTCGGTGCTGCTGCTCGACGAAACCGCGCACCAGCGCGTCCGTCAACTGCTGATGCCGGCCTTCCACGGCGGCGCGCTACGGGGCTACCGCGAGGTGGTCGGCGAGCTATCCCGCGCCGAAACCGAGTCGTGGCCGATCGGGCGGACCTTCGGCATGCACCGCCGCATGCAGCGGCTGACCCTCGAGGTCATCCTGCAGGTCGTGTTCGGTGTGACGGACGAGCAGCGGCTGGCCACCCTACGTCGGATCGTCGCCAGCATCCTGAACGTCAGGCCGATCATCATGCTGGGCTGGTTCTATCCGCGGCTGCGCCGCGTTCCACCGTGGAGCCGGTTCCTCGACTACCAGGCGACGCTCGACGGCCTGTTGTATGCCGAGATCGCCGACCGCCGGGCGGCCGGGGACCTCAGTCAGCGCAGCGATGTGCTGTCCATGCTGCTGCGCACCGGCGAGGGATCGGACGACCCGCTGACCAATGCCGAGCTGCGCGACAACCTGATCACGCTGCTGCTGGCTGGCCACGAGACGACCGCCACCGCACTCGCCTGGGCTTTCCATGAATTGGCGCGAGACCCCGGGCTGCTGCGCCGAGCCCAACAAGCCGCCGACCAGGGTGACGACGCGTACCTCGACGCGGTGGCCAAGGAATCTCTGCGACTGCACCCGGTGATCTACGAGGTCGCCCGTCGGGTCACCGAGCCGGTGTGTGTCGGCGACTATCTGGTACCCGCAGGAGCGACCGTCATGCCGACAATCGGCCTGGTGCAAGACGATCCGGCGTTCTACGAGCACCCGGAACGGTTCGACCCGACGCGCTTCCTGGACCGCCAGCCCGCCCCTAACACCTGGATTCCGTTCGGCGGCGGCGTACGTCGATGCCTCGGCGCTGGCTTCTCGCTCATGGAGGCCACGGTCGTCCTACGCGAAGTGCTCACCCTATTCGACGTCGCCGCAGACCGTCCAACCCACGAAGCCGCACGAAGTCGCAACATCACGCTGGCCCCCGCCCGGGGCGTTCGGGTCCGGGTGACGCGCCGTTAGTTCGCGAGGGGCAGCGTCGAGGCGACCTCGTCGATGCGCTGGGCTAGCTCGGCATCTTTGGCGGTGACGCCTCCCGCGCTGTGCGTCGAGAGCTCGATGTCGACCCATCGCCAACGCAGGGCCAGATCGGGATGGTGGTCGAGCTCCTCGCAGATGGGCGCGATCGCGTTGACGAACTGGGCGGCCGTGGGAAAGTCGGCGAACTCGATCGACCGCCTCAGGCGTTCGTTTGTGCCGGTCCAGTCGGCGTGCAAGGACGTGAGCCGATCGACGATCTCGTCTTGGCTGAGCAGCTCTGCCATAGCTTGCACCGTAGCCTCACCGGATACGCTCACGCACGTGAACGAGCATCTGGTGTGGATCGACTGCGAGATGACCGGTCTCGACCTGCGCCGCGATGCGCTCCTCGAGGTGGCCGTCGTGGTCACCGACGCCGAGCTCAGCCCGCTCGACGACGGGCTCGACATCGTCATCCACACCGACGACGACGTGCTGGACACGATGGTGCCCGTTGTACGAGAGATGCATGCCTCCTCCGGGCTCACGGACCAGGTGCGGGCGTCCACGATCACCCTCGGCGAGGCCGAACGGGCCGTGCTGGACTACGTCAAGGCTCACGTGGCCGAGCCGAAGGCCGCGCCGCTGTGTGGAAACTCGATCGCCACGGATCGTGGGTTCCTGGCCCGTGACATGCCGGAGTTGGACGAGCACTTGCACTATCGGATGATCGACGTGTCCTCCCTCAAGGAACTGGCTCGGCGGTGGTACCCGCGGGTGTACTACGCGCAGCCAGCCAAAGGCCTGGCGCACAGGGCGTTGGCCGACATCCGGGAGAGCATCCAGGAGCTCGCCTACTACCGGGCGACGGTGTTCGTGCCATTGCCGGGACCGACCTCCGAAGAGTCTCAGGCGGCCGCCGAACGGGTCTTGGGCCCGTCGGACGGACCTGTAGACTGATTTGTCGCATCACCGCTCATGGTGGGTGTAGCTCAGCTGGTAGAGCACCTGGTTGTGGTCCAGGATGTCGCGGGTTCGAGCCCCGTCACTCACCCCAGTCGTGGCACGGTCACCGGCGTTATTGGTGGTGGGCTGCATGCTAGAGTTGCGGCTTGGCCCACCCCGTCCCACCCTGGGTGTGGGCTACGTGTCTGTTAGGCGCCGCTAGCTCAATTGGCAGAGCAGCTGACTCTTAATCAGCGGGTTGGGGGTTCGATTCCCTCGCGGCGCACATGCCTCTAGGCCAATGATTCTGGGGCCTCCTACGCTTCACAAGATCGCCAAAGTTGATCAAGCGCTGGTGCAGTTCATTGACACCTTTATATGCGCTTTACACGCTGCGCCGTGTTGTCAGCACGGGTGTGGCAGGTCAGACCAATTGGTCGAGGAAGCGCCGGCAAGACGTTCGCCGCATCGGTGGGCATCCTGGCGTAGCGGTCTCACTGCCGACTGCAAAGCAGGACAGTGACACCACGGACGTCCGCAAGCATCGGCACGAGCGTGCCCACTCTCGTCAGCATTTCCGGTCGTTTCCGGGCTCAACCCACGGGTGCCGGTGCCGGTACCTCCGGTCGTCCTGACAGGCCCCAGCTTCGCTCGCTACGGACCGATCAGGAGGCGTGACGTTCGTGCACGAGTCGGTCCAGCAGCCACGCTCGGGCCATCGTTGACATGGGCAGGTGCCGCTGGTGGGCGAGCTCCTGCAGCGCTTCGTACTGCTCTTCGCTGAGTCGCACGTTGAACAGCCGCGATGGCGCGTTCGGTCGGCTCACGACCGAATCCGCGGGATAGGGCGCCGTCGAATCGGCGTGCTGTTCAAGGCGCCGGGCATCCTCACGCGCCGCCGCAGCCGTCTCACGGTCAAGCTTCTTAGCCATCGCTACTCCCCTCCACCACGTCGATGCCGAAGATCACGGTGAGCCGGAAACGGAAGGTGTGCACGCGGACGCGGTCGACCAGCGGTACAGCGCGTCGGTGGCTTAAGCGCATCCAGCAGCTCCAGCGGGCAGACTGGTCCAGGGCCCTCGTGTGCATCTCCTTCGCGAAGACTCTGGTCGGTCTCGCAAAGACTCACACGATGGCTCCTCAACCATCAGGAGCGGCGCTGCTAGTTACACCACGTCAGGGGACACGACCGGAGGAGGCGTGACGCTCGTGGTCGAGCCGGTCGAGCAGCCATGCTCGGGCCATCGATGACATGGGCAGGTGCCGCATGCGGGCGAGTTCCTGAAGTGCTTCGTACTGCTCGTCGCTGAGTCGCACGCTGAACATGCGCGACGGCGCGTTCGGCCGGCTCGCGACCGTGTCGGCACTATAGGGCTCGGTCGAGTCGGCGTGCTGTTCGAGACGCCGGGCATCGTGACAAGCCGCCGTGGCCTTCGTGCGGTCGAGCTTCTAACCATCGCTGCTTCCCTCCTGGTACGTGGCCAGTCGCGACCGGAATACGTGACTGCGCTGGAAGACGACGCCGCGGACCGTTGCGGCACCGGGATGCTGATCACCAGCACGCCGGACACCCACGGTCTGGACTTCCAGCTGCCGCTGATCGTAGGAGGCGCGGTAGGCCAGTGCGCTGAGCACTCGCAGGGACGCTGGCCCTCGCCAGCTCACCCGAATCCGGCACTGACCTGCGCGCCACGCCGCCACTGGCCGACCCTGTCCGACGCGATGCTTGGCGTCGCGGTACCGCCCAGTCGGTTCGTCGGTCGGCGTGCGAATTGGCCGAGGCCCCTTGACCCGGTCCCGCCGATGGCCCGCTCTCAGCTGTGGGGACGGTGCGCTTGGAGTTACTGCCTGATCGTTGCGCGACTGCGCGGGTCAGCGGTGTGCATCTGATCGACTCGCTCTGCCAGCGCAGCGGGATCGATCAGTCCGGCCTCGATCAACGCACCGACGAACGTCAGGTCCTTCTCCCGGTGCGCGACGAGCTTCGCCAGGCACAGGTCGTGCGGATCCAGGCACAGCCCCGTGCGCCCGTTCGTGTTCGCACCGCTGACCGGCACCAGCCGGTCCTCCCACTCGGCCGGCAGCACCGCAGTTTGGCGGCCCACGCCTTGGACGTAGTAGCCGTACGTCGAATGAAACGCAGACCATTCACCCAGGGCGCCGTCGAGCCGGGTGGCAAGCGATTCGGCATCGTCGTCGTTCATCGGCGCCATGTCGACCTCGATCGACTGGGTTGCTTGTGCCGGCAGTTCGTCCTCGGAGAAGCTGCCCAGGATCGCCTGGCTGCCGATGACGATGATCGTGGCCTGTTCGACGATCTCGGTTGCCGCACGAATTGTGTGCTCGAGTTCAGCGCGTCGCATCGCGCCTGGCCTGCCGGATAGCCGCCACGCGTTCCGCCTCGCTCAACGCGCCGGCGAACGGGCTGACCTGCCGCAGGTCGATGCTGTGCTCGTCCTCGCCAAGGAACACCTCGACCAGCCGCTGCGGCGGCCCGTCCACCAGCGTCGCCCACTCGTCAAGCCAGCGCTGCGCCTGATCACCGCGCACGATCTGGCGCGACGTCGCGATATTGCGACGAGCCAGCCTCCTCATGCCGTCGAAGTCACTGATGAGCTTGCCCAGCATCGCACGGTGCAGCTCGAGCTGGACCCGCTCCTCCCGGCGCTGCGGCCGAAGTGCCTGCTCCAGAGCCTCGCGCGCGATCTCCGACACCGTGGTCCGGTCGCGGCGGGCTCGAGCGTCAGCGCGATCGCGTAGCTGCGACGGCACCCTCACACGGATCTGCGGCGAGTCACCACTCCCGCTCATCGAGTGTCTACCCCGCCGCACGACGGTGCGCGTCGCGGCATCTCGCCCGCGTGCAACCGTGCTCCCGGACATGCTAAAAGCGTACCACGAAAAACCAAGCCGGAGACACCTGCCTCAATGCGCTGTCAATGAATCTGTCATTGAACGGCAGCACGCGAGAGACGTAACAGGCGACGCGGGCAGCCGCAGGGTCAGCATTGCCACGGTTGACACCGGAGATGGGCTAAGCCCGCGCTCTCTTAATCAGCGGGTTGGGGGTTCGATTCCCTGCGGCGCACCAGTATTTCTCGGCCTGATAGCGCTTTCATGTCGACCCGAAGTTGACCTCTGTCCATGAAAGTCAGTCTGCGTTGTCTTTGATGGCGGTCGCGCCCTGAGCCGCCTACCCGGTCGGTGGTGCCATCCGTCGCCTCGAGTCTGCCTCTTGGGGAACGCTGTCCGTGTCAGGTCTGCCGGCAACCATTGCGAGACTCCGAGGTAGCAGCTGCGCCGCCGTGGGCGGCGATCGACACCGGCTTCCACTCCCGCCAGGTCGCAAGACGTGACTCGTAGTCCTCCGTTGAGATCTCGAGTGGTCCTTCGCCGTAGAAGATCCGCAGCAGCGGATGCTCGGCGTCGAGGAGCTTCAGCACCGCTTCACGGCTCGCTGCCGGGTCGCCGCGTCTGCCAGACACGCTCACCCGCCGTTGCCGCGCGAGGTCGCGAACACCGTCGTCGGCAGGAAGCGCGTGTGGCGTGTCTCTCCGAGGCGCCAGCCCAGTCCGTCGAATACCCCGTCGGCCAATGCAGACCCGACGGTGTACGAACCTTTCCGGGCTCGCTTAGCTCGGGAACGTCGCGCCCACGACGTCATCACCCCTCGTCGGAGTGGGCGGGCGTGCTCTCAGCGTCGGCTGTGATCGGCAGCGAGCGGATCGACAGCCGGGTCGGGCTCAGCGACACCACGGCTCCACGTTGCAGGTCGTCCATGATGACGGGCAGATTCGCGATCAACAGTGCTGCGTGCGCATCGGGGCGCAGTCGGCGACGTGACGCAACAGGATCACCGAGGGACGCGCGGCACCGCGTACGGCGAGCAGCATGGAGAAGTCGGTGTCGGCCTTGATGACCACATGGCCGTTGGTGGCGGCATGGTCGAAGATCGTCGAATCCAGGTCGGTCAACAAGCCAACATCAGCGACGTGCACAACGTCGTATCCGGCCGCCGTCAATCGCGGCCCAAGGCCTGGGGAGAGGTTCGCGTCGAGCAGGAACCTCATGCCGGCCGCGCGATCGGCACCTCGCGCTCGTTGACAATCGCTGACGCGTACTCGAGTGCCGCGACCACGTCGGCACGGTTACGCGCCGAGCTCGGTCTCGACCCACCACCGGCGAAGACCGCCGGGCGCAAGACCAACCGACGCAAAGCCTCGCCACATGATCAAGCACGCCACGCCTATACCGCACGCTCAGGACTTGACCGCCGCGCGCTGGCGACGCATTGCCCACTGTGGACCGCCTGTCCATGGATCTGCCCATGAACTGCGGTTCGTGCGTGGCACAGAAGCCAGCAATGACAACAACGGCGCCGGTCAATCCGGGCAGCAGAGCGTCGCCAGCGCCCAGCCGAAAAATGCGCCCGGCGAACACGTCGATCACGGCGGCGAGGTAGGCGAAGCCGACCCAGGCTTCACACAGGATTCGGGTCGGGTGGCTGGTGCGGACGGATCGGTTCGTTCGTCGTGGCAGGTCCCCACTGCGAGGGTGCTTGTGGATCAGCCTGCGTGGTGGACATGTGCGCGGCGATCGTCGGCGTTGAAGCGCCTGCGCTGGGCCCACTGGGCGTCTTCGGCGGCACGGCGGCAGCATTCCCTTTGCCCAGGAATGGGGTGGCGCTCGACATGATGATCCCGCCAGCCACTGCCAGGCAGCCTGATGTGATGGCGAATCAGCTCGCGGACATCGACACCTGCAACGGGGAGCCAGGCACGGTCAGCCCATAGACGGCCATCGATAGCATGGCGCTGAGGGCAGGGAAATACGGGAGATGCCTCAGAAAGCTGGACAGTTTGATCATGGCCTTACCGTCGCCACTTTGATTGCTCGCGAAGTCGTAGTTCCGTCCGGCCAGCCCGACACCTACGGCGAGCTCGTGCAGTTCGGCCGCGTCCGCCCCTGGCTCTGATCGCGATCACAGCCAGATGATCGGCAGTAGCGGGCGGTTCCAGCCGGGCCGCGGTCGCCCCGGCCAGGTGTGGTGACAGCGACACGCAGCGCGCGAATGATCCGGTTGACGATCCCCTGCGGGCAGTCGCTAACGCGGCCGGTGACGGGGCCTCTTGCGGCACGTACAAGATCACCGGGGTGTCTTTGCGCGGCAGCGTCGGCGCAGCGCTTCCGCAAGGTTCGTCCAACGGGCACATGTCCTGGTCGTGGGTGGTCGGCCAGGCGGTGAGCCGGACGGGTCCGGTTGATGGCCTCCCGGTGACCGGGCTCCGCGGCGCTCGCCTGCGGGACGTGGAGTTGATCGACGCAGCGTCGGCGCAGTTCGAACGGGTCGTGCGTCAACTGCCGGCGGACGCATGGGATCGGCCGACGCCGTCGGAGATCTCGGTACGCGAGTTGATCGAGCACGTCGTGGTGGGGAACCGCTTCACCGCGCTGCTGCTGGCAGGCGTTGATCGCGACGAGGCTCGGACCATGCTCACAGGTGATCAGCTCGGAGATGATGCAGTCGCTGCCGTGGTCGAGTCGGCACGACGCCAAGCCCAAGCGTTCGCCGCGGCGCCGCCCGGGCAGCCCGTCGCCGGCCCAAAAGGCGACATCCCCGCCGCGGCATTCCTGCGGTTGCGTCTCGTTGACCTGGTGGTCCACGCGTGGGACCTCCTGCGTGCCGCGCGGCTCGACGAGACCCTTGATCCGCGAATTGTTGTCGATCTAATGAAGGTGGTCGAGCCGCACTTGGACGACATGCTCGCCTTCGGGGCGTACGGCGCAGGTCCGAGCGACACACTGCCTCCCAACGCGTCACCGCAGAGTCGGCTGCTCGACTGGTTCGGACGACGGCCATAGCCGACGTACCGACCGCCCAGGCGACGATCCCCATTCCAGGCGACCGGAACCACCCGGGCCAAAGCCTCGACCTAACATCCCTGTCCCGGCGTCGCCGACCGCGACCTGCGTGGATTGGTGACTGAGCAGCGACGAAGGAGGTGGCATGAACATCGCGTTCCTCGCCACCGTGGCCGTGATCGCTCCCGACCCGATCGACAGCCGCAACCTGTGTGTCCAGGCGCTGGGTCTCCCGCTGCAGGGCGAGGGTGACGGGTACTACCACAGCGAGCAGATCACCGGCTGCAAGTCGTTCGGGATCTGGCCGCTCTCCCAGGCCGCTCAGGCGTGCTTCGGAACCGACCAGTGGCCCGCACAGCGGCCGGTACCGCAGGTCAGCATCGAGTTCGACGTCACCGATGCCACTGCGGCCGCCCCTGCGGCACGGGAGCTCGAGCAGGCCGGCTATCAGCTGCTGCATGAAGCTCGCGAGGAGCCATGGGGCCAGACGGTCGCCCCGGCTACAGTCACCCGAGGGCGCGATCATCGGCATCTCCTACGCGCCCGCGCTGCACGACTGACTCCAGCGCCGGAATCTGGCAGCCCCATCTCCCAGCAGTAGACGAACCGCGTATGGCGGCCGGGGCTGCCCTCGCGATTCGCCGGCCGGTACCGGCACGGGGGAACCTCCCCGCCCCCCGGTGGTGAAGGTTGAGCCCGCCGAACACGACGGTGATCGCGGCGGTCCCGCTGAAGGCACCCATTCGACGCCAACCTTCGCCGTCTCGGACGGGTCCGATTGCGACACGGCCACGAAAGTAGCGACGCCGTGCGCATGCGATCCCATTACGGGACATCGACGGTCAGCGTTGCGCCGGGCGCACCATTACAACGCCGGCCGTCAGTCCCCACAGTCGTCGTAACCCGCGAAGGATTCGGCGATCGCCGCGCTCTGCGCGATCACGCATCGTGTCAGCGGTGATCGCCTATCTCACGTCGGTTCTATGAGTCGCCAGCTCGACCGGGGTCCGCGTGTCGTCGCGAGGTTGCCGATCCGGTGCGGGCGGGCGTGCTACACGTCGGGGGTGACTTCTCCGATGGTGGATGAGCAGGCGTTGCTGGAGCGGGTCGGTGAGCTGCGTGCAGCCGGGTTAACACCCAAGCAGATCGCGCGAGCTGTGCGGCTGCGGCCGGCGCAGGTGGCGCCTCTGGTGCGTGCCGCCGCGGCGCGCGCTGCCGGGATGGGCGGGGAGGCGGCGCTGGCGGGCTGCTGGGTCAGTCGGGGCTGGAGCGGCGGGCTGATCGTCACCGGGCGTGCGGGCTGGCCCACGCTGCCGGCGGGCGACCAGACCGCTGGTGGGATGGCCACCGTCGTGGTGGCCCGTCGACACCGAGTGTCCCGGTTCTCGGTGTGCGGCTACCTGGTCGACACTCACTGCCTGGGGGTGAAGAATGTGCTCGGCCCGCGGATGATGGGCGAGGGTGATCTCCCCGCGTTCCTGCGGATGTTCTTCCAGCCCTTCGAGCACCTCGGCCCGCCCCTCGAGGCGCCACTGGACATGGCCCGGCACCTGGTCCACGGGGCGATCGACGCGGCCCGGCGGCTTGGCTTCGAACCGGCCGCCGACTTCGCCGCCGCGGCCGGGCACCTCGGGCCGCCTTGGGACGAGCACAGCGCGATCACCTTCGGCCGTGACGGAGTGCCCTATTACGTGGCGGGCCCCTACGACGACGCGGCCGCGGTGCTGCACACGCTGAACCGCACGGTGGGAGAAGGCAACTTCCACTACATGGTCGCCGCGGATGCCCTCGCGATCGGTTGAGGCGAGCTGCCGGGCCAGCGAGCGTCTGGCTTGGCTCTGACGCGCCTGGAACGGTCTCCGTGGAACACTTGTCAGCGTGTCCATCATCTAGCCTCGGATGAGCCGGTTGGCCTGACGCCGGACGAGGCGCTGGAGCGCGCCAAGCCGGCTCCGAAGGACGAAGACCTCATCATCGAAGGCCTCACCGGCGCCGAGTGGAAGGCGTTCACCCCAGGCTCTCGCCGACCGGTGAGCACCGGCCGTCGCGGTGCCGTCGTAATGGACACGATGGCGGTCTCCGCACTGGTCAATGCCACACGCAACCCGCAGCTGGCGGCGGCCCACCGGCAGGCGATTGCCGGCGACCGGATCGTGGTCTCCTTCGCGACCGTGACCGAACTGCGGTATGGCGCGCTGCGCGCCGTCTGGGGCGAGCTGCGCCGTCGCGGGTTGGAGCGCGACCTCGCCCAGTTCGTCATCGCACAACCGGATGATCAACTGATGCGCACCTGCGCCGAACTCAGGTTCTCATCCGAACGGGCCGGCCATGGCCTGGGCCATAAGATCCACGAGGCCGACCGTTGGATCGCTGCAACCGGGATCCGGCTCGACGTCGATCTGGTGTCTGACGACAGCATCTTGCGCGGTATCCCGGGCCTGACCGTGCGGGCACTCGCCAGGCCGTAAGCGGACCGTCTGTGGGGCGAAGCCGCACAGATATACCGCCGCGCACGCGCTCAGTATTCGGCGGTCGGCGCGATGAACGTGATGAATCGAGTGAGCCGGATGCCGTTGATGGTTACTGCGAGATCGGATCGGATCATCGACGCGATGCCGGCATATGCTCTTGTGGCGATGGCCAGGAAGTCTGCGACGGATAGCGACCGCGCCGAGGCTTGTAAGCCGGGTGTTGTCCGGCTTGGCTCGCGGCGAGGAGCTATCCGAGTTGGCCGCCGCGATCGAGCACCTGCATCCCCGGCACAACACCTTCCCGGGCGAGGTGTTCCTGCGCCTTGCGGGCGGGGCGCTCGAGCAGGCCGAAGCCGGACGCGACAACCCGGTCGCCTACGAGGGGTTGCTGGACCGGTACCTGGTCGAGCATCGATTCATGGGACGCGAGAACCGCAAGATCTAGTTCGCGATCCTGGCCGGCGCCGCGGCCCGCGGAGGCATCGAGCCGGACCTGCTCGACGAGGTCATCTGGTGGCAGACCGACGACTTCTGGTTCTACGCCCTGGCGGCCGCGGTGGCCGTGATCCGGGCCTGCGCCGAGCCGACCGGCCAAACCCATGTCAGCCTTCACCGACCGGCTCGCGGCCCGCACGTCGAGCAGCTAATCAGCGCAGCCGCCCTCGTGTCACCGGCTCCGCAGCCGGATGCCCAGGCAAGACGGCCTGCCTCTGGTCGGCGCGCAGCTCGGCGGCCCACCCTACCCGGTGAGGTCCTTGTTCTCGGGGACAAACTGGCTTGCTGTGAAGCTCGCGCCCTGCGCGTCGTTGATCACTGCGACTTTGGCCCACGGGGCGTCGATGGGGCCGCTGACCACGTGGCCGCCGAGCTCGCGCGCCTTGGCCGCGACCGCGGCGGCGTCGTCGACGGCGAAGGTCACGCCCCAGTGCGCCGTGGTGCCGGAGTCGCCGTCGGCGATCGGATTCAGCGCGGCGACGACGTCGATGAATCCCCCGGGTGCACCCATCTGCGCCATCTGCTCGCGCAGGCCGGGGGTCTTCTGTTCGAGGTGATCGCCGTAGCCGGGCAGCGTCCACATGACACCGGCGGGGATGGCCAGCGTCTTCCACCCGAACACGGCGCCGTAGAACGCCTCAGCAGCGGCGCGGTGTCGGGTGGTGAGGGTGTTGAAGTTCAGGGAGCCGTGTTCGTTGACGAACCTCGCCCCTTTGTGGCTGCGCGGTTGCCAGATGCAGAACGCGGCGCCTTCCGGATCGGTCAGCACGGCCATCCGCCCTGCGTCCATCACGTCGAAGGGCGCCGTTGCTACTCCGCCACCGGCAGCGCGGGCTTTCGCCGCCGTCTCATCTGCGTTGTCGACCCAGATGTAGGTGTTCCACATCGCCGCCGGTGGCGCGCCGTCGGGCACCGACCCGATCGCAGCCACATCGCCGCCCCGGATGCGGGCCATGAAGTACTTGCCCGGCGACCCGGGCGGCATGGCGTCCTCGAACTCCCAGCCGAATAGGCCGCCGTAGAAGGAGCACGCCGCGTCAGGGTCGGGTTGGCTGGTATCGATCCAGCAGGGAACTCCGGGGATGTACCCGTCTCGCTCGGCCATCATCGTCTCCCATCCGTCCGGTCTTTGTGAGCGAAGCGTACGAAGCACCACCGACAACGCGGCGACAGAACGCAAGGGGGCACCACGCTCACGCCGCCCGCCGCGGGTACCCGGCTGCTACAGGAGAACGTCGCCAGCCTGCCGGCCAGCGCGCCTTCGGCGGTGAGCTCCTGCTCCACGCCGCATCGTCGGCGATCTACACCCGAACCCGCGCTCGCAGAAGCTCGGGCTCAGGCTCGGTCCCGAAGCCGTGAAACACGGCTGACCAACGTGTTCGAGCAGACCGGCCGCGCCGATTCGGCGCTAGGCGCGGCACCGGAGATCAGAATCGGGCTGAGGCCGAGTTCGTCAGCTGGGCTCACGATGCGGCCAGCCGCACGTTCATACCTCTGACGCGACGATGACTTCCGCCGTGCTGGTGCGTCTGCCCTGCATGCAACGAGACCGACTCAAGAGGTGAACGCCATGGGAATTGGTCCGCTAGCTGAGCTCGCCGGCGAGTGGGAACTGGCCGTCGATCTGCCCGGTGCCGAGGATGTCTGCGGACACGTCACCTTCGAGATACTGGGCGAGATGATCGTGCAACGCACTACGGTGCCGGTCCCGGAAGCGCCCGACAGCTGCTGCGTGGTCATCGGCGCCGCTGACGGCAGCTTCACCCAGCACTACTTCGACTCCCGCGGCGTCGCGCGACTCTACGCGATGACTTTCGATGGCTGCACTTGGACGCTGGAGCGCAGCACGCCCGACTTCTCACCGCTGGACTTCCACCAGCGGTTCATCGGCTCAGTCACCGACGACGGCACGAGCATCGACGGGGAATGGCAGAGCTCAACCGACGGCCAGCATTGGACGCGGGACTTCGGCCTGACCTACACCCGCGCCAGGACCGCTCGGTAACGACGCCTTCCAAGAGGGACACGAACGGTCCTGCAGTGTCCCAGAGTCGGCGCACTGCGCGATCAGCGTGCACGGGCCGCGTGAGACGCGCTTCGACGACGATCGCGCAGAGTGGTCGGGCCCGACCCGGCATTCGTGCACGTCACTGCGCGATGGCGACGCAACAGCCGAACGGTCGGTGCGACGATTGCCTGGTGAGCGACGCCTCGCGCGGGAGGAAGCGACGGATGGGTAACCCAGCAATCGGCGTGCCGTACGCAATAGCCATGGTCGCCGTCGTGGTAGGCGTAGACCTCCTGTTCTTCCGCGACCAGTCTTGGTTGTGGGAGCGGCTTGCAGCCAACGTCGGCATCGTCCTCTTGTTCGGCGCGGTCTACTTCAGGTTCTTCCGTAGTTCATGAGCGTGGTCGCGCGCTGCTGCCGAACGCGCCGACGTGGATAGCGTGCCGCTCCCGGGGCGCGCAGAACTCATTCCGGTGCGCGGACCGCGGCGCCGGTCACGTTCTCCGAAATCGGCGTTGTCGAACGCCTCGTGTGTGAAGTGTGGCACTGAGGCGCTCGCATGCCGTAGCGCCGGCTCCCGCTACAGCACGGAAATGGCGCAACGTGGACCTGGCGCAGCGGCAAGCCGCGCATCGGCGGTGATCAGCGGACAGCCGAGCTGTTCGGCGAGCGCGACGTAGGTGGCGTCGTAGGCGCTGACGTTCGCGCGCAGTTCGTAGGCGCGGGGCATGAACGGCAGGACCGGATACCGGTCCGCCGGCAGTGCCGTCAGATCCGTGACCGCCGCCGCGAACCGCCGCGCACTCAGCGTCTTGGCCCGCCAGCGACGTCGCAGTACGGAGACCACCTCGACATCGACCAGGTCCGGAACGCTCAGGTCCTGCCCGACGAGGGCACCGCGCGCCCGCGCACCGTCATCGGCGTCGTCGCCGACCGCGTTCGCCAACACCGAGGCATCGACAACGATCAACGGCGGTCTCGCTCGGCAGCCAGGTCCGCCACGGCTTGCTCGAGACCGACCACACCGCCGCGTCGCGCCGCGATCCGGGCCAGCACCTCGTCCATGCTCGGCCGCTCGGCAAGTCGCCGCATCTCGCTGGCCAAGTACTGCTGCAATGACTGACCCCGCTTGGCCGCGCGTGCCTGCAGACGCGCATGTACCTCCTCGGGCACGTCCCGGACCAACACGTTCGGCATGCTTACATTATGCAAGCATCGAGCAGGCCGGCAAGTCGGCAACCCGCGCATACCGACGAAAGCAACGAACACAGCCCAATACTGAGCGAGCACCGGTGTTCCATAACAACGGCGTCGCCAGCCGCCGAGTCCGCTGCAGCGTGTCCCCGATTCGGCGTACCCGAACGCCAGGATGATCAGGAAGCCGTGAAGTGCGCTGCTTCTGCGTTCACGGTCAGTGCCTGGACCCCACCCTCACAGGTCGGCGAGGCAGGCCGTCCACGTCACGTCCTGGAGTCAGCAATAGCGTCTATATTTCCGGCCGTTGCGCACGGTATTGCATGTTAGGTAGGTGATCTTCACTGACAATTCGATCGGTCATGGTGGCCTGTCGGCGTGGAGTGGAGGTTGCTCAGGATGTCTGTTATCGAGCCCGGTTTGAGCAAGTCGAAGAACGCGTCCGGTGAGTTGAGGGTGCCGGCGCCGGTGGCGACGACGTTCCCAACGACGCGCTCGTCGGCCTGGCCCGCACCATGGTGATCTCATTCGCCGATGAGACCCCCGGCGCTGACGTCGTCGAGGCACCACGGTCGTCCCCGCTCCCACTGCCGATCTTCGGTCGCTGCGTCGCTGGCCTCGGCGAGGCGATCCAGATACGACTGCGCGAGCGGGACGAGATCGAGCACCTGCGGACGACTGTCGCGCAACTCGCCCACGCACTATCGGCGCTCTGGCAGGTCGCCGCCAACCTCGCGTCCGAAACGAGCCCGCCGGGCGGCCGGACAGACGTCGTGATGATGCCGCCCGGTCTGCTCAACCGCGCCGCCCGATACGTCGAGGCGACCGCCAGCCTCGTCAACGAAGGCGTGCTGCCCGAGGACTTCAGCGCCTCAAACGCCGATCAACTCGCGGCCACCTTCCTGCAGGACGCCGCCAGCCTGCGCTACTACGCGGACGAATGACCGCGCAGGGAGCGTGATCCAAAGTGGGCCAAGCCCAGCGCCGTCACGACCACGATCGCCATCAAGACAACTCGTCGCACCCGCCGGTCCCCGGTAGCACAGATCGTCGACGGTCGATCATCCGCCCGGTCCGGCGCGCAAGGCTCCATCGGCCCGCCGCCGCCCTGGGACCCTGAACCGTGAGCGGCGGATGCGATGCCCCGAGCCGCCGGGCCCAGTGGCTGCATAATCATGCAGCCCATGTCTCGACGCGATCCGCTCGTCGTGCACCAGCATCCGGCGGATTCTGAGCACAACCGTCGATCTGGCGCACTCGATGCGCGGTCAACGAAGGCGCGTTATGCGGCCAGATCGGTCGTTCGCGCACTGGCGACCGGAACATCCCGGCGTGACGGAGCCTGCGTGTGGAGCCATCATGGTCGATAGTCCTCGAACTCCCAGTAACCCGGCCGAGCGATCAAACGGTGCCGACCAACCTGCGGGCCCTGTTCCGTCACCATTCGAAATCGGCTCCCCAGTGACCTGGCTAGGCACGCCGGCTGCGGCGACTAACACGATGGTGGCATCGGAAGGGCGGACGGCTAATGGCAGGTGACGACGGGGATGTCCCACTGCTGCGTCAGGCTGTCGACCTGGCCGTTCGTAATGCCACGAGCGGCCAGTTGCCGTTCGGTGCCGTTGTCGCCCGTGGCGGCGAGGTCGTGGCGACCGGGGTGAACACGGCGCTGCGCGACCACGATCCCGCCGCGCACGCCGAGGTAGCCGCAATCCGGGCCGCGTGCCGAACGTTGGGCACGCTGACGCTCGCGGGCACCACGCTGTACAGCAGCTGCGAACCGTGCCCGATCTGCCACACAGTCGGGATCGCCGCAGACGTCGAGCCGATCGTGTACGCGGCACCGAAGGAGTGGGTGCCCGACCTCGGCCCCCCGTTCGCGCCGGTGCTGGTCAGCATCCAGGCCGCTGCCCGGGAGCTGGATCCCGGACGAATCGAGTCCCTCGAGATGCAGGAGGCACGCGGACCGTTCGCCACCTACCTCGAACAGCTGCGATGAAGCTCGGCCTGAACCTCCTCAACTACGGGCCGGACACCACACCGGAGACGTTGCTCGGCTGGGCGCGGTTCGCCGAGGACACCGGATTCGCGATCGCCATGATCTCCGACCACATCGCCGTCACTCCAGAAGTGCAGGTGCTCTATCCCGTTCCGTTCTACGACCCGTTCGCCACGATCGGCTGGCTCGCCGCGCACACCGAGCGACTCGTGCTCGGCACTTCGGTCGCCGTGCTCCCCTACCGGCACCCGCTGCAGACCGCACGGATCGGCACCAACCTCGACCAGTTCAGCGGCGGAAGATTCGTGCTTGGCGTCGGCTCCGGGTGGTCTGCGCAGGAGTACGCGGCACTGGGCGTGCCTTCGACCGCCGCGGCCCCATCACCACCGAGTACCTGGCCGCGATCGCCCAGGCGTGGACCACCGACATCACCTCCTCCGACGGACCGGATGCGCCATACCGGGACGTCCACACCGGCCCGCGGTCGGTCCAAAAGCCGCACCCGCCAATCTGGGTCGGCGGCGCGAGCCGAGCGGCAATCCACCGTGCGGTTTGCTACGGCGACGCGTGGCACCCGATCAACCCGCATCCGAACTGGCTACAGAACAAGGCCTGCCGGCGCTGCGAGCTGCGGCCGCGCAGGCCGGCGTCGCCGTACTCGCGTTGTGCCCGCGAATCAGGGCCCACCCGACCGCGGGGGTGCTGGTCGACAACGACCGGGTACTCGGCGAGGGAACGCTGGATCAAATCCGGGCCGACCTGACCGGCCTGTCCGAGCTGGGCGCCGACTACGTCGTCCTGGACACCTACATCAGCCCCGACCTCCGCCAAACCGCGGAAGAGGACTGGCGCATCCTCGAATCGGTCGCCGCACTGCTCCCGGGGACGCCGGCATAACGATTCGGCGATCAACGAGGTCGTCGCGTGAGCCGTGGCAGGGAGTTGCTGACCGCGCGTAACCAGCTGAAGATTGCGTCCGACCCGTCAACCGTGCGCCGGCGTCGTTGGTGAAGGTCAGTCGGCTGAACGAGGCAGGTCGTGCCAAAGCGAGACGAGGTGACGTCTGCCGAGACATGCGCTTCGGCGTTGCCGCGGATGCATGTGCACTGGGTGGTGGGGGCGTCCTGGGCGGGACGCTCTGTTTTTGGCCTACCCGCTCTTGTCTGCGAACGAGTGGTGTTCGTGGGTGACCACCCACCGGTCGTCCACCTTGCTCAGGCCGATGGTGAGCCGCAGCCGCTGTTCGGGGTCTCGCTCGAAGTCGGCGGGCGTGCCGCAGCGAAGTAGCGCGAAGGCAAATGCGACCTCCGCGCCGGCCGTGACGTGCAGCGATTCGATCTCGAACACCGCGCCGGAGGACTGCCATTCGAAGAAGCCTGGCCAGGTATCGCGGTAGGCGTCGATGCCACGGACGCCGCGCTCGGGCGGCGGCACGTCGAACATGACGATGTCGGGTGCGTGGTTGGCGAGCACGGCGGGCAGGTCGCCGGCGTGGACCGCGCTGGCCCAGACCTCGATCAGGTCGCGGATCTGCTGTTCGTCGGTCATCGTTCCTCCTCGATGCGGTGCTTGAGGGTGGAACCCCGGGCGTCGCGTGAATTCATCGCAGCGCGCCATGATGAGCCGGTGACCGTGCCCGCCGCTCTGCTCGACGCTGCGCGTTCCGGAGACGCCGGTGCCTTCGAGCAGCTGGTCGGACCGTACCGCGGCGAGCTGCAGGCGCACTGCTACCGGATGCTCGGCTCGTTGCACGACGCGGAGGACGTGGTGCAGGAGAGCCTGATACGCGCCTGGCGTACGGTCGGCAGCCTCGATGACCGCGGCTTCGTCCGCGCGTGGCTCTACAAGATCGCGACAAACCGGTGCCTCACCGCGATCGAGCGGCGCGGTCGCCGGGAGCTGCCCTTCGATCTCGCGCCCGGAACGCCCGCCACCGAGTTCCGCTGGCTCGAGCCCTACCCCGACCCCTCGCCCGAGACGCGATACCTTGCCCGAGAGAGTGTCGAGCTTGCATTCGTGGCGGCGTTGCAGCACTTGTCCGCGCTCCAGCGGGCGGCGCTGATCCTGCGGGAGGTGCTCGGCTTCTCGGCTGCCGAGACCGCCGACCTGCTCGACACCTCGACCGCCTCCGTCAACAGCGCTGTGCAACGTGCCCGAAGGGTGATCGACTCGACCGCACCGACCCAGCAGACCGTGCTGCGAGACCTCGGCCACGAAGCGACCGCCGCGATCATCGCGCGCTGGGCCGATGCGTGGGAGGCCGGCGATGTCGACGCGATCGTCGCGATGCTCGCCGAGGACGCGCGCTACTCGATGCCGCCGCTGCCCGAGTGGTACCGGGGGACGGAGCAGATCCGCGTCTTCCTGGTCGGTGGCCCGCTGCAGTCACGCTGGCGGTTCCTGCCGACGACGGCAAACGGCCAACTCGCGTTCGGCACCTACCTGTGGGACGACGACACTCAGCAGTTCGTACCCGGCGGCCTCGACGTCCTCACCATCCGGGACGGACGCGTCGGGGAGATCGTCGCGTTCCTGACCGCCGACCTCACCCGCTTCGGACTTCCACCAATCGTGTAGATCACCCGCTGCAGATACCGGACCTCCAGCTCCGCGGTCACAACCGGCTGGCACCAAACGGCGGCGCCCAGCGCCCGCCTCGAGCACCTTGTCCCCGAGTCCGGAATATCTGCGGTCGCGGAAAGTTAGATAGACAGTCATCAATATGACCGGACCGAGGGCGGGAGGTGGTCTGCGTGGACGCGGCCGCGATCTCCGGGTTGCTGGCCGGATATGGGATCGCCATGCCGGTGGGGGCCATCGCAATCTTCCTGATCAGGCTTGGTGCGACCGCCTGCCTGTGCATCGGTGCCGCGGCAGGTCTTGGTGCGGCGAGCGTGGATGGCGGATATGCGCTGACCACGGTGGTCGGCGGCCGCGGATTCGCCCGCCAAGTCCATGCCGAAGCGGCCCAGCTGCACTGGGCGACCGGCGTGCTGCTTGCCGCGGTCGCGGCCTGGATGGGAGTCGCCACCCTGCGCCGCTACCGCGCCTCTGGCGCCGAACCCGGCGTGGCGCTGCGGTTGCGCACGCCGCTGCGCGCCTACACGGCGCTGGCCGGTGTCACGGTGCTCAACCCGCTGACCGTGGTGTACTGGGCGGCGCTGGTCCTGGGCCGGCAGGCCTCGGCTGTCGGCTTCACTGCCACCCAGGCCGGGGTGTTCGTGCTGGCGGTGGTCGCTGCGTCGGCGAGCTGGCAACTGCTGCTGGTCAGCGGTGGGGCACTGGTCGGCCGAGTGGTCGGCGGCCGGCGCGGCATGCTGGTGATCTCCCTGGCCTCCAGCCTGCTGATCGCCGCACTCGCGGCCCAGATACTCAGCCGGTGACGGCATGCATCTCAACGACGTGACTGTGAGGGCCAGGATGTGCAACCGGCACTTCAGGGTTGTCCGGTCGGTGATAGCTCGCGCCGGAACCCGAGGCTTCTCGGCGAGCCGGCATCTACAACACCCAGAATTGAAGGAGGAACGATGAACCGAGTGAAGTCGGCCGACGGGACCACGATCGCGCTCGACCGGTCGGGCAGCGGACCCGCGCTGGTGCTGGTAGTCGGCGCGTTCAGCGACCGATCCTCGACCAAGACGCTCGCCGCTGGCCTAGCATCGCAGTTCACCGTTTACGAATATGACCGGCGCGGCCGCGGAGACAGCACCGACACCGCGCCCTGGGCGATCGAGCGGGAAGTCGAAGACCTCGCCGCCGTCGTGGCCCAAGCCGGGGGCTCGGCCTTCCTCTTCGGCCACTCCTCGGGCGGGGCACTCGTCCTCGAGGCCGCCGCGCGAGGCGTGCCCACCCGCGGCGTGGTCGCCTACGAACCGCCCTACACCATCGGGCCGAGCAGCAGCGTCGGCGACGAACTCGATGCCCTAGTCGCCGCCGGGCGACACAGCGAAGCCGCCGAACGCTTCCTGTCCCTGTTCACCCCGCCGCAGGTCATCGACCAGATGAAAGCCGGCCCCTACTGGGCCCACCTGCAATCCTTCGCCGGCACCCTCCCCTACGAGGTTCGGCTCAGCAACGACGAGAAGGTGCCGACCGACCGCCTAGCGGCAGTCACCGCGCCAACCCTTGTCCTCGCCGGCGGGGACAGTCCCGACTGGGCCCGCGACACCGCCGAGCGGGTCGCCGCCCCGATCCCTGCCGGCCGCTGGCGCATGCTCGAAGGACAAAGCCACGGCGTCGCGGACGAGGTCTTGATCCCGGTACTCAAACAGTTCTTCGCCCCGTAACCGCCGGATCAGCGTCGACTGGCCGCCCGAGCGGGATCGCGACGATTGATCACGGCCAGCCAGGTTGGCTGCGCGCGATATCGCAGCGTGCGACCGCGGTGTCGAGCGTCATGGTGCGCCCGTACCGCAAGCGGATCCTCAAATGAGAGGGCCAGGCCCGCGCATATCGCGCGGCGCCCCGTGCATCGGTTAGCCGACGAAGGCATACCCCCAATTTCGGCGCTCCCGGAAGCTTGCGTGATGACCTTGCGTGGTCGCGTCGTCCGCTCAAGTCACGCGGGCTCGACGGTCGTCTCACTCATTCGTTTGGGTGCGGCTCTCCGGGAGTGACGCCGCGCCAGGCTGAAGCGCCGTCGCTGTAGAGACACGCGGGCGGGAAGATCCAGCACTTCGCTGGATGGTTCTGTTCTCCTTCTCTGTATATAGATCTACCTACAGGGAGGAGCTAGGATGCCCTGCATCGTGTCCAGGTCCCAACCATTGGTGCTGCGTGGCAGGCTGACCACGTTTCGCCGCCGCTGCGGAAAGCCGTCGTGCCGGTGCGCGACCGGCGAGCCGCACGAGAGCCCGGCGCTGACCTTCACCGAGCAGGGGCGGAGCAAGACCATCACCCTGTCCGTCGCCGAGGTGGTGGAGGTGGCCGCCGCGCTGGTTCGCTACGAGCAGGCCAGGGCCAGGCTGGACGCGCAGGCCGAGGCGGGCCTGGCCAGGCTGCGCGGTCGCCGCCGGGCCGGGCCGGATGCGAACGGCGCGGGCAGGTGAGCGTCGCGGAGGCGTGCGCGGACCCGTTCGCGGGCCCGCGGGGCTGCTTCGAGGAGTTGATCGGCTGGCTGGAGGGGACCGAGGCCGGCGGTTTGACCCACGCCGAGTTGGAAGACCAGCTCGAGGTGCGTGGTCGGGAGTTGCTGCGCCAGATGCTGCAGGGACAACTGGAGCTGCGGGCGCTGCGCGAGCAGCGAGCCGAGGTCACTGACGCCGAGGGTGTTCGGCACGGGGCTGTGGAGCCTGGCCACGTCCGCCCGCTGGCAAGCGTCTTCGGCGCGGTCGACGTGGGCCGGTTGGCCTACCGGCACCGCGGGCACGCCAACCTGTATCCGGCAGATGCCGTGTTGAACCTGCCCAACGAGCGGCACTCGCACGGCATCCGCAAGCTGGCCGCGATCGAGTCCGCCCGGGGCTCGTTCGACGAGGCCGCCACCGCGATCGAGCGCAGCACAGGGCAGCCGATCGGCAAGCGCCAGGTGGAATCGCTCACCGCCCGGGCGCGGCCGACGTCGAGCACTTCTACGCCGGCAGGCGGCCACCCCCGGCCCCCGAGACCGACCTGCTGGTGATCTCCGCCGACGGCAAGGGCATCGTCATGCGCCCGGACTCGCTTCGCCCCACGACGGCCAAAGCCGCCGTGACCAGCAAGCTGGCCACCCGCCTGTCCAAGGGCGAAAAGCGCAACCGCAAACGCCTGGCCGAGGTCGGCACGGTCTACGACCTCACCCCGGTCCGGCGAACCGCCGCGGACGTAATGGGTCCCCACGACGACGCCCAGACGCCGCCTGCCCCCAAGGCGAACAACAAGTGGGTGACCGCCAGCGTCGCCGAGGACGCCACCGAGGTGCTCGCCACAGTCTTCGACGAGGCCGAACGACGCGACCCAGAACACAAACGCACCTGGGTCGCCCTGGTCGACGGCAACAACCACCAGATCGACCGGATCAAGGCCGAGTCCACCGCCCGCGGGATCGAGGTCCCGATCATCGTCGACCTCGTTCACGTGCTCGAGTACATCTGGGCCGCAGCATGGTGCTTCTACCCCGAGGCAGACCCGGCCGCAGAGGATTGGGTGCGCGACCGCGCGGTCGCCGTCCTCGCCGGAGGCGCCCGGGCGGTGGCGACCGGGCTGCGCAGACGGGCCAGCGCACAGGGCCTGCCCGCGAGCAAACGCAAGAAGGCCGACGAGGCGGCCCGGTATCTGACCAACAAGGCCGACTACCTCGACTACCCGAAGGCACTCGCCGCGGACTGGCCGATCGCCACCGGCGTCATCGAAGGCGCCTGCAGACACCTCGTCAAGGACCGCATGGACATCACCGGCGCCCGCTGGAGCACCCAGGGAGCCGAGGCCGTGCTCAAACTCCGCGCCGTTCGAGCCAACGACCACTTCGACGACTACTGGCGCTACCACCTCGACCGCGAACGCCGACACGTCCACCAGCCGCGCTACCTCGACGGCGTCGTACCCGCCGCCGCATAATCACTCCCGGAGAGCCGCACCCCATTCGTTCTGCTGGGGCGCCGGGCACCTCCACGGCTCCAGGCCCAATGGCAAGATCGTGAGCGATTCGGTCGACGCTTACAGTGCCGAGGGACGTGCGTGCAGTTGCAGGCTCGCGAGGTGTCAACCTCGTGCCGCTGAAGATCAGATCTTCGCTCGAGTAGGGGTACGAATCAATGGCTATTCGGCACGTTGTCACGATCGACGTTGCGCCCGGCAAGGCAGCCTACCGCTTGGGTGCCGCAGCTTCGAGGGCGTCGATGCTGCCGGACATGATTGTGCGGATGTGCTCGGTGATCTGCTGGAGTGGCCAGTCCCACCAGGCGAGCGCCAACAGGCGGCTGATGTCCTCCTCGCTGTATCGGCGCCGGATGAGCCTGGCCGGGTTGCCACCGACGATGCCGTAGTCGGGGACGTCGTCGACGACGACGGAACCGGAGGCGATGATCGCTCCGTTGCCGATACGGACGCCGGGCATCACCATGGCCCGGTATCCGAACCAGACGTCGTTGCCCACCACGGTGTCACCGCGTCCGGGCAGGCCGGTGATGAGATCGAAGTGCTCGGCCCAGGAGCCGCCCATGATCGGGAAAGGGAAGGTCGAGGGGCCGTCCATGCGGTGATTGCCGCCGTTCATGATGAACCGCACGCCCTCGCCCAGCGCGCAGAACTTCCCGATGAGCAGCTTTTCCGGCCCGTAGTGATACAGCACGTTGCGGGTCTCGAAGGCGGTTGGATCATCCGGGTCGTCGTAGTAGGAGAACTCCCCGACCTCGATCAGCGCGGAGGTGATCAGCGGCTTCAGCAGCACCACACGCGGCTGCTCGAGCATCGGATGCACCACAGTCGGGTCGGCGGGAATCTCTGGCATCGCGAATCGTTCCTCGTAGGCTGCGGAGTGACGCAACTATGGTCGCAAAGCCCCGGCCAGCCATGGGGTAAGAACAAAACCTGTGGGCCGTGATCGACCGGGTCGGGCACACTGGCGGACATGGCTGTGCGGCTGCATCACGTCGTCGTGGATGCTCACGATCTGGCTGGCCTCGCGCGGTTCTGGGCGCAGGCGCTGGGCTGGAGAATCCTGTCCGAGCGCGAGCGGGAGGTCGTCATCGGCCAGGATGAGACCGCGCCGATCGGCATGTGCTTCATGCCGGTGCGAGAATCCAAGACGATCAAGAACCGGGTGCACCTCGACCTGACGACCGGTGCCGACGATCGCGACGCTGAAATTCAGCGCCTGCTTCAGCTTGGCGCACGCCGTGTGGACATCGGGCAGGCCGGCAACGTGTCATGGACCGTGCTCGCCGACCCCGAGGGAAATTAGTTCTGTGTCGTGCGCCCGAAGACAACGCTGATCGGCTAACCTGCCGCGGCATCACCGGTGTCACGAGCCGCCAGAATCGGCGAGACGGCAGCCGGAATGCGAGTCAAGCACATCGCGGCGCTCCGCTTCGGCGGCCGGACGGAGCCGGCCGTGACCGCCTCCGTGCAGCCCCGAGCTGGTCCGTTGGATGACCCGATGGCCGGCATCAACGCGCTGACGATGGCCGCCGTCGCCCGGCAGCTGGGCTCATACACGCCGATGGCGCTCTACCGCTACGTATCGAGCAAGGACGGTCTGGTCGACTTGATGCTCGACCACGTCACCCGCCGAGATCGAGCTCCCATCCGAGCCAGGCGCAGACTGGCGCGCCGATCTGCGCGCGATCGCCTCGAGAAGCTGGGAGATGGTCATGCGACACAGCTGGTACGCCCAGCTAGTGCACACCCGACCGCCGCTCGGCCCGAACATGATGCGCCGCACCGAGCTCGTCCTTCACATCCTCACCCGCCACGGCGCCACCATGGCCGATGCGATGACCTATGCCGCGATCCTCGACCGGCACATCTTCGGAGGTGCGCTGCAGGCTGCCGAGGAACGGGCCATGGAGCTGCGATACGGGCTCACGAACGTCGACGAGCTGACCGACGCCATCAAAGCGGTGCGCGAACAGGTCGCCACAGACGGCAGATCCCCGATCCTGTCCACGTGGATGGCCGACCAGCAGGTCGCCAGCCCCGACCAGCAGCTCGAGCTTGGTCTGAGCTTCCTGTTCGACGGCATCGCGGCTCAGCTATCCAAACGCAAGCCGGGCACGAGGCCCCCGCCGACCAACTCGAACGGGCCAACCGGATAACAGGCGGCAACGCCACTAAACGTCCGCTTGCGCCACCGGTCGCCGTCGAGGACGGCAACGCGGCGACTGGGGCGGGCGACGCCAGAGGTCCAGCTTGGGCCGGATGGCGCCGACCGCATGACTCATGGGCCGCCCATGAATGCCCGGCGGCACGCGAGAACCTCCAGAGCCTCACGCTCGCCGCGACGAAGAGTGCTGTCATCGACATACCGTCGCCACGACGCGATTCGTTCCGGTAACCGATCCCCGAGATGCGAGACATCTGACCCTGACATAGGGGTGCGGCTCCGCCGCACAGAACACCGAGGTGGCTCCACACAACTCTTGTTACACCGGCCGCGCCGAATCGGCGATCGGCTTGGTCTGGGTGGTTGCGGGGCGTGATGCCGCCGGGGTGTCCGACCTTGGTTTCACGTAGGGCGGGTTCGTGCGCGTCTGCTCAGAGCCGGTCGCGACGGGGATGATCCGCTCACCCATCAGCTCGAGCGGGCGGATCGACGCGGCGCCGACGACCACGCCCTGCGCGTGCACGATGCCCAGCTCGGCGAACCGCTTCAGCTCGGCGAGGATCTCATCGATGTGTTCGCCGTTCGGCCCGGGGTCGAAGCGGAACTGGATCGTCTTTTCGATCTCGTGGTAGTCGCGGCCGACCGAGGCGCAGTGCTCGCGCAGCACGTCGAGTTTGCGGGCGACGTCGGGGCCGGCGAACAGGTTGCACGCCTGCGCGTACTTTGCGACCAGCCGCAGCGTCTTCCGCTCCCCGGAGCCGCCGATCAGGATCGGCGGGCGCGGACGGCGCAGCGGCTGCGGCGAGTTCAGGGTGCGCTCCAGGGTGTAGTGCTCGCCGCGGTACGGGCCGTCGTCGTCGCTACACTCTGCGAGAAGATCTGCAACGCCTCCTCCAGCCGCTCGAAGCGCTCCGCGGTGGGCGGGAACGGCAGCCCCAGCCCGCGCGCCTCGTCCTCGTTCCAGGCTGCGCCAATACCCAGCCAGGCGCGGCCTCCAGAGAGCACGTCGAGGGTGGTCACGCACTTGGCCAGCAGCCCCGGCTCGCGATAGACCACCGCAGTCACCCACGACACCAGCTCCACCCGCGAGGTGCACGCCGCCAGATAGCCCAGCGTGGTGTATGCCTCGAGCATCTCGTGCTCCGGTGGGCCGAGCCCGCGGATCTGCCACACGTGATCCATCACGCTCACCCGCGCGAACCCGGCCTCCTCGGCGGCGACCGCGACCCGGCGCAGGTCCTGCGCGAGGTTCCCCGGCCCGCCCGGCCAGGTGAAGTCCGCGATGTGCAGCCCGATCTTCATGCCGATCCCTCTGGCCCGAAAATACGACACCACCGGAGCAGGCGGCAGCCACCCGGCGGAGCGCCGCGGAGCCGGGTTTCCGCAGGACGGACCAGTAGCGGTGTTTGGTTATGGTGACGTTGACGGTCAGGCGGCCTGTCCGTCGACGGACTCGAGGGTGACCTTATAGCCCAGGCGTTGCAGGCTGCGCAGGTGGCTGGCGACCTGGCGACGGTGATGCATGCGGGTCTCGTAGTAGTCGACGCCGAGGTCGTGGTAATCGGCGGTGGGATCGGAAAGCAGTGCGTGGGCGATGGTAAGGATGGTGTTGCCGACGGCGACCTGGGCTTTGGCCTTGCCCCGGCGTTTGGCCAGCCGCCGATAGCGCGCCCCGAGCCGGGTCCGGGTCCGCCCGGCGGCGACGGACGCCTCGCCGAGCACCCCGGCGAGGTAGCGGTTGCCCTTGCCGCGGGAGTTGCGGCCGTTGCGCTTGCCGGCCGACTGTTTGACCTGCGGGCAATACTTCGCCCAGGACACCAGGTGCCCGGCGGTGGCGAATACGCTCATGTCCACCCCGATCTCGGCGATCAGGTCCTGGGCGGCGCTGCGACCGATCCCGGTGATGCCGTCCAACTGGACGACCTGCCGTTCAAAAGGGGTGATCAGCTCCTCCACCTGGGCGGTCAGCTTGTCGATCTGGGCGGTCAGCCGGTCAACATTGTCCAACATCATCTGGAGCACGAACGCGTGGTGATCGGTGAACGTGTCCGCCCCGTCCAGCGCCTCCTGCAGCGCCGAGATCTTCACCCGCAGCCGGCCACGGGCCAGCTGGGCCAGCGCCTTCGGATCCCGGCAGCCGCCGATCAGCGCCTCCATGATCTGCCGGGCGGACACCCCGTGCAGATCCGAGACCACCACCGACAGCTTCAGCAGAGCTTTTCTGAACTAAATGATCTTGCTCTGGCACTGTGGGGTGGCTTTCGGGCTTGGGGTTCAGGGGCGTGGGTGCGGCATGCCGATCTGCACGGTCGAGCGGCGGTTGGCGTGGGCGTCGAGTTGGGCGAGCTTGTTGCGGGCGGCGGCGAGGCTGACCTGCAGACCGTCGACTTCGCCGAGCCAGCCTTCGGTGCGGGCTTCGGCGATGCGGTCGATGAGGTTGTCGTGGATCTGGATTAGCCGGGCCCGCTGAGCGGGGTCGGGTCGTAGTAGCGGGCAGCGGATGCAGCTGTGCTCGTGGATGCAACTGGTTCCGTAGGCGCGCCCGCAGGTGCCCAGGGAGAGCTTGCGGCGTTGGAAGTGGCCGAGGAACTCCTCCCATTCCTCGTCGGTGGGGGTGCGGTATTCCTCGCTGGGGCGCAGCGTGCGGCGGCGGGCGATGAACGCGCGGTGGGCGGTGATGACCTCGTCGGGGTAGACGGCCTTGTAGCCCATGGTGACGTTGATGTCGCGGTGGCCGGCGACCAGTTGGGCGATGTGCGGCGGCATCCCGTGCATGATCGCGTCGGTGATCAGGATCCGGCGGAAGTCGTGAGGCACGAAGCGCAGCGGTTGCCCGCTGGCGTCGGTGAGCCCGGTGCCGGCCAGCGCGGCGGTGATCAGCTCACGGATTGCCGGCCCGGTGATCGCGCGCTGTTCACCGCCGAAGCGGCGCTGGAACAGCAGCGGCATCGGCGGGTTCCAGACTCGTTCGTGGTAGTCGTAGGCGACCACGAGCGGCACCATGCCGCTGTGGTCGCGGATTCGGCCGATGATCGCGGACAGGACGTCGGCCAGCTCTGGGCTGATCACGAGCAGCCGTTCGGCGTCGGTCTTGGACGGCGCGATCTGCAGCAGCGGGACGAGTTCACCGGTGGTCGGCAGCCGGTAGTGGATCAGGCTGTGGTGCGAGAGTTCGGTCAGCTCCTCGATTCGCACGCCGGTGTGGCGAAGAACCTCGACCGCGGCCCAGGTCCAGAACGCCCGGTGTTCTTCGTGGGACAGGTCGCGCCGCTTGCCGGTGTCGGGATCTTCGGCCCAGGTCTTGCCGACCGTGGCGTGGCTGGTGATCGCGCGGCGCAGCGTGTGACCCGCCGCGGTGAACAGCCCGCCGGGCTCGGTGGACTGTGCCGCCCGTAATCGTTCGGTAGCTGCGTGCAGGGCGTTGGTGACGGCGGCGGCGAGCACCGGCATGACCGGCAGGCGTTCGCGGGTGCGTTGATCCATCCGGGACTTGCGGTGGGAGCGCTTCTTCTTTTGCGCCGCGGCGTCGCCGTCTCGGATCGGGCAGGGCGCCACCCACGCTGCCCAGCGGGACGGATCGTCGGCGGCCCACTGGCTCAGGTCGAGATAGAAGGCGCGCACCGTCATCAGGTGGTCGGCGGCGTTGACCCGCGGCACCTGCCGTACGGCGACCTGTCCGTTGACGGTGGCGTGCACGGTCTTGGTGGCGATGCGCTGTTTCCAGGCGGTGACCACCTCGGCGGGCAGGTGCAGCGAGGCGATGCCCGGGTGATGGATCTCCAGATCCCGCCAGAACAGCCGGCCCAGGGTGTAGGAGAGCTTGTGCAGGCTGGCGTAGTCCAGGCCAGTCCGGCGTTCCCGCAGGTAGTCAATGAGCAGGTCACGCACCGGCCGGCAGGCGATGCGGTAGCGGTCGATGAGCTGCTCGCAGCTCAGTTGTCCTTGCGTGCGCAGGCCTCGCGCGGTCGGCGTCGTGTCGTTGAGCACGCCGGCGGCGCGCAGCAGCTGGTAGAAGTACGGGCTGCGCGCCGCCCGACCAGCCTGCTGATCCTCAAGCAGACGCAGCAGCTCCAGGCAGTCGCCGACCGTGATGTCACCGACCCCGCCGCCCTTGGCGGCCACCAGGGCCGCGATCCGCCGCAGCGCCAGCTGGGTGGTGTGCGCGCTGACGCCCGCGCCGTCGCATAACGCGGCCAGCCGCGTGAACCCGGCCGGATCGCGGCCCTGGGCGATCGCGGTGACCAGCTCCCGCGGCGTGCCCGGCGTCAGCAGCCAGCCCAGGCTGGGGCGGATCACATCGCCGCAGACCAGCAGCGACATGCCCCGGGCCAGGGCGAGACGACCGTGTTCGGTGTCCACCCGGCCGCGGCTGGTGGCGGCGAGCCCGGCGGTCGGTAGACGCCGCCACGCGATGTTGCCCTCGGCGTCAGCGCCGGAGGCCAGCCAGCGGTCTTGCCAACTGTCGCCAGGCTGCAGCTCGAGCCAGTCCAGCACCCGATCCAGCCCGCGGCGCCGCTCGGTTTGCAGGCTCGCCGACGCCGCGGTGAACGGCTCGCCGAGTAGCCGGACGGTGAGCTGTGCCCGCGGCGTCACGGTCGCCGGCCAGTCGCTGGCGAGCACGCGCGCCGGGAACTGGCGCGCGAGTGCGAGTGCGTTCGGCGACGAACTCGACTCAAGCCGCGCGGCCGGGCGGGCTCCCTGATACAAGCCGTCCACCGCCGTGGCGCTGACCTGTTCGACCTCGCTCACCGGGCATGCTCTCCGAACAGCACCTGCAGCGACTCGGGCCGGTAGCGCAACCGGCCGCTCGTCCCGCCTGGCGGATCGTCCGTGGTGGCCCTGGCGCGTCGGTCGTGGTGAGCCAGCACGGCGGCGATCATGTCCTCGGCCGGTGCGGTCACATACAGCTGAGTCGTTGACAGGTGCGCGTGGCCGAGGACCCACTGCACGTCGGTCAGGGTCATTTGCGGGTCGCGGGCCATCCGGTAAGCGGCCGAATGTCGCAGATCATGCAGCGTCCAGTTCGACCCCAACCCGGCGTTGGCTCGGGTGAACATTGCCCGTGCCGCGTGGTAGGTCAACGCGCGCAACGGCTGCCGCCGCGTCCACCACAGCGGCTGATCGGGCCCGGCCGGCACCAGATCGGCCAGCTGCGCCTGATACAGCCTCAACCAGACGAACGCGTCCGGCGAGGCCGGCAGAGGCTGCAACGCCCGGCTCCCCTTCCGGATCACGCTGATCAGCTGCTGGCCCGGGTCGACATCGGCGACCGTGGCGCCCAACAGCTCCGAGGCCCGCGCCCCGGTCGAGATCCAGAACGCCAGCAGCGCCCGATCCCGATGCGAACCCAGCCGGGCGAACAGATTGTCGAACATCGCGTCCGGGATCTGGCGCGGCACCCGCGCGGTCAGCCGGGGCCGGAACCGGCCGCTGCGCCCGGGCGTGAACGCGTCCATCGGATTGTGGTGCGCGTTCGCCCGCCCGCCCCGGCGATGCCGTGCCAATGGGAACGGGTTCACCATCGGCCCGGTGCCGGCCTCCAGGTGGAACTCGTAGAAGCCGCGCAGCACCGTCTCGCAGTGCGCCACCGTCGCCGGCGCGTATCTCACACCCGCCGCCGGCTTGCCGGTCACCGGATTCGGCGTCAACCCCGGCCGACGTGCCGGCCGCGTCGGCACCCGCTCATCGTCTCGGTGACGCCAATGCACCCCGGCCGGCTTGTCGGCCAACTGCAGCCAGCTGCAGAAATCCCGCGCCTCGACCGAGCTCACCCGGTCCCAGCAGACCCCGACCGCCCACACGAACCGAAACCAGCGCAGCAGGTCCATGCCATAGGAGCGCAGCGTGCCCGGCCGGCGCCCACACGCCTGCAGATCCCGCAAGAACGCTGCGACCGGCGCGACCACCACACCGTGCTCGTCCACGAGCCGATACGGCTCGAACACCTCGCCGGTCGCCACCATCGACCCGGCCGGCGGCACGACCAACGACCCCAGATCCCGCGGCATGCCCGCTGCTCCACCCACAAGACCGGACCGTAGCGACGCACCGAACACCGCGACACGACAACACGAAGGAACGTCCCAGTAGTTCAGTCAACGGGGCATCCTCGAGCAGCTTCTCGGCTCGTTGCTTCTCCCGGGAACGCTCCTCGGTCAGATGCCGACGGTAGCGGGTCAGCGTACGCAGCCGTCGGATCTGCTGCGGCGGCACGAAACAGCGCGAGACCATGCCCCGCTCGGCGACCTTGGCCAGCCACACGCAGTCGGCTCGATCCGTCTTCGGCCGGCCGGGCAGCGCCTTGACCTGCTTGGCGTCCAGCAGGTCGCAGTCGAACCCCTCGGCCTCCAACCGGAAGAACGGCGCCTTCCAGTAATCCGACGTTGCCTCCATCACCACCGTCGCCACCCGATGGCTGCGCAGCCAATCGGCCAGCGACAGGATCTCCCGCTTGGTCGTGCCGAAGCTGCGCACCTCGTGCGCCCGCCGCCGCGGGTTCGTCTCGCTCGGCACCCGGATACAGGCTTCCAGCGTGCCCTTGCCGACATCGAGTGCAGCCACCCGCTCGACGTGCAGCGGCTCGTCGTCGATCTCCTCCACCACCCACCTCACCTTCATCTCGACGCAGCAACCTGCGCGACCGGCCGGGGAGCCGAGGGCGATACGGAAATCTGGCCCGCGTGCTCGAAGCGACAAGGAACGACCCTCAACGAAAACCGGCTCCCAGCGTCAGACTCATCCACGGACTCACGAAGGGCACCAAGAAGTTACGACGTCACGGACGGTCACCCGCCCATTTTCACCAAGGACCGGCGCCCCGCGGGCACATTGACTCATCTGACTCTCGTCTCGACGTTACCGCCGCCGCGCGCAGACGGTGCCGCGCTCATCGCGCACCCGCAAGCCGGCGGTACCCCACCCCGGAGTAGCGGCACCGGTGCCGTAGCCGTGGGTCTTCTCGGTCGCCTGCCCAACCGCGACAAGTTGAACGACGCGCCGAACGCACCGTACGTCATCGAGCGAACCGCGGGGGCCCCGCCGGACCTGACACGCGTTCGGCTCACACCGGTGCGCAGAACATCCACACCGCGGACCGGCCTCGTCGATGGACTCTGCGCGAGATAATCGGCGCTCGCGCGGTCAGCGCGATCACCACGGTTGATGGCGCCGACCCCATCGCGTCACGCCGGTTCTACGCTCGCGACCCGTTATGGCGCTGATCGCGACGCCGCCGACGGTGCCGTCGCTACCCGCACAGAAGGATTGTGCATTAGTGAGGCTGTTCGCGGTGCTCGAGCACCTCGTAGTGCGCTGACCGCGGGTCGAAGTCTGCGAGCACCGCTTGTGCCTCCGCCGGAACGTGCGCAGCCTCGTGGTCCTCGCCCATGAACGCCTTCACGGAATCGAGGGCGTCGAACCACATCAGGGTCATGAACTCGACGTCGCGGTCTCGCTCACGCCGGACTAGGTCGATGGATCGAAACCCAGGAATGCGTCGCGCTTCGATGCCAGGGATCACTTGGCCCCGCACGATGCGCTCGTATGCGTCGGCGTTGTCCTTGGTGGTCCAGCCTCGCCACAGGCGGCAGATCATGGGCCTGAGCTTATGCGCCCACCGATGTCGGTGGTGGGGTGCAGCAATCCGCACCCACAGCGTGCACCCTGTGAAGGCCGACCGGGCCCAGGACGCATGCGTCAGACACCAATATGGTGGCCTGTCTCGCAGCGCCGGGGCGACGAATGCTCTCGGACCTCAACTGTGGCGTGCCTGACCCGCTGATCCCTGCGCCTGTGCGCGTCGCGCGACGGCGCGCGACACCGTCACCTCCGCCACTGCGCGCCGTGCTCGGCGACCAGCCGCTGCCAGACCCGCCGCGCGGTATGGCGTTGCTTGCGGTGGGGCCAGCATTCGCGACGACACGCTGCGCCCACCACTCAGCGGATCACCGCCCAGGTGGAGCCAAGATTCGTGAAGAACAACGGCCCAACCGGGGCCAGATCAGGTGATCACACGCATTCGACCGGCGGCGAGCTCACCCCACAGCCCGTCGCTGATCTCGGACAGCGACTCGACAACGAGATGGGGCAGATCGTGCACGACGTGAATCGGCCCGTGTCGCGTCTGTCCGTCCACCGTCGATAGGCGCGATCCTCGTCCCCGTCCTCACGGCGTTTGACCAGCGTGATCTCCACCTGGGCAGGCTGGCAGGGGCGGCCGCGCGCTGCCAACCGACACCAACCGCATCCCGGCCGCTCAGCGTGACCCATGCCGCGGCCAGGTCGCTGGACGATGTGGCACCTGACTGGCTTGGCTCGTATCTCCGTCGTTCCGTGCGCCAGGACCTGACTCGGTCCGTGAACAGACGCATCGATCTCGTCTGATCCGGCCGGCTCGAAGGCTCGGGCTGTGCGTTCCGTCCGCTCTTGAGCGGCTACAACATCGACGCCCTCGTCGGTGGACACGACTCCAACCAGATCTCGTCACCTTGTGCGACGGTTCCGCTGGCTCGCACGGACGCCCACACACCGAAATGCCCTCCGTGGTTGCGTGCGAGGGTCCGGAAGAGGTCTCGGTCACCGCCGAGACCCGGCTGTGGCCGGCTCACCATGGTGCAGCGGATGCATGGCTGGCGTGGCTGCACCACGGCCTGGCCGATATGGACCTTTCGACCGTCGCACCAGCCGTCCTCTACCCAGCCATCGCCGGCTGCATCGATGAGAAGGTTCGGCCGGAACCTGCGCGGTTCCCAATCTCCGTCGGGATGCAGTGCCGCCCCCGTACGTAGGCTCGCGGTCGTCACGACGAGCAGGGGCATGGCGTCGACAAACCGGCCCGGCGGCATCGTCCACTCGACCGCGGGGCTGGCATCGTCGGTGGCGTCGGCGAAGTACTCCGCCCGGGCGCCGGGCGCGCCTACTGCAGCGACCAGACGCACGGGCTTGCCGAGCCACTCGGTCAACGCCTCGTCGGTGTCCGGGCACGCGCCACGACATCTCACCCCGGTGGGCAGGGTCAGCACTGGCTCACCGTCGGGAGCCAGCGTCGCTGCGGCGAACAGCAGGCGCGGCTCGCGGCGCGCGGTGAGGATCTTGCCGGTGCCTTCGTCGCGGATGCCCCAGCACCGGTCACCGCGCAGGCCATCACCGTCGATCACCGCGGTCGGGACCATCTCGCCCTGCAGTGACTTCACCGGATAGCGAGTGATCTGATCCAGGCGCATGTCCGAAGTATGGAGTGTCCAGATACGTGCAAGCTCTTACCGTTCGATGATCGGCGCTCAACGCCACGGCCCTGTCGGGCGCCCCACGTCGTCGGCACGCAGTGCCACTCGGTCCTGCGCACGTTCCGCTGCGCCGACAACGGCAGCACGGCGGCCGCGGCGCGCCGACACCGCCGACACCTCTGCGACGCCGCCGACAAGACCGCGCCGGGCAACTCATTGCGTAGAGCGCATACCAACACAGCACCCGCGACTGCGGAACGCTAGTAATCGGCGTACCGATCGCCTCAGTTGATCAGGCCGGAGTAAAGGCGGCCGCGTTGGGCGTCACGATGCATCGCCGCCTGAAGATCACGTTCGAGCCGTTGGTCCGCCCGGGTCGACCGCGCCCCGCGCTAGCCTGCGGGACGTGGAGTTGATCGACGCAGCGTCGGCGGAGTTCGAACGGGTCGTGCGTCAACTGCCCGCAGACGCATGGGATCGGCCGACGCCGTCGGAGATCTCGGTACGCGAGTTGATTGAGCACGTCGTGGTGGGGAACCGCTTCACCGCGCTGCTGCTGGCAGGCGTTGATCGCGACGAGGCTCGGACCATGCTCACAGGTGATCAGCTCGGAGATGATCCAGTCGCTGCCGTGGTTGAGTCGGCGCGACGCCAAGCGCAGGCGTTCGCCGCGACGCCGCCCGGGCAGCCCGTCGCCGGCCCAAGAGGCGACATCCCCGCCAGTGCGTTCCTGCGGTTGCGTCTCGTTGACCTGGTGGTCCACGCGTGGGACCTGCTCCGTGCCGCGCGGTTCGACGAGACCCTTGATCCGCGAATTGTTGTCGATCTAATGAAGGTGGTCGAGCCGCACTTGGACGACATGCTCGCCTTCGGGGCGTACGGCGCAGGTCCGAGCGGCACCCTGCCTGCCGATGCCTCACCGCAGAGTCGGCTGCTCGACTGGTTCGGACGACGGCCATAGCCGATGTCACCGACCACTCAGGTGACAATCCCTCGACGGACATCGAAGGTCAGTGTTGCGTCGGGCGCACCATAACAACGCCGACCTTCAGTCCCCGACAGTCGTCCCAACCCGCGAAGGATTCGGCGTACCCGACCGGGGCGGCCGTTGGGCCGGCGTGGGTCGCGCCTCGCGCATGCTCGCAGCGCGTAGCCAGGCCCGATCCGTGGCTTCAGCGGGACGGCAGCAGAGCGCGAGCGGCGCGGACGCAGAAGTACACCGTTGCCGGAAGAGCGACCAGCGCACCGCTGAGCGGGAAGCCGACGCCACTGGTGCCGTTCTGCACGGCTTGGTCGGCAGACGCGATCGCGAGCCCGGCCGTGCCGGCGGCGAAGGCGGCCGCGCCCAGCGCGTCGACCAGCCCGGCGGACAGTAGGGGCGGGGAGCTCGCGCGTCGGCGCAGGGCGAGGTTGCCGAGCAGCATGAGCAGCCCGATCACTCCGGCGATGACGCGCAGGACGACCGCGTCGTCCGCGGTCTCGTTGACCGATGCTCCCCCGAACCCGAACACGCTGACCCCGCCAACGAATGAGCGGCCGAACCAGAGGTTCATCGCGAACGCGACGAGCCCGCTGATGCCTACGGCGACCAGCCCGCAGCCAGCCAGGAACAGCGCGGCTCGCAGCGTCTCGAACACGAGAGCGGCCAACGATCGCCGCACCGTCGCGCGCACGATCGGCGTCACCGGCCCGAACCGGCGGACCGCTTCGATTTCGGCTTCCTGCCGCGACATGCCTTCGGCCCGCAGTTCGGCCGCGGCCGCGTGCAGGTGATCACTGGCCTCGTCGAGCAATCGTCGCGTGGTGCGCGCGTCGGCGCGGGTGCGCCGCAGCAGCTCGTCGAGGTAGTCCTCGATCGGGGTCTCGGTCATCCGATCACCGCCTGCATACTCATCACCAAGCCCTGCCACTGGCGTCGCTGGGTCGCGAACTGCTTGCGGCCACCCGAGGTGAGCGCGTAGATCCGCCGCCGCCGTCCTTGCGCCACCTCGACCGAACTCTCGACAAGGTCAGCCTGCTCGAGCCGGTGCAGCGCAGGGTAGATCGTGCCCTCCGCCAAATCGAACACGCCGTCGCTGCGTTCACGCAGCGCCGCGATGATGGCGTACCCGTGCGCCGGTCCGTGGCGCAGCACGCCCATCAGCAGCAGATCCACCTTCTGCCTCAACATACCTCGATAGTCTAGGCATAGCGTGGCTAGGTGTCCACGATGATCGACCGAGCCAAGAACTCCACGGCTCGCCCCGATCAGCGACCGGAAGTAATCGGCGATCTTGTTGATCTCCGGTGGCGACTGCGGCTCACCGTTGACGGCATGTAGCCGGATCGACGGTGCCGTCGATGAATCACTGAACGGGCCGATAGCGGCAGACCAGGACGCCGGTGGCAGCGGTTTGGGCGGAGGTCAGTTGGAATCTGCGCGCCTCACCGTCGGTGGGGAACAACGTCTTGCCGCCACCGAGGGTTATCGGCTCGATCATGAGGACGAGCTCGTCGACCAACCCCGCTGCCAGCAACGCCCGCACGACCGACACGCTGCCGTAGACGTAGATGTCGCCGCCCGGCTTGTCGCGCAGCGACGCCACGGTGCTGACGAGTTCGACGCTGCGGATGATCGTCGTCGGCGTCCAGGTGAGATCGTCATCGGTGAACGTGTCCGACACCACGTATTTCTGGGCCTGGTTGATCCAATCGGCGAACGGGTCGCCACTGCGTTCGGGCCAGGCTGTCGCCGACACTTGGTACGTGCGGCGTCCCTGGAGCAGGGACTCGTTTCGTTCGGCGAACTCGCCAATCACCGCGCCCATGACGTCAGGGTCGAAGAACTGCATCGACCAGCCGCCGTGGCGAAACCCGCCGCTGGTGTCCTCCTCGGCGCCGCCAGGCGCCTGGACCACACCGTCGAGGCTCATGAACTCGCTGACCACCACTCGCATCGTCGCGTCTCCATCCATCAAAGGGCGCTATACGTGTTCGACGTTTGATCGCAACGGAACTCATCGGCACGAGCCCCCGGATCAAAGGGGCTCGGCACCGCCTGCACAAACGCTAAGCCAGGCACTACCCGCACGGCCAGGCCGCGGCACCACTCGTCCCCGGCGCCGGCCGCGATCGACCGAACCCCGATCTCTCACACCGTCACACGCATATATCGACGAACCCGCACCCGCGTGATGCGGCGCCGCCGTATTCGGCAGGTTCCGGTCCGCCACCTGTTCGGTCGCGACGTGGAACGACGATCGCGCCGGGGATCCCCCACCGCAGGTCAACCGTCCCTCCGTTGCGTCGCATCAGGTGCCGCTACGTCGGCAGGCCAGTGGACACGGGAACCCCGTTGCGATAGCTGGGACAAGGCGCGGGTCGCCATTGCCGGCGCGTCTGATCAGAGTTGTGCGGCGTAGTCGATCAGTTTGTCGGCGAGCCCGGATGGGTTGCTCAGCGCGACCAAGTGACCGCCCGGGATCTCGTCGGCGTCGAGCGCGAGCCTGTCTCTGGCGATGCGGTGTTGGAAGCCAGCCGGGAAGAATCGGTCGTCGCGGCCGATGAGCACCTTGATCGGAACATCTGGCCAGTGCGTGAAATCGCAGGGCTGCGCCATCGCCGCGGCGGACGGCTCACGCGCCTCACCGGACAGCAACTCCGCCTTCGCGTCATCGGCGACGTCGTGCAGGAAATGGCGGTCGAGGTCGAACTCGGGATCGCGACCTGCCGCAAGGTCGGCCTCACGCCGTGCTGCGCCGGAGCCGGTGTTGTCCCACCAATCGTCCGGCGTCTCGCCGGGCAGCGGGATCATGGCATTGAGCAGCACGACCATCCGCACCGGCTTGCCGATCATGGGCGCACTGAACCCGCCGAGTGACTGCGCGACAAGGACGACGTCCTGGTGGGCGTCCATCGCCGCTTCCACGGTCGCGGCAAATCCGTGCAGGTCGAGCAATGGGTCGTCCTCCTTGATGTCGACGGCGATCGCGCGGTGGCCGCGGCGTTCCAGTTCGGACACGAGCCGACTCCAGTACGCGGCGTGCCCGCCGGCACCGGGAACCAAGACGAACGTCACCAGCACTCAGCTCCAATCCTCCTGACCCGCGCATCATCGCGCCCGGCAGACATGTATGGAAGCCCAACGGGCCGACCCAACTCAGTCCCAGCTGGTGCAGGACGAGCACGGACAGCCGCTATCCGGTGCACAGAACGTTCCGCATGATCACGACGGCGTGAGGCATACCGGCGTGGCGCTCACGCCGCGTGGCCACGCCAAGATCGAGTCGGAGCAGTCGATATGCCCAGACCGCCCGCGGGCGGACGATCGCCGCGCCGAACAACCGTTACTGCAACGCCGACAACTCCGCAGATCGAGAACGTAATCGGCGGTATGGCTCGATCGCGTGATCACGCTCGGTGATGAGCTGGCGAGTTCGGCTGACATCGGTTCTACGGTCTGTGTCATCAGTTCGTTCTGCTGGGGTGCCGGGCGCCTCTGCGGGTTCCGGGCCCTGGCCCGACCGTGGAGGTATCCGATGACTGCTCCGAGCGTCGAAAGACCTGCGACGACCACAGTGGCGGTTCCGGTCGAACCGCTGTTCAGCGCCGACGAGCGCGCCGCGCTGGTCGGGTTCCTGGCCGGCTATTCCGGCCAGACCCGCGTCGCCTACACGCTGGACCTGCGCCAGTACACGTCCTGGTGTGCGACCCACGGGCTGCACCTGTTCGCCGCGAAGCGGGCGGACATTGAGTGCTACGCCCGCGACCTCGAGGCGCGTGGTCGGGCCCGGGCGACGATCGCGCGGAGGTTGTGCACGGTGTGCGGGTTCTACCGCTACGGCGTCGAAGAGGACCTGCTCGACCACTCCCCCGCAGCACACGTGCGACGACCGCGGCTGGACTACGAATCCCACGCCACCGCCCTAGGTGGCTGGTGTTTTTCGTCGCGTGGCGGTGCCGCGTCTTGTTGATCATCTCTGGGAGCATGTGCCTATGCCGCAGGGACGTGGTTGCCGGGGTGAGTCGTGACGTTGGGGCTGGCGCCGAGGCAGGCTGATTTGTTCCGGTCCACGGCCGGGTTCTGTGACGGCCGGGTCGGACCGGAGTCGATCTACGGGCTGCTGCACCGGGAGTGTCACCGGCTGTTCCCCGATGAGATGTTCGCCGACCTGTTCACCGATGTGGGCCGACGCAGCGTGCCGCCTCAGATCGTGGCGGTGGTGATGGTGTTGCAACGCATCGAGGGCTGCAGCGACCGGGAGGCGGCCGACCGGTTCTGCTTCGACGCGCGGTGGAAGTACGCGGCGGGCGGGCTGGATTTCGACTACCCGGGGTTCGTGCACACAGTGCTGGTGGACATGCGCGCCCGGCTGGCCGCCTCGGCCGCGCCGGACCGGATCTTCGACATGGTGCTCGAGGTGGCCAAGGCGGCCGGGCTGGTGGGCCGGCGGCGGGTGCTGGACTCCACAGCGTTGTATGACGCGGTCGCCACGATGGACACCGTCACCCTGGTCCGCTCGGCGATCCGGGGGTTGCTCAAAGCCGCAGACAGCGAGCTGGCCGGCGAGCTCCGGGCGGTGCTGGGGCGTGATGACGACTACGTCGCTGCGGGCAAGCCGGTGTGTGACTACGACGACCCGGACGCGCGGGCCGAGCTGGTCGACGCGCTGGCCCGCGACGGCATGGCGCTGCTGGCGGTGCTGGACGGCAGAGAACTCACCGACGCGGTGGCCCAGGCCGCGGCGTTGCTGGCCACCGTGCTCGGCCAAGACCTCGACCGCGACGAGGCCGGGGTGTTCCGGATCGCCCGGCGGGTCGCCAAAGACCGGGTGATCTCCACCGTGGATCCCGAGACCCGGCACGGGCACAAGACCGCGGCGCGCGGTTTCGACGGCTACAAGGGGCATGTCGGCATCGACCCCGACACCGAGATCATCACCGCCACCACGGTGAGCGCCGGTAACGCCGGGGACGCCAGCGTCGCCGAAGACCTCATCGCAGACCTGCTCGACGAGCACGACACCGACCACGACACCGACACCGGCGAGGCCACCGACACCGGCACCGGCACCGATGGGGTTGCTGACGAGGTCGTCGAGGCATCCGATACCGCCGGCGAGGCCGCGCCGGGCAGCGACTCTGGGCAGGCCGGTGATGCCGGTAGCGACGCCGGCTCGGATCAGGCCAGTGTCTACGGCGATAACGCCTACGGCACTGGACAGTTCCACGACCGGCTGGACCAAGCCGGGATCGAGTCCAAGTGCAAGACCCAGCAGCCGGTCGCCGCGGGCGGGTTGTTCAGCAAGGACCGCTTCGACATCGACCTCGAACAGGACAGCGTGACCTGTCCCGCCGGGAACACCGCGCCGATCCGCCGCGGTGCCGACGGGGCCGGCACCGCCAGCTTCGGCCAGGCCTGCACCGGCTGCCCGCTGCGCGAGCAGTGCACCAAGGCCGCTGGCGGGCGCAGCATCGGCATCGGCCCGTATGAGCAGCAACTCGCCCACGCACGGCACCGGCAGCGTGACCCGGACTGGGTCGCCGACTACCGCGCCACCCGACCCAAAGTGGAACGCAAGATCGGGCACCTGATGCGCCGCCACCACGGCGGCAGGCGCGCCCGGGTCCGCGGACAGACCAAGGTCGCCGCCGACTTCGCCCTGCTCGCCGCCGCCGTCAACCTCGCACGCCTGGCCGCGCTCGCCGTGGCCGGCACGCCGAACCAAGGATGGGCCACAGCGGCCGGATAGGCCGATCCAGGCAGCACAACGCCGTACCCGGCAGCCACAAGCGGCCGCCACCACCTCACCGCCACCGCAAATCGCTCACAGCAGCACCGATCGCAGGTCGCGCTCAACTCGACCCAGGCGCCGCGACACCGGCCCACCGGCACTCCGCCGTCAGCGGTCACCCCCTCAGACAGCCGTTCGACACCAGCCACCTAGCGGGAGTTTCCGGCCTTCGTAGTTGATCAGTGCGACACGCCCTTGTGGTGCTTGGGATTCGTGGCTCGAGAGTGTATTACCTATATATGGCTTCTATTGTGGGGAAGCGGCAGGGCAACCAGACGTACTACTACCTGGTCGAGTCGGCGCGGGTGGGCGGCAAGCCCCGGATCGTGTCCCAGCAGTACCTGGGCAGCGCGGAGGAGGTCGCGGCCAAGTTGTCCGGCGCGCCGACGGGACAGCCGGTCCGCACCCAGCACAAACGTTTCGGGGACCTGGCCGCGGTGTGGTCGACGCTCGATCGGCTGGGCGTGGCGGCGGTGATCGACCGGGTGGCGCCGCGGCACGCGAACGCGGCGGTGCCGGTGGGCACCTACATCGCGTTGGCGACCGCGAACCGGATCGTGGCGCCCTGCTCGAAGCTGGCCTTCGCCGACTGGTGGGTCAGCACCGCCGGGCCACGGTTCACCCGCCTGTGCAGGGCCGCGACCGATCACCGCCGGTTCTGGGACGCGATGGACCGCCTCGACGCGCCCGATCTTCAGCTCATCGAGGCCGAGCTGGGCCGGCGCATGGTCAGCGAGTTCGGGCTGGACCTATCCGGGCTGATGCTGGACATGACCAACTTCGCCACCTACATCGACACGGCCAACCCGAAGGCGCCGATCGCCCAACGCGGCAAGGCGAAGCAGAAACGCACCGACCTGCGCCTGGTCGGACTCGCGTTGGTCGTCACCGCCGACGGCGCGATACCGCTGCTCTCGCACGCCTACGCCGGCGACCGGCCCGACGTCACCCAGTTCGGCACCGTCATCACCGAACTGAGCACCCGCTACCGGCAACTGGTCGCGGGCCTGGAGTCGCTGACCGTGGTCTATGACGCCGGACAGAACTCCCAGGACAACCAGGAACTCATCGAAGCCTCCGGGCTGGGGTTCGTCGGCTCGCTACCGCCCTCGCAGCACCCCGAACTGCTGGCCATCCCGGCCAGCGACTACCGACCCGTCGACCGGCAGCGCTACCCCGGGCTGGGCTGCGTGGACACCACCGTCACCGCGCTCGGGGTGACCCGCCGCGCGGTGCTGACCCACTCACCGACCCTGCACGCCAAACAGTCGGCCGGTTTCGACCAGACCCTGGCCAAAACCCGCGCCCGCCTCGGCGAGTTGCAGGCCCGCCTGGCCCGCGGCCACACCCGCCGCGACAAGGCCGCCGTCCAGGCCGAGATCGCGACGATCTGCAAACCCCGCTGGGTCAACCAAGTCATCACCACCACCCTCACCGGCACCGAGCCCGCCGAGTTGCGCCTGTCCTGGCGCACCGATACCCGCGCCCGCCGACGCCTCGAGGATCGCCTGTTCGGCAAACGGATCCTGTTCACCAACCGCGAGCACTGGACCACCGCCGACGTCGTGGCCGGCTACCGCTCCCAGAACGGCGTCGAATCCGGGTTCCGGCAACTCAAAGACCCACACGTCGTCTCCTTCGCACCGATGCACCACTGGACCGAGCAGAAGATCCGCGTGCACGTGTTCTACTGCGTGCTCGCCCTGACCATCGCCCACCTGATGCGCCGGCAGGCCGAGCACGCCGGCCTCCACATGTCAGTACGCGAACTACTGGCCACCCTCGCCGGCATCGAAGAGACCGTGCTGCTCTACCACGACGGCGGCAAGGGACGCCCCCGCGCGCAACGCATACTCACCGACATCGACCCGGTCCAGCAGCAACTCGCCGAGATCTTCGACACCGCCCGCTACGCCCCCACCCGCTGACCACCCCAGCCAGCCGACTTAGGTAATACACCAGCCACGCCCGAAACCCCAACCCGTAAGGCGAAACAGTCAAACGATCAAGAAAGCCCGGAAGGTTCCGCTAGAGGCCAACATCGATGCCCTCGGCACCTAGCTAGCGGCCACCGGACGCTGACGGTGCTCCGCAAAGGCGGCAAGATCGTGACCATCCCTCTCGCGCCGCGCACCGCGCGGGCGATCGACCTGACCATCGGCGACGCGTCGAGGGTCCAGTGTTCCTGCGCCGTGACCGGCGGCGGATGGACCGGCACGCCGCGGCGCGGATCGTGCACGGCGCCGCGAAGAAGGCGGGACTGGGCAACAAGAAGATCAGCCCGCACACGCTGCGGCACGCCGTCACCGCCGCCCTGGACGCGGGAGTGCCGCTGCGCGACGTGCAGGTCGCGCCCGCGTTTCTCTCGACCGGCACGCCACCTACATCGTCGCCGCCTACCTCGCCGGCGCCGCCCGATAATGCACCCGGTGACTCGCCGCTCACGACCTGAGCCGTCGCGAGGTACGGCCGGCGTCGCCGGCTCGATGCGCAGATGAATCTGCTCGGTACGCGACGCTGATGGCCGATGTCACGACGCGGAACGGTCAGCGCGCTGCCAGTTCGTGGGCAAGCAGCTGCCCGACCGCGGATCTTCTCGTGGACTTCGCGGCCGATTCGATCGGTTGGCCAGCTGTTCGGCGAGGTCGCAGTCGAACAAGCGCTTGCCGGGAGAACAGGCGGTACGTTCAAGAAATGGAGGTCATCAATCTGGGTGAGGCGGATGGGCTGCCGCCGGTGGACTGGGCCGCCGTTGTCGAGAAGCTCGATGCGGGTTCGGCTCCGGCTGTGGACGCGGCGAACTCCCGCACGACATGGCTGTCCACCGTCAACGACGACGGCAGCCCTCACGTGACTGCGGTCGGTGCCCTTTGGGTGGACAGTACGTTCTGGTTCCAGACCGGCACCGGTACGCGTAAGGGGCGCAACGTCGCCCGCGATCCCCGGTGTTCGGTCGCGGTGTCGATCCGCGACGCGGACGTCGTGGTCGAAGGTGACGCGGTGCGGGTGACCGAGCCGGGCGCCGTGGCGCACATTGCGAGGGCATGGGCGGACAACGGTTGGCCAGCGGAGCCCGACGAGAGCGGGTCGGGCATCACTGCCCCGTTCAACGCACCGTCGCAAGGACCACCGCCGTGGACCGTGTATCGGATTGAGCCACGGTCGGCGACCGTGGTCTCGTCGACGGAGCCGGGCGGCCTGACGCGGTTTCGCTTCTGAGCCTGATCGAGCGACATGATTCTGCGCGAGAATCGCAGGCTCGGCTTCGTTCTCGGCCCGCACCCTGTCGGCGTTGGTGCACCCCGCCAACACGGCCGTAAGTCGGCCCGTAAGTCGGACAGGGAGGCAGCCTTTCGAGCCGGCCGGGGAAGGGCTCCTCATCCCTCACGCCGCTGACATCGCGCGGTTGAAGCGTCGATTCCGAGCGCTTCGCCGGCGGGGCGTTATCAGCGCAGGACGGCGGGTTCTGCGTGCGATCACCCTTGACGACGATGCCTCTCATCCGGATTGGACCGAGGTATGGGCGGGCCGGACAACCTGAATTACCGCGGCACCGATGCGACCGCATAGGGCTTACTCCTTGGGCATGAGGGCGCTGGCGGCGCGCAGGACCCCGCGCTTCAGGCCGTCCTTGCCGGCTCGCGCGATGGCTGCCGGTCGCGACGGCCGTGCGGGCCGTCGTACCTGTAGATCATCGCCGACGTGGACAATGCCGCCCTGCTCGACGGTCGCGTAGAGCCCCAGGCACCGGCGCGCATGCTTGGCCACCGTGCGCATCACGTCCGGGTCTGTAGCGAGGTCGGCCTGCTGCCGGATCGGCATCACGCACCGCAGTGTCGGGATCTCGCCGCGCAGCACTGCATTCGGCAGTGCCAGCTCGGCCTCGAGCCACGAGTTCTCCGGCAAGCTGTCGCCCTCGTCGGTCTCGATGACGAAGTTGGGCCGGAAGCGTCGGACGTCGAAGTTGGAGCCGGGTGCGAGGTCGGCCATCGTGGCCAGGCTGGTCCGGGTGATCAGGTGTATGGGGTATGAGTCCGCGAGGGAACCCAGCGGCGTGACGTAGCGGCTGAGCTCGGTGAGCATGCGCAACGGGAACATCGACAAGTCGGGGAGCGGCTCGTCCTCGGCCAAGCCGAACGTCGCCCGGATCTCGGCCTTCGTCTCCTTCGGTCCTCGGTACAGCTCCTTCTCGGACGGCGGCGGCAGCGGCTCCAGCCGTACCTCGGTCTCGACGACCTCGGACAGCCGGGCGTGCACCTGCGGATCCGAGCTGGCGACCTCGGTCCCGTCCGGCAGCGTGATGACCACGTCCGGTGCGTTGCCCGGCAGCGCCGGATGGCCGGCCGGATCCTCGTCGTAACGAGCGCTGCACAGCAGCAGGGCAGGTTGACGGCGCGCGGTCGTGATCGAACCCAGAGCCGGGTCGCGTACCGCCCACATCCGGTCGGCGTGCATGCCGCGCTCCGCGACGGCCACAGCGTCCAGGCGCTCACCGGCCATCGACTTGACCGGATAGCGCCAGATCTCAGCGATCGTGGTTGGCATGTCGACTCCTTCCCCGCCGTCGCAGGTCATCCGGTGAGCTTGTCGGCGTCGAGCGCCCTGAGGAGCGCACGTATGGTGTCGGATTGCTGCCCGCGGCTCGGCGACGCTCACGATAGTCGAGTAGGTGGTCGCTGCGGTCGTGCTCAAGCTGCCAAGCGTCGCGGCGCCGGGGCACGAACGAGCCAGCGCAGCCCGCGTGCCAGTACAGGGAGGCGTCTGCCGCCGATACGGGAGGACCTGGTTCCCGATTCGGCATACCCGAACAGCCGCCTGATCACGGCGCCGTGAAATTCGGTGCTGCGGTGTTCACCATCGATAGCTGGTCCAAGATCGCGTTCGAGCCGTCGTCCGCGTGTGAACGCGTGGGGCCGGAACGTGCGCGCTATTGTGCCAGATCGACGGTTATCTGAAGCCCTGATCAAGGATCCCTTACGCGGCAGGGATTCCGCGTCGTAGACATGTCTACGCAGGGACTCCAGGACCAGCTCGCACAATCAAAAGCGCAGCGAGGAAAGGAGAATCGCGGTGCGCACGTCGGCGACACCGCTTCAGATAACGTGTCTACGACGACGCTCAAAGGGCCCGCGATAGACATCGTGGACACCGTTCGGAGCGCTGGAGATAACAATCGATCTCAAGCGGAGCGGTTTGCTGGGCCATGTCGCGAGAGAGTGGTGACCTGGACAAAGATCGGAAACCTGCCCGGCCCGCGCGACTGGCCTTGTCGTCAGAACACGAGGAGGACACCGTCATGACCGATCAATCAACCAATGCCGGCGGGGCGGCGGGCAGCACCGACAACGCCCAGAACCTCCCGGCGGCCGTTGACCGAGCCACCTTCCAGGCCGAACTGGACGCGCTGCGAGTCCGCGAGAAGGCGCACACCCGGGAAGGCGACACTATCGCCGCGGCCCGGCGACGCTTACCCATGGTCGAGGTGGATGCCAACCTGGCGCTGGCCGGACCCAACGGGCCGCTCACCCTCCTCGACGCGTTCGAAGGGCGCCGACAGCTCATCGCCTACTACTTCATGTGGAACCCCGGCCGACCCGCGGCCGAGCAGTGCGAAGGCTGCACGTGGGTCACCACCCAGGTCGCGGAGCTGTCCTACCTTCACTCTCGCGACATCACGTTCGCGGTCCTCTGTCAGGGCCCGTACGACGAAAGCATCCGCTACCGCGAGTTCATGCACTGGGACATGCCGTGGTACTCAGCACAGGCCTCACTTGACGCGCTCTTCGTCGGACGCCAGGTCGGCCTGTTCCACCTGATGTGCTACCTGCGAGACGGCGACCGCATCTTCGAGACGTACTGGACGAACGGCCGCGGCGCGGAGGTCATGGACTACAGCTACGCGCTGATGGACCTCACCGTGTACGGACGCCAGGAGCCGTGGGAGGACTCGCCACCCGGCTGGCCACAACAGTGCACGGGCACCCGGACGAACGCCGGCTCGCCCGACTGGCCACCAATATCCGCCTGGCCGGAAGGACGCCCCATCGCCCAGTGGTCGCGACTCGAGGCTGGACGCTCCGACGAGCTCACCGTGGCGCGCTGACCGCCGTAGGAGGCGGGTGTTCCGCAACGCCGAGCGCAACTCGCGCGGCCGGGTGGGAGCGGTCCATAACAACGGCTGGGCGCCCTTCCGACACGCTCGCAAACCCAGCGTAATCGGCGATCCTCGCGGTCGCCGATATGAGGTGACGCGGATCGTCGTTCACAGAGGGTGGCCGGCCGGAGATGACCGTCGTCACCATCGATGCGGAGCTTGCGGGAAGGGCTTACGCCATTCCGGCGAGTTCAGCCATTCGGGTCATCCCCGCACCGACGTACTTCCGAAAGCGCTCCGCAGCGTCAGTCAGTTCGGCGGAGCCGGCCATGTCCGGCGGGATGCGAGCCGGATTCAGCAAGACCCGGTCGGCCCAGGCCTTGATGTCGGGGTCAGCCCCGAACGACATCGACGCCCGATTGCCCAGCACCTGCATCCGCGCCCAATCGGTGGGCGTATTGGAGTAAGGCGACGGTGGGCACAACCTGTTCTTCTCGTAGTCGTCGTCGCGTGTGGCCTCCACATACCCGGCTAGCGCGGCGCCGAAGCAGGGAAAGCCGGTCCGGATCGGCTGCAGCGTGATCGCCTCGGCACCCCAGATCGGCACCAACGGCCGGTACTGCAACCCCGATGCGGCGCAGTGCACGATCACCGCGTCCTTCGCCGTAGCAACCGCACCCTCGCCGAACACCAACCTGCCCGGCTCCACGTGCTGGATGTGCCCGAGCCGGACGACGGCTTCGATCGTGCGCAACCGGTCGAGTTCCCACTGGGCGAGCGTCGGGGTCTTCGCCATCGTCGGAGTCACCGACCGATCGATGCGCAGCATCACCCCAGCCGCCTCCAAGCGGCAGAACAGGTCGTCCGGGGACGCCGCCTCGGCCGCCGCCTGCACGGTATCCGCCGCCAACCCCATGAAGACAGCAGGATCCGGTTGGACCACCGCCCGGTCGAGCATCCACGGATCGCGAGGCCGCACCCAACAGATCGCCTCCGGATCAACCCCGTTGTCCAGCAGCCAGATACACGCATCAGTGGCGGTCTTCCCCGAACCGACGACCACATACTGCGAGGCCGCCCCACCAAGCTTGACCAGCTCGTTGACGGCCACCACGCGCGCCCCGTCCGCAACGCCGAACGGCGCAGGAGTCGTTGCCGGTATCTGCGGTGAAAGGTAGCGGGCGTCAACAATGCGCCCCCGGCCGCGAACCTCGTTACGCCTTCCCGACAAGCGCGACACGAACCGACCCTCGCCGAGGTAGTCACAGTTCGGATAGAACGACACCTTTCCCGACGCAAGCATCCGCTCGCGCAGCACCCTGCCGTAGTAGGCGCACACCTCCGGCGCCGTCGCTCGCTCGTGCAAGCCCGCTTCGGGGCCGTCCTGCTGGATCCGCCCATCGCCGAGCATCGTCGAGGCCACACCGTAGAACGCAGACGCCTGGTGGAGGCGGACGAACGGGTAAGCGTCCAGCCAATGTCCACCCACACCGTGCCGACGGTCCACCATGACCACGCTGACATCCGCATGCTCGATCAGCGCATCCGTGAACGCCATCCCCGCCGCGCCTGCGCCGACCACCAGATAATCGGCTTCCAGCACCCGCGTCACCGGCTCATGCTGACGCCCCCGAACGACTGGGTCAACAGCATCGCGGGCGACGATCAGGCGCGCCCCACGCACCTTTCGGCGGACGGACGCGCACGCCAACCGCACAGAACACCGCCGTGCTCGCGCCTACCGGATGCCGCACCACGCACCCAAAATCGTCGATCACGCCGATCCGCGCGTCGGATCATCGGTCACGGACCGTAATGCGCGTCAGGGCGCGCAGTCTCGGCGTTACGCGCGGCTGAATAGGCGGGTTGTCCGGTAAGACAGATAACGGAGCGTGACGGCCGCGGTAGCGGCTTGATGGTCGGCAGCGGGCTGATTCCGACTCCGATTGCTGCGTCTGACGTCAAGATCGGGTACGACGACGCTCAATCAGCGGGTTCGGGGTTCGAGTCCCTGGCGGCGCACCACGCTCCAGCCCAATGATTCTGGGGCCTCCAGCGCTTAACAAGATCGCTAAGGTTGATCACTAATCGGTACAGTTCATTGACATCGTTACATTCGCTTTACACACTGCGCTTTGTTGTCGGCACAGGTGGCGGGCAGTTGTTCGAGGAGTCAACGAGATCTACGCTGCGACGACGGGCATCCTGACGCTCGGCCGACTGGACAGCGACAACGTGCGACGTCGTTGCGCATCTCGACGACAGCGGCAATTGCGGTCTCGCTCGAACTGGCACACGCTGCGTCCGTAGGCAACAGCGGCTGGGTGAGGCCGCCGTCTTGGTGGACAAATCTGGTCACTGCTCTGCGGCGGGCCTCACGCTTCGGGGATTTCGCGACCGAAGGCTTCGAGCGTGATTGCGTCGGGTTCGGGGCCGCCGCGACGGCCGGTGTCCAGCCGGTCGATCTCGGTCATCTCGTCCGGGGTCAGTTGGAAGTCGAAGACGTCGATGTTCTCGGCGATGCGGCTGGGCTTGGTGGACTTGGGGATGACCGATCGTCCGTGTTGCAGACCCCAGCGCAGCATCACCTGGGCAGCGGTCTTGCCGTGTGCTGCGGCGATGTCTGCGATGACCGGGTCGTCGAGGGTGCTGCGGTGGTCACCGTCGCGGTAGAAGGTGATGCCCCCGATAGGTGACCAGGCCTGCGTGATGATGCCGTGTTCGGCACCGAAGTCCTGTACCTCGCGCTGCCCGAAAGTAGGGGTGGACCTCGATCTGGTTGACCGCCGGCACGACCGTCGCCTGGTCGAGCAGTCGGGTGAGGTGCTCGACCATGAAGTTGCTGACCCCGATCGCGCGGACCTTGCCGTCATTGAGCAGCGTCTCCAGGGCGCGGTAGGCCTCCAGCGTGCGATCGAAGGCCGACGGCAGCGCCTGGTGCAGGATCAGCAGATCGATCTGGTCGACGCCGAGTTTGCGGGCGCTCTTGTCGAAGCCGTGCAGCGTCCGGTCGTAGCCGTAGTCGCTGATCCAGATCTTGGTCTCCAGGAAGACCTCCGGCCGGTCCAGACCGGAGGCGTGCAGCCGCCTCACCGGCCTCGCGCTCGTTGCCGTAGGCCGCCGCGGTGTCGATGTGGCGGTATCCGGCGTCGAGTGCCGCGCGCACCGCGGCTCGGGTCTCGTGCGGGGGCGTCTGGAAGACCCCGAGTCCGAGCGCCGGTATACGGACGCCGTTGTTGAGCGCGATCGTGTCCATGTGGTTCAGCTTTCTGTCGGTGCTGCTTGCGAAGGGGGACGGACCGGTCGCGAGCGCATGTGCTGTCAGACGCCCGGCGGGAAGTCCGTGGAGGCGGCGAGTTCAGTCTGGGTTTCGAAGTCGGCGATGCGTTCACGCAGGGTGTCGATGGTCGACTGGAGCGCTTGCGAGCCGAGCATCAGGCGCAACGGTGCTGGGTCGATGTCGACGCTGTCGACCATGCGGGCGGCCATCCGGGCTGGGTCGCCCGGGCGAGCCCGTTGGCCGGGTCGAGTATCGCCTGGAACGCGTGGGCCGGATTGCCATCGTATTCAGGCATGAGCGTGGCGACGCGAGCGCTGCCGTAGCGGAACTCGGTACGTGCGCCGCCCGGTTCGACGATCGTGACGCCGATGCCGAAGGGTGCGACTTCCTGGGCGACTGCTTCGCAGAAGCCTTCGATGCCCCACTTGGTGGCGTGATAGAGCGAGTTGCCGGGGAACGCGACCTGGCCGCCGTAGGTGGAGAGCTGGAGTATGCGCCCGCCGCCTTGCGCACGCAGGTGCGGCAGCGCGGCGCGGATCAGCTGGATGGATCCGGTGAGGTTGGTGGCGATGATGTGGTCGAACTGCTCGTCGGAGAGTTCCTCGGCGGCGCCGAATAGGCCGTAGCCGGCGTTGGACCCGACGACGTCGATGCGGCCTAGCCGCTCGAAGCAGCGGTCGACCAGCTGCCGGACCGCTGCGCGGTCGGTCATCTCCAGCACCTCGGCGATGAAGGTGTCCGGGTAGCGGTCGGTCAGGTCGGCGACCTTGGACGTGTCGCGGACGGTTCCGACGACGCGGTCGCCACGCTCGTCGAGCAACTGCTGGGCGAGTTCGCGGCCGAAGCCGCTGCTGACGCCGGTGATCAGCCAGGTGCGCAATGCCATGGTGTCGCCTTCCGTTACTGCTGAGCGAGGGTGATCTGGTCGAGCACGCGCAGCGCGTTGAGGGTGCGTGGGTAGCCGAGGTACGGGAGGAGCTGGGTGAGCACGTTCACCAGCAGGCTGCGGTCGTTGCCGATGTGGAGGTTCGCGGCGACGTGTCCGGCCAGTTGCGGCTCACAGCCGCCGAGGGAGGCGAGCATCGCGAAGGTGAGCAATTCGCGGGTGGGGACGTCCATGCCGCCGCGGGTGAGGTGGTCACCGAAACAGTTGGCCGACAGCCACCGCTGGATGTGTTGCTCGTCGGCTGGTGCGTTGGCGTAGAGCGCGTCGACCCGGTCGGCGCCCACGACACGCTTCTGCACTTCGAGCCCGTTCTCGTAGCGGGTCTCCGGGGTGGTGGTCGACTGCCCGGGCAGCGGCAGCTGTACGCCGCGCGCGGTGAGTACGTCGTTGGTGATGTGCAGGAAGTCGAAGACCTTGGCCATGCCGACGTACGGGACGGCCTGGTAGACGATCTCCTTAGCCTCGACCGGGGTAACGCCGACCGTAACTGCGGCGCCGAGCATGACGCGGTACTCGCCGAGTGCCTGGCAGGCGATCATGGACGCGAGCTGACACATCAGCCGGGTGCGGGGGGCGAGGTCGTCGTGGGCGAGGACCTCGTCGAAGGCGAAGTTGTCGAAGTACTCGATCAGCTCCGGGTCGGTCTGCGCGAGTGTCGAGACACGGCCGGGGAAGAGCTGCTCATGGTTGCGTTGCGCGGTCTCGTTGGCAGGCATGGCCGGGCCGCTCCTTCGGATGATGGATGGGAGGCAGTCAGCGGTCGATCAGCCGTTGCATCGCCTCGGGGTAGCGAGCCCCTTCGACGACGATCTGGCTGGCGGCGCTGTCGATCTCGGCGAGATCGTCGGCCGTGAGCTCGAGGTCGGCGGATCCGAGGTTCTCCTCGAGCCGGTCCAGCCGGCGGGTTCCCGGGATCGGCACGATCCAGGGGCGCTGGGCGAGCAGCCAGGCGAGCGCGATCTGTGCCGGCGTGGCGTTCTTGGCGGCGCCGATGGCTCCGAGCAGACCGACCAGCGCCTGGTTCGCAGCCCGGGCTTCGGCAGTGAACCGCGGAATGCTCGCGCGGATGTCACCGTCGCCGAACGCCGTGCTGGTGTCGATGCGCCCGGTGAGGAAGCCTTTGCCGAGCGGGCTGAACGGCACCAGCCCAATGCCGAGTCGCTCGAGTGTCGGGATGATCTGCGCCTCGGGCTCGCGCCACCACAGCGAGTACTCGCTCTGCAGGGCTGCGACCGGGTGCACCGCGTGAGCTCGGGCGATGGTCGCCGCGCCGGCTTCGGACAGCCCGAAGTACGCGACTTTGCCGGCGGCGACCAGCTCGGCGACGGTACCGGCGACGTCCTCTATCGGCACCTGCGGGTCCACGCGGTGCTGGTAGAGCAGGTCGATGCGTTCGACGCCGAGTCGGCGCAGCGACCCGTCGACCGCGGCCCTAATTGAGTCCGGCCGGCTAGACAACCCGGTCTGGCGGCCCTGCTCGTCGAAGGCGAAGCCGAACTTCGTTGCGATGACGACCTGGTCGCGCACCGGTGCCAGCGCCTCGCCGACGAGCTCTTCGTTGACGAATGGCCCGTACACCTCGGCGGTGTCGAAGAAGGTGACGCCGCGGTCGACCGCGGCCCGCAGCAGGTCGGTCATCTGCGCTCGGTCGCCGGGATTGGGCCCGTAGCTCTGGCTCATGCCCATTGCGCCGAAGCCGATGGTGGAGACCTCCGGTCCGCCTGAGCCGAGGATTCGCTTGTCCATGCTGGAGTTCCTTCCTGCCTTTGGGGTGCTCAGCTGGCGGCGACGAGCTTGAGCTTGGTGCGGCTCGTCCTGCTCGGCGATCGTGTCCAGTTCGGTAGCAGCCCAGCCACTCACGGCGTCACCAGCACCTTGAGGGCCTGGCGTTCGTCCATCGCCTGGTACCCCGCGGGCACGCCATCGAGGTCGACGGTGCGGTCGAACACGCGGCCGGGCTCGACCGTTCCGTCGAGGATGTCGGGGACCAGGGTTTCGATGTAGGCGCGGGCGGGGGCGGGGCCTCCGGTAAGGGTGATGTTGGGCCCGAACAAGCTGCCGAACCCCACCGGCGCGTCCTCGTACTGAGGGACGCCGACGCGGCTGATGACACCGCCTGCGCGCACGACGCCGATGGCCTGCTGGTAGGCGGGCATGTGGCCGACGGCCTCGAGGACGACGTGGGTGCCGTCGCCGCCGGTGAGCTCGCGTACATCGGCGATTCCTTCCTCGCCGCGCTCGGCGACGACGTCGGTGGCGCCGAACTCGCGGCCCAGGTCGGTGCGGGTCGCATGCCTGCCCATGAGGATGATCCGTTCGGCACCGAGGCGCTTGGCGGACAGCACAGCCATCAGCCCGACCGCGCCGTCACCGATGACGGTGACGGTGGTGTAGGGGGTGACGTGGGCCTTGACGGCGGCGTGGTAACCGGTGCCGTAGACGTCGGACAGCGTCAACAGTGCGGGCAGCAGCGGCGAGTCCTCGCCGACCGGGACCGGAACCAAGGTGCCGTTGGCCAGCGGAACCCGAAGTGCCTCAGCCTGCATGCCACCGACCCCGTTCGCGTTCCAGAACCCACCGTGGCGGCAGGAGGTTTGCAGCCCTTCGCGGCAGAAGTCGCAGGTGCCGTCCGACCACGCGAACGGGACGACGACCAGGTCGCCCTTCTTGGCGGCGGTGACGTCGCGGCCGGTGTCCTCGACCACGCCGACGCACTCGTGGCCCATCGAGCTGCCCTCGGGTGTGGCGGGCATCGAGTGGTAGGGGTGCAGGTCCGAGCCGCAGATGCAGGCACGCACGACACGCACCAACGCGTCGGTGGGCTGCTGGACGACCGGGTCCGGGACCTCGATGACGCGGACGTCGCCGGCGCCGTACATGTAGGTGGCACGCATAGTTTCCCTGCTTCCTTCGTCGTTGCTTCTCTAGTTCTGGGCGTAGGGCCACCGCCCGGCCGCCGCTCGCAGGCCGGGCGATGAGCGCGGCTCAGTGGTCGCGGATGTCGTACTCGGCGTCGGTGACGTGCGCGCCCCACGAGGTTTCGTCCCGGTCGCCGTCGGGGGCTTCCCAGATAGCGATGTGGGTCATGAAATGCCCGGGCGCGGCGCCGTGCCAGTGCTCCTCACCGGCCGGGGTCCAGACGACATCGCCCGGCCTCAGCTCCACGACGTCGCCGCCGCGGGACTGCACCAGGCCGCTGCCCTCGGTGACGTAGAGCGTCTGCCCGATGGCGTGCGAGTGCCAGGCTGTGCGGGCGCCGGGTGCGAACCGGACGGTGTTCGCCCGCACCCGCGACGGCGTCTCGCCGCGAACGATGACGTCAAACCAGACGTCGCCGGTGAACATCTGCGCCGGTCCCTTGGCGGTCGGCTGCTTGCTCAGGATCTCCATCAATCTCTCTCAGTCCTGGTGCCGGACCGTTGCTCGCCCGGTGCGCGGTCGGCCTGCTCGTTGTCGCGGGTCGCGGCCCAGCTGGCGAGGAACCCCAGCGCTTCCGCGGTCGCGGTGTCCGGCTCGGCGGTGTAGACCAGCATCGTCAGGCCGGGTTCGGACGGCAGCTCGAACGCTTCGTAGGTCAGGTCGAGGTCACCCACGACGGGATGATGCAGGTTCTTGCGTCCGGTCCGGTGGAACAGCACGTCGTGCGCCGCCCACCGAGTGCGGAACTCCTCGCTGCGGGTGGACAGCTCCCCGACCAGGTCGGTCAGCGCCTTGTCATACGGGTCACGGCCCGCGGCCGCCCGCAATACCGCGACCATCTCGGTGGCGGTGCGGTCCCACTCCCGGTAGAAGTCGCGGGCGCGATTGGACAGGAAAGCGAACCGAGCCGTGTTGGGTGGCTGGACCGGATCCTCGAACACCGGCGTGTACAGCGCCCGGCCCAGCCGGTTCGTTGCCAGGACGTCCGCGCGCCCGTTGCGCACCCACGCCGGGGCCTCGGTCATCGCATCGAGTACCCGCTGCACGCCGGGCCGTACCCGCCGGGCCGGTGTCGACCGGCGCTGGGTCGCCGGTGAGGCGTTCGCGGCGCGGGCGAGATCGAACAGGTGCGCCCGCTCGGCCTCGTCGAGCTGCAACGCCCGGGCGACCGCGTCCAGCACGCTCTCCGACGCGCCGGCGAGATTGCCCCGCTCGAGCCGCGTGTAGTAGTCGACGCTGACGCCGGCGAGCATCGCGGCCTCTTCCCGACGCAGTCCCTTGACCCGCCGGTGTGGGCCGCCATAGTCGGGCAACCCTGCTTGGTCCGGGGTGATCCGCGCTCGTCGCGAGACCAGGAACTCGCGGATCTCACTGCTTCGGTTCACGGACTCGACGGTAGGCGCAGCGGTCGGAGTGAGGGAGGTCCTGCCGTTACCTGGCTGGCCAGTACCCCGAACGAGCGGCACCCCACGATCAGGAGGCGTGACGTTCGTGGTCGAGTCGGTCGAGCAGCCAGGCTCGGGCCATCGTCGACATGGGCAGGTGCCGCTCGTGGGCAAGGTCCTGAAGCGCGTCGTACTGCTCTTCGCTGAGTCGCACGTTGAACATCCGCGACGGCGCGTTCGGCCGGTTCACGACCGTGTCGGCGGGGTAGGGCGCGGTCGAGTCGGCGTGCGGTTCGAGCCGGCGGGCATCCTCACGAGCCGCGGCGGCCGTCCTGCGGTCGAGCTTCTTAGCCATCGCTGCTCCCCTTCTGGTACGTGGCCAGGTCACGACCGGACGCGGGCTACGCGTTCAGACCGTGCAAGTCGCCATCAAGGTCGCGGTAGGCGATCGCCACGAGGACCGCCGCGCGCTCGATGAGTAGCCGACGAAACCCGAGGCGCCCACGCGCGAGCCGGGATACGCCGAGAGTTCCACGACGTTCATGTCGGCGAGCACCTCCCGCGTCCAGTTCAGTCCGATGTCATTCAGCCAAACCCAAGAACACGATCAGGGCGCGGTCGAGCCGGAGCAGGTCGGCGTCGCTGAGATGTCCGAGGTGATCCCGCACGTTGTCGCGAGGCATTGTCGTGATCTTGTCGACCATGATGCGGCTTGGCTCGGCGAGCCCGGTCGCCGCCGTGGCCTCCACGGCGATCCTGGTCAGCGGCGCGTCCACCGGGTTGGTCGTCATCGGGCAGACAGTGACTGACGCCGTCGCATCGAAGCGATCGTCCTGGACGATGACAACCGGTCTGGGTTTGCCGGTGTACGCACCTCGCGCGGCCGCGATGTATATGTCCCCCCGACTCACTCGGCGGTCTCCGCCTCGCCGTCCCAGTCGACAGAGATCGCATCGACGAATGCCTGGTCGTCGGCTTCATGCTCACTGGCCGCGATAGCAGCGGACTGGCGATGCGCCTCTTCGACGAACTCCGCGGCTCGGACATCGGGCACCCAGATCTGGATGGGCCGAAGTCCCTGTGCGCGCAGCCGGCGCCGATGCTCGCCTACCCGTTCGCGTGTGCTTGCCACAAGCCAAGGTTACATGTAACGCGCGGTGCTGTCGACGGCTCGGCGTGTTCCAGGCCCGAGTTCATCTTGACTCAGTCCGCAAGAAGACAGGGTGACCCGGGCGCAGGGCTTGCTCTCGCGGCTCCCCAGACCGCGCCCCGATCGCGGCGTGAGCGGATGGGTGCCGCTGCTCGGCATGAGCGGGCCTGACTGTGCGGGTCGCTCGTCTTGGGAATGACGCTGACGTGGTGGGGCCGGTCCGCCGAGGGTCGTGTCGGGCGGTCGGCGGTACGGGATTACGTCTAGTTCGGCGTCGCCAGGACGTCGGCTGGGTCGTGGGTGGCGGCCCAGCTGGCAAGCAACCGTAGTGCGTCGTCGGCGGGGGTTCCTGCGTCGGCGCTGAACGCGACCAGGGCCAGGCCGGGGTCGGCGGGCAGGTCCATGACCTCGTAGGACAGGTGCAGTTCGCCGACGACGGGGTGTCGGATGTGCTTGTGCCCGGTTCGGTGCAGTCGGACGTCGTGGGCGGCCCAGCGGAGGCGGAAGTCGTCGCTGCGGGTGGACAGTTCACCCACGAGGTCGGTCAGTTCCTTGTCGTGGGGGTTGCGGCCGGCTTCGGTGCGCAGCATGGCGACGGTGTCGTCGGCGGCGCGGTCCCAGTTCATCCAGAACACTCGGGCGTGTGGGTTGAGAAAGTTGAACCGGGCGAAGTTGGCCGGCCGGGCGGGGTCGGCGAACAGCGGCGCGTACAGCGCTCGCGCCAGCGGGTTCGTGGCCAGGACGTCGAGGCGCCCGTTCTGGACGAAGGCCGGCACCTCCGTCATCCCGTCGAGGATGCGGGCCACGTTAGGCCGGACTTGCTGGGCGGCTGGTCGGCGGCGGGCGCGACGCGCTGGGCCGGCGGCGCGGGCGAGGTCGAGCAGATGCGCCCGTTCGGCCTCGTCGAGGAGGAGTGCCAGGGCGAGCGCGTCGAGGACGTTCTCGGAGACGCCGCTGAGGTTGCCGCGCTCGAGTTGGGAGTAGTACTCGACGCTGACGCCGGCCAGGTCGGCGACCTCGCTGCGGCGCAGACCCGGCACGCGCCGGTTGCGGCTGTAGCTCGCGAGGCCGGCCTGCTCGGGGGTGATCTTGGCCCGGCGCGAGCTGAGGAAGGTCTTGATCTCGTCGCGGTTGTCCACCGGTCCAGGTTAGGCGGAAATGCCGCGTCGAGGGGTGGGCTGTCAGTACACCGTCCAGCAGCGACTTCTTCACCTCGTCGACGACGAGTTTCCTAGAACTTGAACAACGACGACAAGGAGTTATCTGATGAAGCACGTTTCTCTGGGTGGGCTGGACGTATCCCGGATCGGTCTGGGCGCGATGACCATGGCCGGCACCTACACCAGCGGCGGCGGCCTGGACGACGCTGAGTCGATCCTCGCGATCCACCGTGCACTGGAGCTGGGCGTCACGCACATCGACACTGCCGAGGTGTACGGCCCGTTCCACAGCGAGGAACTGGTCGGTGAGGCGATCAAGGGCCGTCGCGACCAGGTCGTGGTGGCCACGAAGTTCGGCCTCGTCTCGCACTCCGGCGGCGGGCCCGGCGTCATCGACAGCAGCCCGGCCAACGTGCGCGTTGCGGTCGAGGGCTCCCTGACCCGGCTGGGCACCGATCACATCGACCTGTACTACCAGCACCGGGTCGACCCGAACACCCCGATCGAGAACACCGTCGGCGCTCTGGCCGATCTCGTCGCCGAGGGCAAGGTCCTGCACATCGGCCTGTCCGAGGCCAGTCCCGCCACGATCCGCCGCGCCCACGCCGTGCACCCGGTCGCCGCGCTGCAGACCGAGTATTCGCTATGGGCCCGCGACCCGGAGGCCGAGCTGCTGCCGCTGCTTCGCCGGCTGGGTATCGGCTTCGTCCCTTACTCCCCGCTCGGCCACGGCTTTCTCACCGGCCAGATCCGCACCGTCGACGACATCCCCGACGACGACTGGCGCAAGGACAACCCGCGCTTCATCGGGGAGAACTTCCAGCGCAACCTGCGCATCGTTGACGAGGTCCAGACCGTCGCCGCCGAGGCCGGCGCCACACCGGCGCAGATCGCCCTGGCCTGGCTGCTCGCCCAAGGCGACGACATCGCCCCGATCCCCGGCACCAGGCGAGTCGCCCGCGTCGAGGAGAACACCGCCGCCGACAGCATCGAACTCAGCGGTGACCAGCTCGAACGGCTCAACAACCTCACCCCGGCCGCCGGCGAGCGCCACAGTGAAGCGAGTATGGCCGCCATCGACCTCTGACCACGTCCGTCGAGGCACGCAGCCATGTCCACGGCGGCCGGCCTTGCCGTCCTGTGGCGGCTTGCCGCTCCAGATCTGTGCAATAACAGACCGTGGTAGGAGGACAGGGGGCCCTCGGTCCGCCGAGGCGCTCCCCGTCACGAGATCGAACACGCCTCTTCACCGTGTCGGAATCTCCGGTGGTGGCCAGTCACTCGTCGAAGCCGGCGCCATCGACTGTCCACAGTGGACAGATCGCTGTCAATGAACCTGTCATTGAACGCCTGTTCACGGGAGCCATGATTGCCAAACCTGACCGCCAGGGAGGTCAGCATTGCCAGGGTTGACAGGGGCAGGCGGGGCAGGTCCGCGCTCCTCAATCAGCGGGTTGGGGTTCGATTCCCTCGCCGCGCACCACACACCCTGCAATTGCAGGGGATTCTCTCATTGCGCCGTCACATCCAAGATCGTGTGTGGTGCAGAATCGCAACGCAATGCTCGTTGGGCCAGTCGTGGAGTACATCCATGTGGATGTACGCATCACACGTCCAGGCTGTTGATCACCTCGGGCAGGTCGAACAAGACCCCCGTCGCGGAAGGCGCCGCGTCCCTGGGGCACCGGTCGGTCGACGAGCCACACCTATCGCGCCGCGAGGGGCGGCGATCCGGTCGATAGGCCCGGCACGGAATCGTCACAGAGCGTCCTGCGGATATCGCGGCGAGCAAGGACCGCCAGGTTCATGCGTTGGGAGACCGTCCGCCATGAACACATTGGCCTACAAAGGCTGAAACACACAGGCGGTTCTTGGCGGGTGGTCGACGACCGCGGGCCGCGAACGCACGCAAACGTCAGGAAACAGCTGGGCGACCGGTGGGGCCGGTCGCCCGGAAAGATCGGAGTGCCGTGAATCGCTGGGTGCAGTGTCAAGGGTCAGATGCCACCTCGGGAACGCGGAATTGACTACGGTGAAGTCGGCCGACCAATACAGTCCCGGATCGCGACGACAAGGAGGCCCGGACGAGTGGCCGACCCGCCTTTGTGGTGGGTCGACGGCATGCACGTGGTCGAGGCTGGACATCGGGGAAGGGAGCCTCCAGCATGATCGCGAGTCCTCGTTCGTTGCGGAGCAGTGATCCAACCCATTTATAAGGAGCAGAGAATGACTGATCAAGAAACGACTGGGAACACGTCCGTGCAGGATGCACTGCAGCAGACGATGGAGCGGGCGCGGGAGCTGAATGAGCAAATTCTCCAGTCTGCCCGCAAGACAGGCGAGCAGGTGCTTGACGGTTACGTCAGCTGGCTGGAGATGGTCGCCGAACAGCAGCGCAAGCTGGCCTCCACTCCGCAAGTCAGCCAGATGGACTGGATAGCCGCGATGCTTAACGCCCAGGCAGACTTCACCCGCAGGTTCGCCGATTTTGTGCGGGGGTTTCCACCACGCGGCTACTAGATCCTGACCCGATCAGTCCTCGTGATCCCGATAATCAGGCTCGTCGGCGTGACCCTTCGTCACGTGGTACCCATCAGGGCATGGATCCGCTCCTCATCAAGCGGGCGATCGGCGTAGAGAAGACGCACGGCAGACTGGATCGGGGTTACCAGGCGTTCGCGCCGCGGCCGATGAGCGTCAGACCCGCCCGCTCGGCGGTCGCCTTTGAAGCGCGGTTGTGCTCAAGCAAGAAAGCGACGCCCATTGAGATCACCTCCCGACGCGGCGACGCCGTCCTGCTCTCGCGAGCCGACTACGACGCGCTCGAAGAGACCGCGCACCTGCTTCGTGTCCCGGCCAACGCCAAGCGATTACTGGAGAGCCTCCAGCAGGCCCGCTCCGGTCGAGGTGAAGCGCACGCGTTGAGCCGGTGAGGCTGCTCTTCACCCCACACGGCTGGGACGACTACAAGTACTGGCTGGCCGCCGACCGCGCCACCCTTAAGCGGATCAACCAGCTCATCGACGACGCGCTTTCGCGACCCTACCGACGGCGTCGGCAAACCCGAACCGCTACGCCACCTCCTCGCCGGAGCCTGGTCGCGTCGAATCAGCGAAGAACATCGCCTCGTCCACCCAGTTGACGACGAAGATGTCGTCATCCTCCAGGCCCGGTTCCACTGCACATGACAGTGATCACTATCGGCGCGCACGGAAACCGCCTCGCGGACCGCGCGCTCACCTCGTACGTGCGCGCCTTGTCGTTTCGGGAGAACCGAAGTCGGCGGATTCGCCCGTGGAGCTGTCGGCGGTCACCGCAATGCCGGCGTGATCGAGCAGGTCTTGGACGACCTTGAGGTCGGCGCCGGCGGCCAGCGCGAAAGGTGGCCGCCCCGTGACCAGGTCATGCAACGGCAGCCCGGCCCGATCGGCGAGGCGCTGAAACAGCCGGCATGCGGTCACTCCCCACAAGGCGCGCTCGGTTTCGTGTGATCGCGTCGCACCGGTCGAAACGGTGAGCGCGTTGCCGAACGTCAGCAAGGTCGTGGTTAGGGATAGTCCTGGGATGCATGTCTTCGTGCTCGGCGTTGGATGATCGGATGTGGAGGGCCGTCGTGACCACATGTGGGTCGGTACCGGGGAGCGTGTGCCTGTCACGTGATTAGCTGGTCAAGGCCGTAGAGATCGGGGTGCCGCGATGGTCGCCACCGGGGAGTACCGCATGGGCTCGGACACCGGTCGGATGCTGGTCCATACCTACCGCGCCGGCCTCGGCTCGCGGGCTGGGCACGATCTCACCATCGAGGTGGCGTCGTGGCGGGGGACCGCAGCCGTCGGTGCGGACGCGGCCGCCTCGTCCGTCGTCGTGACCGTGGACGTCGAATCGTTGGAGGTGCGCGAAGGGCGCGGCGGTGTGAAGCCGCTCACCGACACGGACCGTGCCGATATCCGCAAGACCATCCAGGAGAAGGTGCTCGACACCGTGCGCTACCCCGTCATCGCGTTCCGCTCCACCGCGGTACGCGGTTCACCGCAAGACCTGTCGGTCGACGGGCAGCTGACGATCCGTAACGTCACGCACCCGATAACGGTGCGCGGCAGCCTCGAGGAATCCTCGGATGAGCCGCATCTGCAAGCGACGGCTCAGGTGGTGCAAAGCGAGTGGGGCATCAAGCCGTACTCGGCACTCCTCGGTGCGCTGAGGTTACGCGACGCCGTGGACATCAACATCGACGCCACCCTCGTGCCGACAGGCCAACCCGGCTAGCATGGCAAACGCCTCGCGTTAGAACGAATCATCTGGGCGGCGTGTTCTGATGCGGATGATCTTCTTCTCTCTCGCTTGTTCACCGTAGTTCGCCTTCGACGCTGTGTGTCCGGCCAGAGGCGGGACGTGCACAATGTAGTCGGTTCCGGGCGCCCGGAACCGCCGAAATCGGCGGACCCGCTGCGGGCGGCTGCGAGCCGAAACGGCCACCCACGAGATCAAGTGGGACGGTCAGGAACCGGCGATGTACCGTCGGCGACCCGACGGCCGCGCCGGCGGGTGACGCGCGGGTGCAAGACTGAATAGACCCTGGTGCGAAGGGAAGTCGGTGCTGGATCCGTCCGCTCTGTTCACGATGAGTGCCGTGCCGGACCTGGCGCGTCCCGTGCTCGTGCAGGCGCTGGACGGTTTTGTCGATGCGGGCGGCGGGCGCAGGCTGGCGCGGGAGCACCTGCTCAACGCGCTCGACTCGGAACCATTGGTCAGCTTCGATGTGGATCAGCTGCTCGACTACCGATCGCGGCGGCCCGAGATGACCTTCACGCGAGATCACTGGGACGGGTACGCCGCGCCGCAGCTGGCGGTGCATCTGGTCCAGGATCTCAACAACACGCCGTTCCTGCTGCTACACGGACCGGAGCCGGACGTGCAATGGGAACGGTTCATCGCGGCGGTGGCGAGCCTCGTCGCCGAACTGGACGTGCGGATGGTGATCGGCCTCAACGCGATCCCGATGGCGGTGCCGCACACCAGGCCGCCAACCGTGATCGCGCACGGGACGCCACCGGACCTGGTCGCGGACTATCCGAAGTGGCTGCCGACGATCCAGGTCCCAGCCAGCGTGGGGAACCTACTCGAGTATCGTCTTGCGGAGGCTGGAACGCCGGCATGCGGCTTCGCCGTGGCGGTTCCGCATTATCTGGCCCAGCTCGATTACCCCGACGCCGCGCACACGCTGCTCGACTGCGTGGCGCGCGCCGGTGAATTGGCACTGCCGACCGAGGCGCTCGCGCGCGCTGCGGAGGTGGTGCGGAACGACGTCGACAAGCAGGTGGCGGGATCCGACGAGGTCGCGGCGGTCGTCCGGACACTGGAACAGCACTACGATGACCTGACGGCGGGACAGGGTGGCGGGCTGCTAGCCGACGGGGCGCGGCTGCCGACGGCCGATGAGATCGGGGCCGAGTTTGAGCGTTATCTGTCCGGCCGAGCCGACACGGACGACGAAACCCCGGAGTGATCAAGGCGAGCCGGACCTGGACCAACACCGGCACCTCGCAGGTGCTGCCCGTGTGGGACGGTTAAGGGGACTGGAACCTCGCCTGCGCCACCTACCAGCGCGGCGGCCGACCAGGTGTAGTACCACTCGGCGTCGGCGGGGGCCAGGTTGGTGCAGCCGTGTGAGAGGTTGGCCTGCCCGAGCTGGCTGTTCCAGTACGCGTCGTGGAGGAATTCGCCGTCGTAGGTGACCCGCACGGACCATGGCACCTCGATGCTGTAGTACGCCTCGCCGGGTGAGCTGACCATCAGTTGCGGGTTCGCCTTGGAGATCACGACCGCCGTGCCGAGGTAGGTCGGCGTCTGCGCCGCGCCGAGGGAGATGTTGAAAGTGCGAATCAGCTTGCCGTCGCTGTATACCCACATCTTGTCCACCCCGGGCTTCCGTCGATCTTGACGAGCTGCGCGGCGCCGGTCTTCATGGACAGCGTCAGGCTGTTGGCGAATGCCAGTCCGGGCCCGCCCACAGCCCGGCGACCGGCATGTCCACCTTGATCGAGGCGTGCGCTAATGCGCGGGACGGTAGTGCGCCTCGAGAGCTTGCGATGCCAGCGAGGAGCGCTCCCAGTACCAGGCCCCGCTGCCGGTTTGCCGTTCACCGTCACGGTGACGACCTTGTCGAACACCGACGCGTCGGTCGGTGCGACGGAGAAGTAGGCGATGATCGGCATCGCGACCCCATAGGTCTGCCGTCGCCCTCATTCATGCTTACGTGCACCGGGGTGCCGGACCCTCGCTTGGGTGGCGCCGGCGTAGTAGGTCTCGGGGTGCTCGCCGCCGGGGAGGCCGCCGACGCCACTGAGCTCGGCGACAACAGGTGCGAACCTTCACACAGCGCACCGTATGCCCAGGGTGGCTAAGGAACACTGATGACAAAGCGCGTCGGGTCGAGCGGCGGATCGGAGATCCGCCAAGTCTCCTCGACTGAATCCTCGCGGGTGAACTGGCTTTGATCGCCGCACGGCAAGGTCTGGGTACTGCCGGTCGCCCACGCTGCTCGGATCCGGACGGGCGAAGCCGGCCCTGACGCGCTGTAGTGGCACCCGCCTGTATCGGACATGCCCGCCGACACGTCACTTAGCGGGAGCCGCCGGAGCCGACGTAGCACGTGAACGGTAACAGCGGAGGTTCGCCGAGGGCCGCCGGGCCGTGAGTGCCTTGGCCGCCGTCGATGAGCAGTTGTGCCGTGCGCGCCAGGGAGACCCGCCATCGGCCGCCTCGTCCGTTCTTGCGACGTGCGACTAGTCCGCTGATCGCCGACGCGGCCATCAGGTAGCCGGTGGCATGATCGATCGCCTGCACCGGAAGCGGCGTAGGTCGTTGACGACCGTGAACACGCATGCCCTCGTCAGCGATCCCACAACTCATCTGCACGAGGCTGTCGAAGCCACGTCGCCGACTCCACGGACCGGTCCACCCATAGGCGTTGAGGGCAACATCGACAAGGCCGGGGGCGGATGTCGGTGCGCACGTCCTGGCCGAAGCCTAGGTTGTCCAGCACGTCGGTTCGGTAACCGTGCACGAGTACGTCGGCGCCGGACAGGGGTTCGGTGAATCGCTCGCGGTCCGCGTCGATCCCCAGGTCGAGCCGGGCGGTCTTCTTGCCCAGCATGATCTCCGGAGCAACCGCCGGCTCCGGCCGGCCGAGGAATGGGCAGGGGTCGGCACCCGGCGTGACGATGCCAGCGCGGCCCCTGTCCGAGGCCACGATCGAGGGCCGCTGCCCGTAGCCTGGTGCCGGTGGAATCGTCGAACGTCACGGACGGGTTGTCGTAGGTATGACTCAGACGGTTTCCCACCACCTCCTCGATCTGCTTGACCGGCCCCTCTATGCAAGCCTCGGAACGATCAGGCCTGACAACACCGTGCAGGTCAATCCGATGTGGTTCGAGTTTGTCGGCGACACGCTGCGATTCACGCATACGAGTCGGCGCGCCAAGTACCGCAATCTCAAGCACAACCCCGCGATGAGCCTGCTGGTCACCGACCCCGACGACCCGCAGCGGTACGTCGAGGTACGCGGCCGCCTCACCGAGGTCGTGCCCGATCCCGAGGGCGCGTACTACGTGCACCTGGCCAAGCGGTACGGCGAGGCAAACCCATCGCCGCCTCCGGACCACGCAGTCCGAGTCATCCTGATCATGAACATCGAGAACGTGTCCGAACACTAGCCTGAGTTTCCGATGATCGAGGGGTTGGGTGGCAGTTTCGCCTGCCGGGTAAGGGGTTTCCGGTCTGGCGGACCTATGACCTAACTGCGGGTGCGTAGCGGTCGAGCTGGTAGAGGGCGGCGAGCTGGTTCTGCAGGTCGGTGGTTTCGGTGAGCATGCGGCGTGCTTTGGGGCGGCCCCGCTCGCCTTGGTAGAGCAGGACGGTCTCGCCGATGCCGGTGAGGTGGCGGAGGAGTTCGCGTACGGACAGGTGTAGGCCGGCGCGGTCGGCGTGCAGGCGCATCAGGTGCGCGATTTGCAGGGCGAGCACGCAGGTGAAGGTGTGCACGCGGATGTTGTGGTCGGTCCAGTGGTGCATGGGTGAGAACGAGACGACGTGGGGGTCTTTCATCTGGCGGAAGGAGGACTCGGCTTCGGATTGGGACCGGTAGCCGGCGACGACCTCGGATACTGTCCAGTCGTCGTGGTCGGTGATGAGCACGTGTTTGCCGAAGATTTCTTCTTCCAGTTGCGTGCGGGCGTCCGGGTCGATGGACCAGGTCAGGCGCAGGTCTTTGGGTTTGTCGCCGTCCAGTTGCCAGCCGATCACGCGCCGGGCCCAGGCGTCGTGGGTGATGGCGGCGATCTCGGTCTCGACCTGGCTGCGGGGTCGGCGGGTCTGGCCGCGGGCCAGGGTGGCGGCCAGCTCGTCCAGGCGGCGGCCGGCCTTGGCCAGGGTGGTGCCGTCGAAGCCGCGGGCTTGGTGGGCGTGCAGTTCGGGTGAGTGGGTGAGGATGGTGCGGCGTTCGGCGGCGTAGACGAACCGGCGGGTGTCGTAGGCGCTGAGCTGGCCGTAGCGGTCCGGGTCGACGACGGTGCGGGCGCTGGCGGGTAGGGCGAGCAGGTCCGGGCAGTCGGACGCGGGCACCGACCCGACGTAGTGCAGCTTCGTTTGGGCCAGGGTCGCGAAGTTGGCTGCGGAGTTCTGTCCGGCGTCGAAGACGACTGTCACGTCCGGCGCGGTGTGTGCTGCCGTGCCTGCGGTGACGCCGGTGGTGGCGGCGGCCAGGGCGGCGTGCCGCGCAGCCAGGGTGGCGATCATGGCCGGGAACTGGGTGACGTCGGGCTTGTTGCCGGGGTAGGCGTGGCTGAGCAGGGGGATGCCGCCGTCGCGGGTGACCACCAGCCCGAGCCCGACCAGGCGCAGATCGGTGCGTTTCTGCTTGGCCTTGCCGCGCTGCGCGATCGGCGCGGCGTCGTTGCCGGTGTCGATGAAGGTGGCGAAGTTGGTCATGTCCAGCGCCACCGAACTGGTGTCCAGCCCGAACCGGTCGACGATCCGCATCGCCAGGCGCTCCTCGATATCGGCCAGGGCGTCCAGCGGCACGGCGTGCATCGCGTCCCAGAAGCGGCGGTGGTCCAGCGCCGCGGCGCCGATCTTGGTGAACCGGTCCGCGGCCGTGCCGCGCCACCACTCGGCGAAACGCAGCTTGGAGCACGGGTCCACGACCCGGTTCAGCGCCGCCAGACTCAGGTAGGTACCCGCAGACAGCGCCAGCCCGGACGGCCCGGGCCCGACCGCCTCGTCGATGATCGCGGCTACCCCGAGATCGGCCAGCAGCCCCCACACCGCGGCCACCGCCCCGAAGTCCAAGTGTCGGCACCGCGCCGGCAGGACCTGCTGCTCGCGGGCGTCCAGCAGCGCCTCGATCTCGGCCGCGGTGCCCAGGTACCGCTCGGAGACCATCTTCGGCCTGCCGTCCACCCAGCCCATCTCCCGCAGGTACCAGTACGGGCGGCCGCTGATCACCTTCTTGTACAAGCTCGCCATATTTAGGTCATAGGCCTCTTCGTGGCCGCAGTCAAGCACCGGAACCGGTGTGTCACAAAGGAAGACCGTCTCAACTCAGCCAGCGGGCGACGTCCAAGAAACCATGATCATCGGAAACTCCGGCTAGGACCGCGCTGCTGTGGTGCTTGTCTGAGAGTTGTCGCCATGTGCTTCGTGGCGCTCGCGCGGGTCGGTGTCTGGGGCGCGGACCTGCGTTCACGTGAACGCACCGTCGGATGAAACGACCCCGCGCTCACGGCCAGCCCCGCCGCGGCCGTCCAGCGCAGGTCGAACGCCAACCGGCCTCCCGATTCGACAACCCCTCCTGCGCCTACAGCAGCATCACCGTGCCAACACCCGAGCCGGCACCGTCGCAGGGCCCAACCGCGAGCGCATGAACAGGTCGGCGAAGTAGTCACAGCAAAACACCGCATCGCCGTGCCCGGCCAACAACCGGCAAACGCTGCCCCCGGCCAACCGCTCACCGAGCAGCAACGCCGCATCATCGAAACGGTCCCGCCGATCCGCACACCCAACGCCACGAAGATGATCTTCCCGGCAGCCGTTGATCAACAGGTGCAGGCGCGCGACCCCGACTCAATCAGCGCCCTCCTAGCGTTTCGTGAGCCCGCTCACATCCGACGGCTGACGCTGCCCCTATCGGTCTGGGGTGTCTCGCGGGATCGGACAACCGGCGCAAGCGGCCGGACGATCTCCCCGCTGGCGTCGGGATGGTCTGCGCAGAGGACACCGATGAACAGCGAGCGGGGATGGTCGGCGAGCAGGCGAGCCCGAAGCCGCGCCGCTTCGTCGCACGTCTCCACCTGGGCAAGCACGACCAGCGGAGTCCGACAAGCGACATGCGCAACCCAGCCCGGCTCAGTGCCCAAACCCATTCGCGGACAGTAGCCGTCCCGCGCGCGCACGCGTCCAGCCTGGGTGACCGCCCCAAGGTGGCGATCGCAGCCAGCGCGGAAATAGCTCGCGCCCGAGAGATATGCAGGACATGATCTCGTCGTGGAACATCTGGATGCAGCCGCGCTGGAAGCGGGTCTCGACGGCGTCCGGCAGTCACCACCTGACATCGGCACAATCGAGTTGATCGTGCGCCGGCCAGCCGTCGATGAGCGTGAGCATCTTGCGGAGGCGACGCTCGACGTGGCTAGCGGGCTCGTCGGCGACACCTGGCGAGCACGTGGGAGCTCACGGACCGCGGACGGGTCAGCACATCCGGGCATGCCCGTGACCGTGATGAACTCGCGGGCCGCCCTGCTGGTCGCTCGAAGTCCACGGCGGCGTGCGTTGGCCGGCGATCAGCTCTACGTCGACCTCGACCTCAGCCCCGTCAACCTGCCTCCGGGCACTCGGCTTGCCCTCGGCTCAGCAGTCATCGAGGTCAGCCGCGAGCCGCACCTCGGCTGCGCCAAGTTCGCGGCGCGTTTCGGCGACGACGCATGGCGCCTCGTCAACTCCCGAGTCGGCCGCGCGCTCAGGTTGCGGGGACTGAACGCCCGGGTTGTCATCTCCGGCAAGGTCCGGTGCGGAGACGAGATTCGCAAGCTGCGTGACGCGTAACGGCGCAGCGTCGCCATCGTCAGCCGGGCGTTGGGGCGCTTTCGTCGTTCTGCCACAGCCCGAACTCGTTGCCGTGCGGGTCGGTGCACGTCACGAACCAGCCCATGTTGGGTACCGGCATCGGCTCGCCGGCCTTGCCCCCGAGCGAGTTGACTCGAGCTGCCCCGTCCTTGATGTCGTCGACACCGAAGTAGGCGCGGGTGCCCCGCTTGCCCGGCTCCATGTTGGTGATGGCGCCGCCTTGTTGCTCACCAAAGCGCGCCATGTGGTATTCAGACGGCCCCGGGTATGAGGTGAACTCCCAGCCGAACAGCGAGCCCCAGAATTGGCGCGAGGCCTCGGTGTCGTCGGCAGGGATCTCGATGTGGACGATTTCTCCGGCCATCGTCTTCTCCTTCACTGTCTGCCCGGCCCCAATGCCGAGCGCCTCTCGGACGTTAGCCCGCCCCGCTGACAACGCACCCCGACGGCCTGCGAGTCGCCGTTGCCGGCGGTCGCGGTCCTCTCGGATTGTGCTCCAAGCCGTTGCGGAGGTGGGGTTGTGTGCCCCGGGCGCTGCGGTCAGTTTCAGCCACTCGAGTGGGTACGTGCTGCCGTGCACCACGATGCGGTGAAAGTTCGGCACGTCGCCTCCTCCGGCTGTGCCGGTGAGGCCGTTGGCGCCCCGTCCCACGGGTCGGCATCGTTGTTCGAACCGCCGGGCACGTTGATCGTCGCGAACACGATCCCGCACTCTCCCACAACACATTCTCGACATACTGCGCGTCTGTGGGATGAGCGCTGTCAGGCGCAAGCGCCTGGGACACAACCCGCAGGGTGTCGCTGCCGAGGGTGTGTCCCGGCTGGCTGAAGGACATCGACCGGATCAGCGCCAAGTTGGCGCCGGAATGGATATCGCCCATGTGGATCACCGTGCTGACATCCGGATCGGCGTTGATCGAGTCGATGAACGCCGGCGTCGCATCGAACTCGGCAGTGTCGCCCTGGAACGTGCCGTACGGGTCGTCGCCGTACACGGCAATCGTGAATGCCCCGCGCGTGCGGTTGCAGTGCTCAGCCGCGGACGCGGCCGTTGCCGGAATTGCGCGCAGCGCCAAGGCAACGACCACGGCGCGGTCTTCCGTGACGACGGCGTGCTGTCGGTGTCGAGCGCAGGCCACCGGCTGACCTGGCTTCCCGGCCGAGATCCACGAGGAGCTCGTCGGCGTTTCGCACAAGGCGACATACGTTTGAGTGGTAAGCCAACGAGGTCGACGTCGTCGCCTTGTCGGACGGCGCCGTGATGATGATGCTGATCGCACCAGATTGGATTCGCCGTGATCCTTCGTTTGCTCGGGACGGGCGCGGTTGTGGTCGCCTCGCTGGCGGCGTGTACCTCGGGGTCACCGTCGCCGTCTAGTGCGCCGACGGTGACGGTCACAGCCTCGGGCCCCGGCACGGCGGGCACGCCGACGACACCTGCACCGACAACAGCGACATCGACATCGCCGCCGAGGATGACCCGATTCGCCGGCAACTGCTACTCGCTGTTGTCGCTCTATGACGTGCAGCAGGCCGTCGGTCACCAGATCGCCGGCAAGACGGCGTTCGTGGTCGGCGTGCCGGACAAGAACGTCGGCCGGATCGCCTACCTGAATTGCCGATACGGGATTCCCGCTGCCGCGCCGGGAGTGCCGGCCACCCCGAAAATCGAGATCGGCGTCGCACTCTATGACACGCCGGCGCAAGCGCAGCAGCGGCTCACCGGCACAATCCAGGATTACGTGGCCAACGGCGCGACATCAGCCCAGGTGAGCGTCGCGGGGCAGCCTGGGGTGATCTTGACCGGCGGCAGTGGGACCGGCTACACCGTACCGTTGCTGGTCGCGGCCTCGGGGCAGCGGACGGTCGCGGTGAGCGTGTACGACTCGGCCACACCGGCGGCGCAGCGCACCCGGATCATGTCGGCGCTCGCGACGCTCGCGCTCAACAGCACTGGCGGCTGAACGGGCGCAGCTACGCGGCCGGCCAGCGCCGCGACGGTGCGGTAGGTCCCGGTGTCGGAGCGGGCCGAATAGCACAGCGCCGCCTTCGCGTGGATGACGTCCAGGATCGATGTCACACGACAGGCGGCGGGGTTCCCTGGACGCTTGCGGACAGCTCCGGATCCCATTCACACACGGCACACGCATGCCGGAACGCGGAGCGTGCGAAATCGAGCGCCACCGCATGCGGGTTCGGGCTGCGGCGGACGTCGTCCCAGTCCAGCAGGTATTCGCCAAGCGCCGGGTCCCACCGGGCGGCCGCTGGCGAGAGCGCAGCGCTGGCGAACCCGCCCGGCGCCGGATGCGCATAGGCATAGAAGGCCGCCTTGCCGTAGCGCGTGTCGCCCGGCCACCAGCCGACGGCGATTTCCTGGGAGTCCATAGCGTTGCGCATGATGAAGTCGTCCGACGGAGGTTCGGCCGGCTGGCCAGAGAACAGATTCGTCGCCAGGTCGAACGATCCCCACCACGCGTTGACCGGCGTGGAGCGTCCCCGATACGGCGCCCGGAACGCCGCGAGCACGAGCGCCGCGCGGGTCGCGGCGGCGTAGTAGCTAGCGACCTGGTCGGGGTCATAGCGGGCGTGCTCGTCGTCCGAGTCGAGGGGCACGCTCCACGGCACCTCCTGCGGCGTTGGGTCGATCTCGACATCGCCTCCCAGACCGCGGACCGCGGTCAGCACCTGCCGGGTGACCTCACCGACCGGCTGGTCGGGGGTGAGCGCGACACGGTGCACGCCCCCATCACTGTGTTCAACGACCGCCTCGTGGGTTCGCAGATCCAGCGCCACAACCAGAGCGCCCGAGCCGTCCGGCGCTGGCAGCGGAGCCGTCTCCCACCCCCTCGCGGTCAACCGCAGCGCGGCGTGCTGAAGTTGCGGCTCTGGCGGCGCGAGCACCACCGCCAGCTTGCCCAGCACCTGAGCGTGCGCATGCAGCGTGTCGCACGTCGCGGCCCACTCCTGATAGGAAAGCGCCGTCGGCCACTCGGAGCCCATCGCCGCACCGTATCAAGCGGCTCGGGCGACCTCGCGCATGACTGTCATCGATAGGCACTGTCAGGCAAGGGCGGAGTAGGCCGCAGCCTGCAGCTCGCGATGGACAGCCGGCGCCTGGGGGGTTTCGAACAATCGCTGGGTGAGGACGATGACGGTGAGGTCCCGCGCCGGATCCACCAGCCAGGACGAGCCGAGGCCGCCGTCCCAGCCGAACGCGCCCGCGTAGGGTCCCTCGGTGACGACTGATTGGCAAAACCCCCAGCTGCGACCGTCGAGGAACGCTTTGCCGTCTAGCGCCTTCTGCTCGGCCGTCAACTGGTCGCGGGTCATCTCGGTGACAGCGTCTGCGGGCAGCACCGGGTCGCCGCCACGTAGCAGCATCCGCGCGAATGCGAGCAGGTCGTCGACCGTCGAGAGCAACCCGGCGGCGCCGTCGCCGAACGCCGGCGACCGGCTCCACTGGCCGTCCGGCGGGTCCCAGACCTGCAACCCGGAGGCGGTCGGGACGTACGCCGTCGCGAGCCGAGCGGTGTCGCGCGCCCAGAACGCGGTGTCGCGCATGCCGAGAGGTGCGAAGATCCGGGTGCGCAGAACGTCGGCGAACGACGCGCCGGCTGCGCGCGCCAGCAGCACGCCGAGCACGTGCGCGCCGGTGTTGTAGAGCCAGCGCTCGCCGGGCTGCGCCAGCAGCGGCAGCTTCCCGAATGAGGCAATCCAGGTGTCAGGGTCGGGAGGCTCGTCGGGGTTCGGCGGGCCGATCGTGGACAGGTGCGCCTCGGTCGCGGCCGCTACCACCGGCCACGGCTGGGGTGCCATGAACATCTCCATGACCATGCCGAAGCCGAACGTGAACGTCAGCAGGTCGCGCACCGTGATCGCCCGCCGAGCCGGGACGGTGTCGTCGAGCGGCCCGTCCATCCGGCGCAGCACCCGCCGGTTCGCCAGCTCGGGCAACAACCGGTCGACGGGCTCGTCCAGGGTCAGCAGGCCTTCCGCGATGAGCGCCAGCGTCGCCGCGCCGGTTACCGGCTTCGTTGTCGAGGCGATCCGGAACAACGAGTCGCGTTGCACCGGCGGGCCGCCGATCGTCAACGAACCGAGCGCCTCGGTATGCACCTGATCGCCACACGCCATCAGCGCCACCAGCCCAGGAACCCTGTCGTCACCGACGTGCCCGGCCGCGATCTGCGCGAAGCGCGCCAGACCGGCCGGGGTCAGCGGGTCAGGCATGTGGCCCACCCGCTCGCCATGCTGGGTCGCGGCCAGTGAGGCCGATGAGCCGGTCCAGCACCGGTGCGTCTTCGGGAACCGGCACCGGCGGCCCGAACAAGCCGGGACTGCCGTCCGGGTTCTGTGCGACGGTCGATTGCACGAACTGCAGCGCCGCCTCAACCAAGCGTGCCTCGCTACTGAAGCTCTGTCCAGAGGCAACGGCGATGTCCCAGCCGTGCACGATGACCTCGTCCAACGCGACGATGCCGGCGACCTCAGCGGGCAGGTCGACGCCGCCCGCGTGCGTCATCCCGGTCCAGGCGGCGTCCTCACGCCAGGCGCTCGCCAGACCTCGCCAGCCGCTGCCGGATGCGCGGACGCCAGTCCGCACCAAGTCGCGACGCGTCAGCCGACGGACCGCCGCCACCCTCCAGCGGCGTCTTCGTCGCGGCAGCGGTGAACGCCAACGACAACCCGTCGACGTGGTCGAGCAGATCGCCGAGACTCCGCTCGGTGCACGGCGTTGGCGCGGTCAACTGCTCCTCGCGCACACCGTCGACGACCCCGGTCAGTACACGGGTAGCGGGTTCCAGATCGAGCATCTCGCTCCTCTGATCGGTAGCTGTCCCTGTCACTTATACGACGTCGGCAGCGCCGGAAAACCATCGGCCCGACCAACATGAAATGCCGCCCGGGTCGGGATGGCGCGACCCCGCGCCGCTTCGGCCAGCAACCCGGCCCATGCCTGGCTCTGGCTAGCGTTGGCCTCGCGCTTCGTGAAGACTGGGCCCGGGCTGGGCCGGCGTCCGGGAAGCATCGACGTGCGGGGACTGGACATGATGCGTCGTGATGAGCTTTCGGAATATGTTCGCGGCTCGCTGTGGGTGCTGCCGACGATGTCCGTGCTGGCCGCACTGGTCGCCGGATCCCTGCTGTCACTTGTCAACGTCGGTGCGGGCTCGCCGCTGGCATTCCAGGGGACCGCCGACGATGCCCGGACCTTGTTGATCGGAATTACCGGGACGATGGTGACGGTCATCGCCTTGCTACTGGGCCTGACCGTGGTAGCGCTGCAACTGTCCTCGACCCAGTTCTCGCCCCGCCTGCTGCGCAACTTCCTGCGGGATCGGCCGAACCAGATCGTGCTCAGCATGTTTGTGGCGACCTTCGCCTACAGCGCGGCGGGGCTGTACACAGTCGGCGTCTCGAGTGGAACCCGCTCCGCCACCTATCCCCGGCTCGCCGTGAGCGGCGCGATGGTCTTGCTGTTCGTCAGCCTCGGCCTGCTGGTGTTTTTCGCCGACCACCTCGTCCACTCCATCCAGGTCGACGCGATCATGAGCTCGGTGGAGCGCAACACCATCCGGGTGATCCGCGACGGGTTGTTCGCGGGCGGCGAGGATGCAGTCGAAGTCCCGGAGTGGGCAGTGCCGATCCCGTCCCAGCGCTCCGGATACGTGCAGGTGGTGCGTGCTCGCCGGCTGCTGTCGCACGCCGCCGAGCACGGGGTCTGTCTGCGGCTGCGGCCCCGGGTCGGCGAACACGTGGTCGCGGGGACCACGCTGGCCTGGATCTGGCGGGGCTCGGCACGCGAGCCCGCTCCCGACCCGCAGGTCCTCTCGCCGGTCCTGCACGTCGGGGTCCGTATCGGATTCGAGCGCACCCTGGAGCAGGATGCCGCGTTCGGGATCCGGCAACTGGTCGACGTCGCGTGCAAGGCGCTGTCTCCGGCGATCAACGATCCTTACACGGCTGTCCAGGCCATCGATCACCTCTCAGTGATCTTTTGTGCGCTCGCGCGGCGTCCGCTGGGAAACCACGTCGTTCGAGACGAAAGCGGGGTGGCGGTAATCGTTCCGGGGCGGCGGTTTCCGGAATACCTCGCGGTGATGTGTGGGCTCATCCGTCGTTACGGCGCCCGCGAGCCAACCGTCGCCCATGCGCTGCTTCGATTGCTGAGCAACTGCGCAGACGTGATCGCCGACGATCCCGAGCGGGACGCGGCGATCGAAGAACAGGCACGCATCGTCGTCGCCGACGCCGAGCGAGAGGTCGCGCAGCCGATCGACCTTGCCCTCGCGCACGCGGAGGCGGAGTCCGTGCGTCGAGTGGTGGCCGAACACCGCTCCGCGTCATCCTCGCCCGCCCGGCCAGTGGACGGGCGCCCTGGATCCGATCGTCCTCGGACTTGAAGTACGCCGTCGCGGGACGTTCGCCTCTGCCTACCGCGGCTCCGCGCGCTGAGTATCGAATTGGCGGCCCGGGAGGCCAGTGGATGGACGCGCCGTTCGTGCGCCACGAGGGGAGGGACGGGGCGAGCCGCGGCGTGGCCGATCGGGTCGCCGTAGCGGCCGACCGCACCCATGCCATAACCCGGCCCGTCGTGAGTGCCGGAGGAAGGGGCCAGACGCCATGACCGTCCTGGTCGTCTACGCCAGCAAGCACGGCTCGACCCGGCAGATCGCCGAACGTATCGCCGCGACGCTGACCGCCGCCGGACAGCCCGCCGACGCCCGCGCGATCGAAGACGCCGGTGACCTGACCGGTTACGACGCGTTCGTGATCGGCGGCGCTGCCTACTACGGGCACTGGCTCAAGCCAGCCACCGAGTTCGTCCGAGCCCAGCAGGCACTGCTGGCCGACCAGCCGGTGTGGCTGTTCAGCAGCGGACCGCTGGGCACGGACACCAGCGACGCGCAGGGCCATGACCTGCGGGATGCCGCCGAGCCGAAGGAACTCCGCGAACTGCACGAGGCGACCCGGGCCCGCGGCCACCGGGTGTTCTTCGGCGCCCTCGACCCGGACGACCTGACGCTGCCCGAGCGGACAGTCCGCCGGCTGCCCGGAGGCCATGGCCTGCTACCCGAGGGGGATTTCCGGGACTGGGAAGACATCGACGCCTGGGCCGCGGCGATAGCCAGCGAGCTGGCTAGCCCGCCGCCCACCGACCCCGAACCGGACAGCGATGCGCCTACCTGACACCACCGAGCGGGCAGCCCGTGAGCAAGACCAGCTCGTTGGCGCCGACCCGGGTACCGTCCGGGAGCGCGGCGTCACGGTGCGGCTGTTCCCGTCCAGCCGCCGGCTGGTCACGGCGGCGGTCCGCGCCGGCCGCCGTATCATGCCGATGCACGGGCTGTTCGACGTCGACATCACCACGGCCCGGCGGCTGCTCGCTGAACACGACCCGCCGCTGTCGCTGACCGCATTCGTCATTGCGTCGCTCGGCCGGGCCGCCGCCGCCCACCCGCAGGTGCACGCCTACCGCGACTGGCGCGGCCGGCTGGTCGAACACCGCCACGTCGACGTTCAGACGCTGATCGAGGTGCCGACCAGCCAGGGACCGTTCGGGCTGGTGCACGTCGTCCGCGACGCCGACGTCCGCAGCGTCGCCGAAATCAGCGCCGAGCTGCAGGCGGTCAAGGCCGACCCCGCAGCCACCACGACCGGACGCCTGCTGACGGCCGTCGCTCCCACCGCCGGGCGGATCCCCGGCCTGTACCGGGCGATGTACGCGGCGATGAGCCGGTCCCGCCGCGTCCACCTCGCCACCGGCACGGTGCAGGTAACCGCAATCGGCATGTTCGCCGGCGGCGGCGGCTTCGCGATCGCTCCGCCCACCCTGGCGTCCCTCGTCGTCGTTGTCGGCGGGGCCAGCAAACGGCCTCGCGTTGTCGGCGACCGCATCGAAGCGCGAGACGTCCTCGACCTCACCGTGACGATCGACCACAACGTCGTCGACGGCGCACCCGCCACCCGCTTCGCCGGCGACCTCCGACGACTCATGCACACCGCTGCCGTACTGGCACCCGCACCCGCCGACCTCGCCTGACGAGCGATACTCCCGGGATCGATACTCCCGGGATGAGGTTCCGCACCGCGTCGCCCTGTGGACGGCTGCAGGCGCTCTTCGTGCCACTACGAGTTGTTCGACTCCTGGGCGCCCATGGCCCTACGGGAGTCGAACATGTCGTAGCCGGCGGGCGCGCCAGCCGACTTGTTCGACGCCCAGTGCTCGACAAGAACGCCGAGCGGTGACTCGTGAGCACCTTCGTCCTGATCCCGGGCGCCAGCGGTGTCGCCTGGTACTGGCACCGCATCGTCACGATGTTGCAGCGCGCCGGGCACGAGCCGATCGCCGTCGACCTGCCCGGCGACGATGAGGTCGCCGGCCTGCCCGAGTACACCCGCCGGGTCGTCGACGCAATCGGGGACCGTGACGACGTGGTGCTCGTCGCGCAGTCGCTCGGCGGACCAGGCAACGTCTGCACCGCAAACTCGTGCGTCGACGAGTGGAGTCCGTGGCCGTGGCTCGCAGTCGGGCTCGTGCTCGTCGTACTTGGCTTCGCCCTCTTCGTCCGCATCATCCATCGCCGCATCGGAGGACGCCGCGTGGGTCCCTACAGGCTCACCGCCCGTGCGCCGAAGAAGTCCTCGCCGGCCACTAGCGACGCCAACACCTCCGCCGGCACCTGGGAGTCAGCCGTGACGATCATGACCGCCTCGCCATCGCTGTCGCCTTCGGGCCTACGGCCGACTGCGGCCGAGATGATATTCACGCCGGCCTTGCCGAGCGCCGTTCCGACCCGTCCGAGCATCCCGGGCTGGTCACGGTAGCGGAAGACGGCGAGGTGTTTCTCGAGTTGCACGTTGAACCGCGAGCCCCACGCCTCCAGTAGGTGCGGTCGGTTACGGCGTCCCAGCACGGTGCCGACCACCCGGGTGGTCTCGCCGCCGCTGCGCAGCCGGACGCGGATCAGGTCGGTGAAATCATGCGCCTGCGGCCGGCTTCTTTCGGCGATCGCGATGCCACGCTCGTGCGCGAGGGTGAAAGCGTTGACGTCGTTCACCGCCTCCTCCGTGTGCCCAGCGAGCATGCCCTTGACGACCTGGATCGTCAGCAGCCGGCTGTCGCGCTCGGCGATCCGGCCCAAGAACTCGACATCGACGGCGTCGATAGACGTACCTGGCGCTAGGGCTGCGGCGATCCTGCCGAGGCTCGCGCAAAGGCCGACGAACGGCCCGACCGCCTCGAGATCGTCCGCGCCGATCGACGGTAGGTTCACCGCACTCGTCACGGCTCCACCAGTGAGCGCGGCGACGGCCTGCTCGGCGGCCTGGTAGCCGGCGCGATCCGTTGCTTCGGCCGTCGAAGCCCCGAGGTGCGGCGTGACGACCACATTCGGATACCCGAACAGCGGGTGATCGGTGACTGGCTCGGTGCGGAAGACGTCCAGAGCCGCTCCAGCGACCTTGCCCGAGTCCAAAGCAGCCTGAAGATCTGCATCCACGATCAGCGGGCCACGCGCGACATTGAGGATTCGCACGCCGTCCTTCATCTTCGCGAAGGCTGCGGCGTTCAGCCAGCCCTCCGTCTCCTTGTTCTTCGGCAGATGCACCGTGATGAAGTCGGCGGCGGCGTATACCTGGTCGGGGCTGGTCGCACGCTCGACCCCGAGCTCCCGGAAACGCTCCTCGGCGAGGTAAGCGTCGTACGCGAGCACCCGCATGCCGAAGCCGCGCGCCCGGTGGGCCACCAGCTGGCCGATCCGTCCGAACCCGATGATTCCGAGCGTCTTGTCGTGCAGCTCGACGCCACTGAATTTCCCGCGGTCCCACGTCCCGCCGACCAGCGAGGCATGTGCCTGGGGGACGTTGCGCGCCAGCGCCAACAGCAGCGCCATCGTGTGCTCGGCAGCGGTGATCACGTTTGACTGCGGAGCGTTCGCGACCACGACGCCACGGCGGGTGGCGGCGTCGATATCGACGTTGTCGACCCCGACGCCCGCCCGTGCGACGACACGCAGGCGATCCGCTTTCGCCAGCAAGTCCGCGTCGACCAGAGTGGTCGAGCGGATCAGGATGCCGTCGAAGTCGGCGATGCGACGCTCGAGCTCGTTCCGGCCCCAGCTCGCCCCGATCTCCACCTCGAGCCCGGCCGCTCGCAGCAGCTCGACCGCGGGCTCCCCGACGTTCTCCGCGACGAGCACCTTCATGCCGGACGCTGCACTTCGACCACCTCTAGCACCGCTGCAGGATCGCGGCGCGGCGTGCGGGCCAGCTCACTGTCGACGTCGGGCGGGTAGCCGATTCGCAGCATTATCTGCGGGTAGCCGACCCATCCCATCAGTCCCTGCACGCGGGTACGGAATGCCGCGAAATCGACTGCCTGGCTCAGCGGGCAGGTGGCCAGGCCGAGCAGTTCTGCTTGGATCATCAGGCGCATCATGGCCTCGCCCGCGCGCAGGTGATCGGCTGCCGTGTCGGAGTCGGTGATCGCCACCGCGATCAGCGGTCGCTCGTCGACATCGCGTTCGATCAGTTGTCGGCCGGTGACGCCGACCTCGAAGTCGCGCGGCGGGACGTCCGTGTGCCGAGGCTGGTCGGCGGGGACATGAGGGATGGCCTCGAGCGGCACCCCATCCGAGAAGGCATGGACGTCAGGGTCATGCACCCACCGGTTCATCTCCGCGACGTAGGCCTCGTCGTCGCGTTCGACTCGGTCGGCCCAGCTCACGGCCACGGCGAGATTGATGCGCTGATCTTCGCGGACCGGGAAATCAACCAGAACGTCAGCGCCGCTGCTGACCCGCCGTAGTAACTCGATGCTGTCAGCGGACACCGGCTCGCTCGTGAACGGGCGGCGGTCGCTGCGACGGCGCAGCGCCGCGTCTGCCTGAGCCAGGACCTGCTCGTCGGGTTCTTGACGGCCTACCGGGCGAAACCGGGCAAGCGCGTCCGGGTTGGCGCGATCGGCCCACCGTCTGGTCTCGATCTGCCAACCGGCGGCCCGCAGCCCGAGCTCGGTCAGCACCAGCGCCGCCCCGCAGCTGACCAGCAGCGAGTGTCCGTCCGGATCGGCCACCGCCAGCTGCCGGGTCCGGTCGGCCAACAGCGTCAAACCGTTGGCGTCGAGCTCCCACCGCCACGGCTGCGTGTTGTGGATCGACGGTGCCCGGACCGCGACCGCAAGAGCAGCTTCCACCGTTGCCCGATCAAGGCGGTCCTCGTTCGGCTCGTCCGCCCGGCTCGTGCCACCCGCCATCGTCGCCTTTCCGCTGCTGAAGTGTCCCCTGGGGCCGGGTGAGGACCCGGCGTGTCTCTGTGAAGGATACGGAGCGCGGCCTCGCCGGGCCTGAGCAGGCCCGGTCGGAGCCCATCCTGGACCGAGGCGCGAACTGTCCGGAGGGGATCAGGGGTGCCGGTGAGGTAGCCGAATTCGTTCCACGCCGCACCCGCCTCCTGCCAACTCATCGCGATCCTGGTCAGGGCTCGATGCCAGGCGCCACTTCGACGTCGCGGCGGACGAGCGCGATCCCGCGCCGCAGCGTGAGCAGGGTCAGGCTGGCCTGCACCTGCGGCCGGGTCGTCTGCCGGCGAACGTCAAGGGGCAATCGGCCCCACACCGAGTCCACGATCTCCTCCGCGGTTACGTTGGCGACGGTCTCGTTGCGCTCGCGGGCGTCGCGGTCGTGCCGGGCGAGCGCATCGTCAACCCAGCGGCGCAGCATGGACCTGTCCACTGCGCAAGCCTGCGCTCTGCGGCGCCACGGTGTCGAATCCAGGCGGCTACCCGACGGGACCGTCGTGCCGCAACACCGGGCGCAAGCGATCGAGGACGGCAACATCGTCGATGGTGGACGGCACCACGACCTCGTCCCCGTCCGCGATGGCGCGCATCGTAGAGCGAATAATCTTGCCGGAACGGGTCTTCGGCAGGCCGGGCACCACGTCGACTTCGCGCAGCGCCACCACCGCGCCTATCATCTCGCGGACCCGGGCAACCAGTTCCGCGCTGATCTCGGCCGGGTCGCGGGTGACCCCGGCCTTGAGCACGGCGAACGCCCGGGGTACCTGGCCCTTCAGGGCGTCGTTGACCCCGATGACGGCGCATTCGGCGACGTCTGGATGACCGGCGACGACTTCTTCGATCGCGCCGGTCGACAACCGGTGCCCGGCGACGTTGATGACGTCGTCGATCCGGCCCATCACGTACAGGTAACCGTCGGCGTCCAGGTGCCCGCCGTCGCCGGTCAAGTAGTAGCCAGGGAATCGGGTGAGGTAGCTCTCAACGTACCGGTCGTCGTCCTGCCACAGCGTGGTGAAGTTTCCGGGCGGCAGGGGCAACCGGACGACGATGGCCCCCTCCGTGTCCGGCGGTACGTCGGTTCCCTGCTGGTCGACCACGTGGACGTCGTAGCCGGGAACCGGGACGGTGGGCGATCCCGGCTTGACGGGAAGGGGCTCGAGGCCCATCAGGTTGGCTGCGATCGCCCATCCCGTCTCCGTCTGCCACCAGTGGTCGATGACGGGAATGCCCAACTTGTCGCTGGCCCATTGGTAGGTGTCCGGGTCCAGCCGCTCGCCGGCAAGGAAGAGATACTTGAAGTGACTGATGTCGTAGCGCGCCAGGTGCTCGGCGTTCGGGTCCTCCTTCCTGATCGCGCGGAATGCGGTAGGAGCGGTGAAGAGGGCCCGAACGCCGTGCTCGCTGATCACCCGCCAGAACGAGCCGGCGTCAGGTGTCCCGACGGGCTTGCCCTCGTAGAGAATTGTGGTGCACCCGGTGAGCAGTGGGGCGTAGACGATGTAGCTGTGCCCAACGACCCAGCCGACGTCGGAGGCGGCCCAGTAGACGTCGCCCGGATGGGTGTCATAGAGGTTTTCCATACTCCAGCGCAGCGCCACGGCGTGCCCGCCGTTGTCGCGGACCACGCCTTTGGGGCGCGCGGTCGTACCCGATGTGTAGAGGATGTACAGCGGGTCGGTGGCAGCGACCGGGACGCAATCGGCGGGAGCGGCGGTGGCGGTCACGGCCTGCCAGTCGACGTCGCGAGGGCCCAGCGAGGCTCGTTCCTCCGGTCGTTGGAACACCACGCACTTTTCCGGCTTGTTGACGGCCTCCTCGATCGCTTGGTCCACCAATGGCTTGTACGGAATGATCCGGTTGGGCTCCAAGCCACAGGATGCACACACGAGCACCTTCGGTTTCGCGTCCTCGATCCGCAGTGCCAGCTCGTGCGCAGCGAACCCGCCGAACACGACCGAGTGCACGGCTCCCAGCCGCGCGCACGCCAGCATGGCGATGGCTGCCTGGGGAATCATCGGCATGTAGATGACGACGCGGTCGCCCTTGACGACTCCCAGCGAGCTCAGCGCGCCGGCGAACCGGGCCACCTCGTCCCGAAGCTGCGCGTAGGTATAGGTCGCGCTGCGACCCGTCAACGGGCTGTCGTAGATCAATGCGGCCTGCCCGCCGCGGCCCGCCTCGACGTGCCGATCCAACGCGTTGTAGCAGGTGTTCAACACCCCGTCCGGGAACCAGTGGTAGAACGGCGCCGAAGAGTCGTCCAGGACCGTGTTCGGCACCTGGTCCCAGGAGATCAACTCGGCCGCCTCGCCCCAGAACGAAACCGGGTCGTTCACGCTGCGCAGGAACGCCTTCTTGTACGTGTCCATCGCTCGATCTCCGTTACCTCGAGTCACCGGCGCGCTGCCGTGAGCGGGGGTCGCTGGTCGCAGTATTGCAGCCGCGATGCGTGCTGAACACCCGCAGTTTGACCACGCATCGATCCGTCAAACCGGCTGGACGCCCTGCCTGAGCTGACGCGGCAGCGACGCTTGCACTGGCAAGCACTGGAGAGACAGCCCAGCGAAAGCAGCGTCCACCAGATCCCGACCGCAGCCAATGTCTTGCGTCAAGAACTTGGCACGGTCGCCGTGTGTCGCACGGGGAGATCCGTGGGCGCTACCGCAGTTGGTCGCGGCGGCGGGTCAGGTAGGCGGTTTCGGCGGTGTTGCCGGCCAGGTCGATGGCTTTGTCGTAGGCCGCGCGTGACTGTTGGCTGCGGCCTAGCCGGCGCAGCAGGTCGGCGCGGGTGGCGTGGTAGGCGTGGTAGCCGGCCAGCTTGTCCTCGAGACGGTCGACGGCCGCCAGTGCCACTTCCGGGCCGTCCAGCTCGGCGACCGCGATCGCCCGGTTGAGGGCGATGATCGGCGAGGGGTCGAGGCGGACGAGCCGGTCGTAGAGGGCGAGGACCTGTGACCAGTCGGTGTCACGTGCGTCGCGGGCGCAGGTGTGCACGGCGTTGATCGCGGCGAGGATCTGGTAGCGGCCCGGAGCCACGCCGGCGGCGGCAGCAGCTAGGCGCTCGCGGACCAGCCGGTGACCCTCGGCGATCAGCGTCGCGTCCCAGGCCCCACGGTCTTGCTCGTCGAGGGCGACCAGTTCGCCGCTGGCCGAGACCCGGGCGGTGCGGCGGGCCTCGGTGAGCAGCATCAGCGCCAGCAGCCCGGCCACCTCACCGTCCTGCGGCAGGAGGGCACGGATCAGGCGGGTGAGCCGGATCGCCTCGGCGGTCAGGTCGTGACGTACCGGATCGGTGTCGGGGCCGCTCGCCAGGTAGCCCTCGTTGAAGACGAGGTACAGGACGGCGAGTACGCCGGACACGCGTGCCGGGAGGTCCTGCGCGGACGGCACCCGATACGGGATGCGAGCCGCCTTGATCTTGGCCTTCGCGCGGGTGATCCGCTGCCCCATGGTGCTCTGCTGCACCAGGAAGGCGCGGGCGATCTCGGGCACGGTCAGACCGCCGACCATGCGCAGCGTCAGCGCCACCCGGGTCTGCATCGCCAGCGCCGGGTGACAGCAGGTGAAGATCAGCCGCAGCCGGTCGTCGTCGATGGCACTGGCGGCCTCGAGGGGCTCGGGCGGGTCGTCGTACAGCATCCGAGCCTCCCTGTGCTTGTCGTCGCGCTTGTTCTCCCGCCGGATCCGGTCGATGGCCTTGCGGTTGGCGGTGGTGGTCAGCCAGCCGCCGGGGTTGGGCGGTACGCCGTCGGCCGGCCACCGCTGCACGGCGGTCGCGAACGCCTCGGCCGCCGCCTCCTCGGCGATGTCCAGGTCACCGAAACGCCTGGTCAGGGCGGCGACCACCCGCGCCCACTGCTCGTGGTGCACCCGGGTGATCGCCTCCTCGACGTCGCTCACTGGAATGGCCGCACCTCGATCTTCCGATCGCAGATCTTCGACGCCTCGGCGGCGAGCCTGAGCGCCACATCCAGATCGGGGGCCTCCCACACCCAGACGCCGGCAAGGTACTCCTTCGACTCCACGAACGGCCCGTCGCTGAACACCGCCTGCTCGCCCCGGTTGTCGATCACCGTGGCCGCGGTGGTGTCTGCGAGTCCGCCCGCGAAAACCCAGTAGCCCTCGGCGATCAGTCGTTCGTTGAACGCGCTGATGGCAGGCTGCCTGTCCGTGCTGCCGGGATTGCTCTTGTCATCGATCACGGAAACCAGATACTGCATCTGAAGATCATCTCCTGTGGTGTCAAGACAGTGTGGTGTACCGGTCAGGGACTTCAAGCCGCTGCATACTGCGGGCGCCCGGCCGGCCGGTAGACCTGGATCGTCACGCCCTTCGAGTCGACTCGCGACTCGACCAGGTCGAGCGCGAGGTCCGGGCCGGCCTCCGGGAACAACCGCGCGCCCTGGCCGAGAACCACGGGAACGACGATCAGAGTCATCTCGTCGACCAGATCGTTCTCCAGCAACCACCGGGTCAGGGCGCCACTGCCGTGCACCTGCAGCTCACCCCCCGGTTTCGCCTTCAGGTCCGCGATGGCGGTCGCGAGGTCGTCGGACAGGACGGTGGTGCCCGACCACTCGGGATCGGCGAATGTGGTCGATGCCACGTACTTGGGCTGTGTGTTCAATGCCCGCATGACGGGCTCCCAGCCAGGGACATCCTGTTCCGTCAAGGACCCCCACGAGCCGGCGAACAGCTCGTAGGTCCGCCGGCCGAGCAGGAACGCGTCGGCGCGCTGGTAGGTCTGGTTGATGAACGCGTGGGTCTCGTTGTCACCCTTCCCCCGGGCCCATCCGCCGCGCTCGAATCCGTTCCTGCGGTCCTCATCCGACGCGTGGCCGTTTCCCTGCATCACTCCGTCGATGGTGACCTGGGTCATGGTTGTCAGCTTCATGTTCGCGCTTCCTTTGCTTGGTGCCGGCCCCTTGTGGGCGGCCTCATCCCTGCTACGAACACCACCGCCCCGATCCGACACCGCCTCCCGGATTTCTTTAAGGAACTCTCCGGGACGCCGGTCGTCAGCGATCCGACAGCACGAGTTTCGCGGCGACAGCGCTCCACTACCGCAAGCGCGCCCCCTTGATCGTGTCGTTGCCGCTTCGGAGCATGGCCAGGCGGCGGCGATAAGTGCGTTCCGGGATGCCGGACAGGGCGGCGAACCTCGCGACCGGCAGCTCGGCTGCCGCCCTCAGGGCCTCGACGTCTGCGGAACTCCCTGTCACGGCTTAGCCCGAATTCCCTGCCAGAAAGTCTGACGCACACCACCAACCCGGCATGCGAACATATGTTCGTGACGAGCGCAGCCACGATCCTGCACGCCGATCTCGACGCGTTCTACGCATCGGTCGAGCAACGAGACGATCCGCGGCTGCGCGGCCGTCCGGTGATCGTCGGAGCCGGCGTCGTGCTCGCCGCCAGTTACCAGGCCAAGGCCTACGGGGTGCGGACGGCGATGGGCGGCGCCTGGGCGCGCCGGCTGTGCCCGCAGGCGGTCGTCGTGCGGCCCCGAATGTCGGCCTACGCCGAGGCGAGCCGGGCAGTGTTCGCGGTGTTCGAGGACACCACGCCGCTAGTCGAACCGCTCTCGATCGATGAGGCGTTCCTCGACGTCGGCGGTTTAAGCCGGGTGTCGGGCACGCCCGCCGAGATCGCCCTGCGGTTGCGACGCGACGTCCTGCGGCGGGTTGGCCTGCCGATCACGGTCGGCGTGGCCAGGACCAAGTTCCTCGCCAAGGTGGCCAGCGGGGTGGCCAAGCCGGACGGCCTGCTCCTGGTGCCTCCCGAGGGAGAATTGGCGTTCCTGCATCCGCTGCCGGTCGAACGCCTGTGGGGCGTCGGGGAGGTCACCGCGCACAAGCTTCGCGATCGGGGGATCAGCACCGTCGGCGAGGTCGCCGAGCTCGGCGAGCCGGCGCTGGTCTCGATGCTGGGGCGGGCCTCCGGCCGGCATCTGCACGCCCTCGCCCACAACCGCGATCCCCGGTCGGTGGAGGTGGGGCGCCGGCGGCGCTCGGTTGGGGCGCAGCGCGCTCTCGGCCGCAGACCCAAGTCACCCGACGAGCTGGATGCCGTCCTCGTCGCCCTCGTCGACCGCGTCACCCGCCGGATGCGCGCCGGCGGACGAGTAGGCCGCACCGTCGTGCTCCGGCTGCGCTTCGACGACTACTCGCGGGTGACCCGGTCGCATACCCTGCCGCGGGCGACCGCACAGACCCAGACGATTCTCGAGGCCGCCAGACAGCTCCTGATGACGGCCACACCGATGATCGAACAGCTCGGCCTCACCCTCGTCGGTGTGGCGGTCGCCAACCTCGACCGCCACGGTGCCATCCAGCTGACTCTGCCGTTCGACCACTATGACGCGGCTGCCCTCGACGCCGCTCTCGACCACGTGCGCGAACGGTTCGGCTCGGCCGCGGTCACGCGCGCCGTGCTGATCGGCCGCGACCAGGACCCGTGGGTGCCGCTGCTCCCTGACTGAGCGGCCGTCACGCCCGAGCCTGTCGCCGAGGTCAACCGCCACGGCTACCCGGTGTCGATGCCTTTGGCCCGCCGTCCCAAGGCGCGGCGCACCTCACGATCGGCCTCGCGGCGCGCCAGGTCCTGCCGTTTGTCGTACGACCGTTTGCCCCGAGCCAGCGCCAGCTCGACCTTGACCTTGCCCGCTGAGAAGTAGATCGACAGTGGGACGAGCGTCAGCCCACTCTCCTTGGTCTTGCCGATCAGCCGCATGATCTCTGCCCGGTGCAGCAGCAACTTGCGGGTTCGGCGCGGCTCGTGATTGGTCCACGATCCCTGGTCGTACTCAGGAATGTGGATGTTGCGCAGATAGACTTCGCCGTCGTCGATGGTGGCGAATCCGTCGACCAGAGATGCCCGGCCAAGACGCAACGACTTCACCTCGGTGCCGGTGAGGACGACTCCCGCCTCGAAGGTGTCCAGCACGGCATAGTCGTGACGTGCCTTGCGATTCTGCGCGATGATCTTCCGGCCCCCCTGCCGGTTGCTTGATGCAGCCGACACGGTGCGGCTCATAGCCGCACGTATGCGCGCAGCGTGACGTAGGCAGTGACGGTGGCGAGGATGATGCCCACCGCAAGCGACACGGAGGCTGCCGTCAGCACTTCGCCGAAGCTCAGATCCGGCAACACGCTGCGCTGCACCTGGTCACGGAAGATTCCATTGAGCATGACAAGCTTCCCTACCCAAAGACCCACGCCCGCCAGGACGGCGCCGACCAATGCGCCGATAATCGCCTCGATGACGAATGGCAATTGGGTCATCCACCGGGATGCCCCGACTAGTCGCATGATGTTCGTCTCGTTGCGGCGCTGGGATGCGGCAACCTGAATAGTGATCGCCATCAGAATGATCGCACTGATGAGCACGAGAACCGCGAAGACAAATGCACTTATCCTGGCAGAGTTGAACAGTTTGAGAATAGTCTTGAGGCTCTCGTCCTCGTTCTGTACGACTTCGACACCTGGCTGGGATCGGTAGTTCTGCGAGATGGTGGGGTAATCCCGACCGACGTTCTTCAACTTCAGAACGTAGCTGTCCGGAAAGTCGTCCGGCGTCAGGAACTTTGCCGCGTCAGCACCCAGAAAGTTCCTGTTGCGGGCGTATGCCTCCTGCTTGCTGATGAAGTCGGTCGAGACGATCAGCGGATCCGCGCTCAGTCTTGTTTGCAGCGCCGCCTTCTCCGCCTTGGTCGCCACATGGGAGCAGGTCGCCGTCTTGATCGAACCGCACAGGTAGATCGAGACATTGAGACCGCCTTCATATTTGTGGCGGAACTTGTCGATGAAGGTATTCGTCAGGATCGATCCGCCCAAGAACACCAGCGAGATCGCCGTGGTCAGCACCAGCGCGATCGTCATCAGCAGGTTGCGGCGCAGCCCGGTACCCACACCGGACATCACGAAGTTTGCACGCATGAGTTCCTATCGAGCTGTCGAAGCGTTCAGCGCCCGACGCCGTAGACGCCTCGGGCTTGGTCACGGATGATCTTGCCAAAGTCAAGTTCGACGACTCGCCGCCGCATCGCGTCGACGATGTTGTTGTCGTGCGTGGCCATGAGCACGGTCGTGCCCGTGCGGTTGATGCGCTCGAGCAGGCTCATGATGCCCTGGCTGGTGTCGGGGTCGAGGTTTCCGGTGGGCTCGTCGGCGAGCAGGACAAGCGGTCGGTTGACAAATGCCCGCGCGATGGCGACCCGCTGCTGCTCTCCCCCGGACAGCTCGTGCGGCATGCGGTTCGCCTTGCCGTCCAGGCCCACCAGGTCGATTACCTCGGGAACCGTGCGCCTGATCGCCCGCTGCTTCTTGTTGATCACCTCGAGTGCGAACGCGACGTTGTCGTACACGTTCTTCTTAGGCAGCAGGCGGAAGTCCTGGAAGACGCAGCCGATCTTGCGACGCAGGTCGGGCACCTTGCGCTTGGGCAGCCGCCCGACGTCTCGCCCGTCTACGGTGATCCGGCCCGTGGTGGGCACCTCCTCACGCAACAGCAGCCGCAACACGGTGGTCTTGCCCGACCCGGACGGGCCGATCATGAAAACGAACTCGCCCTTGTCGATGTCAACGGACACCGTGTCCAGCGCCGGCCGAGTGCCGGCCGGGTAGACCTTGGTGACGTTGTCGAGTTGAATCACGGGATCGCAGCTTACCTAACGAAACCCCGAACTCGACTCACGTGCTGCGCCGCCAGCGGATTCCGGCCTCGATGAAGTCGTCGATTTCTCCGTCGAGGACGGCCTGCGGATTGCCCACTTCGTGACCGGTACGCAGATCTTTGACCATCTGATATGGATGCAGCACATAACTACGCATCTGGTTGCCCCAGCTATTGCCACCGTCCTTGAGGGCGTCCATCTTGGCCTGGTCCTCCTCCCGGCGCCGTTCGAGCAGTTTGGCCTGCAGCACGTTCATCGCGCTTGCCCGATTCTGGATCTGGCTGCGCTCGTTCTGGCAGCTCACCACGATGCCGGTCGGCAGGTGGGTGATGCGCACCGCGGAGTCGGTGGTGTTGACGCCCTGCCCGCCCGGACCACTGGATCGGTAGACGTCGACCCGGATGTCGTCGTCGGGGATGTCGATGTGGTCCGACTGGTCGACCACCGGTAGCACCTCGACCCCTGCGAAGCTGGTTTGCCGGCGTCCCTGGTTGTCGAATGGGCTGATCCGCACCAGCCGATGGGTGCCCTGCTCGACGGACAACGTGCCGTACGCGTAAGGCTCTTTGACCTGGAAGGTGGCCGACTTGATGCCGGCCTCCTCGGCGTACGAGGTGTCCAGCACCTCGGTCTGGTAGCCGTGCCGTTCAGCCCAGCGCAGGTACATGCGCAGCAGCATCTCGGCCCAGTCCGCGGCGTCGACGCCGCCGGCTTCGGACCGGATGGTGACCAGAGCTTCGCGCGAGTCGTACTCGCCGGACAGCAGGGTGCGCACCTCGAGCTCGTCGATGCTGTGCCGCAGCGGCCCGAGCTCGCGCTCGACCTCAGCCCGCGACTCCGCGTCGTCCTCGGCCACGCCGAGCTCCCAGAGCACCTGGGCGTCGTCGATCCGCCGACGAAGATCCTCGACCCGACGGATCTCACCCTGCACATAGGACAGCCGGCTCGTTACCCTCTGCGCGCGCTCCTGGTCGTCCCACAGCGTCGGGGACGCCGCCTGCTGCTCGAGAGCGGCGACCTCGCCGCGCAGCTTGTCGAGGTCGAGGACGGCCTCGATGCTGCCGAGCGTGCCGGACAGCTCCTTCAGCTCGGCCGGCACGTCAGTCACATGCGTACACGGTACGCGTGATCAGGTGCCCGGGATCTCGACCCCGGGCGTACCGGGCACACTGGGCGGGAAGGGCCATGGATTGGCCGAGCAGAGCTTCCCGTTCGCGGCCTTCAGGGTGATCGTCTGCTGCATCATCACCGGGGCCATCCCGTTGGCCAGGCAACCGTGCGCGTGACTGTGCCCGAGCGCGTGTCCGGTCTCGTGATTGATCATGTAGATGTGGTAGGCGTCGAGGTCGCCCAGGTAGGCAGCGTCGCCGCGTACCCAGCGCGCGACGTTCAGCACCACCCGGGAGTCGGCCGCGGCCCAGCACGAGGTCTCGATCCGCAACTGGTAGCCGCACAGCTGGCGCACCGTCATGGCCGAGGTGAGCGTCACGTGGAAGTCCACCAGCCCGGCGTCGACGCGTTGCAGCGCCACGCCCGCTTGCGCGGTCCAGCTCTTCGGGTCGTCAAGCACCGCATCGACCTTCGCCGCGAATGCCGTCAGGTCGACCCCGGTGACCCCGTTCTCGACCTCAATGGCGTACCGCTTCGGCGTTCCGGCACCGACAGCACGAGTCGTGCCGGGCAGCACCCGGAACGTCCGCGCGCCCTGCTTGGTGTACGGCGCGCCTGCGGGCAACTGGTCGGACGCGAGCGCCTCGTTCTGGGCATTCGCACCGGGCTGATCGACCTTGAGCCGGGAGTTGCCCGAGGCCATCGGGGCAGCCGGCTGTGACGTGCCACCCGCCACAGCGGGGCCCGGGGCGCCAGGTGAGTTGGCTCGGACGGCCGACCGTGGTCGTCAACGCCACGACAGTGAGCACCGTCAGCGCGGGCAGCGCATAGGCGCGCCAGCCGTAGCGGGCCACGAAGCGACGCAGCCAGTTCCCGACGCCGGGCGCCCGAGCCGCGGGCGGCGCCGGCAGATCGGGGTGCTCGGGCCGTGAGCGAAGCTGCACCCCACCGCGATCCGGGCCGTCCTGCACGGCCTCAGCATCGCACAAACGCGCCCCTCAGCCACCTACCTGCCGCGTGTCCTGCAGCAGGCCGAGGACTGCACGGGCAGTCGTGACGGGATCCTCCATCTGCGACACGTGCCCGACCCCGGGGATGATCAGCAGCCGGCCGTTTGGCACGGTGCGCGCCACCCGCGGCGCCATGGCAACGTCGACGAGTCGGTCGCGATCGCCCCATACCACGAGCGTCGGTGCGCGGATCTGTGCCAGCTGCGCCCACAGGCTGCGCCCGCCGCGCGCCAGGTATGCGGCGATCAGTCCGCGTAGGGAGCGGATGAATGCGTCGGCGCTCCACGTGGTCGACGAGCGGTGGCGGACCTCCTCGATCGCTTCGGCCATCCGGTTGGGCGGGACCACGGATGGCTGTGCGAAGCACAGTTCGATGACGGCTCGGGCGCGCCTTGCGGGGCTCATCCGTTCCCACCGCCGCAGCGCCATCGGCCCGAGCCCGGGCAGTACAGCGATGGGCAGGAACGCGTCACGCGGGATCCACGGCCGCAGATCCGGCACCGCAGGTGAAACAAGCGTCAGGGTGCGCACCAGATCCGGCCGGGTCGCGGCCACCACGATCGAGATCGCGCCGCCCAGCGAGTTGCCGAACAGGTGCACCGGTCCGCGGGCGGACTGCTGCAGATACCCGATGACCGTGCGCGCATGGGCGCGCACCGAGTAGTCAGCTATCGGGGGACGGTCCGGAATTTCCGAAGCCAGGCAGGTCGATCGCCTGCCCGTCGAGCCAGGGGGCAAGCTGCGCCGCCAGATCGGTCCAGTTCGTGGACGAGCCACCCAGGCCGTGCACGTACAGCGCCGGCTCGGCGGCGGCACCGGTCGGGCGCGTCGAGCGCACGACGATCGACGCGCCTGCGATCTCGATCGTCCGCGCTGGCCACGGCGGGATCGACCGGTCCAGGGCCGGCAGGTCGTCGTAAGCCAGCCGAGCGCGCGGCGGACCTGCCGACGCACGGTCGGTCGATGTCGGTATCGGTCGCACGACTGGGCAGGCTACGCGCTGCGCCGACGGGCCGACGCTGCCTTCTTGGCGGCAACCTTCTTCCCGGCCGCCTTCTTGGCCGGCGCCTCCTTCGCCGCGCTCTTCTTCGCGGGCGCCTTCTGGCTGGTGGCTTTCGTGGCTGGCGCCATCGGTTCGCCGCGGCTGCGTTTGGCCGCGTCGACCGACGCGCGCAGCGCGGACATCAAGTCGACGACGTTGCTCGACGTCGGCTGGGCAACCTCCGGCTCGACGACCTCGCGTCCTTCGACCTTCGCGTCGATCACCTGTTGCAGCGCGGCGCGGTACTCGTCGGTGTACTGCTCGGGGTCGAAGTCGCCGGACATGCTCTCGACGAGCGACTCGGCCATGGTGCGTTCCTGTGGCCGCAGCTCGACCTGCTGGTCGAGGAACGAGAAGGACGGCTCGCGCACCTCGTCCGGCCAGATCATCGTCTCGAGCACGATCACGCCGTCGCGCACCCGCAATGTGGCCAGTTGCTCGCGGTTGCGGATCGCAACCTTGACCAGCCCGGCCTTGCCGCTGGACTCCAGCGCGTCGCGCAACAGCACGTACGGCTTCACCGCCTGCGGCTCGGGCTCGAGGTAGTAGCTCTTCGCGAAGTAGATCGGATCGACCTCCTCCAGCGGCACGAACTGCAGCACGTCGGCGACGTGCGCGGTGGGCAGCGGCAGGTCGGCGAAGTCCTCGTCGGTGAGCACGACTATCTCGCCGCCGGGCAGCTGATAGCCCTTCGCGATCTCGCCGTAGGGGACCTCTTCGCCGTCCGCCTCGGCCACCCGTTTGTAGCGGACCCGCGACCCGTCGGCGCGCCGCACCTGATGGAAACTGACGTCGCGTTCCTCGGTGGCGGAGTACAGCTTCACGCCGATGCTGACCAGCCCGAAGGAGACCGCTCCCTTCCAGATCGACCGCATGGCTCCATGATGGACGGGTGCAGCCCATGCTGGCTACCGCAGCGGACCAGCTGCCCGACGGACCGGGGTGGACGTATGAGTTCAAGTGGGACGGGGTGCGGGCACTCGTCGAGATCGTCGATGGCCGAACGGTGATCCGCAGCCGCCGCGGCAACGAGGTGACGATCGCCTACCCCGAGCTGGCCGGGCTCGGCGATGGCATCGACGATGCGCTCGTCGACGGCGAGATCGTCGCGTTCGCCGAGGGCCGACCGTCCTTCGGGTTGTTGCAGACCAGGATGCACGTTCGGTCCCGGACGCAGGCGGCCGAATTGGCCTCGCATACGCCCGTGTCGTTCATTGCGTTCGATGTCCTGCGGCTGCACGGGGTCGACATCACCGCCCGCCCACTCGACGAACGACGCGCCACCCTGGAACGCCTCGCGGCCCAGCGGCCGGGCTGGACGGTGAGCCCGGCCTTCGACGACGGGCCGGCCACCGAGGCTCGCGGCACGCGAGCATGGCCTGGAGGGTGTGGTGGCCAAGCGGCTGGGGAGCCGTTACCGTCCGGGCGCACGCGGCCCGGACTGGGTCAAGGTGCGGTTCTTGCGCCGCAGCGAGTTCGTCGTCATCGGGTGGGAGTCGGACATCGAGCGTCCAGGTGTGCTCAGCTCGTTGCTGCTGGGCTATTACGAGGATTCGACGTTGTCGTTCGCCGGCAAGGTGGGCAGCGGTTTGTCCATGCGCACCGCCGACGCCCTCCGTCGACAGCTGCGGGCGCGGCTCACGGGCCCCCTTGCGGTCGATCCGCCACCCTCGCCCGGGCGAGTCGTCACATGGGTCGAGCCGGACACTGTCGTCGAGGTGACCTACTCGCAATGGGCTCCGGACGGCCGGCTGCGCCAGCCGGTCTATATCGGCGATGCGAAGCGACAAGCGCGCCCGGGAGGTGACGCGGGATGGCTGACCGGGTGAGCGTTCAGGTCGAGGGACGCCAGTTGTCGCTATCCAATCTGGACAAGGTGCTCTACCCGGAGACCGGCTTCACCAAGGGCGAGGTGATCGACTATTACACCCGCGTCGCCCCCGTCCTGCTCCCGCATCTGGCCGACCGGCCGTTGACGGTGAAGCGGTATCCCAATGGCGTCGATGCGCCGTTCTTCTTCGAGAAGAACGCCGCGCGGGGGACACCTGACTGGGTCCGCACGGTGACGCTGCCCGTCCCGGGGTCGACCATGAACCGCGACCGAATCGACTTCATCGTCGTCGAGGAACTCGCGACTCTGGTGTGGCTGGCCAACCTGGCCGCGATCGAGTTGCACACGCCGCAATGGCGGATACCGGCCGTCGGCTCGCGCAAACGCAAGCCACACACCGACCTGATCGTGTTCGACCTCGACCCCGGAGCTCCCGCCGACATCGAGCAATGCTGCGAGGTTGCCCTGCTGTTGCGGGAGATTCTCGCGGACGACGGGCTCACTGCCGAACCCAAGACGTCCGGGTCGAAGGGCATGCAGGTGAGCGCCGCGGTCGACACCGCGGATCCGGACGCGCCGTCACGCTACGCACAGTCGGTGGCCAAGCGCCTCGAAGAGGAGCATCCGAAACTGATCGTGTCGCGGATGGCGAAGAATCTGCGCAATGGCAAGGTGTTCGTGGACTGGAGCCAGAACAACCCGGCCAAGACGACGGTCTCGCCGTACTCGCTGCGGGCTCGAGCTCGACCCTCCGTCTCGACCCCACTGGGGTGGGAGGAGGTCGCCGACGGGCCGCCGCTGACGTTCACCGCGCCGGAGGTCCTCGCCCGGGTCGAGGACCACGGGGACTTGTTCGCGCCGGCGCTGGACGATTCGGTGCGCGGCCGGCTACCTCGCTCGAGTCGGTGCCGCCGGGTAGAGTCCGGAGCACCGCGCATCTTGTCGACGGGTGGGTTGATGACGAAGACCGCCGGCTTGACCCGCCGCGGGGCTCGGTTGCCCCGGTCCGAGCGGCGCGCCCAGTTGCTCCAAGCCGCCCAGGAGGTTTTCGTCGCCAACGGCTACCACGCGGCCGCTATGGACGACATCGCTGAGCGGGCCGGGGTCTCCAAACCGGTGCTGTACCAGCACTTTCCGAGCAAACTCGAGCTCTACCTGGCGCTGCTCGAGACGCAGGCCGAGACGATCGTCGAGGCGACCACCGCGGCCCTCAGGCGCACCGACGACAACCGCGAACGCATCCACGGGGTGCTCTCGGCATATTTCGACTTCGTCAGCGGCAACGACGACGTGTCGCAGGGTGCCTACCGCCTGGTCTTCGAGACCGATCTCGGCAACGATCCCGGCGTCCGCGAACGGGTCGAGCGTGCGGAGAACTCGATCATGCACGCGGTGGCCGACACCGTCGAGGCCGAGACCGGCCTTGACCGGCCGTACGCCGAGCTGATCTCGATCACCCTCACCGGGGCGGCGCAGGTCGCCGCCCGCTGGTGGCTGTCGAACGAGCGCCCGATCCCCAAGGACGTCGCAGTGTCGATTCTCGAGGCGCTGCAGTGGCGGGGAATCTCCAACTTCCCGATCCAGGAGGAGCGCGGCGAGTAGCCGCTGCCGCGTTCGCTGTCGGCGCAGCGATCGCACCGGCCGCCGTCGGAGCGGCTCGGCTAACGTGGAGTGGCCGCAGACTGTTCGTCCGACAACGGGAGGCCCCTCGTGGAGGTCAAGATCGGCGTGCTGCACACGCCGCGCGAGATCGTGCTGGAGAGCTCGCAGACCCCGGACGAGGTCGAGGCGCTCGTCGCCGCCGCCCTCAAGAGCGTCGACGGATCGCTCAACCTGACCGACGACAAGGGGCGCAAGGTGATCGTGCCGGCCAACCTCGTCGCCTATATCGAGATCGCCCAGTCGGACCAACGGCGCGTCGGCTTCGCCGGCTGAGGCGTCATGTGGCGACGGAGAAGATGACGTCAACCGGATAGGCCCAGCGCGGCCATCCGCTCGCTCTGCTTGTCGGTGATGCGGGTGATCAGCGCGGCGACCCCCGCGAGGTCGCCGGTGCCGCGCATGAGCAGTTCCGTCAAAGCGTCCCGTTCGGCCAACACGTGCTGGCTCTGGCTGAGCGCCTCGCCGACCAGCCGGCGACCCCACAGCGCGAGCCGCCCGGCGAGGGCCGGCTGTGCGGCGATCGCGGCCCGCACCTCGCGGACCGCGAACTGGGCGCTGCCGGTGTCGGCCAGCACCTCGACGATCAGCTCGCGGGTGGACGGGTCGACGAACTCGGCGATCTCACGGTAGAAGTCGGCGGCCATCCCGTCGCCGACGTATGCCTTGACGAGCCCCTCCAGCCAGGTGGAGGGCGTCGTCGTGGCGTGGAAAGCCTCGTAGGCGCGGACGAACGGCGCCATCGCCGGCTCTGGCTCGGCGCCCAGTTCGCGCAGCCGATCGGCCAGCCGTCGGTAGTGGGCGATCTCGACGGCCGCCATCGAGGCCAGTGCCGCGCGGCCCTCGAGCGTCGGGGCCAGCCGGGCGTCTTGGGCAAGCCGGTCGAACGCCGTCAACTCGCCATAGGCGAGGACGCCGAGCAGGTCCACCAGCGCCGGATCGGGGAGGTCAGGGGGCACGGCGGCGAGACTAGCGCCCGACAGCACGTACACTAGGTACCGATCCGCGGCGACATGCGCTGCGGCGTATATCCGCGTTGACCGTTTCGTGCGTACGGCGCCTCCCCGCAACAGTGGTCGCAGGCCCCCAAACACCGGACCGAGTCCGAGCAGGTCGGCGCACGAACGCAAGGACCTTGATGACCAACAGCACCGCCCAGCCCACCGATCCTGCCTTAGATCCCGCACCTCTCGCCGCCCGCGCGCCGGTCCGCCCGGACAGCCCGGCGTTCGCCGACTTCGCCGTCCGCCCGCAGATCGTCGCCGCGCTCGCCGCCGCCGGCATCACCCGAACGTTCGCGATCCAGGAACTGACCCTGCCGATCGCACTGGCCGGCCGGGACCTGATCGGCCAGGCGCGCACCGGCACCGGCAAGACCCTCGGCTTCGGGGTACCGCTGCTGAACCAGCTTGAACTCCCGGGAGCCCGCGGCGCCGCGCCGCAGGCGCTGGTCATCGCGCCGACTCGGGAGCTGGCCGTGCAGGTGTCTGGCGACCTCGCCGCTGCCGGCTCACAGCTCGGTGCCCGCGTGGTCACCATTTACGGTGGCCGCGCCTACGAGCCGCAGATCGACGCGCTGCGCAAGGGCACCGACGTCGTCGTCGGCACGCCCGGCCGGCTGCTGGACCTGGTTCAGCAGCGGCACTTGGTGCTCGGCGCAGTCCGGATCCTGGTCCTGGACGAGGCCGACGAAATGCTGGACCTGGGCTTCCTGCCCGACATCGAGAAGCTGCTCGCCCAGCTGCCGGACAAACGGCAGACGATGCTGTTCTCGGCCACCATGCCTGGCCCGATCGTGGCGCTGGCCCGCAAGTTCCTCGACCAGCCGGTCCAGATCCGGGCCGAACACAGCGACAACAACTCCCCCGCGATCGAGCACGTCGACCAGTTCGCCTACCGTGCGCACGCGCTGGACAAGACCGAGCTGCTCGCCCGAATCCTGCAGGCCCGTGGTCGCGGCCTGACGATGATCTTCACCCGGACCAAACGGACCGCGCAGAAGGTCGCTGACGATCTGGCTGATCGCGGCTTCGCCGCCGCCGCGGTACACGGCGATCTGGGGCAGGGTGCCCGCGAGCAGGCGCTGCGGGCGTTTCGTTCCGGCAAGGTCGACGTGCTGGTGGCCACCGATGTCGCGGCGCGTGGGCTGGATGTCGACGACGTCACCCACGTCATCAATTACCAGGCGCCCGAGGACGAGAAGACCTACATCCACCGCATCGGCCGAACGGCGCGCGCCGGCAAGTCCGGCACCGCGGTCACGCTGATCGACTGGGATGACATCCCCAGGTGGCGGCTGGTCTGCGACGCTCTCGGGCTGCCCTTCCACGAGCCCGCCGAGACCTACTCCACGTCGGAGCACCTATTCCTCGAGCTGGACATCCCGCCGGGAGTCCGTGGCACACTGCCCCGCGCCGAGCGCACCCGCGCGGGGCTGTCCGCAGAGGAGGTCGAGGATCTCGGCGGTCGCGACCGCTCCCGTGACCGTGCCCACGCTCGCCCCGAGCGAGCCGCTCGGCCACAACGTCCGGCGCGCGCCCGTCCGCGTCAGCGCACCCGGGCCGGCCAGCCTGTGGACGCTCCGCCCAGTACCACAGAGGAAGCCCCGAAACGGTCCCGCCGCCGACGGCGGCGAGGCGGCGGCGGGACGGCCACAGCCGACTAGGCGATGATGGCCGCGTGACGGTGCAGCTGCGACCCGACGACGCGTCGGCTGCCGCCGTCCACCGGCACGTCGCATCGATGCGGCGGGCCCGGCGCTGGTATCTGATCGCGATCGCCTCGGTCATAGTCGTGCTGGCCGCCTGGGTCGCGATCGTCTGGTCGCGCAGTGAGGTCGTCCACGCGCACCTGCACACGGCCGGAGGAGCGCCACCGGACGTGCCCGGCGCGCAGCTGTCGGCCACCCCGCGGCTGGCGTGGCACAGCGACGAACGCACCGCGATCGGCGAGCCGTTCGAGGGCGGAACCGTCGTCACCTATTCGGCGCACACCGTGAACGGTCGCGATGCGCGGACCGGGACCGTGACCTGGTCTTACACACGCACCGACCGAACGATCTGCGACGTGGTGCAGCAACAGGGCCACACCGTGGCGTTCTTCCTGCACGGCGGCAACTGCGACGAGGTCAATGCTTTCGACACCGGTACCGGCAAACGCGTCTGGGAACGCACCCTGGACACCGAGAGCCACCCCGTCATCGGCCACCCGACGATCACAGCGGTTAACGACGCGATCTTCGTGAGCACCACGTCGGTCGTCTACGCGATACGGGTCAACGAGGGGTACGACTTCTGGGAGTACGCGCAGCCCGCCGGCTGCCAGATGACGGGCCTCGCCGTCGGGTCGGCCGGCGCATTGATCGCCCAGCAGTGCGCCGACGGCAGGCACCTGTTGCTGCGCGATCGGTATGCGGGCAACGACGACAAGGACCATCCGGTCAAATGGCGGCTGGCCAATGTGGCAGCCGTGCCGTTCGCAGCCGACGCGTTCGTGGGCGCGTTGGATCCAGCCACCCACGAACTGGTGCGCTATGACCCCGCGAACGGCAAGGTGCTGGGTCGCCTGGCGCTCACCCCGAGACCACCCGCCGGTGGCACGGTGCAGCAGTCTGCCGCCCAGGACGCGGAACTGGCCTGGATCGGCGGCACGACCTACACGATCAACGCGACGGGGACCGCAATGCTCTGGTCGGCGCGCACCTCGACTGTTCCGACGGTCACCAGTTCCGTCCCCACGTCCGGCGCGCCGCAGCTCGCGTCGTCCGTCGTGCTGGTGGCCGGGCCGGCTGGCGTCGACCTGCTCGACGCGCGCACGGGCAAGGTCGCGCAAACGCTGCCGACCTCATCCGCGCCAGCGGCTGGCAGTCTGGCTTATCCGGTCGGCACCGGGTTCGTCCTGGCCGGCGCCAGCACTACCGTCTACCGGTGATGGACGATCTCGGCTACTTCGGACCCGGCAGTGTGACCTGGCGGATGCACGCCGAGCCGCTGACCATGGTCGGCGGGCTGCGTGCCTTGTTGCTGCAGGCCCTGCATCCCGAGGCGATGGCCGTCATGCAGGCAACCTCGCGCTTTCGCGACCAGCCGTGGAACCGGCTGCAGCGCACCGTCCAGTACGTCGCCACCCTCACTTTCGGCACGACGGCCGAGGTCGATGCGGCCAGCGCGCGGGTGCGGGCCCTGCATGCCCGGCTCGGCGTCACAGACGTGGAGCAGCTGGCCTGGGTGCACGCCTGCGAGGTCGACTCGTTCCTGACCGCGGCCCAGCGTATCGGCATCCCGCTGTCGGCGGCGGATGCCGACCGCTACGTCGCGGAACAGGTGCTGTCGGCGACGTTCGTCGGAGTCCCTGACGCACGCACCCCGCATACCCTCGCACAGCTCGCGGACTACTTCACCGGCATACGACCCCAGCTGCGCCTCACGTCAGCGGCCGTCGACGCGGCGCGCTGCGTCCTCGCTCCCCCGTTGCCCGTCCCGGCGCGCTTCGCGGTGCCGGCCCGAGTCGGCTGGACGACGATCTCGTCGCTAGCCGTCGGGCTGCTGCCCGCCTGGGCGCGGCGGATGTACCGGCTGCCAGTGCTGCCGGGCGGCCAGATCGCGACCACCGCGTCATTGCGGGCGCTGCGGCTGGCCATCGGGGTGCTTCCCGCTGATTGGCGGGAAGGCCCGACCTACCGCGCCGCCAAAGCCCGGCTCCAGCGCGCGAGCTAATCCAGCTCGTCGGCGAGCCCCGCCCACGACGTGACCGCGGGCGAGGCGGCCTGCCCTTCCGGGCAGTGCCGCCTGAAGTCGCACCAGCGGCACCTCGGGCTCGGCAGGGGCGGGAAGACGTCGTCGGGGTCGGCCCCGGCTGCCAGCGTGTCCGTCGCCGCCACGACGTCGTCGGCGCTCGCCTCGGCCCGCGCGACGTGCCGGCTCAGTGACTCGTCGGTGTGCACGAACGCGGCGATTGTCCCGCTCGGCAGATGGTGCAGTTCGACCCGGCGGCAGTCGCGCCGCCAGATGCGCCGCGCGCCGAGGGCATATAGGGCCAGCGCCTGCGAGCCACGCGCGTCGTCGCTGCCGGGCACCATCCGTCCGGTTTTGTAGTCGACGATCACCAGTTCGCCGTCGCGGTCGTCGATCCGGTCGACCCGACCGCTGACCGACAGCCGCCGCGTCGTGGTAGCCACGGTGCGTTCGACGCCAATCGGCTCGTCGGCCGGGTCGACGTCCGTGGCGAGGTACTGCTCGACCCACCGTGCCGCCCTGGCCCGCCAGCCGAGCGCCTGCTCCTCGTCACGAAAGCCGTCGGACTGCCAGTTGCGCTCGACCAGCAACCCTCCGTTGGCCGGCGTGCGATCGCTGCGGCGCAGCTGCCACCACCGGTGCAGCGCCACGTGGACCACTGCCCCGAGCGTGTTGTGCGCCCATGGCGCTGCGCGGGCAGGTGTCGGCCGGTCGAGGTAGGTCATCCGGTACCGGCGCGGGCAGTCGAAGGCGGCAAGCCGCGACGGGGTGCACGCGAACAGCCGGCGCGGCATGGCGCCCAAGGCCAGCTGCTCGCCCTGGTTAGGGTGGGCGCCAGCGGCCCCCGCTACCAGCTGCCGCCGCCGGAGTCGCCGCCTCCGCCGCCGCCCCAGTCGCCGCCGCCGCCGCCCCAGCCACCGGAGTCGCCGCCTCCCCAGCCGCCGCCACCACCCCAGTCGGTGCCGCCGCCGCCGGAGTCGCCGCCCCAACTGCCACCGCTGTCGGCAGAATCGCGGCCGGCGTCATAGCCCTGGTCATAGCCCTGGTTGTAGCCGCCGCCCCCGAAACCCCCGAATCCGCCCGTCAGCACGCTGGTGAGCAGCAGCGTCTCCCAGAACGGCGTCGAGTACCACCCGCCGGGTACACCTCGGCCGCCGCCGTAGTAGTAGGGCGCTCCCGGCGTGTAGGACGGGTATCCCTGGTAGCTGTTGCCTTGGACGGTGACCTGCTTGGCCTCGGTCAGTTGCTCACCCTGTGGCTCCTCGATGGGCGGCAGCTCGGGGCCGGGGTCCAGGCCGAGCGCCTTGCGTGCCGTGACGGCGGCGTAGAGCCCCTCCAACGTGGTGCGCCGAGCAACGGCCACCTTCTCGACCGTGTCCGCGCTGGACAGTTGCGAGCCGGCCGTGTTGAACCGCTCGGACGCGTCGGCCACCGCCTGGCGTGCCGTGGCGTTGTCCTGCGGATCGAGGGTGTTGACCTCGTTGGCCAGCCGGTCGTAGTACGGCTCGACCCTGGCCCGCGCGGTGGCGAGTGCCTGCTTCTTCTTGCGCCTGCTGTAGAAGGCCAGCCCGCCGATGCCGGCCGCTCCGACGGCACCGATGCCGACGATCCATGGCCACACGGCACCGCCGGAGCTGCCGGACCCCTGATAGTCGGCATTCCCCGTCGATGTGCAAGCCGGCTGCTGCTTGAGGTTGTTCGCGAAGTCGAGCAGGGTCTGGGACAGCTCGCGGGTGCTGTTCTGCGCCCGATTCGCGTTCCAGGCGCGATCCATGGCGCTCTGGGCGACACCCGCGCAGTAGATGTCGGATTTGGCCTGGTAGCGATTGCCGACGAAGACGGCGACCGTCACCTTGCGATCACCGAGGCCCTGCTGCAACTGGGCCATGATCTGATCGCCGTTCTGACCCGCCGGGATCACCGCGACCTTGGTCGAGCTGCCCAGCGCAGACTCGACCGCGGCGCGATTGCTGACCACTCCGACGTCACCGGTGCTCGCCACATACAGCGGAGCCACCTTCAACTTGGCGATGACGTCCTTGACGGTGTCGGCCGAGGCACCCGGCGCGAGCAGGAAGGCGGCGCTGAGCAGTCCGGCTACGGCAGCGCCTGCCGCACCGGCCATGACCCCTAGACGTCGCATACCGTCACGGTAGTGCCTCATGCCGACTTGACGATCGGGAGTCGCGCGGTGTTCCGCGCGACAAGTGACTCGTATGCCCCCGGATCGGTCGTGCAGGACGCCAGCCGCGTCGCCTTGTTCGTGCCGTGGTAGTCCGATGCTCCGGTCGGGATCAGCCTCAGGTCGGCCGCCAGACCGCGCAGGTGAGTCCGGTCGGCGGCGGTGTGATCCGGGTGGTCGACCTCGATGCCGACCAGCCCCGCAGCGGCCATCGCCGCGATGACGTCATCGCTGACGACACGGCCCCGGCGGCGGGCGAGCGGGTGAGCGAATACCGGAACCCCACCGGCCGACAGCATCAGGTCGATCGCGGCGAAGACCTCCGTGTCGGCCTTGCGCACGTAGTACCGGCTGGAGGAGCTGAGCAGGTCGCGAAATGCTTCGTCCACGCTGCCGACCACGCCGTTCTCGACCAGCACCTGGCCGATGTGCGGACGGCCGACCGCACCGCTTCCGGCCAGCTCGCTGACTCGCTGCCAGCTGACCGGCAGCCCGTCCGCGGCCATCCTCTCGACGATCGCGCGGCCGCGGCTCAGCCGGTCCGCCTGCAGCCTGGCTCGCTCGGCGCGGAGCCCAGCGTGGTCAGGATCGAAGAGATATCCCAGCACGTGCAGGGTGATTCGGGTGCCGACCGGATCGTCGCGCCACACGCAGGAGAACTCGGCGCCGGGCACCAGGGTCACGCCGGACGGCAGCGTGGCGATCGCCTCCGCCCAGCCGCCGACCGTGTCGTGGTCGGTGATCGCTAGGACGTCGACCCCGGCGGCGGCCGCCCGAGCCACCAGCTCGGCGGGCGAGTCGGTGCCGTCGGACGCCGTCGAGTGGGTGTGCAGGTCGATGATCACCGCAGCTGCGCCACCAGGTCGAGCACCTCGTCGGCGCAGCCCCAGGACAGCGTCACGCCCGCTCCACCATGCCCGTAGCAGTGGATCACCGGCGGGCCAGACGCCCGATCCTCACGTTCCAGCCGGACGGTCGGCCGTCCCGGCCGCAGCCCGACGCGATCGCCGAGCACTCGCGCCCCGGCGATCGCTGGGACGATTCGGGCGGCCCGTTCGATGATCTGCCGCGCAACGTCGGGATCCGGCTCGGTTGACCATTCATGCTCGATGTCCGTCCCGCCCACGACGATGTCCCGCGAGCGTGGCACGAGGTAGGTCGGGCCGTCCTCGTCGAGCCACCACCGCGCCAGCCCGATCTGCTGGACGTACACGACCTGGCCACGTACCGGGTACGCGGTGGCGTCGCCGGTAAGCGTTCCGCCGGTCAGGCCGGTTGCATTGACCACCACATCCGCGGCGGCCGGCCAGGCGTCGAGCTCACGCGGCTCGATCGTCGCACCGGCGCGCTGCGCCCGGGCCGCCAGCCACGGCAGGTAGATCGGCATCTCGACCACCGGCGAGTCGAATGACCAGCCCGCGAGGTACCCGGGCGGCAGATCCTGGCCGCTAGCCTGAGTCACGCCCGGGAGAGCTGCCGCCCACCACGGCTGTCCGCCGTCGGTGTGGCGCAACTCGGTGCCTGGCGTCAGCCGGATTCCGGCCGCCGGATCGCTGTGCGCCAGCTGGGCGAACCGGCGGTAAGTGGCGCGGGCCCACGCGATGACCCGGTCGTACGGCAGCGCCCGGTAGGGGTGCCAGATGGCGGCTGCAACTGCCGAGGTTGTCTGCGGTGGCAGCTCCCGCGCGACGATCTTCACCCGGTGCCCGCCCTCAGCGAGCACGGTGGCGCAGGTCAGCCCGATCACCCCGGCGCCCACGACGATCACGTGCACCCGGGAAACGCTATCGCTGTCGGCTTAGCCCTCGCGGGGCACGTACGGCACTGGCTGGGTGTTGCGGCTGAACATGACATCCTCCGGGTCGACGTCCGCCTGGGTGCCGAACAGCAGTCGGGACACCTGCTGGTAACGCTGGTTGGGCTGCGGCAGGAACTCGACGCGGCTGAGTGCCTGCTGCTGGCCGGCCGACTCGAAGATGAACGTGCCATAGTCCAGCGTGCGGCCCGACAGGGTCTGTTCGAAGGTCAGGTCGGTGACCTTGACGAGCGGCATGATCGCAACCTTTCGCGTGAGCACTCCGCTGATGAGCAGCACTCGGCGGTTGGTGACGATGAACCGTTCGATGTACCACTCCAGCACAACCCACACGAACCACAACACACTCAACGCGAGGAATGACAAGGCAGTCAGCCGCAGCACCTCGACGCTGACGAACAACCACAAGACGAGCAGCCCACCGGCCCAGTACAGCGCGAGCATGCCTACCGCCCAAGCGAGTGAGGCGCCGTGGCGGCGCACTGCGAAGACTGGACGCTCGGAGGGGAGTAGATAGCGATTGACGGCAGGCACTCAGCTGCTCAGGTTCTGGATGAATTGGGAGATCCCATTGGCGATGTTGACGATGACGTCCCAGATGTTCTGCGTGACACTGGCGGCGAGGTCCGGAGACGTCACCACGAAGAAAAGAAGAAACGCGATGACGGCAAAGAAGGTCAGCTTCTTGACGTCCACGCCGGCTCCGTTCGGAGTCAATACACAGGTCGTCATCCTTCCTACCGCAGATCCGCCCGTTATGACCGTCGGCGCGCCGTCGAATTGCCCCAGCCTGCCCTGATGAACGAACCCGCCGAAGCCTCCGAATCCGGTCTGCGGGTGCCCTGCGCGGGCGGCATCGTGTTCGACCCATCGGGGCGTATCCTGCTCGTCCTGCGGGCTCAGCCGCCGTCCGAGGGCACCTGGTCGGTGCCTGGCGGCCGATGCCTGCCAGCGGAGTCCGCGGCGCACGCGTGTGTGCGCGAAGTCGCGGAGGAGACCGGACTTGCCGTCCGCATCGAACGGTTCGCCGGGCGGGTCGAGCGTGCCGGCGTCGGCGGGCTCGTCTACGACATCGCCGATTTCGTCTGCGCTGTGGACGGCGGCGCGCTGCACCCGGGCGACGACGCCGCTGACGTGCGCTGGGTATCGCATGCCGAGCTGGACACGTTCCAGCTCGCCCCGCTGCTGCGCGAGACCCTCGCCGACTGGGGCGTGCTGCCGCGATGATCTTCGGTTGCCGGAATGGAATGCTCAGCGGGCGGTCGGCTCCGGCCGGCCGGGCTGCTCCCCTCCGCGCGCGTCGATGTACTCCTTGGTGGGCACCATCACCTTGCGGCGGAAGATGCACACGACCGTGCCGTCCTGGTTGTAGCCGATGGTCTCGACATAGACGACACCACGGTCGGACTTCGACGTCGACGGTGTCTTGTCCAGCACCGTGGTCTCGCCGTAGATCGTGTCTCCGTGGAACGTCGGTGCGACGTGCCGCAGCGACTCGACCTCGAGGTTGGCGATCGCCTTGCCGCTGACGTCCGGCACGGACATGCCGAGCAAGAGCGAGTAGATGTAGTTGCCAACCACGACATTCTTGCCGAAGTCTGTCGTCCGCTCCGCATAGTTGACGTCGAGATGTAGCGGGTGGTGGTTCATCGTCAACAGGCAGAACAGGTGGTCGTCGTACTCGGTCACCGTCTTGCCCGGCCAGTGCTTGTACACCGCACCGACCTCGAACTGCTCGTAGTAGCGCCCGAACTGCACGTCACCCGCTCCTTTGCTATCGTCGCCAGCCTCTTGCAATGCGATCCTGCCCTGCGGTCACCCACCGGCTTGCAAGTGGTCGCACTGTCTGGTCATTTCACGGCCGGTCATCTCACCGGAAGGACGCGGCGATCTGCTGCTCGACGTCGGCGTACGAGCCACCGGCGCGGTTGAGTAGTTGTCCGATGCCATCCAGCGCGTCGGAGAGCCCCCTGGCGTGCAGGTCGAACTGCTCGTAGAGCGCAGTGAACTGGGACGCGGCCGCGCCTGACCAGTCCGCTCCGAACAGCGGAGTGAGCTGGGCCCTGAGCGCTTGGTGCGCGCCGCGCACATCCGTTGACGTGCGTGCGACGCTCCCGCTGAGCGTCTGCAGTTGGGTAGGCGTCACTTTGAGTCCGGACATCGGGCAATCCCTTCGGTAGAGACGAATCCGCCGCATGGCGCGCCGCGACACTATGGGCGTGCCGACCTGGGCGCAGCCACCTCAGGCGATCTGTGGATATCTCTCGCGCCATCCACAGATCCTCGCGAAGCTCCGTCCCGGTCACGCGATCGGTAGAGACTTCGCGCCGTGCAGATTCGCCTGACGCTCCGCAACGCCGACGGGGTGGACCGCGACGTGTTGATCACCGCGCCGGCTGGCGCGGTGTGGGCTGACGTCGCGCCCGAAGTCGCGTCCCTTCTCGGCACCGGACCTGGCGACGCGCAGCTGTGGAGCGGTTCGGTTCGGCTGGCGTCCTCGGATCGACTCGGCGCGCCCGGACTGCTAACCGGCGACATCGTCTCGTCCGGCCTGGCAACCGAACCAGAACCCGCTGGTGCGTCCGCGCCTCGTCTGGAGGTCGTCGGCGGTCCGGACGCCGGCCTGGTCATCCCGCTGCCGCGCGGCGTACTTACCATCGGCCGGGCCCGTGGCAACGATCTCGAGCTGCGCGATCCAGATGTTTCGCGGCAACACGCGTCGGTCACGGTCACGGCAGGTGGGCTGAGCCTGCGGGATCTCGATTCCACCAATGGCACCCTGCTCGACGAGCAGCTGGTGGATCCGGACGGCTCACAGCTGGAGCCGGGGCAGATGGTGCGCGTGGGTGACTCACTCCTGTGCGTCTCGGCGACCGACGAGCCGGCCGCAGCCACCCGAGTCGACCGTGCCAGCGGGGCGCGGATCGTCAACCGCGCTCCGCGACTAGGCCCGGCGTCGGCAGATGCCCGGTGGGATCCGGTCGAGATCCCGCAGCCGACGTCCGGAGCCACTGGCCCGGTGCAGTGGCTGAGCGCTCTGTTGCCGGCGATTCTCGGCGGCGCCCTTGCCCTGGCGACCCGCAACATGATGTTCCTCGCGTTTGCGGCGCTCGGTCCACTCGCCCTGCTCGGCACGGCTGCGGGAGACCGGTTGCACTGGCGACGGCGTCGACGCCGGGAAGCGATGAGCTTCCGATCACGACGTGCCGCGGCCGACGCCCAGCTGCACCGGGTGCTTGCCGCTGAGACGGCCTTGCGCCGCAGGGCCCACCCCGATCCGGCCGCGGTGGTGCGTACATCCACGGTGCCGGGCTGCCGGCTGTGGGAGCGGCACCGGTCCGACCCCGACCTGCTCGAGGTACGCCTTGGCCTCGGCGAACGGCCCTCCGCCGCACAGGCGCGGCGCGCGGAGCACCTCGAACCGGCCGGAACACTCGTGCACGTGCCAGTGATCGTCGATCTGCGCGGCGGGGCGTTGGGCATCGCCGGTCCGCGCGCGGTCGTGCTCGCCTCGGCCCGGTGGGTAATCGGGCAACTCGCCACGCTGCACTCTCCCGCCGACCTCGACCTGGCCCTGCTGCTGTCCGACGATGCCGCTCCTGGCTGGACCTGGACCCGGTGGCTGCCGCACCTCGGCGACCGGGTGGCGCGAACCGCACCGCAGCGCCAAGCGTTGGTCGAGCAGCTGCAGCGCACCGTCGACTCGCGCTCGTCCACGACCGGCCGGGATCCCGCCGGGTGGCGTGGCAGGTGGCTGGTGGTGATCGTCGACCCCACCTCCGCACTCAAGCTGACCGCCGGGCTGGCCCGATTGCTGTCGAGCGGGCCATCCGTCGGCGTGACAGCTGTCTGCCTGGACGAGGAGGAACGGCGACTGCCTAGCGGGTGTGCGGCGATCGCCCGGGTCGGTGGTGAGACGGGCAGCCGGGTGTCCGTGCATCACGCCGACGCGGCCGATGGTCCGGTGGGCATCCTCGACCTTGTCAGTGCGGCGTGGGCCGAGCGCGTCTCGCGGGGGCTGGCCCCACTCGCGGACGCCGGTGCCGAGGGCGGCCGGCGGGCTGTGCCGACAGCGGCACGCCTGCTCGACTTACTGGCGCTGCCCGAACCGTCACCCGAGCGGCTGCTCGATCGATGGGGCGACGCGGGCGATCCGTCGACGCCGATAGGTGCGGCAGCGAGCGGTCCGATCGTTCTCGATCTGGTGCGGGACGGTCCGCACGCATTGATCGCCGGTACCACCGGCTCCGGCAAGTCGGAGTTGCTCCAGACCGTCGTCGCGGGCCTCGCTGCCACCAGTCCGCCCGAGGCGGTGTCGTTCGTCCTGATCGACTACAAGGGCGGAGCGGCGTTCGCCGAATGCGCCGGCCTGCCGCACACCGCCGGGCTGGTCACCGACCTCGACTCGCACCTGACACGGCGTGCGTTGCGGTCGCTCGAGGCGGAGCTGCGCCGCCGTGAGCGCCTGCTCGCGGCGGCGAACTGCTCGGACCTCGCCGGATACCGGTCGACGGCGTCGGCGGGCGCAGAGCCACTGGCCCGGTTGGTGATCGTCGTCGACGAGTTCGCCGCCCTCGCCGACGAACTGCCCGAATTCGTCGCCGGGCTCGTGAGCATCGCGCAGCGCGGCCGCTCACTCGGCGTGCACCTCGTCCTGGCCACCCAGCGCCCCAGCGGTGCGGTGTCCCCGGAGATCCGCGCCAACACCACGCTCCGGGTCGCGCTGCGCGTGACAGACCCCGCCGAATCGATCGACGTCCTGGGCAACGCCCTTGCAGCCACCATCGACAGGGAGCGTCCTGGACGAGCATTCGTCCGGACCGGATCGGCGCTCGTCGAGATGCAGACCGCCCGAATCGGGTGTGTCTCGCCGACGGCGCCGGACGGTATCTCGCTGGCCGCGCTCGACGGCTGGGGCCAGCTGCCCAAGGCCGAACCGGTCCGTGGCCGCACCATGAGCGACCTGGAACTGCTCGTCGCGTCGGCACGCGCGGCCGCCGCTGCGCGCGGCGCGAGCTTGCCGCGCTCGCCCTGGCTCCCCCCGCTTCCGACTCACGTTCCGCTGGAACGACTCGACGGGAACACCCCCGTGCACGAGGTGCCGCTCGCTCTCGTCGATCTGCCCAGAGAGCAGGACCAGCGCACCGCATCCATCGACCTCGACGCCGGCGGTTGCGTACTCGTGGTGGGCGCCCCGCGATCGGGACGCAGCAGCGTCCTGCGCACGCTCGCCGTCGCAGCGGCTGCGCGGCTGGACGCTGGCCAGCTTCACCTGCAAGTGATCGACTGCGCCGGCGGCGGGCTGCGTCCGCTTGGTGAGCTCCCACACTGTGGCACCGTCGCAACTCGCGAAGGCTACGGCGTGGCCGACCGCCTGCTTCACCGGCTCACGGCCGAGGTGGCCCATCGCCAGGAGCTGCTCGGTGAGCTCGGCGTCGGGTCGGTGGCCGAAGCGCGCGCACTCGGCACGCCGCTGCCGTCCCTGATGCTGCTCGTCGACGGATGGGAGGGTTTCGTTGCCGTCGCCGAGGAGTACGACAACGGCCGCGGTATCGAGCTGCTGCTCGGTCTGCTCCGGCACGCGCCAAGCGCCGGTGTGACGGTAGTCCTGGCGGGTGATCGCTCGACGCTTGCCGCACGAGTCGCGGGAACCGCGGGCACGAAGTTCCTGCTGCAGCTGCGCGATCGCGCCGATTATGCGCTTGCCGGCCTGAGCGCCCGGTCGATCCCGACGCGGATGCCGCCGGGCCGGGCAGTCCGTGCCGAGGACGGCGCCGAACTGCACTTTGCCCTACTGGGCGACGATCCGGGCACCGCGGCCCAATGGCAGGCCGCCAGGCGCGTCGCGGCTCTGGCCCGGCTGCCCGCCAACCCCAGCGACGGACCCGTCAAGATCCGCGAACTGCCGCGCCGGGTACTGGCGCGCGCACTGCCATCCGCTGACCCGCCTCGGCTGCTGCTCGGGCTCGGTGGCGACACGGCCGAAGTAGTTGCCATCGACGTGTTCGCCGGGCCGGCCAGGTTCCTGGTCGCCGGTCCCCCCCGGTCCGGCTGCACGAGCACCCTCGTCTTGCTATGCGAGCAGGCCGTCGAGCACGGATTCGCGGTGCTCGTCGCCGCCCCCGGCCGATCGCCGCTCGCCGCCGCCGCCCGGCGATTCGGCGTCGAAGTGCTGACTCCACAGACCGACCCGGCAGCGCTGCAGACCACGAGATCGGGGCCGCGGCTGGTCCTCGTCGACGAGTGCGCCACCTTCACCGACACGGCCGCCGGCCAGGCGCTCGCATCGCTGACGGCGTCGGCCCAGCCTCAGCTCGCGGTGGTTGCCGCCTCGGTCAGCGACGATCTGGCTCTCGTCCACCGGGGCGTCGGTGCCGAGGTGCGCCGCGCGCGAAACGGCCTGCTGCTCCAGCCTCAGCCCGGCGACGGCGATCTGCTCGGCGTGCGGTTGCCGCGTCGAGGCGCGCCACTGCCGGCCGGTCGCGGCGTGCTGGTTTGCGATAGCGCAACGATCCGCCCCGACGATGGTTCTGCGCTGCTGCCTGTGCAGGTCGCCCTTCCTCGGAGCGGCTGACGAGCAGGTCAATCCATGTGCGGGTACCGGTGATCGGTTGGCGGCACGAAGTTCTCCTTGATCGACCGCGGGGAAACCCACCGCAGCAGGTTCCAGATCGAGCCGGCCTTGTCGTTGGTTCCGGACGCGCGCGCACCACCGAATGGCTGCTGCCCGACAACCGCTCCCGTTGGCTTGTCGTTGATGTAGAAGTTGCCGGCGGTGAAGCGCAGCAGCCGCGAAGCCTGGTCGATCGCCGCGCGGTCAGTGGCGAACACCGCCCCGGTCAGCGCGTAGGGCGCCACCGATTCCAGCTGCTGCAGGGTGGTTGCCCATTCGGTGTCCTCGTAGACGTAGATGGCGAGGATCGGCCCGAAGTACTCGCGCACGAAGACCTCATCGGTCGGATCCGAGCACTCGACGACTGTCGGGCGTACGAAGTACCCCTCGCTGTCATCGGCCTTTCCGCCCGCGATCACCGTCGCCGACGGGTGACGATGCAGCCGATCCAGCACGCCGGCCAGCCGGTCGTACGCCCGCCGGTCGATCACCGCACCGCCGAAGTTGGCGAAGTCGGCTATGTCTCCGTAGGTCAGCGATTCGGTCACCCCGGCCACCTCGTCCCGCAAGCCCCCATCCCACAGCGAGCGAGGCAGGTAGGCACGCGAGGCTGCCGAGCACTTCTGACCTTGGTACTCGAACGCACCGCGGATCAAGCCGGTTGCCAGCGGGCTCGGCTCGGCCGAGGGGTGCGCGACCACGAAGTCCTTGCCGCCGGTCTCGCCGACCAGACGCGGATAGCTTGCGTAGCCGGATATCGAGTTGCCGACGGTGCGCCACAGGTGCTGAAACGTGGCGGTCGATCCGGTGAAGTGAATGCCGGCAAGTGCCGGATGGCCGAGTGCTATCTCGCTGACCGCCGCACCGTCGCCCGTTACCAGGTTGATGACTCCCGGCGGCAAGCCCGCGGACTCGAGCAGGCGCATCGTCCAATGGGCTGCCAGCTGCTGGGTCGGCGACGGCTTCCACACCACGACGTTGCCGAGCATGGCGGGTGCGGTGGGCAGGTTGCCGGCGATCGCGGTGAAGTTGAACGGCGTGATCGCCAGCACGAATCCCTCGAGCGGGCGATAGTCCGACCGGTTCCAGGTGAGCGCGCCGCTGAACGGCTGGTTCTCGAGGATCTGCCTGGCGAAGTGGACGTTGAAGCGCAGGAAGTCGATCAGTTCACACGCGGAGTCGATCTCGGCCTGCTGCACCGTCTTGGACTGCCCGAGCATGGTCGCCGCGTTGATCGTGTCGCGCCAGGTCGTCGACAGCAGGTCGGCCGCGCGCAAGAACACGGCCGCCCGCTCGTCGAAGGGCAGCTCCCGCCAGGTGGGGGCACTGGCCAGCGCAGCGCCGATCGCGGCCTGGACGTCCGCGCTGGTCGCCTGTGCCGACCTGCCGAGCACCAGGGCGTGGCGGTGCGGCGCGACGACGGAGAATGGCTCACCGCCACCCATCCGCTGCCGCCCGTCGATGCTCATCGTCAGCTCGGACGTCGTTGCCGACAGCTCGCGAAGTGTGGCGGCAAGCGCCGCCCGCTCAGGGCTGCCCGGCGCGTAGCTGTAGATCGGTTCGTTGTGCGGAGTCGGCGGAATTGTGATCGCGTCCATGCTCCGCATGATCCCACTGCGCGGCGGACAAGGATCGGTCACTGGGGTCCGCCCCGTCCGCGCGGGAGCGCGGACTCGCCGCGCAGCGGCGAAGGGCGGACAAGGATCGGTCAGAGCAGGTCGAGCAGCGGCGCGATCTCCTGGCGCGCGTACCAGTTCAGCTCGAATCCCTCGGCGTCGTCGAGGGCATCCTGCGCCGTGGCATCACCGAGGTCCGCCTCGATCGCGACGGCCGCGGCGGCGGCCACAGCCGCCTCGGCCGCCGAGTCGTCGACGTGCGCCGACGCTACCTGGCGCATCGGCACCGGCGCGGACACTCGGACGACCCCACGGTCGAGATCGTCGCGGATCTGGACAAGTCCGTCCGGTACGTCGGCGACGACCACGACCCGGCGGCGCGCGGCGGCTGGGTCCTCGTCGAGCAGTCGTAGGGACGCCCGCGCTGCCTCGAGCGTCGCGGCGTACTCGAGCGCCTCCAGCGTCATCGTCCAGATACCACTCGCGCAATGCAGGGGTGACGGCGAAACCGGTGAGCGGCGCCGGTCCGAGCTCACCGGAATCGACGAGGTCGCGCAGCGTCCTCGTCGACCCAGGCAGGTACACCCTCACGCCGGAGTACGCCCGGACTCCGCCGTGGGCAGCGTCCGCCGCGCTGGTGTGCGGGCGGCGAGCTGGCTGCGCAGCTGCAGCGCCGCCGTGCGCATGCCGGTCTGCAGCACCTCGGTACGCCGGCGCGGGTTCATCAGGTTGGTTCCGATGACCGCGAGGTCCTCCGGACCGGGGGTCACGACCACGACTCGCATGCCCTCCGCGCGCAGCGCCTCGACATCGGTCAGCAGACCCCGGGTGATGCTGCGCCGGATGGCCCGCTCGATGCGGGCAACGGGTGAGCGCGGCCGATCTGCTTCGACCGAGGCCATCGGGGCGAGGACGTACACCTCGTCGAGCGGCTCACCACGCAGCAGGTCCACGGAGGTATTTGACGTGGCGCCGCCATCGATGTACGGCCGTGAGCCGATCGTGACCGGCGGGTACCAGGCGGGGATCGAGCAGGAGGCGACGACGGCGTCGGCAAGCGACGCCTCCGCACCGCCGGCCGCATCACGCCCGAAGACGACTCGCTGCCCGCTGAGGTAGTCCGTCGCCACGATCCATAGCCGTCGGCTGGGCCACCGGTCGCCGGTCTCGGCCGCGAGCGAGCTGACCATGCCCCGGACCGGGCCGAGCGTCCCCCTGCCGGGGGGCAGCACGGCGCTCAGCGTGACGACCGGCGAGGAGCGGCGGGGGTGGCGTACCGCTCCGAAGACCAGCCGCGGCGAGCCGAAACGCAGCCCGGGGCGAGGGGGCAGCCCCGAGGAGGCGTCGTACTGGTAGGCGATCGGCGGGTCGTGCGGTGCCTGGGCGCCTTGGTGGTGGCGGCGGATCTCGTCGACCGCCGTGCCGCAGCCGAGCAGGGCGGCGGCGACCGACCCTGCCGACGTGCCCAGCAGCAGGTCGGCCCCACGCACGTCGAACGCCGCCTCGACCTCGAGCGCCGACAATGCCCCCACCATCCAGGCAAATCCGAGCACGCCGCCGCCACCGAGCACCACCGCTCGTCGCGGCTCTCGGTGCTGGTCGTCCTTCCGGCTCGGTCGGCGGCCGCGATGCTCGCCAACCTCTTCGCGCAATCGCTCATCGGCCACTCGTTCCGCTCCGTGTCTCCTGCGGCGGCCATCCGCCGCGTGCGATGCTCGCTCGCTCACTGCTCGGGCTTCGCGTTCGGTGTGGACCGCGCTGCCCCGCCGCCCGCTCGTGCCGCGTCGCTGCGGCCGCGGGTTGGTGCTCCGGACCTCGCTCGACCGGCCGCCGACGGGCGCACTACCGCGACCGTGCTTCCGGGCCACGTGCCGACTCGTCGCTCGCTGACACCAGCTCGGCGAGCGACTCCTCGATCATCGTGCCCAGCACGTCGACGTCCGGCATCGCGTCGCGGTCGGCGTTGAGCCCGTAGTACACCCCCCCGTCGTAGGAGGTCAGCCCGATCGACACGGCCTGGGCCTCGGCGAGCGGCACCACCGGAAACATCTCGAGCATCCGCGCCCCCGCCGCGTACAGCGGGTGCTGCGGCCCCGGGACATTCGTCACCACCAGGTTGAACAGCCGCCGGGTGAGCCCGTTGGCCGCACGGGCACCCAGCGCGTGCAGGGTCGGCGGCGCGAAGCCGGACAGCGCCATCAGCGCGTCGGCCCCGACCGACTGCCCGGACTCCTTGTGCCCCTTCATGGCGTAGGACACCTGGGCCAGCCGCATCAGCGGGCTCGGCTCGCCGACCGGCAGGTCGACGAACAAGGCCGACACGAAGTTGCCGATCGCGCCGGACTCGGCCGCGCCGTTTCGCGCCCGGACGCTGACCGGCACCATGGCTCGGACGGTCGTCGCGGGCGTGACCGCCTCACCGCGAAACAGCAACCAGCCGCGCAGCGCGCCGGCGACCGTGGCCAGCACAACGTCGTTGATGGTCGTCGCGTGGCGTCCGCGCAGCAGCCGGTAGTCCTCCAGGGACGTTCGCGCGAACGCGCAGCGCCGTTGTTCGCCGATACTGACGTTGAGTGGGCTCGCTGGCGCCGGGCGCAGGGCGACCCGGGCGGCCGAAACAAGGCCGCCGAACACGCCGAGCAGCTTGCCGGTCGTCGCCCGGAAGTCGTTGATGCCAAGGCGCACCGTGTCGAGCAGCGCCGCTGGGCGTTGCGCGATGTCGTGCACCGCATCCAGCACGAGCTGAACGGAACTCGGCTGCGGCTCGGGCATCCAGAGATCCTCGGTCGTATGCGGCGTCCGGGCGGGCCCGTCGGCTCTGTCCAAGATCACCTGACCGATGTCGATCGCGCTGATGCCGTCGACCATCGCGTGATGGGTCTTGGTGATGATCGCGATGCGCCCCCCGCCACCCCCTCGACCAGGTAGAGCTCCCACAGCGGACGACTGCGATCGAGCGGGCGGGACTGGATGCGACCACAGAACTCCCGAAGCTGCTCGTCCGAGCCGGGTTTCGGCAGGGCCGAGCGCCGCACGTGGTAGGTGACGTCGAACGCCGGATCGTCTACCCACACCGGATTGGCCAGATGACCGGGTACGGCGCGAATCTTCTGCCGATACCGCGGGACGAGCGCGATCCGCTCCTCGATCAGACTGACGAGCCGGTCGTAGTCGAACGGGTCGGCGGAGTCGGACGGCTCCGGAGGCTGGAAGATGGCCAGGCCGCCGACGTGCATCGGCGTGGTCCGTCCCTCGAGGTACAGGAACGACACGTCGAGTGACGACAGGCGCTCGCTCATCACGTCTCCTGGCTCGTAGCAGCTGCGCTCATCGCCGATTCGCTCCGCTGCTGCACCCGCTGGAAGACGCGAAATCGCAATCGGCACGATTTCGCGGGGACCCCGTCCTCGCTCGCTGGCGCTCGCTGCGACTCACTCATCACGTCAGCCTACAAAGCCGGGCGGCCATCACGCGGATCTATCGGCTAGCCCGTCCGGAGCGCCCTTCTGGGGCGCCGAACTCGGCGGTCTGGCGTAGACCGGCCAGACACCGCGCTGGCCAGCTCGGCGGTAGCCTGGCGCAGCGCGCTGCGGGGACGCACCTCGCCCAGCGTCTTGCCGGCTGCGAGGGCGGCGTCGAGCGCGGCCGCGTCGTCGGGCAGCAGCGCAGCGGGGACCCGCCCGGCAAACCGGTCGAGTGCGGCCGTGAGCTCGGCCACCGGATCGCCGGGGACGACGCCCTTACGCACCCTATTCAGCACCACCCAGGTCGGCGCCGTCACCTCGGCGTCCTTGAGCTGCGACAACCCGCGAACGAGTCGCTGCATGCCGATCGGGTCTGCCGCGCCGACCGCGATCACCACGTCAGCGGCGTCGAGCACCTCGAGCGTGGCCCCGTTGCGCCGCGGTGCCAGGGAGTCGAAGCTCAGCTCCTCGTCCGTCTCCAGGTTGAAGCCGCAGTCCACCACGGTGAAGTCCGCGAGGGCGCGCGCCGCCGCGAGGACCGGAACGATGGCGGCTGGCCGCAGTTCCGGCCAGCGCTCGGCCCGGGGAATGCCGGTCAGCACCCGCAGCTGCGGGCCCAGCTGCCAGCACAGGCCCGCGAGCATCTCCGGCTCCAGCCGGCGCGCCGAGGCCTGCCGGCAGGCGGCCGCCAGTCCCGGGGACTCGTCCAGCAACCCGAGCGTGGCGGCGACCACGCCCCCGTACACGTCCGCGTCGACGAGCAGGCTCACGCAGCCGAGCCGCGCCAACTCGTCGGCCAGCGTCATCGCCACGGTGGTGCGGCCGGGTGCGCCGGTCGGTCCCCAGACCGCGACGACGGACCCGCGGCGACTCGGCTGCGGTGCCACCGGATCGCGGGTGGGCGGGATGACCATGGACGTCGCCGCAGCCGGGTCGCCGAAGGCGCGCGTCGCTGCCCGGTCGGCCGGCACCGCGGCGGTGACCGCTTCGGTGACCACGGACGCGACAACCGACGGCTCGGTGTCATCGGGCACGAGGTGCTCGATGCCGAGCGCCCGCAGCCGATCCTCCGTGGCCGAGTCGCCGCGCCGCACCACTCCGACCGGCACGACACCGGCGGCGCCGAGCCGGTCAACCACGTCGGCGTCCAGTCGACGCAACGCCGCGTCGAGCAGCGCCGCGCGGGCCTGCCCGGTTGTGGCGACGGCCATCAGCTCGATGACATCGACGCATCGGCGGACGACCACAACGCCGTGGTCGGCGCGCTCCAGCGCGGCGACCAGCGCGGCCTCCCACGCCGCGCCACCGGCGGCGCTAAGGACGGGCAGCTTCATCGCTTCGCGGCGCAGGCGTCGAGTGGCTGCAGGTGCGCGTTGGGGTCTGCAGCAGGCGGGCCGTCGAGGATCCCGGCCCGGATTACGGCGCCGTCGAGTGCCAGTGCGCCAACCAGGCGCTGAGCGAGGTCGGCCGGTACCCGCACCACGATGCTCTGCATGGCGCCGCTGGCGAAGGCGCCACCGGTGCTGGTCTGGACGTCTTGCACCGTGACATCACCCAGAATGGGCACGGCGCTGCACGTCTTGGTCGTCACCCACAGCTCGACGCGCTGTCCTCGGCTGACCTTGGGGGCGTTGGCCGAGCTGAGCGGCACGGTGACGGTCGTCCCGGGTCGGGTGTCGGTGAGCGCCGACTGCGGCACGAGTTCGCCGGCCGACAGCGGGCGGTTCACGGTCTTGCCGGCCATGCCGGTGCCAGCGCCCAGGTAGTGCCCGGAACCGCCGGGCATTCGCACCCGGACGGCGGTCAGGTCGGCGGCGGTGAGCACGGAGCCGGGCGCCAGGTCGTGCGCCGCGGCCCACATCGGCTCGGTGGAGTCGGCGGCGCTCACCACCTTGGCGCCGAGCAGGACGGAGCCGAGGACGAGCACGATGCCGGCGATCAGCCGCGGGTCGAGCCACCGCGGCGTGCGTGCTCGGCGCGGCTGGGGCGACAACGGGGTCGAGGATGGGGCGGTCACGCGCCATATCGTGCATCACGCGGCGCAATCTGACGAATCCGCGCCGACCGTAGGTCCAGGCGCCTCGGCAAACTCCGTGCCCCGATGTGGATAACCGCCGTTCGGGCCCACCGAGCTGCCAGACTGGATCTGACCGCACCCGTCCGACGCCGTCCGAAAGGAAGCCCGCGACAACCATGGCTGCCGAACGTTTCCTGACTCTTGCCGACGTTGCCGAGGTGCTGAACATCTCCGCATCGCAGACCTACGCCCTGGTCCGAAACGGCGAGTTGGAGGCGATCAAGATCGGCGGACGCGGCCAGTGGCGGGTGGAGCGCGACAAGCTGGAGAGCTACATCGGCAAGATGTACGACCAGACCCGGCAATTCGTCGCGGACCACCCGTTCGTGGAGTCGGAGGGTGGCGGCGGGGCCGACTGACGGCGCTTCAGCCGCGCCGCACTGCGGCGACGGCCGACAGCGGCACGGCCAGCACTTCGCGCACCTGCGATCGGCGGCGGGCCTCGGCCGGTGGATGGGCGGCGAGTTCGGCGAAGTCGGCGCCGATCCGGTCCAGCGTGCCGTCGAGCACGGTCGCGTCGGTGAGGTGCAGGCGCAACGCCGCGCGATCCCGCGCGAGCGTCCGCAACGCGTGTGACAGCCCGAGTCGGGACTCGACAACGCCCTCGGAGTCCGGAACGCCGGCCAGCCGCCCGAGTCCGGACACCCGGGTGACCGCGGCCAGCGCGATCACCGCCTCCCGGCCGCCGCCCTCGGCGATCAGCACCCAGTCCGGCCCGACACGGCGTAACTGACCACGCAGCTCGACCGCCCCTAGGCAGCTGAGCCCGAGCGAGAGGCCTACGCCGGCACGCAACCGGTCCAGCAGCCGCAGCCGGGCGGTCTCGATCCGCGCCCGCTCCGTCACCTCGCCGGCGCGCTCGGCTACCTCGAGCGCATCGGCCTGCGCTTCCAGATCGGCGAACAACCCCTCCCAATGCATGGGCCCACCTTCTCGTGTCATGCGCGGTGTTTCAACCACCTCCCCTTGACCGATGGCTGCTGGACGCTTATAAATACAAACAGATGTAAATGAAGGTCAATGGAGTTAGCATGAAGCGGTGGACGTCCTGGACGGTCATGACCGGGTCCACGGTTGCCGTGCTCGCGCTGCTGTCGCCCAGCTGGCCGGCCCTCGCCCGCGACGTGGCCGCGCCCCGGGCCTGGTCCGGCCGGGTGAGCGTGGACGGCGTCGCGGTCGAGCTGTCCGCCGCTGCCCTGTGGTGCGTCGCCCTGTGGATCGCCATCGGGCTGCTCGCTGCGAGCGTGGCGCGGCTGCCGGGAGTGTTGGGCGGATTCGCCCGGCGTACCGCCGAGGGCATGTTGCCGGCCGCCCTGCTGCGCGTCCTGGCCGGCGCGGCGGGACTCTCGGTCGTCCTGGCCCCTGCGGTGGCCGGGGCCAGCCCGCCCGAGCCGGCCACGTGTCGGCCGCCGCGTCGGCCGCTCCCCAGCCTGCCGCGCGGCCGATCCCGGGCGTGGGCTGGCCCACCGACGACGCTCCGGCACCGACGCTCGCCCTGCCATGGCCGTCGACACCGCCGAATGCCGTCGGCACGCCCGCGCCGACCCGTCCGCAGCGACCCGCCCCCGCCAGCCCCAGCGGTCCCACCGTCACCGTTGCCCCAGGCGACTCGCTGTGGCTGATCGCGGCGCGTCGTCTCGGCCCCAACGCCGGTCCCACCGAGGTCGCCGACGCCTGGCCACGCTGGTACGCCGCCAACGCGGCTGTGATCGGGCCTGATCCGTCGCTGATCCGTCCGGGTCAGGTCCTCCATCCGCCGACTCCACCGCACGACTGACTCCCAGCCCTGGAGGTATGCCATGAGCGCCGCGCGGTCCGAGACGATTCCGGTACCTGTCCGCGTCGTGACGGTGCGGTTAGCGCCGCGACGCGAGCCGCCGTTCGACGACGAGCTCAGCGAGGGTCAGCTGACCCTGGTCGGCCCGCACGACCGCCCGCTGCCGTTCGCGCCGCGACGGCGTGTCGTCGAGGCGCGTGACATCTTCGCGCCACGTCCGACGCAACGCGGCGATCTGCCGGATCCGGAGGCGTTCGGCCGACGCCTGCTCGTGGGGATCTTCGAAGCGCTGGGTGGCCGCCGTTCGTTGCCGCAGCTCGCCGCGCATTTGAGCCACGGGGTGTACGGCGGACTCGTGAGCGACCTCGACCGGCCAGGCCGGCGAACCTGGCGCACGCGTCCGGCCATCCGGTCGATGCGGGTCTGCGAGCCGGCCGCCGGGGTCGCCGAGCTATCGGCGGTGATCCAAGCCGGGCGCCGCTGTCGAGCCGTGGCGCTGCGGCTGGAGGGTCTTGACGGTCGCTGGCGCTGCGTCCGCCTGCAGATCGGCTAGGTCCGAACTTGGCCTCGCAGCAGGGCGACACGCCGACGGCGACCCTGCCGGGGGGCCGAGGTTCGGCTAGCGCTTGCGGCGGCGAGCGCCGCTGCCCCGGTTCCCGCGACTGCCCCGGTTGGGATTGGCGCGCGCCTGCTGGCGGCGGGGTGTCGAGCCCCCGCCGCTCGCACCGTCGGGACTGGCGTTCTCCCGCCGGATTTGCGGGGCATCCGAGCCCAGCGCCGGGGAGCTGTACACCAGCGGCTTCTTGACCTTGGCGTCGTTGCGCTCCAACCCCTTGGCGGTGATGTGCGGCTGCTCCACGGCCTGCTCGTCGATCACGCGAGACTGCTGCGCGGCCGCCAGCAACGACTCGTCCAGCTGCGGCTCGTCACCCGCCGGTGCCGGGGCAGGCGCTGGCGCCTCGACCTGCACCTCGAGGTTGAACAGGAAGCCGACGGTCTCTTCCTTGATCGCGTCCATCATGGCGCTGAACATGTCGAACCCCTCGCGCTGGTATTCGACCAGCGGATCGCGTTGGGCCATCGCGCGCAGCCCGATCCCCTCCTGCAAGTAGTCCATCTCGTACAGGTGCTCGCGCCACTTGCGGTCGACCACCGAGAGCATCACCCGCCTCTCCAGCTCGCGCATGACCTCGCCGCCAAGGTCTTCTTCGCGCTGGTCGTAGGCCGACTGGGCGTCCGCAACGAGCTCCTCGACCAGGTAATCCCTTGTCAGGTCGGCCTTCCTGCCGCCGGCCTGCTCGATCGCCTCGTCGATCGTCAGCGACACCGGGTACAGCGTCTTGAGTGCCGTCCACAGCTGCTCGAGGTCCCACTCCTCGGCGTATCCGGACGCCGTCGCGCCCTCGACGTAGCTCGTCACGACGTCGTCGATCATCGGCCGGATCTGGTCGGACAGATCGGCGCCCTCGAGCACCCGGCGCCGCTCGTCGTAGATGACGGTGCGCTGCTTGTTCAGCACCTCGTCGTACTTGAGGACGTTCTTGCGGATCTCGAAGTTCTGCTGCTCGACCTGGGTTTGCGCCGACTGGATCGACCGCGACACCATCTTGTTCTCGATCGGGGTGTCCTCGGGCAGCCGCAGCATGTTCATGATCGCGGCGACCCGCTCGCCGTTGAAGCGCACCATCAGGTCGTCGCCGAGCGAGAGGTAGAAGCGCGACTCCCCCGGATCCCCCTGCCGACCGGAACGGCCACGCAGCTGATTGTCGATTCGCCGGGACTCGTGACGCTCGGTGCCGAGCACGTACAGGCCGCCGAGGTCCACGACGTCTTCGTGCTCCCTGGCCACCTCGGCCTTGGCCTTGTCCAACGCGTCCGGCCATGCGGCCTCGTACTCCTCGGGCGTCTCGTCCGGGGTCAGCCCGCGGTCCCGGAGCGCGAGGTCAGCCGTGAACTCGGGGTTGCCGCCGAGCATGATGTCGGTACCGCGGCCGGCCATGTTGGTGGCCACGGTGACTGCGCCCTTGCGGCCGGCATTGGCGATGATCGCGGCCTCACGGGCGTGGTTCTTCGCGTTGAGCACCTCGTGCGGGATGCCGCGGCGCAGCAGCAGCGAGGACAGTCGCTCGGACTTCGCCACGCTGGCGGTACCCACCAGCACCGGCTGGCCCGCGTCGTGCCGCTCGGCGATGTCGTCGACGACCGACGCGTACTTGGCGTCCTCGGTCTTGTAGATCAGGTCAGTCTCGTCGCCGCGGATCATCGGCATGTTCGTCGGGATCGGAACCACGCCGAGCTTGTAGATCTGGTGCAGCTCTGCTGCCTCGGTCTGCGCGGTGCCGGTCATGCCGGCGAGCTTTTCGTAGAGGCGGAAGTAGTTCTGCAGGGTGATCGTGGCGAGCGTCTGGTTCTCCTGCTGGATGCGCACGTCCTCTTTGGCCTCGATGGCCTGGTGCATGCCCTCGTTGTAGCGCCTGCCGTGCAGCACGCGGCCGGTGAACTCGTCGACGATGAGCACTTCCTGCTCGGCCGAGACGATGTAGTCGCGGTCGCGCTTGTACAGCTCCTTGGCCTTGAGCGCGTTGTTCAGGTAGCCGACCAGCGGAGTGTTTGCCGCCTCGTAGAGATTGTCGATCCCGAGCTGGTCCTCGACGAAGGCCACGCCCTCTTCGGTAACCGCGACCGTGCGTTTGCCTTCCTCGACGTCGTAGTGGACGTCGCGCTTCATCCGTGGCGCCAGCCGGGCGAACTCGAGGTACCAGCGCTGGTTCTCCTCCGCAGGCCCGCTGATGATCAGCGGCGTCCGAGCCTCGTCGATCAAGATCGAGTCGACCTCGTCGACGATCGCATAGTGGTGCCCGCGCTGGACGAGGTCGTCGAGCGACCACGCCATGTTGTCGCGCAGGTAGTCGAACCCGAACTCATTGTTCGTGCCGTAGGTGATGTCGGCGGCGTATGCGGCCTTGCGTCTGTCCGGCGGCAGCTCGGAGAGGATCTTGCCGACCGAGACGCCCAGGAAGCGGTGGACGCGGCCCATCCAGTCGGCATCACGGGCGGCCAGGTAGTCGTTGACGGTGACGATGTGCACGCCGTTGCCGGTGAGCGCGTTCAGGTACGCGGGCAGGGTCGAGACCAGTGTCTTGCCCTCGCCGGTCTTCATCTCGGCGATGTCGCCCAGGTGCAGCGCGGCGCCACCCATCAGCTGCACCCTGAAGTGGAACTGGCCCAGAGTGCGCCGGGCCGCCTCGCGCACCACCGCGAACGCCTCGGGCAGCAAGTCGTCGAGCGTCTCGCCGTCGGCGAGGCGGGTCTTGAACTGGTCGGTCTGCTCACGCAGCTGCGCGTCAGTCAGGTCGACGTAGTCGTCCTCGAGCGTCTCGATGTGATCGGCAATACCCGACAGCCGACGGACCATCTTGCCCTCGCCGGCACGCAAAATCTTCGCAAGAACCACGGCGCCATGGTACGGGCTAATCGGCGGTGGTCACGGATCGGTCACAGGTCCGCCCCATCCGCGCGGGGAGCGCGGACTCGCCGCGCAGCGGCGAAGGGCGGACAAGGATCGGTTAGAGTCCGCCCCATCCGCGCGGGGAGCGCGGACTCGCCGCGCAGCGGCGAAGGGCGGACAAGGATCGGTTAGAGTCCGCCCCATCCGCGCGGGGAGCGCGGACTCGCCGCGCAGCGGCGAAGGGCGGACAAGGATCGGTTAGAGTCCGCCACCCAATTCGGTTCGGGCGGTCTGGCAGGCTCACTGCACGTGGGTGTGTGGAACGGCATCGAGCTCGACGGCCTCGTCCTGACGAGCGAGCGGCTGATCCTGCGGCCATTGCTGCCAAGCGACGCGGACGCTGTCCACCGGGCTATGCAGGACCGGCGGATGCACGAGTTCCTGCCACTACCGGACCCCTATACGCCTGCCGACGCACTGGAGTATGTGGCGGTCATCGCACAGCAGCAAAGGCGCGATGGATCCGGAATCGAATGTGCTGCGATCGAGACGAGTTCTGGACGGCTTGCGGGTAGCGCGGCTCTCCGGCTGCCTCCGGCCAGGCGCGCCGGCGCCGAGATCGGCTATGCGATCTATCCCCACGCGCAGGGCAACGGGTATGCCACCGAGGCGTCCCGGACGCTCGCTCGCTGGGCGTTCGAGCACGGCGTGGCGCGCATCGAGATCCGCTGCGCGGTGAGCAACGTCGCCTCGGCGAAAGTCGCGCTGAATGCGGGATTCCGTTTCGAGGGTATTGCTCGGGCAGACGTCGTGACCCCCAGCGGCGTGTCGGACGGCGCGGTCTTCGGCCGGATCGCGGGCGACGACGGCGCCCCGACCGCGACGGTGGTCCCCGCCTTACCGGACGGCGGCCTCAGCGACGGCATGCTGCGACTGCGGGTCCGCGAACCCGGGGATCTGCCCGCCGCGCTGGAGGAGGAGAACGACCCGCAGACGCGCCGCTGGGACTTCACCGACACGGTTCCCGCCCGAGCCGAATGGGCGGCGATCCTGGATCGCGCAGCGCTGGACTGGCTCGTCGGGAGGGTCTTGCGACTGTCCATGGTCGATGTCGCGACGGGCACGGTCGCCGGTTCGATCCAGCTGCGCCTCGGCGGGCCGCCGCAGCTGGCGAACGTCGGGTACGGGGTGCACCCGCGCTTTCGCGGACGTGGCTACACCGCCCGCGCGCTGCGGCTGCTCACCCAGTGGGCATTCGACGAGGCCGACTTCGCCCGGCTGGAACTCGGCGCGAAGGTGGCGAACGTCGCCTCGCACAAGGCCGCGATTGCCGCTGGCTTCCAGCCCGACGGCATCATGGTGGGCCGGCTGCGAAACCCGGACGGAACGTTCAGCGACGAGATGCGGTTCGCCTTGCTCAATCCGCGATACCGGTGACCGATGACGTGATCTCGTCCGTCTCGTCCTCTCGTCCTCTCGACCTCGTCCTCTCGTCCATCTCGTCCTCTCCACCTATCGTCATCTCGACTTGTTCGACCTGGCGCGCGTCATGACGCGCTCGAGGTCGAACAACTTTCCGGTAGCAACACGTCATCTCGACTTGTTCGACCCGGCGCGTGCCAGGGCGCGCTCCAAGTCGAACAACTTCGGATGGGGGGACTTCGGATGGAGGGCGAGCGCTATTCGAGCTCGTGGGCGGTGCCTCCGGTCAGCCGGATCAGGCCGTAGTCGTAGGCATGCCGGCGATAGACGACGCTTGGCCGGCCGGTGTCGATGTCGGCGAAAAGGTAGAAGTCGTGGCCGACGAGCTCCATCTCCAACAGCGCCTGGTCGACGTGCATCGGCTTGGCGGGATGATCCTTCACGCGCACGATCTGGCCGGGCCCCTCGTCGATCGTCTCGTCCAGCCCGGCGGATTCGGTGTCGCCGTCCGTGTCGCCGGATGTGGCGGTCGCTGCCGCAAGCGAGGTCGGCGTGCGCCGGCCGTGGTGTACGCGACGTCGGTCGGCGGCCTGGCGGAAGCGCCGCTCGAGCCGCTCGGTCGCGAGGTCCAGCGCCTTGTAGAAGTCCGCGGCGCAAGCCTCGCTGCGCACCACGGGGCCGCGAGCGCGGCAAGTGATTTCGATGTGCTGGCAGCTGTCGTTCTGCCGCCGGTTGCGTTCGTGGTACAGCTCTACGTCAGTTCTGATGATCTTTCTGTCGTAACGCTTGAGCTTGGCGAGCTTCTCTGTTACGTGTTGCCGAAAGTGGTCCGGGACCTCGACGTTGCGCCCGCGGACCACAACCTCCATACGACCTACGGCAGTGCCCATACGCCCTCCACCAGCTCTAGCGGCAAACGCCGTCCGGACACGGCCGGAGCTCCTTCCGCCTTGACCGTGCTCGGTGGCCACCGATCGCCTACTCGGGTTTGGTCCCGTCCACGCTATCCCGGCGCGCGGCGAGCGGCTAGGTCCCGGACACGCCGAGTGCCGAATGCCCAGCCAACGGCTCACCAAGCCGGGCTCGCCGCTCGCCGTGGCGTGGCAGCTACCACCGCCGCACCCGACACAGCCCAGCCGGCGGCCCGCAGCGCCCGAATCGCTTCGGTCAGCGTGGCCCCGGACGTCAGTATGTCGTCCACGACCAGCGCGTGTGGCGGGTGCGGGCCCCCGCGCGGCCCCGCGGCGGCCATCGCGCCGGCCAAATTGACCCCGCGCTCGTGCGCGCCGAGCGCAGCCGAGTCGGACACCCGGCGGGTCAGCCGCAGTGCCGGGAGCACCCCAACGCCGAGAGCGGCACCGGCATGACGTGCCAGGCGGGCGACGTGGTCGCCCCCGCGTGCCCGCGCCGCTGCCCCGGACGAGGGCACCGGCACGATGGCCACCCACGATTCGGCCAGCACGGCGGCCGCCGCGCGCGCCAGACATCGACCAAGTGGACGGGCGAGATCCCGCCGTCCCCGCTCCTTGCACGCGAGGAGCGCCCCGCGCAGCGCTGCGTCATACCAGCCGGCGGCCCCCACGGTGGTTCCCGCCGCCCCGATCCGCAACGGCGGCCGCGCCGGCGCACATCGACCGCACAGCAGCTCCCCCGGAGACCGGCAGGCCACGCAGGACCGCGGCAGCACCAGGTCGGCGGCGGCGGCAAGCAGGTGCACGCCGCCGACTCTGCCTGGCTAGCTGGCGCGAAGGCACGGCGCAGCGGGATCTGTGGATATCGTCTGGGCTGCGGACGGCTACTCGAGGTAGGTCGGGCTGGTACCGCGCACGGTGCTGTCCGGCGGACCGTATGGGCTGACCCAGGTGCTCGACCGCTGCACGAAGATGACGCCGCCCGCGGACACCCACGGGTACTGGTCGCGTGCCGCGGCGATTTGCTGGGCCGCCTGCGGGAGGTTCGTGCGGCTGCGCTGGCTCCACAGCGACCCGTCCGACTGCACCGACCACACGCCGTAACCATTGGCCGAAGTGCCGACGGCGTACAACGTGGTGTCGTCGTTCCAGGCGATGTCGTCGACGTTGACCGTGGACGGGCTGATGGCCACGAGATTGTCGACGCGGGCGTTCTTGCCGCTGCGCTCGGCGGTGCCCACGTACGCTTGTGCGGTGCCATCCGCGGTGGTCAGCACGATCGCGATGCGCACTCCGTCACTGCTGAACTTCAGCGCCTGGATCGTGCCAGGGTGCGCGGCCGGAGGATTCACCGGGACGCGCACCACAGCACTGCCAATGGATGCCCGCCATATCGCGGTACCGGAGCCGACCCACACCTCGGATTGGCCAGGCGCCCAGGACGGCGCGGACATCGGCCCGGGGGCGAGGCCAGAGTTCTTCAGCCCTTTCGCTGCGGTGCCGAGCAGTAACCGGGACGCCGTGGCCGGGCCCGCTATCCCAGCTGCCAGGTAGTTCGTCGAACCAGCGGGATCCTGCGCCAGGCCGACCGCGGTGAGGCGGTATCCCCGCTTGCCCAGTGGGCCGGAAAGCGGCGTCCCATCCTGGGTCAGCACCCTCCCGTCGTCCGACAGGTAGAACGGCACAGCGGAGAAGCCCGCACCGGAATACACGGCGAAGTCGTCGCTGGTGAAGGGACTGTCAAGCCCGGCGATGGAGATGGGACGCTGACTCTCGGTGATCTTGATCGGCAGCCCTCCGGCGGCCCCGATGCTCGTCGCGAGCTGTGCGGCGACGCGCAGCTTGGTGTCATTGTCGAGCTGGCCGATGCCCGGCAAGTCGACCGTAGCAGCTGCACCGATCGCGACACTCGCGCTGCGGGCGTTGAGCTGGCCAAGAAGCGACAGCACGGCGGTCTGCAATTCCGGGCGGGGACCCGCGAACAACTGGGTGAGCAGCCACGACGCCAGCGCCTGGCCGCTGAGCGGGCTGTAGCGCGGGTCGGCGACCAATCGCTGGGCCGACAGGTCGAAGAAGTACAGCGGGTACATCTTGTAGACCGAGCCAAGGTCCGCCTGAGTGATCACAACCCCGGGTTGCAGCTGGTCGATACGCCACTGCCCGTTGAGCTGCGCAAGGCCGAACGTGAGGGTCGTGCTCTCGGCCGGTTCGGCGGGCGCATAGATGCCCTGGGCGTTGATCGTGCCGATCTTGTTGGCCGTCAGGGTCACCGCGTGGGTCGATGGATCCGGCAACCCGATCTGCTGGAAGCTGTCGACGACCGTGACCGTGTTGTCCGACCACTTGGTCCGCGCTTCGGGGGTCAGGAACTGCTTGGCCGCGGCATGCTTGTCGTCTGCCGTGCTGAGGTTGGCGAGCAGGAAGTCCTGCACGATGGCCCTCGGCTCCGCGCCCGGCAGCGGCGAGACCGTGTCGACCGGTGCCTGCGTCGGTCCGCCCACGCTGTTGCGCACGACCTCCGGCGAGGAGGATGACGGAACGCCCGAGCAGGCTGTGACAAGTGCCGCGATCACGGCGACCGACGTGAGCCGCAGCAACCTCATGACGCGCCGTCCTCGAGGGCGATCAGCGCCTCGGGTTCGAGTGGCAGCGGCGAGCCGGTGAGTTCGTGGCCGGCCACGAGCGGCAGGGTGAGCCGGAACTGCGCGCCGAGCCCGCGCTCGCCCCAGGCCTGCAGCCAGCCACCGTGCAGCCGAGCGTCCTCGAGGCTGATCGACAACCCCAGTCCGGTACCGCCGGTGAGCCGGCTGCGCGAGGCGTCGCCACGCCAGAACCGGTTGAAGACGAGCGCCGCCTCGCCCGGGCGCAGCCCGACCCCGTGGTCGCGGACCGTCACCGCCGCGGCCTGCTCGTCGGCCCGGACGGTGATCACGACCGGCCGTCCGTCTCCGTGCTCGATGGCGTTGCCCAGCAGGTTGCGCAGGATTCGCTCGACCCGGCGGGAATCCATCTCGACGCGGACGGGTATGTCGGGCATGTGGACGACGAGCTCACTGCCATGTCGCTCGGCCAGCGCCCGGCTGGCGTCCACGGCATTCGTCACCACGGCGCGCAGGTCCTCGACCTCCGATTCCAGCCGGGCCACACCGGCGTCGTATCGGGAGATCTCGAGCAGATCCGCGAGGAGTGACTGGAATCTGTCCAGCTCCGCCGTGAGCAGCTCCGCCGACCGGGCCAGCTGCGGCGAGAACTGTCCCCGCTCGGCATACAGCAGCTCGGCGGCCATCTGGATCGTGGTCAGCGGGGTGCGCAGCTCATGCGACACGTCGCTGGTGAATCGTCGCTGCAGCCGGGACAGCTCCTCCAGGCGGCGGATCTGCCCCTGCAGGCTCACGGCCATGTCGTTGAACGATTGGCCCAGCCGGGCGATGTCGTCGGTGCCGCGGATCGGGATTCGCTGGGCCAAGTCGCCGCCGGCAAGTCGCTCGGCCGTCTGCGCGGCGACGCGCACTGGCGCAACCACCTGGCGGGTCACCAGCAGCACGACGATCGCGACGAAGAGCACCAGGCCCAGGCCCGACAGCAGCACCGTCCGTTGGACCAACGAGATGGTGTCCTCCTCGGCGGTCAACGGGAACAGGTAGTAGAGCTCGAAGGTGCCGCCCTGACCCGCCACCGGCTCGCCGATGATCAGCCCACGCACCGTCGAGGTACCGGTGGTGTCGACGATGCTCGCGTACTGAACGACGGTCTTCCGCTGCCGGACGAGCCGGCGCATCTCCGCCGGGATCTTGGTCGGGTTCGTGCCAGCGGCGGGCACCGCGGACGCCGGCGACAGGATGATGATCGAGTAGAAGCCGGACACATTGCCGGAGCCGGTGAGTTGGGACAAGACGACGGCGATCGCATCGTTGTAACCGGCGATGTCGCTGGGGCTGACGTCCGCCAGCAGTTGGCCGGCTGTCACCTGCCCGGAGTTCGCCTGCAAAATGGCGGCGTTGCGCTTGGCGTGCAGGATGCCGGCGGTGATCTGGTTGACCAGGAAGATCCCCATGACGAGAACGACCACGCCCGTTACGAGCACGGTCGTGGCGCCGATCCGCAGCTGCAGCGAATTGCGCCAGGTCCGGGCAAGCGCACGGGCAACAGCGCTCAGCTGGCGAGCGGTACCCTGCCACACACCTGCGGCCGCGCCCGCCGCCGCGCGCGGCAGCGGGGGCCGAGCCGGCATGGTGTCGACTGGCGCGCCCTGATCCGCCGGCTGCGGGGCCGGATCCGGCGCGGCGACCGTCTCGTCGGGTGGAGCCGTACCGACACGCGGAATGCTCATGGGGGTCCGGCTTTGTACCCCACGCCGCGGACGGTGAGCACCACCTCGGGACGCTCCGGATCGCGCTCCACCTTCGACCGCAGGCGCTGTACGTGGACGTTGACGAGCCGCGTGTCAGCGGCGTGCCGGTAGCCCCAGACCTGCTCCAGCAGCACCTCGCGAGTGAACACCTGCCGTGGTTTGCGGGCGAGCGCCACGAGCAGGTCAAACTCGAGGGGGGTGAGCGCGATCGCGGCACCGTCGCGGGTGACTTGATGGGCGGGCACGTCGATGCTGACCGGTGAGTCCGGCGGGCCGATCGTCAGGGTCTCGCTGACGACGTCCTCGTGGTGGCGCAACCGGGCGCGCATCCGCGCGACGAGTTCCTTCGGCTTGAACGGCTTGACCACATAGTCGTCGGCGCCGGACTCCAGGCCGAGCACGACGTCGACGGTGTCGCTCTTAGCGGTCAGCATGATGATCGGGGTGCCGCTCTCGGCGCGGATGGCCCGGCAGACGTCCAGGCCGGACAAGCCCGGCAGCATGAGGTCAAGCAGCACGATCTCCGGCTTCGTCTCGCGGAACAACTGCAGCGCGCGGTTGCCGTCCAGAACGAACGACGGCTCGAAGCCGTCGGCCCGCAGCACGATGCCGAGCATCTCGGCAAGGGCGGTGTCGTCGTCGACAACCAGTACGCGCGGTTTCATAGCCACCATCGTGGCATCTTCCCGCAGGAAATGCCGCGGACCGTGCACCATGCGCAGACGGTTCACGTGAACCGGCGGCGCTTACGTCTGACGGCGGTCCTGGCGGGAGCGCAGCTTCTCCCGCTGCTCGACGAAACGTGCCGCCTGTGCGTCCAGGCCGGCCATGAACGTAGCGAGCTGCTCGCGAGCCTGCTCGCCGGCCGGACCCAGGTCGTCGCGCTCGAAGACCCGCCAGAACTTCAGGATCGGGGCAACCACTTCGTCGTGGTGCAGCCGCAGGTCGTAGATGCCGGCCTTGGCGATGGTGACCGAGTTGCGGGTGAAGTCGGGCATCCCGGCGCCGGGCATCTGGAACCCGACGACCTCGTCGCGAACGGCCTGCATGGTGTCGTCGGGGGCGATGTCGAACGCGGCGGCGACCAGGTTGCGGTAGAACACCATGTGCAGGTTCTCGTCGATCGAGATCCGCGCCAGCAGCTGCTCGGCGATCGGGTCGCCCGTCGAGCGTCCGGTGTTGCGGTGCGACACCCGGGTAGCCAGCTCCTGGAAGGACACGTAGGCCACCGCCTGCAGCAGGGTCTTGTCCCCCGAGTCGTACCCCGCGGTCATGTGCGCCATGCGCAGCCGCTCGAGATTAACCGGGTCGACGCCGCGAGTGACGACCAGGTAGTCGCGGATCGCGATCCCGTGCCGCCCCTCCTCGGCCGTCCAGCGCCCCACCCACTGGCCCCACGCGCCATCCCGGCCGAACCGGATGGCGATCTCACGGTGGTAGGAGGGCAGGTTGTCCTCGGTGAGCAAGTTCACGACCATTGCGGTGCGGGCAACCGGGTCCAGCGGTGAGTCCTCGGGACGCCAGTCCTCGCCGCCGAGGAACTCGAAGTCCCGGCCGCGGCTCCACGGCACGTAGTCGTGCGGCATCCAGTCCTTCGCCAGCCCAAGGTGACGATTGAGGTTGGCCTCGACGACGGGCTGGAGCTCCTGCAGTAGCCGGTTCTGCAGCTCGGTGCCTCGATCGGCGATGGTCGTCATGGACCCCAGGGTACCTACGGTTGCGTAGGTTGGCGTTGTCAGCCGCCCGCAACGGACGGCAGCACGAGCACCTCGGCGCCCTCGCCGACGACTGCCTGCACGCCGCCGATGGCCCGGACGTCCTGCCCGTCGACGTATACGTTGACGTAGCGTCGAAGCGCGCCCTGCTCGTCGCGGATGCGCCGGCCGAGCGCGGGGTAGTCCGCCGCGACCGCGTCAAGTACCTCGGCCAGCGAGCCAGCCGGGCAGTTCAGCTCGACCGTCTTGCCTCCACCGACCAGCGGGCGCAGCGCACCGGGCAGCGACAGCCGCACGCTCATCCGACAACGGCCGCGCGCACGCACAGCACGTCAGGCAGGTGCGCGGCGACCAGCGACCAATGGTCGCCCTCGTCGGGACTGGCATAGACCTCGCCGTTGCGGGTGCCGAAATAGACACCGGCGGGGTCGGCGTCATCGGCGCACATCGCGTCACGCAGCACGATGCCGTAGTGGTCGTGTTGCGGCAGCCCGTCACTGAGAGCGGCCCACGTGTCGCCCGCGTTCTCGGTGCGGTACACCCGGCAGGCGTGATCCGGCGGCACCCGGGCACCGTCGGAAGCTACCGGGAAGTTGTATGCCACTCCACCGCGGTGCGGGTGAGCCACCATCGCGAATCCGAAGTCCGACGGCAGCCCGTCGGCGATGGACGTCCAGCTGGCTGCGCCGTCGTCGCTGCGATAGACCCCGAGGTGGTTCTGCAGGAACAGCTGCTGTGGGTTCACGGCATCACGCGCGACTTTGTGCACACACTGCCCGAACTCCGGGTACGGGTCGGGCAGGAACCGCGCGCTGACGCCCTTGTTGGACGGTTGCCAGGACTCGCCAGCGTCGCTCGTGCAGTACACGCCGCCGGTCGACATGGCCACCGTGACCTGCTGCGCATCGGCCGGGTGGGGCAGCAGGGTGTGGATCGCCTGCCCACCGAAGCCCGCGCCCCATTCCGGTCGGTGCGGGTGGTCCCACAGCGGGCGGACGAGCGTGAAGTGCTCGCCGCCGTCCTGCGAGCGGAACAGCGCGCTCGGTTCGCTGCCGGCCCACACCACGCCCGGTTCCGCCGCGGAGGGCTGCAGCGCCCAGACGCGAGTGAGGGCCGCGCCCGTGTCGGCTGGGAACGTGATCGCGCCGTGGTCCGGCTCCTGCCAGCTCGCGCCGAGGTCGTCGCTGTGGAACACCGAGGGTCCCCAGTGCTCGCTGTCAGCGCCAACGAGCAGCCGGGGAGTCACACCCCGCGCTTGTCGATCGAGGCCGCGTAGATCGCGTTCATCGGGAACTGCAGGTCGGACAGCTGCCAGCTCGCCCGCCGGGCGTCGCCGCGTGCCAGCAGCAGCCCCTTGCGGGTGCCGATGGCTAGCAAGAGATCGGTCATGCCCGCCAGCCTGGCACTGCCCTACGACAGCGGGCCAGCCCCCATCATTGGCGACTTGTTCGACCCCCGGCGCCGTCAGGCACGCCGGGGGTCGAACAAGTCGAGAAACGGGAAGGACCTAGTAGCGGTAGTGCTCCGGCTTGTACGGTCCTGCGACGTCCACGCCGATATAGGAGGCCTGCTCCTTGGTCAACGTGGTGAGTTTGGCACCCAGAGCGTCCAGGTGCAGCCGGGCCACCTTCTCGTCCAGGTGCTTGGGCAGCACGTAGACCTTGTTGTCGTACTGGCCGCGCTTCGTATGCACCTCGATCTGGGCGATCGTCTGGTTCGAGAACGACGCCGACATGACGAAGCTCGGGTGGCCGGTGGCGTTCCCGAGGTTCAGCAGCCGACCCTCGGACAGCACGATGATCGAGTGAGACGCCCGGCTGGCAGTCTCAGGGAACACCCACTCGTGCACCTGCGGCTTGACCTCGTTCTTGACAATGCCAGGGACGCGAGCGAGGCCGGCCATGTCGATCTCGTTGTCGAAGTGGCCGATGTTGCCAACGATCGCCTGGTGCTTCATCTGCGCCATGTGCTCGGCGGTGATGATGTCCTTGTCGCCGGTGGCGGTGATGAAGATGTCGCCCTTGCCGACCACGTCGTCCAGGGTGACGACCTCCAGGCCGTCCATGGCGGCCTGCAGCGCGCAGATCGGGTCGATCTCGGTGACCACCACGCGAGCGCCTTGACCGCGCAGCGAGTCGACGCAACCCTTGCCCACGTCGCCGTAACCGCAGACGACGGCCACTTTGCCGCCGATCATCACGTCGGTCCCGCGGTTGATGCCGTCGATGAGTGAGTGGCGGCAGCCGTACTTGTTGTCGAACTTGCTCTTGGTGACGGAGTCGTTGACGTTGATCGCGGGAAAGAGCAGCGTGCCCGCCTTCTCGAACTCGTACAGTCGGTGCACGCCAGTGGTGGTCTCTTCGGTGACGCCGATGATGCCCTGCGCCATGCGCGTGTACTTGCCGGGCTGGCTGCGAAGCGAGCGTGACAGTGTCTCCAGGATGACGCCGTACTCCTCGGAGTCGTTCTCGTCGGCCTGCGGCACCACCCCGGCCGCCTCGAACTCGACGCCCATGTGGATCAGCAGGGTGGCATCTCCGCCGTCGTCGACGATCGAGTCCGGCCCGCAGCCGTCTGGCCAGGTGAGCAACTGCTCGGTGCACCACCAGTACTCCTCGAGCGTTTCGCCCTTCCAGGCATAGACGGTCACGCCCTGCGGTGACTCGATCGTGCCGGCTGGACCCACAACGACGGCCGCAGCCGCGTGGTCCTGGGTGGAAAAGATGTTGCAGCTGACCCAGCGCACGTCCGCGCCGAGCGCGGCGAGCGTCTCGATGAGGACGGCCGTCTGCACGGTCATGTGCAGGGAGCCGGCAACCTTCCGGCCCGCCAGCGGCTGCTGCGCGCCGTATTCGCGGCGCAGCGCCATGAGGCCGGGCATCTCGTGCTCGGCGAGCTGGATCTCCTTGCGGCCGAACGGCGCGAGCGATAGGTCGGCGACCTTGAAGTCGCTGACGGATCCGGCGCTGTCGGGGGTGAGGGCGACGCTCACATTCTCTCCTAGCTTCTCGGGGTGGGACTGCTCGTTGATCGGCAAACTGCCTTCGGCGGCCAGGCGACGGTAGATGCCCGCCTCGGGAGGTGCTGCTGCTCGATGGATCGGCCCGAACCACTCGTCGACCGCCCTGGCCAGCTGCGCATCGGTGCGCATCCGTAGCTCGAAGGCGATGTCGGTGATACCGAGGTCGTACTCGGCCAGCAGATCGCGCAGCCGTTGCAGCCGCTCGATCTGGCGTGGCCCGTAGTGCCGGTGCCCGCCCGCAGTGCGCAGTGCGGTCACCAGGCCGGCCTGCTCCAGGTAACGCAACATTCGCTGCGACCAGCCGGTAGCATCGGCTGCCTGCTGCATCGTCAGCGACTTCATCGCCGCAGACCCTACCACGGTCATGTCAGATTTCTGGGAGTGGCAGTGCCGCGCCGGCGCGTCATCCGTCGTCACTCAAGGCGTCGGACCGGCTCACATGGCCTCTCAAAATGGCCGGTAGTGGCGCGGAAGAGGGTGCCTTTCCCGGCAACCTTGCATGGTTGGCCTGCGGCCACGAAGACCGCATGACCGCGGGACAGCACGACGTAGCCGGCACCCGAAGTGACCTCGGCGCTGCCGTCGGTGCAGAGCAGGATCTGCGGGCCCGCCGCGGTGATCTCGACCGGGCCGTCGACCCCGACGAGGCCGAGCGCGAAGTCCGGCGCCGGAGTCTGGAAGGCCCGCTCCCCCACCACGCCGGGCCGGGATGGGCAGCGCGGCTCGGGTAGTGGGGCGAAGTCGGTGATCCGAAGCAGTTCCGCAACGTCGACGTGCTTGGGCGTCAGCCCGCAGCGCAGGACGTTGTCGCTGTTCGCCATGAGCTCGACGCCGACACCACCCAGGTAGGCGTGGACATTCCCGGCGCCGAGGAAGATCGCCTCACCGGGTTCCAGGTGCACGGCGTTGAGCAGCAGCGTCAGGACGACGCCGATATCGCCTGGGACGTCGGCGGCCGCCAGCACCGCAAACGTGGCCTCGCGTGACCATGCGCCGCGCGCATCGGCCATTCGCCGACACGCCTGGATCACCGGGTCGAGGAGTGCGGCTCGCCCAGGACGATCCAGCTCGAGCAGTCTCGTGAACGCCGCGCGCAGACCGTCTGGCCCAGCGAGCAGTTCCCGATACGGGGCCAGCTCGGTCACGTCGAGCGCACTGATCAAGCGGAGCGTCTGGTCCACCGGACGGAACCCGCACAGCGCGTCGAACTCGGTGAGCGCGCAGAGCATCTCCGGCTTGTGGTTGGCATCCTTGTAGTTGCGCTCGCTCGCCTCACGGGGCACACCGCGGGCCTCCTCGGCCGCGAACCCGGCCCTGGCCTGCGCCAGATGCGGATGCACTTGCATCGACAGTGCAGCTGCCGGCGCGAGCACCTTGAGCAGGAAGGGCAAGTGGGGGCCGAATCGCTCGATGACGTCTGGCCCGAGCAGCCCGACCGGATCGCGCGCGATCAGTTCGTCGAGCGTCGCCTCGTGATCGGGTGCGCGGGCCGGATCGTCCCGATGGGCCCCCAGCCACAGCTCGGCCGCCGGCTCGCCCGTCGGCTCGATGCCGAGCAGCCCCGGGATCGCGGTGGCAGACCCCCACGCGTACCGGCGGATCACCCCGTGCAGGGCGATCAGTGGCAGCGTCCCGGGCACGATCGGCCAGCTTAGCCGGTGGATCGGTCCGACGAAGGTTGAAGCCGGTCAGTCTTGGGAACTGGCCGGACCTTCGGCTGGTGCGGCGAGGACATCGGGGTCGATCGCGTCGAGGACGTCCCCGGCACCTCGGTCGACATCCGGCTCGAGGTAGATCACCCGCGCCTCTGGCACCGCCGCGCGCACCCGCGCCTCGGCCGCGTCGATCGCCGCGGCGACAGCTCGCCGAGATCCGATGAAGCCGGCATCGCCAGCTTGCCGGCGACCAGGAGTTCCTCGGGACCGAGGTGCAGCGTGCGCAGATGGATCACCCGATCGATGCCCTGACCGGCAAGGTTCGTGACGATTGCGGCCACCTTGTCCGGCGAGGCCGCCTCGCCGAGCAGCAGGCTCTTCGTCTCCACGACCAGAATGCAGGCGACCGTGATCAGCAGCAGCCCGATCGCCAGCGTGCCTATGCCGTCCCACCGCCCGTTGCCGGTGATCTCGGCCAGTGAAACGCCAATCAGCGCGAACACCAGCCCGATGAGTGCGGCGACGTCCTCGAGCAGGACGACCGGTAGCTCAGGCACCTTTGCCCGCCGGATGAACTCGATCCAGTTGCTGTCGCCCTTCAGCGGCTGCGACTCGTGGATCGCCGTTCGCAGCGAGTACGACTCCAAGCCGATGGCTATTGCGAGCACGACGTAGGCCACGATCGGGGAATCCAGCGGATGTGGATGCCAGATCTTCTGCACTCCCTCGTAGAGCGCGAACAGGCCGCCTGCGGAAAACAGCATCAGCGCGACGAGGAAACCGTAGACGTAGCGGTCCCGGCCGTACCCGAACGGGTGCGCCGGGGTGGCCGCGCGGCGGGACCGTTTGGCACCGACGAGCAGCAGCACCTGATTGCCCGAATCCACGACCGAGTGCACGGCCTCGGCGAGCATCGAGGTCGACGAGGTGATCGCGAACGCGATGAACTTGATGACGGCGATGCCGAGGTTGGCGCTCAGCGCCGCCAACACCGCCCTGGAACCACCGTGCGAGCTCACGTCAGTTCCCCGGGAAGTGGCTCGGATGGGTTGATCCCCAGCCCGAAGGCCAGGTACGTCGCGGCGAAGTCACCAAACGCAGTCGCCGCCGCGAACCGCACCAGGGCCGGGCCGTCCGGGGCATCGACGTGGGACCACCGCAGTCCGCGCTGGGTTGCGATGGCGCGCAGCGCTGCCGCGGCCTGCCGGGCGGCCACCTCGTCCAGCTGCACCTCGGCGTCGGTCCGCTCGCCGAGCTCCGGGTCGTCGGGTGCGCCGTCGTCGCCGACGGTGATCAGCCTCGGGCGCGGCGGAGCGTACGCGCCCCGATCGGCGAAGAACCCGGACAGGTCGTCGTCGGCGACGCGGTCCGTCGGTCCGCCCCGCAGCAACGCCCCCGCGAAGGCAACTCCGTCGGGGAGGCCGACCGACACCGCGGCAACCCCGGCCAGCAGCTGTATCGCCTCGCTGATCAGCCGGGCGGCTACCCCGGCTAGCGTGCCCGCGCCGGCAACGACGGGTACCGAGTCGGCCAGTTCGATGGCGAGCGACTTGGCCGCGTTGGTAAACGATTCGCTCGCTGGACGGCACGACTCCGCCGTCCCGTCCAGGGCGTCGGCGACCTCGGCGAGCAACCCGGATGGGGCGTTCAGCAGTCCGAGTGCGTCGGCCGCCTGCAGGAACGGCGTCAGCACGCTCCACCGCGCCGCGCGCATGTGCAGGTCCGGGCCCAGCTCGCAGATCGGCGAACGCCCGGCCGCTTGCGCGACGGGAGACCCGGCCGGCGCGACCACCGCGACGGCCATTCCCCGATGTTCGGCAAGTTCCGCCAACCGGGCGAGCCGCGGGTTGCGCCCGTCGGTGGAGCCCACCAGCAGCGCGTCCGCGGGTCCCGCCCACCTCGGCAGCTCTACGCCGCCCCACGAGAGCGTCGGAGCGGCACCGGACGACATCCGAACAATGACCCGGGCGGCGCCCTTCGCCGGCGCGTCCGCACTGACCAGGACTGCGCGTGGCAGGTCGCCGGTCGCTAATCGGCCTAATCCCCAGTCGTCGCGCAGTTCGACGCAGCGCCGCACCTGGGCGCCTGCGGTCGCGAGCGCCCACAGCAAGCGTCCGGCGTCCCGGGCGGCGAGCATGTCGGCGTCGTCGAGCAGCAGCTCGTCGAAGGGCATGGTCGTGGGCGGTCAGGAGTGGGGCGAGGCTGCGACGCCGATGCCGTTCGGACCGGGTGTCGCCTCGTCCAGCAGCAGCACCGGGATGCCGTCGCTGATCGGATAGCTGGTCAGGCAGTGGGTGCAGACGAGAACCTCCGCACCGTCACGGACCTCCTCGCGCAGGGGTGCGTGATCGTCGCTCGGGCAGGCGAGCAGCTCGAGCAGCTCTGCGTCGATGGGCATGTGGTTCCTCCTGATCAGGCGCGGATGACCGATCAGCGCTTGGTCGCGCACCCGCCGCATCGCAGCGTCATCTGGGCCCTCCACGTTCAGTCGCAGTAACGGCTCGGTGTTGGACGCCCGGACGTTGAACCAGCTGCCGTCCGCGAGCTCGACCGTGAGCCCGTCCAGCTCGTCCGCCGCGAGGGTGCGGTCGGCGAATGCCTTGCGTACGGCGGCGACGCGCGCGCGCTGGTCCGCGACCGTCGAGTTGATCTCGCCTGAGCCGGCGTAGCGCGCGTATTCGCGCGTCAGGTCGGCGAGTGTCCCGGGCTGCTCACCCAGCGCGGCGAGGACGTGCATGGCAGCCAGCATGCCGGTGTCGGCGCGCCAGAAGTCACGGAAGTAGTAGTGCGCGGAATGCTCGCCGCCGAACACCGCGCCGGTGCGGGCCATCTCGGCCTTGATGAACGAGTGGCCGACCCGGGTGCGTACCGGCGTCCCGCCGTGCTCGCGGACGATCTGCGGCACGGCGTGCGAGGTGATCAAGTTGTGGATGATCGTGGCACCCGGATGCTTGGCCAGCTCGCGGGTGGCTACCAGCGCGGTGATCGCGCTCGGCGACACCGGATCGCCGTCCGCATCGACGACGAAACACCGGTCGGCGTCCCCGTCGAACGCCAGGCCGATGTCCGCGCTCTCGGCGATCACGGCCTTCTGCAGGTCGACCAGGTTCGCCGGCTCGAGCGGGTTCGCTTCGTGGTTGGGGAACGAGCCGTCCAGCTCGAAGTACAGCGGAACGATCGTGAGCGGCAAGGCGTTCAGCGCCGCGTCACCGAGCACTGCCGGGACGGTGTACCCGCCCATGCCGTTGCCGGCGTCCACCACGACCCGCAGCGGTCGGATCGCGGACAGGTCGACGAGGGAACGCAGGTAGCGCGCGTAGTCGGCGAGCAAATCGACGCGATCCACGTCGACCTCTGTGGGCGCGACGAGCCCGTCGTCGAGGTAGGACTGGGCCCGGTCACGGATCTCGGCCAGGCCCGAGTCTTGCCCCACGGGAACCGCACCGGCCCGGCACAGCTTGATCCCGTTGTATTGGGCGGGATTGTGGCTAGCCGTGAACATGGCGCCGGGCAGGTCGAGGAATCCGCTGGCGAAGTAGAGCATGTCCGTCGACGCCAGCCCGGCCTGGACGACCGTCGCACCCCGACTCGCCGCACCGGTCGCGAACGCTTGGGTCAACGCCGGGCCGGAATCGCGCATGTCGTGCGCCGTGACCAGCCGGCGCGCGCCGGTGACCTCGACGAACGCCACCCCGAGTGCTCGGGCGATTCGATCGTCGAGCTGGTCCGGGACCGTGCCGCGGATGTCGTAGGCCTTGACGATCGCCGCGAGGTCGGCGGTGTTACTCATTCGCCGCAGCCTACCGGGATCGCGGGCGGTCTCGGGGCGCTCAGGTCGCCGGCGGGACGACGTGCAGGTGGCCGCGCCGACCGGTGCCCGATCCAGCCGCGGCCGCCTCGAGCCCCACCCCTGCCGCGGCTCGCCCCGGCGCGTCGATCCGCCCGGCCTCCCGGACCGCGTCGGCAAGTGCCTCGAGATCGTCCGCCTGCGGGATCGGCGCGGGGAACTCCCCGACGTGCCGCAGTACCTCCCACCCGCGCGGCACGGTGAGCCGAACCGCGTGCTGCTCGCACAGGTCGTACGAATGCGGTTCGGCAAAGGTGGCGAGCGGGCCCACGACCGCCGTGGAGTCGGAATAGACGTAGGTCAGCGTGGCCACTGCGGGCCTGCCGCAGCCGGTGCGGGTGCAGGTCCGCACGCGCCTCACCGGATGCTCACGGGATGGCTCGCCGGGCAGGTCCTCACAGCGCGAGACGATAGTCCCCACGGGGTCCAGTGCGGCGGATGGCGTGGTCGAGCTACCCCGTGTCGCACTGCCGTGCCGGGACCTCGTGCTGCTTTGCGGTAATGCCGTAATGTGCGATAGCGTGACAGGCATGAATCGCTTTCACGGCTACGTCGGGATGCAAACCCGTGGCACGCTCGCCCTGCCGCCAGAGCTGCGCCGGCGGATGCACCTGGACAAGCCCGGAGCGCAGGTCGAGATCGTCGAGCGCGACGACGGAGTAGTCGAACTTCGTGCCGCGCTGCCGGTGCCAGCCGATCAGGCATGGTTTTGGACGGAGCGATGGCAGCGCCGTGAACAGGAGGTCGACGAGCATGTCGCCGCCGGCGAGGTCGCCGTCCACGACGACACGGAGGCATTCCTCGACCACCTCGACGAGCTGGACGCCGCATCGGCGGAGGCGTGAAGTTCGAGACCACGCCCGCCTTCGATAGGGACTACCGCCGCCTGACCCCTCGCGACCGCGCGATCTTCCATGAGGTCGTCGCCACCAAGTTCGCCCCAGCGTGCGAGACGCTCGTGACGGATCCTGCAGCCCGGTGGCCAGCGTCCGTCCGGGTCAAGCCGGTCACCAACGCGCCCGGCATCCTGGAGATGACCTGGTCGTTCGCCGGTCCGGATGGGCGGGCCACCTTCGAGCTCATCACCGTCAGTGGCGAGCTGCGCTGTCGCTGGCGTCGCATCGGCAAGCACAACATCTTTCGCGAGCCATGATCACCTACCGCAAATCCCGCTGGCCTCAATCGTCAGTACGCTTGCCCACTGTGCAGCGAGTGAACCAGGACCGCAGGAGAAATCGGCGGGATCGGCACGGACGTGGCATGCGTTCGGCGCTCGCCCCAAGCGGCGTGCCGATCGCGCGCACCCGCAGCGACCTGTTCGACGATCTCGTCCTGGACGCGGTCGAGGAGCTCGAGGACCGGTTCGCGAGCGATCTCGCTGGTGTGGAATTTGCGGTCGAGGACGTCCCGGCTCTGCCCGCCGACGCGCCGACCGGCCTGGAGTTCGACCCGGAGGTGGTGGCCGATCGGGGCGTGCCGATGGGGCGGGTGCATCGCGCGGGACTGGGCTCGATCCGCAAGCCGGTGATCGTGCTCTACCGCCGGCCGATCGAGGCGCGGGCGGTGGACCGGGAGGACCGTGGCGACTTGGTGTTCGCGGTGGTCAGCGAGCTGGTTGCTGAGTTACTGGGCAAGGACGTCGACGACCCGCCTGACCGCTAACCGGCGCGGCGCTTGAGGCGGCGGCGCTCCCGCTCGGACAGCCCACCCCAGATCCCGAACCGCTCGTCGTGCTCGAGCGCGTACTCGAGGCACTCGCCGCGCACCTCGCAGCCCGTGCAGATCCGCTTCGCCTCGCGCGTCGAGCCGCCCTTTTCGGGGAAGAAGGCCTCCGGATCGGTCTGCGCGCACAGCGCCCGCTCCTGCCAGCTCTGCTCCTCCGGCAGCCCGAAGATCTCGGACAGCTCGACGCTGTTGACCTGCCTGAGGTGGTCCGTCACGTCCGTCATCGCGCCCCTCCTGACACCTACGGCCCTGTGACCTGGCTGTCGTCGCTGTACGGAGCCGGCGACATGGATGAAATTACACTCGTGTCGTTACCGGAAAGTCAAGCCCGCATCTGCTATTTGGCGTTGGTCGTCGATCGCGAAGACGCGGCGCTGCTCGCCGAGCACCACCGCTCGTGGCGGCCGGCGCGGGCTGGCCCGCCACAGGCGATAGCGTCGATGGTTGATGAGCTGCTACGTCGACGCGGTGCGCGCGTATCCCGGTGCTGGGCTGCGCTTCCACGACTTCTGCCACCTGCTTGCCGATTCACGCGACGAGCTACACGCCATGGCCGATCGGCTCGGCGTGCCGCGGCGGTTCTTCCAAGACCACCCGTGGCGCTGGCACTACGACCTGCCCGAGCACGTCCGGGTCGAGGCAGTGCGGCTTGGGGCTATCGAGGTGGACCTGTACACCGTCGGTCGGCTGCTGCGCGAACGGCGCACCCAAGCTGGCTGACCGCGGAGCAGAATCGAGCACCGTGCCCGACCGGACCGCGACCACGCTGCTGCTCATCGCGCGTGATCCGCTCACGGGTCGGCTGCGGCACCCGAGCGTCCTTGACGCGGGCCTGCGAGCCAGCCTATTCGCCGACCTGATCCTCTCCGGACGGATCGGCAGTGACGGGCTGGGCCCGGTTGCCGCCGACACGCCGCCGAGCGGCGACCGGATCTTGGACGCGGTGCATCGCGCCGTCGTCCGACGTTCCGGGGTCGCCTGGTCGAGGTGGTACCGACATGTGCGCGTCGACCGTCACGCGCTGACCGCGGAACTGCTCGAGCAGGGCCGCTGGCAGTCGGAGGGTAGCCGGCTCCGGCCGAGGTTCAGCGACTTGACCCCGGACGTCACCCTGGACGCAGCACAACACACCGCCGCGATCCTCGACAACCGCGGCCTGCCCCGCGACAGCGCCGACGCCGTGCTTGCCGTCGTCGCCGCGCTATGCGGCGCACTGGGCGGCCCGCCGCGCCCGCGGGCACTGCGCGGCGATCTGCCGCACCTCCTGGACGCAGTGGGGGACACGACAGATCCGGTTCGGCGGGCTGTGCAGAACGCGCTCGTCGGCGCCACGGTGGTCATGCGGCGCAGCAGGCGTCGACGCTTCACCGGGTAGGCGACCGGCGAGCGCGGTCGCTCGCGTAGGTTCGCAGACGTGCGAATCACCGTCCTGGCCGGAGGCATCGGAGGCGCGAGGTTCCTCCGCGGGGTTCGCGCGGCTCGGCCGCACGACGACACGATCGCGGTGATCAATACCGGCGACGACATCACCGTGTATGGGCTGCGCATCTGCCCCGATCTGGACAGCGTCATGTACACCCTGGGCGATGGCATCGACCGCGAACGTGGCTGGGGGCGGGCCGAGGAGACCTGGCGCATCAAGGACGAGCTCGCCACCTACGGCGCCGAACCCACCTGGTTCGGCCTAGGCGACCTGGACGTGGCCACGCACCTGGTGCGTACGCAGATGCTCGACGCGGGCTATCCGCTGTCCGACGTGACGGCCGCGCTGTGTACCAGGTGGCAACCCGAGGTGACGCTGCTGCCTATGACAGACGAACGTTGCGAGACGCACGTGGTCGTTGAGACGGAGGCCGGCCGGCGCGCGATCCACTTCCAGGAATGGTGGATCCGGCATCACGCGGCGCTCACCGCGCAAGCGTTCGTCCAGGTCGGCGTCGACGACGCGAAGCCCGCGCCCGGAGTGCTGGAGGCGATCGGCAACGCCGACGTCGTGCTCCTCGCGCCGAGCAACCCGGTGGTGAGCATCGGGACGATCCTTGGCGTGCCGCGGATCAGGGACGCGGTGACGACCACGCCCGCTCCGGTCGTCGGCGTCTCGCCCATCATCGGCGGCCGGCCGGTACGCGGCATGGCCGACGCGTGCCTGCCGGCCATCGGCGTCGAGGTCAGCGCGCAGGGCGTCGGCCGGCACTACGGCGCCCGCACCGCGGGCGGCCTGCTCGACGGATGGCTGGTGCACGAGGACGATCCGGCCGAGGTCTCGGGAGTCCCGGTACGGGCCGTGCCGCTGCTGATGACCGACGACCTGGCCACTGCGGCGATGGTCGACGCGGCGCTGGAGCTGGCCGGTGTCTGACGGGCGACCCGACCACGCGGTCGCGCGGCTTGAGGTACTGCCCGTCCTGGGGATTGGTGAGCTGCGTCCCGGAGATGACCTGGTCGCGGCCATTGCCGATCACGCCCCCAGGCTGCAGGACGGCGACGTGCTGGTGGTGACGTCCAAGGTCGTCTCGAAGGTCGAGGGGCGGCTGGTTGCCGTCGACAACGCCGATCCAGCCGCGCGGGATGCAGCGCGCATGGCGGCGATCCACGCGGAGACCGTTCGGGTCGTGGCCCAGCGCGGCGAGCTGAAGGTCGTGCAGACCCGGCAGGGACTGGTGCTCGCCGCGGCGGGCGTCGACGAGTCCAACGTCGCCGCCGACGAGCTCGCGCTGCTCCCGGTCGAGCCGGACGGATCGGCGGCCGCGCTGCGCGACGGCCTGCACGAGCGGCTCGGCGTGGACGTCGGGGTGATCGTCAGCGACTCGATGGGCCGGCCATGGCGCAACGGCATCGTTGACCAAGCGATCGGGGTGGCCGGCCTGCGGGCGGTCTTCGACGCGCGCGGCAGGCTGGACAGCTACGGCCGGCCGCTGCTGGTGACCGAAGTGGCCGTCGCCGACGAGATTGCGGCCGCAGCCGATCTGGTCAAGGGCAAGCTGTCCAGTGTCCCGGTGGCGATCGTGCGCGGGCTCGCCACGGACGGCAAGCTGGTCGACGACGGGCTGGGTGTCAGCACGCTTCTGCGCGACTCGACCGACGACCTGTTCCGCCTGGGCACTACCGAGGCCATCGAGGTCGGCCGCGCGGACGCGGTGGGATCTCGCGTATCGCCGCCCCCGCTGCATCGCGCCGCAGTCGAGGCGATCACCGCGTTCGTGCCGCCGACCCTGGCGGAGGGCTCCGTGCGTGAAGCGTTCCTCGGCTTCCTGTCCGCCCGTCCCGACTCGATGTGGCGCAGCTGCGTGGCCGGTCACGTGACGGCCAGCGCGTTGATCCTCGACCCGGTCAGGCGTTCGGTGCTGCTCACCCTGCATCCCCGAGCGGGCATCTGGCTCCAGGTCGGCGGCCACTGCGACCCGGATGACGCCACGCTGCTCGACGCCGCACGGCGCGAGGCGTTCGAGGAGAGTGGCATCACCGGTCTCGACTTCGACCCGAGACTGCTCAGCCTGGACGTGCACCCGATCACCTGCTCGCTCGGCGTGCCCACCAGGCATTTCGACGTGCGGTTCGTCGCCGTCGCTCCGGCGGGCGCCGTGCCGGTGCGCAGCCACGAGTCGCTCGACCTGGGCTGGTTCTCCTGGGACGCGCTGCCCGACGGAGCGGCACCCGAACTGCCCAGGCAGCTCGCGCTGGCTCGGGCGCGTTTCGGCGTCTAATGCGCGCGCTCGACCTGATCGACGGCTGGCCCGCCGCGACCACAGCCGCTGCGATCGTCGGCCCGGACGGGGTGATCGCGGCGCGCGGCCCAGTGGACGTGCCGTTCTATCTGGCGTCGGTGACCAAACCGCTGACGGCGCTGGCCGCATTGGTGGCAGTCGAGGAGGGAGCGCTCGAGCTCACCGATCCGGACGATGAGTCGCTCGTCCCTGGCGCCACGATCCGCCACCTGCTCGCCCACGCTTCGGGTCTCGCGCCGGAACGGTGGCTTCGATCGTTCCCGCCCGGGGTGCGCCGGGTGTATTCCAACGTCGGTATCGAGCTGCTGGCTGAGCGGGTCGTCGGGGCCGTCGGCATGCCGTTCGCGTCCTATCTCGCAGAGGCCATCGCGGCTCCGCTGCGGTTGCGCACCTTGGCGCTGCGCGGCTCTCCGGCCAAGGACGGCTGGGCCTCGGCAGCCGACCTGGCCCGGGTGATCGGCGAGCTGCTCGCGCCGTCCGGCCTGCTGCATCCGTCCACGCTGGCCGACGCCACCAGCGTGCAGTACCCCGGGCTGCGGGGAGTCGTACCCGGCTTCGGCGCCCAGAACCCCAACGACTGGGGCTTGGGCTTCGAGATCCGCGGCCACAAGTCGCCGCACTGGACCGGTGCGACCGAACTCGGCGGCGACCTACGGCCACTTCGGGCGGAGCGGGACGATGCTCTGGGTCGACCCGGTCGCCCGCATCGGGCTCGTCGCGCTCAGCGACCTGCCGTTCGACGAATGGGCAGCGGCCGGATGGCCGGCGCTGTCTGACGCCGTCCTCGCCGAGGCGGGCCACATCGAGTGATACGAGGTGGAGCGCGTATACGGCGGCGCAGGGCGCGCGCAACCGCGGGATGTCTGCGGGACGTGCGAGACTGAAGCGACCGAACGAGGCGGTGAGGAGCGATGAGTGTCGCGACCGTCCACCCGGAGCCGTGGACGACGGATGCGCTATATGCGCTGCCCGAGGACGGCATGCGGCACGAGTTGCTCGATGGGACGTTGCTGGTGACCCCTCCGCCGTCGGTGCCACATCAGCTCGCCGCCCGACGCCTGGTCGCCGCGCTGGCCGCCGCCGCGCCCGGCGATGTCGAGGTGCTCGAGGCTGTCGGGGTGGCGGTGCCGGCCGGGCTACTCGTGCCGGACGTGGTTATCGCGAGGGCCGCGGCGGTCCACACCGCCACCAGGGAGTTGACCGCGAGTGACGTGCTCGCGGTCGCCGAGATCGTCTCACCGTCTTCCCGAACGAATGACCGCCGCTGGAAGCCGGAGGCGTATGCAGAAGCCGGCATTGGTGTGTTCATCCGAGTCGAGCTCGACGCTGCCCCAGGCCAGCCCGAAGTGCTCGTCCATGAGTTGGTCGAGGGCGGCTATCGCGTTACCGCCGTCGCGCGGGGCACCGAGCCCACCACGGTCGCCGTGCCGTTCCTAGTCACGGTTACCGCGTCGGACCTCACCGGCAGCGGCCGTTAGCGGTTTGCCCGAGGGTCGCTGCCCAGGCGAGTGACGGATCGGGGCGTCGAGTGATGACGAATCCGCCGTCACTCGGCGGTGCCACCCGGCATTCGACGACCTGAGCCGTCACTATGCCGGGGCCGTGAGGACGGATGCGCTGTATGCGCCTGAGGACGGCTGCGGCTTGAGTTCGCGGACGCCCTCGGCGAGACGCCTGACCGAACTGTCGTACCCTTGTCATACAGTCAGGATGTGGCGGACAGGATCACATGGACCGACGAGGCGGCGGCGCACATGCTCGCCCAGCATGGCGTGACGCCGGAGCAGGCGGGCGAGGTGCTCGCCGACCCGGCGCTGCGGAGGCTCACCCGCGTGACTACTGGGAAGGAGCGAGGCGATGACTGGGGCGCAGGACTGGACACCGGAGCTGGAGCGCGAGCTCATCGAGGAGTCCGAACGGGCGTACGAGCTGGAGGCCGCGACGACGGAGTCCACACCACTGCCCGACGGCGTGCGGGTGACGCGGCCGAACCGGGCACGGTCGGCGATGTTCTCGCTGCGGCTCAATCCTGACGAGCTCGCCGCCGTGCAACGGCTCGCCGCTGAGTATGACGTGCCGGCGTCGGCGCTGGTCCGCGGGTGGATCGTGCAGCGGATCGCCGTGGAGGGCAGCACCGACCGCGAGGCGGCGAGCGTGGTGCAGCGGCTCGAGGCGGATGTGCACCGACTCCGGGAGCTGATTGCGTGATGCGTCTGGCGGGGGTCAGTCGCAGACCTTGAGGATCACCGGGAGAATAACGCGGGCGGTCAGCGCGCCGGCTCACCCGCCTTGGTCAACTGCGACACCCGCTGCTCGGACACCTGCAACACCGCCGCCGCGTCCGCCCCCGACAATCCCCGCGCTTTCAACGCCCGCGCCAACGCCCGCGACCGCTTAGCCGCCGACCGCCGCACATCATCAGCCCGCGCCTGCAGCTCCCGCACCCGCGTCACCTCGTCGTTCAACTCGCCCAGATCGTCGACGACCAGCCGCACCGCCGCGGCACCCATGTCCCGGTCGTGCACCGTCGACAGGTAGTCCCGGACCTGCCCGACCGCGCGGGACAACGCCCGCGTCTGGGTGACGCCCTCCCCGTCGACATGCAGCTCCCAGCCGTGCTCCCAGCGGCGGGCGTGCACCACGTACTCGCTCATTGCAGCCATCCCTTCGGCAAGCAGGCAAGCTTGCGGATCACCTCACCGACGACACCCGGCGACACGGTGCGGGCGGTGACCACGACGGCCTGGTGACGTCCGCACGGGCAGTACCAAACCTCGTGGTCGCCCTTGCCCGGCCGCCAGGTGCACCCCTCGCGGAGCAGCGCCGCCTGCAACTCGCGGTACCGCATCGGCTTCACCAGGGACTGTAAGTCTAGTCCCACTAGAGCGTCAAGGTCTAGTGGGACTAGAGAATTTCGCTGGACGAAGGTCATGCTACGTGTACACCATCGGTGTCCACTGCTTAGACAGTTGCTCAGTCCAGTCGATAGACTTTACACTGTGAAGGCGAGGGAAGTGAACCGGCGGATCGAGCGGCTCGGCGGCGTGGTGGTGCGACAGAGCGCCTCGCACCGCATCTACGAGAAGGACGGCTGCAGGACGATGGTCGCCCAGCACGGCGGCGGCCGCGAGATCCCGAGCGGGACGTTGCATCAGATCGAGCGGCAGATGGAGCCGGTCTTCGGGAAGAGATGGCTGATCAGGCGATGAGCGAGCGGGTGTATCGGGTCGTGGCGACCCGCGAGGGTGATGACTGGCTGGCTGACGTGCCGGACGCTCCGCCTGCGCACACCTTCGCGCGGAATTTGGAGTCGTTGGACCGCTACGTGCGCGAGGCGGTCGTGCTGGCCGAGGATCTGCCGGACGAATCGATGGGGTCGCTGCAGTTGGCGTGGGAGTTCCATACCGGCGACGAGGCGTTGGATATGGAGCTGGCACGGCTGCGGGCAGAGCGTGACGAGGTCGCGCAGTCGCAGGCGCGGCTCGAGGACGATACGGCTCGGCTGGCAGGCAAGCTGTCGGGGTTCTCGGTGCGGGATGCAGGCGCGTTGCTGGGCGTGTCGCGGTCGCGGGCCCAGCAGCTGCGCGCCAGCTGACCGCGTCTCCTGCTCTTGGGCCAGTTGCGTTCAGATTGCCCGGATGTCGTTCGGGGCGAAACGCGGGCCGAAGCGCGGCTTGCGCACGCCGGACGCCTCGATCAGCCGCACGACGCGCTGCCGCTGACCGGCCCACGGCGCCAGCAGCCGCAGCATCTGCGCGTCATCGCTGCGCGGTGCCCCGGTCAGCGCGTACCCGACGAGGTCGGGAATGTGGTAGTCGCCGACGCTCACCGCGTCCGGGTGTCCGAGCGCGCGTTGCACGGTCTCGGCCGCGGTCCACTCGCCGACGCCCGGCACGAGCCGCAGCCGGGAAACCGCGGCGTCCAGTTCCAACCCCACGCAATCTTCCAGCCGGGACGCGACGGTGGCGGCCGCCCGCATCGCGCGCTGCCGCTGCAGGTCCACGCCGAGCCGATGCCACTCCCAGGTGGTGATCCGCAGCAGCGTGGCGGCGTCCGGCGGTACCCGCAGGCTCGGCAACGGCCCGGGCGCCGGGGTGCCGAAGCGGTACAGCAGGCCGCGCCAGGCACGCCGCGATTCACCACCGGTAACCCGCTGCTCGAGCACGGCCGGGACGAGCGAGTCGAGCACCAGACCGGTCCGCGGCAGCCGCATCCCGGGACGCCGCCGCAACACCGCGTGCAGCAGCGGGTGCGCCGAGACGTCCAGCCCGGACCAATCGTCGCCATCGCCCAGCAGGCGCGGCACGGCGTCGAGCAGCCAGCCGCGCCCCGGGTCCCCAGGCCGTCGCGTGCACCGAGCCCAGCGCTCGCAGGGCCACGCGTGCCCGGACCGTCCGGCGTCAGGCAGGCCCACCAGAACGTCCCGTCGGCGCTCACCTGATGCGCCGGATCCCCGCCTCCGTGCCGCAACGGGCCGAGCGAGCTCAGCACGTCGACCGGACGCCCGGGCGCCCAGATCCGCTCGAGCATCCGCTCAGGCATCGGACGAGAATCGCACCGATCCGCCCGGCAGCTCGACATCCGGCCACACCCGCGCGCCGCCGAGCAGCTCCACCCCGGAGCCGAGGCGGGCCCGGTCGCCGATCACCGCGTCCTCCAGGCGGACGCCCGCCGCCACGACGGCGTCTCGGCCGACCACGCTGCGCCGTACCACCGATCCGTCGCCCACGGACGCGCCGTCGAACAGCACAGCGCCGTCCAGCGTGACGCCCGGGCCGACGACGCAGCCCGCACCCACCGTCGCGCCGCCGCACAGGACGGCGTCGGCCGCCACGGACGCGCCGGGCAGCACCAGCGACTCGCCCACCGGGCCGGGCACCGCCGCTGACGGGGCCAAGCCGCGGACCAGGTCGGCCGAGCCCGCGACGAGGTCCGCCGGCTTGCCGATGTCCCGCCAGTAGGTCGTGTCGACGAAGCCGATTACCGTCGCGCCGGACGCCAGCAGCCCCGGGAACGTCTCGCGCTCGACCGACACCGGGCGGCCGGCCGGGATCGCGTCCACCACCGACGCGCCGGAACACGTAAGTGCCGGCGTTGATCTGGTCGGTCACCGGATCGGGGTCCTTCTCCAGGAACGCCTGCACCCGGTCGTCCGGATCGGTCGGCACGCAGCCGAACGCCCGCGGGTCGTCGACCTTGGTCAGGTACAGCGTCACGTCCGCGTCCGCGTCGGCGTGCCGGGCGAGCAGGGCCCGCAGGTCGACGCCGGACAGCACGTCCCCGTTGAAGATCAGCGTCGTGTCGCCGCGCAGCCGGTCGGCGACGTTGCGGATCCCGCCGCCGGTGCCCAGCGGCTCGGCCTCGACCACGTACTCGAGGTCCAGGCCCGAGCGCGGAGCCGTCCCCGAAGTGCTCGGCGAACACCTCCGCCCGGTAGGACGTGCCGAGCACGACGTGCTCGACCCCGGCCTCGCGAATGCGCGAGAGCAGATGCGTCAGGAACGGCACCCCCGCCGTCGGCAGCATCGGCTTCGGGGCCGACAGGGTGAGCGGCCGCAGCCGGGTGCCCAGGCCGCCCACCAGGACGACCGCGTCGACGCTGCTCGAGCTAGCCAGTCTTCGCGAGCGCTCATCGCACGTTCGCTCCGCTCCTCGCTCGCGACGCTCGCTGCGATTCTCACTACGGCGCTCCGTCGGCGGCCCCTCGGCCACGCCGCGGATTCGGCGGGCGAGCAGCGACCGCAGCCACAGGCCGGCCCGCAGCGCCGACCGTACCGGCAGCCACCGCCAACCGGGGTAGCGGCGCGACAGGTAACGCGCCGCGCTGCGGTGGTGCTCGACGGCCATCCGCGCCGACTCCCGGGCGGTGGCGTGCCCGCCGGTGTGCTCGACGACCGCGTCCGGCACGTACACGCTCTGCCAGCCGAGCCGGCCGAGGCGCTCACCCAGGTCGACGTCCTCGAAGTACATGAAGTACTCCGGGTCGAAGCCGCCGACGGCGTCGAAGGCCGGCCGGCGGACCAGCAGGCACGAGCCGGACAGCCAGCCGGTCGGCCCCTCGGCGGGCGCGCCGCGCTCGCGGCGGTAGGACTGGGTCCACGGATTGCTCGGCCACCACCAGCCGAACACCGCGTGGCCGATCCCGCGGCCCAGCGACGGCAGGGCTCGCGCCGACGGGTAGATCTCGCCGGACGGGGTGAGGATCAGCGGTCCGAACGCGCCCGCCTGCGGCCAGCGCGCGGTGGCGCCGATCAGCTCGTCGAGCGCGCCTGCCCGCCAGATGATGTCGGGGTTGCTGATCAGGACGAGTTCGGTGTCGGTCTGCGCCACCCCGACGTTCGCCGCGCCGCCGTAGCCCAGGTTGCCGCCCGTCGGCACGACCCGGACATTGGCCCGCTGCTGCGCCCGCTCCACCGAACCGTCGGTCGACCCGTTGTCGGCGAGCACCACGTCGACCTCGGCGGTGGTCGCGGCTGGCAGCGAGTCGAGGAAGGCCTGTAGCGCCTCGCCCGACGAGTACGTCACCACGACGACCGAGAGCTTGGTCGTCATTGGACCGCCCGCTCGTACGCCGCGATGTGCGCCTCGGCGCAGGCGTCCCAGGTGAACCCGGCAGCCCGCTTGATCGCGGCCTCGCCCAGCCGTTGCCGCTCGGCCGGGTCGTCGAGCAGCTGCTCCAGCGCGGACGCGATCGACGCCGCATCCGGCTCGGTGTACGCGACGGCGTCGCCGCCCACCTCGGGCAGCGCGAGCCGTCGCGTGGTCAGCACCGTGGCGCCGCACGCCATCGCCTCGAGCACCGGCAGCCCGAACCCCTCGCCCAGGCTCGGGTAGGCCACCACCTGGGCCCCGCCCAGCAGCGGGGCCAGCTGCTCGACCGGCAGGTAGCCCGGCCGGATCAAGCGTCAGCTGCTCCGGAACCTCGGCGATCGCGGCGTCCAGCTCGGCGCCGTGCCAGCCGGCGCCGCCCGCCAGGACGAGCGCGGGCGGCGAGTCGCGCGTCTGCGCACGCCGCCACCCAGCCGCGGACCAGTGCCGGAAGGTTCTTTCGCGGCTCCAGGGTGCCGAGAAACGCTAGGTAGTCCTGCCCCTCGGCGATGTCCAGCTCCTCCCGGACGGCGCGCACCGCGTCCGCCGACGGTGGCCCGAACACCTCGCGGTCGACACCGTAATAGGCGACCTGCAGCCTCGCCGGATCGGCTCCCGCCACCCGGACCAGCTCGTCGGCCGTTGCCTGCGACGGCACCACGCAGCACGCGGCCCGCCGCAGCGCCAGCCTGGTCGCCGCCCGGAAGAACGGTCCCTTCGTCCGGGTGTGGACGGCCGGGTCGGTGAAGAACGTGGCGTCGTGCAGGGTGACCACGACCGGCACCCGCGCGCGCAGCGGGTGGGTGTAGTGCGGCGAGTGCAGCACGTCCGGGGCGGCGCGCCGCACGATCCGCGGCAAGCCGACCTGCTCCCAGGCCAGCCGGTCGGCCGGCTGCTCGGTCGCCCGCGCCGCCGCGATCGGCTCGCGACCGCTCAACGCGGCGTACTGCGCGACGTCCAGCCGGCCGGCAGACCACCCGGATGTCCACGTCCGCCCGGCGTAACGCGGGAACCAGGCTGTCGACGTAGCGGCCCACTCCCCGCCGGTCCGCGGGCACCGCCGTCGCGTCGAGCAGCACGCGCACGTAGGACTCCGGACCGGATGGACAACAGACGACCGCGGCAGCCTACCGGCCATCGTCCGATGTCATAGAGGCCGCTACGCCTGTCCGAGCTACGGTCATGCGCTCGCGCCGCGTATGCGTTCGTCGAGGGGTGCTCGCGCCGATCGTCGCCGCGGACGGGCAGGGGCTGGGCTGGGCATGGCTGCCGCTGCTGCTGATCCCGCTCGGTATCGCGGCCGTGCACCCCGCGATTCTCGGCCGGATCCTCACCTTCGGCCGCAGGGCGACCAAAGGGCGTCTCACCCTTGAGCCGCAGCCCTGGGGCAGCATGCTGGGCCTGATCGCCTGGTCGATCCCAACCTGGCTGTTCCTCGGCGGGGCATCGGTGGCAGTCACGTCTGCGCTCGGCTACGACCAGCGAGCCTGCGCGAGTCGCCTTTGCCGCGATCGCTGGGTGGATACTTGGGTTCCTCGCGGTGCCGGTACCGGCCGGAGCCGGGCTGCGGGAGCTCGTGTTCGTCGGGCTCTGCGGTCTGGACAGCGCCCCGGCGACGGCGGTCGCGGCTATCGCCCGGCTCCTGCTCATCGTGGTCGACGGCATCGGCGGTGTGGTGCGGGCTCTGGTACGCCCGTGAGCACAACACAGCGACACTGGCAAGGTCCAATACCTAAGCCGGACGAGGAGGCCGACATGGACAGGGGTGAACGCCTTGCGTCGCGCCAAGACCGCGTACGCCGCGCGGCGCGCGGCAGACCGGCAATGCGCTCACTCGCTTGGGCGTCATCGGCTCACAGCCGCCCACTCGTGACCAACGACTCAAGCACTGGGCGTACAGCCTCACCCGAGTTCACGACTCGCTGGCGATCGCCGAGCTGGACGTGCCGTGGTGGACCTACCGGGCGATCGATGTCGTCGAGGCGTGGCTCAGCCTCGTCACGCGCGGCCGATCCGGGTGTTCGAGTACGGCTCGGGTGCCAGCACGCTGTGGTTGGCCAAGCCGTACGGACGAGGTGCACACCGTCGAGCACCACCGGTGGCTTCGGCGAGCACATCGCGCCGACTGTCATGGGGGTTACGGCAACGTCGATCTCAGTATCGTCGAGCCGGCCGCTTCGGCCGCAGCCGGCAGTCCCGTCCGCGAAGGAGCGGCCACGCCGGTCTCGACTTCGCCGACTACGTCGCGACGATCGACAAGGTCGGCGGTGAGTTCTCGCTGATCGTGATCGACGGCCGTGCCCGCGAGGCGTGCCTGACCGCAGCGATCCGGCACCTCGCACCGGACGGGATCATCGTCTTCGACAACACCCGCCGCGCTCGGTACCGTCGGGCAATCGCCGCATCGGGGCTCGCCGAGCAACGCTTGCGCGGGCTCACCCCGACGCTGCCGTACCCCGACCAGACGTCAATCCTGTCGAACCATCGAGACCAATAGCCGCCGGCACTATCCGACCCGCAGCGCCGGCTCAGGTCGTGCCTCTCGGGCACCTCCTCGCCCGTGCCGAATCGCATCTTCTTCGTGTGTTCGAGAGTGTCCTCGATCAGCATTCGGTTGGTTCTGATCAGGTCGGAGATGATGCCGATGATGACGCTGAGGAACGCAATGATCAGCAGGACCGTGCCGATGATCAGCGACTGCAGGTGACCGCCCGGGTTGTCCTGGAACTGCAGGATCGCGAACCGGACGAACGGGATCAGTCCGAGCACGCCGAATAGCCCGGCCAGCGCCGTGAAGATGACGTACGGCTTGTACATGATGTAGGCGCGGATGATCGCGGCCGCCGAGTTCAAGATGTGCTGGCGGGTCGACTTGAACAGCCGCGACTCGCGTGTCTTCGGATTCGTCCGTACCGGGATGCTGGAGATCGACAGCTTCTTGTTCCCTGCCTGGATGATCGTCTCCATGCAGTAGCTGAACCGGGTGATCGTGTTGAGCAGCATGATGCTCTCGCGCGAATATGCCCGGAACCCGCTGGCCGCATCGGGCAGGTCCGTGCCGGCGGCCAGATTGACGATCCGGCTGCCGAACTTCTGCATCATGATCTTGAATCTGGAGAAGTGCTCGACCAGGTGCACCTGCCGGTCGGCGATGACGATGTCCGCCTCGCCGGTGAGGATCGGTTGGACCAGGTCGGTGATGCGGCTCCTGCGGATATTGGTTGTCGCCGTCGGTGTTGACGACGATGTCGGCACCGAGTTCCAATGCCCGCTGCACGCCGTCGTGGAACGACCGGCCCAGGCCGCGATTGCGGGCGTGCCGCACGAAATGGGTCACGCCGTAGGACTTGGCCACCTCGACCGTGCGGTCGGTCGAGCCGTCATCGATGACCAGGACGATGATCTCGTCGATTCCCGGGATCTGCTTGGGGATCGACTCGAGGACCAGCGGAAGGGTCTCTTCCTCGTTCAGGCAGGGCACCTGGACAACCAATCGCAACGTCGTGACCTCGTTCCCTCAGGCGTGACCGGGTCGAAGAATACGCCGGAGCCCCGGCCCAGCAGCCTATCCAGCGAGTTCGCGGTACAGCTGCCATGCTCGCCGGGCGACCTCATCCCAGTCGAATTGTGGCGCGCGGGCCAGGCCGCGCGTAATCAGGTCGTGCCGGCGGACATCGTCCTGCAGTAGCCCATCGATGGCCTCGGCCAGCGCGGATGCATCGCCGACCGGAACGATCTCCGCCGCATCGCCCGCAACCTCGACCAGCGCCGGATCCGCACTGCAGACCACCGGCGTGCCGACGGTCATCGCCTCGGCGACCGGCAGGCCGAATCCTTCAGCCCGACTCGGCATGGCGAGCAGGGTCGCCTGCCGCAGCACGACACCGAGCTCGGGATCGGGCAGCCGTCCCGAGCAACCGCACCTTGTCCGCGCTCAGTCCCGCCGCCCGCGCCGCCGAGGGCAGATCGACGCCGCCCCATCCGGGTTGACCCACGACCAGCAGCGTCGGTGCGGCGTCCCGCAAACTGGGCCAGGGCCGCGACGAGCACGTCGAGACCCTTGCGTGGCTCGAGCGTGGCGAGCGACACCACGTACCTGTCGGGAAGTTGCAGCCGCGACGTGACGTCGGCATCAAGCTCCGCCGAGGGCGGCGTACGCAACGCGCTCGGCACCCCGGCGCCAAGCACGTGCAGCCGTTCGGGACGCAGCTCGCGGAAGCACCTCGCGCAGCTGGGCTCGCGACTGCCTCGGTCGGCACGGTGATGGCGTCGGCGACTCGCGCGGCCCGGGCCGCCATGGCCCGATGCCAGTGCACCCCGCGCGGTGTCAGCGTCTCGGGATGCGTCCACGGCACGAGCGTCGTGGATCGTCACGATCAGCGGAATCCGTCGGCGCGGGGGGAACAGCAGCGTCGGCGCATGCACCAGGTCGACGCTCCGCGGCGCCGGACCCAGCCCGCGCTCCCAAGCCGCGATGAGCGGCCGGCGGGGCAGCGGCAGCCGCTTCGGCCCGCGCACGCCCTGCACGACGGCCGGAGGGTATCGCGGTGCCACGCCGTCCACCCAGTGACCGGATCGTCCGCCGGTCCGGGCGAGCGCGGCGGCCAACTCGATCGAGTAGCGACCCGTCCCCGCCGGGTACCGAGCGTCAACGCGCCTGTTCGAGCAGAAGCCCTGCTCTCATGGGCGTTGCGGTGCCGCGCAGCCCAGTCCGCACCGGGGCTCACGCCTCCGGGGAGGCTATCCACCACCAGACCTTCACCGCATCCATGCGCCAGCAGGGCGGTCGAACCTGAGCACCACCACGGCGAGCACACCCACAAGCACACCGAGCCGATCGCGACGTTCGGCAGGCTGTGCTGATGCAGATGCGCGGCGGCCAGCGAGACCAGCGCAACGAATCCCACGGCGGTCGCTGCTGTGAGTAGCGTGACTTCGGCGAGCGTCACGCAACGGCGGGGTATGGTGCTGACTACCAAGGCGAAGTCCTCGGTTTCGGGCGCGGTCGCGTCGCCCGAATCGTCTCGCCGGGAATGCGCGCTCACAGCGCGGCACCCTACCTGCACTCCGGGCGGGGATCGCGTGGATGCCGGCGACAAGGCACAGCGATTAGGATCCGCTATCGATCCAAACGCCGTAACGACCACGGTGGCCATCAGTCTGGTCGACGAAGGAGGCTGGCACGGCGTGTCGGACGCAACGGTCAATGCGGACAGCAGCGTCTATTACCAATCTGGATACTGGAATGATCTGGCCCAGGTGCGGGAACACCTCAACCGGCGCGCGACCGGTGATCCCACCGTGGAATGGTCGCGGCACCTCGCCCAGTGGCGGGGCAAGCCCTTCGCCAAGGCCCTCGTTCTGAACTGCGGAAACGGCTGGGTCGAACGCGACCTCGTCAAGCAAGGAGTCATCGGCGAGGCGGTCGGCGTCGACTTCATCGACGATCTCCTGGACACCGCGCGTGAAGGCGGCGGCCACCGAGGCTCTTCCCCTGCGTTACTACCAAATGGATACGAATACCGCACAGTTTCCGGAGGATGGTTACGACCTTGTCGTCAATTTCGCTGCTGGCCATCACGTCGCGCGGCTCGATCGGGTCTTCCGCCGCCTCGCCGAAATGCTCCCCGAAGACGGCATCTTCGTATCGTGGGAGTACATCGGTCCGCACCGAAACCAATATTCCACGACGCAGTGGGAAGCCGCCTGGCAGATCAACAAGCAGCTTCCGGCCGAGCTCCGCCAGGAGCTGAACTACCCCCATCTGCCAACCATGTTGGCAACTGACCCGACGGAAGCGATCCATTCCGAACTTATTGTAGAAACCTTGAACCGGTATTTCGAAAGCATTCACGATCGCGCACTCGGCGGCGCCGTCGGGTATCCCTTGTTGACCTTTAATGGCGGCATCCACTCGCGTGATCCTGAGCGTGTCTTTGATGCTGTCACGACGATTCTGGAAGCGGACGCCGCATTTACAGACCAAGATCCACGAGAGAACACTCTGTTCGCGTACATCATTGCCCGTCCGAACAAGGTCTCGCTTCAGGACGGCGCACAGCTTGCCCAATGGAGCAAGGAAGAGAACGAACGCGAAGCGGCCGCTGCCCGGAGTGGTGGTGCGTACTACCCGCCGACGATGCTCGCCGAGCTCTTCGAGAAGATCTACGCAGCACGCGACGCGGCAAAGCGCAATCGCCGAACCATGCGCAACCCGGTTCCGATGTCGCGGACGCTGATCGACACGGCATCGGGCCCATCCCCGCGATCGACCCGGCCCGTCGCCTGGCGCTACCCGCTAAGCCCTCGCTGCGGGCCCGAATCGCGAACATCCCGGGTACACGGCCTGCCTACTCGTGGCTGCGCAGTCACAATCGGCGAGCGCGCAGCTGATCGCGCACTCGTCGCCACGACCAAGGACGGCGGTGACGGGTCCCGGGGTGCCCAGGTCACGGTCGTCGTGGTGACGTGGCAGGGCGCACATCTGATCGGGGACTGCCTGGCTTCGCTAGGGGCCCAGACGACGCCGCACGAGCGTGCTTGTCGTCGACAATGCGTCCACTGATGGCACGCGAGATCTTGTCGCCGCCGACTTCCCGTCCGCTCGGATTCTTGCGCTCGACACACAACACCGGATTCGCCGGCGGCGTGGCCGCAGCGCTGCCGCACGTGCGCACGCCGTACGTCGCGCTGCTGAACAACGATGCCGCGGCCGACCCTCGTTGGCTCGAACAATCGCTCTGTACGCTGACCGAACATTCTGATGCCGCTGCGGTGGCGGCCAAGATGAGGATGTGGGACGACGGCGCTCCCGCACGGCTCAACAACGCCGGCGTGGTCTTGGTGCGTGGCGGCTACGGGGCGGACCGTGGGCTCGATCAGCCCGACGGCCCGCCTTACAGACGTCCGAGTCGAGGTGTTCGGCTTCTCGGGCGGCGCGGCTGTTCTGCGCACTGCGGCGGTGCGATCCGCGGGTGGGATGGCGGCGCCGTTCTTCCTGTACTACGAGGACACCGACCTGGCGTGGCGGCTGCGCCTTGCGGGCTGGCGGATCTGGTATGAGCCCGGTGCCACGGTGCGACACCGCCACGCCGCGTCGACCGATCCACGCTCGGAGAGGTTCGCGTTCTACAACGAACGCAATCGCTTGCTCATGCTCCTGCGCTGTGCACCGGCCGCTTTCGCGCTGCGCCAGCTGGCACGCTTCTGCCTGACGTCGGCCTCCCTCGCTGCTGCGGCAAGATGGTTCGGCAACGTATGCCAGCTGGCCCGGTGTTCCGCGTCGTGGTGAGGATCCGGGTGCTGCTAGCGGTGCTGCAGCCTGGCACCTTGGGCGCTGCGCGAACGTCAGGCGATCGGCCGTAGCGCCGTCGTGCCCCGGTCTGCCATCACGGCGGCATGGATCCAGCTGCTGACCGGGATATCCTTGGCTGCCGGATGCCAGCGTTCTCGCATGCTGGCCCAGAACCGGTGTGGCGAAGGGATAGATCGTGGCGCACACAGTCAGCGCCGACGAGCGAACACGGGCGCAGCGCCGGGTGCGTTGGGAGCTGCTCGTCGGATTGATCCGCAAGGATCTGAAGGTCAAGTACCAGGGCAGCGCGCTGGGCTTCCTCTGGTCACTTGCCAACCCGCTTGATGCTGCTGGTCGTCTACTCGTTCGTGTTCCAGGTGGTGCTGAAGAACGGGGTGCCGCGCTTCGGCTTCTTCCTGCTTTCCGGACTGCTGATCTGGAACATGTTCGCTGGATCCGTCGGCTTTGCCACTGAGGCGGTCGTCGGCAACGCCGGCCTGGTCAAGAAGGTGCGCTTCCCGCTGAACGTGCTGCCACTGACACCGGTGGGCTTCAATCTGGTCCATTTCGCCCTTCAGCTACTGGTCTTGCTCGCTGCCATGGCTGTCACCGGAAGCGTTGGGTTCGCCGGTCCCCAGCTCCTTCTGGCGATACCAGCCATCGCGGTGTGCGACATTGTTCACCATTGGGCTGAGTTACCTGGTCGCTGCGCTGAACGTTCGTTATCGCGACACGAAGCACATCGTCGAGATCGTGCTGATGGCAGGCTTCTGGCTCAGCCCGATCGTTTACTCGATATCTCTTGTCAAGCCCCATCTGCACGGTTGGAAAGAGATCGTCTACTACCTTAACCCCATGAGCGGGGTCGTCGTCACGATGCAGCGGGCCTTCTACGGTGAGGACCTCACCCTGCCAAATGGGTCGCGGGTGCTCGCCGACCCCGGCTACCTCTACTACCTGGACAAGCTCGCGATCGGCGCCGCCGTCTCGGGTCTGTGTGCTATGGCTCGGACTGCGCACTTACCACCGCCTGGCGGCCGACTTCGCCGAGGAGCTCTAGCCCTTGCCTGACATCGCAATCCGCGCCCATGACATCAGCAAGCGGTTCATCGTTCACACCGAGCGCCCGACGAGCCTGAAGGAGCGCCTCATCCGGCATAAGCGCTCCGGACACGAGTTCTACGCGTTGCGCGACATCTCCGCCGAGATCGAGAACGGTACGACCGTCGGACTCATTGGCCCGAACGGTTCGGGCAAGTCGACGCTGCTCAAGGTGCTCGCGGGCATCTTGCGACCCTCAACCGGCGCGGTATCCACACATGGCCGGATCGCGTCCTTGCTCGAGCTCGGCGCAGGGTTCAACGGCGAGCTGACCGGACGGGAGAACGTCTACCTCAATGCCTCGCTTCTGGGGCTAACACGTCACGAGACGGATCGGCTCTTCGACGCGATCGTCGACTTTTCCGAACTCGAGGAGTTCATCGACAACCCGGTCAAACATTACTCGTCGGGCATGTATGTTCGCCTGGGGTTCGCGGTCGCCGTTCACGTCGACCCTGACATCCTCCTGGTCGACGAGGTGCTCGCGGTCGGCGACGAGCAGTTCGCGCGAAAGTGTCTGGCCAAGATCGCAGAGTTCCAGCGCGACCACCGCACGATCCTCTTCGTCACACACGGGCTCGGACAGGTCGAGCAGATCTGCAGCCGCGCCCTGGTGCTCAACCATGGCCGGCTGCAGTTCGATGGCGACCCGGATTTCGCCACCGAGGAACTGCGCAAAATACTTGGCACCGATGTGCCCATCGACGCGCCCGATATCGTTCCCGACGCTGGCATTGCCTTTGGCAACGTGACGTTCAGCCCCACGCCGGTGGCAAGCCGAAACTGGATTTCGAAGGTGGTGAGCCGCTCGCCGTTCGCGTCCCATTGAGGTGAACGCAACATTGGGCCGAGCAGATCCACACGGTCCAGGTCGTGATCATGGGAGTCGGCGACTTGCCGATCTGGTCGATGAGGCGATGAAGGGTGACCTGCCTGTCTTTGCGGCAACTGGGCGCTGGACTTCGTCGTCCCGCACTGCCCTCCTGCTCCGTGGACGATTCGTCGTGGCGACACAACTCAGCACGTCGACGGCGAACCCATTGCGGCGACGCGTACCAACAAGTCGTTCGGCGTGGAGTCGGGCCACAACGCTGGGGTGCTGCGGGTCGAGTACAAGTTCAGTCAACTGAAGGCGCGAACGCATGAGCGGAGCAGCGTCGAAAGCAACTACTACGCCTTCATGGGTTTCGACCCGGACAACGCGCGGACGGTTCTGAGGTTCTATACGCAGTTCTTCCCATCCGGTCCAGTTCTCGAGCTGGCAGTGGGCCGGGCGTGTTCCTCACCTTGCTGCGGGACGAAGGGGTGACGGCCACCGGCGTCGACATCGATGAAGGCATGGTTCATGCGGCACGCGAGGCCGGCCACGAGGTGGTTCTTGACGACGCGTGGATCATCTGCGGGCGTTGGCGGACGACTCGCTGCGCGGGCTGTTCGCCGCGCATTTCCTGGAGCACCTACCCGCGCCGATCGTCCAGGAGGTGTACTGCGAGGCCTACCGCGTACTCGAGCCCGGCGAGCGACCTTCGTCGCCGCTGTTCCGAACGCCGCATGCATGTCCGTGCTGGGGTACGACTTCTGGCGCGACCCCACTCACGTGCGCTTCTACGATCCGCTCGCCTTGCAGTTCTTCGCACGTCAAGCAGGGTTCGCGATCGTCGCATCGGGCGGCAACCCATTCAACCACCCTGGCCCACCGCCCGCGTTGCTGCTCCGGTCCGGCATGAGTCTGCCCAGCCTGGGCGAGAGCATCTGCGAGACGGTGCAGCGAGCGCGGCGGCTCTACCGCGAGCGTGCGGAAGCACCGGCGGAGGCCGCTGACGACGCTAGGTCGACTGACAATGCGGAGAGCGGACTGAGCACCCGCAGGCTCTGGTCGGAGTCAGGGAACGTTCTGTCGCTTCTCGACGAGCGCACCCAGGCCCTTCAGCACGATCTGCACACATTGCGCACGGCACACGAGAACCTGCTCCACCAGCTCTACCCGGCCAACGAGGTGTACGTCGCTGCATCGGTGCCGCTCGATCCCAGGCAAGTCGACGTCGGGCCACCTTCCAGCGCCCGGATTGAGGGAACGGCGTGACCGGGGACACGACCGCAACCGTCATCATCGTCAACTTCAACGGCGCGCACTTGCTGCCAGGCTGCCTCAACGCGCTGGCTCGCCAGGGCGACGATCAGCTCGCATTTGACACGATCGTCGTGGACAACGCGTCCAGCGACGATCTCGAGACCTCCTCGCTCGCGACTTTCCGTGGGTACGCGTGATCACCAGCTCGACGAATCTGGGCTTCGCCGGGGGCAACAACCTCGCCCTGCGTCAGATCCGGACGCCCTACGCCGTGCTCCTGAACAACGACGCGACGCCACAGCCTGGCTGGCTGCGGAACTTGCTCGGCGAATTCGACGAACCGGGTGGCCAAGACGTGGGCATCGTGACCAGCAAGATCCTCTTCATGCCTCAGTACATCCGCGTGCAACTCGGCACGCCGGGATTCCGGCCCGGTCCGCAGGACACGCGCAATCTCGGCGTACGCGTGTACCGGGTGACCGTCGACGGCAGCGACGTGACGGACAAGGTGCTCTGGGAGCAGGCCGCATATGGGCCTGAGGGCGAGGGCACGGGGCGGTTTCGGTGGACCCGGCCAGCCGGCGAGTTCCTCGTCCCGGTCCCTCGTGAATCGTACGACCGTCGGTCGCACCCTTACCGAACCGGTAATGGTGACGATCCGCGCGGCGGCCGAGGCGCCCAAATCGCTGACGCTCTTCGTGGACGGTCGACAGCTCGACGCGGTAGGTCGACAGCCTCAGCGGTCGATGTGGCGTCGAGCGTAAAGCCCGGGGCGGACGTCGTCGACGTGATCAACAATGCCGGTGGCATCGTGCTGTCAGACGGGTCGGGCGCTGACCGGGGCTTCCAGGAGGTCGATTCGGGGCAGTACGACAAGCCCGGCGAGGTATTCGCCGGATGCGGCAATGGCATGGCGCTGCGCACGGTCGTCGGCCACGAACTGGGTTGGTTCGACGACGCGTTCTTCATGTACTACGAGGACACCGACCTGTCATGGCGGTGGCGCTCGCGGGGCTGGTCGGTTCGATATGTTCCTTCCGCAGTTCTTCGCCACGTCCACGCCGCCAGCAGCAAGGAATGGTCACCGCGTTGGGTCTTCTATGTAGAACGAAATCGACTGCTCATGTTGACCAAGAACGCGACTGCCGCGCTCGCCTACCGGGCGGTATGGAGCTACGTTCGCAGCACTGGCGTCATGGTGGTGCGGGCCCTAGCCGACGCGCTTACGTCACCGGAGGCGGCCGGCGCTGCGCGCAACCTTGCTTCGCCTTCGGGTCCTGCGGTCCTACGCGCGCCAGGCACCTCGCGCTCTGCGCGAACGCCGCTCACCTGCGGCCGAAGGCTGTCCGTCCCGGCCCCGCAGCTACAGGCCTGGCTGGTGCGCAGTAGATGAGAGCGGCGATCTACGACAAGTTCTGGCCCTCGATGGGCGGCGGCGAGCGCCATGCCGGAATGATCGCTCAGATCTTGTCGCAGTCGGGCGCCGACGTCGATCTGCTCGGGCACCACCGCATCTCTATTGATGAACTCGGCGATCGCCTCGCACTCGACCTGAGCCGGACAACATTGCGGATCACGCGCGATCAAGGGGAATCAGCGATCTCTCATCTGTCCGCCGAGTACGACCTTCTCGTCAATGCCACCTACATGTCGCGCCTTGTCTCCCAGGCGACGCAGATCGGTGTACCTCTGCTTCTTTCCGACCCCGTTCGATCACGATCTAGGCAACGCCCATCGCGCCGCCATCCGGCTGCTTGGGCGTCACGTACGTCCGCTACGAGCGCATCAGGTCATCCGTTACGGCACAGGCTGGTATCCACCCGAAGGTGGCCGACGCCGCCAATGGGCGTGGAGCTGCGGGGACGGCCTCATCAGTCTCGATCCCGGAGAGGACGTTGATCTTGTAGCTGACTTCGGCCGGCCGGGCGGCCGCGAGCCCGTCACGCTGGTCGTTGACACGAACGAAGGCGAAGTCGGCCGGTTCACCGTCTCACCATTCTTCGCGAGCCAGACCGTTCACGTCCCGCGCGGGGCCCACATGCGTGAGATCCACTTTCGCAGCGAAACGTTCACACCTGGCGAAAATGATCGCCGAGAGCTGGGCGTCGCCATGTCGCGTCTGAGGCTTGCCGGAACCCGGCCGACCATGCGCACCCGGCTCGCCACAAGGTACCCGTGGCTGCTCCGGGACCCGCACGATCTCAGCTTCATCGACTCATACGACCTGCTCCTTGCCAACTCGGCCTACACGCAAGACTGGATCGAAAGGCTCTGGCAGGCGAAATGCGAGATCCTGTACCCACCGATCGAGGTCGGTGAGTATCCAACCAAGGGGTGAGCGACAGCGCACGATCCTCACCGTCGGCCGCTTCTTCGCGCCCGGGCATGGGCATTCCAAGCGTCAGCTGGAGATGGTGCGGATGTTCGGCAGACTCGCCCGGTCGGGGCACTTGGAGGGGTGGAAGCTCGTCGTACTGGGCGGCTGCGAACCTCAGCAGCGGACGTACCTCGATGGCGTCACCCGTGCTGCGGCGGGTCTGCCTATCGAGGTCCACGCGAATGCACCGCGATCACTCGTCGAGGCACACATGTCGAGCGCGTCGATCTTCTGGTCCGCGACGGGGCTCGGCGAAAACACCGAGAAACGCCCCTGGACGAACGAGCATTTCGGGATGACGACCGCCGAGGCAATGGCTGGTGGATGCGTCCCGGTCGTCATCGACCGCGCCGGCCAGCAGGAGATCGTGCGCGACGGTGTTGACGGGTTTCGGTGGAACTCCGACGAGCAGTGGCGTATCCGTACCGTGCAGGTTGCGACCAACGATGCCCTGCGGGCGAGACTCGCCGCTGTCAGCCACCGAGCGCGTACAGCAGTTCTCCGATGACGCCTTTGCCACGCGATGGCACAAGCTCGCGGCTACCTACGATCTGATGGGATCCTGACATGACCAACATTTCGCGCGCGCGCATTCGCGACGTCGCTGCGCGCCTTCGTGGGGTAGCGCGCGCGAAGGTTGACGCGGCCACGGGGACCGTGGCGCTGCAGCGGCGCATCCAACAGCTGGAGCGGCACATCAAGTACCTGCAAGCGCCGACTCCACACCTCGGAATACACGCTTAGCCGGCTGGCCGACGCTGGCCTGGCAGTCGACGCAAGCACCAATCCGGAGTCGTATGCGCGATGGTTGACCTGGCGTCCGCCGGGACACTTCTATTCGCCGATTCCCAACCTGCGCGAGCTGGAGGAACAGGCTGACGCGTTATGGCCGGCACAGCGGCCTGCCGAGCTACCCGGCATCGATCTGCGCCCGGATGGGCAGCTTGCAGTGTTCACCCAGATCGCCAAACTCGCCCGAGCATTCGAGGTCCACGAACACAAGACCGAGCCGTGGCGCTACTACAGCGACAACGTGGCCTACGGCGTCGGCGACGCTCTGACGCTGCATGGCATACTGCGCCACATCCGGCCGCAACGGCTCATCGAGATCGGCAGCGGCCACTCCTCCGCGATGACGCCTCGACACCGTCGAGCATTATCTCGGCGGGAGGACCGAGCTGACCTTCATCGAGCCCTACCCCGAGCTTCTCGAATCACTGATGCGCACGGGCGATCGTGAACGCGTGACGATCATTCCGACGTCACTGCAGCAGGTACCGCATGGAGGTCTTCTCGGCGTTGCAGGCGGGCGATGTCCTGTTCATCGACTCAACCCACGTCCTCAAGACCGGCAGCGATGTCGCATGGCTTTACGGCGACTTGCTCCCAGCCCTGAACGAGGGTGTGTACGTGCACATCCACGACATGTTCTACCCCTTCGAGTATCCGCGGGAATGGGTGCTGGAGGGGCGGGCATGGAGCGAGGTGTACGTCGTGCGGGCGTTCCTCGCGTTCAACACGGACTTCGAAATCGTGCTCTTCAACGACTGGCTGGGTACCTTTCATCGTGACCGGATCGCGGCAGAGCTGCCCCTGATGCTCGCTAACTCCGGTGGCGCGCTGTGGTTGAAGCGGACCGCAAAGTCCCGACTGAACGCGCCCAGGCTGCGGGTAGCGGTTGACGCGACTCCGCTGCTCGGCGTGCGAACTGGGGTCGGGCGCTACGTCGAGCACTTGCTTGCCGAGCTGGCACAGTCGCGCGACGACCTCAGATGCGCGCCGCGGCGTTCAGCTTGCGCCGCCGGTCCGCGCTGCGGACACTGCCGTCTGGAATGCGCGTCGTGCACCGGCCGGCACCGGCCCGTTTGCTCCAGCGAGCGTGGCGGCGCGCCGATGTGCCTTGGGCCGAGGTGCTCACTGGACGGGTCGGCGTGGTACATGGCACGAATTTCGTCCTGCCCCCGCCGCGGCGAGCCGCCGGCGTCGTGACCGTCCACGACCTGACATTCCTGCACTATCCCGACCTCGTCGACGCGGCCTCGCTTGCGTACCGCGAGCTGGTCCCTCGCGCGGTCCGGCGCGCAGCCGCGGTCCTGACCCCCACTCGGGCGATTGCCGACGAAGTCGTCGATGCCTACCGGGTTCCGGCCGACCGAGTGCGTGTGACTCCGCTCGGTGTCGACGCGTCGTGGGCCGGAGCGACCGCGGAGCGGCCCGCCCCCGCGCCGGAGCGGTACCTGCTCGCTGTCGGCACTCTCGAGCCGCGCAAGGGCATCGACGTCTTGCTGGACGCTTACCGGGCGATGAAGGCCGAGTTACCCGCGACCCCGCCGCTTGTCCTTGTTGGCCCGGCAGGTTGGGGCGCAATGCCGAACACATCAGATTTGCGCGATCAGGTGATCTTGACCGGCTACGTCGACGCCGCCGCGTTGCGGGGACTTGTCGCCCATGCAGAGCTGCTGGCGTACCCGTCGCAATACGAGGGGTTCGGCTTGCCGCCGCTGGAGGCGCTTGCGGCCGGGACGCCCGTCGTGGCGAGCGACGTCCCTGCTCTGCGCGAAGTCCTTTTGCCGTACGCCCAGCTAGTTGTTCCGGGCGACGCCATGGCACTGGCCGACGCGCTGCGCCGAACACTTGAACGCCCTCCGTCAGCTGAGCAGATCGTCGCGGCGCGTGAGCATGCCAGCGGGTATACCTGGCAGCGGTGCGCGCGGCTGACGGCCGACGTGTACCGCGAGGTGGCGGGGTGATCAACAAGATCCGGCTCGTCGTGGCGGCTGGGCTGGTGGGTGCTGCGCTCCTGGCTGGGCTCGTTGCCTCGATCGGAGGAGCAAAAAGCGCGCGAAGGGAGATCCACGCTCAGGCGTCCATGACCAGGGTGGGCGGCCGCGTCGATGCGTTTCGCGACCACATGCAGGCACAGTTCGTCGTGTTTGTCGCGCAGCTCGTTCCCCCGCATGACCCGATTCGGATCGTCATGCCACACCTTGCCTCCCCTAGTAGCGGCGCACCGGTGCCGCCGCGAACGGGCTGCGGCTACCCCGTTTCGTTGGGCACATACGGGTGGCTGGTATATACCTTGGCGCCGCGAGCCTCTGTGTGTGACTCGTCCGCGCGCTGGACGGTGTATTTCGACGTTGTCCCACCTGAGCACGGGATGGTCTATCGGTTCGCGGGCAACTACGCCGTGGCGCGCCGATGACCCTGGTCGCCGCCGGGCTGCTGGTACTCGCCGGCTACGGTGTGCTCCGGCTACTCGCAGGCGGCTCGCCCCTGCGTGATTATGGCCCTCTCGCGAGCGCTGGCCTCTCGATACTCCTCGGCGCGACCGCGATCGGTCTCGCGACGACCTACGCCGCCGTCCTCGGGCTATCGACCCGTCCATGGCCGATCGTCGCGCCGATCGCCATCCTACTGGCAGCGATCAGTGTGCTGCCCGCGCGCGCCTACGCACGCGTCCGGCTTCCTGGGCAGCGGTCCGAGTCACGGCGCGCGATGCCGCGCACGGTCCTGTGGGGCGACTGTGCCGTCGGTGCGACGGTTGTGGCTTTGGGCGTCACGCTGCTCGTGGGCGGCAACGGGCTCACGGTGTACAGCAATGACGAGTACGCAATCTGGGCTATCCGTGGCAGGACTCTGTCGCTGGCCGGCCATCTCGACCCAGCCGTCTTCCAGGGCGCCGCTGCCCAATATCAACACCTTGACTATCCCTTGCTGGTGCCTTCGCTCATCGCCTGGGGCGACGGCATCTCCGGGCGGGCCGATGACACCTCAGCGCACATTCTGCTCATGCTTCTCACGCTGGGCATGGCGGCGGTAGTCGGCTGGGCAGCCAACCGCCTGGCCGGGCCGCTGGCGGGTGTATGTGCCGTGCTGTTGGTTGTCGGCACGCCGCGCCTGCTCGCACCATTTGGCCTACGCCTCATGGCTGACATCCCACTCGCGGCATTCGCGGTCAGCGCGATCGTCCTGTTGGCCGTGTGGGTGACGCAGGCCAATATCGGCATGCTCGCCATCGCGACCGGCCTCGCGGCCGGCGCGGCCGCCGTCAAGGTCGAAGGCGCCGTCTTTGCGCTGGCTGGGTTGAGCGCTGCGCTCATCGTTGCGCCGTCGGTCGAGCGAGCACGCAAGCGTGCGGCGGCGGCGATCGCCGCGGTGATCACGTCGATGGTGCCCTGGATCCTCTGGGAACGGTTGCACGGGATCGAGTCCGATCTGATCAACGGGCAGACGATCTCAGCGAGCCACCTGCGCGCGGTTGTCCGATCTTCGGGACTGGTCGTACACGAAATGGTGCATTACTGGCCGGGCTACGGGTGGCTGGGCGTCGTCGGCGCGCTGGTCGCGCTGACCCTCGCGATGACCATGCCACGACTACGCCCTCTGGCAGCATTCCTCTGCCTCGCATGGTTCATAGCGACACTCGGTATATGGGCGCAATACGTGATCTCATCCGGCCGACACCAGACGACCGCGTCGGTCGCCGATGAACTGAGGGCGCACTTTGCCTCGTCAGCGACGCGCGTGCTTCTCGTGCCTGCGATCGTAGCGTCGCTCGCTATGCCGGTGCTCGCGGGCGCCTGCCTCACCCGGCGGTCGCACGGTCCGCCTACCGACCGCGCAGTGCATCGCCGGCCAGAGCAAACGCACGACCCAGAGCATCGTGCCAGTGCGGCATCGGAGTGAGAGCCGCAGCGAGCCAGTCACCGTCCGATACAACGGAGTGACGCGCGGGCAGGCCGTCGTGAAACGCGTCGGTCGTCGTCGATAGTACTTAGCTGGATCAGCCTCCAAGCGCTCGAAGACCGTTTGGGCTCACCAGCTCAAGGATACCGTCTATCAAGGAGGGGCACGTCGGTCTCGACCTGGCCGACTGCGTCGCGAGCATCGAGCGGGTTGGTGGCAGGCTGACCTTCATCGTTATCAACGGCCGAGTGGGCGAGGCGTGTCCCGCCGCGGCGCCCAAGCATGCGGAGCCGGATGCCCTTATCGTGTCCGACAACACGGGCGCCACCGCTGCGGCGCGCGATCGCCGCATCTGGATTGAACGAGCGCACTTCTGGCTCTCCAGCACTCCCTATCCTGACCAGACATCCGTGTTGGCCAGACATGCACTCGGCGTCGTTCCGGCAAGCACTAGCGCGCAGCGGATTTGAGGCTCTTGTGACCGATCCGTGGGTAGCCTGAGGAGACCCGGGCGCGGCACACGCCGTTCCCCGCCTACGGTTCCTGCTGTCGAAGGCTGGAATCGCGGGTGAGGGGAACGGCGTGCGTTCTACCAGGTTATGGGCTGGGCTGCTGGGGTTGGTCAAGGTCGTCGTGGAGGGCGTCGAGTTCGATGAGGTTGAGCAGGCCGTCGTGGTATCGGTGCGGCCCCGGAAGGCGGCCAAGCGCCGGTGTGGTCGGTGCGGGAAGCTTTGCCGGGGTTATGACCCGGGTGAGGGCCGCCGGCGTTGGCGGACCCTGGACCTCGGGCTGATCCGGGCCTTCTTGGAGGCCGACTCGCCACGGGTGCGCTGCGCCGAGCATGGGGTGGTCGCGGCGCAGGTGCCGTGGGCGCGGCACGGTGCCGGGCACACCTACGCCTTCGACGACACCGCCGCGTGGCTGGTGACGCACTGCTCGAAGTCCGCGGTGCGCGATCTGTTGCGGATCGCCTGGCGGACCGTCGGGTCGATCATCACCCGGGTCGTCGCCGACGCTGAGGCCGAGACCGACCGGTTCGCGAACCTGCGCCGGATCGGGATCGACGAGATCAGTTACAAACGCGGCCACAAGTACCTCACGGTCATCGTGGACCACGACAGCGGCGTGCTGCTGTGGGCCCACCCGGGCCGGGACCAGAAGACGCTGGAGAAGTTCTTCGACAAGCTCGGCGAGCAGCGCTGCGCCCGGATCACCTTGGTCAGCGCCGATGCCGCCGAGTGGATCGCGAACGTCGTCGCGGACCGGTGCCCAAACGCCGAGCTGTGCTTGGACCCGTTACGCGAAATTTCGCGTAACGGGTCCTATGTGCACCTGCGGATTATGTGGCCGGGAGTGCAGCGCACCCCGTTGGGGACTGGTCGGAGACGCCCGCTGACCACGTCTGGGTTCCCATAATTCGGTGTCGTCGATACAGGCTTCCTTGACCGGGATGGGCCCGGTGAGGAGGTGGACTGATGACGATGGATCCGTGTCGAGTGCGGGTCGGGGGACCTCTGGCGGGGTACGCGACCGGCTTCCGTGAGGAGTTGCTTGCGCTCGGTTATCCGGGCGAGCGGGCAGCCCGGCACCTGCAGTTGCTGGCGCAGTTGAGCCGCTGGCTGGACTTCCAGGGTCTGGGTGAGCGTGACCTGTCTGAGCAGCGGGTGGCGGAGTTCCTGGACGCGCGGCGTACTGATGGCTACTACGACAAGCCGTCGCTGGCGTGGGCGCTGGGGTTGCTCGGGCATGTGCCGGGGCTGGAGGTGGCGCGGGCCGAGCCGGCCCCGCCGACGCCGGTCGAGTCGGCGGTGGCGGAGTTCGCCGGTTACCTGACGAGGGAGCGAGGCCTCGCTGCCGGGACCGTCCGCGGCTACAGCGAGGTGGCTGAGCTGTTCCTGTCGCGTCGGGCGACGCTCGACGGCGAGCTGCACCTGTCGACGGTGAACGCGGAGTCGGTGACCAGCTTCGTTGTCGAGGAATCCCGGCGGCGCAGCGCAGGTGCCGCCCAGGTGACGGTGACCGCGCTGCGCTCGCTGCTGCGGTTCTTGTTCCTGGAAGGCCGCATCGACGAGTCGCTGGCCCAATTGGTCCCGGCGGTCTCGGCATCGAAGGGGTTCCTGCCCCGAGGCCTCGACGGGGAGACGGTGAGGAAGTTGCTCGCCGGCTGCGACGCGTCGACGGCGATCGGCAGGCGTGATCTGGCTGTCCTGACCCTGCTGTCACGGCTCGGTCTTCGCTGCGGCGAAGTTGCTGGCCTCGAACTCGGCGACATCGACTGGTGTCACGGGGAGGTCGTCATCCGAGGCAAGGGGTCGCGTCGGGATCGCCTGCCGTTGCCTATCGATGTCGGCGAGGCGCTGGCCGCGTATCTGCACGATGGACGTCCTCGCGTCGAGAGCCGGGCGGTGTTCCTGCGGGTGAAGGCGCCCATCACGGCGATGAGCGCCTCCAACGTGACCGCGATCGTGAGGCGAGCGTGCGAGGGTGCCGGCGTCTCGCCGGCAGGAGCGCACCGCCTGCGTCACAGCACCGCCACCGCGATGTTGCGGGCCGGCGCCCCGCTGGCCGAGATCGGTCAGCTCCTTCGCCAGACGCACGCCGCCACGACGGCCGTCTACGCCAAGGTCGACCGCATCGCGCTGCGCCCCCTCGCGCGGCCATGGCCCGGAGCCTCGGCATGAGCGCGCTGCACCGGGCGGTGGATGACTACATCTCGCTGCGTCGCTCGCTCGGCTTCAAGCTCGAGGACTACCCGTGGATGCTGCACGACTTCGTCAGCTACCTCGAGGCCGCCGGTGCCACGACGATCACCGCCGAACTCGCCGTCGCGTGGGCCCAGCGTCCCGGGCAGCAGGCGCATCCGTCCTACCTGGGCAAACGGTTGTGCGTAGTGCGCGGATTCGCCCGGCACCTGGCCGCGTTCGATCCGGCGACCGAGGTGCCCTCGGCCGACCTGCTGCACTGGCAGGAATGTCGGGCGGCGCCCTACATCTATTCCGACGCCGAGATCAACGCCTTGATGGCGGCAGCACGGTCGCTCCAGCCGGTACTGCGGGCAGCGACCTACGAGACCTTGATCGGCTTGCTCACGGTGACCGGCGCTCGGGTCGGTGAGCTACTCGGCCTCGACAACGACGACGTCAACTTCGATGACGGCGTACTGGTCATCAGGTACTCCAAGTTCAACAAGAGCAGGGAGCTTCCACTGCACGCGAGCACGAGCCAGGCGCTCAAGGCCTACGCGGCGGTCCGTGACCGACGATGCCCGCGACCTATGACGCCGAGCTTCTTCGTGTCCACGGTGAACAAGCGGCTGGTCTACGTCACCGTCCAGCACACCTTCTCGCAGCTCGCCAATACCGCGGGACTGCGCCCTCGCTCGCCGCGGTGCCGTCCCCGGTTGCACGATGCCAGGCACTCCTTCGCCTGCGCGACCCTGCTCGGCTGGTACCGCACCGGCGTCGACGTGCAGGCCCGGCTGCCGCTGCTGTCCACCTACATGGGTCACGCCCGGCCGGAGAACACGTACTGGTACCTCTCCGCGATCCCCGAACTGTTGTCCCTGGCCGCGCAGCGCCGGACACAGGCAGAAAGGCACCGGCCATGAGCGCGCTCGCACCGACCCTGGAGGCATGGTTCACCGATCGCCTCGTCGGCCAACGCCAGGCCAGCCCCAACACGATCGCCGCCTACCGCGACGGCTGGAGGCTCCTCCTTCAGTTCGTGCACTCCCGGACCGGGACGCAACCCTGCCGGATCGACATCGGCGACCTCAACGCCGAGGTCATCAGCGCATTCCTGAACCACCTCGAGAAGGACCGCCACAACAGCGTCCGCACACGCAACGCGCGGCTCGCAGCTATTCGATCCTTCTTCCGATACGCCGCGTTGCGTCATCCCGAGCATGCCGCGCTGATCGCTCGCGTGCTCGAGATCCCGAGCAAACGCGGCGACCACAAGGAAGTCTGCTTCCTCGATGCAACCGAAGTCGACGCCCTACTGGCCGCTCCTGACCACGACATCTGGACCGGAAGGCGAGACCAAGCGCTGCTCGACGTCGCCGTGCAGACCGGACTGAGGGTCTCGGAACTGACGGGCCTGCACATCGGCGACGTCGAACTCGGCACCGGTGCTCACGTGCGATGTCACGGCAAAGGCCGCAAGCAACGCTGCACACCCCTGTCCAAGCCGACCGTCGCGATGCTGCGAGCGTGGATGAAGGAACGACGCGGCACGCCCGAGGACCCGCTGTTCCCGACCCGACGCGGAGCCCCACTCACCCGCAGAGCCGTCGAAGTCCTGGTCGACCGGCACGCCGCAACCGCGGCACGCAGCTGCCCGTCGCTGCTCGTGAAGCACCCGACGCCACACACCCTCAGGCACACCTGCGCCATGTCACTGCTGCAATCAGGCTGCGACACCTCGGTGATCGCGTTATGGCTCGGCCACGAGAACGTCGACACCACCGTGCGCATCTACCTCCACGGCGATCTATCCATCAAGGAACGGGCTCTCGAACGCACCCGACCTGTTGACGTGAAACCGGGCCGCTACAAGCCGGCCGACCCACTGCTCGCATTCCTCACCGGACTGTGACGTTGGATTATGCGATCGGTAAGCGGAAAGCTACCGCCCGCCGCAACCGACCGGGGACCACCCGGCGAAATAATCCGCAGGTGCACATAGGACCCGTTACGCGAAATTTCGCGTAACGGGTCGATGCAGCGCACCGCTTTCGGGGCGTGTTCGCGGGTGGACTTGTTGAACGCGGCGCCCATGTCCATGCTCACCGCCTCCAGTTGGTTGGCTCGTTGCTCACCGAGTTCGGTGAAGAACGCGTCGAGGGTGGCGGCGTCCTTGCCTTCGGCGCCCCACACGATCTTCTTGCCGTCATGGTCGGTGACCAGCGTCAGGTAGTGGTGGTGACGTTTGTAGCTCACCTCGTCCACGCCGATGTGCACCAGCCCGTCCAGCCGGCCGGGGTCCAGCCCGTCGGCGACCACCCTGGCGCAGATGCGTCCCACCGTGTCCCAGTCGATGCGGACCAGCCGGGTGATGGTGCTCTTGTCGGTCTTGGTGGCCAGGAACGCGACCAGGTCCTCGAAGTCGCGGGTGAACCCCGAGCGGTGCCGGGCGAAGGGCACCGCCTCGGTGCACACCCCGTGGGCCGGGCAGGCCAGCCGGCGCAGGTTGGCCCGCACTGTGACCTGCCAGCGGCCCAGGTCCAGACCACGCCACCGCGAGCTCACCGGCCTGCTGTCGTAACGGGCCCGGGTCGTGAACTCGCACGGCGGGCAGCGCAGCCGGCGAGCTCGCAGCGCGACCTGCACAATCACTTCGGCGGCACCGAAGGACACGTCGGTAACGGTGATGCCGGGCAGCGCGAGCAGGCGGTTGAATACCGTGGTGACGCGCACGGGTGCGTGAACCCTTCGGGCCGGTTGATCTTGGCAGGTCCACCGAAACCTAGGACCACACCCCGTGCGCGTCCTACAACCGGCGCGCCGTGTCGCTCACACGCTTACCGGATCAGCGATTCACCGCTCTCCACGCCGCCGACCACCCACATCCATGCCGGGAGAGCCTATTAAATTTACTTGAACGCCGAACCCGCCAGCTGGGGAATTACGTGAACGCCGACACGGGGGTCAACGTGGGATGGAGGTGTGCTTGAACTCGTTGAGGTCGACCCACCCGGTCACCAGGTCAAGGGTCCGCTCGATGGTCTGGATCGACGCTGTCGGGTCTGCGCCGAGCGGGGCGCGGTGCATGAAGCGGATGAACACCGCCTGCTCGCCGGCGATGAAGGTCGGCACCCCCCAAACGTTGTGCGACCTGGCGAACTGCTCGTGCTCGGTCTGCACACTCGCCAACGCCGCACCGGAATCGATGCGGGCGAACACGGTGTCCGCGGTCACGCCATGCTCGGCAAGGATGCGTTTGACGACGCCGCGGTCTTCCAGCTGCAGGCCCTCGTCATGGCGGGCCGCGAACAGTGCGCGGTGGACGGCGGGGAATTGCCCTGCGAACTCGTCGCGGACGATGACGCCCGCTTGCAGGGCGAGGAGGCCGGTGTCCTGGTCCGGCTTGTCCCAAACGCTCGGCTCGCCTTCGGCGACGTGCACTTGCCCGAGTGAGAAGGGCAGGAACCGCACCTGCCAGTCGGCGCCGGCCGCGAGCCCGGTGAGGATGTGCTCGTGGGCGTTTCGGGCGAACGGGCACCGATAGTCCCAGGTGACAGCGAAGGTGATGGTCATGTCAGTGACAACTTCCGATGCGATGGTCGATGTTCCGGCGACCGCCGCCGCCCACCCGCAGATCTGTCTTGTTGCCCGCGAGCTCTGTGGCATCGCCGTCCTGCGCTGCGCAGGGTCGCCGGCGCCGACGAGTGCGAACGCCCAGACACGGTCGAGGTTGAACCACAGAAGCACACCGAGGCCGAGGACGTCGTCGACGACGAGGGCAAGGCGCCGCAGCTGAGGATCATCGCCCCGACGTGCACCACCAGTGCCAGTCCGCTCGCGGTCAGGACATGCGCGACACCGCGATGCAGATCGAGCGCGCTGACATGCTCGCCGCCTCACGGTGAGTCGGCCACCCTCCCGTCATCACTCGTCCCTCGCCGGCGCCGCCAGGCGGAGCAGCTGGGTGCCCGGCGCACACACCAGCACGCCGACATCGGTGAGTTGCCCAATCGTCGTGCTCGTTCCGGTCGCGAGCACTATCGCCTCGCGCACGACCCGCCGCACAGCGACCTCGGCCGCTGGCGGGATACGCGCGGGCCACAGCTGTGGCCGACTATGCGATTCCCGGCCAGGCCCCACCCACACCCCGCCGCCGCGGTGGTGAGGATCGGACCGACGTAGAGATGCCAGGTCGGCCTCGACACTGCTCAGGACGCCCGCCCCCTTCCCAGTGGGCGGGTCGAGGTATAGGCACGTCGAGAGCCGTCTGCGGCGTGCACGGGAGACGCGCTGTGCGGGGCACCAGGCTGCATACGAGAACAAGAGCGAGCCCGCGGCGATTGGCCACGGTCGGGGGATCTCACCATGGCGGCGTCTGGTTCGGTGGCCGCCGCCAGCCTCGGTCAGAGTCGGCCGCTTGCCCGACCGATCCACCGACCGTTACCCCCCGCCGTGCCAGGGCTGCGGGTCCGACTAGAGCGGCGACCACACCGAAGTCAGGTACGACTCGTCCGACGCCGACCCCGACGCGCTCATCGAGCAAGTCGTCACGGCGCTGGCGCACGACACCGGAGCGCTACGAACGAGGCCCGGCGCAGGCTTGTCGTGCTCTACGGTCGCGGCGTCGCGGCCCTGGAGGTCGCGCCGCGCGATGCGGTCCTATGACCGACGCGACCTCGAGGGTGCCGCCGCGGCCACCCCCTTGCCCAAGCGCGCTGATCGCCAGCGCAGCCACCGACGACCCGGTAGCCATTTTCGCTAGACAAGCTGATAGTCCCGATTGCGGCCGCCCGCAGCGTCTCGTCGGCGGCCAACCCCAACCTCGGGGCTGGCCGGCGGCATGCACACCCGCCCCACTGCCGGCGGGAGAAACGAAACCCCTTGCAACATAAGCGATTCTGGTTGAGCGGGTGACGGGAATCGAACCCGCATCGGCAGCTTGGGAATTGAAGGCTCCTCCCAGCTGGAAGCGCCGGAAATCAAGGATTCCGGGGAGTCCGGACCGGACGGCGGTGACCGCGAATACCCCTGACCATCCCCCGCACACCGCTGCTTAGGGCTCGCTCGGGGCTCACCGCTCAAGCCTCGCCGCCCGCGCCCATGGCCAGCGTCCGCCACCCAAGAACCGCTCGTCCCACTAGCGCGGCCTTCCGCGCAGCGTTTTTGGCCTTCGGTGTCGTGAGGCATTCCGCCTGGCTATGAGGTTTGGGCCTATGTGGTTGACGATTGCGGCGTGATGCTGGTGCAGCCGGGTTCAGGGCAAGGGTTGATTAAGCTGTTCCTTGGACTAGCGGTCAACTGATTAGCACGACTGACTCAAGCTGCCCGCCCTTACTCAGATACGCGGTGCTAGGCAGCAATTCCCGGCGATATCAAGTCATCTCCAGCAGTGACCGGACTACAACACGCGACGCTAGCCTTCCGGCTGCGTGAGAGTTGACATGGTAGATATGCGATGTGGCAGCGGAATCGGCCCCGCGATCCGGTGGGGAGGTGTTCGCCCGCCCGACTCAGCTGAACCAGCGTCGGTACGAGGCGATCCGCGCCTACCTGTACGAGCGTGCACCGATCGGTGAGGCCGCCGCCCGGTTCGGCTACACCCGCTCGGCGCTGGCCTCCCTGGTCCGCGACTTCCGCGCCGGCAAGCTGGCGCTGTTCGCCGAGCCGGGCAGGCCCGGCCGCACGAGCGCGCCGCGCAAGGACGCCGCCCGCGGCCGGGTGATCGAGCTGCGCCGGCGGGGCCTGTCGGTGTATGAGATCAGTGCCCGGCTCGCCGCCGAAGGCCGCCCGCTCAACCGCACCTCCGTCGGCGAGATCCTCGCCGAGGAGGGCTTCGGCCGGCTGCTGCGCGGCCCCGCCGCCGAGGCCAGCACCAGCCCGGCCACCGCGGGCCGCGACACCCGGCTGGCCCGGGCCTCGGTCCTCGACTTCGCCGCCTTGCCCGCCCGTGTCGACACCAGGCTGGCCGGGCTGTTGCTGACCATCCCGGACCTGGTCGGCTTGGACCTGCCCGCCCTGGCGCGGGCGGCCGGCTACCCCGGCACGCAGGTCATCCCCGCCGTGTCCTGGTTGCTGTCGCTGCTGGCCCTCAAGCTGACCGGCACCCGGCGGGTCTCCCACGTCGATGACCTGCTCACCGACCCGGCCAGCGCCCTGTTCGCCGGGCTGGCGATCCTGCCGAAGAAGTCCGCGCTCACCAGCTACTCCTACCGGCTCTCCCACGACCACCAGCGGGCCTTCCTGGCCGCGCTGGACCAGAAGATGATCGCCTCCGGGCTCGCCGCCGGCGCCGAGGCGATCTTCGACCTGGACTTCCACGCGGTCATGCACTGGGGCCGTGACCCGGTGCTGGAAAAGCACTACGTCCCCACCCGGTCCCAACGTGCCCGCAGCGTGCTGACCTTCTTCGCCCAAGACAGCGGCACCCACAACCTGGTCTACGCCAACGCCGACCTGTCCAAGGCCACCCAGGCCCGTGAGGTGCTCGCGTTCTGCGACCACTGGAAGCAGGTGTCCGGATCAGACCCGACGATGCTGATCATGGACCAGAAGGTCACCACCCAGAACGTCCTCGGCGAACTGGACCAGCGCGGGGTCAAGTTCGCCACCCTGCGGATGCGCTCACCCGCCCTGGTCAGGCACATCAACGCCCTGACCAGCACCGACTACAAGCCCCTCACCCTGGACCGGCCCGGCCCGCACAACCGGCCCAAGGTCGCCGAGTCCGCCGCCGTGGCACTGACCTCCTACCCCGGCACCGTTCGCCAACTCATCATCACCGGCCTCGGCCGCGACCAACCCACCGTCCTCATCACCAACGACCACGCCATCACCACCAAGGCGCTCATCGAGCGCTACGCCCGGCGGATGACCATCGAGCAGCGCCTCGCCGAGATCATCCGCGCGTTCTGCGCCGACGCCCTGTCCAGCACCGTCAACCTCAACGTCGACCTCGACATCACGCTCTGCGTCCTGGCCCAAGCCCTGCTCGCCGCGTTCCGCGCCCGCCTCGGCGGCGGCTACGCCACCGCCACCCCCGACACCCTCCAGCGGCGCTTCCTCGACAGCTCCGGAACCATCAACATCAACGGCGACCAGATCACCGTCCGCATCGACCGGCGCGCATACTCACCCCTCCTACGCCAAGCCAGCCTCCCCGCCGACACCACCGTGCCCTGGTGGCACGGCCGCCGCCTCCACTTCGAATTCAGCTGACGAGGCCGAAGAAGCTGCGTGGAAATCCGCGCTAGTACGCCCGGACTGGCCCGCGTCGCCAGCCCAACCAACAGAAGGAGCAGCACCATGTCCAGCATCATCGTCACCGAAGGCAACCTGGTCGCCGACCCGCACCTGCGGCTCACCGCCCACGGCACCCCGGTCGCCTCAGCCACCCTCGCCGTCACCGACCGGATCAAAGACCCCGACGGCGCCTGGATCGACGGGCACACCAGCTACTACGAACTGACCGTCTGGGGCAGCCCGGCGGACAACTTCGCCGACACCGCCCGCAAAGGCGCCCGGCTGGTCGCCGCCGGCGAACTGATCGTCGAGGAATACACCGACTCCGCCGGGCAAACCAGAACCACCACCCGGATCACCGCCACCCACCTCGGCCTATCCACCCGCTTCGCCCCCCGAGCCGAGGCACGACCGACCCCCGAGGCCCTCACCGCCGCGCAGTAGCCGATCGCATCGCCGGCCCCCCACCGTCACCACCGGCGGCACCACCGGACCGACCTCCCGGCACCGCCCGACCGGTCGGGTCTGGCCGGGCCGGCGACCATCAGCCATCCGACTCTGCAGTCCGGAAACTCGATCGGCGCATCGCCATGCGCCTGTTCGGATACTCTCCCGCATACGGCGCGGACCGGGCAGTCGCCCCCGCCGGGCGCGGCGGGACGTATCACACGCCTCCCATCTCGTAAGCGACGATCAAGGCCGAGGGCCGTGGCTGCCACGGAGAGTGTCGGTCATCCGGCGCAGGTTCGTGCGCGAGGTCAACGCCGATCGCCGATTCTGTGGCTCGCGTGCGGTTACGCCAACGGTCTGAGAGCTTCGTTCTGTGCGCGAATTGACGCGGCGACCGCCGCGGCACGGCGTTCCTGCTCAACTCGTCGAGTCCGGAGCGTTGCTCCAGCCGCGGCCT
>CAWIUB010000026.1:0-78620 GCA_963839175.1 uncultured Actinomycetota bacterium
GAACGAGGACGCGGTGGAAATCGTGTCAGCCAGCGAAACGAGGGCGATGCCTATGGCTCCGGCGAAGACCAGGCCGAAGTCTGCGACATGCACACTGGGGATCGTGAAAGGCGGGAACCCCTTGGGGAGTGTTCCGACCAGCTTGACTCCGTGGTCGGCCAGGTCGAACACGACCGTCACGGCGATGGAAAGCACGACCATTACCAGGACTGCCGGCACCTTCGGCAACCAGCGCTGAAGCACGAGGATCAGCACGATCCCCCCGATCCCGACGGCGGCGGCTGCCGGGACCGCATCTCCATCGGCCAGGCCCTTGACGAAGCCGCGGATTTCTTCGATGAGATTGTCGGCGTCGATCGAGAAGCCGAACAGCTTCGGCAACTGGCCGATGAGAATCGTCAGCGCCAAGCCGTTCATGTACCCGATCATCGTCGGCTTGGACAGCAGATCAGCGATGAAGCCAAGCTTCACCGTCGCGGCAAGGATCATGATGACCGCAACGATGATCGCGAGCATCGACGCGATCGCGACCGCCCGCTTCGGGTCACCGCCCGAGCCCACCAACGGGAAGATCGTCGCCGCAATCATCGGCCCGAGCGAGGAGTCCGGACCCAGGACCAGGATGCGCGACGGACCGAAGACCGCATACCCGAGCAGGCACATGATGGACGTGTACAGGCCGGTGATCGGCGGCAGACCGGCCAGTTCGGCGTACGCCATCCCCTGCGGGACCAGCAGGGTGGTGAGCACGACCCCAGCGATGACGTCCTTGAGCAGCCACCGGCGGCGGTACGTCGACACCACCCGCACGCCAGGCAGGGATTGCAAGACCGACACGCGAACACCTCCGCAATCCGGGCGGCGCTCCAGGATGCGTGGCCACGACTGCGCACCTACCACGTAGACCGATCGATCTTCGCGGACGGCCACGACCAACGCTATGAGGCGTTCGTTGCGGGGCGGAAGGGACCGAAGTCACTATGCCAGGCTTGTCAAACGCAGGACGCTGTGACTGCCCAGGAGTCGTGTCTCCAGCTCTGCACGTCGATTGCAAAGGCTGGCCGAGACGAGCCTATCCAGCCGAGAGAGGACGGACCGACATGGCGTAGGTAGACGAAACACTCGACTACTCGTCCGCCATGTCGCTGACAGCGATGGCGAGGCCGAGTGCTCGAGCGATCTTCGTGGTCGCGGACACAATCCGTGCCGTGCCGACGAGTGGGGCAAGCGTGATCAGCATCTGCTGCACATCCTCCACCGTCAGCCCTTGCTCAGCCCCGACACCCAAGTGAAACAGGTAAGACGCTGGCGCGGCATCCAGCGCGACAAGCGCCGCGAACCGCAACCGCAGCTGCAGTCCCGGATCCAATGTCGTGGTTTCAGCCGAGACCGCGGTCATGCCGGTGAGCACATCCAATACCGGCGTTGCATCTTCATCAACCATCGGAGTCCTCCCCGCGGTACCTCGTGATCCGCTGCGCGGCCCAGCGCCGTGCGGCACAGTGAGCGAATCGCACCATGTGACCTCGGTGCATCACCCAAAACGAATGAACGCGGGCGAGTGCGGGACCGACTATTTGGGTCCGTGGTTATCTGAGCGCGAGTAGGTGGACCTGCCACGGCTGGAGGTCGATGAACAGTCCGGGACCAGCCAGTTCGTTGCCGTCCCGATCGAATGCCTTCTCCCGGAGGAGGTCGGTGAGATGCCAGTTCTGGCCGGGCAGGTCAGGCCAGTCCAGCGGGATTCTTCCTTGCGCTGGCTGCCCGGACAGGTTGATCACGATCAGGTGCCGGGCATGGCCGTCACCGCTCCAGGACCAGGCGAGCAGGTTGCGACAGGACTGGTTGTCAGGCCAGCCGGCGGCGTCGTGCAGCCGCCATTCACCGCGGCGCACGCCGTGGTCGGCCACGGTGGCGATCAGTCGCCGGTACCAGTCGCCGAGTTCGCGATCGAGGGGCTCGCCTGGGCGCCGGGAAAGGAATACTGGTGGCCGGACTCGGCGGCCCTCGAACTGGCCTTCGTGCCACAGGGTGGCACCGGGCAGTGTCGCGAGAGCTACCGCTGCGGCCCGCTCCGCGTAGGGTGACAGGCGGTCGGCGAGGCGGGGTTCGTCGTGGTTCTCCAGGAAACGTAGCAGCCGGGACTGGTAGTTCACGTCGGCCCGCAGGTGATCGCGGACTGCGGTCACGTCGATCGCGAGGATGCGGTCGTAGAGCCGTTTGTCGTAACAGAAATCGAAGCCCTGCTGCTGCAGCTCCCACTCCAGATCCCAGTAGGCCTCGGCGATCAGCACTGTGTCTGGGTGCCGGGCACGTAGTGCGGCTGTCACCTCGGGCCAGAACTCTTGAGTCGGCGCGGCGCCGGCTCGGTTTGCCCAGGTCTTGGCGAAGACATGGTTGGTCATCAGCATGGCCATGTCGCAGCGGATCCCGTCGCACTGCGCAGCGATGCCTGCCAGCGTGTCCGCAGTCGCCGCTCGCAGCGCGGGTGAGAATGCGTTGAGCTGTACGACATCGGGCCATGGCGGGAAGTACGGGTCGCGGCCGTGGGCGAGCACATGGCCGGCTGCCGTCATCCAGGCGGTGGGGTCCGTGTCGAGGTCGTGGTCATCGCCCTGTACGAACAGCTCCGGGTTGCTGGTCACCCAAGGGTGATCTGGGGCGACGTGATTGGGCACGTAGTCAAGCAGCAGCCGGGCGCCGCGGGCGGCCAGCGCGGCGCGGGCGGCGGCTAGGGCTTCGGGGCCGCCGAAGGCTTCGTCAACGATGTAGTGGCGCACGCAGTACGGCGAGCCGAGGACGTCTTCGCGGCGCAGGTCGGGCAGGGTCTCCCGGAATGACGCCTGCAACTCGGGGTTCGCGTCCGCCAGGGCTCGTCCCGCAGGGCTGCGCTTCCAGACACCCATCAGCCACACCGCGTCCACACCGTGCGGGGAGACGGCATCCCAGTCGGTCGGCGCCACGTCAGCGAGGGTCAGCGGACGCCCGGCCGCCCGGGACAACTCGGTCAGCCAGACCGCGGTGTTGATCTCGTAGATCACCGGCCGGGTTGGCCACCCAATGCCGGCACCGTTGAACATCGCTCCCCCTCTCCGCGCGGCGGGCCGACGGCGCGACCGCCGTGCCCACGGTTACAGCATGCGCTCGGCCCAGTGACGAGCACGTGGCCGCTCGATAGACACTCACCGCAGATGAGGCTGCGACCTCGGGGCGGTGCCGGATCACTCCAAGCGGATGAGGCCTCTCCGCAGGCCGCGCTGCACGATGGGTCTCACTCGAGGAGGTGCATTTCACAGTGCTGCGCGCCGTGGCCACGTCAAGATTCGTGAGTCCGCACTGATGCCGTCGACGCCCACTCGCACGGACATGCGGCGTGCCCGATCGATGGTGCTGCCTCTGGCGCTCGCGCAGTTCATTGCGAGCTACGCCTCCACGAACATGAACGTGGCGATCAGCACCATTGCCGATGACCTGGACACGACCGTGTCCGGCATCCAGACGACGATCACTCTGTTCACGCTGACTATGGCGGCGCTGATGATCCCGGGTAGCAAGCTGAGCGATATCTGGGGGCGCAAGCGATGCTTCATCGCGGGGCTGGTGATCTATGCTGCCGGCGCCCTGCTGGCGTCGCTTGCGCAAGGACTACCACTACTTCTCATCGGGTACTCGCTGCTCGAGGGCATTGGCTCGGCTCTGTTGATCCCACCGATCTACATCCTGATCACGGTTGCGTTCGACGACGTGCAGACTCGAGCGAAGTATTTCGGCGTCGTGAGCGGCGCCGCCGGACTGGGTGCTGCGGCTGGACCTTTGATCGGTGGACTGATCACGAGCGCGATCAGCTGGCGCGCCTCGTTCATTGTCCAGTTCCTGGTCGTGGCGGCGATCGTGGCGCTGGCCCGCACGATCGCCGAACCCGAGCGGGAAGAGCGCGCGCCGCGTTTCGATATCGAGGGTGCGGTCTTGTCGGCGCTTGGACTGTTCTTCATCGTCTTCGGCATCCTCCAGTCGTCGACCTACGGTTTCGTCGTATCCCGGAAGGACTTCACCATTGGCGGCGCGGTCGTGATCCCGAAGGGATGGATATCCCCAGTGTGGCTTTACGTCGCAATCGGCGTGCTCTTCCTGATCTGGTGCGCGCTGCACTTGCGGTCCGTCGAGAAGGCCGGCGGAGATCCGCTGCTCTCGCTGCGCCTGTTCCGTAACCGCACGTCCAATTTCGGTCTGGCCACCCAAATCGTGCAATGGCTGGTGCTGCAGGGCTCCTTCTTCGTGATCTCCGTGTATCTCCAGGAGATCTGGCACTACAACGCCATCGAGACCGGACTGGCCCTCACCCCGGCCACGATCGGCATACTCGCATCGTCGGCCGTCGCCGGGCGGATGGCGAGCAGACGCCCGCAAGCCACCTTGGTACGCGCCGGCTTCGTCGCCACAACCATCGGCATGGCGCTGCTGATCGCCCTCGTCCGGCAGCACTCCAACGTCCTTACCTTCGCGCCAGGGCTGCTGCTCATGGGCATCGGCACCGGCGTCATGCTGACCGCATCGGTTAACGTCGTCCAATCGAGCTTCCCCGACGCCGAGCAGGGCGACATCTCCGGACTCTCGCGCAGCGTGTCGAACTTGGGCTCATCTCTTGGCGTGGCCCTTGCCGGGTCTGTTCTCGTCGCAGCCGCTGTCGCCGGCACCAAGCAGTACGCGCTGGCCATCGGCGTCATGGGCGGCTTCGCACTGCTCGGCCTCGTCGCTGCGCTGTTCATCCCACGCACGAGACCAGCCGGCCGATCTGTGACCGATACTCCTTAGCGAATCATCCCCATGCAGCGCAGCCCGGCCGCCTCACCGCGGCCTCAGATGATCATCCAGATCTGCAGGGCGCGCGGGCGTGGGCTAGCGGTTGCGCGGCTACCCCGCTGCCGGCAGCGGGTCGGGCTTTTGCCATGGCCACCGACCGGTGATTTCGAGTTCCATCGAGAAGCTCAGGAAAGTTCGGATGAGGATGATGCCGGCGAGGACGGCAACGCTCCTGACGGTCGGTGTGACGGCGACGGTCCGGATTATGTCGCCTGCTACGAGCAGTTCGAGCCCGAGCAAGATAGATCGGCCAAGCTGCCGTCGAAAAAGGCGGTAGGTATTCGGATCTCGACTGAGTGTTCTTCGGCCCGCGGCCACGGTGGCCGCAAGAGCTCCGAGGATAATAGCCGTCACGCCAGCACCGTCGACGACCTTACCTACCGTTTCGACCACATCGCTGTAGGCCATTGCCATACCGCCATCTCGGTTAGGTGTCGCTTGCCAGCGTGATGGGACCGTCGGTTGCCACGACCCAGGGACGGCCAGGGTCGCAGGTTGATGTTCATCCGTTCTGCTGTCCTGGTCAATCGGCCGGCCGCGGGCGACCGAGTGTTGGGGTCGGTGGCGGAGCCATGGCGTGATCATCGGTCAACCTATCCCTTTTGCGGCGTGCGGGTCATCCGGCGTGGGTGATGCCATGGCGGGAAAGCAGCGAAAAGGTGCATGCGGTTGCTTGCCAGCAGTCCGATAGATTCGACGCGACACACTTCAACGAGGAGGCGCTATGGGATTCTGCCCAGTCGACGTGATCATTATCGGCTTCCCGGGCAACAAGTTCAGCGGTCGCATTGCCCCGGCGATCATGGAACTTGTCGACAGCGCCACGATCCGTGTCATCGATCTGTTGTTCGTCAGCAAGGACGCCGATGGCGTTGTGACCACAATCGCCGCGTCGGATGTTGACGCGCAGACAGGGCCGGGCTATCTGGCGATCGACGTAGTCCAGCCCGGGGCGCTCGGCCCGGAAGACGCCGAGGAATTGACCGATGATTTGGAGCTCAATAGTTCGGCGCTGATGATCGCATTCGAAAACATCTGGGCGCAGAAAGTCTTGGACGCCTGTAGGGCAGCTGACGCCGTTGTGATCGACCAGATTCGCATCCCCGCTGATGTGGTCGACGCCGTCGTCGCCGCAAGCTAGAGACCAGCCCGATTCACGAAACCGAGAGGCACGATATGGGACTGCTACGCATGGCGGCCCGCACGGCCGTTGTCGCGGGTACGGCCACCGCCGTTTCCGGACGCGTCGCGCGCCGGCAGGCCGCAAAGTACGACCAACAGGCGCAACCGCAGCAGGCTGCAGCCGAGCCAGCCGAGCCAGCCGAGCCAGCCGAGCCTGCCTCGCCCGAGGATCCGGAGACGGCCAAGCTTCAGCAGTTAGCCCAACTGCACAGCCAGGGGGTGCTGTCCGATGAGGAGTTCACAGCGGCCAAGGCCAAGGTGCTAGGGATCTGAAAGAGGCTGCACCCCAGGCAGGCAAGCACGAGGCGGAACCGTACTCGCGACTGGCCGGGGTGTATGACGAGATAGTCGTGGATCCCTGCCACGAGCGCTGGGCCGCTTACCTCAATGAACTCTGGGGCGCGGACAACGACGGCGTGCACACGGTGCTGGACCTTTGCTGCGGAACCGGCCTCATGGCGCACGCCCTCCTCGCGCTCGGCTATCGGGTAACCGGCGTCGACGGCTCACCCGCGATGCTCGCCCGCGCCCGCCAATTAGTAGGCCCGGACCCTGTCCTGATCCAGCAGACCCTTCCTGACCTGATGATCGGCGGCGTGTTCGACGCGGCGGTTTCTACCTTCGACGGCCTCAACTACCTCACTCCCGCCGAATTGGGCTCGACGCTGACGGCTGTGGGCCGCCGGCTTCGGCTCGGCGGCTGGCTCGTGTTCGACCTGCATACCGACGCGATGTTGGAGTTCGCCAGGTCCTACCCGGTCGTCGAGGGTGAGGCCGACGGAAAGCGCTTCACGATCTGCAACGTCGTGGATGTCAGCGCCCGGACCTGCGTCACGCGGATCGAGCTCACCGGGGCAACCGACGGCGACACGTTCAGCGAGGAGCATCGCCAATACTTCTTCACCGATGAGGAGGTTCGTAGCGCTCTCGCCGCCACAGGCTTCGGGCCGCCCTCAGTCACCGACGAGTACAGCGATTATCCCGCAACCCGGTCGACGTTGCGCGCGACCTGGATCTCCCGGTACCTCACACCCTGACACGCGCGCCGCGCACACGCCGGGCGAAGCCACATCGCGGTCCGGGCCGTGAACCGCAGGCTCGAAGCCGGTCGTGGCGTGGCAGGCTTGGTCCATGACGATTCCCCGCAACATTCCTCGTCCAGGGCTGAGTTTGGACTATCCGATGTCCCTGGGGATCTACAACCAGTACACGCAGGCTCAGCGCGTGGTCGATTACCTGTCGGACCACGACTTCCCGGTGCGCAACGTAGCGATCGTCGGTACCGAACTGAAATCTGTCGAGCGGGTCACCGGGCGCCTCACGCGCGGGAAGGTCGCGGTCGCCGGTGCCGTCTCCGGGTTGTGGATCGGGCTGTTCGTCGGTATCGCGTTCGCCCTGTTCAGCACAAAGGGCCAGCTCGGCTTCTTAATCACCACACCGCTGCTGGGTGCACTGTTCATGACGGTGTGGGGCCAGCTGGGATACACCGCAGCGACCCGCGGCGGCACCCGAGACTTCGCCTCCATCAGCCAGGTCGTCGCGACCAAGTATGAAGTGCTCGTCGAACACAACGTCGCAGAGCAGGCGCGCGGCATTCTGGCCGGAATGCCCGCCGGCTGAGCCGGCGGGTATCCAGGGCCCGATCCGTCGACCTGGTCGCCAAGGCCGATCGTTCTCGCCTACGAACCTGGTGAGGCCCAGTCGACGGTCCCTCTCACTCGATCACCACTGGCTGGTCTGATCGCGCCGGCCGATGAAGGGGTGACTGGCTCATCCGCGTCGCATGATGCTCGGTGGCGGACCTGGGTGAATCGTGTAGACCTCAGGGAGGTCGTCAGCGTGCTTCTGCGCCAGAGATCGAACGCCGAACCGGGACGTCCGCGTCGCGTCCACTGTCGGGCCTGATCGCCGTGGTTCACACGGCAAGTGCCCGGCGAGATCCCTCTGCCACGCCCTCCGATCCGGTGGCGCTGCTGCGTTCTCGCAGCTACGTTGTTCTGCTCGTGGTCTGCGCGGCCCTCGGTGTGCCGATCGCGATCGCGGCCTACTTCTTTCTGCAGCTCGTCTCGCACCTACAGAAGTGGGTGTTCACTGATCTGCCGAATGGCCTGGGATTTGACGGCGAACCGACCTGGTGGCCGGTCGCGCCCCTGTTCTTGGCGGGGATCCTGGTCGCGCTGACCATCCGCTATCTGCCTGGCCGTGGCGGCGAACCGCCGGCCGAAGGGTTCCACCCGGGCAGAGGGCCGGCAACGCCGCAAGAGCTGGTCGGCATCGCGATCGCAGCTCTGGCGAGCTTGGGCTTGGGCGCCGTCATCGGCCCGGAGGCACCGCTGATCGCGCTCGGCGCCGGACTTGCCGCCGCCGCAGTGCGGCTGGCCAGGCGTGGCACGCCGGAGCAAGCCGTGTCGGTAGTGGCCGCAGCGGGCAGCTTCGCGGCGATCAGTACGCTGCTCGGCTCGCCGCTGTCGGGTGCGTTTCTGCTTATGGAGGCGGCCGGACTCGCCGGTCCGATGCTCGGCATGGTACTGCTGCCGGGTCTGCTCGCCGCCGGCATCGGAACGTTGATCTTCGTCGGGCTGGACTCACTGACCGGATTGGGCGCCGTGTCGCTGGCCATCCCCGACCTGCCACCTTTCGCCCGGCCGGACATAGCTGAGTTCGGCTGGGCATTGGTGATCGGGGTCGCCGCGGCACTGGTCGGAACCGGCATCCGGTGGTTGGCGCTGTATCTTCAGCCCCACGTTGAGCACCGGATACTGCTCGCCACGCCGGCGATCGGTCTGGCGGTCGCAGGGTTGGCCATCGCCTACGCGGAGGTCACCGGCAAGAGCTCCGCGGACGTATTGTTCTCCGGTCAGACCGCGCTAGGACCACTGTTGATCAACGCTTCGCAGTACTCGACAGGTGCCTTGCTAATGCTGTTGGCCTGCAAAGGCGTCGCCTACAGCCTGTCGATGAGCGGATTTCGAGGTGGACCGGTCTTTCCAGCGATGTTCCTCGGGGCAACGGGCGGTATAGCGCTCTCCCACCTGCCCGGGCTGCCGCTGATCCCGGGCGCTGCAATGGGTATCGGCGCGATGTGCGCGGTCATGCTCAGGCTACCGCTGACGTCCGTCCTACTCGCTACCTTGCTGCTGCAATCGGACGGACTGGCTGTCATGCCACTGGTTATCGTCGCGGTGGTAGTCGCCTACGTCGTCGCAGCTCGCTTCGTGGCCGTCCCCCGGGTAACCAGCCCAGAGGCCCCTGCGACCGCGCCACCGAATCATCCGGTACGCAGCATTTGACGTTCGTGGTAACGACTCCTCAATCCGATTTCGTCGCGTCGTCGGCATCTGGCAGCGTTCGGACCTCGAGAAGCTCTAGGCCCAGATTACGGAGGCGCTGAAGGATACTGTGCAGACCAGCCTGATCCGTGGGCTCAGTGTGCAAAATGCTATGCGCCGGCTCTTCGGTGAGGCTGGTAGCACCGACCTCGACCAAGACGTCCGGCGGTATCGGGCCCCTGACGCGAACTTCGTAGGTCTGTGGGGCCATCGGTCATCCTCTGCTTCGGGAACCCTTGGATTCTCCGACAGTCCTCCGATGTCACCCGATCGTCATCAGCCCCCGCGGATGAGTTCCAGGACGTCGTTTGCCGCTGTCAGACAAGCGCGAGCTCACGCGCCCGACGCACGGCCTCGTTTCGGCGGCTGACAGCCAGCTTTCGCAGGATGCTGCGGACATGCGTTCGCACGGTGTTTACCGAGACGAACATCGCCGCCCCGATTTCCTCCGTGGACAACAGTTCCGACAGGTGCCGCAGCACTTCGGTCTCTCGCTCGCTGAGGGACTCGGTTAGAACGATGTCCGGCGGCGCAGCTTGCTCGGGACTGTGCGGGAGGGCGAGTGAACTTCGCAGCTTGACCACGGTCGGTGATGACGGGCTGAGCCAGGTGGCGGCCACGCTCAATGCGTGATTGGTACGTAGCAGCCTTCGAAGCTGCGGCGTCGAATTGATGAACGGCCGCCGCATCTGCTCGGACTCGGCCAGCTGCAAGGCACTTTCCACCGCGGTGGCAGCGAGCGACACGTCACCTTGCTCGAGGTACCTGGAAGCCTCATCGATCCAGGCGTCCACTTGCACGTCCAGGGGAATCACCGCGTCCTGTGCCACATTTCGTGGAACGGAGAGCGAGCGAACGCCGAGCGCGGCTGCCCGAGTTCGGACAACGTCTGCTCGGGGTGTGTGCGGATCCGGTAGCGCGTCCACAATGGCCATGGCCAGCTCTGGCCGGGCCTGCGCAAGCTGCAGGCCAGCCGCTTCGAGCAGCACTCGCTCGTGCACCCAAGGCGGGGAATCGAGGTCGGCTACGAACGGTTCGAGCAGGTTCTCGGCCATCTCGAAGTCGTGCTGTGATCGGAGCAGGCGCGCCTGCAGCACCGCCAGCAGAGGTCGCACGAGAGGGCTCTGTTGATCTGTCGCGCTCTCTTGCGTTCGAGCTACCCAGCGGCGTGTCTCGGCATGGTGGAACTCCTCACATTGCACCCAGGCCAACGCCAGGGGTGCGGCAGGGGGGCGTTGGTTCCTGGCCAGGCCGCATTCGTCAGCAAGCCCCTCTGCAGCGTGGCCGAGTTCGGTGGCACGTCGTAGCCTGCCTCGAAGAGCCTCCAGAAGCGCAAGCTCCGCCAGACACTTGCGTCGCAGGGGTCCCGAGCGGGCTGCGGTGCTCGCCGCGAGCGCTTCGCCCAGAGCGTCGACGGCTGCGTCCTCACCGGTGCTCTGCATCAACGTGTTCGCGCGGGACACCAGCACGACAGCTGACAGCGGCGCTCGTTGTTCGGGCGGCAATTGGGCGAGTAAGGAAATCGCATCGTTCGTGTCTTTCAGCGCCTCCGCGCCATCGGTGTTCTTGACGGCGGTGATTGCGGAGCGCACCACCGCCGCCGATGCCCGCAGGGGGAGGGGGTCCGCGACCTCGCCCACAAGGCGAGCGGCATGCTCTGCGTCCGCTGCAGAGACGGCATATCCACGGCTGAACGCCCAGGCTGCTCGCAGCACGGCCGCACCCGAGCCGGGCAGGTTAGCCGGCATCGACTGCAGGATCGCGCAGTATGGGCTGTTGTCGTGTGCGAGGAGCGAGCCCACAGCGAAGTTCTCGATCAGCAGTGAGGTTGCGTACCCCCAGTCACCGCCCGCTGCTGCATGCTCGACGGCCGTGACGTGCTGTCCCGTCGAGGCGAACCACTTCGCACACCGCCGGTGCAACTCCGGCACATCCTGCGGTGACTCATAGGCCAGCTGCGCCTCGAGCAGTTCCCGGAACAGCGGGTGCATTCGGTAGACGCCCGCCGAGTCCGGGGGGCGCTCGACGAAGGCGTTGGCACGAACGAGCGCGGCGAGCGTCCGGCGTCCGTCAGTGCGGTCGGTGAGCAGGTCGACCAGGTCGGGCCACAGCTGCGGAGTCACGCTGGTCCGTAGCAAGAACTGGCGCACCCGCGGAGATTGGGCATCCAGCACCTCGGCAAACAGGTACTCAGCAACGCTCCCGTCGTCCCGCGCCAGAGAATCGACCAGCCGCGTCGGATCGACCCCCCGCTTGAGGGACGCTGCCGCCAGCCGAAGCCCTGCCGCCCAGCCCTCGGTCTGTTCGGTCAGCGACGAAGCGACTTCCTTCGAGACCGTCACTCCGAGGCTCGCCAGCAGCTCGCGCGTCTCCGCGCTGGTGAAGGCGAGCGCATCGAGCCTCAGCTCCGTCATCGAGTCCGTGAGTCGGTACTTGTGCAGCGGCAGCTGAGGATCCGCGCGTCCGCACATCACTAGCCGCAAGCGCGGACAGGCGTGACGGATCAAGAAGTCCAGCCCGACTGTCGCCTCGCGACTCAACAGGCGGTTGGCACCATCCAGGACCAGCACGATCGGATGCGGATGCTCGAGGATGACGGCGGCCAAACGCGTCAGGAAGGCAGCTGGAACCTTCTCGCCCAAAGCGGGCCGGTGTGCCTGGGGGAGGGTGACTCCAGCTCGCGCGAGAGCCTCCATCAGGTAAGGCCAGAACAGCTCGGGCCGGTCGCAGGCGTCATCGACGGTCAGCCACGCGACCGGCCACGGGACAGCCCCTGCCTCGACCCAGGACGCAGCCAAGACGGTCTTGCCCGCGCCGGCCGGTGCGCTGAGCAGAGTCAACGACTTCTCACGCACGCCGCGGGACAGACGATCCAGTAAACGGGTCCTGATGATCGGCCGGTGAGCCAACCGCATGGGCTCGAATGCGGAGATGAGGACCGGGTCGCTCAATCCGGCAATATCGTCGTCCACAGCAATACCGTCGCGCGCAGTGTCGACGATGCCCGGCGCAGGCGGATAGGTAGCGGACATCTGCAAGTACCCCCTGGACGTTTGCACCGACGTGCAGGCAGTCCTGCGCCGCCGTACCACTCCTGGATCGAATCCCCACTGTCCGCCCTGCAGCCACCCGCCCGCCCCTGCCCCTGTACGGAGGACGCAGCGCGTTCTGGTGGGGGTCGAGGAGGCATTGACGACGTTAGTGACGTTACGGTGCCGAGACCTCCACCAGAAGAGGTGATCCGGATTGACGCTAATTCGGCTTCCGCGACGTTCGTCCCGGACGCCGAATTGTCATGATGCGAGCAGCCCGAGCTCCTGCGCGCGAATCACAGCCTCGTCGCGGGAGTGCACGTCGAGCTTCTGGTACAGCGACGTCACGTGAGTCTTGATCGTGTTCCGGGACAGGAAGAGGCGTGCGGCGATCTGGGACAGGGTCAGGTGAGTGGACAGCAGTGGGAGCGTCCGGAGCTCGGCTGCTGTCAAGGTCGAGACTCCCGCGCTCTGAGCCACCGGGCCCTGCAGACGCGACCGCAGGTTCTCGACTCGCTGGACGAGGGTGCCCATAAGCGGGTGGCGGCGCAGCACCGCGTCGATTTCACGCAGCATCGTGCTGGCTGCCGGCGGATCGTTCAGCGTGAGCGACGCGTCAGCGAGTTCGAGCAGTGTCTGCACGGCGTACCAGGGGATGGCGTGAGAGAGCAGCGGTCGGAGGCGCTGCGCCTTGATGAGGTGGGCATCCGCTCCCCTGATGTCGCCCATGCGGGCGGCGTAGCGGGTCGCGACCGCGAAGATCAGACCGCTTGGCAGGAGCGCGCCGAGGCGCATCCGCTGAATCCGATCTAGCTCGACGTCGATCAAGTGAGCAGCGCGGTCCCAATCGGATGCTTCCATGGCCAGCATTGCGCGGTTCGTGTTTGCGGTGATCACTACAGCGACGGAGTGCGCGCGGAGGCCGAGCTCGACAGCGTCCTCGAAGCCGGCCGCTGCTGCATCCCGCTCGCCCAGGAGCAGGTGGGCGGACGCTTGCAGGAGCAACCCCATGGGGTAATCGCGTGCCACGGCTCGGCTGAGCTGCCGCGCATGCTCCGCGCACTCATGTGCGTCGACCAACATACGTTCCGGACCGTCACGACACATGTAGGCCCGCATGCCGGACATCCACATCCCGTACTCGGCCGTTCCCGGGTCCGCCCCTCGTTCGGCCACCTCCCGCCAGTAGTCGGCGGCCGCGGGTCGACCGGTCAGTGCGTACACGACCGCCGCTAGCGCGGCCGCTGCCGGGTACTCGGCGAGGGCACCTACGCGGTCGAGCCAGTCGAACCAGCTGGTAAGAGTGGGGACCCGGCCGCTGGCATACATGGTCGACGCCGTGTCGCCGACCAGTCGCACGGCCCGTCGCACGTCGCGCCCGGCGATGGCGTAGTCGATGGCCGCCTCCGCCATGCCCTCGCCCTCGCACCAGCTCGCCGCGCGTGCCAGCAGCACTGGAGCCAGCTCGGGGCTGGTGCGGCCGAGCTGGGCGCGCAGGACGTCGCGAAACAGCGTGTGATACCGGTACCAGCCCCGGTCGCCGCCAAGCGGCACCAGAAACAGGTTGGCTCGTGCGAACTGTTCGAGCCGGGACGCCGACCCGTCCTCCTGAAGCACCGCATCGCAGAGCGGTCCGGACAGCTGGTCGAGCACCGAGGTCCGGATCAGGAAGATGATGTCCTGTGGAGACTGCCGCGACAGCAGCTCGCTCTCGACGTAGTCGACGATCAGTCCGTCATCCCCAGGCGCGACCGGGGGCGCCGCATCGACCTTGCTGCCGTGCTTCACCGACAGCGCGGCGAGGTACAGTCCGGCGGGCCATCCTTCGGTGCGGCGATGCAGGTGGGCCACGTCTCGAAGCGGGAGATCTACTCCAGCCGCTGCGATCAGCCGCCTGCTGCCCTCGACATCGAACGCCAAGTCTTGGGCTCCCAGCTCCAGGACCCTGCGCTCGGCGCGTAGTCGGGCCAGCGGCATGGGCGGCATGGCCCGGCCCGCAAGGGCCAGCTGGGAGCCATCCGTAAGGTAGGAGATCAACGAAACTAGCGCGTCCAGCGACTCGCCCTCGTGAAGCTCGTGCACGTCGTCGAGCAGGACCAGTACTGGAGCAGGCAACTGCGCTAGCACCGCTCCCAGATGCGGGACAACGGTCGCTGGGATCGACACACCGGGCGTCGCTAGCGCATCGAAAACCGCAGGCCCGACGGGGACGACCCGGGCCAGAACCACCGCCAGGTGGGTCAGAAACACCGAGGGATCGTTGTCATGCACGTCGAGCGACAGCCAGGCTGAGGCTCGATGATCACGATCCGCCCATTGCGCAAGCAGAGTCGTCTTGCCGTAGCCGGCCGGAGCTCGCACGACGACAAGCGGCATCCCCTCGCTTCGCTCCAAGGAGTCAACCAGGCCAGGGCGTTGAACCAAGCCATCCCGGACGGCGGGAGGGAAGAGCTTCGACTCGACGATCTCGATGTGGAGTTCATGGATCCGCACTCCGGGCGCGTGCTGCATCGACCGGGGGCCATGGTTTGCCGTCGCCACGCCGACATCGTAAAGGTGGTGCGCTGGCACAACCGATGCACTGCGAGTTACGCCGGCGTGCCGCGTTCTCGTTGACCTCGAATCACCGCTGGCGAGTCGGCGACTGCCCATCTGCGAAGCTGTTCACGGCGCGCCGGTGGCCGTGCTCTGTCCGGGCTGCGGCTGGGCGCAGTTCGATGGCAGGTCGTCGCCTGCGACCGTGAAGTCGTGGCAGGTGAGGAAGCGGTAGTTGTAGTGGCCGACCAGCCACCCTGCGAACACCACGACCACGACAAGCATGAGCAGCGCCACGACCGGTCGCGGGCCGCGGATCTCCGTGATGCCGGGCGTCAGCACACGCGCGAGCAGGAGAACGGTGTAGGGGATCGAGGTAGCCGCGATCGTCAGCGCGAACGCGCCGAGCAGCGGTTCGGTCGCGGCGGTGGATACCGAGTCGGTGAAGGTCACGGCGGCAATGACCCAGGCTGCCGGGGCTGCCAGCAGAAGCCGGCTCCACCACCGACGCACGATCGAGCCCCGCGGCGCTGCCACTGTTCCGACCAGGGTCACCGAACTCGCGACCAGCACCGTGAAGATGTCCTGGTAGAAGACGGTGTGATACGCGCCGAGTACGAATGCGATCCTGAACGCTGCCAGGCTTAGCACGATCGCGGCGACCAGAATGCCTGGCAACCACGGCCTCGAGGGCCCATTCACGACGGCCACATCTACGCCTTTCCTTGGCTAGCATGCAGGGCAGTCCCCGCCCAGCCGCAGGGTCGTACTAAGCAACCCCCGGTTGCAGGTGCCAGGAGGTGTCCAGGCCAGATGACGAGACCACCAAGCCCGGCACCGCTACCGGTCATGGACGCTGCGGACTTCGAAATTCTCTACCAGCGGCTGCAGCGTGGGTCTGCCTGGGGGCCCGCCGATCGGCGCGGCGCGCTGAACCACGTCACGCCGGCGCGCGTGTTGGCCGCTGTCAGCGAGGTCCGACTCGGCCGCTCGACGACGCTTGCCGCTGCGGTGGAGAGCGAGGTGACACTCGACAATCCCGAGCCCTGCGTCCATCAGATGACCAGTCCCGCCGGGGACCAGGCCGACCGGACGGGGCTGTCGTTTGCGATGGATCGGCTCGCGATGAATGTGCACGGCAATGCCGACAGTCACATCGATGCGTTGTGTCATGTCATCTACCGGGCGGTTCTCTACAACGGCGTGGCCGCGGACAGCATCTCCGCGTCGGGGCCATCGCAGCTGTCCATCGATGTGGCCCGTGACGGCATCGTCGGTCGAGGCGTCCTGCTCGACGTGCCGCGGCTGCGCGGGCGGCCGTGGCTCGAGCCCGGCGAGCACGTCACCGCCGACGACCTCGACCGAGCCGAGCAGGCGCAGCAGGTGCACGTCGGCGACGGCGACCTGCTGTTCGTTCGCGTCGGGCATCGCCGACGCCGAACCGCGCTCGGCCCGTGGGATGCAGCCAGCGCACGAGCCGGGCTTCACCCCACAGCGATGCAGTTCATGGCCGAGCGACGGGTTGCCGTGCTGGGCAGCGACGGCAACAACGACACCGCACCCGGTGCGGTCGGCGGGGTTGAGTTTCCCGTGCACGTCCTGGCCGTCAACGCAATGGGCCTGCATCTGCTGGACTACCTGCAGTTCGATGACCTCGTCCCGCTGTGCGAGGCGGCGGGCCGGTGGTCGTTCTTGTGCGTGATCGCGCCGCTGCGCCTCGCCAGGGGCACCGGGTCTCCAGTGAACCCAATCGCGATCTTGTGAGGTTCCTTTCTCGGGTAGGTAGCCGGTGTCGCGACGGCGCTGCTACGCGGCGGTGCTGTCGGGACGCGGCGAATACACGTCGTCCGCCTGGTCGATCATCGACGTGGTGAAGGCGCGTTCGCGCCGCGTGTCACGCGTGAAGGCGAGTGCCCACGTCATTACGGCGCCGATCCGATTGCGGTAGCCGGTGAGGAAGGCGATGTGGATGAACAGCCACGAAACCCACCCGAGGAAGCCGTCGAAATGCAGCCGGCGAGTGGAGATTACTGCGTGCCCGCGTGAGATGTACGCGGCGGATCCGAGGTCGCGATAACGGAATGAGCCCTTGGCACCGCGTCCGGTCAGCTCGTGTCGGATCCGCCGCCCGGCGTAGAGGCCGCCCTGCATGGCCACCTCCGCTACGCCGGGGAGGTTGTCGCGACTCATCAGGTCACCGATTACTGATATCTCGGGATGATCGGGGATGGTCAGCGTCTCGGTCACTTCGATCCGGCCGAGCTTGTCCTGCTTGGCTCCGGTCGCGGCGGCGACCTTGTCGGCGAGTGGCGGCGCCTTGACACCCGCGGTCCACAATACGGTGCCGGCGTCATAGCGAGTCTCGTCACCGGACGAATCGCGCACGACCAAGCCGTACCGGTCAACCGCGGTAACCAACGAATGCATGTGCAGCTCGACGCCGCGATCTTTGAGCACGTCAGCCGCCTTCGTCGACAGTTTCGACCCGAACGACGCCAACGGCTCGGCTCCGCCGTCGAAGAGCACTACCCGCGCACTATCCGGGTCGAGATTACGGAAATCGGCCCGCAGCGTCTTGCTCGCCAGCTCTCGCAGCTGCCCGGCCAGCTCCACGCCGGTCGGTCCGCCGCCGACCAGGGCAAAGGTGAGCCAGCGTCGCTGTTCTGCCGGATCGTTCGCGGTCACGGCCATTTCGAACGCGCCGAACACCTTGCGCCGGATGCTGAGTGCATCGGCCAGCGTCTTCATGCCGGGAGCCCATTGAGCGTATTCGTCGTGTCCGAAGTAGGACTGCTGGACGCCTGCTGCGACGATGAGCTCGTCGTACGGCAACGCAAGCTGCGTGCCGCCGGGACGGCGGGCGATAACCTGCCGGCGCTCCGCATCGAGGTCGACGACCTCGGCGAGTTCGACGCTCACATTCCGGTGACGCTTGAGGACACTTCGCAGTGGCGCGGCGATCTGTCCCTCCGAGAGAATACCGGTCGCGCATTGATAGAGCAGTGGCTGGAACAGATGATGGCCTGCCCGGTCGACGAGCGTCACGTCGACCGGTGCGCGACGCAAGGCACGAGCGGCGAACAACCCGCCGAAGCCGCCGCCGATGATGACCACTCGATGGGCGGCCGGATCCGCTGATCCAGCTCCTACGCTCCGTTCACGGTCGGGTTCGGACGTGTCCGCCTCCTGCGTAGTCATCAGCCGGCCGGGTCGTGCCACGCGTCGCCGTCGGGCAGCAGCGAATCGGCTTCCTTGGGACCCCAGCTGCCCTGGGCGTATTCGTGGACCGGGACGACGTCGCCGAGGATCGGATCAACCACCCGCCAGGCGGCTTCGACCGCATCCTGCCGAGCAAACGGCACTCGGTTGCCCTCCAGAGCGGCTCCGATGAGTCGGTCGTACGGTCGCATGTCGGACCCCGGTTGCTGAGCGAAGCGGAGGTCTTGGACCTCGCCATACCAGCCCGCACCGGGTTTCTTGCCGGCCAGGGTGAGCCCGACTTCCGCCTCTGGCCAGATCCGGAACCTGAACTTGACGCCGGATATGGTCTCTTCGGCACCGAAGATGTTATACGGGGTGGGACGGAACTGGATGCTGACTTCGGTGGCGGTAACCGGCATCGTCTTCCCAGCACGGATGGCGATCGGTACGCCGGCCCAGCGCCAGGTGTCGAGGCTCAGCCGCACCGCTACGTAGGTCTCTACGGTCGAAGCGGGGTCAACGCCGGCCACGTCGTGGTAGCCCGCGTACTGGCCGCGGACGACATCCTTCGCAGTGAGCGGGCGCAGCGAACTGATCACCCGCGACTTAGCATCCAGCCATGAGCCAAGCCCGGAGCCGTCCGGAGGGTCGGCCATGACGCTGGCCAGCACCTGCAGCATGTGGTTTTGCACAACGTCCCGTATCGCGCCCGTCTTGTCGTAGAACCGGCCGCGGTCGGATACATCGAACGCCTCTGCCATCGTGATCTGGACACTCTCGACGTGTGTCCGGTTGAGCAGTGGCTCGAAGATGGAGTTGGCAAATCGGGCGTACAGCACGTTGTCCAGTGGATCGAGGCCCAGCCAATGATCGACCCGGTAAATGTCGTCCTCGGCGAAGTACTTGTGCATCGTCTCGTTTAGTTCTTGCGCGCTGACGAGGTCTGTGCCGAACGGCTTCTCGACCATCACCCGGGCACCTTGCGCGCGCCCGGCGGTGTCGATGCCCTGGGCGATTCGCCCGAACAGGAACGGCGGAACCTCGAGATAGAACAAGACTCGCCCGCCTTCGCGCACTTCGCGGGACATGGCGGCATACGTGGCGTCGTCGTCGAGATCACCATCGACATACCGCAGCAGGCCGAGCATCTTGGCGGCGGCAGGAGCTTTGGGATCCATGTTGTTCAGCCGCAAGGACGCCGCCGCGTAGTCCCGGAACTGCTCGAGCCCCCATCCACTCTTGGCCACCCCGACGACGGGAACGTCGAGTACTCCGCGGTCGACCAGGCCAACAAGAGCCGGGAAGGTTTCCAACTTGGCCAAGTCCCCGGTCGCTCCGAAGATGACCAATGCGTCTACGGGATCGGTTGCCATTCGCTCGCCTGCTTCGTCTCGAGGCTTGATGTGGTTGGTTATCTTGTGTGCGCCTCAGCCGAGGCGCTCTGCGATGTGGTCGCCGACGCGCAGCGCGTTGGCGATGGCCGTCAACGACGGGTTCACCGCGCCGATGCTCGGAAAGAAACTCGTGTCCACTACGTAGAGGTTGTCCAGGTCGTGGGTCTTGCAATTCACATCCAGAGCGGAACTACCGGGGTCGGTGCCAAAACGAACGGTGCCGGCCTGGTGTGCCGTGGCGCCGATCGGCATTCCCTTGTGCAGGTAGATGCTGTGATCGATCAAGCGGCGCTTGTGCATGCCCAGGTCGCCGAGCATGTTTTCCAGCTTGTGCATGAGCCGCTTGACGCCTTCGACGTTGTTGTTCGGATCCAAAGCCAGCCTGATTCGCCCGTCCTTCTCGACGGTCACCCTGTTCTCCGGTAGGGGCAGATCCTCGCCACAAAGCCAGAAGTCCACTGCGTGGTGCGCGAGCACCTCAAAGGGCATCCCCGGTGAGACCTTGCCGGCCCAGCGGGGGGCGTTGGCCCTGATCTGCTCTGCGTCGGACTTGCCCAGCATCTGAATGCCGCCGAGGGGATAGTCCCAATCATCGGCTCCCAGGTACCAGTCGTGGAGCGCAAGGGTCTTCTGGAATATCGTGGGATTCGGTTCCTTCGAGACTCCCATCAGCGCCAGGTTGTTGTGCCGCATGTAGTGCCGCCCGACGACGTCGGAGCTGTTGGCCAGCCCATTCGGGAGGACATCGCTGCGCGAGCGCAGCAACAGCGCCGCGCTGTTCACGGCACCGCAAGAGACCACGACCACATCCGCGCTCAGCCTGACCGTCGAGCCATCGCCCAGCTGGGTCACCACGGCGCGGACCGTCCGGCCCGTCTCGTCCGTCTCCAGACGCTCGACGTAGGCATTGGTGATCAGCTCGACGTTGTCGTGGGTGAGGGCCGGATCGACGCAGACGACTTGGGCGTCGGACTTGGCGCTGACCACGCACGGGAAGCCGTCCACTCGGTCACATCGAATGCACACGCTGCTATGGGTCGCGTGGCCCAACTCGTCTTGGCTGAGATTCACCCCGATCGGCAGATGGAACGGGTGCAGCCCCTGCTTGTCCAGGTCGTCGCTCAGCTGTTGAATGCGTGCCTCGTGCTTCACGGGCGGGAATCGGTATGGAGCGCTGGCCGCCCCCTCGGTCGGGTCATCGCCGTGCTCACCGTGCACCAGATACAGGTGTTCGGCCTGCGTGTAGTAGGGCTCGAGGTCCTGATAGTCGATCGGCCACGCGGGAGACATCCCACCGTCATGTCTGAGCTCCGCAAAGTCCTGTGGCCGCAGCCGGAACAGCGCGGCCCCGTAGAACTTGGTGTTGCCTCCCACGTAGTAGTTGACCTCGGGCGGGAACTCGTCGCCATGCTGATCCAGCCAGAATTCCGGAGCCCGGTACTTGCCCTTGACGAACACCTCGGTGGAGTCCCAGTTGTCGCGCTCGCGTGGCAGATAGTCACCCCGCTCGAGCAGCAGAACCCGCTTGCCAGTCGGTGCCAGCCGATGCACGAGCGTTCCGCCGCCGGCGCCGGAGCCGATCACGATGACGTCGTAGTGTTTGTCCTCGGCCATAGGAGTTCCTCCGGGGTTCTGGTGTTGCCGAGCACGCATCCGCGCCATGCAGAGGGCCGAACATACTGGTCCTCGCCGTCCACCGTGCGCGCCGAGCGGGGTCGGCGCCTCATCCCGATCGGATGAGGCAGCACCTCGGCCCGGCGCCAGATGGGGCGACACCCGCAGCTGCAGCGTGTGAACCATCCGTTGCGAGTGATTCGCGCTACTGCCGGATCGGGGCACCCTCGGCCGAACTCGGCTCCATTGGTCGCGCGGATCTCTGTGAGGGGAGCATCGGATGAGCCAGCTCGACCTCGCCCGCATTCAGTTTGCGATGACCTCGATCTATCACTTCCTCTTCGTGCCGGTCACGATCGGTTTGGCCTTCCTCACCGCCATCCTGCAGACCGCGTGGCACCGCAGCGGGAAGTCTGACTACCTGCGGTTGACGCGCTTTTTCGGCACCTTGTTGCTGATCAATGTCGCGGTTGGCGTCGTAACGGGGTTGGTCCAGGAGTTTCAGTTCGGCATGGACTGGTCGGCCTACTCCCGGACGGTCGGTGACGTGTTCGGCGCGCCACTCGCCATGGAGGGCCTCGCCGCGTTCTTCCTCGAATCCACGTTCCTCGGTGTGTGGGTGTTCGGCTGGGACAGACTCCGGCCACGGATCCATCTGACCGCCATCTGGCTGGTCGCTGTGGGATCGGCTCTGTCGGCGGCCTTCATCATGGCGGCGAATTCTTGGATGCAGCACCCGGTGGGCTACAAGATCAACCCATCAACCGGTCGGCCACAGCTGAACAACATCTGGGCGGTCCTCACCAACCCGGTCTTCCTGCGGGGATACCTGCATGTCTTGCTCGCCTCGGCTGTCACGGCGTCGGTAGTCATGCTCGCGGTGTCGGCGTGGCAGTTGCGTCGCGGCAAACATCCCGACGTCTTCAAGCCGGCCGCGCGCTTGGCGCTCGTCGTTCTGGCGCCGGCCATCCTGCTCGCGATGCTGGTCGGCAGCGAGTTGGGGGTCACCGAAGACAAATACCAGCCAATGAAGATCGCCGCGTCGGAGGCGCAGTGGAACACCTGCCAACCGTGCTCCTTCTCGCTGTTCCAGATAGGTGGCGGCAAGAATGATGAGACACCGACCAAGATCATCCAGATCCCACATCTTCTCTCGCTGCTCGCGACCAACTCGTGGAACGGCAAGGTCGAAGGTCTCAACGATGTGCAGAGCCAGTATCAGCAGCAGTACGGCGCCGGTAGTTATGTGCCCAACGTCTTCGTGCAGTACTGGTCGATGCGCGTCATGGCCTACACCGCCGGCCTGATATTCCTCTTGTCTTTGTGGGGGCTCTGGGTGTTGCGCCGCAAGAGGATTGGCACCTCGCGCTGGTTTCTGCGGGTGGCCATCTGGTCAGCGATCCTGCCGTTCCTGATGAATACAGCGGGATGGTTACTGACCGAGAACGGCCGCCAGCCATGGATCGTCCAAGGTATCCAGCTCACCAAGAACGGCGTGTCGCCCTCGATCAGCACGACAACCGTGGCCATCAGTCTCATCGTGTTCTTCACCCTGTACGTCGCCCTCGCCGTGATCGCTTTCGTCCTGATGGCGAAGTACGCCCGCAAGGAACTCGCCGCGCCGATCGCGGACGACGCGGCGGAGCCCGTTCCGGCTATGACCTATTGAGGTAGCTAGCTATGTCACTCGCGACGCTGTGGTTCGTCTTGATCGCGATCCTTTGGATCGGCTTTTTCGTGCTGGAAGGATTCGATCTTGGTGTCGGCGTCCTGCACGCGGTCGTGGGACGTGACGAACCGGAGCGCCGTGCCGCGATCAACGCGATCGGACCGTTCTGGGACGGCAACGAGGTGTGGCTGATCGTGGCGGCGGCAGCAATGTTCGCGGCCTTCCCCGGCTGGTACGCCACGATGTTCTCCGGCTTCTACCTGCTGATGGTGCTGCTCCTGGCCGGGTTGATCGCACGGGGCGTGTCCTTCGAGTTCCGCGGCAAGGTCGACAGCGCGAGATGGCGGCGTACCTGGGACATCTCGATGACCGTTGGGAGCGTGATCGTGGCCGCAGGAATCGGTATCGCACTAGGCGATCTGCTGCACGGCGTACCGGTTGATAGCAACCAGGAATACACCGGTTCGGTATGGGACCTGCTGCAGCCCTACGCACTGTTCACCGGCCTGACGGTGCTCCTGCTCTGCCTCGTGCACGGGTCGACGTTCCTGGCCATGAAGACCGAGGGGGAGGCACGGCGGCGGGCGCGGCGGCTGGCCGCGTGGGTGGGGCCGCTGACCGGCCTGGCCGTTCTGGGATTCATCGCCTGGACCCACGCTTCACAGGGCAGAGGGATTCTGCTCAACCCGGTCGAGCTGACGGCGGTGATTGCGGTGTTCGCTGCGGCCTGGCTGGCAAGCGAGGGCCACGAAGGTTGGGCCTTCATCGCGACCACGGTCGCGATGGCCGCCACGATCGGTTCCATCTTTGTCGACCTGTACCCGCGGGTCATGGTCTCCAGCACCAACGAGGCGTACTCGCTCACCGTTCAGAACACCGCGTCCGGGTCCTATGCCTTGAAAGTGATGACCATCGTTGCCGTCGTCCTGCTTCCCGTGGTGTTGGCCTACCAAGCGTGGAGTTATCACGTATTCCACCGCCGTGTGGCGACCCACGAGTTTGCGCCGGCCGCTCCGGTAGATACCGCCAGCGCTGCACAACCGTGAAGGCCCTCGATCCGCGCGTGCTCCGGCACGCGGCAAACGCCACGGATAGTCGAGGGGCGTCTCGTCGAGGGCCGGTTGGGGAGCTGGCCCGAGCGGGTATCGACGATCATGAGGCATTCCAGCTAACTGCGGTCATCCGGCAAGGATGATGACCTCCAGCGCGGCCGACAGGATGGTGTCCGTACTCGACCGCACCGGCCGACTCGGTCGGTGAGCTTTCACCCTGCGAGGACGCACATGGACGACTACCCGCTCATCGCTGATCATGGCCTGATTGGGGACCTGCAGACCGCCGCATTGGTGACCACCGACGGGTCGATCGACTGGTTCTGCTTCCCGCGATTCGATTCGCCCAGCGTGTTCGGTGCACTGCTCGACCATCGGCGCGGCGGACGGTTCCAGATCCGTCCAACGACGGATGCCTTCGACACGAAGCAGATGTACCTGCCAGACACCGCGATATTGATCACTCGCTTCCTCACCGAAGACGGCGTCGGTGAGGTCGTCGACTTCATGCCGATAAGCGGGTATGTGGCGACCGACCGTCACCGTTTGGCGCGGTTGGTGCGTTGCGTCCGCGGCCGGATGACCTTCGACGTCCACATCGATCCGAGGTTCGACTACTCCCGTCAACCGCACCGGGTGCAGCTCACCGAGCACGGGGCGGTGTTCAGCAGCGAGCAAACCTCGATGACGCTGCACGCGGTCCGCGAACCCGGTGACGCACGACTGGCCCAGGTGCAGACGAGCGGTGCGGGCGACGTGCACCTCACGGTAACCCTCGAGGCTGGGCAGCAACGAGGATTTCTGCTCGACACGGCCAGTGACGAGCCGCCGCACGAGATTCGAGTCGCCGAGGTGAGCAGCCTGTTCGACGACACCGTCCGCTTCTGGAGGAACTGGCTGGCTCAGTCCACCTACACCGGACGATGGCGCGAAACCTTGCAGCGTTCGGCGATCACCTTGAAGCTGATGACGTACGCCCCGACGGGCGGCCTGGTCGCCGCCCCCACTGCTGGGCTACCTGAGCAGGTCGGTGGTGAGCGTAACTGGGACTACCGATTCACCTGGGTCCGGGACGCCTCTTTCTCGGTCTACGCGCTGCTCGCTATGGGCTTTACCGAGGAAGCCGCGTCCTTCGCCCGATGGTTGATGGCGCGGGTCCAGGAGCGCGTTGGCAGCGGGGGCACGCCGCTGAACCTCATGTACCGCGTCGACGGCTCCACCGAGCTCACCGAGGAGACACTTGACCATTGGGAGGGCTACCGGGCCTCGTACCCGGTTCGTATCGGGAACGGCGCGGCCGAGCAGTTGCAGCTGGATATCTACGGCGAGGCACTGGACAGCGTCTACTACGGCGACCGACGCGGTCTGGAGGTCGGCCACCCCGGCTGGCTAGCAATACAGGAGGTGCTCGGATGGCTCGCCGACCATTGGGACCAGCCCGAGGCGGGCATCTGGGAGACCCGCGGTGGCCCCAAGGACTTCACGTATGGACGGGTGATGAGCTGGGTGGCCTTCGACCGCGCGATTCGGTTCGCCACAGCTCACGGCCGGCCGGCTCCGCTGGACCGCTGGATCAGCCAACGCGACGCCATCTACACGCAGGTGATGGAACGTGGCTGGGACACGGGCCGTGGTGCGTTTGTGCAGCACTACGACGACAAGGTGCTGGACTCCTCCCTGCTTCGCATGTCAAGCGTGGGGTTTGTTGCCCCGCAAGATCCGATGTGGCTGTCCACGCTACGAGCGATGGACTCCGAGCTGGTCACCGACAGCTTGGTCTACCGGTACGACCCGGGTGCGTCCCCGGACGGTCTTCGCGGCTCCGAGGGCACGTTCTCGTTGTGCACCTTCATGTACGTCGACGCACTCGCGCGTGCAGGTCGGCTGGAGGACGCCCGGCTGACGTTCGAGAAGATGCTCACCTACGCCAACCACCTCGGCCTATTCTCGGAGGAGATCGGAACCACCGGTGAACAGCTTGGCAACTTCCCGCAGGCGTTCACACACTTGCAGCTCATCGACGCCGCCATAACGCTGAACGCGCTACTGGATCGCGCCGCGCCAACAGCTGCGTCATCCACTGAGGACGATGACATCGCAGGATTCCGCACTCAAGGTGGCGGTGCCACGACCGAAGCACGACCGTAGCCGGTCGGCGCCCAGCTCCATCGCCCACAGGAGGACTCATGAAGAACCTCAGCACCACGGTCGCGGTCTACCCGGACCTGCCCACCGCGGAGCGAGACTGGACCGCCCTCGAAGCCGCCGCCCAGGCTAACGCCATCGAGCTCGCGGATGCCGCATTGATCGAGAAGCCCACGACTGTTGAAACCGTCACAATCCACCGTCAGTCGCACCATGGTTGGGGCAAGGGCGCTGTCGCAGGGGCCGTTGTCGGCGTGCTGTTCCCGCCGGCCCTGATCGGCGCCGCGGCCGTCGGCGCCGGAAGCGGCGCTGTACTGGCACGAATGAACCGCAGCCTGGACCGCGGCGATATCAAGGACCTGGGCGACGTGATGGATACCGGCGAAATCGCCCTGGTAGCCCTTACCCACGCCGACGGTGTGACCGCCCTCGACCAGGTGCTCACCGGAGCCACCAAAAAGATCAGCAGATCAAGCTCAACGGCGGAAGAGGTACAACAGGCGTTGGCCGAAGACGAACAGGCGGCGGCGCGGACGTAGCCGCACAAGGACTCTGCCCGTTGGCAGCGGGCCGTGTCTAGCGACATGGTCGTAGCCGGCAACGTGACCGTGATGACCCGGCTACAGTCGCGGGAGTTGGGCGACCGAGATGATCACGAAGGTCAGTAAGCCGAAGGCGATCACCCCGATGGCGATTCGTGCCCGGATGGCCTTGAACCGTTGGGCGACTGCTACCAGGAACAGGACCGAGGCGAACAGGACGGTGTCCCGCACGTACCGGTCGGCGTTCTCGCGCGCGGTAGTGCCCTGGTCGAAGGTTGCCGCGGCGGCGGCGTTGAGCCGGTTGGCTGCGTCCTGATTCGGGTTGTGGTACGACGGCATGGCGGCGGGGCCGGGTGGGGCTGCCGGGTTGACGAATGGGTCGGTCTTCAACCACGCCTCGTACGCGTCGCGGTAGTCGGGGGTGAACCGGCGCACGTAGATGGCTTGCAGTTGGGTGTCGCCGGCGGCCCGGGCCTGCAGCCATCCGGTGAACATGGACGCGTCGGCGGATAGCTGCAGACCTGCCAAGGTGCTGGCCGCCTCGGCCTGGAATCGGTCCCTGGTGGCCTGGCCGTACAGCAGTGACTGGCGGCCGTCCCATTTGGCCGCCTGCAGGCCGCTCCAGGCGGTGGCGACGGCCACGATCGCCAGGATCGCGACTTCCACAACCTCGAGCAGCTCATGCCAGCGACCGCGGTGCGCGCCGGATATTTCCTGCTCGCTCAGCTTGTGCGCCACCTCGACGTTCATACCCTCAGGCATCGTTGAGCCCTCCTGACGGCGTTGCGCAGCGGGCGTGGCCCCTCCGCACGCTGGGCTGGCTTGCCTGGCACATCGATGACGGCGCCGGCCATAAGTATGGTCCAGCATCAACGGGCGAGGATCATCCGCAGCGGATGGCGACTGCTGCGATGCGGTCCGCTTGCATAGGGGCGACGTCGGTACGGTTTGGGACGCGACACAGTGTGATCGCCAACGCAGTGTGATCGCCTTCTACATGGCCGCTGCACGACGTCCACGCCCACGGCGGCGAGCCGAGTGGACGCGTGGCATCGGAAGGGGGCGAGTCGTGATTCTGGTTCCGGTCATCGGGGCGTGTTCGACCCGTACACCCGCGTGCAAAACCCCGGCGGATGACCGATGAGCGAGCCACCGGAGCAGCCTGACCTGCCCTCGTTGCAGTCGGAGTTGGATGAGTTGCGGGCCCGCAACGCCGAGCTGCAACAGGCGCAGGAGGCGTCGCTGGCGCGGCGGGTGGGGCGTATCGCCCGGTCGGCCGCCGCGGTGATTCTGATTGTGGTTGGCGTGCTGTGCCTGGTCGTGGCGCCGCTGGCGATCTGGGGCCGCAACCTGGTGCTGAACACCGACCGGTACGTGCAGACCATGCAACCGGTGGCCGGCAACGCCGGCGTGCAGGACGCGGTGATCAAAGCCGTCGACAACCAGGTCGACGCGTACCTCGACGTGAAATCGCTGCTCACCGATGTGCTACCGCCGCGGGCCGCGCAGGCGCTGGCCGGGCCGCTGCAGAGCGCCGCCACCGGGCTGGTCAACACGGTCACCACCCGGTTCGTGCGCAGCGACACGTTTCAGACGCTGTGGGACGGCGTCAATAGGGCAGCCCACCAGCAGATCGACTACCTGCTCACCGGCACGCAGCCGGCCGACGCCGCGGTGAAGGTGAGCAACCAGGGAAAGGTCACCCTGGACCTGTCGAAGGTGGTGGACAAGGTCAAAGGGCAGCTGGTCGCCGCCGGCCTTACCGTCGCCGCCAAGGTGCCGGCGGTGGGGGCCACCATCGAGATCGCTGACATCCACGGCGTGGACAAGGCCCGCAAGGCGGTGCGGCGGCTGAACAGCCTTGCGAACTGGCTGCCATGGATCGGGCTGGTCCTGGTCGCCGGCGGCATCGCCACGGCCCGTAAGCGCCGCCGGGCGCTGCTCTGGTCCGCGGCCGGGCTCGGCGCCGGCATGATCGTGATCGGCATCGGGCTGCTGATTGGCCGCAACATCTATCTGGACCGCGTACCGCCGGACAAGCTGCCCCGTGACACCGCACAGTTCCTCTTCGACACGATCGTGCGCTACCTTCGGCTGGGCATCCGACTGGTCCTGCTGGCGGCGCTGCTTATCGTGCTCGGCGCGTGGCTGTCCGGGCCGTCCCGGCCAGCCGTCGCCATCCGCCACGCGGTTGCCACCGCCCCCAGGTCGCTCACTCACACACTGGCCGCGAGCCGGGTCGGTCCGCTGGTGGCCCGCTACCGGACCGCAATCAGCGTCGGCATCATCGCGCTGGCACTGATCATCCTTGTCCTCTGGGACAACCCCTCGCTCGCCACGATCATCGTGCTTGCCGTCATCGCGGTGATCCTGCTCGTGGCGGTCGAACTCGTACGCGCCGCCGTTACACGCGCCGCCGCCACACACGCCCCCGCCTAACAGCAGCCACGGGTGTGGAGTCCGACAGGTTTGCAGCGGGTTACCGTTGCGACACTGGCGGCGACCATCAGCCATGGTTGAGGCAAAAAGCTGAGCACCATCGCAACGACAAAGGGTCACGCGATCCAGCTTCGTCATCCACGACGGTGGCGAACTGGGCCGTCCCCGTCGCGCCCGCCCGACCGCCAATTGCGGATTATGTGGGGGTAGCTGGGGTGAGTTTCATGCTCAGCTTAACTGCCTTGACGGACGACATTCCCGCGGCGTAGAGCGCAGTGCCGACGGACAGCAACGCGAATCCCAGGACATGGAGGTGCTGCAGTCCTAGCAGGATCAACCCGATGCGGCCGAGCAGATAGCCGGGTCCCATGGCGACCGCGCTGAGGGTACCGCCCACGGCGACGCGGCCGAGGGACTGCTTGGGGGGAAGCTTCTGCGGTTTCACGCCGATGATCCGGGCGGGAACGGCGACGAAACTGATCAGCATTACGGCCAGCACGAGACCGAGTATCAGGCTGAACAACCAGACGCCGGCGATCCGCGGGACCACCACCACCGCGAACGCTAGGGCGCTTCCCACGACAAGTCCCGACGTCACGATCATGCTTCGGCGCTGGCGCGCCTGCCGGAAGGCCGGAGCGATCCTCGGAGGCGGCGGCCCATCAATGGCGAACGCGAAGATCGTGTTGCACCAGAACGCTGCGATGGTGAACACCACCACGGCTGCGGCGAGTGCGAGAATCGCAGCCAGGGGCAGGTGCCGGAAGGACTCGCCGTGCAGCAGATGCCGCTTCAGGTCCCACATCGCCAACCACACCCAGGCGGCGGGAACCAGTTGGATCACAGACAGCCGCCAGTTCAGGATCAGCAGCTTGACGCCTTTGATCAACAACACGATCGTGCCGGCTGCCCACCCCAGCGGCGCGAGAATCCGCCTCGACTCGCCGAGCTGACGGGAGGCCGATTCCATCGCCGCGGGATCTACCTCGGCGACCGCACGGATCAACCGCACCAGCGCCCGCTGCTGTTTCGGTCGAGCCTGCCCTGCGTCCGCCGTGGCGTACTCGGTTGCCGGTATGGACTCTGTGGACTCTGAAGGTCCCCCGGCGCTCGGTGGCACAGAGTTCATGCGACCTCCCGAGACCGTTACCGGCGGCATTCGCGTTTCCCGCAGGTAGACGCTGTCGTCCGATGAGCCCGACACCGATGCCACGACAATACCGACGACAAGCCGGACGCCGTCGCACCGATAAGGCCCAGCCGCAACCCGGCCATCACGAGTCGGTACTCGTGCCGGCCTGCTCGGGTGGGTCGTTCACGGTTGTGCGGGCGCGACCGGCGAGTCCGGTCTGAACGGCGTTGAGCAATACCCGGGCGACCAGCCCGATCAGCAGTAGGTCGCCGAGCATTTGCACCGTGGTCAGGGCACGGGCTAGCTCCGACCGGGCCGCGATGTCACCGAAGCCAACCGTCGACAGCACGGTCACCGTGAAGTACAGCGCGTCCAAGCGGGTCATCGGCTCGGTGAACGCGTTCGGCACGCTGTGCTCCATCAGGAAGTACACCGTCGCGAACAGCAGCACGAATAGCGGAACGGATGTGGCCAACGCCGTGATCGCGGTCAGCCGCGGATACGGCGAACGGACGATCGCGCGAGTCTGGAGTACGATCAGGCCCGCGAAGATGCACAGGCCCGCCAGGAGAGCCACGAGTGTGAAGCCACTAAACGGCCGGTCCATCGGCAGCGTGAAGTAAAGGATGAACAAGGCGGCGGCGCTCAGCGTCGGCCGCAGCAACGCGCGGCGGAGCAACCGGCGACGGGTGCCGCGAGGCAAGTCCTCATACCTAGCCGTCGTGATCACCGTCCCTGCGATCCCTCAGCGTCGAGTTTCTCCCGAGGCGGGCGGCGGGATCGCCGTTCGACACGACTCAACTGTGCTCGTCCACGCAGATCCCAGCTTCATCCCGCGTGGGTGACCGCCGCCCAGCCGAACCATATCGTCCCCACCAAGACCAACTAACCCAATGGCCATTTACACCATTTGTCAGGCGGCCTCGACGTCATGATCCAGCGTCTGCTCGCAGGCGAATTGCGGATCTAACTGACAGCGTTCACTCGGCTGGCTGGGGTTTCTTGGCTCGGCTGGGCGCAACCCGGGACGGCTCGTTCGGCTGCTTCGGGTAGACCGGCGGCCAGGGTGCATCCATCAGCCCGTTTTCCCGGTCGCGGGCGTCCATCTCCAGGAAGGGCTCTAAAGACTGAGGGTCGTCGTCCATCCGCAGCCACGGGTCACCGCTAGCGGCTAGCCGCTCGGGCAGCGTGGAGATCGTGAACTGGTCAGGGTGCACGTGATCGAGTTCGTCCCAGCCGATCGGCGTGGAAACCTGCGCGCCTGGTCGGGCCCGAACGCACCATGCACCGAACACCGTCTTGTGCGGCGCGTTCTGGTTGAAGTCGACGAAGACCCGACGGCCGCGTTCTTCCTTCCACCAGGCGGCCGTAATCAACTCCGGGCGGCGGCGCTCGAGCTCGCGGGCAATGGCGACAGCGGCCGTACGGACCCGGTAGGAGTCCCAGCGTCGCTGCAGCCGCACGTACACGTGCAGGCCGCGGTTGCCCGTGGTCTTCGGGTAGCCGGTCACGCCGACCTCGTCGAGCAACGCCTTCAGCTCATGCGCTGCCTCGCGGATCTGTCCGAACTCGATCCCCGGCGTGGGGTCCAGGTCGATCCGCAACTCGTCCGTGTGTCCCGGGTCGTCGGCGTGGTACGGCCAGACGTGAAAGCCGAGGCATCCCAGGTTCACCGCCCACAGCACATGATCGATATCGGCAACCACGAGCGCCTGCGAGGTGGTGCCGTTTGGCGTCGACACCACCGAGGTCTGCAACCAAGGCGGGACAGCCTTCGGGACCCGCTTTTGAAAGAACGACGGTCCTGACGCGCCCGCCGGGAACCGCTGCAGCAGCACTGGACGTCCACCCATGGTGCGCATCAGCGGTTCCTCGACCCGCAGATAATGCTCGGCAAGGTCACCCTTGGTGTGCTCTCGCTCGGCGAAGTACACCTTGTCCGGATGGGTGATCGTCACCTTCCGGTCGACCGGATCAGCCACCAGATCACCGTACGCGCCGCGACTTGCGAGCTACCGATGGAACGGTCAGTTAGCCAACGTCTATGGGGACGGTGACGCACACGCCGTGGTTCGGAGTCATGCCACCTAATGCGCTTGTTGCGCCGGGATCGCGGCGCTCGGCTGGCAGGCAGCGCAGGCCACCTCTTCGGTGGGCTCGCCCACCGCGAGTACGTCGTCACGGATGGTCAACGCGGCCAGCACGCCACCGAGCGCACACAGCGCTGCCGCGATCAAGACGGCCCGTTGGAAGCCGTCGGACAGCTGTGCGGGATCCGCGTAGGTCTGCTGGGTGATCCCCGCGATAGCAGGCAGCACCGCGACGGCGAACAGGCCGGCGGTACGCGCGATGTCGTTGTTCACCGCCGAGGCCACACCGACCTGCCGCTCAGGCGCGGCGGCGAGCACCGTCGCCGTCAGCGGCGCGACCGTGAACGACAGCCCGAGCGCGAACACAAGGATGGCAGGCAGCACGGTCGTGAGATAGCTCGAGTGTGCACCGATCCGAGCCAGCAACGCGAGACCACACCCCGCCACGATCGGACCGACCGTCATCGGCCAGCGCGGACCGATCCGCGTGGCGAGCCGTCCAGCACGAGCTGACAGCAGCAGCATCACCAGCGTCACGGGCAACAGCGAACTGCCCGCCGCCAATGGGCTGAAACCGCTAACGACCTGCAGTTGCACCGGCAGAAGGAACAGCGCGCCGGCCAGCGCCGCATAGACGAGGAGCGTCACGAGGTTCGACGCGCTGAACTGCCGCGAGCGGAACAGCGACAGCGGCATCATCGGGTCCGGCCGGCGTTGCTCGTTGACGAGGAACGCGACGAGCAGCAGCACACCGGCGATCCCACTCACCACGATCGACGTCGGCCAGTGCCTGGCCGGCCCCTCGATCAGCGCGTAGATCACACCGGCCAGACCGAGCGCCGCGAGCGCCGCGCCGCGTACGTCCAGACGTCCGGACGCCTGCTCGTCGCGCGTCTCCGGTACGTGCCGCTGGGCAACGACGACCACCAGGACGGCGAGCGGCAGGTTGATCAGGAACACCAATCGCCAACCCCACGGCGCGACGCCGACCAGAACGCCGCCGAGTACCGGACCGATCGCCGTGGCGATACCGCCGAGTCCGGACCACGCGCCGACCGCCTCCGCGCGATCCTCACGCCGGAACACCGCCTCGAGGATGGCCAGAGAACCGGGAGTGAGCAACGCCGACCCGACACCCTGCAACGCTCTCATCGCGATGAGCACGCCGGCCGTCGGCGCTACGGCACACCCCGCCGAGGCGAGGGCGAACCACACCACGCCGAGGACGAAGATCCGCCGGCGCCCCAGCCGGTCGCCGAGCGACCCGCCGAGCAGCAACAACCCGGACAGCGTCAGCGTATATGCGTTGATCGTCCATTGCAGGCTGGTCAGCCCGGCGTCGAGGTTCTCGCCGATCCGCGGCAACGCCACGTTGACCACGGTCCCGTCCAGTTGCGCGAGGCCGCTGCCGAGAATCGTCGCGAGCAATACCCAGCGTCCCCGCGCCGAGCGGTACACCACGCCCGGTCGACCGGCAGCAACGACCGGTCCGTCCACGTCCGCCCCTCTGCATTGCCGCTCGTGCGCTCGGCACCCCTCGGACCGTACAGCGCCGGGCTATTCGGTTTCCCCGTGATGGGCGACACTTGCACGGTAGGAGGCTGCCATGGGGATCTTGACGCCGGGTTTTCGTGGACGGGCGCGCGACTCCGACGTCCAGTTGCCGCCCGGCCAGTACCTGACACGGGACTTTCCGGTGCTCTCGGCCGGGCCGACGCCGCGGATCCCCCTTGACCGGTGGGAGTTCACGATCACGACCGAGGCCGGCGCGGTGCATCGCTGGTCGTGGCCGGAGTTGCTGGCGCTGCCGAGTGAGTCGCCGACCGTCGATATCCATTGCGTCACCAAGTGGTCGAAGCTCGGCACGAGCTGGGAGGGTGTTTCGCTGGACATCCTGTTCGCGGGTGTCGACACCGCAGCCGACTACGCGATGGTGCACTCCTACGGCGGGTACACCACGAACCTGCCACTGGAGGACCTGCTCGACGGGCAGGCATGGATCGTCTACCGCTACGAGGGCGAGCAGCTGGGCGGCGAGCACGGCGGACCGGCGCGGCTGCTTGTCCCGCACCTGTATTTCTGGAAGTCGGCAAAGTGGGTGCGCGGCATCGAACTGATGCTGCAAGACGACCTCGGCTTCTGGGAGAGCCTGGGCTATCACGAATACGGCGATCCGTGGCGCGAGCAGCGGTACGCGGGCGACTAGCCGACCGGCTGCGCTGGCGGGTCGCCCGGCTGCTCGAGACACGTGACGAGACGGCCACGGCCCGTACGCTCGTGTTGCAGCTCGACGGGTGGGCCGGGCATCTTCCGGGCCAGCACGTCGACCTGCGGCTCACCGCCGAGGACGGCTATTCCACCCAGCGCAGCTACTCGATCGCCTCTGCCGAACGCGGCGATCAGGTCGAGCTGACCGTCCAGGTCGTGGCCGGCGGCGAGGTGTCGCCGTTTCTCGCGCGGGACTTCGCGATCGGCGGTCTGGTCGAGATCCGTGGCCCAGTAGGCGGGTGGTTCGTGTGGCGGCCGGACGAGACCAATCCGGTGCTGCTGGTCGGAGGCGGCTCGGGCATCGTCCCGCTGATGGCGATGGTGCGTACCCGGCGAGCCGCGAACAGCCGAGTCCCGTTCCGGCTCGTTTACTCCGTCCGCGCACCGGACGAGGTGTACTACGCCGACGAACTGCGCCGCCGAACCCGGGACGACGGCGGCCTGGACACGACGCTGCTCTACACCCGCGTTGCACCGGACGCCTGGCCACGGCCGCCAGGACGCGTCACGCTCGCCGACCTCGGCGCGTTCGGCTGGCCGGTCGAACTATCGCCGCGTTGCTACGTGTGCGGGCCCACCGGTTTCGTCGAGACGGTCGCGGACATGCTCGTCACGCTGGGCCACGACGCCGACCAGATTCGCACCGAACGATTCGGACCCAGCGGAGGCTGACATGACCGAGCCCACCACCGGCGAGAGCGCCTACCAGGACGGCAACGTGCTCGCGGGCCCATTCAGCGAGATCTTCACTGTCGACGTCACAGGCGCGCACACCACCTGTGCCAATTGCGGCCGGCACGCGCACCTCGCCGAACTGCGCGTGTACACCGCGACGCCCGGGATGATCGCCCGATGCGCGGGGTGCGGCGAAGTCGTCGCCCGCCACGTCCGCACACCGAATGCGGCCTGGCTCGACTTGCGCGGCACGATCGCGCTCACGATCCCGCTGGCGAGCGACACGTAACGGGCACCGCCATCGGGCAGCCGTCAGAGCCGGTTTGCGGGTGGGGCAGATGTCCCGGCGGCGGTCCGTGGCTTGTCTGGGTCTAGGCCGAACGCGGCGACGTGCGTTGGGTGGATGAGTTGGCTTGCACATCGCGTAACTTCTTTCTCGAGCCGAAGCGATGGCCGCCGATGTCGACCGTGTCGAGTTCGGCGTTGTAGGAGAACCCCACCGGAACGACATGCGGCCGATTGTCGGACCCAGCAGTGGCCAGGCGGCCCAGCCGTTGAGTTGCCAAGTAATCCAGTTCGGGCGGGGTGAAGATGCTCATGCAGCCAGCAGACAACGTCAACGGGATTTGAAGTCAAGGCTTGGCACGACCGAACCGCATACCTACCCGTCGCTCGGCCTGCGCGGTTCACGTGAACCGTTTCGGACGAGCGTGCGCCGAGCCGTCCGATCAGATCGAGGTGCGGCGCACGGAAGGTGTGGTGTCGCGGGGTGCCAGCCCTTGATCGGTCGGGGACGGTACGGCGGTCTCGGCCGAAGTTACTTGATCTTGAAACAGCGAAAGCCCGAAGGAAGGTCAGCCCACCGGCAGTGAGGATTCGGCCGCTCGCTGTCGGCTGACCTCGGCGGCAAGTTGGGTGCGTGAGGAGATGGCCAGCTTGGCGAAGACGTGGGACAGGTGCGTCTGGACGGTGCGCCGCGACACGTACAGCCGCTCGCCGATCTGCGGATTAGACAAACCCTCGGCCACCAGATCGACGATGCTGTGTTCGGTCGGTGTCAGGCTGGCTCAGCCGTTCCAGGCGGAGATGTTGAGCTCCCGCCGCGTGGAGGGTCCCCAGCGTCAGCCTCAGCTCCTCCACCTGGGGCGCAGGACGTAGGCAGCAGATCAGGCCCAACGGCAGATCGGCGAGCCGCCTCGTCACTGCGTTCAGCACGAGCAAGCTGCACGGGTCGGCCCACTGCGCATCATCGATGCCGAGCACCAGCGGCCCACCCAGGGCCAGCGCCTCCACCAGGTCGACGAACGCATCGACCGCCTGAAAGCGCAGCCCGGGGTCGCTGCTCACCGTGATCGGGCCGTGCTCACCCCCACGCGGCGTGAGCAGCTCGGCCAGCGCGGCACGGCGCGGGTCCGGCGAGGAACGTGAGCAGCCGAGCGCGTCGGTCAGCACGCCGAACGGCCTGCTCCGCTCCAGCTCCTCGGCACGCGCCGCGTACACCTGAACGTTCCGCATCCGGGCCGCGGCGAGCGCCTCGGCCAACAGCCGGGTCTTGCCGATGCCCGCTTCCCCTTCGAGGATCGCGACGGTGCGACATCCGGACGCCATCCGGTCGAGTATGTCGCCGAGCGCCGCCACCTCCGACTCACGCCCGCGAAAGGGTGGGACCGCCCTCAACGCGGTCATAGCCGGACGCTACCACCGAACGTATGCGAGGAAATCAGGCCGTCGCCCCGACCAGAGGCAGCACGAGGCGGTCGCTGAGCGGACAACGCGAAGTAGACCTCCCCGAAGCGACCCCGCTGACTCACGTTGTCGGTGGGCCGCGGCATCGTCGCGGTCATGACACCGACCGGCGCGCACGCCTTCGACTTCCTGCACGGCAGCTGGACCTTCCGCCTGCGCAGGCTGCGTGATGCTGCCGACCCGGACTGCAGCGAGTGGCTCGAGTTCACCGCGACCGGTGAGGCGTTCCCGATCCTCGACGGCCTGGGCAATGTCGATCGGCTTTACGTGCCTGCCACCGAGGACGGCGAGGCGTTCGCGGGCTTCACGCTCCGGCTGTATGACCCCGCGACCGACAGCTGGCGTATCTGGTGGGCCTCGACGCGGGCGCCGGGTGTGTTCGACGAGCCCGTCGTCGGCCGGTTCGAGGGCGACCGCGGGGTCTTCGAGTGTGACGACCTCGTCGGCGGGCAGCGTGTCCGGGTTCGCTATATGGCCCTGAGCGGTTCACGTGAACCGCGAGGTGGTTGTCCTCAGTGCGAGACTGCATCCGTGACACCACTCCCGGGGGCGGCGTGACCGATGAACACGCGGCCCCGGCGGCAGACCGTCCCTCGGTCGTGATCTACACCGACGGGGCCTGCAAGGGCAATCCGGGCCCCGGCGGATGGGGCGTTTGGATGTCCAGCGGCGTACACGAGCGGGAGCTGTCTGGGGGTACGGCCGCCACCACGAATCAGCGGATGGAGCTCACGGCCGCCATCGAGGCGTTGTCCGCGCTGAGGCGACCGTGCGACGTCGTGCTCTACACCGACAGCAAGTACGTCCTCAACGGCATCACGTCCTGGATCACCGGGTGGAAGCGCAATGGCTGGAAGAACTCTGCCAAGCAGCCGGTCAAGAACGCGGACCTCTGGCGGGCTCTGGACGTTGCGGCGTCGCCGCATACCGTCGATTGGCGGTGGGTAAGAGGGCACGCCGGCGATCCCGGCAACGACCGAGCAGACGCGCTGGCCAATGCCGGCGCTGCCGAGTTCGCATAGCGTCCTTAGCCGATCGTCAGCAGGTGACGTGAAGCATGGCGTGGACCTCATCCGGGTCGAGGGCGGCGATCAGGCGGCAAGCCTCCTCCGTTGGGACGGCGTCAAGATCGACGCCCCGGCGGCTGGCCTCCTCGATGACCTCGGGCATGATCGGCAACGCACCATAGGCTCCTGTGCCGATGATCAGCCGGCCTCCGCCCCAGGGGAGTTCCTCGTCAGCTGATACAGGGGTGTGCCCGAACAGATCCCGGTACCGCTTCGAGGGCTTCTTTCTCCGCCGCCGCACCTCGCCACCGTCGATCACGATGTCGTGCTCGTACTCCAGCCCGTCGACCTCGATAGATCCGAACCCGCTTAACCGCACCTGCATCCCGTTGCCTCCCCTGCATCATTGGCCTGAAGGGCCGGCGCTGTGCCGGTGTGCACACGTCTGCCGTTCAGCAAGAGGCGAGGACGGTGACGTGTCGGGTTGTTGTCAGGCGACCGCGCGCTTCGCCAACGTAGGTGCCCGACGTGGGTGGCACATCGGTGTAGTCCCGGCCTACGGCCACGGTCAAGTATCGAGCCGATGCCGGGCGACCGTGGCACGGGTCGAACGGCATGGCGACGGCGTGATCACTATGCGGTACCAGGACCTCGACCCAGGCGTGGGTGCCGCCCTGGCCGAGCAGGTGCCCTGATACGTACCGCGCGGGGAGGGCGAGCAGGTGGCACAACGCGAGCATGATGTGCGCGGAGTCCTGGCACACGCCTCGGCCGCCCGCGAGCGCCTCGGCGGCCGTGGTCTGCACCGAGGTGACGCCGAACTGGTAGCTCATCGCCGAGTGCACGGCTTGGCAGATCCGCCCGGCCAGCTCGAGCGTGTCGACGCTGCGTCCCAGATCGTGGGCGAGTTCGCGTAGGCGCGCGTCGGGTGCGGTGAGCCGGGTGGCGCGCAGCAGCCGCGGGTCGGTGAGGGCGTCCGCATGCAGCCGCACCGGCCCGTCGCTGTGTACGCGTTCGAGCAGCGCCCCGACCCGGAAGCGCACACTTCGCTCGACCCGGTCGGCGTGCAGCCGCACGACGGTGTTGCCGCGCGCGTCGCGTCGCAGCCGGCGGCGGGCGGCGGCGCCTTCGACGTCCACCCGGTGTGCGCGCAGGTGCTGGTTGCCGTGTCGCACCGGTGGCAGGACCACCAGACGGTGGCGCAGCCGGTTGACCGGTTGCGGGTAGTCGTAACGGAAGCTCTGCTCGAGCAGGTAGGTCACCCGGTGGGCATCGTCGAGATCAACCTCGTGGTGGTCGAGCACCGGGGCGTGCAGCAGCTGGCGGTTGAGCATCATCCGGGCACCTCCTGGGCGCGGACGGTCATGCTGTCCAGGCGGGGGCCGCCGAAGGTCGTGGCCATCGCCACGTCGGAAGCGTCCCGGCCCCGGCCGATCACCACCCGGCCCTTGCGGCGGGTGTTGTTGCGCGGGTCGAACGTCCACCAGCGATCAGCCAGCCAGACCTCCATCCACGCCGCGAAGTCCATCGGCGCGGGGTCGACCGGGACGTCCATGTCGGGTAGGTAGCCGAACACGTAGCGGGCCGGAATGTTCAGTGCCCGGCAGAACGAGATGGCCAGATGGGTGAAGTCCCGGCACACGCCCAGCCGGGTGCTGTTGATCTCGGCGGCCGTCGACCAGGCGGTCGAGCTGCCGTAGCGGAATGTGACGTGGGAGTGCACGTGGTCGCAGATGGTCTGCACCCGCGGGTAGCCGGGCGCATGTGCACCGAACAGCGCCCACGCCTCGTTGCCCAGTACGTCCGGTAGGCAGTAGCGGCTGGGCAGCGTGTAGATCAGCGTGTCGTCGGGCAGGTCGTCCGGCGCGATCTCACGTGCCGTCTCGTCGACGTCCTCCGTCAAGTCCGGGACGTCGATCTCAGCCGCGTACCGGAACGTCGACCGCCCCATTGGCAGCACCACCCGGGTACATCGATTGCCGTACAGGTCCGCGTAGCTGCGCAGCCGCAACTGGGGCGTCGACGACCACTCCTCGGACATCACCGTGAACACCGGTGATTCGCCCGGCTGGACGTGAAAGATCGACGGGGTGGCGACCTCCGCCTGATAGGTGAACGCGCACCCGACGGACAGCCGCCGCGAGCTCATCACCGCATGATGACAGGCCAACATTTCAACGAACAGCGCCGCGCCCGCAGACTTTCGACGAGCGGGTCCGCCCGAGCACGGCCCGCAGTGGTCACGGGTGCGGTGACTTTGATCGGGTTCGGCCCGGCGGCGTGGGGTGTCCGTGTGCCGGGTTCGAGGTTGGTGACGATGTCGGCGATGGGGCAACGCCGGACGGGCTGGTCGGCGTTTGCGGTGACGGGCCGGCCGACGGGGCCGCAGTGGTTTGCCGGCCGGGCGCGGCGGTCCGCGGCGGTACGAGCGGCTGATCGGATATGTCCGATCTGGACCCGGAAGCCGGCGGTTGCGTCCGGCTGCCAGTGGTCGCCGCGGCAACCCGTCCAGGTTCGGGTGATGCCGAGCCAGCCGGATGGTCCGCCGAGCCGCCCAGCCCGGCGACCGCGAGGGTAAGGATTCCGGCGATAAGGAGGCAGGCGACCAGGACGATGGACAGCACCGTCGCCACCCGCATGCCCTCGATGGTCAGCAGGATGCGTCCGCCGCTCCCAGGATGGGGCGGTGCTGGCTTACGGTGCTTGCCCATGCCGTTGCTCGCCGGGCGGCACTCGGTCGGGTCGGGAAGGTGCGAGCCTGCCCGGGCTGGCCGGCCAACCGTGCCGCCTGCAACCGCGCGGTAACGGACGAACGACGACGGGGCGGCCCGGGGGGGTAGGCCGCCCCGCCGTCGCGGTGGGGGGACGGAGGTAGGTCAGCGCGGTGCGGGCCCCGGGGATTCGGCCGGCGGCCCGGCCGGGATGGTGGACGGTGGACCGGTCGGGTGCCGGCTGGACGCGGGCGTGCTGGGCCGGTTGTTCGGGTGGCTGCTCGACCCGCCGGCCGGGTGTGCGGCGGCGAGCTGGGCCGTGCAGTAGCCCGCGACCTTGTCCTTGCCGCCCGAGGCGGTGATCAGCGCAGCGAAGGCCCGGTTGTCCAGCGCCTTGCCCGGGTTGCTGGCGACGCCGGCCTGATACGCGGTGCACAGGCCGGTCAGCGAAGGCGACGGTGTCGCAGGCGACGCGGCGACGCTCGGCTTGGCCGGGGCGGCCTCGGCATCGTGCGTGGCCGATGTCCTCGGCGGGGCAGCCACCTGGGCCGCGCTCGCCGACCCGGGCACGGCCGGAGCGTGGACGGCGCCATGCGCGGCGCCGTGCAGCGGGCCCGGCAGCGTGTCGGTGGCCGCGGCCAGGGCAACGCCGCCCGTCGCGGCCGCGGCCACTGCGACGCCGGTGAGCACCTTCACCGTGAACAGGCTCGCCACCGCGGTCTTCACCAAGGCGGGGCGGAACTCAGCTCTGCGGTGGGTGGCTGCCGAGCCGGTCCGCGTCGCCCGGAAGTGCGCCACGGCAGCCGGCTCGCCTGCCAGCTCCCGCACGCTGGCCGGGGCGGCCGCGGCGCCCAGCACCCTGGCCAACGGCAGCGGCCCGGCCGGCTGGCCGGCCAGCAGCCGCTCGGCAGTGTCGCGGCGAACCCGCGAGATCCGGTGTGTGCTCATGTCACCCAGTCAGCGCCGAGACGCCGCGATGTGTCACACCACCAGCCCACCGCACCGTCCAGCTCGGCGGACGGGTGGGCCTGCCTGTCGGCTTCCAGCCGCCCGGCAAGCGTACGCAGCCCCCGGTACGCAGCGGTGCGCACCGCACCGGGCCGCTTACCCAGCACCTTCCCCGCAGCCTTCGCGTCCAGCCCGATCACCGCCCGCAGCAGCACCGCCTCGGCCTGATCCCGCGGCAGCGACCGGATCAGCGCGATCGCCGCACCCGTCGAGATCGACTCCAACGCCAGCCCAGCCGTATCCCCCGGCGCCGGCCACGTCACCAGATCCTCCAACGGTGCCACCGCAGCAGGACGCCGACTACGGGCCCGCAGATGATCCAGCGCCCGGTGCCGGCCGATCGTGGCCACCCAGCCCCGGAAACCGTCCCCCTCACCGCGGAAATCACCCAAATCGCGGCACACCTGAGCCCACGTCTCCGCGGCCACATCCTCCGCGTCTGGCCCGGCAAGCACCGTCAGATACCGCAGCAAACCCGGCTGCACCGCCCGATACACCCAGCTGAACGCCGCCTCATCGCCACCCTGCGCGGCCGCCACCGCGACCGTCAACGCGGCATCCCCGCCCTGGTCAACCAGATCCGCCCGACTCACCCGAGCCATCCGGACCGACGCCCCCACCACCGTCGCCGCACCCTCGACTCCAATCCACCCACCACCCCACACCGTCAGCGTCACCACGGCGCCATCTGTCACACCGCCCTTTGGCGACATGCGGGCAGATTTCAGGAACTCTACGGCGACCGGGCGGTGCCGAGGGAGATGGCACCCTCGAACTTCGGCGTGTGCTGCTCGTAGAAGACGTCGAGTTCGGTGATGCTGAAGCCCGCGGTGGTCAGCAGGTCGACGATCGGCCGGGTGAGGTGGCAGCCGCCGAACAGTCGCTTCTGCACCGGCTCGAGGCGTCGTTGCCAGCGGCGCACCCCCTCGTCCGGGGCCAGCCCGTGCTCGAGGAAGCGCAGGGCCCCGCCGGGTTTCAGGACCCGCCGGATCTCCCCCAGCGCCGCGACGACGTCCGGGATGGTGCACAGCGTCCAGGTCGAGAGGGCGGCGTCATAGCTGTCGTCCGCGAATGGCAGCGACTGACCGTCCAGCGCCGACCGTTGTACGGGGACGCTTGTCGCCCGCAGCCGCATGGCGGCCAGCCTCCAGCCGACATCGCTGGGTTCGACGGCGGCAAGGGAGGCGACTTCCGGCGGGTAGAAGGGGACGTTGAGCCCGGAGCCGAAGCCGATCTCGACCACGTTCCCGGCGAGACCCTCGCAGACCCGACGTCGCAGCGGTTCGATCATCTTCCCGCCACCGGCGATGTCGACTACCCACGGGACGACCCGCTCGCCATAGAACCCCATCACGGCCCACTTGGCTGGGTGGGCCACGTGTGCACCGGCTGTCCGGTAGCGGCGCATTCGAGATACCGCTCGAACATTGCGGCGCCGGCTGCTTCCCCTTCCAAGCGCCGCTCGGCCGCGGCTAGCATGGTGCGTTGCCACACCGCGCCGGTCTGCCCAGCGGCCACCCGGGATGCGATGACACCGAGCAGGTCGTCGGCCTCCGTTGCCGCCACCCCGGCGCGCACGAGCGCCTCCCGGGCGGGCGGCAACAGCTCGGGCACCAGGTCGGCGGCCCGTACCGTGCGGACCTGACTTCGCCGCCCGAACGGCCAGCTCAGCTCGGCAGCCAAGCCGTGCTGCGCGGCCCGGTAGAAGTTATGGTCGGCGCGCTCGAACGACAGCAGGTACGTCCACCGCTGATCCTGCTCGGCAAGCCACAGCGTGAGCCCGAGGAGGAACGCGGCATTCGCGAGCATGTCGATCAGGGTCGGGCCAGCCGGCAGCGCACGCATCTCGATGCGCAGATGGCCACCCGCGGTCGGATCGTAAATGGCCCGGTTCCAGCGCCATACCGTCCCCTGGTGCAGCCGCAGTTCCTCCAGAGGCGGTGCATGCCACTGGTCGCCGACGTCAAGCGGCTCACCGTCGCCGAGTACGGGCAGCAGCGGCTGGTGCAGCCGCACGCTCTCTGCGAACAGCTGCAGCGGCCCGCCCCGCAGCCACCCCGTCCCGAACGCCACACGAGCCAGCTGACGATGCGGTTCCCGCCCGTCGCGGTCGTCGATCGACTGCTTGCACAAGGCGATCCGTGTCTCTTCCCACAGCCTGTGGCCCAGAAAGGTGGGCGAGTTACCGGCCACCGCCAGCACCGGTGCGGTCGCCAGCTGGACGGCGTTGAAGGTGCGCATGAAGTCGGCCGGGTCTACCCGCAGATGGACCTGGAATGAGGTATTCGCTCCTTCCACCGCCACGTCGTCGGTTGCCAACTGCAGCGGGTCCGCGCCGTCGATCGTGATCCGAAAGGCGTCGTCGTGCCGCAGGTGGCGCAGGCCGGAGTTCAGCGCCCGATATCGCGGCGCGTCGGTGAGCACATCGAGATGCAGATCGGACCGTCGTAACGTGGGCAGAATTCCGACGAGAGCCAGCCGCCCGCCATACTCGTCGGCGGCGGCCGCGACACGCTCGAGGATCATGCGCAGCTCGCTACCCAGCGCAGCGAATGGATGCCCGGCAAGCAGCGTCGGGGACGCGTTCAGCTCGAGGTTGAAGCGATCGAGCTCGACGGTGACGCGTGGATCCGCGGCCGCGGCGCGCACCATCTGGTTGCGCGGCAGTGGCCGCGTCGCGCCATCAATCAGGGACAGTTCGAGCTCGGCACCGACCGTGGCAGGGCCTACCCCGAAGCCCGGCCGTTCGAGCAGATCGCCGAGTACCAGCAGGCACTGCTGTAGCCGCTCCCGGAAAGGCGCGTAATCGGGCTCATCGAACGCGTCCCGGTCGATCCGTTTCCCCATCGCCTCCCACCGTGAGCCAGCATGCGCCCGCCAACCGCGCCGCCGCTACGCCGACGGCGCTCCGCCGGGGGCAACGATGCGTCGTCCGGTCAGCGCAGCGGGCAGGATCCGGATGTAGCGGCTCTTGGCGCCCGGCCCCCATGGGGTCAATGGCAGCTTCCGCACCCGAGCCAGGTCATCCCGATCGGTGATCTCGGTGGCCTCCCCTCGGATCACCACGCTCCAGCCGGTGCGGGTGGCCTTATCAACCCCGTCGACCTCGAACCCGACCTGCCCGCCGCGCACCGCCACGTCCAGCTTGGACCCCTGGTCGGTACGAAATAGCACGGTATGCCGGTCCATGACGTAGTTGACCGGGAGTGCGACCGGCCCCCGGTCATCGACCAGCACGACCCTGCCCACGTGCTGGCCGGCCAGCAGACCGAAGCACTCGGATTTCGTCAGTGCTTTCCAATAACGGCCCTCGTCCACGGCCCCAACTCTCCTCTTGCCCGGCAGCCACTGACAGCCGCGGGTCTCGCCAGCCCCTCGGGCGACCGCCTGCCGTCGGGGCCTGGCACCGCATCCGGCACGGCTGGATTGACAGGTCGCCTCTCATGATGCCGTGCCTGCCTCGTGCTGTTGACAACTACGAGCATCGTCCGCCCCGCGCGGCCAAGCGCGGGTCCAACGGCCTGATCTAGCCGGGACGGTTGACCTGTCCTGATCTTCAGGTCTCGATGGAGTCGTCTCATTGCGGGTAGGTTCTGCGACGCCAAGTCGGCGAGGACAGGAGGCACCGATATGGACCAGCCCCGCACACCGGTCGTGTTCGTCCACGGCCTGTGGCTGCACGCGGATTCGTGGGGCGCCTGGGTCGACCTGTTCCGCGAGCGGGGGTACGAGCCAGTCGCGCCCGGCTGGCCGGGCGACTCGCAGACCGTGCACGAGACCCGGGAGCACCCGGACCGGGTCGCCAACCAGGGCATCGACGCGGTCACCGACCACTTCGCGCAGATCATCGACGCGCTGCCCGCAAAACCGATCCTGATCGGCCATTCCTTCGGCGGTCTGATCGTGCAGAAGCTGCTCGGCCGCGATCTCGCCGCCGCCGCGGTCGCGATCGACGCGGCGCCGATCAAGGGCGTCCTTCGCCTTCCATTCTCGGCGCTGCGCGTCGCGTCCATCGCACTGCGAAACCCGGCAAACACCAAACGCGCGGTGGCGCTGACGCCCGAGCAGTTCCGGTACGGCTTCGGGAATGCTCTGTCCGAGGAGGAATCCAGTGAGCTGTACCAGCGCTGGACGATCCCCTCGCCGGGAAAGCCGCTATTCGAAGCCGCCTTTGCCGCCGCCATGCCGAACTCGCCGGCGAAGGTCGCCACCGGCAACGCCCAGCGCGGTCCGCTGCTGCTGATCGCCGGAGCGAAGGACCACACCGTGCCCGCCGCGATTACCCGGTCGACGTTGAAGCTCTACCAGAAGTCCGCTGCCGTCACCGACTACCGTGAGTTCGGCGGCCGCGGTCACTCCCTCGCGCTTGACCACGGCTGGCGTGAGGTCGCCGATGCCTCGCTGAATTGGTTGAAGAAGCACGGCTTGTAGGAGCGCGACCCGCGTTCAGCCGAGGACGCTCGAGGGCAAGTGCAGGCTGACCACCCAGTTCGGAGCGTCCACGATCTCACTGATGACGAGGTCTGCGGCGACGCTGCACAGCACGTAGGCATGCGCCGGTAACAGGCCGGTGCGCCGGGTTATCTCGTCGATGAGGCTGCGGGTGGCGTCTCGGGCGGCGGTCATCAGGTCCGGCCCGATTCCGGTTGCAGCGAGTGCTGGTCCGCTGCGCTGGCTGCTGGCTGCGGTCTCCAGGACCGGTGCTGGCGGCGCGGCCCCTGGCAGCACGCCAACCTGCAGCACGGCCCGGGCCGACGTCTCCACACCGGTCCCGCAGACCTCACCGTCACCCATCGCCGCGTGCGCGTCGCCCACGCTCAGCAATGCCCCGTCGACGCCAACGGGCAGCCGGATGCTGGCGCCGGCCGTGAGGTGGCGAATGTCGGTGTTGCCGCCGTAGCGGGACGGCGGCAGCAACGGGTGAGCGCCCGGCTCGGGCAGGGCGACACCCAGGGTCCCGATCATCGCGCCAGCCGGGATCCGCGGCCCGAAACCGAGCTGGACCCAACCTGCTTCGGTACGGGAGTGGACGAGCTCCGGGTTTGGGAAATCGTCGGCGAGCAGCCCGAATCCGGGGATGACCGCGGACCAGCCCCAGCTGTCGACGGTCAGTTCGACGATCCGCACGACCAGCGCGTCGCCCAGCCGGGCGCCAACGACGCGCACCGGGCCGGTGACCGGATTGACCCGGCTGAAGTCCAGGCCGGGGACGTCATCCGCGGTTGACGTTGCGCAGAGCTGGCCGCCGGAAGCGTCCAGCAGGTCAACCTCGACCGGGTCGCCCGGCGCGACCTCGGCTACCGGCTCGATCGAGTTGTCCCAGGCGAGGTGGACGTGTTCGGTACCGATGCGCATCAGCTGCTCCCCGATAGGGACCCGACAACGGTGCTGCCACCATCCTGGCCCCTATTAGTCTCGACTCTCATGTCAGGGACTGCTCGGAAGATCGTCGTTGTTGGCGATCCGGTGTTGTCCACGCCGTGCCGGCCGGTCGAGTCCTTCGATGCCTCGCTCACCGAACTCATTGACGACATGTTCGCGTCGATGCACCTTGCCGAGGGCGTCGGGCTGGCGGCCCCGCAGATCGGCGTCAGCCTGGCGGTCTTCGTATACGACTGCGTCGACGCCGACGGCGAGCGGCACGTGGGCCACCTGGTCAATCCGCAGATCGTCTCGACCGCGGGACCGCTCGACTACGGGGACGAGGGCTGCCTGTCGGTGCCCGGGCCGTATCACGAGCTGTCCCGTCCGTCGGTGGCCACGGTTCGGGGTGTCGACAAGGCGGGCGAGTCGGTGGAGATCACCGGCACCGGCTTCCTCGCCCGCTGCCTGATCCACGAGACCGAGCACCTGGCCGGCGTCTTGTACATCGATCACCTGCCGCGTAATCGGCGCCGTCGCGTGCTGCGCGAGATGGCGCCGTTCGACTGGAACGCGGTCTAACCCTCGATTGCGCAACGCTTGGCCGTCTCAGGCAGCCAGAAGTTGCACGATCCGGGAGAGAACGCGGTCTGGACGCTCGGTGAACATCTTCCAGGTGAACCGGAGCACTCGCCAACCGCGCAGCACGATCTCGTTCTGTCGGAGCCGATCCTCCTCGAAGCGATCAGCGTGATGGCGGCGTCCGTCAACCGACGAGCCCGGCCCGCCGGAGGATCGCGTGCAACTTGCGCTCCGACTCGGCATGGGCACCTGGCTCGATCGCCGCGAGGAGCAGTCGCAGCTGGGAGTTGCCTGTCCGACCGGGCCCGTCTCGAATTGCCTTCGTCAGCGACCCCTCGTCGAGCCAGCCTTGCTGGAGGGCGCGATCGAGCAGGTCACGCGCCGCGCAGCGGCGCTCGGTGCGAAGCAGATCGACGACTGTGCGCTCGCGGTCGGTGATCGGCAGCCCGTCGTACGAGATTGCCTCTAGCCTTCCGAGCAGCACCCGGTGCAGCCGCACGCCGCTCACCGGCTTGCGATAGCGGCGATCAGCCACGGTGACATGGATTATCTGGGTCGACTCGATCGGCAATCGCCACAGCCTCGCCGCGGAGCGGTGGCTGATCACACCGCCAGCCGACCGGAGCGCGACCGCCCAGAGCATTTGGCTCCTGGATCCTGGGACCGGACGCGGTGCGTACACGCGCGGGAGCACCTCGACGAGCTCCCGCCGCGCCACAAGGCCGTCGATCCGAGGTGGCGAGACGCCACACTGGGTAAGCCCGCCACCTGCCCGATTGTGCAACCCTTGGCCGCCTCAGACGGCCAGAAGTTGCACAATCGCGATCAGTGCAGGAGGAGCTCGGCGATCTGCACGGCGTTGAGTGCCGCGCCCTTGCGGAGATTGTCGTTGCTGACGAACAGCGCCAGATTGTGCGCGCCGTCCTGGCGAATGCGGCCGACGAACGACGGGTCCTGGCCGGCCGCCTGCAGGGGACTAGGGACGTCGCTCAGCGCGACACCAGGCGCCTCGGCGAGCAGCTCGAGCGCACGGGCCACGGAAAGCGGGGCCGCGAACTCGGCATTGATCGACAGTGAGTGACCCGTGAAGACCGGCACCCGGACGCACGTACCGGACACCCGCAGATCGGGAATCCCTAGTATCTTGCGGGATTCCTTGCGAAGCTTCTGCTCCTCGTCGGTCTCGAACGATCCGTCGTCGATGATCGAGCCGGCCAGCGGCAGCACGTTGAAGGCAATCGGCCGAACGTACTTCACGGGTGCCGGAAACTCGACCGCACTGCCGTCATGCGTCAGCTCGGCCGCGCGATCGGCCACCTGGTGGACCTGTTTGTCCAGCTCGTCGACACCGGCCAGCCCGCTGCCGGACACGGCCTGGTAGGTGGAGGCCACCAGCCGCACAAGGCCTGCCTCGCGATGCAGCGGGGCGAGCACCGGCATGGCCGCCATCGTGGTGCAGTTGGGGTTGGCGATGATGCCCTTCACGGCCCGGTGCACCTCGGTGGGATTCACCTCGCTGACGATCAACGGCACGTCAGGGTCCATCCGCCAGGCCGACGAGTTATCGATCACCGTCACGGCTGCCGCGGCGAAACGGGGCGCCTGCACCCGCGACGTCGCCGCACCCGCGGAGAAGATCGCGACGTCCAGCCCGGACGGGTCGGCGAGAGCGACGTCCTCGACCACGACATCGGCGCCGCCCCACGGCAGTGTGGTGCCGGCCGAACGAGCCGAGGCGAAGTACCTGATCTGCGAGACCGGGAAGGACCGCTCAGCGAGGATGCGGCGCACCACGCCGCCAACCTGGCCGGTAGCCCCGAGTATCCCAACGCGGATCATCGCCCTGTGCCTCCGTAGACGACCGCCTCTTCCTCGGCCGCACCGAGCTCGAACGCGTCGTGTACCGCGCGCACTGCCACATCCAGATCGGTGTCGCGGCAGATCACCGAGATCCTGATCTCGGACGTGGAGATCATCTCGACGTTCACGCCCGCGTCGGCGAGGGCGGCGAAGAACGCTGCCGACACACCGGGGTGGGACCGCATTCCCGCACCGACCAGCGACAGCTTGCCGATGTGGTCGTCGTAGAGCAGATCCGAGAATCCCACGACGTCCTGGACTCGCCGCAGCGCCTGCAGCGCCTGCGCGCCGTCGGAGGCCGACAACGTGAACGAGACGTCGGTGCGACCGGTGCCACCAGTCGACACGTTCTGCACGATCATGTCGATGTTGATCTCCACAGAGGCCAGCTCACGGAAGATCGCGGCTGCCTCGCCCGGCTTGTCCGGCACGCCCACCACGGTGATCTTGGCCTCGCTGCGGTCGTGCGCGACGCCGCTGATAATCGCCTGCTCCACAGAACCATCCTCTATCGATCCGGTGACGGTCGTGCCGGGCTTGGTCGAGAACGACGAGCGGACATGTATCGGCACGCCGTAGCGACGGCCGTATTCGACCGACCGCAGATGCAGGATCTTGGCCCCGCAGGCCGCGAGCTCCAGCATCTCCTCGTAGGTCAGCTTGTCCAGTCGCCGCGCGTTCGGCACGATGCGCGGATCGGCGGTGAAGACACCGTCGACGTCGGTGTAGATCTCGCAGACGTCTGCGTTCAGCGCCGCGGCCAGCGCGACGGCCGTGGTGTCCGATCCGCCGCGGCCGAGCGTGGTGATGTCCTTGGTGTCCGGGCTGACGCCCTGGAAGCCGGCGACGATCGCCACGTTGCCCGCCTGGTAGGAGGCCTCGACTCGTCCGGGCGTGATGCCGACGATGCGTGCCTTGCCGTGCACGGACGTGGTGAGCACCCCGGCCTGCGACCCCGTGAACGACTGTGCGGTGTATCCGAGCGAGTTGATCGCCATCGCCAGCAGCGCCATCGAGATCCGCTCGCCCGCGGTCAGCAGCATGTCGAACTCTCGGCCACCAGGTACCGGGACGATCTGCTCGGCGAGGTCGATCAGTTCGTCCGTCGTGTCGCCCATCGCCGACACGACGACCACCACGTCATGACCGTTACGTCGCGTATCGACGATGCGCTCAGCGACCCGCTTGATCCGCTCGGCGTCGGCGACAGACGAGCCGCCGTATTTCTGCACGACGAGCGACACAAGTGACCTTTTCCTGGCAGGGCGGCGGCGACCGCTCTCAGGATACCGGCCGACCACGAGCGACTTTGCCACTCCGAATCTGCCGAGCAACCACCGGAAGGTTCAGGCGGCGGACGCGAACGCGCCTTCGAGGATGTCCAGCCCCTCGATCAACAGTTCGTTGCCGATGACCAGCGGAGGCAAGAATCGCAGGACGTTGCCGAACGTACCCGCGGTTAGCGTGATCAACCCCTCCCGATGGCAAGCCGCCGACACGGCCGAGGTCGCCGCAACATTCGGGATCAGCGAATCCGGCTCAACGAGTTCCATGGCCAGCATCGCGCCGCGTCCCCGGACGTCGCCGATGACCTCGTACTTGTCGGCCAGCGCCCGCAGCCGGGGCAGCATCACCGACTCGATCCGGCGGGCTGCGGCACATAGGTCGTCCGCACGCATTGTCTCGATAGCCCCGAGCGCCGCCGCGCAAGCGACCGGGTTACCGCCGTACGTGCCACCCAGCCCCCCCACGTGCACGGCATCCATGATCTCGGCACGTCCGGTGACGGCGGCGAGTGGCATACCCCCGGCAATGCCCTTGGCTGTCGTGATCAGATCCGGCGCGACGCCCTCGAAGGAGCACGCGAACCAGTCACCGGTCCGGCAGAAGCCCGTCTGGATCTCATCGGCGATGAAGACGATGCCGTTGTCGGCGCACCACCGCGCTACGGCGGCGACGAAGCCAAACGGCGGGACGACGAACCCGCCCTCGCCCTGGATCGGCTCCAGGATCACCGCCGCGGTGTTCGACGCGCCGACTTGTGTGCGGACCTGCGACACGAACACCTCGAATGCCTCGTCCACGCAACGCGATGCGCCGCCGGGCCAGCGGAACGGATAGGCCATCGGCACCCGGTAGATCTCGCCGGCGAACGGCCCGAAGCGGTGCTTGTACGGCATGTTCTTGGCGGTCAGCGCCATCGCGAGGTTGGTCCTGCCGTGGTAGGCGTGGTCGAACGCGACAACGGCCTGGCGACCGGTGTAGTGCCGGGCGATCTTGACGGCGTTCTCGACGGCCTCGGCGCCGGAGTTGAACAACGCCGAGCGCTTCTCGTGCGTGCCGGGCGTCAGCTCGTTGAGCTGCTCGCACACCGCGACGTACTCGTCGTACGGCGTGACCATGAAGCACGTGTGGGTGAAGTCCGCAACCTGCTCCCGCACCTTGGAAACGACGCGTGGGGCGGCGTTCCCGACCGAGACGACCGCGATACCTGAGCCGAAGTCGATCAGCCGGTTGCCGTCGACGTCGACGACGATGCCGCCGCCCGCTCGCTCCACATAGACAGGCAGGGTCGTGCCGACCCCCGCTGCTACCGCAGCCGTCTTGCGGGCGTGCAGCGCAACCGACTTCGGGCCGGGAATCGCCGTCTGTACAAGACGTTTCTGCTCGATCACGATGCGCCTCCGGTCTCGATCACGACGATCACGTCGCCCTCGCTGATCACGTCACCCTCGCGCACGGCCACCTCGACCACCATCCCGCCGACCTCGGCGAGGACCGGGATCTCCATCTTCATTGACTCAAGGATCACCAAGGTGTGCGTCGGGGTCACCGGATCGCCGATTTGCACCTGCACCTGCGCGACATTTCCGACCAGCTCTGCCGCGACGGTGAACTTCATACGGCGATCTTAGAAGTCGATGTTGTGCATGACGTGCTTAATGCGGGTGTAGTCCTCCAGGCCGTACACCGACAGATCCTTGCCATAGCCGGAGTGCTTGAAACCGCCGTGCGGCATCTCGGCCACCAGCGGGATGTGCGCGTTGACCCACACGCAACCGAAATCGAGCCGTCTCGACACCCGCATCGCCCGGCCGTGATCGCGCGTCCAGACCGAGGCCGCCAGCCCGTACTCCACGTCGTTGGCCCAACGCACCGCCTCGTTCTCGTCGGCGAAGCGCTGCACGGTGATCACCGGCCCGAAGATCTCGTGCTGAATCGCTTCGTCGTCCTGATGCAGACCGGCGACGATGGTCGGCTGCCAGAAGTAGCCGTGCTCGCCCTCCTGCGAGCCGCCGGTGAGCACGCGCGCGTGGTCGGGCAGCCGCGACAGCATGCCGCCGACGCGGTCCAGCTGGGCGGCGTTGTTCAGGGGCCCATACAGCACGTCCGGGTCGGACGGCGGGCCTGTTCGGGTGCCGCGGGCCTGTTCGGCCAGCGCGTCGGCGAATTCGTCGGCGACCTTGGGCGCCACCAGCACTCGGGTTGCGGCAGTGCAGTCCTGGCCGGCGTTGAAGTAGCCGGCGACCGCGACGCCCTCTGCGGTGGCCTCGATGTCGGCATCGTCGAAGACGATCACAGGGGCCTTGCCGCCCAGTTCCAGGTGGACGCGCTTGAGATCGCTGGCGGCGGACGCTGCCACCTCGGCACCGGCCCGGGTTGAGCCGGTGATCGACACCATCGCAGGCGTCTTGTGGGCGACCAAGGCCCTACCGGTGTCGCGGTCACCGCAGACGACGTTCAGCACGCCGGGTGGCAGGAACTCGGCAGCAACCTGGGCCATGAACACGCTGGACACCGGGGTCGTGTCGCTGGGCTTCAGCACCACCGCGTTGCCCGCCGCGATCGCCGGCGCGAACTTCCACACCGCCATCATCATCGGGTAATTCCACGGCGTCACCTGCCCGACGACGCCGACCGGTTCGCGCCGGATATAGGACGTGTGGCCGGCCATGTATTCCCCCGCACTGCGTCCTTCGAGCAGCCGCGCGGCACCCGCGAAGAACCGGATCTGATCGATCATCGGGGGGATCTCTTCGTCCATGGTCAACTGGACCGGCTTGCCGGTGTTCTGCGACTCGATCGCCACGAGCTGCTCGGCGCGCGACTCGAGCGCGTCGGCAAACTTCAGCAGTGCCCTCTGACGCTCGCTCGGAGTGCTGTCGTGCCATGTGTCGAACGCATCAGCCGCCGCCCGGTATGCCTGGTCGAGGTCCTCCGGGCCGCTGATCGGAGCCGTTCCGAAGACCTCGCCGGTTGACGGGTCGATCAAGTCGGCCCGCCGCCCGTCGACCGCGTCGACCGGCTCGCCGTTGATGAAGTTCCGCACTGTCGTATCGGCCATCGCCGCATGCCTCCGCCGTCGGGATGTGGTGGGAATCCGAACGATACACGCGGTCACACCATGGGCTAAGGCCGGAATCAACACTCATGCCGCGCTGAGACGACGGATTCCGCAGCAATGGTCTCGGTACCCGAGCGAGCGCTAACGTCTTTCCCGTAGCCGACAGTCCTTCGGCGATTGTGCAACGTCTGGCCGTCTCAGGCTGCCAAACGTTGCACGATTGCGAGAGATGGGTTTCGAGGGCGTTCGCTGATCCGCTACGCTATGACGATCATGCGTGGCCTGCTGCTTCTTCGCGGCCGCGACGAGGCCCGGTAGATCCGGTCGGCCCCTCGTCGCGGGCCGTGTTGCTGCGCCGACCGATCTGTCCGGTCCCCTTTCGCACGAGAGAGCAGCAGCCATGACCAACCGCCAGCAGCCGTCCGGCATGCCGTGCCATCGCTATTCACCGTTCCCGCCCGTCCACCTCGCCGACCGGCGGTGGCCAAACCAGGTCATCACGAAGGCCCCGCGCTGGCTGTCTACCGACCTGCGCGACGGCAACCAGGCGCTGATCGATCCGATGAACGCCACCCGCAAGCACGCCATGTTCGACCTGCTGGTGCGCATGGGCTACAAGGAGATCGAGATCGGCTTCCCGGCGGCCAGCCAGACGGAGTTCGACTTCGTCCGCGAGCTGATCGAGAGCGGCCGAGTCCCTGATGACGTCCGCGTCTCGGTGCTCACCCAGGCGCGCGAGGAGCTGATCGAGCGCACCGTCCAGTCGCTGGTTGGCGCCAAGCAGGCCACCGTCCACATGTACAACGCCGCTGCGCCGGAGTTCCGCCGGGTGGTCTTCGGCTGGCCCGGCGACGGACGGGCCGAGTGCCGGGCGGTCGCCGTCGACGGCACCCACGCCGTCATGAAATACGCCGAGTCGCACCTCAACGGCACCGAATTCGGCTACGAATACTCCCCTGAGATCTTCATGGACACCGAGGCAGACTTCGCGCTGGAGATCTGCGAGTCGGTGATGGACGCGTGGCAGCCGGCAGCGGAACACGAAATCGTGCTGAACCTGCCGTGCACCGTCGAACGGTCGACCCCCAACGTGTTCGCCGACCAGATCGAGTGGATGTCACGCAACCTCTCCCGGCGCGAGCACATCGCGCTGAGCGTGCACACGCACAACGACCGCGGCACGGCCGTGGCCGACGCCGAACTGGCCATGCTGGCCGGTGCGGACCGCGTCGAGGGGTGCCTGTTCGGCAACGGCGAGCGGACCGGCAACGTCGACCTTGTGACCCTGGGGCTGAACCTGTACAGCCAGGGCGTCGACCCGCAGATCGACTTCAGCGACATCGATGAGATCCGGCGCACCGTCGAGTACTGCAACCGGATCGACGTGCACGAACGCCATCCCTATGCGGGCGACCTGGTCTACACGTCCTTCTCCGGCTCGCACCAGGATGCGATCAAGAAGGCGTTCGACGCGCGCGAGCGCGAGGCGAAGGCCACCGGCACGCCTGTCGACGAAATGAGCTGGTACGTGCCGTACCTGCCGATCGATCCCAAGGACGTCGGCCGATCGTACGAGGCCGTGATCCGGGTCAACTCCCAATCCGGCAAGGGCGGCGTCGCCTACATCATGAAGGCCGACCACAGGCTGGATCTGCCGCGACGCCTGCAGATCGAGTTCAGCCACGTCATCCAGCGGCACACCGACGACGAGGGCGGCGAGGTCGAGGCGGCGGCAATGTGGCAGATCTTCTCCGACGAGTATCTGCGCGCTGGGGCAGTCGAGTTGCGCTCGTTCGCCTCGTCGAGCGAGGACGGCGTCGAGAAGATCACCGCTACGGTGCGGGTATTCGGCACCGACCACGCGGTCGTCGGTTATGGCAACGGGCCGATCGCCGCGTTCTGCTCCGCGCTGTCCGAGGTCGACCTAGGCCTCGGCGGGGCGAACGTCCGAGTGCTGGATTACGCCGAGCACGCCCTCACCGCCGGCCGGGACGCCGAGGCGGCCGCCTACCTCGAGCTCGAGATCGGCGACCGGGTGCTGTGGGGGGTCGGCATCAGCGAGTCGATCGTCCAGGCATCGCTGCGCGCGGTCATCAACGGCCTGAACCGTTACGCGCGGGACCTGCACTGACGGCGTTTCGCTTTGCCGAGCCACCTCGACGGTGGAACGATCTTGGGACGTCCTACTCACCACTGGAAGACTGAGGTCCGATGAGCCAACCGCCCGACCCGAACGTCCCGCCGCCGGATCCGAATCTACCGCCCACCACACCGCCACCTGCGAGTCCGCCACCGGGGGCGCAGCCGCCGTACCAGCCTGCTCCCCCGCCACCCAGCCAGCCCGAGCTCACCCCAATGCCTGGCTACGGATATCCACCGCCGGTGGGTGCGATACCTCCCGGAATGCACCTCGATGCCGAGAGCGGCCTGGTGTTGCCCGACAGCACCGAGCTGGCGTCGGTGGGACGCCGCATCGGCGGCTACTTCCTCGACATCCTGCTGTTCATCGTCACGCTGGTGATCGGGTACATCGTCTGGGCGCTGATCGTCTGGGCGCGTGGGCAGACTCCGGCCAAGCAGCTGCTCAAGATGCGGTGCTGGCGGCCGGAGACTCGCCGGAACGCCAACTGGGGCTGGATGGCCTTGCGCCAGATCATTGGCGGATTCGTCGAGGGCATCGCCTTCCCGGTCATCTTCGCCGTCTCGTTCTTGATGATGGCGCTGAGCAAGCAGCGCCGTGCCATCCACGACTACATCGGCGGCACTGTCGTCCTCTCCGACCCGAACAACGTCCTGGCGACCTAGGCCTGCCCCAGCCTTACTCAACAGTCACGTGACTGGTCCACCCTCAGGCTCGCTAGGTACCACTGCGGGCGGAGGGTCGACCCCAGCAACACGGGGTTCCGCCTCTTCTGGCGCACTGACGTCGTACCAGACGACGCCGGAGGGTGTCGTCCGCTCGGTCGCCGGCTGAGCTGGCCGGGTGAGCGCCCGGCGGCGCCTCCGGGAACGCACGCCCAGCACGGCGAGCGTTGCCAAACCGGCCAGTCCCAACACCGCGAGCACCACGCCGGCGATTAGCGAACCCGGGACGGTGCCGGGCGAGGCCCCGACGAGGAAGCTACCCGCCGGACTCGGCCGGGTCGCGGCTGGCCGCGGGGCGGGCTGGCTCGCTGCGGCCTGCCGAGCCTTGTCCCGGGCGATGAACGGGTCCAGGGCAGCGAACACCGGGTTGGCGGCGGTCGGCGGCACCGGGGCCGTCACGCCCGCCGTGAGGTTCAGCGTCCCGTAGCCATACGCCGGGTCCTGCTTGGCACTGCGCCGGTCGAGCGTAGCCAGCATCCGGGCGGCCACCTGTCGCGCAGTCAGCGTGGGGTACTTCGACCAGATCACTGCCAGGGCGGCGGACGTGAGCGCAGTGGCCTGGCTGGTGCCGTCGCCGATGAAGGCGGTCCCGGCCTCGCGACCGAGCGACGGGATGCTCACCCCGGGCGCGGTCATGGTCAGATACGGATGACGGGACGAAAAGCTCGCGACCGCCCCATTGTCGTCGACGGCGCCGACCGATATCACGCCGAGGCAGACGCCGGGGTCCTCGACCGGGCTGCCCTTCGCAGCCGCATTGCCTGCCGACGCGACGACGATCGCGCCCTTGCCTATCGCATAGGTGATCGCGGTCTGCTCGTCCTGCGGGCAGGCGAACCGGTCTCGGTTGGCGAAACGTTCGCCCCCCAGCGACATGCTGATGATCTTGCCGCCGTGGTCGGCTGCCCAGCGGATAGCCGCGGGCACCTGATCGCTGCCGACCGCCGGAGCGTCGTCCGTGCCGCGGATCGGCACGGCGATCGGCAGCAGCTTCGCGTCCGGTGCGAGGCCGGTGATGTCGGCGAGCCCGGTATGGGCCACCATCAGCGAGGCCATGGCGGTGCCGTGGCCGAAGGTCTCGAGTTCGTGGTCGGTCCGCCCGTCCAGGCTCGGGTTGCCGAAGTCCTTGCCTGGCAGCACATTCGCCGACAGTTCCGCGAGCGACGCGTTGACCCCGGTGTCGATCTCGGCGATCACGACGCCTTGGCCACGAGCACCGGCGGTCCACAGTGACGGCACCTGCCAGGCGTCGAACCACCATTCCGGCGCCTCGGGCGGGCCGGGCGCGGCGGCTGCGGGGGCGGCGAGGGCGAGCGTAGTGACAAGCAACGCGCCGATCACCGCTACGCGGCGCGCCGTCACGAGATTCCCCAGACGATCGTTGTGGGCGACGTTGCGTAGCACAGCCCGAAGAGCGGCAGCTGCGCAGTACCGCTCTTGGCCTGCGGCATGTTGTCGAAGTCGAGGCGGGTGTACGTGCCGGAGACCGCGAGCGTGCCATTGATCTCGATCCGGCCATCTGGGTTCGACATGACCTGCAGTGAGAGGGCGGACCGGTCCGTGCCCTCGACGGTGCCCCGCAGCGTCCCCGGCACCGCACGGTCGTCATCGGGCAGCGGGCAGCTCGGGTCGCCGGTAGTGGCGGTCAAGCAGCGGGTCACCGCCGCATTGACGGCCGCGTCGATCGTCCGCTCACCCGTCGGGCTGACCACGACGTTGACCACTTGCGGGCCTGGCGCCTCGAAGCGCACCGTGCGGCTGTTTTCGGCGAGCATCAGGGTCGGCGTGTCCAGGCTGATCGGCAACGCCCCAGGAAACAACAGCGCCGGCCCATTAGGCACCGCTGCGCCAGTGACAGTGGCGCGATTCTGCGCCGCAGGCAGCCGAAGTTCGGTCGGCACGGCGGTCGCCGCGAGCCGCCATCGCCCGCCGCGGCGGGTCACGGCAACCCGGTCCGAGACGGCCACGGTGCGGTCCGGGAACGGCAGGGAGTACTCGACGGAGACGGTGGCCCGCGCCCCCGTCCGGTCCACGGCGAGCACCGACAGGTGGCTGATCGCAGCGACGGCGCGCTGTACCCGAAGCACGTCTGAGGTGAGCAGCTGATGGCGGCCTGCGGGCAGGTCACCGAAGCCCAAGGCCGCTGGGGCGTCAGCCCGTTCGAGCGCTGCGAAGTAGTCGCGGACTGTGCTAGCCGGGTCGGCCTTCCGCAGGTAGCCGGTGATAGTGAGGACGCTGCCGATCGCCAGCAGCGCGACGGCCGCCGCCGCCGTTGCCCAGAACAGCCGACTGCGACGCCGTGGTGGTGGCGGCGGCAGCACCGCGGTGGCTGATATCCCGGACATCTATTCGACCCGGCGTCGCCCGGAAAACGCCCGGCCCAGCGTCACCTCGTCGGCGTATTCCAGATCGCCGCCCACCGGCAGCCCACTCGCCAACCGGGTCACCGTGAGCTGCATGGGCTTGACGAGCCGGGCGAGGTACGTGGCGGTCGCCTCGCCCTCGAGATTGGGGTCGGTAGCCAAGATCAGCTCCGTAACGGTGCCGTCGGCCAGCCGCTGCATGAGCTCGCGCAGCCGAAGGTCGTCGGGGCCCACCCCGTCGATCGGGCTGATGGCCCCGCCGAGCACGTGGTAGCGCCCGCGAAATTCCCCGGTGCGCTCGACGGCGACGACGTCCTTGGGCTCCTCGACAACGCAGATCACCGAGGCGTCGCGGCGCGGGTCACGACAGATCCGGCACTCGTCGCCCTCGCTGACGTTGCCGCAGATCCGGCAGAAGCGGATCTCGTCCTTGACCCGCTTCAGCGTGAGCGCCAGGCGTTCGACGTCGGCCGGGTCGGTCGCCAGCAGGTGAAATGCGATGCGCTGCGCGCTCTTCGGGCCGATTCCCGGCAGCCGGCCCAGTTCGTCGATCAGGTCCTGGACGGCACCCTCGTACATCACCGGTCTACGTCAGAAGCCGGGCAGGCCGAGGCCGCCCAAGCCCGCCGCGCCTCCGGTTAGGGGACCCATCTTCTCCTCGGCCAGGGCTGCTGCGGCCCGGTTGGCGTCACGGACCGCGGCCACGACGAGGTCCTGCAAGGTCTCGATGTCGTCGGGGTCGACGGCGGCGGGCGAGATCGTCACGGCCTTCAGCTCGCCTGCGCCTGACACCGTTGCGGTGACCAGCCCGCCGCCGGCGGTGCCGCTGACCTCCGCGTCGGCCAGCTCGGCCTGTGCGCTCGCGAGCTGCTGCTGCATCTTCTGCGCCTGTTTCATCAGCTGCTGCATGTTGGGCTGGCCACCGCCGAAACCGCCACCCCGAGAGCTCACTCCGTCAGCCTAACGGTCAATCGGGTCTTCGACGGGGCGAGCGCCCAGCGTGGACTGCAGCAGCTGCAGCGCCTCCGCTTCGGGGTCGCCGGATGCCGTGGGCGGGTCGCTCGCGTTGCGGGGATCCGGCTCGGTGTGCGGTGCGGGACGTGGTGCGGGGTCCGGCGCGGCATCATCGGCTTGCACCTCGACTCGCCAAACGCCGCCCAAGACGCTGCCGAGCGCCGCGGCCAGCAGCGAGGTGTTGCTCTGCTCGCCGATCATCTTCGCAAGTGGGCCGCCGGCGCGAATCGTCACGAGATCACCGTCGAGCTCCTCGACTTGCGCGTTGTCGAGCAGAGCCCGGGTGCGCCGGCTCGACTGCTTGACGACGTCGAGGATCTCCGGCCACAACCGCCGGATTCCGGCCGCGTCGACCACCCCGTCTGCTGCCGGCTTGCGCGGGGGCGCGGCGGCGGTTTCCGCGGCCGGCTGCGCTGCCGTGGCAGGTGGTGCCACCGGCCCGCTGGTTACGTCGCTGCCCTGAGCGAGGGACTGGCGGCGTTCGAGCCGCTCGATACGCTGCAGCATGGCAGCGGAATCGGCGGCCGCGTCCGGCAACTGCATTCGGGCGCAAAGCAGCTCGAGGACGAGCCGCGGCGAGGTCGTCCCGCGCATCTCGATCAGCGCGTTGTGCACGATCTCGGCGTAGCGTGCGACAGTCGCACCACCAAGCCTCGCGGCCTGGTCGGACATCCGGGCGAGCTCGTCCTGTGGGGCGTCGATCAGCGACCGCTCGCCGGCGTCCGGGACCGCGTCCAGGATGATCAGGTCACGAAAGCGGTCCAGCAGATCGGCGGCGAACCTTCGCGGATCGTGGCCGGCCTCGACGAGACGGTCGACCGTTCCGTACACCGCCGCGGCGTCCCTTGCCCCCAGCGCGTCGACCATGTCGTCCAGCAACGCGGCGTCCGTGACGCCCATCAACGCGACCGCACGCGCATAGCTGACGCCCTCCGGCCCTGCGCCGGCGAGCAGCTGGTCGAGCACCGACAGCGCGTCGCGGACGCTCCCGCCGCCCGCGCGCACGACCAGGGGCAGCGCAGCCGGCTCGACCGTCACGCCCTCGGCGGCGCAGATGCGCTCGAGGTGGGCCCTCAGCACCCCAGGCGGGACCAGCCGGAACGGATAGTGATGGGTGCGGGAGCGGATCGTCTGCAGCACCTTGTCGGGCTCCGTGGTGGCGAAGACGAAGACGAGGAAGTCCGGCGGCTCCTCGATCAGCTTGAGCAGGGCGTTGAAGCCCTGCGTGGTGACCATGTGCGCCTCGTCGATGATGTAGACCTTGTACCTGTCGCGGACGGGCGCGTAGAACGCTCGCTCCCGCAGGTCACGCGCGTCATCGACGCCTCCGTGGCTGGCCGCGTCGATCTCTATCACGTCGATGGAGCCAGGCCCGTTGGGGGCCAGTTCGATGCAGGAGTCGCACACGCCGCACGGGTTCGGCGTGGGGCCCTGCTCGCAATTGAGGGAGCGGGCCAAGATGCGCGCGGTGGACGTCTTGCCGCAGCCGCGCGGCCCGCTGAATAAATACGCATGGTTGATGCGTCCGGACGCGACCGCTTGGGTCAACGGCGTCGTGACGTGGTCTTGGCCGATCACCTCGGCGAACGTCGCCGACCGGTACTTGCGATACAGCGCCAAGCTTGCAGCCACGAAGACTCAGGCTAGAGCAACCCGCCGACGCGCCGGCGGCCCGTCCGTAACCGGCGCTGGACCGCTGTTCCTGCGTGCCCAATTCCCCGCAAAGCTGCCGCAGCTCGTTCCCGACTCCCCGCCGCTCAACATCGTCCTTCGCGGCACCCTTGCGTGCTCCTGGTCGGCGCCACCCATCCCCGCGTTCTCCTGGTCGGCGCCACCCATCCCCGCGTTCTCCTGGTCGGCGCCACCCATCCCGTGATCTCCTGGTCGGCGCCACCCATCCCCGCGTTCTCCTGGTCGGCGCCACCCGTCCCCGTGATCAAGAGCCACCCACCAGGCCACAGCGCTGGGTCCCGGGCTCTTGATCACCTGCCCACGTCGGCGCCACCCATCCCCGCGATCACCTGGTCGGCGCCACCCGTCCCCGTGATCAAGAGCCACCCACCAGGCCACAGCGCTGCGTCCCGGGCTCTTGATCACCTCGTGGGGTGGCCGGAAGAGCAGTCGCTCGTGGCAATCCACAGGGCTAGCCGGTCGTCCACAGACCTCGACTTCTGCCCACCAACCCGGCGGCCAAGACCGACCATGGCCGGGTGGACGACATGGTTCTCGATGACCTCTGCCCGATCCTCGACCCGACGGCCCTGCCGCGAATCATCAGCCGAGAAGAGGCGATCCGCCACGGAGTTACGGCGCACGTCATCGAACGTCGGCTCGCCGCTGGACGCTGGCAGCGCATCCTGCCACGGACCTATTTGACGGCAAGCTCCGCTACGCCACTGAGCTGGACCGATCGGTTGAATGCCGCGCTAGCGTTTGCCGGCCCGGAGGCGTTGCTCACAGGTTCTTCGGCGCTCGCGGTCGCAGGCCTTCGTTGTGTGCCGCGTTCGCCGTATGTTGTCGTGTTGGTGCCCCGGACCAATCGGCGTCGTTCGCGATCCTGGGTGAGAATCCGCCGCACCGAACGCACGCCCGAGTCGGAGCTGGAGCTGGGTCCACGCCGGGTGGTCATCGCCCGCGCCGCAGCTGACCATGCCGGCGACCTTCGGCGGCTTGACGACGCACGTGCGCTCGTCAGCGAGGTGGTTTGTCGGCAGCTGTGCCATCTGGAGGAGCTCGGGACGGAGCTCGAGGCGGCCCAGCGCAACGGCAGCGCGTTGTTGCGGCAGGCCATTACCGAGGCTGGCGACGGCGCTTGGTCCGCGCCGGAGGCGCGCGCTGCCTGGCTGATGCGACGCCGCTGGGACATTCCCACGTTCGAGCAGAACGCGCACGTTGAGCTGCCGGGCGGCGGGTGCTTCGTTGTCGACTTCCTTTGGCGCGAGCTACGGGCAATCCTGGAGATTGACAGCATTGAGCACCATTTCGATACCCCGCAGTGGCTGGCCACCATGGATCGCCATCTCGCCCTCGAGACGCTCGGCTACTCCGTGGCCCACCTAGTGGCGTGTCGCATCTAATTTGATGCTTATGTGTGGTCGGCTGTTCTGGTTGATACTTGACCAGGAGGAGTTGACGGCGTGCCTCGTCCGAAGGAGTTCATGGTCTCCTTGACCGCTGGGGATCGTGCGAAGCTGAAGAAGGTGGTCGCCTCGGGGCGGCGTCCTGCCCGGTTGATCACCCGGGCCAGGGTGTTGCTGGCCTTGGATGAGACGCAGGGGCCGGCGCCGGATCGGCGTGTGGTGGCCGAACGTCTGGGCACGTCGCAGAGCACCGTGTATCTGGTCGCGAAGGCGTTCACGACGCATGCCGGGCGGGTTGAGGACGTGATCGGCCGCAAGAAGCGGGCCACGCCTCCGGTGGAGCCGAAGGTGACCGGCGACGTCGAGGCCCGGGTGATCGCGCTGGCGTGCAGCCAGCCACCGCCGGGGCGTGCGCGGTGGACGCTGCGGTTGCTGGAGAGACGGGTGGCCTTGACCGAGGGGATGCCGCCGATAGACCACTCCACGATCGGGCGGGTCCTAAAAAGGGGGCGCTTAAGCCTCACCTGAAGGCGTGCTGGACGATCCCGCCGAAGCAGAATGCGGCGTTCGTGGCCGCGATGGAGGATGTGCTGGGCGTCTATGCCCGCCCCTACGATCCGGCCTTCCCGGTCGTGGTCATGGACGAGAAACCACTCCAACTGCTCGCCGACGCCAGAGCAGGCACGCCGGCTGCGCCCGAGCGGGTGGCCCGCGAGGACTCCGAGTACATCCGCTGCGGCACCTGCTCGATCTTCGTGTGGGCCGAACCCCTGCGGGGTTGGCGCCGCGCCTACGCCGAGTCCACCCGGACCCGCATCGACTGGGCCCACGGCGTCGAACATCTGCTGAACGTCGACTACCCCGACGCGGACAAGGTCGTCCTGGTCATGGACAACCTCAACACCCACTCGATCGCCTCCCTCTACGAGGCATTCCCGCCCGAGAAGGCCTACGCCCTGGCCGGCCGGCTGGAGATCCACCACACACCCAAGCACGGCTCCTGGCTCCACATCGCCGAGATCGAACTGTCCTGCCTGACCAAGCAATGCCTCGGCCGGCGTATCGCCGACCTCGCCGTCCTCGACACCGAACTCGCCGCCTGGGCCGAGGCCATCAACGCCGACGAGCGCCAAGTCGACTGGAGGTTCACCACCAGCGACGCCCGCATCAAACTACGGCACTTATACCCAGCTATTTAGAAGCGACAGACTACTAGTACCGTCAATCATCCGCGACCAGCCAGGGCGCTTCGTCGGCGAAGTCGCCGCCTGGCTGGCGGCCCGCGCTGCCGCGTAAACATGACTCACGCGGCGCGCACGCTCCCGCCCGCGCAAGACGGCGGCGCGCGGTGCGGGCGGACCGGTCTGACCAGGAATGAGATGGCGATCATCGAAGCGTTCGACCAAGCGCGCTATCGCCCACGGCGCGTGATAGGGAGCTTCGACGTCGAGCGGCCGTCAGGGCGCATGACGACCGCTCGGCGGCGAAGGGGCACGACCCGCAGTCGTGCGCGGCGGCACAGAGCTCACGCCCGCGTTCGCGACGAGCGAGCGTCTGGCCCCAGGGCCTCGGCAAAGTTGATCTGGTCGTTATCTGAGTCGTGTTGATCCCGGCTTATAGCAGCAGGGGTAGCACTCGGCTGGGATGTCGTGCGACTCGGCGGGTGGCGGCGGCGATGTTGGTGGCGCCGTGACGGCGGTGGATGCTGATGGCCAGGTTGCGCAAGACTGCCATCACGGCGGGGCCGTGGCCGACGCGGATCTGAGACAGGTCCTCGGCGAAGGTGACGTCACGGATCCAGTGCAGCCTGTTCTCGATGCTCCAGTGCCCGCGGATGATGTCGGCTAGTTCGTCGGGCCGGATCTGGTCCTGGTCGAGGTCGGTGATCGCGTAGACGATCTCGCTGTGCCAGCGGCGTGCGGTCAGCGGGCGGCGTCGGCGGGTGATCTGGATCGCGAGGCGGGCGTGCGGGAAGCCGATCCCGACGCCGACTGCGGTGATCTTGACGGTGCGGGACTCGACCCGCCCGTGGCCCTTGCCTGCGGTGAGGTCCACGGCCGGGATGTCACGCCAGGGCAGGGTCTCGAGCTGCTGATACAGGCTGGGCTGGTTGCCCTTCACGATGAACACGTAGTGCGCGCCACGCCCGTGCAGGTACTCGGCGTGCTCGCGCTGGGTGTGCATCGCATCCGCGGTCACGACCGCTCCGGTGATGTCGACACTGTCGAGCAACGGCGCGAACGCGGTGATCTCGTTGGTCTTCCCGTCCACCACGCACTGCCCGAGCACCGTCCCGTCACCGTGCTCGAGGGCGGCGAGCAGGTGCACCGCCCGCCCCTCACCGGTGCGCGCACCACGGGCGGTCTTGCCGTCCACCGCGATCGCCCGCCACCTCGGGCCAGGCTCGGCGACCGTGGCAGCAAGCCAACCCGACACCGCCCGGTCCAGGATGGCGGGATCGACCCGCTGAAGCGTGCGGCGGATCGCGCTCTCGCTCGGCGCCACCCGCCCGATACCGAGCCGGACCCGGACCGCCGGGCTGAGCTCACGGGCCCACTCGGAGATCGCGGTGAACGAGCGAGCCCCCGCCAGCACCGCGCACACCCCGATCCCCAAGATCACCGCGAGCCGGTGGCGAACCCCGCGCCGGGCCCGCGGATCGACAACGCCGGACAGTGCCATCAGCAGATCCGCCGGGACATCACCAGCACCCAGGACACGCTGAACGGGCTGGCCAACAACGGACGGGATCAGCGAAGATACACACGCAGGCACGGCACACGCTCCGGTCATCACGATGGCGTCGAGAACCTTCATGATCACCAGCGCGCGCCGTGCCGCACCGCTTCTACACCCTCACCGGCGTGTCACCCCACGACACGCCCAAGATCACGACTTTGCCGAGGCCCTGCGTCTGGCCCAGCGCCCGCCAGACGCCCGCTGAGGACGAGGCGGAGGGGTTCGAGTCGCAGCTCTCGTCACGCCTCCTTGGCAGCGATTGCGAGCGTCTCCCGCCGTCGGGCCGACGCGCCCGAGCTTCGTCCAACTCGGGAGCGCGGCCGTCTCCTGACTGCGCTCCTGCTTTCGCCCTCCGAGCAGCAGCGACCGGCGCTTGAGCGGTGGGCCCTCGGGATCCCGTGCGCACGAAGGCGATCCGCCCGGACGGCGCGCCGCCTCGACGCCGCGCGCGGCGCTAGCCCCCGATGACACCGATCTGCACCAGGAACTCGAGCAGGCCCCAGTACTGGCGCTCGGCGACGACGAGGCCGTCGCGGACCTCGTGGAGGAACACGGCCGGCAGGTCGATCGGGCATCCCGTCGGCGGCACCGCCTCGACGTCGGCGCCCAACAGCGCCTTGCCGAAGTCGCCGAGCACGGTCAAACCGGTGTTCGTCCCGGTAATGCGCAGCTCGTTCGCGACATGCGCGCCGTCGGCGAGCGTCGACACCGGCTCGAATCGGATGTCCGGCACGCACGCGAAGTCCATCTCGTAGGACGCGAGCAGGTCGTCAGGCGTGCCGTCCTGCGGCCAGCCGGGGCGTTGGGTTCGGGCGTTTGGTGCATACAGGCCGCGCAGCGCGTCGAGATCGTGCGCGTTCACCGCATCGATCACCCGGCCCGCCACCTCGCGTGCGTCGCTCATGGCGCGACGCTAGCCGATCGTCCGATCGTCGGTGTGCGCAGGACTCTTCCGCTCGCGAGCGAGCGGGAGCCGCCGACGTGGGCGGGGCCGTTGCTCGTGCTCAGGCAGGCCACCGCTCCCGGTCGCTCGGTCCCGCCGCCGCTTTCACCTGGATCAGCAACTCGCCACCGGCGCTGGCGATGCTCCTGCCGGGAGGACCCGCGACACACCCGAACTCGCGACGGACGACCCGAAGTCGGCAAGGCTGCCCCCGAAGGTCGGGACGGTGACTTCATACCGCTCCTCCTGCTGGCGCGTTTGGGGATGTGCGACTGGTGCGAACAGTTCCGAGCGTGTGACTGGGTTGTTGTCAGGATGCCGTGGGGCACTGACATTCCTGGTGACGTCTAACAGGTGGCGGCGGCGGCGAAGGGCCGCCGGCCCGCGGTCTTGAGGTGGCCCGACTCGGCGAGGCGTCGTCGGCAGGCTGCCTCGACCTGCGGAGTCCAGGGGATGCAGAGCCGGTTGCCGACACCTCGGCGGGCGGCGAGTTGGGCGGTCTCGATCCAGTAGTAGATGACGCCGGTGCTGCAGCCGAGCCGGTTGGCGGCGTGCGCGACGCTGATCTCGCCGTGGGTGTAGGTCGCCGGGGCTGGGATGTGGTGGGCGTGCCGGATCCACTGCACGGCCTTGACGTCGAAGGGGCGCCCGGTGCCGGTGCTCAGCCCGGCCGCGTTGAGCAATTCGGCGAGTTCGGCGGTCGGGGTGCTCGGACCGAACCGCTGGACCATCGCCACGGCCGGTGAGGGGCTGCGTTTCGCGGTTCCGGGGTGCACGGCTCGGGCGACTTGGAGCTGTTCGGCTGCGCCGGTGTGCCAGCGGATCCCGATGCTGACCTTGCCGCGGTCGGTCTCGGGGAGCAGGGTGATGTCGGCGATCAGCGTGCGGAGCAGGCGTTTGCGGTCCTTGTGGCTGGTGCTCGGCGCGTGCCAGAGGCCGGGTAGGTCGCCGGCCACGACCTCCAGTTCCGCCCGGCTGGGCAGCGGCGGCAGGCTGTCGCGTGCCGCCGCAAGTGCCTGTTCGGCGTCGGCCACCGCGGCGAGCCGGTTCTCCCAGCGGGTCTCCAGGTTGCGGGCCACCAGCCGGTTCTCCGGTTCGACGGCGTGGAAGGCGCGTTCGGCCCGGTCGGCCTGGTAGCGGGCCCGTTCGACGGCCAGTTGTGCGGCCCGGCTGACGCGCTGGTGCCGGTCGGCGACCTGGTCCGCGGCGGCCAACGCGAGCGCGACTTCCTGCGGCGTCAATGCGGCTAGCAGCCGCTCGGCGACGGCGTCGTCCACGGGTGGCCGCGGTGACTGACCGGCAGGTTGGGGTGGTCAACCGGTCCGCGCGTGAGGAGCATTCATAGGCCGGGCGGGAGCCGGCGTGGTAGTTGGTGCGCATCGGTTTGCCGCAGGACCCGCAGGCGATGATGCCCTGACACAGCGCGGATCCCTCGCGCGGCGGCCGGGCCCCGGTGTTGGTGCGGTTGGCGGCCAGCCTGGCCTCGTTGGCAAGGAACTGCGCCCAGCTGAGGTAGCCCTCGTGGTGGGCGTGGATCAACACCGGCCACTCGCGGCGGGGCCGCTCGGTCAGCCCGGTGTGCACGCTGCCGTCCGGGTCGACCCGGCGGCGGGAAGTGTAGCGGCCGTGCACGTACGCCCCGGCGTAGCACGGGTTGCGCAGCACGCCCAGCACCCGGGCGTGGGTGAGCTTGCCCCAGCGCAGCTGACCGGCCCAGGCCCCGCCGTAGGCGCGCAGCGGGAACCGGCGGTCGCTGAACGCGGCGACCACCCCGTAGGCCGAGCCGCACGCGGCGAACGCGGCGAACAGATCATTGATCGCGGCCTGGACCTCGGCGTCGGGGTCGATCACGACCGCGCCGTCCTCGTCGTGGAGGTAGCCGACCGGCAGCGGGGTGCGCAGCTCGCCGCGGGCGGCGGCGGCCCGCTTGCTGGCCTGTAGCCGCTGCGCCATCACGTGCAGTTCCACCTCCCCGATCGTGCTCTTCATGCCGAGCAGCATCCGGTCGTTGACATCGCGTGGGTCGTAGACGCCGTCGGAGTCGATCAGCAGCGTGGCGGTGATCGTCGCGAACTCCATCAGCCGGGCCACCTCGGCATTGGAGCGGGCCAGCCGGGAGATCTCGATCCCGAAGATCGCGCCGACCTCGCCGGAACAGACCCGGCTCACCAGTTCGGTGAACCCGGCCCGGGCCACGCCCCACCGGCCCGACACCCCCAGATCGGTGTCGATCACCAGCACGGCGGCCCGCGCCCAGCCCAGCCGCACCGCCTCCTCGGCCAGCCCGTACTGGCGAGCTGTCGACTCGGTGTGCTCGCGGACCTGCGCCATCGACGACTGCCGCAGGTAGATCACCGCCAGCCGGTCCCGATGCCCGCTGTTGATCTTCGCTTCGCCGTTCACCACCGCCGCCTTCCAGCGCCGCCATCGTCATGTTCGCCAGCACCGCCACCGCCTCTGCCCGCACGGAGCACGACAACCCGCCGGCGCCCACCGTCTACGTCAACTCGCGTCGGGCCAGCAGTTCGGCGTTGATCGCCGAGATCTCGCCCAGCACCGCCTGCACCTGCTCACTGCGGCGCAGCCGGGCCCGCACCGCCGCGACCAGCGCTGCCGGCACATAGCGCGCCCGCCCCCGCCCGGCCGGGCGGGGCGCGAAGTACGCGTAGGGGCCGTGCGGATCGCCGTCCGCGCACCGGCACTCCGGCTTGCCGCAGCGGCGTGTCTGCTCCACCAGCGAGCCGGCCAGCACCTGCTCCACGTCGCCCAGGCGTGCCGCCAGCCGATGGCGGCGAGTTAGCAACACCCGCGTCGACAGGCCATCCAAATTGCTCTTGTGCATATTCATCACACAAGAGTATGACGTGCCGACGACCGGCGATCAACGACCCTGGATCGCGCGTGTCGCCGCCGCGAGCTCGCCCAGCCCCTCAGCCGACAATCGCTGCGGTACCGGCGGCTCGCCACGGTCGGTCCACCCCCGCGACACCGTGATCAACCCGGACACCCCGCCCGAGCACACGAACACCGTGTCCCCGCCGCGACGCTTGACGTAGAGAACCTCCAGCCGCTGCCCACTCAGCGGATGAAACGGATGAGTGACGACCACGAAACCCAAATCGTCACTGGACGACGCGGCACTATGCCGCCTCCGTCGGGAACCCGAACGACCGGACCCGGGAATGGGCGGGTTTCGGGACCCCCCGCGCACCCGCCAGAGCCTGCTTATCCTTGCTGCCTTCCGGCCCTGGGGAGGTTCACAGGGTGGGCGCCGCACGGGGGGTCGACGGGCGAGTCTACGCGAGCAGCGAGTTGGGTCGGCCCGAGGCGGGCCCGTATCCTGTCGCGCGGAGGATTCGCCTAGTGGCCTAGGGCGCACGATTGGAAATCGTGTTGGGGGCAACCCCTCGCGGGTTCAAATCCCGCATCCTCCGCTGTGGCAGTCCGACAGGCGCCGTCGAGCGCTACCGGTCCAAGCGGACTTCGCTGAGCCCGGCTTCGTTGATGACGTAGAACCAGGGGCCTGTAGGGCGCATCCGGACGATCTGCTCGATGGCGTCCCAATGCTTAACTACACGCACTAGCCACTCCCACGTCGGGAGATCGCGCTTTCCGCCAATCCAAAAGACCCGCAACTTGGCTGCCGTGAGCTGACGGAGCTCTTCGCGCTTCGTCCGAATTCGGCGGTCGCGGCCGATGACGATAAGCCCTCGGCGGGCAACGGCAGGAATCCATTCGGGATCGGCCACGCCGAGTGGACACTCCGGTATGAGTGGATGGCCGACATAGATCGTGTCTCGACGGGCTGCAGCGAGCGCCTTACCCAAGCCCAGAGCGCTCTCATCAACGTAGAAGCGGAGATTACTTGGATCTGCCGTCACCTCACGGGATCGCTCCGCTAGGCGGCGGTGTCAGCGCGCAATAGCTCATACCGGACCGCCGCATCGACTGATGCCCTTGGAAGATCGTAAAGGTCAGCGATCATGTTAGGGGTGTCACCGGCGCGTACCAACTCGGCGATGATCTCGGTACGCACACCACGGACAACGGGCTCACCGAAGCTCTTGAGAGGGTCAATCAGCACTTCGGCGATGTCCGAAACCGGCCGAAGGCTACGTACCTCGGCGTCAGTACTGGACGACGTCCAGTCCGCTGATCGCCTGAAGTCCTCCGCTTCGCGGGACCAGTCAAACATCCCTTGACCCGTCCGAACGACGATCGACAGGCGCCTATCGAGGCCCACTTCATCCTGAACGCGGCGAACCAATTCACGGCCCTCCACGGCGAGCCAGGTCTTGGCCGAGGCGAGCGGATACGGAGTGCCCAACTCCTCCCGCAACCGCTCGACCGCCGGACGCATCCGGATCAGCGGTACGCCCGCACCTCGATACTCAGAAAGCAGTCTGGTATCGATGAACTCACCCCAAGTGACCGACTCGTCACCGGTTGATTCAACGCGAACCACCGGCGGGTAGGTTCGACCACCCCGCCGGTAGCCGTCGATCCATCTGCGCGCGGTACCCGGTGTCAGGACGAGAATGTGATCGACTTGACCGAACCCGTAGACGGGTCGATCCAGAAGACTCGCCACTCTCGCCACAGCTGTCATCATGCCAGCGGGCGCCGACGATTTCGTGCTCGAACGCCGGCGCGGTCGAGCAACCGTGCCACGGAATCCCAGGAGGTCCCCACCTCCCGGGAGATCGACGTGAGCGATCGGCCGGTTTTGGTGCAACCGTACGACCTCCGCTTGGTAGGGCCGTGTTGAGCGCCAGCTGGACTGAACGGGTTCGGCGTCAGCAGCGGGGACCAGAGGCGATAGCCCTTCAGATTGCTGTACTAGCGTCGCGTGAGCAGTCGCACCCGAGTCCACTATCGGGTTCATGGGCGGAACTCGAAAGTTCGAGTAAGCGCGAGTCACCTCCGCCACTCAGTGCTTCCGCCCGGCCGGGTGCGAGGCGATGGTCGGAGCGTGAAGGCCGCAGACATGGTTCGAGGCGGCACACCCCCCGATAGTGCCGCCTCCCAAACGCGGACCTTACCTGATGGTTGTCTGGATTATCAAGCGAATCACCGATTGTGCCGTGGGTAGCCGGTCGCACACGGAGGATCACCGAGCGCGTCCGGATCTCCAGAGCCGCAGAATCGCCCAAATACTTGGGAAATCTCGTGCGCTCGAGCGCATGACAACCTGATGTCATTTGACCGGGCCCCGCGAGACAACGTAGCTTGATGATCAATATATTGCCTCGACCACGAGGACGTCATGGTGAGTGCAAGTCCGGGGCAGCTACGCCTAGTGGCGGGGGCGCTGCGCGAGCTGGTGCTCACCGCGGAGAGCTCCCGCAATGCGCTCGCCGGAGAGCTCAAGGTGAGTACGTCGGAGATCACGGCCCTCGGCCATCTGCATACCGACGGAGCGTTGACGCCGAGTGAGCTGGGACGCCGCATGGATCTGACCTCAGGCAGCGTCAGCTCCTTGTTGGACCGGCTCGAACACGCTGGCCTCGCCGTCCGCGAGCCCAACCCCGATGACGCACGCAGCCTGCTGGTGCGCTCCACACCGATCGGCCGGCACGCGGTGCACGGGGCGTACGAGGGATTCGAGGCAGCAGTGGCCGGCGTACTCACCCGCTTTCCCAAGCTGGGCGCGGGCGAGCTGGCGGCGTTCCTCAGCGCGCTGTCGGATGAGCTGCGGAATCGGCAGCCATCAGCGGGCGAGGCGTAGTGGGGTCGCTCCGCGCGCAGCGGCGTCAGCGGAACGGCGAGCAGCGGGAAGAGCACCACGACCCCGAAGCCGAGCGCATACCGGCCATTGCCGATGATCGCCGCAAGCAGCAGGGCGCTCAGCGCAGCAGCAATATTCTGGCCGGTGTTCTGCACGCCGAGAGCCCTACCCGTCCAGGCCGGCCCGGCGAACTCGGCCACCGCGGTGTAGCCGAGTCCGTTATCGGCCACGGTGACGACCGCGCCGAGTGCGAAGCCGACGATGGTCCACCACGCCGCGGTCCGCGCGCCCGCCGCCAGCACGAGCATGGGTGCACCGCTCGCGACGGCCAAGTGGCGCATCGGGCGTAGCCGACTCTCTACGGCGTCGGACCACACGCCGGCGCCGATCCGACCGGCCGCGCCCGCAAGCTGGAACCAGAACACCAGCCGCCCAGCGGCGGTCGGATCCCAGTGCCGCTGGCCGACCAGGTAGACCAGGGTGAACCCCGAGACGGCGAACTGCGGCACGACAAGTAAGGCGCTGGCCGTATGGATGCGCCACAACGCTGCAGTGCGGTACGGCGAGGAGACCGGACGGGCATCCTCCGGGCGTCCTCGCGGCGGGTCGCGGACCAGCAGTAGGACGGCGCCAGCCACCAGCGCGCACAACACCGCAGGACACCTCAACGCGCCGTGGACGCCGACGTCATGGGCGAGCGGCGGCAGAGCCAGCGCGGCAACCGCCACGCCGAGTGGCTGGGCGGTCTGCCGGGCCCCCATCGCGACGCCGCGCTGGCGCACCGGGAACCACCCCATGACGACGCGCCCACTCGCCGCGTTGACCGAGGCGCCCGCGGCTCCGGCAAGGCCAAGCAACACCCAGAGCGCGACCGGGCCATGTGCCAGGTCCGTGAGGAACAACAAGCCGCTCGCCAGCGCAAGGCCGGTGGCTATGACTACGCGCTCGCCGTAGTGATCGGCGGCGGCACCCCAGGCGACCAGGGTGAGGAGCACTCCGGCTATCGGGGCCGAAATCACCATGCTGGCTGCGAGCAGCGCCAGATGCTCTTCGGCGCGCAAAGCGGGAACGAGCATGGGCAGGCCGTAGATGAACGTGCAGGTCGCGGCCTGCGCGGCAATTCCAAGCGCGAGAATCAGCCAACGCGAACCAGGATGCGCAACTGGGTCGAGCATTCCGGTAGCGTAGATCATGTTCCTGAACTTTGAGATTGATGTCTCAGAATATGAGAAGGGCCAGATGAACTATCCGCTGGGGCTCGACGCGCTCGTTGCCCGCGCGTCGTGCCTCACCGCGACGAAGGAACGCGCCCTGCTCGGGATCGTCGGACCACCGGGGTCGGGCAAGTCGCTACTCGCTCGCCAAGTTGCCGAGGCGATCGGGCCGGCGGCTCGCGTGGTGCCGATGGACGGGTACCACCTCAGCAATCCGGAACTGAGGCGGCTGGGCAGGGCTGACCGCAAGGGGGCGATCGACACGTTCGACGCGGAGGGCTATCTGAATTTGGCGCGCAGACTGGCTGCCAATGAGCGCGTCGTCTACGCGCCGGAATTCGACCGCGCGATCGAAGAGCCGGTAGCGGGATCGATCCGGATCGATCGGTCAGTGCGCCTGGTGATCTGCGAGGGCAACTACCTGCTCGTTGATCGCTCGCCGTGGGACGAGCTGCGGCCGTTGTTTGCCGAAAGTTGGTATTGCGAGCTGCCTGACGAGGTGCGCATCGAGCGGCTGATCGCCCGCCATCACGCCTTCGGCAAGCCCTTCGACGCCGCCCGCGCGTGGGCCCTCGGACCGGACCAAACGAACGCGCAACTCATCGAAACCAGCAGGTCGCGCGCGGACGTCCTCGCACGTACCGGATAGCCGACCGAGCAGAGCTGGTCGCCGTGCCTACGGCTCACGCCGATGTGAGGCGCCGCGTGGACGCGTCCGGCGCGGGCCGCGTCAATCACTGTCGGTCCAGCAGGCGCGCGCGTGTTGGCGGGGCGTCGATGGGGCCGTGGTGAGTGATCTGTGGACGTCATCGTCCGGCGAGGAGGAGGCGGCATCCCGGCAGCGCGCCATGCGGGGTCTGGTCGTCCTGGTGGTGATTGGCATGGTCGTCGGGTTGCTGATGGTGCTCCTCGGCCGATCGCGCTCCGGTCGCGGCGGCGAGGAGCTCGTGGGCGTTGCGCCGAGCACATCGGCCAGTCAGGCCGCGGGCAGCACGATCACGTCGCAGGCGGGCGTGCCCACCCGGGACGGAACCAAGGTGATCAGCATGATCGCCAGCCGCAGCGACGGCGGGGCCTGGCTGCTCGATCCAGACATGACGTCATTCAGCGTTGGCTGGGCATACCTGCCTGCCCCGGGCGGCTCCGGCCAATACTGGTGCGCAATCCTCAAGGTCGGTTAGCCCGCAACCCGCCCGCGTCAGCTGAGTGATACCTCCGACCTCGATGTCCGCTATGCCACTCGGCGCAGGCACACGATAGCCGCGCGGTGCGCGTTCACGTGAACGCTCGGCATGGCGCCACCCTGACGTCATGGGTGGCGGCCGCGAGCGCTCAGGGTCCCACCTGAAACCCTGGCCGAGCGCCACCAGGTTGTACGCCATTACGCGACACCATTTGCGAACCACGACGACGTACTCGCGCCCGTGCTACCGCCATTCGGGGTCCCATCGGGTCAAGGGACAGCATGGCCACGCCGATTCCGTAGGATCCTCAGCCGCCGAGCGGCCCCCGGTCGCCGATCCCTTTCAGAGGGGCGCGACGGGCGCGTCGCCCCGAGGGTTAGCCGAAGGTTGTACATCGACGCGCTTGGGTGCCGCAGCGTGACGGCATCAGTTGCCGTTGCCAGGGTGCAGCACCACGCGGCGGGCGTCGGCGGCGGTGATCAGCGACAGGGCGAGGATTGCGATGATGGCCAGCAACACCGATAGCAGTGACATCGGTGCTGCGAGCGATGGCCCGTTGTTCGCGGAAGCTACCGGCCGGCGGCTAAGGACGCCATTGCCCCTTCGCCGGGGATCTGCACTATTCCAGTCGAGTTCGGGGTCAGGCCGGTCGCGGAGCCGTTTGGGTCGGGCAGCGCGGCGAGCCTTCTCTCTGGCCCGATGCCCAGGCTGGCGCGGTGACCCGGTTTCGCGGCGACTGGTCGCGACGGGGGTGCGTCGACGGGTTGCGACGCCGGTCCGCCACGCTGCGACGGGTCCGGCTGCCCGTGGGAGCCGCCAGCGTGATCGATGGCAGGCTCACCTTCGCCAGCGGCAGGCTCACCTCGACCGGTGGCAGGCTCACCTCGACCGGTGGCAGGCTCACCTCGACCGGTGGCAGGCTCACGCCGACCGGTGGCAGGCTCACCTCGACCGGTGGCCGCTCACGCCGACCGGAGGCACCGTCACCTTCACCGGTGCCAGGGGCAGCTTCGGCGCCGGCAATCCGGGTACCGTCAGGCCAAGGCTCGCCGCCGATGTACTGACGGGAAGCGACCAGCATTGATGACGCTGGTGGATTGCGGCGCGGCGCCAGCGGGCTGCGCGGGCAGCACGGCCAGCATGGCGAGCGCGGCGCAGCCTATGCCCGCTAGCCAGGGAAGAACGCGCCGTCGCTGGACGTTCGCGGTCCCCATCGTCTCGTCCGCCGACCGCGTTCGACACTTCGGGCCGCCGCTGGCGCTACCGAGTACTCGACAGCGCGGCCAGAAAGCTCTGCTGGCAGTATGTCCTTTGCGTCGTGTCATGACTAACCTCCGGAGTAGCGAAGCTGGGCGGAGACCACGAGGTTGTCTGGGTAGCTGTGCGCGTACCAATCGAAATCACCGGTACAGGTGACAAGTCGCAGCGTGGGTAGCGCGGTCGGCCCGTAGACGGCCGCAGTCGGGAACGCGGCCTTCGGGTATCGGCGGTGGCGTTGACGACGAAGCTGAGCACTCGCCGGTCGCCGCGTTGCACGATGATCAGGTCGCCGGGGTGAAGCTGTCGCAGCCGGAAGAACACCGCCGGGCCGGATACCGAGTCGACGTGTCCGGCGATGACGGCCGGACCCGGATCGCCGGGCTCGACGCCGCGGGCGTACCAGCCGGCGGTCTGCCAACTGCTCGGCGGCTGCAGCGTGCCATCCGGGAGCAGGCCCAGCGGTTGCAGCGCGGTATCCACACCGATCGCCGGGATGCGCAGTCGCGTCGGCGCGCTCTGCGGCAGCACCTGCTCACGCGTCGGGGGCCGCGTCGGCGGGCGCCGGCAGCGCGCTCGGCGCCAGGACGCACATACCCCGACCCGATGAGCGCAGCCGCCGCCGCCCCCGCGAGCAACACCGCCAGGTAGACGGCCACCGCGACCAGGCGCCTCACGGCAAACCCCCCGCGGCTGCCGCCCGGCGGCGCCGGCGCACCGCGAGGACCCCGCGCAACACTGCCCAGCCGGCGAACACGACCGCCAGTGCGAGACTTCCGATCGGCGCCGCCGGCACACCCGAGCCATGCCCGGAGATCACCGCGGCCATCCCACCGCCGCCAGCCGGAACCGGCCCGCCCGGCGATCGGCTGGGACCGGCCGCATCGGCCAGGGCACACACCGCCAAACGCCCGCGGGGCCCGTCGAACAGCACGATCGAGGTCAGCCTGCCGGCAGCGATGGAAACCGTGGCAACGGTGCGCAGAGGCTGCCCGGACGCCGCGCTCCCCGCCACCCGCCACGTCCCGGCACGCACCGCGTGATACGCCGTGACCCCGGCGAACGCGCCATCGTGGACCAGGACGGGCCCCGACACCAACTCGACGTCGGCTTGCCGCGCGCGGGCAGCGGCCAGGATGAGGCGAACCCAACCGAGCCGGGCGACGGCGCGGTGAATCGTCGTGTATCAGCAGCGCCCGCACCGTCCCGGCAGCGGCGACCACGCCGAGTGTGTACGCCGCGCCCGGCTGCGCGTCAACGATCAGCACCGCTGGCGCCGCCGCCCCCGAGCGCACCGTAACGACATATGGACCGGGCGGCAGCGCCGCGTACCCCTCGACCGTCGGCGATCCGCCCGGTGGCACGACAAGGTGCCGGCTGGCGCCCGCGTATCCGGTGAGCCGCACGTCCAGCGCTCCCCCGCCGACGCTGAACCGGGCCACCCGAATTGCGGCATCCGGCACGCCCGCCGCACCCGCCGCGGGAACGCCCGGGCCGACCAGCGCCGCGGCGATCAGGAACGCCGCCACGGTCACCACACACCATGACCGATGCATCCCGGCATCCCCATCCCCCTGGGGAACGTGTCGGGCGGTGCGCTCCCCCGAGCCGCTGTCCCGAACCGTTCAACGAGCGCCGGCCGATGTCGATACGGCCTCCGTGCGCTCAGCCCAACATCGCGGCGAGGTCAACCCGAGTGGCCACCCCAGCTCGTCCCCACCAGCACCGCCTGGGCGTTGAACTACCGCCGAATGCGACACGGCCCCGCATCGTCACGACAAGCTCGAACCCGAACACCGAGCGCCGCTACGCGAAGATGATCAGTACCGAAGTGCACCTACCGCAGCGCAATAGGCTCACCCGACTTACGCACCGCGCTGAATAAAGCGGTGCGGCGAGGGCATGTGACCCGGAACGTGGCCGTGCTGGCACCTGGGACGAACCTGTGGTCGGGGGTCCGGACGGTGGGGCACCGGTCGGCCCACGGAGGCTTGCACATCACACGCTTTCGAGGTCTGCCCCTGGGCGTTCGGCCCGGTCCCGTGCCGAACTTTGCTCGGTCGGTAGGGCCCGCCGAAGCTCGCCGAACGGTCGCGGACGCCAACGAATGAGACGGAAACTGAGACGACGCGTCAGTGATCTCCGAGCTGGTGCTTCGACGGCACCGCTGCCAGTGCAACTCGTGAGATCATCGGCGTGACGGGAGGTGGTGGCGATGACGGCGAGTGCGAAGCATGGCTCGGAGTGGTCCGAGGATGACGTGCCGACCGAGGAGCTGGCGCGGCGGCAGGGTGTGCGGCCGATCACCTCACTAGACGAGCTTGACGCGCTGGCGCATCCGGGGCTGTGGGACTCCGATGACGAGTACGAGGAGTTCCTGGAGGACTTGTACGCGTCGCGGCGGTCCGACATCGCGTGAGCTACCTCGTGCTAGACACCGACATCGCGTCGGGC